>CAKQSV010000001.1 GCA_934273635.1 uncultured Alphaproteobacteria bacterium
TTTTTTCCGAGCTAAAAGCTCACCGTCTGCGTATCCTTTTTCTTTTCCGTATTCACTCTCTTCTATAACCGCCGCTCAGTCCAACTCTCTAAGCCTTTCAGCTCGTTGCCGTCCCTCGCGACAAGACGGTTTATAGGACATTACTTCATCCATGTCAACACATTTTTTCAAAAAAATTCATTTTTTTTCGTTTTTTTGTGAACAAAAGAAGCTGTCGCAAACTAGGGCATTGTTTTTGCGTGTTTTTCAACTTTAAGAAAAGTTGTGTCGCCGGCGATAAATATTTTTTAACCATATTCGGCATACACTTTATATATATTACACGAATAAAAAAAGACAACAAGGTAGCTTTTATGACTATATTAAAGAAGATTATTTTAGGTTTGGTTTTGCTGATTTCGGCGTGTTCGAGCGATAAATTGGTGTTGAAAGGCACGGACGGCTCTGATATTCCGCCGGCTTTTGCCAGTTTTACGGGAATCCCGATTCCTGAACCGGCATATATTGATTTGGAAGAGACTCGGGCTTTGGGCTATGGCGAGAACTGGAGCGGCACGCTGATTTTTACCGCGCCCTACCCCACGCACGAGATTTTTGACTTTTATATATCTGAAATGCCTAAGTTTGGTTGGTCTGATGTAGCTACCGTCAGAGCACGAATCAGTCATATGACATATATTAAAGATAAAAAGGCGATTCAGATTCTGATTGAGAAAAACAGCGATTCGGAATCGTACATTACATTGACCTCGATTCCGAACAACACAGGCATTTCGGCCATTAAATAAGGATAAACGCCATGCGAAAAAAAGAAAAATGCTTTGAATTTTTTACTTTAGGCGGATCGCAGCGCTGGGAAGACGTGTTTTTTTATCAGAAATGGCGAATCCAGAGGAACTATAAAACCAAAGAATACCGCCTGCTCGACAACTGGGATATTCGTCGCGAATCCGGCTCGTTTGATGACTGCTATAAAAAGTTTTTGAAAGTTATTGAGATTTATCAACTCTCTCGCCAACGCAGGCACATGGTGGTCATGCTTCCAGGGATTGCGCAGAGCAAGAATATTTTTAAGCCGTTGTGGCGTGAGGTCACAAAATATGGTTTTATGGTGGCGGCGCTGAACTACCCCTCTATATATAAGAAGGTGGACTCGCATGTGCGGCAACTCGACTTTTTTCTGAATCACTTGGAAGACGTGAGCGAGATTTCGTTTGTGACTTATGGCGCAGGCGCTTTGATTTTGCGCAAATTGTTGTTTTTTGATGCTGATTGGAAGAAAAAAATTAAAATTCGCAAAATTGTGGAGATTAATCCGCCCAGCAAAGGCAGTAATTTTTGGAAGAGAATCGGGCAATACAAGTGGGCGCAGAAATTATTTGGTCCGATTCTGTCTGACTTGACGCCGTACGGTGTGCAAAAAATTCCAGAATATAACAAAAAATATAAGGTCGGAATTATTGTTTGCAAGCCGCTATTGGTACAAGTCGCGGAGTATTTGCCGAAAAAAATTCGTCAATTTTTGCCTTTTTATGAAGATTATCTGCATGGAGACATTAAAGAAGTATGCGTGCTCAAACCCAATACGCTCGGAACGCTGTCGAGTCCCGATGTGGCGTCTAAGTGCGTACGATTCTTAAAGGACGGTGAGTTTTAGAGAAAAATAAGGCACACAAAAAAACGTCGGCAACTGAAGTTACCGGCGTTTTTTTCTTAATTTTAGTAGAGCTTTTGAGAAACCACAAGTTCCTTAGCCTTTTTAACCTGCGAATCGTTGCGAATTGCCAAATTCTCAGGCGTAAGGATGGTTGCATCAGATTGTCCATACATTGGATGGAAATTAATTTCATCATCCAGAATATTACTAAAACTGACGACTACCGGTTCCCAAACCCCCGGATGCAAAATCGACTCCGATGCTGAAATCTTAGGGTCTTGGCGTTCTTTCTGAGCCCAAAACGTAAAAATTTCTTCAGGAGTGTCCCCAATGTTGTTGGCACTGTAAAGATGAGCGGCGTCATAGAACCATGATTTTCCGTCTTTGACAACTTCAATGCCTTTTTCATAATGAATCACCTTAACCGTTCCTGCTGAAACAGGTGTTTTGTCCAACACAGAACGATCATTTTTATCCTTAGTCGGATTCTTAAAGGCTTTCCACTCAAATTCGGCAGTTTTTTTGCCAAATGTTGAGGCATCTGTCGGTTGCGCAACACCTTCAAGGTTTTGCTCACGCATGAGGGCTCCGCGAATCTGCTGTATACCACTATAAGTTTCCGCAGTATAACGATTGACTGTATAATGCCCGTCCATAATCGTTATTTCGACTGTTTCATCACCGGCGCTACCTGTGCTTGAGGGTGACTTACCTGAGCAACTTTGAAGAACCCAAACGACTGCAGCGGCCATGACCAGACCTGCAAAATAAAGAAGTTTTTTCATAGAATAATATATTAAAAATTTGTAATTGTGGTGGAGTTTAGCATATTTAGTTTATTTTGTCTATATTTTTATTATTTTCTTCGGGGTGTCGGAGATGATGGTCTTCTTCGTTCGTCACTGCGAGACTGGGAGGTTCTTCCTTAAATTTTTAGGGAAGACGGATTTCTTAAGAGGACAGGAGCTATCAGCGAACTGTGCTCTTGTTGAAATCCTGATGAGTTTAAGGTTATGTTGGGAGTTCTTAATTAAGAGTCTTTCCCTTTACTATAAACTCACCTCCGGCAGCTATCGCTGCCACCTCCTCTCTAAATATTTAGAGGGGAGGTTTAAACTCACCCTGCCTACGGCTTTCCCTCTCTAAAAATTTAGAGAGGGAGATTTAAACTCACCCCAACCAATTCCGACTAATTGCGTCTCCTCAACAACAGTGCATCAAAGCACTGTTGTTATCGGCCGTTCTAAAAATTCAGAGAGGGGAATAAAGCTGAAATATTAAAAAAATCAAAAAACTGTAACACTTTTTTTGTAATTTATATGGTACAATACACTTAGCTATAAGAGTTTTTGACGAGGAAAAATGAAAGATTTTGCGGTAAATATTGTGATTGTGGCAGTGGCTTTCTTGCTCTATTACTTTGATATTCTTGAAATATTTACCTCAAAATATGCCGGTTGGGTTATCGGCGCGGTGATTGTGCTTTTGTTTTTCGTAGCGTTAAAAATTTTGGGAAATCCCTTTGCCAAGGACGACGACGATGACTAGAATTAAGTTTTTTACCGTGATTTTGTTAGCTGTGATGGGTGGATTTATCTTATCCGCCCCGTCCGAGTCTTGGGCCGCAGAAAAAAAAGAAAAAGATTCTTTTGCGCAAAATGACAGCAAAGAGAAAAATGTTAAGAACTGGATTGCTCAAGTTGGTCGTAAGGCCGCAAAGCAAACTTCAGCAAATGAGGCTTTTAAGGAAAATGAGGCTGAATTTAAAGCAGTAAGTGAGCCTTTTGCCTCCGCAAGAGATAGCGTTGCAATCAGGTGTTGGAAAAGTTACCTCAACCAAACCATAGATGGTCTGAAAGGCGCTGGCGATGATTTCTGGGATGCAGCAGGTAGGTTTGACCTTGGAGGAATATGGGATGCGCTAAAAAAAGCAGGCATACAGATCACTGAAGGCGCGATGAAATCTATTTCGGGACAGCTTGTTACCGTAAAAGAAATGGTGCAAAGAGGCGCCATCCCTGATTGTGTTTATGATTATAGTTCTTCTGCCGATAGTCTTTACAGCTTGTGTTCGAACTTGGGTGTAATGAACGATAGTGTATCTAAACAGATTCAGAAAGTTAGAGACGCCGCAAACAAAGTTACGGAAGTTAAGCAAAAAGCTTGTATTTTGGAAAATGCCGGTGCTGACAGTGAGTATTATGAGCACTGCGAGTTGAGAGACAGTCACGGTAAAAAAATTCCGGTTTGCCTTAAGTTTATGGTAAACACTAAAGACAATACCATTATTACGGTTGAGGGCGCTACTCAGGGCTGTATGCCATTGCCTTATAAACTTTATGAGGCTCGTTCTTGCCTATTCTGTCCGATGTTTAAGATTATATTTGACACGATTCAAACTGCGTCCACCAGTGCCATGATGACCTTGGGTGACAGCATGGCTAAATTACTCTTAATCGGTCTGGCTATTTGGATTGCATTTATGGTTTTGAAAAATGTCAGTGCCATGACTAAGCAAGATGCACCAAAATTCTTAAATGACATATTCAGAGCCTCGTTTAAGATTTTGATTATCTATATTTTATTGACAGAAAAAACCATAACATATGGTCTTATCTTAGGTCCCTTATTGAAGGCGGGTTTTGAGTTTGGTATTAGCTTTTTGTCTTATAGCAGTTCGTCACAACTTGGTGCCTGTGAGGCTTTGGCTAATGTGGGCTCCGGTATTGATGGCGTTTTGCCTCTGTATGTTTATAACAACCTGTTATGCTTTATTGAGGCGGTTCAATATGAGTTAGCAACCTCGCAGGCTATCGGGTCATCTTTGATGTGCGTTTCAACCCATGCTGCGACATCCAGTATTTTAGGCGCAAAATTTATGCCTGACTTTACAATGATGTTGCAAGGTGCGTTAATTTACATTATCTCGTTCATCTTATCTTTGGCCTTTGGTTTCTACTTGATTGACGCCACCATCCAACTGGGTATTTTCGGTATGGTATTGCCGTTCTTGCTGCTGTGTTGGCCGTTCAAAGTGACCAATAGTTACTTTGGTAAAGGTGTAGGCGTGTTCATGAACAGTTGGTTTATCTATGTCTTTATGGGCATTGTGGTCAACATTTCGCTCACTCTTATCGGACAAGGTCTGACAGGCGGCAAAGGAGGACTATATGAAGTTGAGCAAGCCTTAAATGGTAGTAATGTTGCTAAATTGCAAGAGTTGTTAAGTATCGGATTTGCCGGTTTCTTGGTCTTGGTTGCCTGCTGTGTCTTTGGCGTTAAGCTGATGATGAAGGTTCAAGATTTGGCAGGAACATTCTCCGGCGGAGGTCTCAGCCTTGGAATCGGCAACAAAATTGGCGGCTTGGCTGCCGCTGCCGGAACCGGCGTGGCTAAAAATACCGCAGGTCTGGCCGGTCGGATGGGTAAATCGGCACTTAATGCCAAGATATTTGGGGGCAAAGACGGACAATACCACAGTGTTGCCGACAGCTTGAGCGCACTCAAATCTAAGGCAGGACGCGCTGTCGGACGCGGTATGCAAGGTGCCGGACGCACAGCCGGAAAAGCTATCGGCGCAACCGGACACGCTATTGGCACTGTCGCCTCAACACCGGTTCGGATTATGAGAGCCGCCATGCGCGGACTGAATCGTCGTCAGCCATAACTTAACCGAAAGAGAGAATAACTATGAAAACTAAAACAAACATATTTAAAGCTCTCAAAATGCTGCTGATGATTTTTGCAGTAGTGTTTATGGTTACGGCGTGCACAAGTGATGAAAAAACCAATGAAGATCAGGCGCCGTTGAGCGATGAGTCTCAAGCAGAAACATTGTCCAAAGAGCATGCTGAATGTTGGCAAACCGGAGTTATTAACGTTTTGTATGACCTTATGGGTGCGGCGGCGTTAAAGAATTATCGCAATATGACCGGTGGCGCACTGGCGATGATGATGGTGGCATTTGCCATTTGGCTGTCGATTCGGTTGATGAAGCAGTTAAGCTCGCTCAAGGAAGAGACGCTCGGCGAGGTGTGGACCGAGATTGCCAAGATGTTTTTCCTATGTTTTGTCTGTGGTCTTATTGCCTCGGAGACCAGTTTGTTGATGACGGTTTTGGGAGAAGTTATCTTTCCGATATACAATGCCTTTCTGGAGTTAGCCGGTAAATTATTGCAAGTTGCATCATCTTCAGCCGGTAGTGAGGCCGTTGCTCCGTTCGGCTATGAATATAAGGCGGCAAGCGTGGCTACATGCAAACCGGCTGCTATTGCATTTTCGACCGACAGCACCGGTTTTCCGGACAGTCCAAAACAGATGATGAACTGCATGGTCTGCGCCATGAGTGACGCTTTGAACTTTGGAACGGTGTTGGCTTTCCAGACCATGGCGGGTAAGACCGTAACCGGCTACATTATCGGCTTTTTGGTTTTGGCTTGTTTTATCTTTGTCAAGCTCGGCTTTGTGTTCTATTTGGTGGATACAATCTTCCGCTTTACGGTTATGGTGGTGATGTTGCCGCTGATGATTATGGGTTATCCGTTTAACTCAACACGAGGCTTGTTGTCTAAGGGCGTGAAAAATATGTTGAACTCCGCCGGATTTATGATGTTTTTCGCCATTATCATCTCTATGAGTATTGTTGCAATCACTAACATACTGAAAGGGTTCAGCGATGTGTTCAGAGCCGACGATAGTCAAGCATTTGCCAGTTTCAGTGTGCCGTTTATATGTATTATGATGATTGCGTTTATGGTGGTCTCAAGCATTAAAATTGCCGGTCAGTTGTGCGACCAGATTGTCGGTGGCAAGTCTAATTCTGAGTTCCAGAAAGATGCTAAAGCCTTGATTGTTGGCGCCGGCAAGTGGATTATATCTTTCGGCACACGTATTGTCTCAACAGTTTTACCGAGAAAGGCAAAAGACTATGTTAACAACAAAATGGAAAGCCTGCTAAACCTTAAGAACAAGGCCGGCGGCCGTGCCGACAAACTAACGGGCAAGAGCTAAGGAGGGGTGTGTTATGACGTGTCTATCTAAAATAAAACTCCTTGTAGCAACGGTTGTGACGGCTTGCGCTTTCACCTTGCCTTTGGCTGGCGATGCTTGGGCTTCGGCTTTCAACAACTATCACGGAAAGAACTTGCGAGATTGTTATCACATTTCAAAATTGCAAGAGAATTTAAATTTACTTAAAAATGAAAAATTTGAACATGCTACAAATAAGCAAGAGATGTTGGCATTAAAGAGTAAATATGTGTCTCAAATGCAAACCATGATAGACACTTGCTCTAAACTCAAAAAAAGTTTTCCGAATATTTTTGCAAATGCCGAAAATTTTGCCAGTGACCAAGATGCAATTAAATCTATTTTTGGAAAAGAAAATGCTCTCATTGGTAAAGATAAATACACCAATGAAGAAATTCATGATCTCTATGCTCGGTACTTATATAAACAAATCAATGCTTCAAATAATAAGAACTATGGCAATAGTCTTTTGAAAACTTTTGCAGATAATAATGCTCAGGTGGATCAGACTTATCTTGATATTCAGACAAAATATCAAGGTAGTCGGTGTGGCAACAACTATCCTTTTGGTTGTCCTGCTAAGCAAAAATGCTATGAGTGTTCTGGTAGTCGCGGCTCACAATATAATGTGGAGATTTACAAAGATTATTCTTGCGGCACATCTGCTCCAAGCGTTGGAACATCAGGGACTGAAAAATGTATTGAAGTTCCAACAAGTGGAAACGAGGGAACAAATTGGAGTAATTATTCAGGAGGAAGAGGACACCAAGTTAATACTGAAGCTACGGGAAAATCTACCCAGACAACGACTTTACTTGGCAAAAAAGTTGAAGAATTAGACACGTCAATAACTGGTGAGAATACCTATACTGATTATAGAGAAACGGCTCGGTCGAATGCCGGATTTTGCGATATCAGTGCCTTGAAAAACGACTATATGAGCAACTGCTACTCCTGCGTGGTGGTTGGCAACCTGATTAAAACCTTTATGGAGATTTCTACCATAACCTATCCGGTGGCGCAAGAAGCCGGCGTAAAGTTATTGGTTATCGGCATGATGATTTGGCTGGCGTTTTATGTGCTCAAAAAATTATCATCTTTTGTCAGCCTTGAGCCGATGAATATGTTGCAAGAGTTGTTCTCGTTTTTCTTTAAGTGTTTGATTGCTTATGTTTTGATGACTTCGGGCTTGCGCAACATTACCGATCTGATTGTCGACCCGATTCTTAAAGCCGGTGCCGATTATGGTATCAGCATTATCGACAGCGTTTCTAAAGATTTACTGCAAAAAACCGAGATTGTGGAGAATACAAAGCCTGATGACTATTACCAAATGGAAGAGGTTAAGGACAAAAAACAGGCAGAAGAAGTTGAAAAAGCAACCGGTAATAAGGTTGTTGGTGAAATTGATGCTAAGAAAGTTCGTCCGGAGAATATGTCTCAAATCAGCGAGGGTGGTAAAAAGGGCAACTATTGCCAACTTGGGGGCGATAGAGACCACGCATTTGGCGCTCACCAATTGGACTATCGCTATGGCGGCGCAGATTTTGCCGCAACGTGCGGATATACGCCTTTTGTAAATGCTTATAATAAATCCGGTTATAAGCAGTGCGCAAATAAAGCGGCAAAATATAACAATAAATCAGCAGAATACCTAAGAATTATTGAGCAATGTGGTAGTACCTTACGCTCGTACTTAAAACCGGAATTGAAGAAATTGTGTCAATCAAATCCTGAAAAGATGAAGCAATTACAGGAAGATTACACTAGAAACAACACTTATACTAAGGCTTTTGCTCTCATAAATAAACAGTGCGGCACAAATTTGAATTTGGGCAACTACAATAGCAAAGAGAACTTTACGCTTTCCGCCGCATTAATCAGTGGTTATAACCACCGTCCGGCGACCATGAGCTCTATTGTTAAAAGTATCAGCTGTCCGAGTACTTGCAAAAATGGCAGTATGACTAATTGCAATGGCTTGGGCAATCAGTTGTATGACAAACTTCAAGCTTGGTGGAAAAAGAATAATCGCTATAATGACGAAAAACAGATGTGTCAAACTGTTTTGGCGGGTGGTAATATTGATATGTCCGTATTGGATGGAGCTTCCGGCTCTTCCGGCTCTGAAACTTACGACTACCGTCAGACCAATCACTACTATGTTGTTAAGAAAGGCGATCAGGAGTTTGGTTTGATACCTATTAACAAAGAAGACAATAAGGCGGTTTTGGACACCACGGTGTTTGACAAGATTATGCTCATCAGCCGTAAAGCCGACAACGCCGTATCGCTCAACTTTGTCATCGGTGACGCTTTGGTTTGCCACTCGACGCATGCCGGTGCTATTCAGTTTGCGAAGAAAGTAACCGACCTGATTGGCTTGGAGTTTTACTTCCCTGATATTTGGATTTGGCTGTGCGGTGCGGTTATTTGGGTATTTGCGTTGATGGTGACTTTGGCTGTTAACTTCTACTTACTCGATCTGAGCTTTAAGATTGGTTTTGCCCTGTTGGCATTGCCTATCACTATCGGGTTGTGGCCGTTTGAAAAGTTCAAAGATAAATTCAAGGTTTGTGTGGATATTATCATCAATGCGGCAGGAACTTTTATGTTCCTCGGTATTACCACCGGTCTGAGCATTGTTCTTATCAGCTCATCTTTGGGCGGTACGGAAGAATTGTTTAGTGCGATTGAGAACGACCGCAAGGAATATATCTCCAACACGTTCTCGTTGACAGGCGGCAAGTTCTTCTTGATATTGTTCGCGTTCTTATATTCTCACAAGATGATTTCAGAAACAGTGAGCAATCTGGCTAACAAGTTCTTTCCGTCTGTCACCAACGGTTTGACGCCAATGCACCATATGACAACGCAGGTCATAGACATGGGTGTTGAGAAGGCCAAGATGGTGGCCAGCGGCGTGGCCGGCGCGGTCACGGGCGGTGCAACCACTGCGGCGAAAGCTGTGGCAAAGACCGCGGCACGGCAGGCTGTTAAGGGAATCCGTAAAGGTATAAGTAAAGGCGGTTCCGGTGTTAAAAAGATGTTGGGCGGCAAATAAAATAATGGCAGGTGCAACTATGATGACTTGGACGAACATATTGAAAAAAGCAACCATGATGAGCTTGATTGGAGCGCTTGGTTGCGCCCTGTTGTTTGCAACCGAGGCGAGTGCAGGCTCTGAGTGCTCGACTGAATCCTCCTCAACTCCTCCGACCACAAGTCCGACATCTTATGCCTCGTTGGACAAGGCGTCCTGCCTTTCGTCCATGCCTATGGAGTTGAACTCCGGCGCCAATATTTCACACGTTCCAGGAAACCGTAGCGGCAAAATGCATAAGGGTATGGACGTCGGTATCGGCGGTTGTAATGCGGCTAGTGGTTATAATAATATTATGGCACCGGCAGACGGACGAATTTCCGATGTGGTGTGGAATTGTGCCGGCGGAAGAGGTAGCGGCGCCGGTAATTATATTGTTATGGAGCACAACCTCAACCGAAACAATGTGAATTATAGTGAAAAAAAGAGCTGTACTCATTACTACTCGGTCTTCTTTCACTTAAGCAGCAGAGCAGATGGTGCAACAGACGGTGCTCCTTTTAAGAAAGGTGCGGTCATTGCCAAAGTAGGCGGCACCAACTGTGTCTCTAACGGGAAAAAATCAAAATCGCTTACGTTTTATAATGACACATGTAAGCAACCCACAGGAGCGGGTTATGCCATACATATGCACTATGAAGTGCGTTTGTGTAAGTGGCAAGGAAAGGTTTTGAACCCGTTGTGTCCGACCAATCAAGCTCTGTGCAACGGTGCCGCCGGTGTTGATTATTCTGCCTCCTCCACTTTTACCAACTCAAATCCCAATGATTTGACTATGGCCAACGTTCAGTTGGAGGATTGCTCTAAGTATAAGACAGTAAACACTCAGGCTGAGGCCCTTGCTAAGTGTGAAAAAATTCTTCCGGCCGGTTGGAGTATTTCCACCGATCCTAAAGTGAAGGCAAAAGTTGATGAATATAATGCTTGCGTTACCAAAGCAAAGTTGCCAAACATAACTCAATCTGTTGCAAATAATAAGCAATATGAAGATTGCATGAGCCGTAATGAGGCCAAGAAAATGGCCGCAGGTGATTTTACCGGTCGGTATGGCGCGGTCTCCGGCGCAAGCACGGTTAAGGAAAACTTTAAGGAATATGAGAGCAACTATAAGTGCAATATCTCAGAAAACTATAACAGTGTTACGGGTTGTGTCTTTTGTCCGTTGTTCAAAATTATATACAACTCGGCCTCGGTGATTGCCACAAAGTGCCACAAAACCTTTGCCAGCAGCCTGCAGACCTTGTTGGCTATCGGCTTGGCAATCTCCTTGGCGATGATTGTAATGAAATATGTTTCTGACATGACGGTTAAAGACACCGGCATGATGCTGAACGAGATTTTCCGCAAAATATTTGTGGTTGTGCTGATTATGCTGTTGTTACAACTTGGTGTGGGCGAGTTTTTCAACATATTTGTCACCCCTGTACTCAACACCGGCTTTAAGTTGGCCTCTATGACCATGGGCACGTTTGAGTGCAAAACCAACTGGGGAATCGACGGCAGCGGTCTGCCCGCTGA
This sequence comes from uncultured Alphaproteobacteria bacterium, assembly GCA_934273635.1. Classification (GTDB taxonomy): domain Bacteria; phylum Pseudomonadota; class Alphaproteobacteria; order RF32; family CAG-239; genus Scatocola. The sequence goes on from CAKQSV010000001.1 coordinate 11,307, forward strand.
TATGGGTAACAATATGCTCTGCGCAATTTATGCTATTCAGGAACGTTTGCAACGGTTAATGGCATTGGGTTCAAACTCTTTGTGTATTGCCTTTTATGTTAAATCGTTCTATCACTACCCGATTTTCCCGCACTTTGGCTATTTGCTGACTGGTTTGTTCTTGTGGCTGATTGCGATTGTGTTTATGGTATGCTATCCGTTCCTGCTGATTGACTCGGTTTTACAATTCTGCGTGGCAATGTCGCTGTTCCCTGCGGCGTTAGCGGCAACGGCGTTCAAACTCACCAGCAAATATTTGAACATTTTTAAGGTTATCAATATCTTTATGAACGCGATGTTTGTCTTTATCTTCTTAACGATTGTTCTGTTTATTCTATTGGAAGGAATCGACAAAGTTGCCAAAGAAATGATTGAAGCCGCTTATAAAGAGTCGGAGAGCGCGCAGTTCTTCAGTTTGGAAAAACTGGGTTGGTACTGCCAAAACTTTATAACACTGATATTCTTCCTGTTCTTGGGTAAGGCGGTGTTGGAAGATATTCCGAGCTTTGCCGAAGACTTTGGTAAGTCTATTACACTTGGTCAAGGCGGCGGCAAGACCAATATGGGAATCGGTCGCAACTTGGGTGGTTTGGCTGCCGGCGCGGCAACCGGTGTGGCTACTCAGGTTGGAAAACCCGTTTTGAAAGCAGGCGCCCAAGGCATTGCCAGCGCGGCCAAAGCTACCGGAAAAATTGCAACAACAGCCGTTAAAACCGGACGTTATAATTATCTGGTTAAACGTACCATGAACAAGATGAACGCCGCGGAAGCCGCGGGCGGAGCCGCAGGTGCATTTGTAACCGGACGCACCTGGTACGGCAAAAAAGTTTCTCGCCGCGTTATTCAGAATCCGGACGGTTCAATGGCTTTGGAGAGTAAGAGAACGGGTATATTCAATCGAAATAACGCCTACACCAGTGTTCAAAACGATATGATGTCGATTAAAACACGCAAGGGTAAAAACGGATTGACCAAAGAGTCTTACAGTATTAAAGACGCTTTTGCTAAGTCTCTGATTAATAAAGACGGCACCAGAAACGATTTTGCGGTCAATGCCTTGATGAACAGCGCCGGTTTGACCGAAGAACAAAAAAACAAGGTTATTTTGAACCAAATGCTCAAGCAACGTATGCCAGGCAGTGGCGGCGCCAACTTGGAAGGTGAGTTTAAGGACGAGAAAATCACCACGACCACCGATAAAAACGGCAATAAAGTTTTCGAGGTTCGTCGCACGGGCAAAAACGGAGAAATTAAGGTATTTCGTATGACCCGTGGCAAAACCCGTGATTTGATTGAATATGAAAAAATTCAATCATCAGGGAACGGAACGGCTAAGTCGACCAAGTGGGCTTCGGACGGTGCTATTCAAAAGAAGGAAACCTGCATCTATGAGACCAACGACGACGGCACTCTTAAAACCAATGTCGAGGCCACCGCAATGATTAACGGCGCCAAAGAATCCAACGTTTCGGTGGATGCAAACGGTATTCTCAAAGACAAAAACGGCACGGTTCAAGGCAAAGTTATGGCTAATGGCAACATTGTCGATAAAGATGGTAAGGTTGTCGGAACCGCGCAAGTGCCGGATTTGGTTTTTGACAATCAAGGACAGGCTTTGGGCAAGATGAACGCCAAAGGAGAAGTGGTTGATAATAACGGTAATGTCAAGGCTGTAGTAACGGCGGACGGCACGATTGTTGACCTTAAATCTCAACAGGCTATGGGCATTGTTTCCGACGAGCAAAGAGCCGCTGTGTTTAATGCTCTGAAAGTCAAGGCCGGTTTGCGTAAAGTTGAGTTTTCTAACGCCAAAGCGTTCAAAGGACAGCAAATCTTTGATGACGACGGTTTCCGCGAGGATGGGATGCAAGGACTGGAGCTGATGATGGATGACAGCGACTTGGCTCTGTATAAGGCGCAGATGAAGAAATACGGCGACGTCTTGCAACATCACCGCTTTGGACGCTAGCTGTCTAAAAGCAAAAAAAAAAATCACCGATAGTTTGCTACCGGTGATTTTTTTAAGGCTTGCGGCTTACAATGCCGATTTTGACTGCTTGCGATTGATTGCCTCATATATTTTATATAAATCTACATACAGCATATTGGCCATATCCAACTTACATCTTATCAAAGAAGTCTCACCGTCTGCGGCCGTTTGCATATATTTGCAATACAAGTCATTGTATTTTTGCATATTTTCAGCATTTTTCACTAAAGATAATTCTGTGTTGTTATAGGAGGCAAACGCCGGTGAGGCTTTTATGTCTATCTTTACCTTCTCTATTTGTCTTTGCAGGCGGTAATATTCATCCGTAGCACAACGTTCAAAGCCGGAGCCGTCTTCACCTTCGGCGCGACACTGATTGTATTCCTCCGAGTAAACGCCATAATCAACAGCCGGTTCTGCCGCCCAAACATTACCTGCCAACCATAAAGGCAGAGTGTACATCATATATTTTTTCATTTTTCTACACCTTTATATCTGATATGGCCATTTGATAAATTTCTTGCAAATTGTCCTGATACTGCAAAATATCAGCCAGTTCGCATTTTGCCTTATTATAAGCGTCACTATACCCGTTGCCATGGTTGGCTAAAACATAATACAAACAATGGCTCTTGGCATAGCTTTGAAACAGCTCGCGCATATCTTCAATGCTTTCGCCGCTCTTTTTGGCAAGAGCTTGCAAAGATTTTTCTTGGCGAATATTCTGTTCATCGGCTTTTAAGGCTTTTTCAACCGCCTCAATCTCGGTTGTACGGCATTGTGTGACGGCGGCATCGGTTGAGGCTTTCGCCAAGCACTCGGCATGTTCTTTCTCCCGCGGCATGGCATTGCCCCAACTCGCGCCCAGGAGCAGGGCGGCGGCGGTAAAGAGGGTTAGTTTTCGGTTAATCATAAGCACCTTCCTTTTATTGCTTTTATGTGATTATTCTAAAATCAACGCCGGATTTGTCAATGCTTATCCTTAGATATACGGCGATTATATTTTATTTCAATATTTGTACACATATTGTCTTTTTTTGTACTATTTTCTTGATTAATTCAATGGTTATATTATTATGCAGACAGTTAAGTTGTTGTGTTTTATTAATATAAAGGTGACATACAATGGAAGAAATTATTTTCCCTAATCAAATCAGAATGTACAGAAGACTGCGCGGACGCTCTATGCAGGAGTTGGCGGATCATCTGAACGTTAGTTTGTCGGCTATCTCTAAAATTGAAAAAGGCTACCGCCGTGTGGATCAGGAACAGTTGGTTCGCGTGGCCGAGTTTTTGGATTGTCCGTTGCAAGATTTGTTCGTTAATGAGCAAAATTCTCAGCAGGAAGTTGTACAGTCCTGGCGCAGAGAGCAGGAACGTCGTAATAAAATTAATGAAAAAAGCGGTCTTAAGACTTTGGGTGCCGGCTTGCGCCAAATCCGCAACGAAAAGAATCTGACTTTGATTGAAGTTGCCGAAAGCGCCGATATGACTCTATCGGTTTATCACCGTATTGAAATGGGACAGCGTGAAGTTTCGGACAAGGAATTTAAGAATATTTCAAAGGCTATCGGTATGGAGCCTGAAGAACTGCGCGAGAGCATCAATAAGCTGGAAGAAAAAGGTATGTTGGAAGAGATTATTCAGCGTAATGATGCCAAATATAAACTGCTTTCAACCCCGCGCGGCGCAATCTCGGCCTTTTCTGCCAATGCGCAAGATTCTATGAAAATTTCAGTCTATGGCATTGCCGGTAAAGACGGTGACATTTATGTTGAGTTTTCGCAAGAGACCAAAAAAGTTCAGCGTCCGGCGCAGTTGTATAACAAAAAAGACGCTTATGCTCTCAACCTTTGCACCCGTCGTTTAGGCAGTCTGTTGCCAACACGCTCGGTTTTGTTGGTTGACCCGCAAGATGTGGTCAGCGTGGGCGATATTGCGGTTTATTACACCTCGGAGCACAATGCGCAGGTTTTGAGCATTCGCGAAGATGAAAACGGTGCGCTTTATGGTATGCGTTGGAATCCGGATGAGAAAATCGCTATCGGCAATAATGATTTGAACAATCTGCACAAGGTTGTGGCGATTTATTTATAAGTTATCACAAAGGATACAAAAAAACGGTCATCGATGATGACCGTTTTTTGTTGTCTTATGCCTTATTGTAAAGGCGGAATATTGATTTGTGCAATATCGCCGGGGCGAATTTTAACACTGGAATAACGCATATTGCCGGTCTCGACCACAAAGCGTTGACGTCCGGTCAGCTGTGATGCCAAATCGTAAAAATCACGCCCCTGCAAATCTTGACGTTGCGGATTCATAATATAAAGCACGCAGCCTTGCGTTTTTTCAGCCACACCACAACGGGCGCGACCTCTGGGGACTTCGGCATTAACCACCACGCCTTGCAAGCCGTCTTTGACAACAGTTTTGCCGCCGGAGAAGATTTTGGTACACAAAATACCCAAAATAAACACCAAAATTGATACCACGACCACGCCTTTGAGCGTGAACAAATTGCCTTCCATGAGCTCATCCACAAAGCGAGGTTTGCGCAACAAATCGTTCTCGCTGATAAAGCGATTTGGACGCTGATAGTCATTGCCGCCCAACGGTTGTTGCTGTGCCATCGGCTGATTTTGCGCCGCCTGTGCCTGTTTGAGTGCCGGAAGATTAAGTTGATTGTCAAGCAGCTCATCTAAATCGGGCTGATTGGGGTTGACGCGCGGGGTTGGTTGCGGTGCGGGTTGCGGACGCACACCTGTCTGCGGATTGCTCGGAGACATGGGGTTACCGGGGACTAAACGTTTTATCGGGCGTTTAATCTTTTTAATTTTGCGAAGCCCTTCTCCCGCGTGGGGAACCGATGTTTGATTTATATCTGCCATAGTTTACCTCTAAAAATTATTTTTTATGGGTTTGAGGGTTTTAAGCGTGCGAATAATACGCGGCACCATAAAGACCACCGTCTCAGAGTGCGAACTGCCGTCACTGAAAATTTGGTTCGGAATACCGAAAATTACAAAATTTTCACCCAAACGGCTGCGCATATTAAACTTTGTAATCTCTCCGCCGGTCGAATCCAAGGTGATTTCTGAGAACAGGCGGTTATCTTCTTTCTCTAACGAGGTTTTTGCCAAAATAGAAAGATCAGCCTCGGCGGAACGACGTTTGCCGCATTTGCCCACATCAAAGCGAGCGTACCACTGCTCGGGCACAATAAACTTACCTTGCGAGATAACCTCCACCCTCGCCTGTTGCGACAAGAACTGTTGCAGATTTTGCAAATTCAACTCGTTGGAGGCGGTCAAGACACGACCGATAACGCCGGTTTTGGTGGTTTTAATCGTGCCAAATTCAAAGTTTTTCAACAGATTTTGCCATTTGACATCCTGCCCGTTGTAAGGTTGCAGACGCAAAACGCTCACATCAAAAGTTATCAGCACCGGATTGTCCGTAAAATATTTGATAAGGTTCTGAATTTTATTAACCAGTTCATAGTCAGCATCCATGGTGATTGAATAATCATCCCAATCCACCGTCACATCGGTAATACCAGCGCCACGCAGGACATCAAGCAAACCGAGCATAATCATTCTGGATTTGGGCACAAACAGGCTGTAATTGGCGCGCCGACTTAATGAAACCAACTTTTTATCGGCATTATAGGAATAATAAATCTCGGAGGCGTTAGCCAACATAGAGACCACGCCCGACAAATCACCGCGCAGATTTTCCGCCGAGATACCGGTATATGGCGCGTCTTTGGCTGCAACCTTAATATCAGCCTCTTTCAACAATTTGCGAAAAGCCTTTTCCGCGGGCATAGTATCAAACGAAAAACCGTTGACCTCGTACTTTGGCATAGGATCATTACGACCGTTACGCACCAGACTGAAAGCACTGACATTATAAGGGATTGTGCTTATCATCTCTTGCGTTTCCCAATTAACATAGCAACGCAGCGGCGTTTCCAAATCCAACTCGTTGGCGCCTTTGGTGGTTTTGATAATATCGGCACGGTCGGGGAAAATGTAGTCTACCTTAGCCACTTCAGGCTGCTTTTGTTTGCTCTCGCCCAATGAGCACCCCAGAAGAGCGGCAACGGCAACAATCAAGACGGTATTTTTGCAGAATTTGACCATTTTTAACTTACTTTTCTTTCGTGGGGTTAATTTCCGGCGTGCCGGCGTTGGCGTCATAGGTTTCGTACTGACTGGTATCGATATGGCTTTGTTTCATCAGTTTATCCATAAGGTCATCCATATTCATGCCGGCGCCTTGTGTCGGATCGTCTTTAACATCAACTTGCCCTAAAGCCTCTTTCATTTTAGCAATCTCGGAAGCATCCTCTTTTATCATATCCGGCGACGAGTTCTTTTGCAACTCAACTTCGTATTCATGCAGATTGCGTTTCAGCGCCTCGACACCACCCTTAATTTTGCGTTCAACATACGGATAAAGCTCTTTGTGATTGATGATGTAATTACCGGTTTCGCTAATTTCTTCCAAAACATCAAGGATATAGCTGTAATGTGGGTATTCTTCCATGGCGATATTACCCATACGCACACAACGCGCGGCAATGCGGGAGATGGTGCGGTCATAATAATCGCGCAGCAAAATATAGTTGTCGAGGTACCACAACGTATCTTTACTGATACCCTGCGGCTGAGATTGCTGCGGTTGTTGCGGTTGCGGGTTTTGACTGCTGGTATCCATACTCTGTTTGCTCCTGTTACTTTGTTTGAGTTTAGTAAATGGGCGGCGCTTTGTAAATTATTTTTTAGTATATTATACCCAACTTAGCGCGGCAGAGACATACTGTCATCACTTGACGACAAGCCAAAATCGTCTCCCAAAGAAATAGCCTCCGGCGCGGGGGTGTTATCCTTAAAGACCAGATTGTCGCCATGACCGAACAGCGGATTATCGACCATAGGCGCGGCGTTTTTAAGATTGGGGTTGTAGGGGTCGGTGTCAAAACTGTCGACCAACGGGGCTTGAGTTTCGGACTCCGCCGCAGCTTGAGGCTTGGTCGGCGCTGCCGGCTCTAAGCTCAAATCAGGATGAGCTGTCGCCACCAACGGCTTATCATCATATTCATCCAAAGAAATCGCATTTTCTGGCGAAGTGGCAATTTGGTTTTCTGACTCGGCGGGGTCTTCCTCCTCCACATATTCCCACTCATAATCGTCATCAGACGCGGTTTCATCGGCGGGAGCCTCAGGATCAGACTCAACATATTCATAGCCGTCTTGCGGTTCTGAGCCGTCATCTTCGACATATTCCCACTCATAATCATCGTCCGAGGCCTGTTGTTCGGCAGCGGATTGAACGTTGTCGGTCGGTTCTTCCTCCTCCACATATTCCCACTCATAGCCGTCATCATCAGACGCGGCACTGTCATCATAAGCCGACAAATCATAAGGCTTTTCTGTCTCCGTCTCCGGCACGGATGCAGGCTCGGTTGCAGCGACAGGCTCTTGCGCCGGTGCCGGTTGGGGCGCGGCGGCAGGCTGCGGCTGCTCCAGAGTGGTATCGTCATCAAAATCTTCGTCCAGAGACACGGGCTGAACATCGGCCAAATCGTCAATATGAACCTTCTCCGCCTTGTTTCGCTCGTATTCATACTGTGCCTTAGGTTCAGCTATTTTGGCTGCCATAGGCACCATACTGACGCTGCTGAAAATTTGATTTTTGAAAAAGTCCATACTTTCGCGGTGCACGGTTTGCACGGCATCAACCAACGTTTGGGTCGACATTTGCTGAATTTCTTTCAAAACCCGACTAATCAACTCTGAAAGTTCTTGCGTTTGCGCCTGCGCCATGTCCTTAATCAACTGGCTTTGCGCCTGCGTGATTCCGGCAACAATCTCCTCAAGGTGAGTGGCATTGCCAAAGCTGCTGCCATCACCGCCGACCGGCTGTTTGCCCAACATAGTCTGCGTCAGTTTGCTTTGCAGGGCGATAATGGTTTGCGCCAACTCTTTGGTATCTTCTTTGCGGTTTTTCTCAGAGGTGACTATCGCCTCTTTGAAGGCGCTGACAATCTCTTTTATCATCTCGGGGTCGCTGGCCACCGTGACCGAAGCCGGCTTCATCACCACTTTTGGCGCGGTGTCGGAATCGGTGCTGTTGTTATCAACCACGGGCGCGCCGTCATTGTCATAACTTTCAACCGCCACACCGGCCTGCTCTTCAATATCGGCCAAATATTGCTGAACGACAATACCGCCGGGGAGCGCGCCCAACGTGCGTTTAACCTCGGGCGATTGCTCCATGAGCATTTGATTATAAGCTTCTTTTTTTTCGGGACTGAAAATGTGCAGCTGACGATACAAATTGAGCAAACGTTGAGCAATGATGAGCGGATCACTGTCCGTGCCCATCAGCTTATAATTCTTTTTTATGGTGTTTGAACTATCCAACGTCTTTCTCGAATCTGTAAATTAAACTTTATCTTTTATCAGATTAACGAAAGGTTGTAAATTTCAGGTTAATATTTCGCGGTTTTCCGAATATTTTATGTGACTTCGGTAACGGCGCGCAGGTTGCCGTCGCGGTTGATTTGCACCACTCTCAGCTTTTTGTGCATTTCCTGAATTGTCTTGTTGCGGTCAATACTCGGATAGCTGTGCAAAATACGGTCGACAAACGCCTCATACGCCGCCTCGGAGCTCTCAGCATGGATGGTCGCAAGGCAGTTATCGTGACCGGAACCCATAAGCTCCCAAATAGCGCCGGCATTGTTGGTCGAAATTTCACCGCCGATAATGGCATCGGGCGTAAAACGAACCACAAGGTCGATGATTTTGGCGTAGTCGAAGTCGTTGGTCTGATCGGTACGAGACATAACCACGTGAACGCGGTTGGGGTGTGGCACAATCAGTTCGCGCGTATCTTCAATGGTGATAATACGCTTATGAATATCAAGTATTTTCAATAAGTTGTTCAAAAACGTGGTTTTACCGGTGGCGGTCGCACCACTCACCAGAATATGGTCGCCGCGCTTAATACTCAACAGCAGGCGCTCGTAGGGGTCTTCAGGGTCTTTAATCGCGCGCAATGGGTTGATTTTGTGCAAACTCTCGCCTTGTTTTAAGCCATAGTCGCCCAATCCGAACGCCACATCATCGCTGTGGACACGAATTGTCAGGGCAATGCCGCCGGTCAGGTCTCCTTGGTCATACATCACGTTTTTGCCGCAGATTGCCGAAAAACGGTGGTCTCCGGGGATGGTGGCATAAACCACCGGCGTGCCCTGAATCGGGTCAAACGGCAACTCGTAGGTGTTGGCGATGATATAAAGCAAGTCGGTCAAATAATCTTTGCTCAACTTCTCGTCTTTATACATTACCCACGGGTAGGCTCTTTTGCCGCGCAGGCGCAGCCAAATCTGCTCGGAGCGGTTGATGGCGACCTCTTCGATGTTTTCCTGATTATACCAATAAGCCAGTGGTCGTAAAACTGATTCCAATACCTTAAAACTCATATTGCCTCCTATCAGAATAACTGCGGAACACCGTTGTTGGTTGACGAACTGCTTGACGATGTCGGCGTGCTCGGCGTGTTGTTAAACGACGGTGGCGGCGCCGGCAAAGAACCGGTTGAAGACGAGCTGTCAGACTTTGGCTTATCATCAATCAGTTTGGGGTGCGAGCTGCCCGAGGCAGAGGCCGGAGCGGCCGAACCACCGCCGTTGTTGTCATAAACCACCTGCGCGGCTACGGCATCGGCTCTTTCCTTAGACACTGCCTTATCATCAATTAAAACATGACCTTTCTTCTCGTTAAGCTCACCACCTTTCGGGTTGCGATCATCGGTTCTCATCCACAAATCCGTATTCGGATAAATGATAATACGCGTACCTGCAGGAACATAGGTCAGCGGTTTGATATTAGCCTTGTCTTGCAAAATCTGCTCAAAAATTTGGTTCATATCGTCAAGGAAGTTTTGACGCGCGTCATTTGCCGCCTGCTGTTTGGGAGTTTCGGTCTCACCGGTGGCATTGGTGTCATCTGCCATCATATAAGAGGCATAACTGGTCAACGCCGTGGTCATAATCGGCAGAGTATATTTTTTGAACAACTGTTGATCAAGATAACCCAGTGCACCGCCGCGTCCTTGCGCATCGCCGGTCAAACCGCCAAACTTAAACATTGAGCCGTCCGGTCTGATTAAGCGCTCCCAAGTGATTTGAACTTTCGCCGACATCGACGTCGCCTCAGACGAGCCGCTCAAACCGCCCAAAGTGCCAATCAGGTGACTGCCGGCAGGAATAATCACGTTACGTCCTTCTTCGGCATAGACGTTGCGTTCAACATAAGCCGAAACCGGCGTCGGGTTGTTACTGTCAATCGAGCGGGCAATAACCGCGGGAATCGGTTTGTCGGCCAAAATCATCTCGCTCATATTAACACGCCATGACGACATGGTTTTAGAAATACCCTGATCAGACCAATCGTCCTGCATACCATCAAACGAACTTTTATCGACATTGGAGCTGATTTTGCCAACCTGCATACCGCCACGGCGCACCTGTTGCGCCGCACCCAACGCCGCCGCACGTTGCGGATCATATCGTTCACCGGGGCCAAAACCACCGCCGGGGCCGAGGTTAGTGCCTGCTCCCGTACCTGTACCATACGCGCCACCGGTGCCAAATGTGCCTTTAGGCACAAACATCTCACTACCGGCGGTCGGTCGCTCGGTCTCTTCAATACCAATCAAGGCTCCGTCTTTGTCAATAATCAAGCCATCAGGCGTACGGCGACCGACAGTCTGTCCGTTTTTATTCACCACGCTGCCGTCTTCCATAATATCGCCCAGATATTCGCCGTCAGGCGTTAGCGCCACACCAAGCGCACGGCGATATTTGCCGGACAGTTCGTTAGACGTTGTGGACGGAGAAACACCGACTTGCGGCAAATCGGACGCGCCGGCACCGCTCGGAGATTTGACGCCCTCACGACTGCGGCTGAACCAAACTTTCTTTTTACCGGTCTGATTTTCCAACGGTTCACGCAACTTATTTTTGCCTCGATGTCCGATAACATTACCACTCAAGTCAACAACCGTACCATCGGGCTGAACCTTGCCAATCACACGACCGTTTAAGTCAACAACCGTACCGTCAGGCATAACGCGACCAATAACGTTACCGTTTTCATCATAGACCAAATCACCGGCGTCAATACGTCCGATAATGTTACCGTTTTCATCAACAATTTCACCTTTGCTGTTGACCTTTCCGATAACTTTGCCGTTTTTATCAACCACTGTGCCGTCGGCCTTAACCGTGCCAATCACATTGCCGTCTTCGTCAAACGCCAAATGACTGACGTTGGCACGACCGATTGCATTGCCGTCTTTATCAACGACCGTGCCATCAGGCATAACACGACCGATAACATTGCCGTTGGCATCAACAACCGAGCCGTCGGCTAATACACGCCCGAGCAAATTGCCGTTTTCATCATAAGCTAAGTTAGCCTTATCGACCGTACCGATAATATTGCCGTCTTCATCAACAACCTCACCGTTGGCGTTGAGGTGTCCGAGCAGACGACCACCTAAATCAACCACCGTACCATCAGGCAACAGACGACCGATAATATTACCGTCTTCATCATAGGCAAATTGATTGTTATCGGCATAACCGATAATGTTACCCTCGCTGTCAACCACCGAACCGTCGGGCTGAACCTTGCCAATCACGTTACCGTTTTCATCAACCACCGTACCGTCAGGCATAACCTTGCCAATCACGTTGCCGTTTTTGTCATAAACATAGCGGTCGGCGGCGTTTTTACCAATCACATTGCCGTTGGCATCAACTACTGTTCCGTCAGCCGTCACTTTGCCGACAACTTTACCGTCCTTATCAACCACCGTACCGTCAGGCATTACCTTGCCAATCACACGACCGTTCTTGTCAAACGCAAATTTAGAGGCATCAGCGCGACCGATGACCTTACCGTTTTTATCAACCACCGTGCCGTCAGGACGCAAACGCCCGATAACATTGCCGTTTTTATCAACGACCGAACCGTCAGCCAAAACCCGACCGATGACGTTACCGTCTTTATCAAACACCAAATCGCTGACATCCGCCTTGCCAATAACTTTACCGTTTTTATCAACCACCGTACCGTCAGGACGAACACGACCAATCACATTGCCGTTCATATCAACCACGCTGCCGTCGGGCATAACCTTGCCGATGATATTGCCGTTTTTATCATAAACATAGCGGTCGTTATTGCGGCTGCCGATAATCTTGCCGTCTTTACCCACAATCTCGCCTTTGCCGTTGACGCGACCGATAATCTTACCGTTTTTATCAACCACGCTGCCATCGGGGCGGATTTTACCAATCACGTTGCCGTTTTTATCAAACGCCAAATTGCGAACATTGGCGCGACCGATGACCTTGCCGTTTTTGTCGACAATACTGCCGTCCGGACGAACACGACCGATAACCTTGCCGTTTTTATCAACCACCGTCCCGTCAGACCGAACCCGACCTATCACATTGCCGTCTTTGTCAAACGCCAAATCGCTGACATCGGCGCGACCGATAACCCTGCCGTTTTTATCAACAACGGTGCCATCAGGACGAACCCGACCGATAACCTTGCCGTTCATATCAACAACAGTGCCGTCATCCAACACGCGACCGATAATGTTGCCGTTTTTGTCATAAACATAACGCGCGGATGGTTGTTGACCAATAACTTTGCCGTTTTTATCAATCACGCGACCGTCAGGGTTGACGCGCCCCAAAATTTTGCCGTTTTTATCAACCACCATACCGTCAGGACGAACCTTACCAATCACACGACCGTTCTTGTCAAACGCAAATTTGGAGGCATCTGCCCGACCAATCACCTTACCATTGCGATCAACCACGGTACCGTCGGCACGCAAGCGACCGATGACCTTGCCGTTTTTATCAACCACCGAGCCATCGGCTAAAACCTTGCCGATAACGTTGCCGTTTTTATCAAAAACCAGATTGCTGACATCTGCCTTACCGATGACTTTGCCGTTTTTATCAACGACCGTACCGTCAGGCAGAACCTTGCCAATCACGTTGCCGTTCATATCAACAACCGTACCATCCGCCAAAACTCTGCCGATAACGTTGCCGTTTTCATCATAGACCAGATTGTCTTCTTCGGCACGACCGATAATATTACCGTTTTTATCAACCACCGTACCATCAGACATAATGCGACCGATAACGTTGCCAGCCTCGTCAAACGCCAAGCGGCTGATGTCCGCCGTACCAATAACATTACCGTTTTCGTCAACCACGGTACCATCGGCCAAAACGCGACCTATCACATTGCCGGCAATATCAACCACAGAGCCATCAGCCTGAACGCGACCAATCACGTTGCCGTCTTTATCAAACACCAAATCACTGACATCGGCTTTGCCAATCACTTTACCGTCTTTGTCAACAACCGTACCATCCGGCAAAACCTTGCCGATAACGTTGCCGTTCATATCAACAACCGTACCGTCAGCCAAAACTTTACCGATAATATTGCCATTTTCATCATAGACATAGCGGTCGTTTGCCGTTTGGGCAATAATATTGCCGTCTTTATCAACCACATCACCATTATCAAGCAACTTGCCGATGACATTACCGTTTTCATCAACCACATTGCCGTTGGCATCTACAAAACCGATAAAACGACCGTCAGCATCGTACAATTTGGTCATATAAGACTGCGCGTGATAGTACTGCAACGGATAAGCCTTAGCCACAAAACGACCGGTATTGGTATTGATCTCGCCTTTAGCGTTAATCGTACCCAAAACCTGACCGTCAAAATTGACCAGTTCACCTTTCAGATTAAGCTCACCCAAAACCTGAAAACTGTTATCGCGAATCAAAAAGTCTCGACTGCCACGACCAATCAACTGGCCATCATTATTAACCAGAAAACCTTGCTTGAGCAGACCCAAGTGCATACCGAGCGGAGACAGCACGTTGCCGTCTTTGGTAATGTAGCCCATAACTTTGTTGTCGGGGTCGTACATATAAAAATCATAAAGCGCATAACCGATGTTGCGACCGTTGTTGACAACGTTGCCATAAAAATCAACCTTGCCCAAATTTTCGCCTTTGGAGCTGATAACCTGACCATCGGTGCCGACATAGCCGATGTATTTGTCTTGCAGATTGAAAGCCACACGGTATTTAAACAGATTTCCGACCGACAGTCCGTTTTTGGAGTTGACATTGCCGTTGGGTTGCATATAGCCGATAGTTTGGCTTTTGTTGTCAACCACCTTACCGCTCAAAATCGTGCGACCGAGCAAATTGCCGTTAAAGTCAATCACCGGATAAGATTCAACCGTGTGACCAATCGTAATACCGTCATTGTTTTTCAGGTAGCCACGGCGGTCGACACAGCCTAAAATCTCATTATTATAATTCAAAACCTGACCATTGGCCGAGGTCACGCCGATAACGCCACCGGTAAAATTGACGACCGCAGTCGGATTGACCGCATAACCGATATAGCCGCCACTTTCGCTGACAACTTGTCCGTTCGGCAACAGGCGACCTTGCACCACATCGCGATAGTTGCGAACATAACCGCGCGGCGTAACCACGCCCACAAACTCGCACTCGTCATTAATGATAGAGGCATATTCAACCGTACGACCGATGAGGGTATTATTGTTATCAAAAACATCGCGACCATTAATAATTTTGCCCAAAGTGCCGCCGCTCAAATCTCTGATTTTGCCGTTTTGCCCGGTGTAGCCGATAATGTTGCCGTTAAAGCCCATGGCAATCGCCGTGCCATAAGCATTGCCGACCTGTGGGCTGACGGTGGTGTTTTTGTTGGAATCGTCATCAACCACCGACAAGTCAGGCAAAATTTTTGCCATATACTTACCGGCGCGGGTTATCATATTTTCAATCCCGAGTTTGCCCAACAGGTCTCCCTGACGACTGACGGCGTTTTCAATATTCAGATTTTTAGCAATAATCTCACCGCGTTCGTTCAAACTAATGCCTGATTGGGTCAGTTTGCCAACCGCGACAGCTTCTTTATTGAGCAAGTCGCCACCGGGCATAACATAAGCATTAAGCGCGCCGTTTTCATCATACAAAGCAGAGAGAGGGAATCCGCGTCCCGAGTTTTTGCCGTCGGCGGTGAACATATAACCGAAAGGAGAAACAAACTTCTTTTCCTCGCCGTCATAGACCACACCGTTGATACCGGCCATACCCAAAACTTTGTTATTGCTGTTGACAGACAGAATATTGCTAAAACTACCGCCGATGACGCGTCCGGTATTGTCAAAAGCCGTATTATCAAGCATATAACCGGTCGAGGTACCGTCTAAGGTAATCACCGAGCCGTTTTTGAGCGCTTGATAAGTCAACGTCCCCTTATAATCAAAAACAGGACCGGAGTTGACCAACTTACCAACCAGCGCGCCTGAATTGTCATAAACAAAACGACGAGCGCCGACAAAACCGATGACATCTTTGGCGCGGGCGACCTTACCTTCCGGCAAAACTCGACCGAGATAAGCTCCGTTAAAGTCGGTTGCCGTTGCCGAAACATCGACCGTATAACCGATAACCTCAGCTTTATCATTAATAACCATACCATCTGAACGCACCCGACCAATGAGGCTGTTATTAAACATCACTTCGCCGTTATAGGTCACTAAACCCAGATATTGACCGTCATCACCCAAAGCATAACTGCTGTGCACAATGCTGCCGATGATTTTTTCGCCGTCGTTATAAACATAGCCGTTGGCTTTAATCCGACCGATTTGACGCCCCGAAAAATCGGTCACAGCACCACCGGGGGCAATGCTACCAATAAACTCACCCTGATTAGAAACCACCATTTTGGAAGAAATCAGCCGACCTTCAAGCACATAATCGCCACCCAAACGCCGAAAAGCATAGCCGTCAGCCGAAACAAAGCCAATTTCCTGCCCCTGAAGGTTAGTATAAACACCGTTACCGGTAAAGCGACCGATTGTGGTACCCTCGTCAGAATAAATCAAACCGGGGAACAGCACCGCACCGGAAACGTTATAAAACTCGTCAACAACCAAACCGTTCGGCAAAACTCGTGCCACGATTTTTCCGGAAGGCAGGCGCACCGTACCGTCGTTTCCGACCTTACCCAGAGGTTTGTTGTCATTGCCGATTGCAATACCTTGCGGAACCACGCCGCCGATAATATGCCCCGAAGAATCGACAATAAAGCTGTCGGCTGTCACATTGCCCAACAACTGATTTTCAAGTCCGACAACCTTACCATCGGGAATAACCTTACCGATAACCTCGCCATTAAAGTTTATGGCGGTGATTTCTTGCGCCAGAGCCTCTGTTGCCCATGTCAACAAGCCGCAAAAAGCCAGACCGGCGGCCATGACGGTTTTTGCAATTTTTTTCCTCATCTCTTCAGAGCAATATGGCAAATCAGTTTCTCCGGTTTTTTGCTACCTCGGGAAGAGCATAGCCCGATATCTTGTTGTCTAAGTTCACGAACGAGCCGTTGTTTTTGATGTATCCGCTGTTGCGACCAAATTCATCAACGACAATTCCCTTAGCATTAAGACGTCCGACATATTTTCCTTCGTTGTTTAGTATAGTAGCACCTATTTTATAGATTTTGCCTAAGATATTTTCATTATTATCAACAGCTAAATCATTAGAAATGACTTTTCCAACCACGGCGCCGCTATTATCGGTAATTCTACCATCAAAATTTATATAACCCACCATTTTATCGGAGTTATCAATAACAATATCGCCGTCAATCACCTCGCCCAAAAGTTTGCCGTTGGTGCTGATAGCCTGTCCGTCAGACAGCGTGCGCCCTACCGAAACGTTTTCTTTGTCTGAAATCAGACCGTTGGGCATAACCACGCCCGCTAAATTGCCGCCAAAGTCGATAACCGCGCCACGTTTGAGCAAAGTGAGGTTTTTATCGGACGAACCACCGGGGAGAATCGCCGACAAGAAGTCGTTGTTCAGGCTCAAAACATCACCCAAAGCGTTGGTATAACCCTGATAATAGCCCCAAATGTCAACCACAATGTTTTCAGGCAAGACCTCGCCTATCAATTTGCCTTTGACGTCAACGGCCTTGCTGTCGGAGGTGGTGTGCCCCACAATTTTGCCGGAAGTATCAATAATTTCACCATTGCGGAGACCGTAGCCGATGTATCCTCCGTCATAACCGATGGCGGCGCCGGTTTTGACCACGGCACCCATATATTCGCCCTTAGAATTAATAAAGTTGCCTTTACCGTCAAGTTTACCTAACAGCGTGCCGTAAGGGTTGACAACTTTGCCGTCATACGCTGCCAGTCCTAAACCTTTACCGTCAAAATCGACCACCTGACCGGCGTCTACCGGAACAACCACGTTTTTGTTGAAAAAGCCGTAACCGTCACCGTTTATGCGTCCCAGTCTGCCGCCGCGCATATTGTAAACATTGCCGTCAGGGAACAAGCGTCCGACAAAATTGCCTGAGGCGTCAATAAACGCTGTTTTCTCGTTCATCAGCACGCCGATAATCTCGTTGGAGGAATTGGCCACCAAATTGTTGATAAAAATATGACCTGGCTCGCGCCCATGAAGCGCTATCTCGCCATTATTATCCACCATATTCAAGAAGTTGCCCTGCAAGTCATAGGCATAAGTTTTTTCCAAAACATGTCCGACATATTGACCGTTTTGGTTGAAAATATCGCCATTAATACCAACGCACCCGACTTTTTCAAACCGGTGGTTTAAAACATAGTTTTCATTGCTGATACTGCCAAGGTAACCTCCGTCATAACCCACGGCGGCGCCGGTTTTATGAATTGCGCCGATAATATCACCCTGTTCGCTCAGCACCGTGCCGTCAGGGTTGAGACAGCCAACATACGCGCCCTCCGGCGTGCGGACAATGCCATCCGTTCCGGCGTCGCCCAAATAGGTGCAGGTATTATCAAAAACCGCGCCGGTCTTGGCCATTTCACCCACATAAGCGCCGTTGTTATCAACCACCACGCCGTCAAACATAATCTTCAGCTTGGTATCGAGGTTGCCTTTCATAATTTTGCCGGTTTTATCGAGATAACCGATATTTTTACAACCATAGCCCAGAGCGATACCGCTTTTGACCAGTTTTGCCACAACCTCGGAGCCGGAAGGATCTTTGACCAAACCATTTGAGAGTACGCGCCCCAAAACCTGACCGTCTTTTTCAACCGTGCCCTGATTGGTAACCTCGCCCAAAACACTACCGTCGGGCGCTATCGGCACCATTTGCATTTGCACCAGAGAGCCGATATTTTTGTTAAACTTGCTGATAATACGACCGTCGGCGTCAATATAGCCAATCAGCTCGCCTTTGGTGTCATAAATTTGACCGTCGGCCGTGGCATAACCGATAATTTGACCGTCTTTGCCCAACACCATATTCACAAAATCTCCGGCCTTGCCGATGACATTACCCTCATTATCAACCAGCGTGCCGTCATCAAGCATTTTGCCGATAACATTGCCCTCAAAGTCAACCACGTTGCCGTTTTCATCAATATAACCAATCACATTGCCGTCTTTGTCATAAGCCAAGCGGCGCAGGTCGCCCACACTCATGTCAGCGGCGTAACCAATCACGTTGCCGTCTTTGTCAATAATCGTGCCGTCCGACTGCATGGTACCGATAATGTTACCGTTGGAGTCAATCACATTGCCGTTTTCATCAATATAGCCAATTACTTTACCGTCTTTGTCATAGGCAATTTGCGGACCTGATGAAGACTTCGCCTGCCCGATAATATTGCCCTTGGCATCAAGAATATTGCCGTTTTTATCAATTTTACCGATGATGTTGCCGTTTTTATCAAGCATGGTGCCATCAGCCAAAACCTTACCGACAACATTACCGTTAGCATCGTAAAGATTGCCTTTTTCATCAACATAGCCAATCACATTACCGTTGGCATCGTACAAAACTTTTTTGGCACCCTGTTCGACATTTTTTGCCTTGCCGATTTGTTTGCCCTTAGCATCATACACATTGCCGTTTTTATCAATGCGGGCTATGACGTTGCCGTTGGCGTCAACAATCGTGCCATCCGGACGCATTTTGCCAATGATTTTACCGTTGGCGTCGTAGACATTGCCGTCTTTATCCACGCGACCGATAATATTGCCCTTGGCGTCATACAAAATTTTGCCGACAGCCTGATTCTCTTTACCTTCGACCGCCTTCGCCTTGCCAATCAGACGACCGTTGGCGTCATACATATTACCGTCTTTATCAAGCCGACCGATAACATTACCCTTAAGGTCGACAATGCGACCGTCGGGACGAACCTTACCAATCAAACGACCGTTGGCGTCATACATATTACCGTGCTCGTCAATACGACCGATAATCTTGCCGTTGGCATCATACAAAATACGTTCATTACTTTTAGAGGCTGCCGCCTTACCGATAACGTTGCCATTGGCATCAACCACGGTACCGTCAGACATCATGTGTCCGATAATATTGCCGTTTTTATCAACCACAGAGCCATCGGGATTAACGTAGCCTATCACATTGCCGTTGGCGTCATAGACCAAGCGGCGATTTTCATCGGCGTGACCTTTGATGTTTTTAGAGACCACATTACCGTCTTTATCGACAAATCCGACCACGTTACCGTCTTTGTCGACCACCGAGCCATCGGGCATAACAATACCTAAAACATTGCCCTTGTCATCTATCGCCACGCGACCTTGCTTGCTGACGTGGCCAAGAATTTTACCGTCAAGCCCGATAACATCGCCATTTTTATCCATGCGACCGATAACATTACCGTCTTTATCAACCACCGAACCGTCTGACAACACGCGACCGATAACATTACCGTTGGCGTCATAAACAAAACCGGCGTCCATAGCCTTACCGATAACGTTGCCGTCTTTGTCAACCACCGAACCGTCCGGCAAAACCTTGCCGATAACATTGCCGTCTTTATCAACCACCGTACCGTCAGCCAGCACACGACCGATAACATTGCCATTAGCGTCATAAACAAGGCGCTGATTTTCAGCAACGCCGATAACGTTGCCATTTTCATCGACAACCATACCGTTGGCATTGACACGCCCGATAACATTACCATTAGCGTCACGAACATAGCCGTCTTCATCAATCGTACCAATAATTTCGCCATTGGGGCCGATAGCATAGCGCACACCGGTGGCCGGCGTGTCTTTTCCGGCAGCGCCGGTTGACGCCGTATCACAGAAATTGCAATCTTCTTTGCGTATTGCCTTACCGAAAACCGGCACTTTTTGCGACTTGTTACTACCGGTGCTCAGATTAGACTCATGCCATGTGACAATAAAATTGTTTTGCACGTTTCCGGCAACAACCGGCGTCCACGACATAGTCACATCGCAAGTTTGATGTCCGCGCAAAACCATATTACTGCAATGCTCTTCAAAGCTAAAGCCGTCAAACGGCGGTTCGGCCAGTTGCACCGAGATAATACGAACACTGCCCTTGCCGTTGGTACCGATTGTCAACACATTTTTGGCCTCGGTGCCCAGCACAACCTGCCCCATTTCAATCGGATCAGGCGTGGTGGTTATGGGAATTTCTCCCTGCTCAACATTTTCAAACTCGATACTCTCTTGAGTGGGCTCTTCACTCTTAAAGTCAAGCGCGTCATCATTAGAGGTGAAAACCGGCGCGCTGTATTGCTCTTCTTCCTCTTCATCCTGCAATAAAAGCATTAAACCCAGAACAAAAATGACCAAAGAAATTATACCAACCATCATAATGATATGATTGGTCTTTTTAACATAGGCCTCGGAGTGGGTTAATGCTTCGTTTTCGTTTTTCATTGGGTTCTGACCACACTGCAAAATACACCGTTACGTCCCAAACGACTGCAAACGTCGTCACCGTCTTCCAAACTATTGACCGGTCCGACACGCAGGTGGAACAGTTCTTTGCCTTGTCCGTCTGCCGCGGCGTCAACCGAGAAAAACGGCTCATAATCCCCCAAGGTGTCGGCATATTTTTTAGACAAGGACGACCATAAATCCTCCAAATTGGTAACATTGCTGTCGGTTCCCAATTCGATGGAAATGTTGCTGTTATCGGCAAAGGTCAGACCGCCGCCGTTCTTGCCCATATTGCCAAAACTGCCCTCCGGCGCATATTGCCGGTTGTTGGTAATTCGTTGCATTTTAGAGTAGTCAAAGTTGCCACTGCCGCCGCTATTGCCGTTGGGGCGATAGCTGATATTGATACTGCCATCCGAATTGCGGTTGTAGGCAGGCACAACAATCTCGCTATTGCCGACGTTTACATCATATTGACCGGTGGCACCACCCTGCGCGCCGGAGGTTGAGTTTGAGCCTTGTCCGTTCTTTTCAGGAATCGGCGCCGGTACCTGCCACTGTTTTTCATCCATTTCTTTGGTGGTGGGCATAAACTCAAGTCCGGCATCGTCAGAGCGACGAAGTTTGAGGCAAATCATACGTTTGCCGTTGCGCAACACCATATCACCTATACCCTCGACAATAATCAGACGGTTGTTGGGGCCTTTGGTTCTGAAACCGACCGGCACTTCAATACGCTCCACAATCAGGGTGACAATCGGGCGTTGGGTCATCGTCAAAGATTTTTCACCCAAATCAATATAAGTGAAAATATCATCACGCCACACCCGCTCAGGCGCAATCACAACATCATCAGGATTGGGGATGTAAACCTCGATATCAAAACGGAATTTTGAAGCATCTAACGGAATTGATTTTATCCAATCGCTACGTTGAAAGCTCTTCGTAAACAGAGAATCGACCGATTTATCATTACCACCGCGATAGGTTGAGGCATTAATATTGCTATGTCCGCCAGAAACGCCGGCGCGACGACCACTGCCAGGGCCGTCGATAACATCAATATCAATAATGGAGTTGGTCAGGCGTTCGGTGTTTACACCCTCGCTTTTGAGGTAGAACACATATTTGTTGCCACTGCGACCAAAGATGATGATGTTGGTATCAACGCCAACATTGGCACCTTTTTTAGGATAAAGCAAAACCGTATTCGGTCCGGAAATTTGCCCGTCAAAACTTGAGCTATCACCCAAATACATATCTTCAATCAGCTCCCAACTCGGAAAGTTGAGCAATGTGACCATACCCTCGCGCACACGGATAGGCAAAATCAAATCCGGCGACCAATAATATTTGGAATAGGCCGGTTTGGTTTGTCCTTCGCCCAAGTTTTGCAACGGATCAAGCCAAGCGCTTTGCGTCATACCCAGCGAATTGAAACCGGCATAGCTCATATTCATCGGCATATACATACCCTGACTTTGGTCTGCGTTTTGGTCAAGACTGCCCATTGTCGCCTGCGCCTGAACGCGCCCGCTCAACACACCTGCAATCAAAACCAAAAACAATATTCTACCGACTACTTTTAGCATTTATTTGTGACCTTATCTTGTTTTATTATGCATTAGAGAATATCTGGTAACCGTAAAGCCGACCGGATTATTCAATCTGTCGTTAAATTTTACCGCCTTTTTACGATAGGTAATCCGCAATGAGGCTGTCCAATAATTCAGTTCAGGTGTGGTTGACGACGGATACATATCCCGCGTTTCATACTCCACCTGCCACAAACCTTGCCCCAATTCATTAACTGTCAAGATTCTGACCGAGCGTTGCAAGCCGCGGCGTTTGACTAATTCAAGCGCTCTTTTGGCCGTTTTGTTAATAAACTCATCATAGACAGCCGAAGACGACATCTCTTGAATCGGTCCGCCGGGGAGCCAACGGATTTCCATTTCAGCCTCATCATTGACAATACTGCTGCGTTGCAAAACATAACTACGCACAAAGGTTTCGGTAATCGCCTTGTTATTTGCCAAATCTTCTTTATACGGGGTGATATTATAAACCTGTTCCTCTTTAGACTGAAAGCTCAACAGGTACGGTTCAACGCGAAACAAAGGAATAACCTGCGCGATTGCCAAAATCAGCACCACATTACAACACAAACTGACAGCGGTAATGATTGCAAAGGCTCGCGCCGTCCACAGGTATCTCTTCTCGTTTGTATTTGCCACAAAAGCATCGGCACTGCGCGGACGAGCCAAACCCGCACGCGGTTGTGTCGGGCGACCCGAGCCGACATTATTGCCAATCAGGCGCTGATTGCTGTTATTGTTACCAAGCTGATTTACCATAAGAAAACACCTTGAAGGTTAGATTGTTTCAACAAACCAATCCGGCAGATTTTTCGGCAATTCAACCTGAATACAAGCACATGGCGAAAGTTTTAATTCGTCAACGCCCTTACCGACGCCAACCGGCTCGGCCTCATAGTACGAACCGAAAATACCGCAAGACGGCAACATCAATAAAGCCATTGCAATTATAACTTTTTTTAACATTTTGAGATACCTCATTTTTAGTATACTAATTCAGATATTGTGAGGTTATACTCTTTTAATTTAAATGTCTAATATCATCTGACGATATCAACAGCGAATTACAAACCTTCAACCTGTGTCTGCGAATAACGCAATACGGTAAAGCCCAACAGGTTTATCAGGCGGCGACCGGCAAACAGGCGCTCTTTGATAAACACCGCGGTGACCGAAGCCGTCCAATAACGCACCGTCATCACGCGGTCAAGCGTGGAGCCGTCTTGCTCTTTTTTGGCCATGGTATAGGTTTTGAAGTCTACTTTCCAGACCGGACTGTGCTGCCCGCCAACGCGTTTAACCGAGACAATCTCGACCTCTTGCACCGTGCCTTTGCTCACCACATTGTTCCAAATGGCGTCGCGATACTGCGAAAAGGCCTCAAAAATTCGCGGCGAAGACAAAAAGTGCATAATGCCGCCGGGTTGCCAGCGGGTGCGCATTTCCATATCATCATCAATAATGGTGTTGCGCACCTCAACATACTGGCGCACATACATTTCTATCAGTTTATCTTTGGAGGGCATATTCGTATCCAAGCCCTCGGCGCGGACAATATTGTCGCTGTCGTCCTGCGTGATTATCAAAAAAGGCTTGACGGTAATCTGCGGCGCCAATCGAAACAACGCCAACGACGCACTTAGAAACAAGGTCAGAGACAATACCGCCAAAAAGATAAAAAAGCGAGACAGCCACATATAGTACTTGAGTTTTAACGACGCTTCCGTCTGCTCATAACTATCAATAAACGCAACAGGTTGCGGCGCTTGACCATTACCGATTGCCAATACTTTGCTACCTGCAAGAATATTATCCGCCATTTTGTCTTCCTATAAATTTCCGGTCAATTCAGCGCAATAGACATTACCGATTTGATTGAGCTGTTTTTCAAAATCAGCGTCTGCCTGCTTTTTGTATTTGTCGGCAACTTCGCGATTGGTTTTCTCGGTCTTAATGCTCTCATCAAGTTCGGCATTGTCTTCCGACGTTTCACCCAGCGTCACATACGCGTCTTTGTCTTTTTGCAGAGCTTTGATCTGATTGTTTATTTTAACCAGACGCTCCTGAATAATCTCACTGGTGCTGTTTTGCGCCGGCGCGGCCTCGGTGATAGCGGCAGACAGTTTTTTGTTGCTGTATCGCAACAGTGTGTTGCGCGCCAGATTATAGTCGGAATCTTTGGACAAATCGAAGTCTGACGATGGCGTAAAGCCAATTTTTTCAAACGTCTCGTACAGTGATTTTTTATTGGTCTCAATCTCAATCAGCAACTCGGCCATATTTTGTGCGGTCTCTTGCTCAAAATCAACCGTCTTCAAAAATTCGCCGATTTGGTTGCGGTTGAGGCTGGCGTAGTCAAACAAAATATCTTCCTGCTTGGCGTCTCCGGCGCCATCTTTGTTGAGTTTTGAAAGTTTGGCAAAGGCCTTTGAAGCTAATGAGTTGTACTTCATGCCGTTGGCATACTCAAACAAATATCCAAGTTCGGAGTTCTTCTTTGGTTCAACAAATTCAGAATAAGATTTGGTTTCGGCCTCGGCAGAAACATCATCGGCAATATTCTTAACCGTCAGATATTTGCCAGAACCCTTAATCTCAAGGTCTTGACACTGCGCATATCCGGCATTGTGCGCCGTGTCATAAGCCTTGTCCTCAGCCTCTTGCTTGCTCGAACTTGAGAAGCTCTTGCGATAGTGAACAATATATTTGTCCCCCTTAGAGAGCACCAAATATTTGTCCTGCACGCAAGGATAAATGCCACCGCCGGCCAACATCTCGGTCGAGGGCTGCAAAACAGCGCTCAGGTCAATACTTTTTTCAACATAAGTCGGCGAAGTTAAAATCAGTTTCCAAACCTCAGGCACATAGGTCAAGTTTTTCAACAAACCTTCGGGCGTAACACTGCCGTCGGCAGACTTGGGAACATTGTCATAGTCAGTGTAGTCAAAGAACACGGTCTCACGAACTGAAGGCAGCGGAATTGACGGTGCGGTCTTCGGAGCGCGGAAGTCGCGGCGCTTGGCGGTAATGCCGACAAAGTATTCAACATCGGCTGACAGGCAATAATCATGCTGGCAGGCGTCTTTAATGACATATTCCCGATACATACCGCTTAACAACTTCATAATGCCAGAATATGAGCCGTATTTGTTTATCTCGGCGCCAAAATCACGCAATTCTTGAGCAGGCAATTCTTTGAGCTTATCCATCAACTGCTTGTGAATTGACACAACCTGCGGATGATATTGCTGATTGTAGAGGTTGTCACCCAAGTCATACATTTGTTTGAGGGTGTTGCGCACCATTTCTTGCGCGGCGTCACGGGTTTCTGCCACCAATGCCGACGCCGTATCCAAAATTGACGGCAAGCTGAAGAGGTATTCACCACCCACAGCATTAACCATCGGGATTCTGAAGTGCGAGCGGTAATATGCGCCCAAATCCATATTATTAATCTGACGCACAGCCTCAAGATAGGACTTTTCGGCCTGAGCCAGTTGGTTGTCATAACGGATTGTCATGGCGTTGGCGTCAAGCACATATTGGCTGTTTGTTTGCTCAATCTGCGGTTTAATCTCGTTTTCTATCTGATTTTTGAGCTTGTCGCGCTGCGTGGTGAGGCTGTCAATCTGCTCATTAAGCGAGATTATCTCTTCACTCAGAGCCAAAGCCTTTTGCCGATTTTCAGAAAGCGAATATTGCGCCGCGAGCAACGTATCTGACTCTTCATATTCAACTTCTTTCGTGGTTTCAACCTCTTGGGTATAGGTGCGAATATCCGAGCGCGGAGCAAGTTCGGCGTTTTCATTTTGCAATTTATCAGAGAAAGAAATTGTAGCCAACTGCGCTCCGCCCAAACTACTGCGGGAGCTGACCGAACCCTGCAGAACACTGCCGTTCAAGCCATTGACGCTGATGTCTTTTTTATACTCTTCGGTGCTCTTTTCAATATATTCCACATTGGGCGTATCAAGCTCACGCTTATACATGCTGTTAATCAGAGCCTCAAGCGTTTCAACGGTTGTTTCGGCCTTTTGTTTTTCGTCCGAGGCGTTTTGACGGCGGATGTTAAGATTATTCAACTGCGACGTCAGAGAATCTATCTGCCCCTCAATGGCTTTTTGACGATTTTTAAGCGTGTTTATTTTAGCCTCTTTGGCATCATAAAGCGCGTTGAGTTGTTGTTTTTTCTCAGCCACAAGCGCCTCATAGCTGTTTATGGACGGATTTTTCTCTTGAGCCAGACGGGTTTTGAGTTTGCTCAACCCCTCTTCATTGTTGGACTTTTCATCATAGGAATCGACCAAATCATTGAGTTTTTCGGCAACCTTAATAGCCAAATTGCGGGTACTGATACCCTCCAGTTGTTTGGCGATGTTGTCATATTTGCCCTCAAGATATTGGTTGTAGAACACCGCCGTATCGTTCCACGCCGGATAGAGCTTTTTGGCAGTGCCCCACTTGCCGTTAGCACCATTGGCGGCTTGGTCTTCGGCCAACAGGCGGGCAGCCTCGGCACCGATATTCCACGCCAAGCGCTCGCTTTCTTTCATACTCTCGTTGACTTCCGCCTCTTTGGCGGCATTGTTAAAACCTCCGCTGTCTTTGCTGATACGCGACGCCAATTTATCTGACTCGCTCAGGTCTCCGGCTTTGATGTCGGAGGTATCAACGTTTACTTCAGCCAGGTCGCTGTCATCAACCACAACCTCGGTGTCTTCGGCTTTGGCTAATTTATACGCTTTAATTGCCCAGCCTGAAATACCTTTGCGGAAGTCGTGGTTGGCAACCTGACTCATATCAAGCCCGCCGTTCCACATTTTGCGGGCGTCGGTATACATCGAGCCATAATAGTTGATGGCACACTGCTCTGAGGTTTTGAGACTTTCGACCGCTTTTTCGTGCAGGCGTTTGGCCTTGTCATAGTTGTCATAAACCTGACGCATGGTCTCAAGCGCTTTGACCTGATTGTGAATTTCCATCGCCTCTTGCAAAATATCATAGGCATTATAAACTTTTTCCATTAAAGCCATATCGGCGCTGTTGTCGCCAAACGGATTTTCAAGCCCGCTGTCAGGCGCAGACACAAAACTGGCACTTTCATAAACCAGTTCTTCATCTTCATCGTCAGCCTCGGTCGCAAAAGCCACCGTCTGCGTGTTGACAACGCTTGCAGAGGCAAGTTTGACCGGTTGCGCACTGAAAATATTGTCCTCACGCAAGAAAGCGTCTTTTTCTTTCTTTTTTGGGGTAGCGGGGTAAACAGCGTGCGAACCAATAGCCTGCGCCGCAATATATTGGGCACGCATGGCCTCAATCTCTTCGATAATCTTCAAGATAGAGTTCATGGTCTCATAAGCGTTATAGGCGTTCTTCCAAACACCGTTTTCGTCATCAGGAGATTCCGCACCGCTTTTGCCCTCTTGCAAAGCGGTTTCCAAGTCGGTTATGGATTTTTCAATGGTGGGGAACTGCTTTTCAAGTTCGCGCGAAGAGGTGTAAAGCTCAATAATCGTGTCTTCATAAAACTCTTGCCCCATTTGTTTGTAGGCTTTGCAGGCTTCAACGTTTTCGGGCTTGGAGACATCGTCACAATCCGCAGGGTACTGGAAAAACAGCTTGTACATTAAAGTTTGAACTTCTTCAATGTTTTGATAATCAACCAATTTTGACTTTTGAATACCCTTAACGCCGGGGAGAGCCTGTTTTTCTTTCTTTTTGAAAATTCCGCTCATAAATCCAGTAAATTTGCCAACATATTTGCTGACCATTGCTTTGGCTTTTTGGTTGATTTCTTGGATTTTGGAGCTGACCTGCGCCGTGACGTTTTGGACCTGCGTTTGCGCACTGTTTATGGCAAACAAAACATCCGTCACCGGGTCAACGGTCGGGGTCGCCGGTCCCGGAGGCAATAAAAACGCGCTGGCCGATACGGATATTCCGCAGGCGATGAGAACGGCAATCAGATATTTTTTTATGGTCATTTTAGTCATTGCTTTTCTCCTAGTGCGTCAAAGATGAGGCTTGTCCGGCCACATCACCCACCGCGCCGGTGGCGCTGCTTACGGCACCCGCGGCACTACCGGTCACGCTTGAGGCGGCCGAAGTTGCGGACGAGGTTACCGAACCGACCGTATCAGTTGCGGCGGCAATGGTCGAACCAACCGTGCCCATAGCTTTACCCGCAGTGTCTTTAGCGGCTGCAACCGTGTTCTGCGCTTTGTTTTTAAGGTCTTTAGCACTGTCTAACAGGCTTTTCTTTTTGGCTTTATACTGATAATCATCAAGATTAAAGGCTGTTACATCTTTACTATAATTGTTAAGATGTTTAGAAACGCCAATCATATCTTGCGCGGTGGCCATTTTCATCTCGGCCACCAACATCTTTGCATATTTCAACAAGGCTTTCATATTCGCAACTTTAACCGACAAATCCAAGGTGACGGCGGCGGGCGTGGTTTCGGTCACCTGTGCATTGCTTTGCAGCGACTTGACATATTCCAAATTTTCTTCGCCGGAGCTCATGGCCTCAACCGCCTGCTGATAAACATCGGCGCTGTCATTAAGCGCGGTCTCGCGGCGGTAGTTCATAATCTCGCCGTTGCGTTTGGTATTATCCGCCTCATCCGCGGCATAAAAGTTTTTGGCAATCACCTCGTTCATCGCCGCAGAGGAATCACCGCCAAACAGTCCGGATATGGCTTTTTTGGCAGAATCGGGCGTCACATTATTTAAGGGGTCAACATTAGACGCCGCAGACTTAAGGGAGTTTAACTGCTTGCTGAAAGCGGCGTCCGCGGTTTTATAACTCTGCGTGCTCTCATCAATTTTAGCTTGATATTCCTGCTCAATCTCTTTGATTTTGGCGTTATTGTCATCAAGCGACTGTTGCAAAGCCGAGGCTTGAGACGGATTATCATTTATTGTTTTTTGAATAATCTCGTTATTGTCTTGATATTTTTTGATTTGAGCGTCACGCTCGGACTCTAAGTCTTTTACCTGATTTTCGTAGCGGCTTTTGGCGGCGGCCTGCTCGTTTTGCACACTTACCAAATTTTGAGCGCCAGCCGTGGCGTCATTAACAACGGAGGTCGCCGAAGACACGGTATTGCCAACGGTAGAGGTGGCGCTTGACGCAACTTCTCCGGCGGCGTTTTTAGCCTCATTTGCCTTGTTTTTAACGCTTTCGGCCTGCGCTTTCAGCTCATTAAACTTTTTCATGCCCTCTTTAGCGCCATCCAACGCTTTTTGATAGGTTTTCACATGCTCAAGCTGTTTTTGCGTATCGGTCGCAATACCCTGCACTTTGCCAATCTGCTCGGTGATACTGGTCATCGGGTTAGAGACATCAAATTTCACGGTTGCCAAACTTGAGGTGGCTACCAAACAGACAGCGACCGTTGTCAAAAGGCTTATTTTCAACATCTTTGACATTATTCTTCCTCCTCACTGTCTTCAGACACATCGTTTTTGACGGTGCGCAGGCTCTGAGTATATTGATATTCTTCAACCGCCGCCTCAAGCAGATATATTTGCGACAGACGCTGTATCATCTCAATGGCTTTATCACGCGTGTTTTGCAACATTTTAGAGGTGTCTTCCATATCAACATCCTGCGGTTTTTCCTCTAGCATATTGGTACGGGTCGTAAAGCCAATTGCGTAAAGTTTAGACACGGCGTTACGCATAATCTCTTGCATTTGCTCTTGCTGTTGCTTGAAGTTTTCGTCCTCATTGTCTTGTCCGGCCTTGGGCACATATTTATCCGCCACCGCCTCGGACATTTCATCCGGCGCAACGTCCTTGCCCTCCGGCAGACCGTCAATACGCTTGCCCAGTGACTTCATTTTATCAAAATCACCACTGGAAATATCAGAAATACCGGACTGCACCTCTGCCGCGGCACCGGCCACGCCCTCGGAGGCGCTTTTTGCCTGATCTTTTATCTTTTGCACCTGCTCTTGGAAGGACTTGGCTTTTTCCTGCCCTTTTTCCACCGCGGTTTGGATTTTTTGAATAAAATCTTTATCAGCCCGCGCCTCAAACGAAAAGCTGAGCATAAGCGCCAAAATCACGGCTATGTAGAATTTGCGAATCATGATTTTATCCCTTCGTTGCGGTTGAGGTTTCGGGCACTTCCAGCTTGCCCATACTTTCAATACCGGTATAGGCAATACGCATAGCCAACATATTAATAATATCTTCCAACGCCTCTTGAATTTCATAGTCGGTGTTGAACAAGGCATCGGCCTGCGTGCGGATTGTGGTGGCGTCAGCGTTGGTTTCTTTGGTTTTATCAAGCTGTTCGTCATATTTGGCGGTTTTCACCTTGTGATACAGTGATTTGGACAGCGTGTCCAAAGTGTTTTGATACTTAAGGTTCTCAATATAATTGGAGGCAACTTCCGCATCTTTGAAGTTCTCGGCATATTTACCTTTGACCGCCTCAAGATAGCAATCTTTAACGCCGTCCGTACCCTCCGAGACTTTGATGGTGCATTTTTTTGCCATATTCTCTGGAATAACCGGATATTCAATTTCACTGCGGGAGATTGAGTTTTCGTAATTCTCCCCGACATCACCAATACCAATATCGGTCTCTTCATTTAGGGTTTGCGCCTTAACACCGCCCAATCCCGACAAGCCGGAGGTGACCGCCGCGGCAGTATAAATACGGCGCAGGCGGTTGAGGAGATAGAGTATTTGAGTGTTGGTCATGGCCACAACGTTAATGCCGTCATTGGTGGTCGAGGCGTTTTTCAAATCTTCGGTAAATTTTTTGAAAACATCAGCCTGATAGCTGCTTGAAACATTGGTGTTGTCCAAGGCTTCAGACACACCATAAGAGCCTTGCTCGGCCATAATGGTGGCATAAACACCCTGACCGTCGGCAGCTTTGGTGCTGTCTTCGTCGTTCATTTCGGTCAACAATTTGTTGGAACAATCTTTTATCACATTGGGGTCGGTCAGTTGCTCGGCCTTAATGCAACAATATTTTGCCAACGTGGGCGAAAGAATTACAATGCTGCCATCATCACCGCTGACAATCTCGTTATTATAGTCACAGTCGCTCGCCTCGGTCGCAAAACTCAAGGTTTTGGTATAGCTCAGCTCAGCACTGTGACTTTGCGAAAAAAAATCGGGTTTCAGCCAGAGGCTGCTCTCTTTGTTCAAGCCCTTAAACGTTTGACGATTAATTTGCAAACCGTTTTCCGTGGCAGGAACCAACGTTCCTTTCAGGCTGTCGCCGACCGTGGCGTTGATTGTGTTTTGCTCATCGGCGGGTTGCTCATAAATTTTGCTTTGAGAGTTGACAATATCGGCGGTGTCCATATTCGCCACGGCGTCGATGGTGGCGGCGTCACCGTTCTTGACAGCCGTACTCAAAACATTGTTCAGCTTTGCCGTACCTGCGGTTACGCCGTCTGTGGCGGCAACTTCTTTAATGGCGTTGACATTATCAGCCGCCAGATTGTCTGACGAAGCGTCAACCGTACTAAACGCCGTGCGTCCGGATGCCGTTGCGGCCGTGAACGGCGAACTTGAGGACGCGCTCGTGGAAGCGGTAACCGATGGTGATGAAGACGAGCTTTTAGACGAAGATGATGATGACGGCAGAGACACGCCGGTTTTGGAAGCTACCGTACTCGTAGCGTCTGAAATTGCCGATGAGGCAAGACTGCCGGCGCTAGAGGCTAAATCTTTGGCATCACTAACGGTGCTTTTGACCTCGTTGGCAATATCCTTTGCGTCATTGACCATTTCTTTGGCATCTGCCACCTTTTGTTTGTATTCCTCATACTGTTTTTTCTTTTCTTCATATGCTTTTTTGGCTTTTTCGGCTGATTCTTTGATTTTTTTGATTTTATCCGCCTGTTTTTTGGCTTTTTCAGCCTTCTTCTTTGCTTCTGCTATTTTATCGGTGGAAAATTTGCTCATACTGGACTTGGCATCACCAATCGCCGAGTTAATCGAGCCGACGGTTTTGCTCTCCATAATTTGGGTTTTATATTGCTGAATCTGTTGGGTGATTGATTTTGCCTTAGTGCCAATGGCAGACACGTCAAGCGTAGGAAACTGAGCCATAGCCGAGGGCAGAGAGCCTAATAAGCACATCAAACTGAGTGCTGTCACTTTAATATAATTATTCAAACTCATAATACCCTCCTTTTTTTAAGAAGCATTAATTATTTATATTAGCAAAAATTCCGGCTTTTATAAATAAATTTTATCCAAATTACGCAATATTTAAATATTTTGTAACAAAGTTTGCCTCTCCGTACTCTTTTATCAGCTCCTCAACCAACAAAACGTTCTTACGACCCGAGTTATAAAGTTTCAGGTAAGGACCTAAACCACTCAAATCGACATCCAAAATCACCGACTCTCCGGTCGCGGGGCGTGACAGCAAAATCGCATACGGAAAATCTCGATACGATTTACCGAAAATAAAGTCTATCTCGCGCTGAGTCAGGTTCCAGTTGGCGTAGTCCTCGGGCATGGCTTGCGGGTTGCGGAAAAAGATGATGGTTTGGCATTGACCACGGATAACCTCGCCCACACCCAATTTGTCGATAATGTTCGGCTGTTGGAACGCGCACAAATATGCCTGACGCTTTTTACGTCCCTCTTGCAGACCAATCATAAAATAGTCGCGGAACATCGGGTGCTTTAACATCGGCGCGGTCTCATCAATCATAATCAATGACGGCACACCGGTGTCTCCGGTCTCGGACTGAATACGGTGCATGATGTAACTGATAACCGCAGGAGCAAGAGTCTCATCCTCAAAAATATGCGTGAAGTCAAAAGCCATAAAGCGTTTGGAGCTCAAATCCAAGCTATCGTTTTCGGCATTGAAAATATTACCATACTGGTCGGGGTTGACCCAACGATAAAGCTCACGGCGCATATTGCCGGTCGGTGAAAAACAGCTCTTATATAAATTGCGTAAAATACGCTCATCGGGTTTGAGGTAGTCAAACGCCGTGGTCACGGCACGACCGATTTCTCGCTCGGACAGAGCGTCGTCCACCATGGTAATAGCTTTCAGCCAGCGGCGCAAAAAGGCGCGGTTGTTCGGGTTGTTAGCGCAGTCAAACGGGTTTAACGACACGTTTTTCTCATCTCCGTCAAAGCCGATATAGGCGCCTTGCACCGCGCGGGTAAAGATTTCGGCACCGCGGTGACGGTCAAAAAAGAACACCTTTAAGTCGTGGTGACGCATGGCTTGTCCGGCCAAGAAAGTCAGCAAGGTGGTTTTACCTTGTCCGGTCGGACCGATAATACAGCAGTGCGCCACGGCGGCGTCTTCGCTGGAAACGTGGAATTGGAATCGATATGCCGAACCAGCCGTGGTGCGGAAAATGGTAATTGCCCCCGGACCCCAGTCACTCTTGCTAAAGCCTTCAGCCGGTTTGTCAAAGCAGACCGCCATCGCCACAACTCGCGACAAGTAGCGATATGTACGCGGGTAAGCGTCATAGGTCGGAAACTGGTTGAAAAACGCCGCTTGCGCCACCCAACCCTCACGCACCGGCGTTACGCTGAACAAACGGCAGATACGTTGAACTTCGCTCTCGCCAAACTCAAGTTCCTCTTTGGTGTCGCCGCGGATGATAATATCCATGGCGTATTCTGTCAAAGCCTGATAGTCGGCGTCACTATCTTCGATGGCAGACAGCGCCTCGCTGTATTGCGCTACCACATCAGACGAAAAGCTGGTGGAGGTTGCCATACGCTGTTGCTGAATCAATAAGGCTCGGGCTTTGGGCTTGAACATCGGTTTAATATTGTGGAGCATGGTCAGTTCGCAATCAATGGACAGCAGGCTAGAAATCATATTCTCATCCATATAGTCCCCCGGGGTGCGAATCCCCATAACAATGGCAAACTTTTCTTTACTACCCGAGAAAAAGCGAATAATGCCCTCTTCTTCGGTAAAGTGAATATGGTCGGCGGTCAACATCTCGTTTAGCTGATAGCCCTCAGCAGAACCGACCTTGGGGCTCGGCTTGCTAATCGGACTGCAAATATTGCAATAAACCGAAAACGGGCTTTCGGATGCCGGACTGTCTTCGGTCTCAAACATCGGCTTGACGCCATAATCGTTAAGCGTGGCCAACAGAGACTGAGATGTATAGTTCAAATCTTTAAGAGCGTCGGTTCTATCCGGCACGGAAAGAACAATGTAGTGGGTATTGCTGTAAACTCTATCCAAGGTATTGTGCCACGTTTCTGACACTTGTTCCAAAATGGCGTTGCCAAAGTTGCCTTCATCGGCTTCCATCTCAATCTTGTCTCGCAGGGTAATCACCCGACACACAACCTGAAGCTCGCCCATGCTGTCTATCCACAGTTTGCGCGCCTCCATCATCGACAAAGTTTTTTCTTCAGTCACAAAGCTCAGATCTATGCCTTCGACCTTGAAAATGCGGGCAAAAGAGCCATTGTAGCAACGGATTGTTATGCCGTCAGCCATCAGTTTGCTGAACGGCAAAAAGTCTGCCACGCGCGATTCCTGCGGTTGTGGAAGAATAAACCGACCGAACTTTGTAACCCACACACCGGCAAACGCCGCCGCCGAGATAAACCCGATTACGGCAACCAGAACCTCCACATTGCTCAATCCCTGAACAAATATGGAAAAAAAGTCAAAATCATCAGGGCGCAAATTTATTCCCCTTACATTTATACATGTTGTTACTGATACGGCGGCTTTGACCGAAAGCTTGAATCATTGTGGATATGTGCGGGTCTTTGGTGCCCAAAAATATCACAACAATATGCCCGATTCCGATTGTCGCAATAAAAAATATCGGGTTCATATTCCACACACCCATGCACATGAACATAATCGGGAACTGTATTCCCAGATTTAAGAGTGTCGGCAAAAACGGTCCCCACAAAATTTTGGGAGGGTTTGCCACCGCTTTTAAGATCATTTCCCTCATTATGTTTGTCCTTGTGCGTCAGAATCCCTATGCTCTGATTATACACTCATTTTTATGAATAATATATTAATTAAATCGTCTTGGCTAAAAATCGCCGCGTTATTCAAACGACCACATAATTTTGCTGTCGGTTTTACAGTAGTGTTTGGCACGACTGCGCGAAACCGGCAGACCTTTGTCGCCCCAACTGAACTCAAATGTGCCCTC
The DNA here is from genome assembly GCA_934273635.1 of uncultured Alphaproteobacteria bacterium. Lineage (GTDB taxonomy): Bacteria > Pseudomonadota > Alphaproteobacteria > RF32 > CAG-239 > Scatocola. The sequence goes on from CAKQSV010000001.1 coordinate 47,007, forward strand.
GGCATTTTGAATCGTCAGCGACAACAGTCCCAACTTATCTTCCTCGTTCCAACGGAAAGAAGCCAGTTCAACGCACTCATCCGTCGACAAATTGCGGTAACCTATCATAAAACTGCGACCGCTGGGCATAACCGGATTGCCCTCAGAATCGGCGCCAACCACCACCGGCTTGCCCAGTTCATTAATGATGCTGTTGTTATTGAGCGTACCGCTATAAAGGTTTTGCCGCACCACTTCGTTGGTGTTCAGCCCCCAATAATCCGGTCGGTTTTGATAATAACGGCGGATTTTATCCGACATGGCAATCAATGAGCGATTGGCTTTGATGACGCTCTCCGGCGGGCGCTGATAGCACAGCAACACGCCAAGAAGAATAATAACCGTCAGCGAGGCCACCCATGTGTAGGCAATGATTTTTTCTTTGCGTTTCATACTACTTACCCATACTACTGGTGATTTGGTCTTGCATATCGAACACACCCATTACCGCCCAAGCAATAATACCGCCGATGGCAAGCAAAGCTATCATATTCAAAATTCCGGCTTTTTGTTCAATCATATAAACAGATTCGTCAAGCCACTCATTTGCCAAATTGTCAATCGCCTCTTCAAAGTTATCAAGCTCGGAATAAACCTCTAAGTCGGCGATAATCTCTTTGTCCGGAAATTCAAGCTCGGTTTTATATAATGCTTGTCCCAAGTTGTCACCGTTGTTGATGTATTTGAGGCTCTTGTCAATTTTTTCCCGCAGGTAACCGTTGGCGTCACGGCGCAGAGTGCTCATGGCGCTTGACACCGGCGTTCCGCCTTTAATCAGCGCGGCCATGGCCAACAGCCAACTGATACCAACAAAAACTTTATACAATGACCACGGCGGAAAACGGTCAAATATCACACGGACTTTGCCCACCCAAATACCAATCGTCAGATAAATTACCAACATCACCGCCGGCAGAAAGGCAAACGCTAACGCCCAATAGACCTGAATCCACTCAGAAACCGCCACCAGATCAGCCGCCGTGCCTTTCCACTTTAAGGTTGGCGCAGCCTCCTGCATCGGCGGAACCATATAAACACCGATACCATAAAGAATAAGTACCGACATCATCGCCAAAAATGCCGGATAAGCAATAGCGCCGATAATCGGACGAATCATTTTGGTGGAACCTTCGGTCACCTTAATCAAGTTGAGCAAAGCGCTTTCAAGGTTGGAAACGTCACCGGTCGAGAGCATTAAGCGCTCGCGGCTCGGCGCCCAACCGCGCAAAGCATCGGCAAAAGTCAAACCGTTTTGCAGGGTTTTCATCCACGAAACAATCGCAATCGCCATCGGTTCATAAGGATTTTTACCGTTGTCGCTGGCACCGTTATACAGCAAATCCAACGCGTCCATTAACGAAAAGCGGTTGGCCATTAATGACGCCAGCTTACGATACAGTTTCAGCCTCGTTTTGTTAGAACACAAACATATAATTTGCGCATATTTAATTTCTACCGAACTGACTTTGCGGAGCGAGCGAGCCGATGCTCTGGATCCTTCTGCCATTTGTATTCTCCCTAATATACCGGACGTTGGTCTAGCAAGCCGCACCAACGCTCAACTTCTTCAAGGTCAATCAAACCCTTGAGCATACGTTCAATCGCGGCGTCTTTCAGGGTGCGTCCGTTTAAGTCACTCGTCCAATAGTCAATCGCCTTACGGGTTTGGCTGTCAATCATCAGCTCCAAAAACGTTGCGTCAGGCATGATAATTTCAGGCACGCTTAAGCGACCTTTAATACCGCGGTTGTCGCAATATTTGCAACCGGGGCCGCGCATATAAGTGTTCTCAATACCAAAGTCTCCCAAAGCCACCTTCAAACGCTTAACGGCCGGATAATCCAACATATCTTTTACGCTCTTGCGGCAATGCGGGCACAGGCGGCGGAACAAACGTTGTGAAATCAAACCTTTAACCAATTCAGGATCTGCCAACATAAACTTTTGGATGCCCATATCACGCAGACGGGTGATAATTGCCGGCGCCGAGTTGGCGTGCAAGGTTGTCCACACACCGTGTCCTGACAGCGCGCCCTTAAAGGTCAGCTCCGCCGTGGAAAGCGAACGGGTTTCGCCTACCATCATCACGTCAGGGTCAGAACGCAGCGCCGCGGACAACGCCTTGGTGAACATCTCATCTTTTTCGGCCTCGGTATTGGCGTTGGTCACCGGCATTTGCCGCGCGCCCGGAATCGGGTACTCCGGCGGGTCTTCCACCGTAATCAGGTTCAACTCGTAGTTTTTCTCTTGCAACAGCTTAATCATATTGCGTTGTAAGGTCGTACTTTTTCCGGAACCGGTCGGACCTGCGACCACGCTCAAGCCTGTCGGCACCGAGCGCAGACGATAAAACAAATTTTCTTCATATTCGCCAAAACCCAAAGACGACAAATCGCCACTACCGTCGGGATTGTCATCGGCATAAAGCAAGCGCATAACCAAATATTGCGAACCGAACGCAATCGGGTTGAACTGCAAACGTATAGCCAACACGTTATGCGGCAGCATTAATTTGCCATTTGAACCGCGCAACGGGGTCGCACCCAGTTTTTGCGCACCCTGAAACTCGTTTTGGGCATAGTTGGAATCGGAAATATCGGCCGAGGCAAACGCCGCACGCACAAAAGCTTCACCCCACGCACCGTCATATTCCATCACGGTGGTCATCATACCGTTGACGCGGAACATAATCTGCGTGCTGTCAGCAACCACAACGTGAATATCCGAAACTTTGGCTGATGCCGCACGGGCAACAACGTTCACAAAGTCACGCTGCATTTGCAGTTGGTTTTCTTCAACCTCTTTTTCGCTCAGCTCAATCGGTGCCGAGCGCTCGCCATAGGCATAAATGGCGTTCAGCTCGTTTTGAGTAATATAGATGGTTTTGCCAAAGCGCAAACCTTTTCTTTTGGCCAAGACCTGAAAGCTGAGCACACGACCGTCAAACTTGTGGGTTTCAACCACCAAAAAGCGACCGTCGGAAAACAGTGCCAACAAACGGCGAGTACCGTCATCAATGGAGATACTTTGCGAATTGGGCAATGTTAAGAGTTTGTTGCCGGCATAGAATAAAGACTGAATAAGACCGGCGCCGTTCTCTTCTTTGGCATCGGAAGAACCCTGCCCGTTTTGTTCCTGAGCATTACCTTCCGCCGCAACGGCGCTATTTTCTTCTTCGTCCGCCATATTTCTACTCTACAAACATTCCTTCACGAAGGCTAGGTACCTTTGAGGATACAGCCGGTTTATCGGCTTGCGCATCATCTTCCGATTTAGTCATAGCTTCCAAAGGTTTAGACGGCTCTTTATCCAAAATACCACCGGCGGAGAAATACAGATAGTCTTTCAAGCCACCTTTATCGGCAACAATATATGTTTGGGTAATGTCTTCAATGATATGCCCCGTATTCAAAATTGTGCCGGGTTTTACCATAAAAGTGCCGCCGTTTTTGTTAATGAGCTTAGCCACCAAATTTTCGCCTTTGCCGCTGATTTCCATAATAGCGTATTCTTCGGCAATTTTCTTTTTGGGTGCATTTTCGTCATCAATCAAAGCAAACGGATTTGGTCCGACCTTCTTACTCTCTTCAAAGGCGTTTTTCTCGGCCTCGAGTTTAGATTTGAGGATAGCCACCTGCGTTTGGAGGTTTGCCACTTCTTTGTTATATTTTTCTTTCATAACCTGCGCGGCGGAGCTCGCTCGGGTAATAGCCGCATTAAGGTTGCTGAAATATTCTTTTTGTTTGGTCATAAGGTCGTTTTGAGCCTTTTCTTCCTTAACCAGTTGATTATAGAGGCGGGAATTGTATTCTACCCACTCTTGATTGCTCTTGAGCATACTCTCTTTATAGGCTTTCAAAACGCGTTCCTGACGCAATTTCTCATACTTGATTTCCATTTCCTTGAGTTTTTGTTGGTCTTCAAGTAATTTGCGTTCCTGCTCTTTTTCCCACTCAGCCTGCTTGCGCTCGCGTTCACGCTGTTTTTCCTGCTCTTCTTCAATGGCCTTTTGGCGCTGAGCCTTCATGGCCGCAATCTCGTTTTTGATTTTTTCGCGTTTGAGTTCAAGCGTGAGCAAGCTCGTTTGCTTTTCAATATCAGCCATTTGCGAGAACAAGTCTTCTTTAACCTGATTCATAATCCGGTCGCCGAGGGTTGCGTCAGATCCGTTGTCTGCTTGCGGATTGTCAAATTTTTGACGGTCACTCTCGTCACTAAAGTTGCGATAAGCGTTAATAACGGCATCTTGCTTTTCAGGTTCGGGAGCGGCGTTATTAATCGGCATTTTCGGGGCGGGCGCACCTAAGACCTGCGGCGAGGGAACGTTATCCTGCGGCGTGGCAGGCGCTTCGTGCTCTTCAGCATCCGTCTTGTCTGCCGCCAACGGATCATCCGTGTCTTTGGTATCGTCAGAGGGCGCCAACTCGTCATCAAGCGAGAACTTAAGCTCGGCGTTGTTGTCTTTGGCGTTTTTATCCGTCGACACGGCGGGCTCGTCAAGCAACATCAGCTTGTTTTGCGCCAGAGCCGTGGTTGATAGCAGACAAGCAAAGCTTGCGGCTAAAAATGAATACTTCAATATGCTGCCTGTTTTATATAACATAGATTGTTCCCTCATAATACCATGTGCCGTTTTGTGTATCGTATCTTATATTAGTAATCACAAGTCCTGAAAATTTTGTTAATATATCGCGCCACATCATCGGATTTTGCGGCGTACTGAACGAAAATTTCACCATTTTATAAATATCGGGCTTGGTCTGACGGCGAAAACCGCTGTTATTTGTCTGCTGCGGCTGAACCGTCAACTGTTGGTCTGACAGTGAAACAGGCACCGACAGCGACTGAAACAAGTCGTTCAAAGTGTTTTTAAGCTCGGTTGAGGTATAAGCCGGCGGAGACTTCATGACCTTAAGTGAAAACGATATTCCGGCAATCAGCGTGTTGCCGTCTGCCGAAAGCGAACGGGTCGAAATTTTGACGCCGGATTCATTTAAGGCTTTGTCTGCCCATGCAATACGCCCGACCTCGCGCCGCCACGAAGCCGTCACGCCGCCGTCCGTACAGTTAATGCCGTTAATTTTCCACCCCGGAGGCATAATCTTAATCAACTGCATGGAATCTTGATAGCAGTTGACCATAACGTCTTCCGGATTTTTAACCGTATCCCACGGCAAAACTTTGGGCTTTTCTTCAACCGGTTTCATAATCTTAGGACGAACAGGCGCCACAACCATCGGCTTTTTCTTGGGCGCAAACAAAACATCAGTTACAAAAGAAGACAAAATCCAAAAACCGACAACCGCCGAAACCGCAATCACGGCATATAATTTTGGACCGCGCAGGGCTTTGATTTTTTGCAGGCGGGCGCGAACACCATCATTTAAGAGCGCGTTCAGATCGACCGCTTGTGTGTCTTCAACACCCCACTCGGGCGGCGCAATTTTCCGTCCCCAATCCGGCACGGTCATCATCGACATAAACTGCTCTTTGGCGTCTTCTTCCTTTAAGAAGAGCATATCGCCATCAGACAGGATAATATCGTTACGAACACAGCAATACCACCAACCGTTATCGACCTTAAAGACCGCCACAAAGGACGAACGGTCGGCCAATGCGGTTGAAACCGACGCCGCTAAGGAAAGCAGACCTTTTTTGTAGCCGTCGGCACTACCGCACACACCAAACTGCACGGTTTTTCCGGGCTTGAGGGCGAACAGGTCGGCACCTTCAAGCACACCTTCGGCAGAATCTTCAATTTCAGCATAAGGGTCGTCTTTGTTTTGCAACGGTTGCCAGAACAATCCCGTTGCATAAGCCGTGCCGTTGATAACAGTTGACGGAGCCCAAGAGCGCGTGGCGCTTGAATCAAAGTCCTTATCGTATAATTTGGCGTTTTCCAGCAACTGTTTATCCTTTCCTGAGGCTAAATATTGTGCATTCTGGATTCCGGATTAAGCGGAGATTCCAACACAACCGGCGTTAAGATAATAACGAGGATGCTCCTGATTTTTTCGGCATTGGCACCGCCGCCCAACAGTGAGTTGGTTGCCGAGCCGACACCCGATTTTTCAGCCGTGTTTTCAACACGTTCATAACCGGTCAAGACCAACGACTGCCCCGAGGTCATAGCCACCTCTTGCGAGAAGCCGCGAGACTCAATCACCGGATTTTGAATATATTGACCACCCGAGGAACTGCCGTCTTCAACCGTTGAACCGTCATCAAGGTTGACCTTATCCAAAGACAGCAGATCCGACAATGTCAGGTTAAACATTAACATAATGCGGCCATGTTCCAAAATACGCGGCAAAACGTTCATGGTAAAACCGGTTTCGATATCTTCGGTCTCAGTTGAAATATCATAGTAGTTTGAATCGCCGCCGCTGTTAGTTTTGGTGATTTCAGAAATGTATTTTTGTTTTTTAACCACCTGAATCGGCGCCGGTTTGTTGTTAAGTGTGGTGACCGTACCACTGGTTATCAAACTGGTCGTGGTTTGTTGCGACAAAGCCTGCACCGCCGCATCAATGCTGACATTGCCCGGAACCAGAGACATAGTCAGGTTGTCGGTTGCGTCAGCCGCGCCGGCAATACCGGTCAAGCCCAGACTACCGCCGGCAGGATCTTTGAACGCCGCAGACAGATTAAGATTAAAGTTATCACTGTCGTCAACATTAACCTGTAAAACCTTAACACTGATAGCTACCTGACGCGATAAGCGGGCGTTTTGTTCATTAATGAACTTCGCCACCTTTTTAATGTCGTTCGGATTGGCGGTCACGGCAATCGTACCGTTAGAAGAATCCATACTCAACTGCGCTTTGCTGTCGATCATAGACTTAATTGAATTTTCGATATTTTTCCAGAACTCCAATTTGGCGGAATTGGTCATCGTCAAAGAGTTGCTGGCGCCGCTACCGCTTGAAGAACCACCAACGTTTACGTTCATGCTCGGTTCACTCGGCAAGCTATACAATACAAAAGTACGGGTAATATTTTTATAGAAGTAGATTTCTTTTTTATCATACTTCCACCAAATGCCGAAACGAGAACCAATCTCATCCAATAAACCGCTCAATGGTCCTTGATAAGACACCAACATTTTGTTCGGCTCAGTCCAATCTACATTTATATTCTGCGGACTAGGCTTGTTACCGGTTGCGGTTTGACGCGCCTCGGTATCCATATCGCCGGCAAAGCTGACGCGCAATGCCGTGATTTTGCTAATCATATCGCCGATTTCATACAAAGTAATCGGGCGGTTGCTGATTAAGGTCACGCCGTCTTTAGTCTCAAAATTAGCCGGCAGAGGCTGACCATCATATTCAATTTCGCTACTGTCACCAAGCCAAATATCGTTCTTAACACGAATAACATCGTCAGCAATCGGCTTTGCCGGTAACTTGGCACGCTCACTCATCGCCGTGGCGTTTTTAATATCACGTTCAATGGTCGCGTCCATATCAGTCGAGACAGAGCAGGAAGACGCCAAACTCATAAACAAAACAGCAGACAAGCCGTTTCTGGTAACTTTATTCAAACGCATTTTCATCCTCCATCGTCTCAACGACTAATACACGGTTACCTTTATAAAATGTTGCCACCGGCGCCGGTTTGGCACGGGCAAATGTACGAATTAACGCCGCACTGGCATCGGCAAAACGACCACGGAACATAGCCCCTGCTGTCAACGGATAGTTACGATTGGTCTTCCAGACCAAGCGCCAACCGGCACGGTCGCTCCACTCACCAAGCAAATCTTTGAGGTTTTGGCCTTCTTCCGCCAACCAATCTTCAACAGGGTCTTCGGCATTTTGCGCGTTTGCATTGTTATCATCGCCACTTTCTTCAGCGACAACGTTTTCATCATACTCTTCAACCTCTTCATCAACCGACGGCGGAATTGAGGCAGACATATTACTGCCGGCGCCCGCTTGAACAATATTTTGGTCACGCGGGGTGCGTTCACCGTAACGACGGTAATCCGCCGCGGTCTCGGTATAGTTCACAAAGTCAGATTTCGCAGTCGGAGACGCCGGAACAGTCTCTACACAATCATCATCAGGCACGGTAACCGGCTGAGTTAATGTCCCCATACAACCGGAAACAAACAACATCAGCAAAGCCACACAAAGTTTGAATTTTATACTCATTATCAAGGTTCCTAAACGTTTTTCCGACATAATTTTTTCCTTATCATACATTTTGAAAAATAAATAATCAAGCACGGCAACCGACTTATTACCAATTACAACGGCTTACCACTGCTGATAATATTTTTTCCACCTCTCATCTTCTTTTTTTGTTTCCGCACCGTTGGTTATTTTGACGGTTCTGACCACAAACGAATTAGGCTCGCGCTCAACAAAAACCGTATTAATTTTTTGATAATCCACGCCATTTGCCGTCAAAATATTATAAAGCAGGTTCAAACGCTTTTGTTGCAAAGCAAACGCGCCCGAACCGTCAATTCTGATTTCAAGTCCGACATCCGCCTCATCAACCGCCTTTTTAGCAAACGCCTGAATCCACCGCAAGGTCTGCCCCGAGATTTCGGCACGATTAGGTTGGAACGACAGACGAATTTCAGTCGGCAAAATCTGCGGCCGCGTGTTTTTATCGTCAGAACCTAAAAGTTTGCCACCTTTCTTTTTGATGTTATTAATGGCTTTCTCACGGTTTTCTTTTGAGAACACCGAGGTTATGCTATCCAAAAACGAGCCTTCGTCCTTAGGCTTTTCGGTTTTCGGCGCCGGTTTCGGGCGAGGAGCATTTTTGCCGTCGCCAAGCTCCGGCACCAGATCGTCTTCATCCAACAATTCTTGCGGAATTGGTATCAGAAGGTTGTCCTGCACCGCCACTTTTGCCGACTTTTTATCAGGGGTTTTGTTCGGCACGGTCAGCCGTTCGGCTTTTTTCTGAGCCGCCTCGGAGCTAAAATTTTCTTCCAACAGCTTTTTATTTTTCACAAACTTACTACCGCGCGCCACCACCCACGGATTTTCATCCTGATGTTTTTCCGCCATGGTCTGCCAATCGCGTTTTTCAGGCTCAGCCGCCGGCTTAACGACTTCTTCAGCCTGCGTTAACGGCATATCAGCCTCCAGACTGGCAACCTGCGTTTGACTGGGAACAGTCTCCGGCTCTGGCTGTTTTTGTGCCACATCAGCGCCGCCGAGCAGAGGAATTTGCTCCTCTGGCTTTGCGGTTGAGGCGATAACTTCTTGCGGCGCAGTTTTTTGTTTTTGCTGTTTTTTCTTGAAATTATCAATCTTAATAATTTGCCGCGTTCCCTTAATGACCACCGGTTGCGTCAGCAAATCAGGTTGCTTTGGCTCTTCCGGCAAAGACGCCAACTTAACTTCCCGATTTTTCTCAGGAGTTTCAGCAGCCTTAGCTTTCTCCACCGGCGCAAGCTCTTGACTGGCGCCGACTATCGGCTCAGATGTCTTTTCAACATTAGCGTAAACCAAGGGAACATCGGGGACTTTTTCATCTTCCGCAACCACGGCAGTCTCCGCAACGGGTTGTTCAGCAACCAACTGCAAAGGAATTTCTTCCGTATCAAACAGAGAGGCGTCCCGCACCAGTATATTTTGAGGGATTTCCGGAATATTCTCCGCAATTTCAACTTCTTGGGGTTTAGCAACAGGATTTTGCAGAGCAATACGGTGCACAGGCTCAATTGATGATGAAAAAGTTTTGGGATGAGAACCGCTGAAAAACAAGGCAATGTTTTTGCGAGGGATTATAACGGTTTCGGCGGTTTCGGGGGCATAAAAAAAGGCTCTATCCACCGTGACTATGGCAGATAAAGTAAAAACAAAACTGCAAACAAAAGTTTTTAACCCTGTTTTGTTCATAAATTAAACCCCTCTGATTCTAGATAAAATAAACTGCGACTCTTGGCAAGTACATATATTTTTATACACAATTTTTTATCTAAAATCAGAAGGATTTGGCTTTAGTCAATCACCTCGTTAGGGTATATGCCAAACAAATTGCTTTTGGGCACCCAGCCCTCAATGCTGTTATCAAAATTAATCAGGCAAAAATCGCGACCCGCCGGACATTTTTTGACAAGACCGACAACTTCTTCCTCGGCTCGAGCAATCACTTTGGAGTTGTAATCCGGCTCATCATAAATGTTGTTCTCTCCGGGGGTGATGAGTTTGACCGAGCGTTTGCCAATCAACATAGACTTATGCACCCACGATTCAGAACCTTTCCAATCTTTGATTTTGCGCCACAGTTCAAACTCGGCGACAATCTCAACCGGCGCGTATTTTTGACGATAAACCCACGAGATGGGATAGCGCGCGCCGGGGCCGGAACGGGCGTTTATCATATTAGAGCGCAAAGACGCCATACGGGGCAAAGCCAAACCCGTTTCTCCATCATCAGGCAAACCCGAGGCTTGAACAGAAAACACTCCCAACAAACACAATAACACCAAGCTGAAAAAAATCGTTCTCATCATCTGACCTTTTTAATCTTTTCTTATTATATTATTTTTAATATATGCCAATATAATGAACAAAAAGTAAAACATATAAGGAAAAATATCATGAATTTGCTAGATACCGTTCAAGACCTGATAAAATTCAGAACCGAAACCGGCAACCTTGCCGAAATTGACAAGTGCATGGATTATTGTCGCAATTTATTTGCCGGCAGCGGCGCCGTGGTTGACATTTGCCGCTATGACGGCGTGTCACCGGTGCTGTTTGTGCGTAATCGCGATGTGCAAAATTTTGACGTGATTATTCTGGGACATCTGGACGTTGTGCCCGCCGCCGACGATATGTTCACCCCGCAAATTAAAGACGGCAAAATGTTTGGGCGCGGCACGCTTGACATGAAGTCTTTTGCCGCCGTGGCATTTAACTCAATGTTTTATGTTTTGCAAAACAAACTTGACCTGAATTTTGGCATTATTCTTTCGACCGATGAGGAAAAAGGCAGTGCCAGCACTCACGCCTTTATGGAAAATCACCCCGACATCAGCGCCAAGATTGTTTTAGACAACGATGTCGGCGGCGATATTCAAAAGATTGTCACCAAATGCAAAAATCCGGTCTTTGTGAAAATTATTGCCGAAGGTCTGGAGGCGCACGGCTCAACCCCGTGGGAGGGAATTGACGCCAACGAAAAGCTCATGCAAACCTGCGCCAATATTCGTAAAATTTATCCTTATTATTCCAAAGAACTGCCCGAACCCGCCAATAAATGGCAAGACACCGTGCATTTTGCCGTTATCAACGGCGGCAATGTCTCAAACATTATTGCCAACCATGCCGAGGCTTTGTGCGATTTTCGTCTGACGGAAACCTCAAGCGTGGAGCAATTATGCCGCAATCTGGACAAGTCTATGGAAAAAGGCGTAACCTATAAAATCCTATCTTCGAGCACGCCGGTGGTTATGGACGAGAACAATCCTTATATTTTGGATTATAAAACCTTTGCCGAAAAGATTTTGGGAAAGCCGATTGAGTTTGAACACATTGGCGGCGCGACAGATTCTCGCTCGTTTGCCGTCAAAGGCTCGATTGTGATTATGCACTCCGGCACCGGCGAGGGTATGCACGCCAGCGGAGAATATGTTGAAATCGACAGCGTTGAAAAAATCGCCGATATTCAGATTAAGTTTTTGGATAAACTGGCGCAACACTAAGCAAAAAAAAAATAAAGCCGCTGAACCATAAGGTCAACGGCTTTATTTTTACAGATTTTATAAATTTTCGTGCAACATATTTACAGGACGAACGTGGTAGACCTCTCCGTTATAACGGATATGCACATCATGATCGCTGAAGTTATAGATGCAGAGAATGTTCTTACTCTTATCGGCATTGCTGCGGATATAAGCGAAAACATTTGGATCGCGACCATCTTCAATAAAATGGATGTAGCCATATTCATTAAAGATACTCTTCTTGCGTTCGGCTATCAGGCGGCGCGTGTAGTTGAGCATTGAGCAAGGTCCGGACTGATGATTGACCGCCAAACGATACTGCATTTTGTCGGGATGCAGAGCCATGGTGCGGGTCACATCGTCAGGCGCATCGCTCATGGCGAAACCTGCGCGACCGGCATCCCACGGATTTTTGTACGGTGTCCAGACATTGGCAGGGTCGCAAGCCGGATTTTTACAATCTTCAATCGACTTCGGATTAGGCAAGCCCAACTCGTCACCCTGATACAAACAGATACTGCCCGGAAGCGTCATCAGCATACTCATCAGCATCTTAACTCTGCTCAAGTGATAGTGTTCACCCCACAAACGGGTCGGAGCGCGAACCAAGTCGTGATTGCTGATTGCCCAGTTCAACTTTTCTCCGCGCGGCGAAACGAACATATCATTCTTAATCGCCGTATGGAAGCTGTCAAGACCGCTATTGAGAGCACCGGTAAAGAAAGCGTCACATTTGCTTTCGGCAAAAATTTTACATGCTTTCTTCATACCTTGTTCGCTCGTGTCATACCAGTATTCCGCCAACAAAGTTTTCGGAACAGGATAGGTGTTGGCAAGCTCTTTCAGGCGATTGATAAAAACAGCGCCATTGGGGCTGTTGATGTCATAAAGCCTGATTTGTCTGCCATCGGGAGTTAACGGATTGTCTCGCAACTCGGGATCGCAAGCGTAGTGCGTCACCGCGTCAAGACGGAAACCGTCAACACCGAGGTCAAACCAGTGCTTGGCAATGTCCAAAATCTTTTTCTGAACAATAGAGTTGTTCAAATTAAGGTTAGGCATAGCAGAATCAAAGCTGTGCATGTAGAACTGCTCACGCTTGCTATCCCATGTCCACACACTGTCACCGCTGTCGTCCCAAATGGACTTCCAGTTGTTTGGAGGTATCGGTTTTCCGTCACAATCAAAGCCCTTAGCGTCTGCCCAGACAAAAAAGTCTTTGTAGGCGTTCAGACGATTGCGACTGTTCTGAAACCACCTGTGCTTAATCGAGCAGTGGTTGAACACCATGTCTATGATAACCTTGATTCCGGCGTCGTGATAAACATCACACAGCTCTCGAAAGTCCTCAAGCGTTCCATACATCGGATCAACGGCCTTGTAGTTGGTAATATCATAACCGAAACCGCGGCCACCCCATGGATAAAACGGGGTTATCCAAACGGTAGTCACTCCCAAAGAAGCGACATAACCAACACGCGCGGTGATACCTTTCAAGTTGCCGTAAGCCCCTTTATAAGGATCACTCTCACTCCCTGCGGCATAATTAAATGTCAAAGGGTAAATCAGATAGATTACTTCATTGTTACCGTGCATAATAATAAATTTTTAATAGTGAATAATAATACATTGTCATCCGGCAATGTATCTCTTATTATCTATTTGTCAAGCGAAACACGGCTGTTTTGCGCCGTTTGCGGAATTTTTCGGGGATTGTTTGATTTTTATCAGTTATCTCATTTTCTCCACAGATAGCTTACCGGAACCGCCCACATTTTTTCTGATAATGGAATAACATCTTTACCGGCGTAAAGAATTATGCCTTTCTTGAACTTATCTCCGACTAAATCTTTGAGCTCCTGCAAACCGGACAAATACTTTTTATCAATAGATTTTGAACTTTTAACTTCAATACCTATTACCTCCCCTGAATTATTTTCTAAAACAAAATCAGCTTCTTTGCCGGTTGAGGTTCTGAAATGAGATAACTCAATATTATGAATTGAGGCATGCTTTAAAAGTTCTGCGGCAACAAAATTTTCAAATATATGACCAAAGGTCATTTTGTCATTTTCATAAATCTCTAAAATACTTCTTTTTGTGATATATGATAAGAAATTGCAGTCGGTAAAATACATTTTGGGCGACTTTACAAAACGCTTGTTAAGTTTGTTTGGCATTGCCCACGGTTTTATATTAAAAACCATAAAGCTGTTGATGGCAAATGCCATCATTTTTTCATAAGTTTTATAATCCACGCCGATTTCAGATGCAATGGCTGTATTATTCAACAATCCCCCCGTTCGCATTGCCAACAAAGAAAAAAGCATAACCATCATATCGGGATTTTTCAGGTCTGATATGGATTTTACGTCTCTGTTAAGAATTGTTGTCAGGTAATTGTCAAACCATCTGACACGGTCAATTTCAGGGTTGTTTGCAATTTCGGGGTATGTGCTACCGGTTATTGCATCCAAGATATTATAATCGTCATAACTCTGTATAGATAAATTTTCACTAAAAAGTTTATCTATTAAATGTGTGTCGGTTTGATAATATTCACTTGCTGAAAATGGATACAGCGTAAGAATAGCCATACGCCCGACAAGAGCATTTGATAATGTCGGCAGAGCCATTAAATTGGCAGAACCGGTCAGCAGATAAAGAGATTTATTTTGACCATCCAACCTATTCTCATCTATTTTCATTTTCAAATACGGAAAAATTTCAGGAGCAAATTGAACTTCATCAATAATATTCAAAGCATTCTGTGGAAGATTATCAATAAATGAAGCAGGGTCAGATTTAGCCGATGACAGCATTAACGGCGAATCAAATGTAATGTGATTAATCTTGATACTGTCGGGCAAATGAGAACAAAGTGTTGATTTACCCACTTGCCGACCACCATTTAAATATGTTAAAGGACGAGTGTTTATGCTTTTTTCTAATTCATTTGTCAGATTTCTGTAAATATATTTCATATCAAATCCTGTAATTATGTGATTATAATCCAATAATTACAATCATAGTAATCTGCAATTTACAGAAAGTCAAGGATGATAAATACTATATAATTATTTTATGAGTTTGGTTATTTTGTAAAAATTATAAAAGAAACTTGATTTTTAAGCTGTTAAGCTATAAACAGATATCAGATTGTCGGCGTAGCTCATCAGGATAGAGCAACAGTTTCCTAAACTGTGGGTAGTGGGTTCGAGTCCCGCCGCTGACGCCAATTGGGAAAAAACGCCGTGCCGAAAGGTGCGGTGTTTTTTTTTGCAATCAGGATGTGGCGGACGAGAACCCACGGTGACAGTGGGTTTGACTACCAGCGAGAGGCAGACGGAGTATGCCGGCGCTTTTGAAAAAAGCGTGAGCGCCTGTGCGGCTAGCGGAACGCGACGCCAGTCCCGCCGCTGACGCCAATTGGGAAAAAACGCCGTGCCGAAAGGTGCGGTGTTTTTTTTGCAATCAGGATGTGAACCGTACCCCAGAAGTCGGACAAGTAAAAAAGTGGCGGGACAAGATGGGTGTTGGGGTTACACCCAAAAAAAACGCCTTTCGGTAGAGAAAGACGTTGAGCGATAATAAAATCCCAATACCTTAAAGGGTTTTGCGGGAATTGAGCGCGAGTTGGATTGTGCCTTCGTCCATATAATCCAGTTCTCCACCCATCGGAATTCCTTGCGCCAGTGTGGTGATTTTGAGGTTGTATTCTTTAAAGCGAGAGACCAGATAGTGCGAGGTGATTTGCCCGTCAACCGTGGCCGGCAGCGCCAAAATCAACTCAGTCACCCCGCCTGTCGCCAAGCGTTTTTCAAGACTCTCAATATTCAAATCCTCAGCGGTGACACCATCCAACGCCGACAAAACGCCGCCCAAAACATGATACTTTCCCTTAAAAAAAGACACACGTTCCATCGCCCACAAATCAGCGACATCCTGCACCACGCAAACGACGTTATCGTCACGAAGTTCGGAGGCGCAAATTGAACACGGGTTTTGCGTGTCATAATTGCCGCAGATTTCGCAAGTTTTAATATTTTCCGCCACCTCGGTCAGGCTTTGAATCAGCGGCAGGAGCAAGGTGTCGCGTTTTTTCAGCAACTGCAAAGTAATACGGCGAGCCGAGCGTGTGCCCAAAGACGGCAACTTTGACACCAGTTTTATCAGTTTTTCAATTTCGGTTCCGGACACGATGACACCACCTTAGAACGGAAGTTTCAGACCGCCGAGGTTCAAACCGCCGGTGACTTCTTTCATGCCGTCTTCCATTAATTTTTCGGCTTTGTTGTGCGCGTCGTTAAAAGCGGCAACAATCAAATCTTCTAACACGTCAACCTCGTCAGCAACCAACAATGATTTGTCAATACTGACTTTTTTAGCCTCGGACTTGCCATTAATCACAACCTTAACCATGCCTGCGCCACTGGTGCCCTCAACCTCTTGCAAAGACAGTTTTGACTGGGTTTCTTCCATACGTTTTTGCATCATTTGCGCTTGTTTCATTAAACCTTGGATATTCATCATTATTCGTTTTCCTCATCAAAAATTAAGTCATTGTTATTATCCGAGCCCAACTCGACAACCGAGCTTTCGGCATTTTGAACGCGGCGGATAAGGCTCTCGATTTTGGCGCCTTTGAACTCAGCCATAATAGCCCTAACCAAAGGATACGCCATAACGTCTCGTTGTTCGCGTTCCAGAGCCTGATTTTCTTTGTCGGCAAGGGTTTCGCCCAAAACGCCGCTTTGGGTTTCAATATCCCAATTAAGTCCCGTGGTCTCTTGCAAAATTTTGTGAAAATTGGCAATAAATTCGGGGTGAATCTTGTCTGACACCGTCATTTTTATGCGACCGGCGGCAAACTCTTTAACACAGACATCGTGCTTGAGAGAATAAACCAACAACGGGTACTTGCGCATTTCTAAAAAGCTGACCAAATCTTCAATTTTGGCAAATTCCGAGACGGTTATTTTTTTTTCGCTCTGCTCCGGTATGGCGGCAGAGTTGGCGGACGGCGCCGAAGATACGGACGGGCGACTGAGCGCCGTGGTTTGCGGCAAACCCCTTAAATCAGAGTTTTTTTTTACGTCGTTTAAAAGTTCGTAAGGCGTAGGCAACGACGCCGAATAAGCCACGCGAATCAAAATCATCTCAAGGGCGTCGATCTGCACCGGAGAAATTTGGATTTCTCCCAAGCCTTTTATCATCATCTGCCAAATTTTTGACAGGATGGCGATTGAAACACCGCCGCTGACCTTGTTGCAAAACTCACGTTCCGCCTCGCTGACGGAATCATCATTAATAAAACTCGGCACTAATTTGACTTTGGCAACAAGATGAGTCAAAGAAATCAAATCTTTCAGCAACGACAGCGGATTAGCGCCGTTTTTATATTGTTCTTGCAAATTGATAACAACTTGTTTGACATCTCCGGCTATCAGGTTTTCAAACAATTCAAAAGTTTGGGAGATATCCGCCAGACCAATCATCTCTTTGACAATATCGGCTTTGACGTTGCCTGCCCCCAAAGAGACCGCCTGATCGAGCAAGGACAAACCGTCGCGCGCCGAACCGTCGGCGGCTTTGGCAATCATATGCAGGGCTTCTTCATCGGCTTTGAGGTTTTCTGCCGCAACAATCTTATGAAACAGCTTGAGCAAATCATCAATCGACAGGCGCTGCAAGTCAAATCGTTGACAACGGGAAAGCACCGTTACCGGCACTTTGCGAATTTCGGTTGTGGCGAAAATAAACTTAACGTGCGACGGCGGCTCTTCCAAGGTTTTAAGCAACGCATTGAACGCGCTTTTGGAGAGCATGTGGACTTCGTCGATGATATAGATTTTATAACGAGCGTTGGTCGGTTTATAGCGCACGCCGTCCAAAATCTCGCGCATATCGTCCACACCGGTACGCGACGCGGCGTCAAGCTCCAGAACATCAATATGGCGACCGGCGGCAATCGCTTTGCAATTTTCACAAACACCGCATGGGGTAATCGTCGGACCGCCTTTGCCATCCAAGCCGGTACAGTTGAGGGCTTTGGCAATCAGGCGGGCGGTGGTGGTTTTGCCCACGCCGCGAATACCGGTTAAGATATAGGCGTGGTGCAAGCGATTGTTTTTGATGGCATTGGTCAAAGTTTGCACCAACGCGTCTTGCCCCAATAAGTCTTCAAACTTTTGCGGACGATATTTGCGCGCCAGTACAACGTATTGATTATCTTGCTGTTCTTCTGCCATCTTGTGCGTCATAAAATAAAAGGAGGAGGAGAGCAAATGACCTTAAGGTGTTTCGTTACGGCTGCTTTCTTCCGAACCTGACCGGATTGGCGAAGCCTTAACCCACTGCCCTCCATGGTTTTTACAATGTTAATAATATTGTCGATATTCGAGACTTTTGCAAGTGAAAAATCAAGGAATCAACATTTAATACTGTTCTTCAAGCGTTGCGCCTGTCTCAACGACCTGCGGCGCAGTCTTGAGAATTTGCCCGAAAATCAGCATTTCGGCCGTGTTTTGGTCTTTGCCGTAAATTGCAGGCTTGTAGTATTCGCCCTCGCTTTCGCCAAAGTCAAAGTCCGATGTGAACTTGCGCGGCGCGGCGTCGACAATATAGTTGCCACTGTCACGAACTTCTTTAATATCTAAACTATGCTGGTTGTAGCCGTTGGGGAAAAAGCGGAACACGCCGTTTATGCCAAGATAGCCTTCGCGGTTGGTGATTTTGTCATCCAGAGCGTCCGCGCCGTTGCGAGAAATCGCCGACGCCAACGCCACCGCGTCATAACCGAAAGAATACAGACTTGAGGGACGCTCGCCGAACAGCTCGGTATATTTGTTCACAAAATAAGAGCTGTTTTGCCGAGACAAAGACGGATACCAACTGCCGCGCATGGTGGTTTCTTTGTTAAGCGAGGTGTTGTCCCACACCGAGGTTCCGATAAACTTAACCTCAGGCGAAAAGACATCATAGTAGCCAAACATCGCCACCGCCGATTTTAATGTTGCGCCATAATCAGGAATCAGCACCGCGTCAAAATCAAGCTCGCCGTAAGTATCTTGCTTTTTCAAACGATTGAGCATATTAACCGCCTCGTGGTCGCCGGCGGCGGCCGCGGCGGCGTATTGCGCCTTAACTTTCTCAAGCCGGGCGGCGCGGGCGTTGTAGTTCGTCATCTGTTTCAAAATATTTGAAAAATCGGTGGTGCCGGACTTGTAAAACGCAATCGTTGTCACATTAACATTATTTTTGGCGGCGGCTTTAACTGCGGCACGAGCCACAGCAAAGCCGGTGTTGTTGTCGGGAATCAGCAAAGCAAAGCGACTGCGCCCTTTGGCGGCGCTGTAACTGATAACGCGGTCGACCTGTTCGTCAAGCAGCAAACCCATGGTGTAAACCCCGTTTTGCAAAACCTCGGCGGCGGAGTTAAACGCGATGACCGGAACATTTCTGCTTTTTGCCGCCGGAGAAACCGCCTGCACCGAAGAGCTAAGCATTGGACCGATAATCAGTTGCGCTCCTTGATTGAGCGCGTTTTCCATTGCCACCGACGCGCCGGACGGCGTGCCTTTGGTGTCGTAGTACTGCAAAATCAGACCATTGTCATTAATGTCATCAAGCGCCATCATGGTGGCGTTTTTCAGACCATTACCCTGTTTGGCAAACTCACCGCTGAGCGGTAACAACACGCCCACCCGAAAGTCTTCACGATTGACAATATTCACATCGTTGATTTCCGTAGACGTATCATGGTGTCCGCCCTGCGTTTGCACTCGATGTGACGCGCATGAGCACAACCCTAAAACCACAAAAAAATATGATATTTGTTTTAACACTTGCTTTTTGTCCCAAAATATAAAATCATACAGCTAAGAAAGTATATTAAAAAACCTGTATTGTAAAGTAAGATAATGAAAAGCGGATTATATATTGTGGCCTCACCCATCGGTAACTTGAACGACATTTCGCCGCGCGGCGTGCAAACTCTGAAGGACGCCGATGTTATCGCCTGCGAGGACTCTCGAGTAACAAAAAAGCTGTTCGGGCTGCTCGGGATCAGTTGCGCCAAGCCTTTTATCACCTATCAAAATTATAATGAAGAAGAACAGTCTCCTCAGTTGCTATCCTTGTTGGAAGAAGGTAAAAGCATTGCGCTTATCAGTGACGCCGGTTCGCCGTTGATTTCTGACCCTGGGTATAAGATTGTGCGCAAGTGTCGCGAGAAAGGCATTTATGTCACCGCAATTCCGGGGTGTTGCGCCGTGATCACGGCTTTGCAATTATCAGGTTTGCCGACCAACCGTTTTATGTTTGCCGGCTTTATTCCCAACAAAGACAAAGCGCGCGCCGACCTATTCAACGAGCTGAAAAGTATTGACACCACGCTGATTTTTTATGAAACCGCGCCGCGAATCCTCAAAACCTTAAATGTTATGCGCGAGGTTTTTAGCGGACGCGAAGTTGCCACCGCGCGAGAGTTGACCAAAATGTATGAAGAGTGCGTTCGCGGCAGTATTGACGAGCTGGTCTCTCACTTTACAACGCAAGAGCCGCGGGGCGAGTTTGTGTTGATGGTCGCGCCACCGAGCGAAGACACCGCGCCGGAAGTCGATGTTGAGACTGAACTGAAAAAGCGTATGGCAAGTATGCCGCTCAAGTCGGCGGTTAAGGAAGTGGTGGAGCAATTTAAGCTCAACAAAAACGAGGTGTACGCCCTTGCGCTCAAAATTAAAGAAGCATAACGGCGGAAAATTTGCCGAATTTATCGCGCGGTGGTTTATGCGTTGTCACGGATATGGTATTGTGGCGCGTAATGTTTCCGGTGGCAAAGGCACGCACTGCGGCGAAGTGGATTTTATAGCCCGCAGAGGGAAAACTTTGGTGTTTGTTGAAGTTAAAAAACGCCAAACGCCCGAAGACGCGGCTTATGCTATTCATCCCGAACAGCAGGCACGAATCCGTCTGGCGGCGCTTAATTTTATCAGACGCAATAAGCAGTATCAAAATTTTGACATCCGTTTTGACGCCATCTTAATTGTATTTCCGCTATATATTCGCCATATCCGCGACGCATGGCAATAAAAAAACCCCTCGTCTCCGAGAGGTTTTGCAAGATTAGCGACCGAGGCAACCGTGGGTCTCTTTGGCAAAATAAACATAGCGTTTGTAATAATGCTCCAGACCTTTTTTAACCTCGTAGTTGACAGTGCCACGCGGATATTCGCCCTTGGCATTAGGCTTGCCGGCCGGAACACCGGTCAGCAGTTCAATACCGTCGTCTACCGTGTCGATAGCATAAATATGGAACTTGCCCTCATCCACCGCCTGCAAAATATCTTCACGCAACATCAGCGAGCTGATATTGGTGCGCGGAATAATCACGCCTTGTTCACCCGTTAAACCACGGTGATTGCAAACATCAAAGAAGCCTTCGATTTTTTCATTAGCGCCGCCAATCGGTTGAACCTCGCCAAACTGGTTGATAGAACCGGTTACGGCAATGCTTTGTTTGATGGGGATATTAGAGATTGCCGACAGCAGGCAATAGTATTCGGTTGAAGAGGCGCTGTCGCCGTCAACGCCGCCATACGATTGTTCAAACACTATCGAGGCCGACAGTGACAACGGAGACTCTTTGGCAAAGCGATTGGCGATTAAGGACGACAAAATCAACACGCCTTTGGTGTGAATCGGGCCGCTCATATCAATCTCGCGCTCAATGTCGATAAACTCGCCCTTGCCCATACGCACCTGCGTGGTAATACGCGAGGGTTTGCCGAACGAATTGCGCGAGAAGTTATAAACCACCAAACCGTTAATTTGCCCGACGCGCTTACCTTCAACATCCATTAAAATCGTACCGTTGTCAATTTGCTCCAACATGGCCTGTTTGATACGTCCCGAGCGATAAATCTGCTCCGAGATTGCCTGCTCAATATGGTTTTTGCCAATCTGTTTGGAGTTTGACTTACGCGCCCAATAATCCGCCTCGCGCAACAAATCGCCGATGGAGGCAATGTGCGCCGAAAGTTTTTCGGAATCTTCCGCCAAGCGTGAAGAATATTCAATAATGCGAGCCACAGCTTGTTTGTTGAGGGAGCGAATTTTCTTCTTTTTTGACAGCGAACCAATGAGTTTGGCGTATTCCTGCTCGTTTTCCTCGGTTCTGTCCATTAAAGTGCCGAAGTCAGCCTCAACCTTGAAATAATCACGGAAGTCAGGGTCTTTGTCAGACAAAATCTCAAACAATTCTTCATCACCGGTCAAAATGATTTTGACTTGCAACGGAATCGGCTCCGGATCAAGCGAGATAGTCATAAAGGTGCTCTCGTCCGCCGGCGAATCGATTTTGACGGTTTTGGATGCCAGCGCGCGTTTAAGAGAATCCCAAGAATAAGGCTGGGTTAAAAGTTTGCGAGCATCCATAAGCAAAAAGCCGCCGTTGGCTCGGTGCAAAGCACCCGCCTTAATCAAGGTAAAGTCGGTTACCAAAGCGCCGTACTGTTGTATTCTTTCCACACGACCGACCAGATTGCTTTGGGTCGGGTGATCCAGAAGGACTATCGGCGCGCCGGAATCTTTCTCGTTTTTAACAATAACATTAACTTTGAGCTTGGAGAACTTGTCTTCATCGGGCTTGTTAATGCGGCTGAGCAGAGAACTGAGCGGATCATCCTCAGCACCGGCGGTTTGTTGCTCCTGACAAGGCACAAACTCGTCAATGTTATTGACTATATGCTTTTGCACGTTTTTCAAAAACTCAACCGCGCCTTTGATGGACTTGTATTTTTGGCGCAGGGTGTCAATCGGTTTTTTGACAGTCAGCTTGATAAATTTCTCACGCAGGAGCTTGCTTTCCTCGCGCTGTTTTTCCTCCCATGAGGGAATATCGTGCGCGGTGTTTTCAATCTCTTGCTGCATGGCGTTGAGGTCTTCAATCAGCGCTTTTTTCTCTTCTTCCGGCAATTCGTCAAAGGCTTCGGGGCTCAAGACCTCGCCGTTTTTCATCGGGGCGACGACCAGTCCAACCTGCATTTGCAACAAAGAGACACTTTTGCCTTTGGCTTTTTTTTGCAGAATTTTAACGTATTCTTCTTTCTTTTGTTTGAACTTTTCTTTGATAATGCTTTCGGCGGCTTTATACTCCTCACTGTCTAAGACACTGGGAATCGCCGTGCTGAACTCTTCAATCAGCTTGTCTATGTCTTTGGCAAACTCAGTGGCGGTGCCGGCCGGAAAGTTAATCGCTTTCGGCTTATAAGGCTCGTCAAAATTATAAACATACGCCCAATCGTCAGGGGTGGGACGATTTTGAGCCTCTTTTTGCAAAATACGTTTGACCAAGCTGGTCTTGCCGGTACCCTCAGGACCTAAGCAAAATAAGTTATAACCCTTGGATCTGATGTTTATGCCCAGTTCAACCGCGCTGATGGCTCGATCTTGCCCAAGCGCCGACATACGTTCTTCAAGATCGGCGGTGCTGCTGAAATCAAACTTTTTAGGGTCGCATACCCGATACAAGTCCGAACTTTTTAATTTTGTGATACTCATTTGTTTAACCCCTTAGCTTGTAAAATTCTGTGATTGTGTTAGTATAGGCTCGTAATAACTAATTTAGCGTTAAAGTATGAATTATATTTTTTACATTATCACAACCACCGCGCTGATGGGCGCAATCGGCATACCGTTGTATTTTCGGCAACGGTTGAGGCTTGATTTTTTCAGCAAACGCGCCGTGAGGCACGCTTTGCGGCATTGCGATATTTTAGGCAGCGAAGGCATTGCGCTGACCGCGGTAAAAGCCGCCCTCAAGAGCGGTCAGAACAATGCGGCAGAGGCTTTGGCTGACGGAAAATTTAATCTTGCGGCAACGCTTTTGAGCAAAAAACTCCCGATTATCGCCGTATTGCTCGGAGTGTTTAAGCGTCCGAAAACGGCGTTGAAAAGCCTTGAGAAAATTTGCAAAAACACTCCTGACAACGCTGTGGCTCAGGGATGGTTGGCGCTGTTACACGGTATGGTCGGAGACAAAAACAAAGCCGCCTTATTGTGGAGCGGCATAAAAGAGCAAAAATTGCCGCCTTATCTGCACGGGCATTATCATATTTATATTGCGGAATCGGCTTTGCGCAACGGTGATTTGGAGCTGGCGTCCAAGCAATTTTATTTGGCGGCGCTCAGGTTCGGACGGTGCAAAGCCTATCACGACGAGGCGGCGGTTTATCTTAAACTGGGCACGATTTATCGCATTTGCTTTGTCTTTGACACCGCGGAATCTTGGTTTCGCTCGGCTTGGGATATTTATAAAAAACTCAAGCATTCTCGCGGCGAGGCGTTGGTTTATGCCAATTTGGGGATGTTGATGACCGGACAAGAGCGGTTTGAGGAGGCTCGCGATTTTTTTGCCAAAGCGGAAAAAATTTACACCCAATTTGAGACATTGGCAGAGACCGCATATATCAAAAATCAGATTGCGCTGACGCATATTTTGCAAAAAAATTACCGAACGGCGCAAAAAAGCCTCAACGACGCGCTGAAATTATTTGAGGAAGGCAAAGATATTAACGGTTTGGCGTTCGGCTACGAGCTGAAAGCCGATAACGACTGGCAGCAACAGCGCTTTGCCGCCACGGTCAGATGGGCAAAAAAAGCCGCCGACTTATACCAAAAATGCAACAACACAACCGGCTTGCTTGAGAGCCGCTATTTGCAAGCACAAGGTTTGTTACGGTCGGGCGACGACACGCAGGCGGAAGAGATTTTGCGCCAAATTATCGACTATGGCAAAAAAGACTGTGGCGGATTTTATTTGGCCAACGCTTACAACCTGTTGGGAATTATTTTTATGAAGAGGCAAGACCTGCGCCGCGCCAAAGGATTGTTTCGGCAATCATTAGAGCTTGAGCAACGCGGAAATCGGATAACGGCGTTGGCGACTGATTATGCCAATATCGGATTAAACGAACTTTGTTGCGGACGCCGTGACGACGCTGACAAAAACCTGCAAACCGCTTTGGAGTTGGCGGAAAGTTGCGGTGATGAAGATCTTTGCCGCTGTCTGCGACATCATCTTGACAAGCTCAAAAATTGAGTTCAATCAGCAACGGACGGCGGCGGTTGTGTTTGGCATTGAGCCACGAAAGATTTTTAACCCCAAAGTCGCGATAAGCCAAAACATTAATGGTCGGCACGCGCCAATAGCGCAGCCCATCCCCCATTATCACACTGTTTTTAACCTCGAGACCGGTTTTTTCCATAAAGTTTCTGAAATCGCGCGACCAACTTTCAATCCCCGCGTCGCCAACAGCCACCACCGGCGTATCCTGCATATTGATAAACGTCGCCAGATTTTTGAGCGCGGTACGACGCTCCATATCCGAAAGTTTGGCAAAGTCAAAGGTGACCAACATCAGCGGCTTGTATTCCAGTTCAATATCGGCAAAACCGGCGCGACCGGCGTTTGAAACCAAAACCTCGCCCGAGCGCATAACACGGTGCGGCGTGACAATCAGGTTATTATCGTCAGCAGACGCTGAATAGTTGTATTCTTCGCCATGCGCACCAAACAGGCGGGACTGGCGGCGATTGAGGCAGGCGGCGTCTGCCCGATGATATTGCAACTGCTTTTCAATATCCCGCAGGTTTTCGGCATCTTTTTGATAAATAAGCGTGAGTTTTTGCAAACCCTCAGTGCCGGTGTTAAAGAACAGGCTGCCGCCCATACCGACATTTAAAAACAGAACAAACGCTACCGCCGAGAGCCCCAAAGCATGCCAGAAAAAATGGCGGACAAGCGCAAGACACAAAATCAACAAGGTGTAGATATAAAGCACAAACAGCCAACCGCTCAGCCACTGCGTCAACGCGCCGTCTCGCCAGAAAAACAGCAACAAACAGACAGCTGACGACGCACCCAACGACAAGTTCAAAATTTCTCTGGTGGCGGCTTGCTTTTTCTTTTGGCTCAAATATCCCATAACAACGTTCTTTTCATAAAATCTAAAGTTTGGCGTGACCGCCTATTGTATTTTAAAATGTTTTTATTATAATATGTTCGCGGTTACTTTAACTGTAATTTTATTATTTGTAAATGGTACCTTTGCAATTATGATATATCAACTGACGAAATTAGCTTTATCCCGCGATGTTTTTACAGATATTGCCAATAGGTTTGATGCTTTTGTCAACAAGACCGAAAACTTTTTATACACGACCGACAATATTCATATTTTATCATTATTGGCTGCGGCACTGATTGTGGTGTCGGTGTTTTTTGCCGTGCTTTACATCGGGGTGAAGCTGTTTGCTTTTGTTTGCAGTATCGGGGAAAAGAAAAAAAGCACCGAAAACAAAAAAGATGAACCGGAGCAGGAACCGGAGCCTGAGGCGGAAGACAGCGCCCTGGCGTCTGAACTGCAATCAGAACTAGATAAAAGCGATAAATTTCTTAAACCCAGTCTTGAAAAACTGAACGCCGACGCTTTGGTGATTGAGCAGGAAAATAAAATTCAGACCGCGGAGGAAGACACTAAGGAAACGCATTTGAGCAAAAAAGAGAATCCGGCGTTTGCGCTGGACTGGCAGAAGTCTTCCATAAATAAAGCGAACGGAAATCAAGACAGTCGATTGGTGCTCAAAAAAAATATACGCGATTTGATTTGCATGATTGTCAATATGCTCGGGCATAATATCGACGAGCTGAAAATCGCGCAGGCCTTGATGTTTCGCTGCAAGGAAGACTGGTCGGAGGAATCGATTTTGCAGTTGGTGCGCGCGATTAAAGAATTTTTGGATTTGTGCAATCAGGCGGCGTTTGACAATGTGCGACGCCTCAAAGACCTGCCCAGTGACGAAGAGTGTATTTTGCGACTGATTGCCGGCGACGCCTCGTATGCCATGGCGTTGTTGGAGGCTTTGTTAGACGACCGTATCAATCAGGCCGTCGCCCTGAAAAACACCGACAAACGACACGAGATTTTTCAACAGGCGGCGCAATATTCCTGCTGTTTTGGCACTCTGGCAGAAATTAATGACGCCGGTTTGGCGGCAGCGTCTTTTGAGTTGGCGATTGAAATGTGTCCGGACAGCACCGTCGCATGGAGCCGTTGCGCCGAGGTATATCGCCAAAACGGACAGGTTGAGAAAGCCAACTGGGCTTATCGCAATGTGTTGAAATTGGCGCAACAAAACAATGACGCGCAACAAGAAGCTAACGCCAACAAGTTTTTGTCGCAATATCTTTATGATTTGGGCGACAGCGTGAAAGCCTCGCAACTTTATATGCAAAGCAAAAACTATTATGATTCTATCGGGATTAACCGTCCGCTTGACCGTAAAGAACTGGAAATTTTGGAGCAAATAGACTCATCTGACTCGGAAAAAATCATCCAGTCGGTGCTCGGAATCCGTCAAAACTTAAACAACCTTTGATTTGACGCAAACATCCGGCGCGCGCAGATAAAGCGGTTTGGGATAGTTGTGGCGTTTTTGACGGTAGCGTTCCAATCCGCATAAAGCCAAATCTTTAATATCAACATGACCGCAATCAAGAATAGCGTGCAGGCTCAAACCGGTTTTAACGTTCAAAAAGCGTTCAACGCCATCGCCGATAAAAGTGACTTTGGTGCCGCGCAGTTGAGCGATAATATCCTCTTTGAGCGCCGCGGAAGGCTCGGTCAACGGGTGAAGATGCGCGTCAAACAGCTGATAGTAAAAATCTTCGCGTTTGGTCTCAATAATCACGGCATTAACCGGCGCGATTTCTTCAGGCGTCCAGACCAGACCGCGAATATAAGCCTCAAACGCCGTCACCCCCATAACCTCAAGGTGCGGGCAAGCCAAACCGAAAGCTCTGGCCGCGGAAATACTCGAGCGCACGCCGGTGAAAGACCCGGGGCCGGTGCAAACACTAATCAAGCCCAAATCCTTAAAGGTCAGATTTTGCGCTTTTAGCAAATCGGCAATCGCCGGCATCAGAGTTTCGGCCTGTCCGAAATCCATTTCTTGCACAAAGGTGCTCAAGCACTGTTCGTCCTTAAACAAGGCTACGGAACAGCAAGATGAGGTGGTGTCAAAGGCTAATTCGTACATTTTTGTTCACTTCTATACTTTTTGATTGGCATATTGGTGTTTTATATTATATTTTCTTATAATAAACAATAGGATTGTGCTAAAAAAATGAACAGTGAATTGCTCCTTGATATGTTTTATGCCGCGCCGGAATTATGGTATATCATTTTCTCGGTCTTTTTGCTGTTGTTCGGCATGTTGCTGTATTTTGAAATAAAAGTGCTGAAACTTACGCAAAAAAATTATTTTATCAATCGTGACCGTGAGCGTTATGCCGAAACGCTTTATGCCTCTAAGGACGGTTATTTTGCTTTTATTTATCCCGACGAGAAAGTCAACGATCCGCAGACATTTGTGAAAGAGCGTTGCTCGCGCCGACTGGCAGTGATTTTGGATCTGCCGAACGGCACAGCCTCAAGTTTTGACGATATTTTGCGCTGTTTTTATAAGGAAGACGCTAAAAAAATTCAAAAATATGTCAGTCTGCTCAAGGAAGACGGCGTGTCTTTTGAAGAAACGTTCAGCCTTAAGAACAATAATCGGGTTTTGAACCTGACGGGCGCGCGTATCAATGCCAATGACGGCAATTTGTATTGCGACATGATTTGGTTTAGAGATGTGAGTAAAGACGCCAACAAAATCGCGCTGTTGGAAAACGACAAGGCCCAAGCCATTACCGTCAATCGGCAGTTGGAAGACATTATCGACAATCTGCCTTATCCGGCATGGCTGAGGGATGAAAACCTTAATCTTGCCGCCGTCAATAAAAAATATTTAGACTTTGTGAAAGGCGCGAATAAATATGACGTGATTCAGCACCAGATTGAAATATCGGGCATTAACAGCGAGAGCGTGTCTAAAAGTCTGGCTGTCACGGCGCAAGCACTCAACCGCACGCAAAAGCACGATGTCAGTCTGATTAAAAACGGACAACACTGCTCGTTTGAGGTGTGGGAATCGCCGTTTCATCTGGGAGAATATTTGGATAAAATCCGCACGGTCGGCACGTTGATTGATATTACAGAATTAGACAGCCTTAAACGTAATTTAAAACTCCACCAAAACGCGCACCTTGAAATTTTGGGCACGTTAGGAACGGCGTTTGCGGTGTTTGACAACAATTATAAGCTCTCGTTTTATAATCAGGCGTTTATTCGTTTGTGGCACTTGGACGCCAAGTGGTTGGAAAGTGCCCCGACTTACACCGCCTTTTTGGAAAACATTCGTGAAAAACGTTTGCTCCCCGAGGTGCCTGATTTTCGGATGTATAAATCGGACGAGCTGAAAGCCTTTAACTCGGTTTTAGAGCCCAAAGAAGATATGCTCCATTTGCCCAACGGCAACACTATTCGGCGCGTGCGTTCGCCCCACCCCATGGGCGGACTGGTCTTTGCTTTTGAAGACGTTTCCGACCGTTTGGCAACCAGACGCGCTTATAATTCTTTGTTACAGGTGCAGGAGGAAATTCTTAATAATTTGTTTGACGGCGTTATTATCTTTGGTTCTAACGGTCGTTTAAAAGCCTGCAACCAGACTTATCTTAGCCTATGGAAACTTGATGAGCTGATTGTGCAAGAAGAACCCAGCTTGTCGGAACTGCTGGATAAGGAAAAACATTTCTTTAGCAATTTTGAAAATTGGCAGGAGTTGAAGGAAGATATTATCGCCCACCTGATGAACGCGAATACCAGAACTTTTCGTTTGGTCAGAAGCGATGGCGTTAAAATAGAAATATTATCCTCTCTGCTTTGTGACGACTCAATTATGGTCACTAACAAAATCTTGAATTAGACAAACATACTTGACAAAACCAGCAGACAAGCATAGACTGATAAACGAGGTTGTGTTGGAGGATTGATATGGACGACGATGCCCTTAATCAGAATTTTGAGTGGAAAAAAAAGACTTTTGGAAAAAAAGAACGGTTGTCTCGAAGAATAGACGCGCAACAGGCGACCTTATTTGACGCTAACAAAAAAAGCAATTTCACCGCGCCGATACCGGCTACCGCGCCAAGCAAAGAACGGTTTAGCTCTCACTTGAAAAAAATGCGCAAAATCATTAAAAACGCCGTGGATGACGATGATGACGACGAAAATGAAGAAATTTTTGTTGCCGACCCGATGATTGACGAGCTTAATCGCGAGTTGAACAGCAACCCTTTGTTGCAGGCTCTGAGCGAAACTGAAGCGAAAGCCGCTCGACAGCAAAAACTGCTTGATGAAATTAAACAACAGCAGGCCGCCGGCAAAATCGCCGCGATTAATACGCTCAACACTTTAGCGGCGCAGAACGGTTTGCCTAAGTTGTCAAAACGCGCGATATCCGAAAATATGCAGGCAAACGGATGGGGCAACGAAACTTTTAAAGGAGTGTTGGAGCGAGAAATTGCGCCGAACGTTAAAACCGGCGTTTTCACGCCCAATCCCGAAAAAGTGCAAAAGCTGATGAAAGGCTTGAAACGCTTGAAGAAAATCGGTGGTTTCAGCGCTGTTCAGGGGATGAAAATCAGTGAGGTTATTCATATTACCGACACCCGCCACAATGACCGCAAAGTAGCGCAACTTTTGCTCAAAAAAACCGGTCGAAAACCCAATAAATCTCAGGACAAACGTTTTAACAACAAGGATAAACAACCCGCCAAGCTCAGTTTTAAGAGCCTGTTAAAGTCAAAGCAAGAGCGCGAGGCTACGAGAGTTTAGCCAACAGAGCGCTGTAAGCATTGGTGAGTTTTTTGAACATTTCTTCGGCATTTTTATCACCCTGATTGACATCGGGGTGATATTTTTTGACCAATTTTTTGTATTGGCGTTTGAGCGACGCAATGCTCAAATCATTATACTCCAACTCCATCATACGTATCCACTCGCGCTCCTCCGCCGTAAAAAAGGTTTCAGGCGCAGCCTCGCTGAACTCTTCGGCGTATTCACTGAAAAAGCCGAACGCATCCTTAAAATTGTAGCCGCGGCGATATTTGATTTTTGACTTGCCGCCGTTAAAGTGCATTTTGGCACGCGCGCGTTTTAACTCCTCGTCATCGTCTGAATCCGCGTAATAATTCCACTTAGCGTTGTATTCTTGCACGTGTTCCAAGCAAAACCAGTAGTATTCTTTGAGTTTTTTATCTTTCGGGGCGCGGTAGATTCCGGCTTTGTTGCAACCTTCGTGGTCGCATTTGCGTTCAACGTCATCTGTTTGCGGAGCGAAATATTTGCGTGTGCGAGTTGTTTTTTTCATTTATTCTTATTTATTTTTCAAAAAAATCTGTTTTTAGTTGTATTTAAATCTTATTACTTATATTATTACTCCATTAGCTATTGAATAGCAAGCACTGTTATTTATTTTGACGGCTGAAGAACCATGATAATTTTACAAAACAAAATATTAATGATTAATAACCGACGCACGAGTATGAGGCTTTGTTCCGAGGAGTGGGGTGCGTTGAAAGATATTTGCCAAAAAGAACATATTCACCGCAATCAGTTGATTGAACAACTCGACCGACTCAAGAGCCAAAACGAAGGGCTGACATCGCTGACCAGATTGTTTTTACTGATGTACTACAAATCGTTGGCTTCAGATTTGGAAATCACCAAAAAAAACAAAAGTCTCTATCCGATTATTCTGGAAAAAATTAAACTTGCGGGCATTACTCAAATAAAGTAATTGTCAAGCAGGCAATATCTTCTTATAATCCTTATCATTGAAAGAATTGTGTAGGACGATTTGCGTATGCCGGAACTGCCAGAAGTTGAAACAATTAAAACCGCCGTGCAAAAGGCTTTGGGGCACGCCGAAATTAAGGACGTGACCGTCAATGAGCGCCGTTTGCGGGTGCCTGTCGCGGAGGATTTTGCCGCGCAGCTCAAAGGGCGGAAAATTGTCGACTATCGGAGAATCGCCAAATATATCGTGATTGATTTAGACAATCGCCACTCACTGATTATACATCTGGGCATGAGCGGAAGGATTAAGCTTTCCGACACGTTGCCGCCCACGGAAAAGCACGACCACATTGTTTTTGCCACCACGAGCGGTTATATGGTGTATAACGACGCGCGGCGGTTTGGTCTGTGTGTGATTGCGGAATCGGATAATCTGTCTGCGAATCCGCTTTTCAAACATATCGGCGTTGATCCGTTTGACAACCAACTTGACGGCGCGTATTTGTTCGACAAACTCCGCCACAAAAGTGTTGCCGTTAAACAAGCGTTGCTCGACCAAAGTTTGATATGCGGAATCGGCAATATTTATGCCTCGGAGGCGTTGTTCGGGGCGCGGATTTTGCCCACGCGGACGGCAAACTCACTCAGTCTTGAAGAGTGCGAGGTCTTGGTCGCTCAGGTGCGGCAAGTGTTGCAACAGGCGATTGCGGCAGGCGGCTCGACTTTGCGGGATTATCGCAAGCCGGACGGCAGTTTGGGATATTTTCAGAATCGGCACTGCGTTTATAACAAAACCGGCGAACGCTGCCCCGACTGCACCTGCGACCTTGCCGCGACCGGCGGAATCAGAAAAATTGTTCAAAACGGGCGCTCAACTTATTTTTGCGCCACCAAACAGAGGTAAACAAAATGTTCAAACGGCTGTGCTCTTTATTTTTTTTGATGATGATTGTCGGCTCGGAGGCTCTGGCCAAAGCGCCGGCGTTTATTGACGGGTTGGAGGATATTCCGCTGATGAAAGGTTTGGTTCAGAAAACCGATGAGACCGTCTCTTTCGGTAATGAAGAATCTCGTTTTGTTGAGGTTTCTCTATCCTCAAGTAAAGTCGGATTCAAAGCCGTGGAAAAGTTTTATAAAGAATCGTTGCCGCAGTTGGGGTGGACTTATCAGGGCTCTGCCGACAACACCGTTATTTTCTATCGTGACAGCGAATCCCTGAATATTCATAAAGAAGACAGCAAGCCGTTGAAAATTCGCATTATCGTTAAAAACAGAATCTAAAAGGAAGCTAAAATGAAAATTGATTATATTGCCGCAGAAGTTCGTGAAAATATCGGAATCATCACGCTTAACAATCCGCAGACTCTCAATTCGATCAACGAAAAAATGTTGGGAGAACTGAGCTGGCAAGTCAGCGAGTTTGAAAAAAACGAGCAGGTCAAGGTTATGGTGATTAAAGGAATCGAAAAATCGTTCGCCGCGGGAATCGACATCAAGGAATTGGCCGCCAATTTAGGCAACGCACAAGACATTATGCGAAATATGCAAAAGCATTTTGACACCCTGCGCAATGCTCGCAAACCCATCATTGCCGCCATCTCGGGTTTTGCTTTGGGAATCGGCTGCGAGATTGCTTTGAGTTGCGATATTGTTTTGGCATCAGACAGCGCCCGTTTTGGTCTGCCGGAACTGAGCATCGGATTGTTGCCTTGCTTTGGCGGCTGTCAAATGTTGGTGGAGCGTATCGGCAAGGCCAAAGCTATGGATATGATTTTAACCGGACGCGCCATTTCAGCCGAAGAGGCGGAAAGCGCCGGTCTGGTCAGCCGTGTGGTTTCGGAAATATCCATGAGCGAAGAATACACCAAAATCGCTCGGAGAATCGCCGCATTACCTCAAGACACCGTCGCCGTTGCAAAAAAAATCATTAAACATAGCGAGCAAACGACTCTTGAGAATCTGTTGGCGCTGAATTGCATAGAATCCGGCACTTTCAAAAATACACTGCTTAACTTTGCCAGAAAAAAGCAGTCTGCCTCGTAAAAATCATAAAAAAACCGCTTGTGGTGATAATTTTTGTTGACTTATCGCCGCCTGTGAGTTTATAAAGCTAGTCAGAATTATAAATTTGTTTTAACTATCTAATTTGTAGGAATAAGAAAAATGGCCAATCATAAATCGGCAAAAACAAGAATTATCAGAAACAATAAAAGAAGCATCATCAACGGTGCTCGCAGGAGTCGTGTTCGCACTTTCGTTAAAAAAGTTCTCGCTGCCGTTCTGGAAAAGAATAAAGAAGCTGCCGCAGCCGCTTTCAAAGTTGCAGAGTCTGAGTTGATGAAAGCCGTCAGCAAAGGCGTGTTCAAAAAGAATACCGCTTCTCGCACTGTTTCTCGTCTTTCTAAAAAAGTGAAAGATCTTTAGTCTTATAAGAAATTTCATCTACTTCAAAAGCGCAAAATTCCGTATCCTATCTTTTTGATACAGGTTGTGGGATTTTGTGCTTTTTTGTTTGTTTTTCAGTGAATTAGCTGCGACTCTTAGAAAATGTCGTGTCAAGAAATATAATTACAATGTTCTTAATATGTTCTGTTGTAATTATTTTTTTTCTGTTTATTATCAAAATCACTTTAGAGATGAGATAAAACTCGATAGTTATTAAACAGAATATCTCCGATTGAACTTTGAGGTTTTATTTCAGGCTTTAACTTGTATTGCCAACGAATCGAAAAGCACAAAAGTTTGAGGCGCTTTGGTTCGGAAACAAAAACGAAAAACGGGAACATGGTTAGCGTTTGGAGTTTGGAGGACGGACGAAGAACGTGGTTAGCGCTTTGGATTCAAAGGCAAAGTTGCAGGATGAAGAACATATTGATGTTTGGAATTTGAGGCAGAGTTAAGGCAAGAAATAAAAAACACATTAAGGTTTGATTCGAGGTTATTTCCCATAAAAATAAATATCGGCATGCTTACCTGATGAATTTCGGATAGGTTATGGAGTTTGTATGTTGATATCGTCAAAGACGCTCAGTTCTAAATAAATTCGGCTCTTTAAATAAGGCGACCGGTTTTGAGTTATCAAACAAAAGCTTTATTCGCAATGGGGCAAGATTTTTATTTGATAAGGTATGTTCTTGATAAAAATTTTGTAAGCGAAAAGTAATGTTTGTAACATTAAACAAGAGCTTTATGAATAAGTGTTCGGGGTAGAATTTGGAAAAGGAATCGTCTTTGAAGTGTGTTAGGTCTCAAAACACAAACGGTATGGCGCGGTCTGTTTACAGGATGCGCGACAGTGGTTTGTGGCAACGGGTTGAGGCGCGTTGCAAACGTTGACGACCGACATAATTTGTAGTGATGGCGGCAGATTTACGCTGAAGATGAGTGTGATGAGAGCCGGAAGTTGGTACGGTTTATGTCTGGTTTACACCAACGGCGTTTTTATTGATGACCGAAGTGATTTATGTGAGGCTGTTTTGAGGAAGAGCCAAGCCGCAATCACAAAAAACACCGGATATCATAAAGTTTATTATTAAGAGATTATCAAACCTCGGACATGGGGAAGAAATTGAAATGAGTTTTGAGAACAAAAATTTGTTTTGGTTTGTGTCTGAGAATCCTGATTCAAAGAAAGAATTTAATTGAACGGGGCTTGAATTTACGAACCTTTGTTGGTCTTTTGAAGCAAAGGTTGAAAGGAGTGGAAGTACTTATTGGTACGAAGCGTGTAGATTTTAAGCAATATCTTTGAATAATAACTTAAGTATATTTGTATTAATTATCTTTTGAATGGGGAGAGAAAATGGCTGAACAGGCAATCAACGAATTAGAATCCGTACAGGATCAATGGGGACAGATTTGCAGCCAATTAAAAAATGAGGTTGGAGACGTGGCTTTTGACAGCTGGTTGAAACCTCTGACACCGAGTTCTTTTAACAATGGCATTATGAATATTTGTGTGCCGACGCGTTTTATGCGCAACTGGGTTATTACTCATTACTCTGACAGAATCCACAAGATTTGGGAGAAAAAGAATCCCGAGATTAAATCCATTAACTTTGTGGTACAGGCCGTTCAAGAAGACGGACACGGTTTGTATTCAAAATCCTGCCGCTCTTTATTAAAGAAAATTTCAAGCAGTCCGTCTCCGGCAAATATTTATCAGAGCGGTATTAATTCGGTTTTGGCCAACAACAACGAGTTTGCCGCCGCTCAAGACCAATCTTTGTCGGTGCCGTTGAATCCGCAATATACTTTTGACAACTTTGTGGTTGGCAAAACCAACGAGTTTGCTTATGCCGCCGCACGCAAGGTTGCCGAATCGCGTAACGTTTCGTTCAATCCGTTGTTTTTGTATTCCGGCGTTGGCTTGGGAAAAACCCACCTGATGCACGCTATTGCCTGGCACATCAAACAGCAAGACCCGACGCGCAATATTGTTTATTTGTCGGCGGAAAAATTTATGTATAAATTTGTTCGCGCCTTGCGCTACAAAGACACCACCGCTTTTAAGGAGCAGTTCCGTTCCGTTGATGTTTTGATGGTGGATGACGTGCAGTTTATGGGCGGCAAAGACACCACGCAGGAAGAATTTTTCTACACCTTTAATTCTTTGATTGAAGAAGGTCGCCAGATTATTATTTCTGCCGACAAGTCTCCTTCTGACTTAGATGGAATCGAAGCGCGTTTGAAGTCTCGCCTCGGTTGCGGTCTGGTCGCCGATATTCACCCGACAGATTTTGACCTGCGCATGGGCATTTTGGAAAATAAAGCTCGTCAGTTGGGCGTAGAACTGCCGCAAAAGGTTTCGGAATTTTTGGCACAGAAAATCACCTCAAACATCCGCGAGTTGGAAGGCGCTTTGCGTCGTGTAATTGCGCACTCTCAACTTTTGTCTGACAAAGAAATCACTTTGGACATGACTCAGGATGTGTTGAAAGATATGTTGCGTTCTTATGACAAACGCACCACCATTGACGAAATTCAAAAGAAGGTTGCGGAATACTTTAATATTTCGGTTAAGGAAATGCAATCTTCACGCCGTGCTCGTACGGTTGCCCGTCCGCGTCAAATTGCGATGTATTTGGCAAAACAGCTGACTTCCCGCTCGTTGCCTGAAATCGGACGTAAGTTTGACCGCGACCACACCACGGTTATGCACGCGGTGCGCAAAGTTGAAGAACTTATTGTTGAAGACGCAAGTTTAGCTGAAAACGTAGACGCTTTGCGTCGTGCTTTAGACGCCTAAAGCGCAAAATCTCCTTCATTAAAATCACGAAAAACTCCAAATTTAAGGTCTGGAGTTTTTTGTTATGCAAAAAGCTGTTGAAGAATCGTCCTTTGTGTTTGGGAATAAGGAAAAAAGTGTTACGATACGGGTATGTTTAAACATTAATGTGGTATAGAAAAATGAAATTTGTTATTGAGCGCGCTAATTTATTAAAGACTCTGAGCCATGTTCAGAGCATTGTTGAGAAAAGAAACACCATTCCGGTGCTGTCTAATGTTAAGATTGAGGCTTTGGCTGACGGTATCAGCTTTAAGGCGACCGACATGGACACCGAAATCACCGAGATTGTTGACGCCAAAGTTGAGGAACAAGGCGCTACGACAGCTCCGGCTCACATGTTGTATGACATTGTACGCAAACTGTCAGACGGCTCGGAAGTCGAATTGACTTTTCCGGATGAAAAAGGTCAGTTGACCATTGCCTCGGGCAAGTCTAAGTTCTCACTCTCTTGCATTGGCGTTGAGGACTTTCCGGTTATCTCCGGCGACGCTTTGCCGATTAACTTTAATATGGCGGTTGAAGAGCTGAAAGGCGTGATTGACCGTACCAAATTCGCGGTTTCAACCGAGGAAACTCGCTATTATTTGAACGGTGTTTATATGCACGCCAAAGCCAACGGCGCCACAAATGTTTTGCGAATCGTTGCAACCGACGGTCATCGCTTGGCTTGTGTCGAATCGCCGTTGCCGCAGGGTGCCGAGAATTTGGCCGGTGTGATTGTTCCGCGCAAAACCATTACCGAAATCCGCAAACTGTTGGATGACACTTCGGTTGACACGGTGACAATCTCAATGTCTGACAATAAAGTTCGCTTTACACTCAATGATGTGACTTTGACATCTAAGTTGATTGACGGCACATATCCGGATTATGAACGCGTTATTCCGACCGGCAATGACAAATCTTTGGAACTGAGTGTGAAGGATTTGGCATCAGCGGTTGACCGTGTGTCGGTTGTGGCCGAGAGAACCCGCGCGATTAAGATGATTACGGGACAAAATCATGTGATCATCACCACCTCAAGTCCGGAGTTGGGCAGCGCGCAGGAGGAGATTGAGGCGGTTTATGACAGCGATACGCTTGAAATCGGCTATAACTTCCGTTATTTGTTGGATATTTTGGCAGAAATCACCGGTGAGAAAGTTCGCATTAGTTTTGCGGACGCTTCGTCACCGTCGGTTATTCACGACACATCTGATTCAAGCGCCATTTTTGTTTTGATGCCGATGAGAGTATAGCGTGAACTGCGAAGCCTTAAATATTGAAAGTTATAATGACTCAGCCATAAAGTCAGGTGTTAAGCGCCTGACTTTAGCTGACTTTAGAAACTATGCCTATTTGCGCATTAACACCGACTTGAATCCGGTCGTTATCACCGGCGAAAACGGCTCGGGCAAAACCAATATTTTGGAGGCGATCTCTTTTTTAACCCCGGGGCGAGGACTGCGTAGCGCGCGGTTGGCTGATGTTAAACGCATTGCGCCGTGTTTGGTGCCGGACGATTATATTGCCGGCAAGACCGCTTGGGCGGTGTCGTCTATTGTCTGTAACAATAACGAGGATTATGAAATCGGCACCGGAATCGAATCGTCATTTAGAGAATCTGATGACGAAACACGCTCGTTTGACCGCCGCGTGGTTAAGATTGACGGGCAAAAAATCACCTCGCAATCCGACCTTGGCAAATATATCTCGGCGATATGGCTGACCCCGCAGATGGATAGGATGTTTCGGGGCGGCTCGCAACCTCGGCGCAGTTTTCTTGACCGTTTGGTTTATGCTTTTGATATTGAGCATGCAAAGCGAACGGCCAATTTTGAACATTTGTACCGCGAGTGGTTCCAGTTGATTAAGAGCGGACGTTCCGACGGGCATTGGCTGTCCTCGCTGGAAGAGAATATGGCCTCGGTCGGCGTGGCGATTGCCGCGGCGCGGCGGGAGCTGATTGCGCGCCTCAACACCTTTATTTTGCACGAACCGGACGATGTGTTCCCTAATGTGGAGCTGTCGTTGGAGGGCACCATTGAGCAAATGCTTGACAGTAAGCCGGCGATTGATGTGGAAGATTATTACATCGGGTTGCTGCAAAAACAGCGCAAAAATGTGTTGTACAGCGAATATGTTGACGGCATCAACCGCACAGACTTTAAGGTTTTGTATAAGAAAAAGCGGATGCCGGCGGAGCTCTGCTCGACCGGCGAGCAGAAATCGCTGTTGGTGGGAATTATTATGGCGCAAACCAAGTGCCAAACTTTGGATAAAGGTTTTGCGCCGGTTTTGTTGCTTGACGAGGTTGCCGCCCATTTGGATGACGCCAAGCGCGAAGCCTTGCTCTCTAAAATCAGAGAACTTAACGTGCAGGCGTGGATTACGGCCACCGACCCGACCTTGTTTGCCTCTATGCGGGGATTTGCCCAATTTTTAGAGGTTAAAAACAATACGGTTTGCCGCAATTATTAACTCAAAATTGACACATTATTGTTATTGTTGTATCATCACATAATTAATGACAAAGGCAAAAGCAATGGAAAATCAATATTACACTTTGGTTGAAAAGCAGGATTTTTTTGAGATTATTGAGAACAAATTCGGCGAATTGGCCATTTTTATCGACAGCCGCGAGGGTGCGCCGGTTAATCCGGTTTTGGAATTTGACGGCAAAAAAACCGCGGTTTTGAAAAGAGACGGTCGCCTTTCGGTGGTTTTGGACGGCATTGATGAAGAAACCCGCGCGCCGTTAGCTGAAGCCGAATTTGTGCTGATTGTGGAATTGCAGGGCAAAATGGTGGAAAGAACTTACGGTGTGCCGGTTGAGAACGTTGAAGACGTGGTCATTGAAGGCAAAAAGACCCGCGCTGACGAGTTTATTAGAGCCAAAACCCGCGAAGAAGTTATTAAAAGTTTCGGCGCGGTTAAAGTTTGGCACAGCGGAAATTAATATGGCAAAAGAGGACTGATTATGATTGGTTTAGTTTTGGTAACGCACGGTAATTTGGCACAGGAATTTATTGCCGCCATGCAGCATGTGGTCGGCAAGCAAGAACAGGTTGAGGCGGTTTGTATCGGACCTGAGGACGATATGGAAATCCGTCGTTCTGAGATTTTGGAAAAAGCCAAAAAAGTCAACAGCGGCGACGGCACTATTATTTTGACCGATATGTTCGGCGGGACGCCGTCTAACTTGGCTTTGTCGTTAATGGAAACCGCCAATGTCGAGATTATTGCCGGTATTAATCTGCCGATGCTGATTAAGCTGTGTTCTCTGCGCAAAGACAAATCTATGAAAGAGGCTGTCAACGGCGCGCAAGATGCCGGCAAAAAATATATTACCGTCGCGTCACAACTTTTGGGATTATAACAATGAGTGAGAATAATATTTGCGCCGAGCTGACAATTCAAAACCGTAAAGGTTTACACGCGCGCGCCGCCGCCGCTTTTGTGAAAGCGATTGAAAATTTGGATGCCGAAGTTACGGTTGAACGTATCGGACAAGAGGTTAGCGGCTGTTCAATTATGGGCTTGATGATGTTGGCCGCCGCCAAAGGCACAACCATCAAAGTAACCTGCTCCGGCAAACAAGCGCAAGAGGCTATGGACGCACTCAGCACTCTTATTAATAATAAATTCGGTGAAGAATAAGCGGCATGGTAACCTGCAAAGCGCCCCGCAACAAAACAATTCAATTATCGGAGGCTGAAATCAAGGCTTTAACCGCTCAGGCGTTGAGGCTTAATCATCGCACGCCGATAGAGGAACTTTGCGGTCATATTATTTGGCAAGACACTTTTCAGGTTTTGGATTATCTGCCCAAAGACAGTATTGACCTGATGATTGTCGATCCGCCGTACAACCTCACAAAAAACTTTGGACACTCCACGTTTAAGGAAATGGGGTTGACTGACTATAAAAAGTGGTTGGATAAGTGGCTGAAGAAGACTATTCCGCTGCTGAAAGCCAATGCTTCGGTTTATATTTGCGCTGATTGGCGAACATCTATTGCAATTCCGGAAGTGGCAGGCAAATATCTGCTGTTGCAAAACCGCATTTCTTGGGAACGGGAAAAAGGTCGCGGCGCGCTGAACAACTGGAAAAACTGTTTGGAAGATATATGGTTTTTCAGCCGCTCTAAGGAATATACCTTTAACATTGACGACGTGAAAATTCAACGCAAGGTGATTGCGCCTTATCGTGACGAAAGCGGCAAGCCTAAAGACTGGGAACAATCCGGCGACGGGCGCACGCGTTTTACTTATCCGTCTAATATTTGGACAGACATTTCTATTCCGTTTTGGTCAATGCCCGAGAACACCAATCATCCGACGCAAAAACCCGAAAAACTGATTGCCAAGCTGATTTTGGCCTCCAGTAACAAGGGCGATGTGGTGTTTGACCCGTTTGTCGGCTCAGGCACAACAGCGGTGACCGCCAAAAAGCTCGGACGCAGGTTTGTGGGCATTGAGAAAGAAAAAGAATATGTGGCGTTGGCGCTTAAGCGGTTGCTAATGGCTGATGACAACGCTGAAATTCAAGGATATGAAAACGGCATTTTCAAAGCGCGCAACGGCGCATATTCTTAAGTTTTATAACTCTTGGAACAACGGTTTTTATCATTATCTTTCTGTTCGTGACTAGCGATAATTTAACAAACAGGAGGATTTTTTGATGAAAAACAACACATCAAGCAAATCGGCTAAATCTAATGAATCTTCAAAAAAGAGCGCCTCTCAGCCCGAAGTTGAGATTGAGGTGGACGAATATGACTTTGAACCGAGCAGCTCTTGCGGCTGCGGTTGTAACAGCAATAAGATTAAATATTAATTTTTAGGAGATTATAATGATGACATGTAATAGCAGAAACACCAAATCAGCCTCATCTCAAAACTCAAAAGAATCGGAAATGAGCAAATCTTCA
Organism: uncultured Alphaproteobacteria bacterium; assembly: GCA_934273635.1. Lineage (GTDB taxonomy): Bacteria > Pseudomonadota > Alphaproteobacteria > RF32 > CAG-239 > Scatocola. Next base: position 88,691 of record CAKQSV010000001.1, read on the forward strand.
TCCAAAGAAAGCAAATAGTTTTTGAGTAAGTGCTGACAAGTCACCTTTATGTTCTTGAGGAGAGCATAGAGGTGATTTTTTATTAGACTATTTACAGAATCAAGATTATATTGTCGATGTTATATCAGATAAGGATAATAAAATGCGGATATTTGCTTTTTTGACAATGATGTTAGGTTGGGCGGTTTCGGCTCAGGCCGCTAATTATAACGCCGAGAAGGTTAAACAGATTGAAAACTACCTGAACAGCGTGAAGACGCTTAAGGCCGAGTTTGTGCAAACGGCCAGCAACGGCAACACCGCCGAGGGGACGTTATGGGTGGAAAAACCCAACAAAATCCGCATGGAATATAAAGAACCGACCAATGTTTTGATTGTGGGCAACGGCGATTATATTGTTTATAATGACAAAGATTTGGAGCAGGTCACCAATATTGACTATGAGGATATTCCGGCCAGTCTGATTTTGGCAAACAATATTAAAATAGACGGCAAGCAAATTAAGGTCAGCAACTATTATGAAGACGCCGGCTCAACCGTGGTGACGTTGAGATACCCCGAAAAGCCCGAAATCGCGCCGATTACCCTCACCTTTACCAACAGTCCGTTTGCCTTGCGCCAGTGGTCGATTGTTGACCCGCAGAGCGTCGAGGTGGTGGTGTCGCTGTATAATACCGAGGCAGACACACCGCTGAATCAAGATTTGTTCCGCTTCAAAAAAGCCAGGTCGCCGCTTAAGTACAAAGGCAAAAAATAAGCAAATCAGAACAGCAGGCGATAGCCACCCTCTTCGGCGCTGACGATTTGCGCGCCCGCGGTCTCCTGCTCAACCTTTTTGCGCAAGCGATAAATATGGGTCTCAATGGTATGGGTGGTCACGTCGCCGCTGTATTCCCACACGTTTTGCAACAGCTCGTTTTTAGGCACCGCCTTGCCGCGCGATTTGTAAAGATATTGGATAATACTCACTTCACGCTCGGTGAGCTTGGCGGTTTTGCCGGTGGCGGTGTTGAGAATATCTTTATCGACCGGATGAAGCTCATATTCGCCAAAGTGCAAAAAACCATCCGCCGAGTTTTCAAACACATTTATTCCCGACTTGATTTGATTGAGCAAATGAGACAGGCGCAGAGGCTTAAACACAAACATATCCAGTTTGTCCGAGGTGGTCTCATCACTATCTGACGGCTCCAAAATCAACGCCGGCACCTTAACGTGATTGATACGAAATTCAGATAAAAACTCTTTGCCGTCCAATAACGCAATGTCAAACACCGTTTGGTTATCGTCCCAAGTATAAACCTTATAGTCTGGCAAGTTTTGCTCAATTTGGCTGACCAGGTCTTCCTGAAACGGACGATTGGCTGACAAAAATAAAATGTTCGGCATAAGCAAATCTCCTTAAAACCCGAGGCTGAAACCGGTTATCGCAGCATAGCCTTTGTTGGAATCTTCAGGCGTCTGACCTTTGAACTCGGCGCGAGCCCCCGCCAAATAAAGCGAAAGGTTGCGGTTGTATTGATAAGCGCCTGACAACAGCCAAATTTTGTCTTTGTTATCCGACTGCGCGGACTTGCTCTCAAAATAAGACAAAGCGGTTTTAAATGGTCCGATTTCATACCCGACGCCAACATCCCATGCCTCGCCCTCGCGGTAGCCGTCAAACCAATCGGCAAGGCGCGGATTGAGGCTATGCTTGGTCACAGGATAATCGCCACCGTCAACATAGGTTTTGCGCCAACTGCCGCCGAGCGTCCAACCGGCGCGATACAGGCTCAAACCGGCGCTGAAATCTTTGTCATCTTGATTGAAAATGCCATAACCGAGCGAGCTTACCAGTTCGGCAAAGCCTAAATCCGCGGTGTAATATGCGGCGGCAACATAACCATCATCAGCGGCATAGCGCGCGCGTTTGTTCACCAGACCGGTGCGATTGTAGGTGTCGGGAATATAGCTAAAACCCAAAGTCAGGTTGTGATATTCGGGAGTGATGTAACTGATTTTTGCCGCGGTGCCGTCGGTGTTTATTGAGGTGCTGTTTAGGGTTTGATAGGCAGTTTGACGCTTGGTTTTCACCCAGTTGGGATTGGCGATAAAGTTGACAATATCGCTGTCGTTCAGCCCCAACTTTCCGGCAGACGGCGCTCCGACGTGAAACTGCGCGGCGGCGTTATAAGTTTCGCCAAACATTACCCGCCCCAAGGGATTGTCAAAAATACCATAGACCTCGTGCCCCCAAAGACCATTACTATAATTATATTGGCGCTTGTTCACCCCGACCATAATATCGGCAAACAGACCTAGGGAATAGTCGTCGTTAAAGTTTTTTTCGGCACTGAAATCAGCCTCAAAGGTATTGACAAAGAACTGGCGTTTGTCTTTGTGTTTGTCTCGGTGAGAGGGAAACGCATAACCGTAAAAGGAGCTCCACTCGCCGCTGAGGTTATATTCGGTATCGGACGCAAAAGCGAGGTTTGGCAGTATCAGACCCAATATGAACAGATATTTTATTTTTTGCAACTTCTGCCTCCGTTTTGTTTTTTTCTCTCGCTCGTTATGACGGTTTCCCTGTCTGTTCGTCACTGCGAGTTTGGTGGCAAACGAAGCAGTCCAGATTTAATAAGGATTCCTTGGTTTGACTGGATTGCTTCGGTGGCAAGCCACCTCGCAATGACGAGGGAGGGACGCCGACTGGATTGCCACGACCGCAAGCGGTCTCGCAATGACGGTTTGGGTAACGCGCCCTATCGTCTTCGCAATGATGAGAACATTATAATTATCACTTGAGGATAGTCAAGGGATTATGTTTATCAGGGACTCGGCTGACAAGCTTATATGCAAAAATTAGAGAAAAATTTACTATTTTAGGAGTATAAAAATATTGTTTGTAGGTGTTTTCCAACTGTGAATTTTTTGTTACAGGAATTTTTCTGTTGGAAAATCAATGTTTTATCTCATTTTTGGACTATCAGATTTATCTGGAAAAAAACTCCAAAATTAGGTATTCTAAAAGAGTAGATGAAGTTAATTTATAACATAGACAAGGAGAAAGACTATGAAGTTCTTTAAGAAAAATATTTGGACAATCTGTTCATGGGTTGCCGTTTTTGCATTGGTAGCCGCAGATGCTTTTGCTGATCAGGGTTCTTCTTTGATGACCACCGCTCAGACCAAAGCTTCTAACGTGTTCCAATCAGTTAAAACCATCACCTTTATTTTGGGTGGTTTCGGTTTAATCGGTATCGCATATCAGGCTATTATCGGTAAAGTTAAATGGTCTTGGTTTGCGGGTTTGGCCGTTGGTTTGGCTCTGTTGGCCGCTGCAGGTGCTATCGTTGAATACGCTACCGGCGCTTCTGTCAACGACAATTTTGCTGACTCGTTCTCTACCGGTGCTTCGTACTAATAGAGTTTGTTAAATTAGATAAAAAAAGGAAAGGAAGGTTTGTTATGAAAAATTTGATTGAAAATAATTCACAACACCTTCCTTTTGCCTTTTTGATTAAGGGAGCAAGGAAGATGTTGTGCGTAAATTTTAAGAAACTGATTGTCACGGCAGTGCTGATGTTTGTGTGTTCTTCAATTTTATTTGCAACAGATTCTTATGCACTGTTTGAAGATTTATCCAAACACGGCGGTAAAATTTTTACCGGTATGCGTGAGATTATTTATGCGGTTTCCGGTTTTGGTATTATCGCTATCGTCATCGGGGCGATTTTTGGTAATATTAACTGGAAATGGCTGACCGCTATTATTATCGGTCTGTTTGTGATTGCGGGTACGGCGACAATCATCAACTATATGGTTGAGAGCGATGTTGTGACCCAAGATATGATTACCGACAGCCTGAAGTTTGGCGAATAGGTTAAAAAAGAAAAATTATTTTGTACTGCAAAAATCTTAAGGATTAAGGAGACGTGCCATGATGAATGTTAAAAATATTGTAAAAGGTGTTTCATTCCTGTTATGCTTGGGATTTTTGGCATGTGCAACCAACGCCATGGCGAAGAGCAGCTTTGATGACTATGAAACTCAGTACGAAGATGAGCAAGCGACCTATGGTAATTGCGAAAACGCCAAGAAATATATTGATGAAGGTAGAAAGTGTGACTCAAGCAGTAAGAAGGCAACTCTTGAAAAAGCTTGTCAGAAATATCAATCAGTCAAAGCAGAATATAAAACATGTATGAGCGGTGGCAAATCAGAATCTAAAGCGGCTTATGACGCATTGACGACGGCAAATACTTGTGAATCTACTGCCATAAAAAACATTAAAGAGGCTTTTGCCAGCTGTAAAGCGGCTATAAAAGCATATAAAAAGGCAGACAAAGCAAATGACAAGAAGAAGGCAGCAGGTGAAGCTAATAAAGAGGCTCAAAAAGCCATGACTACTGCGAAAGCGGCTTATTATAGGGCTATAGCTGACTGTGAACAAGGGGAGACGTTTGGCGACTGCTCTAAGGCAAATGATTTATATAAAGATTATCAGAAAAAAGCCAAAGCCGCTGGTAAAACCGCTAAGGCTGCAACAAAAGCAGATACTGCAGCTGCCGCCCAAAATAAGGCTTTTCAGTCTGCTGCAAATGATTCCTGCGGCATTGGGAGACGGTATAATGCTGACACTGGCGCTTGTGAAGACATTAACCTTGACCTGAGTAGTGAAGACCCTGATATTGCAGGGGTTAAGGCGGACTCAGACGCGGCCAAAGCTGCCGCAACCGGTAGCTCATCCTTAACCTGTAGTAATGTCAGCAAAAAAGGTGAGGCTAACGGCACATTTGCAATCTTTGACTATCTTGCCTGCCGTATCACCTTGGTGGTGGCTGATGTTCGCGCTATCGTATACATCTTGGCCGGCTTTGGTATGATTGCCTTTGCTTATGGCGCAATCATCGGCAAAATCAACTTTAAGCAGTTGGCAAACATTTTTATCGGATTGTTTATCTTGTCAATGACAACCGGATTAATTGAGGCTATTGTCTTTAATGACGGCACATCTCGCTTGACTTATCACAACTATTTACCGGACGGCAATCATGGGCAATATAGCTCTGTGAGCGCAGATTGTAGCAGTGACGCAAGCTTGTGTCCGGATGTTGAATTGAATGGTATGAAAGCTGACGCAGACAATAGCTCTTGGAGCTTGAGCGACCTTAAAAATACTATTAAATCAGCCAAGAAAGCTGTTAAGACTGCGTCAAATACCGTTAAGACCGTTAAAAACACAGTCGAAACTACGGTGAACGCTGCAAAGAACATCGGCAACGCCATCAAAAACGGTGGGGATATTACCGATGTGGTCAGCAACATTGCCGCCAATGTCAGCAATGTGGTTGGTACCGCGAATATGGCGGCTAACCAGTTGGCAAACAACTATGCCGACCTTGCTAATGATATTCGCGATGCTCAGTCGACTGAGGAGCAACTTAAATATCGTGAAGAAGTCGAAAAACGCTATAACCTCTTGAAAGGTAAGTGCGATACCGGCAACTGTAGTGAGAACGAAAAAGCCTCTTTGGCTAAAATGGCTGAGATGGTCGATGAAAACAAAACCAAAGCCGACAAATGGGTTGAGAACGACGGCAAAGGTGGCGGTTCGACTATCTTGAGTGGTCTTGGTAAAGCAGCAAACATAGCAAGTTCAGCAAACAAAGTCACCTCAAACGTCGCTCAGGCACAAAATGACGGTTCGGCTTTGGCTGGTGGAGCATTAGGTGATGTTTTAGGCGTAGCTTTCGCCGCAGGAGAGGCTTACACCAGTGGCTCGGATGCTTATGATAAGGCTAAAAGCGATGGTTCTTTAGACTTCCGCAGCGGTCAGACCAAGAGCGCTGATGACGCCAGACATGCTCAACAAGCCGCTGAAGACGCTTGTATTAAAAAAGGCGGTAAGTTGGCTAACGGCAAGTGCATGAGTGATAAAGGTGTTGAAATTGATATTACCACCGGCGCCCGCACTAAGACAGCGACTGACGATAAGGGTAACAAGACGACGGCTACTTCAACAACAGATAAAGCCACCGGTACAAAAACAACAACGGCTGTCGTAACCGATAAAGACGGTAAGAAGGTATCCGAGACCGTCACGGTTGAAAACAAAGACGGCACCAAGACCGTTACGGTTAAAGAAAACGGTAAGAACAAGTCTGTAAGCTATGGCAAAGACGGCAAACTCACCTCCGTTGACGGGCAAAAGGCTGCCGACCAAAAAGCCACCTGCACCCAGCAAGGTAAAGTTTGGGACGACAAGTTGGGTTGCCGCACGCACGAAGCAGTTTGCCAAAGCGAGGGTAAAACCTATGACAGCAATTCTAAAAAGTGCGTAGCAAAGAAAGAGGGAAAGAAAGCCGATACAAAGAAGGGAGCCGCTAAAAGTTCGGCAAAGTCAACAACCACTAAAAAATAGCTTCTTGTTCTATGGCTCAAAAACACCCCGTGTTGACTCTCTCCACGGGGTGTTTTTTAATGACCAGAAACTCAGAATTGTCATTGCGATGACGTTAGGGGAAGGGAACGTGCCATTGCCGCTCTAATAATTTAGAGAGGGTATATAAAGACTTCTTCCCTAAATTTTTAGGGAAGACGGATTTCTTAAGAGGACAGGAGCTAACAGCGAACTGTACTCTTGTTGAAATCCTGATGAGTTTAAAGTTATGTTCGGAGTTTTAATTAAAAGGCTTTCCTTTACTATAAACTCACCTCCGACAGCTAACGCTGCCACCTCCTCTCTAAATATTTAGCGAGGAGGTTTAAACTCACCTCAACCAATTCCGACTAAAAATTTAGAGAGGAAGGATATAGAAACCTTACCCTGCCTCTTTGAATTTTCAGAGAGGCAAGATTGCTCAGTAAATGCAACAGCATTTGCACTTAGCAATCTGGTGAGTTTATAGTTATGCTTGGAGTTTTAATTAAGTGTCTTTCCCTTACTATAAACTCATCTGGATTTCTAAAAAAATACAATTCGTTTCACTCTTGTATTTTAAGAAATCCTGTCTTCCCTAAATATTTAAGGAAGACATTACCCCCCTCTAATAATTTAGAGAGGGAATAAGTAGCCACTTTACACTTGGATCGCCACGGACGTTGCCGTCCCCGCGATGACGTTCGGGACAGAAGTTCTAAAAAAATAATATCAAAAAAAATCATCCTTTGTAAAAAAATTTATTTTGCGATTTTGGCAAAAAATGCTAATATAAGTATTATATTATTGTTCTATGGAGGCTGCAATGACTGGTAAGAGACCTATTGTTATTGGAATTGGCGAGCTGTTGTGGGATATGCTGCCGGCGGGAAAGAGAGCGGGCGGTGCTCCGATTAATGTGGTGTATCACGCCTCTAAGCAATGTGCCGACGGATATGCCGTGAGTGCGGTCGGTAAAGACGCGCTCGGCGATGAAATTATCGGCGAGTTGGAAAAAAATCATATCAAATATATTCTTGACCGCAACAATTATCCGACCAGTGTGGTTGAGGTTCATTTGCAAGACGGTATTCCCTCTTATGAGATTATTGAAGATGTGGCGTGGGATCATATCCGCCTTTTGCCCGAGGCTGTCGCATTAGTACAAAAGGCCGACGCCGTATGTTTCGGCACCTTAGCCTTACGGCACACCGAGGCGAGGAAAACGATTATCAGTCTGATAAAGTCCGCGCCGGCGCATGCCATTAAGTTTTTGGATATTAACCTGCGGCAACATTACTATTCTAAAGAACTATTGCAAGAGTTGCTCGGGTTGGCCACTATTTTGAAAATCAATGATGAGGAGATTGTGGCGGTGCGCAAGCTGTTAGACCTGTCCGGCACGGACGAGGAAGTTTGCAAGCATTTGATGAAGGTCTACAATCTGCAATATCTGGCTTTTACGGCCGGTGAAAATTACAGCATTATTTATTCCGAGACCGAAAAATCTTATCTGCCGACCCCACGGGTGGTGGTAGAAGATACCGTTGGCGCCGGTGACGCGTTTTCGGGCACGTTTATTTGCGCCATACTTCACGGCAAAGATATGTTTCGCGCTCACAAAGCGGCGGTTGACACCGCGGCTTTTGTTTGCACCAAATCTGGCGCTTGGCCCCAATACTAAAGGAGACTGAGAGATGAACAAACGCTTTTTATTGCAACTGCTGCCTATTCTCATGACCTTTTTTGCCATGGGTTTTGTGGATTTGGCCGGTACCGCCACCAACTATTTGAAAGCCGATTTTAACCTGTCGGACACACTGGCGAACAGTTTTGCCTCGATGGTGTTCTTTTGGTTTTTGATTTGCTCGGTGCCCTCGGGTATGTTAATGAACAAAATCGGGCGGCGCAAGACCGTGCTGCTCAGTTTGTATCTGACCTTGTTGGCTTTGGTTATGCCTTTGTTCAAATATAATTTGCCGGTTATGTTGGTCTCGTTGTCTTTGCTGGGTATCGGCAACGCTATTATGCAAGTGTCTCTTAATCCCCTGCTCTCAAACATTACCCCGCCGAGCAAACTTTCGAGTGCTTTAACTTTAGGGCAGTTTATTAAAGCCATTGCTGCGTTTATCGGTCCGATTGCCGTCGCTGCCTGCGCTTTGCACTTTGGCAACTGGGTTTTGCTGATGGGATTTTTTGCCATTGAAGGGTTGATTGCATTGTTATGGCTACGCAAAACCGAAATTCACGAGCAAGCTACCGACAAGGCATCTTCGTTCAAGGAGTGTTTCGGGCTGTTAAAAAATTGGTCGGTGCTGTTGTGCTTTTTGGGTATTATGTGCCATGTGGGCATTGATGTCGGCACCAATGTTTCGGCGCCGAAAATCGTTATGGAAAAATTGCAAATTCCGCTCAGTCAGGCCGGTTTTGCCACCAGTGTTTATTTTATATTCCGCACATTTGGCAGCTTGTCCGGCGTGGCGATTTTGGCCAAATTTAACGCCCGCCGCTTTTTCGGGCTGAGTGTGTTGTTTTTGCTCATCGGTATGGCGGGGCTGATTCCCGCCGAGACCAAGTGGCAACTGTTCGGGTGTTTGGCGCTCATCGGTTTTGGCAACGCCAATATCTTTCCGGTAGTGTTCGCGCAGGCCATGCGTATCCGCCCCGACAAGAAAAACGAAATCTCGGGTTTGATGATTATGGGTATTTGCGGCGGCGCGCTGTTCCCCACCATTATGGGCGGTGTGACCGATGTTGTCGGCTCGCAGGTTGGCGCTGTTGCCGTGATGTTGTGCTGCATTTTCTATCTGTTGGGATTTTGCAAAAAAATAAAATCTTAGCCGTTGTGGAAAAAATTTTTTAGGGGTGTTCTCAAAGCGGTTTTGAGGTATTATATGTATAATTTATTATTTCCTGACAAAAAAAGAGAACACTAATGACAGAAGAGCAAAGCGAACTTTGGGAGCATTTCCTGAAGCAGGTTAAAATTCTTAAATTAAAATCTATTCGCGCCTGGCACCGTTTTGACAAACAGACCGGAACCACCCGTTTTTTGAAAAAGATGGCTTTGGCTGCGGCTCTGAAAACCATTACGATGATTATGCCCAATGCGCAGATTAGCCTGCACGCGCAAACCGTGCACAAAAAAACACCAAGCAAAACTTTGATTGCCAGCGCCTCAATCCCGAGCGCTGAAGCGTCGTATGAGGCTTTTCAGGAGTACAGCCGCGAACGGATGCCCTTGCGTCAGGCCGACTTTGCCCGCGATTTGTATGAGACCCTGCGCGAAAACGTGGAGGAAGTGCAGGACGGCGCCAAGCACGGTCGCAAGACCAAAACCCTCAAAGACCTGTTCGGCAACGATATTGACCCCAAATATTATTGCGCTATTGCCGGTTTGCGCTCGTTGGAGCAAACCATTGACAAAAAGGGGTATTATGAATATGAGTTTTTGCTCAACTGTATTCAAAATCCACACGCTTGTCTGAGTGTTATCAGCAGTTTGGAAAAAAACTTCGGCACCGGTGCCAAAACCGCCAATATTCGCAACAAACTGCGCGACGAGCTGAAGAAAAATTCAAGCTCAGTGTGCATTGCGGTAGTCAACAGCCGTCAAAACACCAGTAGCGGCAAGCATTTTGTGTTTGTGTTGCCCAACAAGGTGGTGGTTGATTCGCTGATTCATGAAACCGACACGCTCAAAGGACGCGTGGTGTCGTTTAATGTTGATAAAATCGCCAAATCCGACGACTATTTTACCGGCACCCGCAACACCGGCTATTTGTTCAACATTACCGACCTGTCGGAAAATGATTTGATGTTGATGTTTTATAACGCGTTCACCAAGCAAAAAATGCAAAAAACAAAAACCGCCTCAAAATCTGCGGAAGTTTCGGCAGTGACGGAAAAGCCCAAAACCACTCGTCGCAAAACGGCGGTTAAGCCCGAGGGCTTGTGGCGGGAGGTCAGCTCTAAAAGCAGAGGCTAAACCTAAATGGACCAAGATTTTTGCGATTCTAATGAGGAGTCGCAAATTTTTTTAAAATAATTAAAACGACTCAAAACGAATCTGGAACAGCGTTTGGCGGGAATCGCCGAGAATCCTCATTTTTTTATAAAGATTTTATTAATATTTGCCGCATAGAATCCGCGTATGAATTCAAAAAAATACTCATAATTCCGGCACAGCTATAGATGTATCGGCAAATATGAGTGACCGACAGCGCTGTAAAATATGACTGGGCAGAAGTCCTTTGATAATAACAGAAGTTATGACCATAAAAGACCGTTTTTGAAAAAAGCGACCGCGCGGGCAAAATCCCCATTGTGTCCGAGAGGCGCACTTTGAGAAGACAGGCGCTTGATATTGTTATGTTTTGGACATTTTCTTTCTTCACTTGCTTAGTGTCGGGGCAAGTGGGAGAGGCTCTCTTATTGATAGAATTATTGTAGTGTCATTTTGCTAACCAAAAAAACTCCCAAGTTTGCGTAAACTTAGGAGTTTTGGGCTGTTTAAAATCTACAACATCGGACGAACCCACAAATTACGGCGCTTTGGCAGCACAATGATTTTGCCGGTTGCCAAATTGACGGCCTTGGCGTTATACGAACTTGAAAGTTTGTCGCCGAGCCAGTAGAGTTCATCACGCAACGGGTTACCGCTGACGGTCTCAAGAACAGTGTTCAAATTGTCTCGCTGGTTGTTGAGCCATACGCAGTCCTCAGATGTCGGCAAGTGTCCACCCTGTTGGCGGCAGAACTTGACAGCATCTTCATATTGCAACATTATCGGCGCGTCATGAAGAGAAACATCTCGACCTCCGAGGTGCACCGCCTTGACCGGCTTTTTGAACACAAAGGTTTTGGAAACCGTGTTATCGGCGTAACGCAACTCTAAAGGAAGTGATGTGCCGTTGTCAATCTCGGGAATAGTACCGTAAATTTCTAACAGGCTTAAAGCCTCTCTTATGTCCGCAACAGAAAGTTTCTGCTCGCGTATAAAAGCGGACAACGCGATTTGCTGTGATTTGTTCATAACTGATAATAAATAAAATAATTAATAAATCGGTTCTTAATTATCATATTTTTCAGTTTATGTAAATAGACAAAATGCACAAAAAGATTTTAGATGAACTCAATTTGCGATAAAACAGCCTCAAAGTCTGCGCTTTGCGGGCTGCAAATATAAGCACCGACCTTAACCTCGGGCATATCATTTAAGAGGTGGGTCATGCGTATGGATTTAAACTTTTCTCCGTCCAAAGAATAATAAAGCAGATAGTCACCGTTCAAGCGCTTGACTTTAAACCAGATGTCATCAAAATCAGGGGGTATCGGTTGCGCCGCCCAATCAGAATAGCCGTTTTGGGTCACGCCGGTGCCGAGCATGGGCTTGTCGGGGGCGTCATACATCACGGTGGCTTTTATCCAGTTGTTTTCATCAACGCGCAACATAACCCCACACTGGGCATAGGGTATTTTTTGCGTGTAGCTCCATTTGGCAACAAGCGTGAAATTACCGTCTTTGCGACAATAAAAGAAATGACCGTTATCTTTGCTGACGCCATGGTGGCGGCTTTGCCAAAAATCGCTTCCCGCCGCGGCGGTCACAAACATCGATTTGTCTCGAAACACCACGTTTTCGGGTTCGTTATACCACTCAAAGTCTTGCAAAGCCCCCAAAAGCATTAAAACGTCCTTACCGTCTCATCAGGCATTGATGACAAAACCTTATCCAAATCGGCATTTTTTCGCGCCGGCATAACCACCTTAAGGGTTATTATCTCATCTCCTTGTCCCAGTTTGGTTTTAATGCCCTGCCCTTTCAGGCGCAATTTAGCACCGGAGCTGGAGTATGGCGGAATATTAACCGAAACTTTGCCGTTAATGGTCGGAACGGTGACTTTGGCGCCCAATACCGCCTCTTTGAGGCTGATAGGCAATTCCATATTGATGTTACGACCGTCGGCGCAAAAATAAGGGTGACTTCCGACCTTAAGCGTGATTAAAACATCGCCGTTTTCTCCGCCGTTGGGGCTGGCATAGCCCAAACCTTTCAGGCGCAGGGTTTGACCGTCTTCGGTTCCGGACGGAATTTTAACATTAATGCTCTTGCCCTGAATTGAAACGGTCTTTTCGTCACCGCGGGCGGCGCTCAAAAAGTCTATCTGCATGGTATAGTTAATGTCTTCACCCTTGCGAGGACGGGCGCGACCGCCGCCAAAGCCCTGAAAACCACCGGCTCCGGCACTGCCACCGCCAAACTGAGAAAAAATATCGTCGCCAAAAATAGAAGAAAAGTCAAAGCCGCCGGCACTGCCACCACCAAACGGATTGCCGCCGGTGTAGGTATAGGTTCTGCCACCGGCTCCGGCACCGCCAAACCCCGCGCCAAAGCCTGTCGGTTTGCCCTCGGAGTCAATCTCTTTGTTGTCATATTTGCGGCGTTTCTCTTTGTCGCCCAAAATATCATAAGCGCAGGAAACCTCTTTGAAGTGGTCGGCCGCGGTCGGATCATCTTTGTTTAAGTCGGGGTGATATTTGCGCGCCAAACGGCGATACGCCGATTTTATTTCATCGTCAGACGCGGTTTTGCTAACACCCAATACACTGTATAAGTCTTTATTCATTATTTTTGCCCATTATAAATCTTGCTTCTTATATAAAATATAGGCAGGAATTTTGGCGTTTGCAACTATATGCAATCAAAAGTCGCGCGGCGCGAAAAATTTTTGAACAACTGAGAGTCATGCAACACAGCTCGCTTGTCGCCCTGTTCATGGCAATATTCCGACGCCATAAACGCAATCTCGTCAATACGAACATCTTTGTACTCGTAAGTTATACTGTATTCATCTTGCATTTTAATGCGGACATTGTCGGCAAAGCGCTCATAGTCATTGCCGTAAGCCGGTTCAATCTCGGGGGGATTGGTGGCGCAAGCACTCAGCACCAATGCCGTTGCCAATGCGCTCAAAAGCGTTTTTATCATTTGCTGAGCTCCTGTCCTTTAACCAACAAATTAAGGTCTAAATTTTTTTCGGCCGCGACCAATTTTTTGGCGCTGACATAACCTTTGCAACGGCTGACCAACGCTCGCAACCGAGCAATCTCCGCCATAAAATATTTGCTGTCATAAACCTTTGGCATTACCACACCTCCGCCTTGTTTATTTTGAGCCAGTTTAGCACAGTGGAGGTTAAGGCTTTATTAATCCAAGAGTTTATAAATCTGCTCGCCGGCGTCTTCCAACACTTTCAAAACCTTGCGATTGGTGGTGTCTTTGGTGCGGCGGTTGCTCAATTTATTCAACATCTTTTGCAGTTTTTCATTAAACACACGATTTTGGCGCAATTTTTCAATATCGCGCTCAATTTCCTCATCCTCAATTTTATAATTTGTCACCGCTTTGAGCGTGGCCATATACTGCGCGTCTTTGGAAGCGCTGTATTGCGCCCGCGCCGGAGTTATACACATAACAAGTGCCAAAACAATTAAAATTCTGTACATTTATGCCCCTCCAAATAAAATTTGTTTGCTTTTAGGTGCTTTTTAGATTAACACATTAATTATTAAAAAACAATATATTGAGATTTTTAAAATGAAGAGAACAATTTGGGTTTTGCTGGACAACCGCATGGGTAGCGTCGGACAGGCAAAAGGCATTATGCAGGAGCTTGACCCACAGCAATTTAATATTGTCGAAAAAAAATTGGAATATTCGCGTTGGGCGGCGTTACCAAATTTTTTGCGCCGCAGCACCCTGCTCGGAATTATTAACAAAGAGGTTTTAAGCGACGGTGTTCCCGATTTGATTATATCAACCAGTCGCAGAACCGCGCCGGCAGCCTTATACCTTAAGCGCAAGCACCCCAAAATTATTCTCACCCAACTGATGTTTGCCGGAAACTATGGGGCAGAACAATTTGCCCGCATTTTTCTGCCACAGCATGACGCCGGCAAAAAGCCGCGCAATAATTTTTATTTTACGGTCGGCTCGCCGCACCGCGTTAATCAATCCGCCCTGTCGGCGGCTGAAGCTAAATGGCGTGACAAATTTGCGCATTTGCCCAAGCCTTTAACCGCGGTTATTGTCGGCGGGTCTATCAAGGGCAAACCTTTTACAACCGAAAACGCAACAAACTTTGCTCTGGCGGTAAAAGCCCTCAAAGAGCGCATTGGCGGCAGTTTACTGATGACAGATTCTCGGCGCACCGGCGTCGAACAAGAGAAAATTATAACCGATATTCTCAAAGATATTCCGGCGCACACGTTTTTGTGGGGAAGCAAAGATGAAAACCCGATTATGGGATATTACGCCTGCGCCGATAATTTCGCGGTTAGCGGAGATTCTGTCTCAATGTGTTGCGAGGCTTGCGGCACAGGCAAACCGGTTTTTGTGTTTGAGGGCAAAGATTGGCTCACGCCCAAGCACCACCGCTTTGTCAAATCATTATACGACGGGGGTTATGCCGCGCCGTTAACCAATGGTTGCGAAAAATTTGAGGGAGGCAAAATTCTTTATCCTTCCGCAGAAATCGCCGCCGAGATTACAGCCCTGCTTAATAAATAACCTGATCTTTGTCTTTGCGGGTGACGACCACGCGTTGGTAAAGCCCACCCAAAAACTTTTGCTTTTTCCAGTTAAAGTCCAAATCCTTATCGGCATAGCTGGCGATTTCTCTGTCCCAAAGTTTTTCGGCAAAGGGTTGATACAGGCGGTTGAACATCCGCACCACATAAGCTAACGGATGCAATATGGAGGGGCGTCCGTAGTCCACAAAAATAACCCTTCCGCCTTCACGAATATGGTTGAGGGCATTGTTCACCACTTTCGTTTTGCTGACAATCGGCAGCTCGTGCAACAGCATATAGCAGATAATGGTATCATAATCCTCGGGCAGGTCGTCCTCGGCGTTATAGTGATAAAAATTTACCTGAGGGTAGCCGTCGCCAAGTTGCTCCCGCGCAAAAGTCAACTGCGCATGGTTGATGTCTATCACATCAAAGCGACCTTTCAAGCCGACCTGCTCAGCCACCGCCTGAATCTCATCACCAAAGCTAACCCCCATTTGCAATACTTTTGACTTGGGATAAACCTCTTCAATAAACGAGTTGATGATTTTGTCACGGGTGAACAGGCTCAAAATATTGTTCACCAGCCGCGAGCCAAAAAACTTAAACCACTTTTCCTCGCCATAAAGATTGGGGTATATGGCGGTGTGATAAATCGGCGTGGGAAAGTCTTTGGAGCACATAAAGGTTTTGCCCTCAAGCTCAAGTTTTTCCTGCTGCTCTTGCTGTTCTTCCTGTTCAATCTCGCTTATCAGTTTTATCATGGCAACCTCTATTTGTTGGAATTTTCTTTAATCAGCCCGCGTTTGACCGCCTCAATCACCGCCGCGGTGCGGTTATAAACACCCAAAATTTTGAGTATGGCGGTCACATGGAGTTTGACAGTGCCTTCCGTCAGCCCCAGTTCATAAGCAATCTGCTTGTTGGATTTGCCCGATGCCACGCACTCAAGTACCGCCAGTTGACGCGGTGTTAAGTGGCACTCTTCTGACGGCTTGAGATTGACAACACTGTCAAACAGCTTTTCGCTTTCTGAAATTTTTTGAGTTTGCAAAAAATCACGCGGCAGATAAACACCACCCGAGAGCACCAAATTTAACGCCTCTAAAATTTCGGTATGCGACGCGGTTTTTGAAATATAACCGGAAACCCCGATTTCAATGGTTTTTTGCACAATCTCGCGGTCAAACACCGCTGACAAAATGATTATCGGCGTGTCAGGCAGAGTTTGGTGAATTTTTAAGATTGCATTATTCCACACATCTCCGGGCATGGCCAAATCGGTCATAATAACGTCAAAGTCATCTTGTTTGGCGATAATGTTGAAAATATCGTTGTAGTTGTGCGCCTCAACCAATTCGGCATTAGGATAACTGCCGGAGAGAATCAGGCTGACACCTTTCAAAAACAATTCGTGATCGTCCGCTATGAGTATTTTCATTGCCAATCTCCACTTAAGGCTTGCCAACAAGACAGTGCCGCCGCCACCGCCGTTTCGGCGCGCAAAATGCGATTGCCGAGTTTAACGCCGCGAGCGAAAGGCTCTTGCCGCAGGCGATTTAATTCCGCCTCTGAAAAACCACCTTCAGGTCCTACCAAAATGGCGCAAGGCGCAGGCGCGTGCGCAAAAACCTCCGCCACGGGACGACCGTTCAGGGTCTCGTCCATATAATACAACAGGCGAGTTTTATCCCACTCGTTGAGCAAGACATCAAACTTGACCGCGTCGGCAATTTCCGCCACATCGGTGCGACGGCACTGCTCGGCGGCCTCTATCGCATTGGCGACAAAACGCTCTTTTTTAATGCGCTCCGCCATGGTATAGCGGCTGATGACCGGAATAATTTTTTTAACACCCAACTCCACCGCCTTTTGCACGATAAAATCGGTATTGTCTTTTTTGACCGGCGCAAACAACAGCCAAATATCCGGCACCGACTGCAAGGCTTTGTCGTGGCTGATGACCCGCAAAGAGCAATGCTTTTTGGAAACCTCGCACACCTCGCAACCGTATTCGCCGCTCAAGCCGTTAAAACACGACACCGTCTCGCCTTGTTTCACCTTCATCACATTGCAAAGGTAATGGCTTTGCTCTTCGGGCAAAACAAGCGTTTGATTCAAGCTCAGAGGTTGCGGCACATATAATCTGATTTTTCCCATTAACAAAAACTCTGTATAACTCTAAAAATATAATCTTATTTTAGATAATATGTGTTAAATTTTCGCTAAACGTGAATTTATATTTTGAGGATGGAAATGATTATCACCATAGACGGACCGGCCGCCGCCGGAAAAGGAACTTTGGCCGCGGTGTTGGCGTCAACCTATCATCTGGCTTATTTTGACACCGGTATGATTTATCGCGCGGTCGGTTTGGATATGTTTTTGCACCATGACGACCCGTCTGATGAAAATTTGGCTGAAAAATACGCGCAAGCTCTGACTTTCGCTCACATGCACGAGCTGGCGAAAAACCCTGATTTTCGCTCGTCGGTGGGCGGCAAATATGCCTCAATCGTATCGGCTCACCCAAAAGTGAGAGCCGCATTGCTTAAAATGCAACAAGATTTTGCCCAAAAGCCGATTTTTGCCGACGGCACACCGGCAAAAGGCGCAATTTTTGACGGACGAGACACCGGCACAGTGGTTTGCCCTAATGCCGATATTAAGTTTTTTATCACCGCGTCAACCGAAGTTCGGGCAATGCGGCGTTTTAAGGAATTTCAGGCCAAAGGAATTGACGCCGACTATCAGAAGGTTTTGCAAGACATGAAAGAGCGTGACGAGCGCGACGCCTCCCGCGCCACGGCGCCAATGACCGCCGCCGCAGACGCCGTGATTTTTGATACTTCTACGATGGCGATTGACGAGGTTTTGGCTTTTTCGCTTAAAATAATTGATAAAAAACTCAAAGCCTCTTAAAGAAAATACTTGAAAAATAATATATTGCTTGTATAAATAACGCAGTTTAGACGCGGGGTACGCCGGTTTAGACTGCGTTAATTTCGTACAAGTCCGCCCAGTGAAAAGACTTCGGTTTTATACCGGAGGACAAAACTTCGGTTTTATAATTGAAGGTCGGGTTGGCATTTTGAAAATATTTTATTTATGACAAACACAGAATTTAAAATCCCTGAAACGACCGAAAACTTTGCTGAATTGTTGAACGAACAATTCGGTGAAAACTCTATTACCGGTTCTGTTGTTAAGGGTACTATTATCCGCTTGACCCCCGACTTCGCTATGGTTGACGTCGGATTGAAATCTGAAGGTCGTATTCCTTTGCGTGAATTCGGTCAAAATCCGGAACTCAAAGTCGGCGACAAAGTTGAAGTTTATGTTGACAGATATGAAGACAAAGACGGTCAAATTGTTTTGTCTCGTGAAAAAGCTCGTCGTGAAGAAGTTTGGCAAGACCTTGAGAAATGTCTCAACTCCGGCGAAAGAGTCAACGGTGTTATTTTTGGTCGTGTTAAAGGCGGCTTTACGGTTGATTTGAACGGCGCTATCGCATTCTTGCCCGGCTCTCAAATCGACATCCGTCCTATCCGCGACATTACGCCTTTGATGGGTATTTCTCAGCCGTTCCAAATTTTGAAAATGGACAAGGTTAGAGGCAACATCGTTGTTTCTCGCCGCGTTGTTTTGGAAGAAACCCGCGCTGAAGCTCGCGCCGAACTCATCGGCGACCTCAAAGAAGGCTCTGTTTTGGAAGGTGTTGTTAAAAACATTACCGATTACGGCGCGTTCATTGATTTGGGCGGCGTTGACGGTTTGTTGCACGTTACCGATATTTCTTGGAAACGTATCAATCATCCGGCAGAAGTTTTGTCTGTTGGTCAGACCGTTAAAGTTCAGGTTATCAAGTTCAACGAAGACAACCAACGCATTTCTTTGGGTATGAAACAGCTTGAGAGCGACCCATGGCAGAACGTTGCCGAGAAGTTCAAAGTCGGCGATATTTGCAAAGGTAAAGTCACAAATATTACCGATTATGGTGCTTTTGTTGAGCTCGAAGACGGCATTGAAGGTTTGGTTCACGTTTCTGAAATGAGCTGGACTCGTAAAAACGTTCACCCGGGTAAAATCGTTTCTACTTCTCAGGAAGTTGAAGTTAAGGTTTTGGAAGTTGATGCTGACAAACGTCGTATCTCTCTGGGTATCAAACAATGCACTCCGAATCCTTGGGCTGCTTATATTGAAGAGCATCCGGTCGGATCCGTTATCGAAGGTAAAATCAAAAACATTACCGAATTCGGTTTGTTTGTTGGTTTGTCTGACGAGATTGACGGTATGATTCACTTGTCCGATATTTCTTGGGACAAATCAGGTGAAGAAGCCGTTAAAGACTATGCAAAAGGTCAAGATATTCAAGCTAAAATCATTGACGTTGATGTTGAAAAAGAACGTATCAGCCTTGGTATCAAACAGCTGACCGAAAGCACCGTTGCCGGCGCTTTGGAAGGCGTTAAGAAAGGTGATGTTGTTAAAGCAACCGTTACCGCTATTGAAGACAAAGGCGTTACTGTTGACGTTAATGGCTTGACCGCAAGCATTAAAAAAGCTGACTTGTCAAAAGATAAGGCCGGTCAAAACCTCGACAACTACAAAGAAGGCGATGTTTTGGAAGCCAAAGTTACTTCTGTTGACAAGAAAAACGGTAAAATCGGCTTGTCTGTAAAAGCTTTGGAAATTGAAGAAGAGAAGAAAGCTTTGGAAGAATATTCTAATACTTCTTCTTCAAATTCTGCCTTTGGCGATGCCTTGGGCGAGGCTTTGAAGAAAAATGCTTAATCTTTAGCATTTGAGCGAACTTAAAAAGATACCTTCGGGAGCAATTCCGAAGGTATTTTTTTTGGGGCTTTAGTGGGGATTATTCGTACTCAAAGCATTGAGCAGAGAGCGCATGGCGACGCTTACATCCTTATTTTTAACCTTTTGGCGGTACTGCAAAAACTCTAAGACATCCGGCTCGGCGGCAATACAGATATCCGAGGGCGAAACCGCGCGGTTATCTCCGTCTTCAAAAAAGAAACCAATGTCACTACCCAAAATTTGACTGATATGAAATAAGCGGGCGGCGGAAATGTTGCTCTGCCCTTTTTCATATTTTTGCACCTGCTGAAAAGAAATGCCGAGACTGCGCGCCAAATCGTTTTGGGTGCGCGCGGAAAGCTCTCGCAAAAGCTTAATGCGAAGACCGATGTTTTTATTAATCGTCAGCGCGTCTATTGTGTTGGTATGACCTAAATTTTCCATAAAATGCCCTCCCTGTGTTTTAGATAGGGCGTTAAGGGCGGTTTTTCATCGCTAGACTTTAGATTTTATCAAAATTGATACGAGGGTCGACCAAAGAATAGGTTATATCGCTGATGAGTTTTAGAACCAAACCCAACAAGGCAAATATGTATAATGTTCCAAAAACCACCGGATAGTCACGGGTCATAATTGACTCATAACCCAACAAGCCTAAACCGTTGAGGGAGAAAATCACCTCAATTAACAAAGAGCCGGTGAACAGCATTTTGAGCAACAAGGACGGAAAACCGGCAATAACAATCAGCATGGCGTTGCGGAAAATATGTCCATACAAGATTTTATGCTCACTCAAGCCTTTGGCGCGCGCTGTCAGTACGTAGGGTTTGTTGATTTCATCCAAAAACGAATTTTTGGTCAGCATGGTCAAGCCGGCAAAACCGCCGATAACCATGGCGACAACCGGCAAGGTGATATGCCAAAAATAGTCTATGATTTTGCCGCCTAAACTTAAGGTGTCCCAGTTGTCGGAGGTCAATCCACGCAGCGGAAACCACTGAAAATAAATGCCGCCGGCAAACACCACAATCAAAAACACCGCAAACAAAAACACCGGTATCGCCGCGCCGATAACCACTAAAAACGAGCTCCAAATGTCAAACGAGCTTCCGTCTTTGACCGCTTTTTTTATACCGAGCGGAATAGCTATCAGATAAATCAACAGGGTTGACCAAACACCCAGCGAGATTGAAACCGGCATACGCTCTTTTATCAACTGCCAAACCGTTTTATCGCGGTAAAAACTTTTGCCAAAGTCAAAAACCGCATAGTCTTTGAGCATTTTAACAAAGCGTTCGTGCGACGGTCGGTCAAATCCAAATTGTTTTTCCAGAGCTTTGACCAAATCTTCGGGCACACCCTGCGCGCCCTGATAGCGACTTTGCGCCTCGTGCATTTTGACTTGCGCCGAAGAGCTGACCGCCGAGGCGGCGTCGGTATTCATACCGCGATATTGCGCTAAAGTGTGTTCTATCGGTCCGCCGGGGGCAAGCTGAATAATCAAAAAATTAAGCGACAAAATACCCAACAGCGTGAGGGGAATCAGCAACAGGCGTTTGATAATATAATTTCTCATTTTGACAAGTCTTTCATCCACCATGTGTGTGGTAGAAATCCGGTTTTGACTTTGGTTTGCGGTTGGGCGAACTTATCCCAATAAGCCACGCGTTGGGTGGGCGAATACCAGTGCGGAATAAGGTAGCAACCGTGCAACAACACCCTGTCCAGAGCTTTAACGGCGGCTTCATAGTCATCTTTGGTTTGGGCTGTCACCACCGCCTTAATCAGAGCGTCAACCACCGGATTTTTAACACCGATAATATTATAGCTGCCTTTTTGGTCTCCGGCTTGCGAGCCCCACATTTCAAATTGCTCGTTACCAGGCATACGACTAACACCAAAGCCGGCTATCGCCACGTCAAAATCAAAATTATCCAGACGGTTTTTGAACACGCTCGGCTCAATATTGCGAAACTTGAGCTTGACGCCGATTTTTTTGAGGTTGGCAATAAACGGCAACATAACCCGCGTGAAAGATGAGCCATTAGCAGAGTTACCCAAAACCTCAAATTCAAGCGGTTCTCCGGTTTGGAGGTTGGTCATTTTGCCGTTCACAAAATCATAGCCCGCGGCTTGTAGTAATTTAACCGCTTGGCGGAGATTTTGTCGGGTTGCGGACGGGGTGGGATGTTGGGGTTGGGTTGGCGGCGTGGTGAAAATATCACTATCCAACTGCGCACGATAGCGATTGAGCAAGGCTAACTCTTTTCCTTGCGGCAAGCCAGTCGCCTCCATGCCGGTATTGGGGAAAAAGCTGTTTATGCGGCGGTATTGCCCATAAAACAGGTTTTCGTTCGCCCACTCAAAATTAAATGCCAACGCAATTGCCTGACGCACACGGCGGTCTTTAAACTTGTCTTTGCGCAGGTTAAAGGCAAAATTTTGCAGCGGCGCGGCATTGTTGTGCAGAATATCCGCCTTGATAACTTTTCCGCTTTTAATTATATCGTTGTCGTAGCCGGTCGCCCAGATTTTGGCGATGTATTCCTCACGCGTGTCGATATTGCCGGCAAACAACGCCTGCAAAGTGACCGTGGTGTCTTGATAGTAGTCATAACGCAACTCATCAAAATTATACATCCCCTTGCGGCTCGGCAAGTCTTTCGCCCAATAATCGGGGTTGCGCTTGAAAACAATGTATTGATTGACCGAAAATTTATCAAGGTAATAAGGTCCGCTCCCGAGGGGCGGCGTTAAAGTCGGCGTGGCAAAATCTTTGCCCTGCCAATCGGCGGCGGAATAAATGCTCATTTGCGCCAAAATCAACGGCAATTCACGGTTTTTGCTGTCTTTTTTGAAGTAAAAACGCACATGGCGGTCATTAAGTTTTTCCACTCGCTCCACATCGGCATAATAAATTTTATACAGCGGCTGACCTTTTTCAACCAACGCGTTATAAGAAAAAATCACATCATCGGCCAAAACCGGCGTGCCGTCACGAAATTTGGCGCGTTCATCCAAAATAAAACCGACATAGCTTTTGTCCGCCGGATATTCAAAGGCTTTGGCCAACAACGGATAAATCGTGGAAATATCATCAACCGCCGTCACGCCCAACGTATCTAATGTCAGCGACACGGTATAGCCGCCGTCGGCTATGCCCTTAAAGATAAAGGGGTTAAAATTGTCAAAAGTGCCATAGGTCGGGGCAACCATCCGTCCCCCTTTGGGCGCACAGGGATTGACATAAGAAAAATGCGAAAAATCAGCCGGATATTCGGCTCGGCCATAAAGCGCCAAATATGGCAGTGTTTTGGCGTGCGCCGCCGTGCAAAACAGCAGACACCCCACAAGCGCCGCCAATCTATTTGTTATAGTTGTCGGCATTTGTCCACCCGCCAAACGGATAAGAATAGTCGTCATCATTGCCCACTTTAGGCTCAGGCATACCTTCCTCCGGCGCGAAAGTCGGCTCTTTGCTAACGCTGATGTCTCGCTGTTTGGCGTTTTCCCACTCCTGACGGATGGCGTTGAGTTTTTCTCCGGAAGAGAAAAAGCCCTGCTCCAACTCCGGCGTAACCGCAGACACTGTCGGCGCTGCCGGTTCGGGCTCGGATTGAAGAGCAGAAACCGCGTCTAAGGACGGCGCGGCTGTTTCTTCCGCCTCG
Organism: uncultured Alphaproteobacteria bacterium; assembly: GCA_934273635.1. GTDB lineage: Bacteria > Pseudomonadota > Alphaproteobacteria > RF32 > CAG-239 > Scatocola. Next base: position 112,151 of record CAKQSV010000001.1, read on the forward strand.
GTATGGTGATTGATAATAATTTCAGGCATAGCGACCGGCTCAGGCTCGGTGACTGCCGCCGGCTCAAACGTAAACTTATTCTCAACAGCAACGGTTGGTTCAGGTTCAGCGGGCGCGGGCGTTTCAAAATGAGGTTCAGCCTCAGCGGACTGCGGCGCGCCAAAGCTCTTGGCAAATGCCAAAGACAAAGGATCTGCCTCGGTCGCGGAGGACGGGCTCGTTTCCGGCTCGGGCTCGGACTTTTTGCGGCGGGTGAAGGTGTTTATAAACAGGCGGCGCGCATTTTCAGACAAGCGGTTTTCAGGCTCAGAAGTTGGCGTTGAAATTTGATAAGATTGTGGTTTAGCCGCCACAACCGGCTCAGGCTGTGGCTCAGGCTCGGTCATTTGCGCGCGAGCCAATGTCAAATCGCGGTTTTGACGGATAGAATCGGCAGGAGAGGCCAACAGAGAAAAGACTTTTCCCATAACGCCCGTTTCTAAAACATTTAGAAACAAGCGCTCGCGGTCGTGTTTTTCAAGCGAGCCTATCAAGGTTTGGTAACGAGAGCAAAACTCAAGTATTGTTCCGCCCAACACCACATCACGCAGGGCTTTTTGCAATAATCTGTCAGGCAGATTGGGCTGCGTTTGGCTCAATTCAATAATCACCTTGCCGAAAGCCCATTTTCCACCATTTTTAACCTTAACCCACAGGTGATCAATTTGTTCCGACGAGGACAAACCGCCGCGGGCAATAATTTCTGACAACAGCTCGTTCATATCTGCCACAAAAACATCAAACTTGCTTAATATGATATTGTCTTGAAGATTTTGGCGTGCCTCAAGCATTACTTTAGCGATGACATCGGAATATTCCTGATTTTTTTTCATCTGTTTGAACAAAGAATACATATTTTTGTTCAAGACCGACGCGCTAAGATATTGATAAACATAGCCGAAAATCGCCCAAAGGATAAAAACCGGCAACACGACCACCGCCGTGGTGACGGCAAACGCATTAGCGCCATCGCCCCCCAAATTGCCCAAAGCATAAAAAAACCAAATCACACTGGCAAAAACCGAAAAGAAAAATGCTGCTGACAACACGGTCGTACTCCTTAAATCTTCTGACTTATTGCCGCTTATTCTATTCCAAATCTGAATTTTTGCAAACAATTTCAGCGACTAATCAAGAGACTTATAGAAACAAAATCAACAACTTTTTAAAATAATAGTCGAAATTTGTTTTTTTTGTGATATAACAGGGTCAGTTTTTTTAATTTTGAAGAGAAGAATAATGAATCAGACGAATACGCAGATTTTGGATTTTGAAAAAAATATTGTGGAAATTGAGGCTAAAATCGAAGGTTTGAAACTTTTGGCTAAAAATGAAGATGTTGATATTTCTCAAGAGACCAATCGTTTGACTCAAAAGCTCGAACGCCAAATGAAGTTGACTTACGCCAACTTGACACCGTGGCAGAAATTGCAGGTTTCACGCCATCCGCAACGTCCGCATTGTTTGGACTATGTTCACGCTTTGATTGAAGACTTTACCCCGTTGTGCGGTGATCGCCTGTTCGGCGACGACGCGGCGATGATTGCGGGAATCGGACGGTTTCGCGACACGTCGGTCGTGGTTATCGGACAGGAAAAGGGGCACGACCTAGAATCCAGAATGAAATATAATTTCGGTATGGCCAAACCCGAGGGATACCGCAAGGCGCAACGTTTGATGGATATGGCGGACAAATTTAATATGCCGGTCATTTCGTTTGTGGACACGGACGGCGCGTTCCCAGGGATTGACGCCGAAGCCCGCGGACAAGCCGAGGCCATTGCCTCTTCTATTCAAAAATGTTTGCAAATTAAAACGCCGATTATCTCTATTGTTATCGGTATGGGCGGCTCGGGCGGCGCGATTGCCATCGCCACCGCAAACCGTATTCTAATGCTTGAGAACTCAATTTATTCGGTTATTTCTCCGGAAGGTTGCGCCTCGATTTTGTGGCGTTCCGCCGACAAAGTGCAGGAAGCGACCGAGGCTTTGCGTCTGACGGCTCAAGACCTGCGTCAATTTGGCGTTATTGATGAGATTATCAAAGAACCGTTGGGCGGCGCGCACCGTGATCCGGCTATGACGATTGAAAAAGTGGGCGATTGTATTGCCAAGCACTTGCGAGAACTTAAAAATATGAGCGGGGAAGAGCTGAAAAAACAACGCACGACCAAGTTTTTGGCTATGGGACGCAATCTGCCCGAGAACTAAGGACGGTTTTTAATGAGCGAAATCTGGCTACAAATTTTGGGCATAGTCATTGTTGTTTTGCTGTGCGGTAATATGTTTTTGCTCTTTTCAAAAAAAGAAAATCGCGAGTTGCGCACCCTAGCAGACACTCTGTTTCGGGGGCAAGCGGAGTTGGCGGGGCGGATGTCGCAGCTTTCCGAATCCTCCGCGCGGCAGCAAGGGCATATTGCCGAGGCGATTAATGAACAAAAAATCTCGGTTCTTAAGCTGATGGATGAAAAATTGCTGGCTGTGACCAAAAGTGTGGGCGACGGTCTGCAACAATCAACCGACAAAACCGCCGAAACCATTAAAGATTTGCGTGAACGATTGGCCAAAATTGATGTCGCGCAACAAAAAATATCCCACCTTTCAGAGCAAGTTGTCTCGTTGCAGGAAGTGTTGTCAAACAAACAGGCGCGCGGCGCGTTTGGTGAAATTCAGCTCAATGATTTGGTCAAGTCTATTTTGCCGCCGTCGGCTTATGAGTTTCAATGCGTGTTGAGCAACCAAAAACGCGCCGACTGCGTGTTAAAGCTACCGAATCCTCCGGGGACAATCGTGATTGACTCCAAGTTTCCGCTCGAGAGCTATCAGGCTTTGCGCAACGCCGGTTCCGAGCGCGAAAAAATTGAGGCGGAGCGTTTTTTTAAGGCTTCGGTTCTTAAGCACATTAAAGATATTGCCGAAAAATATATTATTGCCGGAGAGACGGCGGAATCGGCGTTGATGTTTTTGCCGGCAGAATCGATTTATGCCGAGCTATATACCAATTTTACCGATGTGGTGGAAGTTTCTTATCGTTCAAAGGTGTGGATTGTGTCGCCGACCACGTTGATGGCCACGCTTAACACCGTGCGAGCCGTGTTGAAAGACGCCACTATGCGCGAACAAGCCGGCGTTATTCAAAAAGAAGTCGGAACATTGGTGGAAGACATTTGCAGGCTTGACGACCGTGTCGAAAGTTTGTCGAAACATTTTGAACAAGCCGCCAAAGATATTGGCGACATCAGAATCTCTTCGAGCAAAATATCGCGGCGTATTGATAAAATTGAAGACATTGAGCTGGGCGAAAACCATCATCCGTTGGCGGTGGAGCATATCGCGGAATAAAATATGGGATAACTTAGCGATATTTTTTTGTTTTTTATCAATTTGCGATATTGATTTATAAAATAAAAACAGGTAACTTATAGAAAACTAAATTATATTAAAGAGGTATATTGTGACAAAGTCTGAATTGATTGAAAAAATTTTGAATAAAAACCCGCACCTTACTTTGAAAGATGTTGATCGTATCGTCACGGTGGTTTTGGACAAGATTATATCTTCGTTGGCTGAAGGTAACCGTGTTGAGTTTCGCGGCTTTGGCGCATTTTCAGTCAGAACCCGCACGCCGCGCACGGCTAAAAACCCTCGCACCGGCGCTAAGGTGGAAGTGGAAGAAAGAAGAATTCCGCACTTTAAAACCGGAAAACAACTGCACGAGATGTTGAACGCAAAATAATAAACCTATGAAAAAAGGGGCTACGCCATGGGATTCATTAAAGCTATAATCGGACTGCCTTTGCTTGTTATCATTTTGATTTTTGCCTTTGTTAATAACGATTTGGCAACTTTCAGTTTGTGGCCTTTTTCGATTGAGATTACCGTTTCCCTGAGTGTGGCTGTGCTGTTTTTTATTATATTCGGCTTTTTGCTCGGAAACTTTTTCTCTTGGATGTCTTACGCTCCGGTACGCAAAGATTTGCGCAAACAGAAGAAAAAGAATAAGAAATTGAGCAAACAGCAGAAAATTTTGGCGGATACTGTCTCTGACCTGCAAGGCAATTTGGAGCAGATTAAGGCCGAGAAAGAGGCGCAAAAGCCCGAAAAACGCAAACTGTTCGGTTGGTTCGGCAAAAAGCCAGAGGAAGAGGCCGAACCTGTTGAAAATAAAGAAAATGGAACTAACTAAATGAACTGGATTACAGATTTTGTTCGTCCGAAAGTGAAAAAAGTTACGGTAAAGGACGAGGATATTGCCGATAATTTGTGGATTAAGTGTCCGGTATGCGGCAAAATGCTTTTCTCTAAAGAGCTGAAAAAGAGTATGTATGTTTGCACCGGTTGCGGACATCACCTGCGCTTGTTTGTGGACAAGCGTTTGAAAATGCTGTTTGACGGCGATTATGAAGAGATTGCCTTGCCACACACCAAAGAAGACCCGTTGAAGTTTAAGGACTCTAAAAAATATATTGACCGTTTGCGCTCTTATCGCAAGGCAACGGGGGTTAATGACGCTATTCGCGTGGCGCATGGTGAAATCGGCGGAATCCCTTGTGTGGTTGCCGCTATGGATTTTGCGTTTATGGGCGGTTCTATGGGTATGGCTGTCGGTGAGGGCATTGTTAAAGCGGCTGAATTGTCCGCCCGCAACAACTATCCGCTGATTATTGTCACAGCCTCGGGCGGAGCCAGAATGCAGGAAGGTATTTTGTCGTTGATGCAGATGGCGCGTACGACCGCGGCAATTAATCAGGTGAAGGAAAAAGGTATTCCTTATATCTCAATCTTAACCGACCCAACCACCGGCGGCGTGTCGGCATCGTTTGCCATGCTCGGTGATGTGCATATTGCCGAAAAAGGGTGTATTATCGGTTTTGCAGGCGCCAGAGTGATTGAACAGACTATTCGTGAAAAGTTACCGGAAGGTTTTCAACGCGCGGAATATCTGTTGGAGCACGGCATGGTCGATATTGTGGTAACTCGTTCGGAAATGAAAGAGCAACTGGTTAAGGTTATTAGTATTCTGACCCACAAAAAACCGGCAATCTGCCGCGCCTTGCTTGAGAAAAAATAATCGCCTAAACCGCAACGGAGGGTTAAATGCTTTCGTTAAAACACATTAACATCAAGTCTTTTAATGAAAATTTGGCTTATCTGAACAAAAACTGCTTGGAATATGCGGTTGATGATATTTCGGCGTTGTCGCAGGTGGAAATTCAGACCGAAAACCGCAAGATTTACGCGTTTTTGCAAATTGTGGAAGACGACGCTTTTGTCGCGCCCAATCAGTTGGGGTTGAACGACGAGGCTTTTGCTGATTTGGGCGAGCCGAGCGGCACTGAAGTTTCCATCAGTCTGGCGGCGCCGGCGCCGAGCCGTATGGCATTAAAGCGGAAAATAGCCGGTAATATTTTATCGCCGCAAGACTATAAATTTATTGTCAAAGACATTATCAACCACCGTTACTCTAATGTGGACATCGCCTCGTTTATCGTGGCGGGAGGCACGTTTATCAGCGCTAACGAAGTGTTGGGGCTGACTGAGGCGCTCATCAACAACAATCGTATCAGTTGGGATTATGAAAATATTGTGACCGACTACCACTGTATGGGTGGAGTTCCGGGAAACAAAACCGACATTATCATCGCTGCGATTGTCGGCGCTTATGGTTTGGCTATGCCGCGGACGGTGGCAAAATCGACAACTTCTTGCGCCAGTGTTGCCGACACGATGAACGTGTTATGCGACGTAAATCTGAATCAAGAAAAATTTAAGGCGTTGGTGGCCAGCAACCGCGCGGTTATTGCCAATTATGAGCATTTGGGCATTGTGGAGGCAGTCAAGTCGATTGCCAGCGTGGAGCGCCATATGAGCCTGACGCAACAAGAGTTTTTGCTGACCTCAATTTTGGCAATTAAGGCGGCGTCCGGTGTTACGCATTTGTTGCTTGATTTACCGGTGGGCGAAAAATCGCGCGTGAAAACCGCTTATGAGGCGATTAAACTGCGCAAATTGGCCGAATTTACGGGCGACCGACTGGGTATTGACATTGAGGTTGTGATTACGGACGGACGCGAGCCAATCGGCAACGGCGTGGGCGCGGTGTTGGAAGCGCGCGACGTGGTTCAAGTATTGAAAAATAAACCTCACGCGCCGCAAGATTTGATGGAAAAATCATTGTTTTTGGCCGGTCGAATTTTGGAATTTGACCCACAGTTGCGCGGCGGACAAGGATACACCACCGCCGAGGATATTTTAAAATCCGGCAAGGCCTTAGAAAAACTCAATGACATTATTAAAGCGCAAGGCAAAAAAGAACCCGCGGTTTTGGGCTCGTCTTATCGCGATGTGTTGGCACCCGAAAGCGGTGAAGTGGCGGCGATTGACAATCAACAGATTAACCGTATCGGTATTTGGGCAGGCGCGCGGCAATATGCGGGCGCGGGGCTCGACCTGTTCAAAAAAGTCGGCGACACGGTTGAAGCCGGCGAACCGCTGTATCGTATTTATGCCACCAATGACGACGATCTGTCGTTGGCGGAATCGGTGGTTGAGAGCGGCAACGCATACACCATTACGGATTAAGCTAATTTTTCTGATTTTTATAATTAAAATATGCAAAATTTTTTGCATATACCCTTGCGGATGCAAAAATCGCTCCCTATATAGCCTATTAGAAAGATTGATAAATGTTAATTTTATTAGAGGAAACAAATTATGAGCAATAAAGTTATTGGTATCGACTTGGGTACGACAAACTCCTGCTTTGCTGTTATGGACGGTAAAGATCCAAAAGTTTTGGAAAACAGCGAAGGTGCCAGAACAACCCCTTCTATGGTTGCTTTTACGGACACGGAACGTTTGGTCGGCTTTCCGGCAAAACGTCAAGCTGTGACTAACCCTGAAAACACCTTGTTCGCCATCAAACGTTTAATCGGACGTCGTTTTAACTCTCCGGAAGTTGAAAAAGACAAGGCTTTGGTACCGTTCAAAATTATCAACGGTGACAACGGCGATGCTTGGGTTGAAGTTAAGGGTCAGAAATACGCCCCTTCTCAGATTTCGGCTATCGTGTTGCAGAAAATTAAGGAATACGCCGAGAGCTATTTGGGTGAAAAAGTAGAAAAAGCGGTTATTACCGTTCCGGCATATTTTAACGACTCTCAACGTCAGGCAACCAAAGACGCCGGTAAAATTGCAGGCTTGGATGTGTTGCGTATTATCAACGAGCCGACAGCCGCAGCTTTGGCTTATGGTATGGACAAGAAGGCTAACGGCACAATCGCGGTTTATGACCTTGGTGGCGGTACCTTTGATATTTCTATTTTGGAAATCGGCGACGGCGTGTTTGAAGTAAAATCAACCAACGGCGATACGTTCCTTGGCGGTGAAGACTTTGACCAACGTTTGGTAACTTATTTGACTGACGAGTTCAAAAAAGAAACCGGTATCGACCTCAAAAACGATCGTTTGGCTTTGCAACGCTTGAAAGAGGCCGCTGAAAAAGCTAAAATCGAGTTGTCTTCGGTTACACAGACAGATATTAACCTGCCGTTTATTACCGCGGACGCAACAGGGCCGAAACACCTGAACATTAAGTTGACCCGCGCTAAATTGGAATCTTTGGTTGAAGATTTGATTGACCGCACGGTTGCTCCTTGCCAAAAAGCTTTGGCTGACGCCGGTATTAAAGCCAGCGACATCAGTGAGGTTATTCTGGTCGGCGGTATGACTCGTATGCCGAAAGTTCAGGAAAAAGTAAAAGAAATCTTCGGTAAAGAGCCTCATAAAGGTGTTAACCCCGATGAGGTTGTGGCTGTGGGCGCTGCTATTCAGGGCGGTGTTTTGATGGGTGACGTTAAAGACGTGTTGCTGCTTGATGTGACCCCGTTGTCTTTGGGTATTGAAACTTTGGGCGGCGTGTTCACTCGTTTGATTGACCGCAACACCACAATTCCGACCCGTAAATCTCAGGTATTTTCTACCGCAGAAGACGGTCAGACCGCTGTTACTATTCGCGTCTTTCAAGGTGAGCGCGAGATGGCGCAAGACAACAAACTGCTTGGTCAGTTTGATTTGGTTGGTATTCCGCCTGCTCCGCGCGGTATGCCGCAAATCGAAGTTACTTTTGATATTGATGCTAACGGTATTGTTAATGTTTCGGCTAAAGATAAGGCTACAAACAAAGAACAGGCTATTCGTATTCAGGCCAGCGGTGGTTTGAGCGACGCCGATATTGAAAAAATGGTTAAAGACGCCGAGGCTAACGCACAGGCTGATAAGCAGAAAAAAGAGTTGGTCGAGGCTAAGAACCAAGCTGAAGGTTTGATTCATGCCACGGAAAAAACTTTGAAGGAAAATGGCGACAAAATCAGCGCCGCCGAGAAAGAGGCTATTGAAAACGCCATGAACGCTTTGAAGACAGCCGCCGAGGGCGATGATTTGAACTCTATCAAAGAAAAAACCGAGGCTTTGATGCAGGCTTCTTTGAAACTGGGCGAGGCAATGTATAAACAAGCCGCTCCTGAAGCCGGCGCTACCGGCGCTCAGGGTGCTGAAGCTGGAGCTCAAGCTCAGGAAAGCAAAGACGAAAAAGTTGTCGATGCTGACTTTGAAGAAGTAAAATAAGCTCATAAACTCCTAAAAAAATGTCTATTTTGCAAAAAATAGACATTTTTTTGTTGCTTATTCAAACGCAAAAGATTATCTTGGCAACATCAAATTTATTATTAATCTTTTAAAATACATTATTATGATTTCAAGACATTATGTTGTTTATGTTATCGGAACCTTTTTGTGTTTTCCGATACGTTGCATTCACACTGTGATTGAGGAGGATATTAAGCCTGCGTTTAAGCGTAAGTTTAATCACCGTCCTCAGCCGAAGTTCTCTGACGGTAAGACGCAGAAACTTACCTCTCAGAAGGGTGTTAAACGTGTTTGCGGTCAGTCTCAGAAGAGTATTCGCTTTGACCACACGCACAAGCCACAAAAAGTGGTTGGCTGAGAGAGAAAAACGACATTAAGTTAAACAAAACGCCGAGCTTTATAAAAATGCTCGGCGTTTTTTTGTATTATAATATCAACCTTAAGCAACAGATTTGAACAGATCTTTAACCTTGTCGACAAAGCCTTTGCTTTGCGGTTGGCACTTATTGTCTTCTTCCAGTTTTTGAAACTCCGCCAACAGTTCTTTTTGGCGAGATGATAAATTAACCGGCGTTTCAACCATAAAGCGGACAAACAAATCGCCTTTATATTTGGAGCGGATGGTCGGCATACCCTCGCCGCCAACCTTAATTTGCTGGTTGGTCTGAGTGCCGGCGGGGATAGAAATTTCTATCGAACGGCCATCAATGCTTGGGATTGTCATTTTGCCGCCCAACGCCGCGCAGGTCATTGAAACCGGCACTGTGGTATAAAGATTTGCCCCCTCACGAGCATAAAGTTTGTGTCCGGTGATGCTGATAAAAACATATAAATCGCCATCCTGACCACCGCGTAAACCCGCCTCACCGGCGCCGGCAACGCGCATACGCGTGTCGTTTTCAATACCGGCGGGAATTTTGACTTTGATTTGTTTTTCACTATGGATTAAACCCTCGCCATGGCATTTTTTGCAAGCGGATTTAATAACACGTCCCTGCCCTTTACAAGTGGGGCAAGTCGTTTCAACAATAAAAAAGCCGCCTTTTTGCGAGTGAACTTTGCCGTGTCCGTGACAGGTGGGGCAAATCGGCGCCTCTTTGCCGTCTTCGGTGCCGTAGCCGTGGCAATCTTCACAGACCTCTGAGTGTGGCACGGTGATTTCTTTTTCAACACCGGAAAAAGCCTCTTCCAACGAAATTTCAAGGTTGTAACGCAAATCGGCGCCGTCTTGCGCCGCGGTGCGATTATAGCCTCGCTGACCACCACCCATAAACTCGGAGAAAATATCGCCAAAGATATCACTAAAACCACCGGCGCCGTTAAAGTCAAAGCCAAATCCGCCAAACGGATTGCCACCCTGCCCATTTTGAAAAGCCTGCTTGCCGTAGCGGTCATAAGCCGCGCGTTTTTGCTCGTCTTTCAAAACGTCATAAGCCTCGTTTATCTCCTTAAAACGATTTTCAGCTTCCGGATTGTCCGGATTGCGATCCGGATGGTATTTCATCGCCTGACTACGATAAGCGCGTTTAAGTTCGTCCGAAGTTGCTGTTTTGGACACGCCAAGAACTTCGTAATAATCCAATTCACTCATGATTACTCTACTAAAAATGTTTTTTATTAACGTATTATTTATTTAAGGCGTTTATCATCAAAAGGCAAGTAAATTGTGGTATTTTGCGGTGAAAAGCGGCAATAATTTTGTATCGGCGATTCTGTTTAGACAAAATATTGACAAGTTGTCGGAAATCTGGTAAAATTGAGGTAATTTAAGGTTGTTACAAGGCAAGGAGTGTTATCATGGCTGATATGAGCGATGCTGAAATGAACGAACTGTTTGAGCGTGAGTATTTGGGTAATCCGGTTCTCAGAGCGCGCTATGACAGCTATAATGAAGAGCGAAAGGCAGAAACACGAAGAGCATGGATTGCAAGAAGAAGAGAGGGGATTGCCGAGGAAGACGCTCGGGCTCAGGCGCAAGCTGATACCAATGCGCAAACCGAGCAAAATACCGACACCGCCACCCGTGAAGATATGCCGACCGGCGGTGACAATCAGGAAAATGTTGACAATGCTCCCGCACCGACCGAACAGCCGCGTGAAAATGCCGCCGAAACTCCGACAAGCAACTATAACTCCGATGAGTGGCAACAACTGCTCAGCGGCGAAAATACCGAGTTTTTAAGCACAGCACCTATGCAAAAAGGTATTGACCGTGAGGTGTTGCGCGGTATGAACAAACTGCCGCAGAACTTTGATTCTCTTGATTTTGAACATCAGCAATCCGCTATTAATACCGCTAAAGCCGACCTTAAACCCGAAGAAATTCAGCAGTTTAATGAAAAAGAAGTTGAGCTGAAAAAGGCTATCGCCGAACAATATCCGCCCAAACGTTTGGTTGACACCTCAAAACAGTTGGAAGAGGCCGAAAAGCACGTTCGTGACGACAATGTTAAGCAATCTATGACCAACACCCGCGCCGCGATTATGGAGACAATGATCGGCAACATCAATCGTTTTGCCAACGGCGAGACGGTGGTTGACCAATCCAACATTGCCGATGTTTATGACGGTTCAATGGAAATGTATCAGTACGTTGAGGAGAAAAACCCCAAAGACGAAGAGCTGAAACAAAAATTGGAAACCTGCCGCGGCAAAATGAACGCCGAAATTGAAAAGTATGATGAGGCAAATGGTTTTCAAAGTCTTTCGCCTAAAGACGCGGCGGAAATTAATGCAACATATCTACGCGCACAAAAACAGTGCAAAGATGATGAAAAATTCAACCCAATTAAAACAAAGAGCGATGATGGCAAACTTGTATCCACCGAAAGTTTGTGGTTAGCGTTTGAGTTTAGCGATGAGGCTAAGCGTGAGGAGTTGATTGGCTCATTTAATGAAGCGGTCAAAGAAAAAGCCGCCAGAAGCGTTGCTGTTAGAAACAAAGGCGCCAAGGGTGAAAAGTTAGACGAAGCTCTTCAAGATGAGATTGACGTAGCGTTCAAAGAAGAATTTGAGCGTATGATTGTCACCAATGAGACGGCTAAATTTGCGGAGGCTGAAGCGCAAAAGCACCAGAAAGACCCGTCTTATGAGCCGCAACCTTATCCGGCTGACCGTGCCGGCGCCGATGTGCAAAATGCTGTTAACACAATTCTGTCCGGCACAAAATATAAGGTTGATAATAAAGCTGTTGTGACCGGTTTTGCTCATCACACCAATGAAGGTTTTGGTTACTTGAACCGCTTGGGATCTAAAATCGGCAAAGAAACCAACGCCGTCGGGCACATGGCCGAAGGTCTCCGCAAGCTCGACAATACTTGCATTAAGCGTTTTGACCCGTATTACACTATTGCCAAAACCCAAGCCAAAGCTATTAGAGGGAATATCGGTCGGCAGGCTCTTAATCAGCTTGCACGTTACGGCTCAAGTTTTATCCCCGGAGGCAATTTGCTTTACGCCGGTTATGTCGGCGGACAAGCGGCATGGCGTTTGGGCACAAAGTACAGACGTTTGAAAAAAGAAGCCAAAGCCAACAATCGGGCATTTAGCGGATGGAAGTTTTTGAAAGATCATGCCGGTGAAATTGCAACCAGCGCTGCGGCAACCGTTGCCGCAGGTTTGGGCGGCGGGATGGCCGCAGGCTTGCTTGGAAAAGCCTCGATGGCTATCGGCAGCGCCACCAACTTTATTAAAACTTTCAAAAGACAAAGAGAAAAAGGCGAGACCTGGAAAAAGTCTTTGGGTGTGGCGGCGTTTTCCGTTGCCTGCTCCGCCGCCTCGGCTATTGGCACAAGCTCGGCTTTGGGATATGGCATGCACGAAACCGGACTGGATGTTCAAGGTCATCATAACGAGACGATAACCGATCATAACAGAATTGAAGAGTTGAAAAACACCGCTCCTGAAAAACTTGAGGAAATGGGTATTGTTCGCGAACATGGCGTTGACCCCAATGCTGAAGGCGCTTTCAAAGTATCTGACGGCAAAGCCGGTTTTGAAACGCGAGACTATTCTGCCGAGGAACTGAAATATGCCGAAATGCGCAATGACGGCGTTCGTTACAGCGAATATCTTGATAAACAATGGGTTCATCATGACTATCAAGACCCCAACTCATCAGACCCGTTGGCACACAGCGAAGATGCTCACCAAAACGCTATTCAGGCTCTGGACAAGCTTGCCGAAACTCACAAGGATATGAGCAGCTATGTTGACGGCAAGTTTGAATCAAACAGCGAAATGTTGCTCTATAAACTTTATCAAGCCAATGTCTTGGCGCCAAATCCCGATGCGGTTTCTGACAGTGGTCAGCCTATCGGCGAGGTTTTGAGTGCTACCGATAAAGACGGCAATGTCGTCAACTATCAAGATGTGTTCCAAAAAGCGTTGCGTGGTGAAGAGTTGACTGAAACCGATTATCAGGTTATTCATAAGGTTGAAGACCATGTCGGTGGTCAGTTAAGCGTGGATGAAAACGGCAACACCACGCTCAATGATGTGGGTAAAATTAAAGACTTTGACCACACCGGTGACGGCTCAAGACCCGTGGACTCTTACAATAAAGATGCCGACCCCGGGTATGAGCCCAATCAACACCCCGCAGAAGACCCGATTTATGACCGTTTTGTTGAAAACAAGACTGACTATCGTGAGGTTTTGCCGTTTGTTGTGGTTCATGACAATCAGGGTGAAAATCGCTCGTTGGCTCAACGAATTGGCGCAAACCCGCATGACTTGGCGGAACAGGCTAAAAAACGCGTGAAAGACAAACAAAAAGACCAAGCGCCGACACCCGTTCCGGTTCCGGTTAAACAAGAAAATCAGGACAAAGTGCCGGTGGCAACTCCTGTCACAAAACAGGAAGAAAAGTCCGGTTACGGCAAGTTGTTGGCTGATGAATACAAAATTATGTATGGTGTTGAACCGAAAGTTGTTGACAGCAAAGACCCGAGCGAACACCGCCAATATCAGCACTGGATTAATTATAACAACCGCGTTGATGAAGAGCGCAAAGCCAAATATCCCAATAACAACGTTGATATGTATGACTTTTTGACGGAGCGCCGCCAAAAGCTCGACAAGACGATTGAGGACGCTAAAGCCGCTAAAATTAATGTGGCAGGCAGGTCGCTTGAGGGTTCGGAAGTGGCCAAAGACTATGCCAAGCATCAGGATAATCCGGGGATGTCCGCCGTTATCTGCGGCGCCCGTGAAAGCCTGATGCAAAGCAATCTGACCTCGCAAAACTATAACAACAAGCTGACGCTCAGTCACTTTACGGAATATGTCGGACACTATGCGCAGTCGGATGAATTTGTGAGTGACGGCACGCGGGATATTCAGCAAAATCCGCAAAAGAATATGAAGCGTGATATTGTTGATGAAAAGACCAATCCGAACAAGTCTTATCTGGTTTTGGACTTGAACGACTATTATCTGGGCTCAAAAGACCGCAAGCCTTATGAGTGCTTTAACGTTGACCCGAAAAAGGCTGAGGGTCAGGGCGTTAAGACTGACCGTTGCACCGTGAAAGATGTTTTGAAAAAGATGAGATTTATCAGCATGAAACATCCGAAAAATCCGTCTATGGTCCAAAAAGAGCAGAAGACGCTCTAAGGCAAGGTCTTAAACAAACAAGAAATCCCGAAGATTTTTACATCTTCGGGATTTTTTAGAGATTAAAAACGGTTATTTGCCGTTAAGATTTACCATAGGAACGCTATTGCCAAACATATACTGCGGATTTATCGCTTGATATTGCGCGAAAAATAGAATACTCTTATCTCCGTGGTTGTAACTCATTAACAAAAGGACGATTTATGATGGCTATTAATATTATCATCACACTGGTTTTGCTGATTATTTTACTGGTTCTGCCGGGGTTTAGAATTGTTATGCAATATGAAAAAGGCATTGTCTTTACCCTCGGACGCTATTCCGACACCCGCGACGCCGGTTTGCGGTGGTTTATTCCTTATATTCAGACGATGGAAAAAATTGATATGCGTATTGAGACTGCCGATGTCCCCAAGCAAGAAGTTATGACCAAAGATAATATTCCGGTCAACATCAACGCCGTGGTTTATTTTAAGGTCAAAAACCCCGAAAAAGCCGTTATTCAAATCAGCGATTATGTGTTCGCGGTGGTTCAACAGAGCCAATCGGCGCTCAAAGACGTTATCGGCACCAATGATTTGGACACCATTTTGTCTGAGCGTAAGCGCATTGGCGAAGAAATTAAAAACATTGTGGATATGACAACCGACAAGTGGGGTATTGATATTGAGGCTATCAATATGCAAGAGATTGAGCTGCCGGAAGATATGAAACGCGCTATGGCTAAACAAGCCGAGGCCGAGCGTAATCGCCGCGCTATGATTATTGCCGCAACGGGAGAAGTCGAATCAGCCAAAAAGATGTTGGAGGCCGCCAGTACCTTAGAGAAAAGTCCGGTCACCATGCAACTTAAAACTTTGCAGACAATTAAAGACATTTCTTCTTCACAAGCTCAGACAATTGTGTTGTTTCCGGCCGAAATAGCCAAACTGTTGGGCGAGAAAAAGAAATAAAGGTTTGAAACCTTAATTATTTTTCAATTTTTATATGACAGAATAAGCCTGTTGGACGGTGGTCTGAAATTTGTGTTTTGTTTTCGTTGACAAAAAGAACTTATCCTTATACCATACTCTGACGATTAATAGTAAAGAGGTAATGATTTTAACTGATGACGCCGATATATATTTATGTAATGAACCTCGGGCTTGTTCTGTTTTTGGTTTTTGCAAACGCTTTTTTTGTTGTTTCTGAATTTTCTATTGTAAAAATACGTCGTACCAAACTTGAAGAGTTGGCTCATTTTGGCAATAAACGCGCCAAAATCGCTCTTAAGATTAACGACCATCTTAACACCTATCTCAGCGCTATCCAGTTGGGTATTACCATTGCCTCGCTTGGCTTGGGTTGGATTGGTGAACCGGCAGTCTCCAAACTTTTGGAGGCGTTGTTCGGCGCGTTTTTGACCGATAATCCGGTTTTGTTGCACTCGTTGAGCTTTGGTATTGCCTTTTCGTTCATCACTTTGCTCCACGTGGTTTTGGGCGAATTGGTGCCAAAATCTTTGGCTATTCAGGCTACGGAACGTTATGTTTTGGCGGTAGCGCCGACTTTGTATGCCTTTAACCGTTTGTTTGCGCCGTTTATTTGGATTTTTGACCATGTTTCAATTTGGATTTTGAAACTGATGGGCACTAAAATGGCCAGTGAAAACGATGACGCGCACTCAGAAGAAGAAATTAAGATTATTATCGACGCCTCACAAAAAGGCGGCATTATTGACGAGACTGAAGGCGAAATTATTCAGAACGCTATCGACTTTTCGGAAATTTGCGCTCATGAGATTATGATTCCGAGACAGGATATTAAATGTTTGTATTTAAATTCGAGTTTTGAAGAGGCTTTGGATTTTATCAAACAGCACAATCACACCCGTTTTCCGCTATGCAATAAAGACCGCGACCATATTATCGGCATGATTCATATTCGCGACTTTTTGGAGCACAGCAGCGAAAAAGACGAAAAAGATTTCTTAACTAAAATCTCACGCAAGATTTTGTTTGTGCCCGAAAATAAATCAATCTCGGATATTTTACACCAAATGATGCTCAAACACACGCATTTGGCGATTGTGGTTGACGAATACGGCGGAACGGCCGGTATGCTCTCTATGGAAGATATTTTGGAAGAGTTGGTCGGTGATATTTTAGACGAGCATGATGGCGCTCGCAGCGAGCCGGTGAAAAAAATTAATGACAAGGTTTGCGAGTTTGACGGCATTGTGTTGGTTGAAGACGCCTTTGAGTGTATGGGGCTGCCGGATGTTGAGCATGACGAGAGCACCATGGGCGGTTATGTGTTCGGGTTGTTGGGGCGCGAGCCTAAGGCCGGCGACAAGGCTGAGGACGAGTTCTGCACCTATGAGGTGATGAGCGTTGATAATATGCGCATTACTAAAATTAAGGTTCAACTTAAGGATCAGCCTTTAGAGGAGGTATCCGAGGAGGAATAATGAAAAACTTTTGGCTTGTCGGTTCTTTTTGCGCCTTTGTCTTGAGTGCGGGCGTGGCGATTGCCGGTGATATTCGCTATGGTTATAATGCGCAAGGCGAATATGTGCCGGTGGAAATTGACGGCCAAAAGGTTTCTTACGGATACAATGCTCAGGGGCAATATGTGCCCACCGCCGTCGGTAATAACAAAATATCTTACGGCTACAATGCCCAAGGGCAATATGCGCCCAAGTCTATCGGCAATGAAGACATCAACTACGGTTATAACGCTCAGGGCGATTACGCGGTTAAATCCATCGGCGACAATGATGTTTCATACGGCTACAACGCTCAAGGACAATATGTGCCGACCCAAGTTGGCAACAACCGTATCGGTTATGGCTATAATGCCCAAGGGCAATATGTTCCCGTTAAAACCGGTTTTTAATCTATCTGCAAAATTTTTGACAATGACGCGTTTTGCAAAATGCGCGGGCTATACAGCAAATACATTTCTTCGTCTTTGCTAAAGTCCGGCGTTTTGCCATAAGTTATATAGTTATCCAGCTTTATGGCGGCGTCTTGGCGCACTTCTTTGGCAAATTCGGGCGCAGGACCGTTGACCTCAAGCATAGAGGCGTGGAGCGCCTGCAAAGCGTTGTCATAAACAAGTCGTATAACGCCGCTATACTCCCTCGGCGAATCGAGCTTTTGCTCAAAATCAGCGGCTGTGGCGGCGATTGGCGGCAAGTTATTCTCCTCCGGAATCACAAACCACTTGTGTTTGAAGAACCACTGCCCGACTTTGGCCTGCGACGACCACACCGACAACGGAATTGAAAGCATTAAACCCGTCGTGACCGGCAAAATCCAATAAAACAGCTGCGGCACATATTGCCAAATGACAAACGTGGTCACAAAGCCCAAAACCATGTGCCCGAAGTGGCGATGAGCGGCCTCGCGCCACGAGGTGCTGCCGCCGCGGTTTTGGGTTTTCCACCCCGCGTCTTGTCCGGTGAAAATCTCCCACACAAAGCGGCTTTGAAAAACCATCATAATCGGCGCAATCAATGCCGAGAAAAAGATTTCGGCAAACAGGCTTTTTATCACTCCGAAAAAGCCGCCGATGTTTTTGAGCTTATTGTCTTTGATATAAATTATCGTGCCTAAAAACTTGGGGAATATCAGCATAAACATGGAAATGGCAAACAAAATAATCGTGCCCACCTTGTCAAATATCGGCCAAACCGGAAACAGGGTTTGCTCTTTTTCAAAATAAAGCGGCGGAAAATACTCGTGTCCGAGCGCCACCAACGTTCCCACAATCAAAAAGCTCAACCACAACGGCGATGACAGATAAGACATGATACCAATAATAAAATGGATGCGGCTGACGGGGTGCAAGTGTTTGGAAAACAAAATTTTAATATGCTGCATATTACCCTGACACCAACGGCGGTCGCGGATGGCAAAATCTATCATTGTCGGCGGGCATTCTTCATAACTGCCGCTCAACTCGGGCAACAGCCATGCTTGCCAACCGCCGCGGCGAATCAACGCCGCCTCAACAAAATCGTGACTCAAAATATGACCGCCGAAAGGTTTGCGCCCGTGCAACACCGGCAAGCCGCAACATTTGATAAACGCATTAACCCGAATAATGGCATTGTGTCCCCAATAGTTGCTGTCGCCAATTTGCCAATAAGCCAGACCGGCGGAGACTATCGGACCATAAACTTTGCCGGCAAACTGTTGGATACGGGCAAACAATGAGTGACTGTTAATGCACTGCGGCGGCGCCTGAATAATTCCGGTTTGGGGGTTGACTTCCATCAGGCGGCTCATTTGCACAATGGTAGAGCCATTGAGCAGACTATCGGCGTCTAACACCACCATAAAGTCATACAACGCGCCCCATTTGTGGCAAAAATCTTCGATATTGCCGCTTTTGCGCGCCGTGTTTTGCGCCCGACGGCGATAATATAAATTAATTTCCGTCGGCAACAACCGTTTGGTGCGTGACCAAACGTCTTCTTCCTCTACCCAGCGTTTGGGGTCGGTCGTATCGCTCAAAACAAAAATATCATAATGTTTGCCCTGCCCTGTTTGGTGCAGACTTTGAGCGATTGCCGCCAGATTGGCAAAAACCTGAGCCGCGTTTTCGTTATAAACAGGCATTAACACCGCAGTTTTTGACTGCAAGTCGCCTTGTTTTTCAGGCCAAATAATCGACGGAACATTTTTGTGAAACAACAGCTCAAAAAAACCAAAGACAGACGACCAGAAAAACAGCGATATCCATCCCGAAGTCAGCAAAAACAAAACCGTCATCACAATTTGAGCCGCCAAATTGGCCTCACTGGGCATGGACACGACCCATTTTATCCCCAACAAAAAGGTGGTTAGAAAAGTCAGACCAAAAATTAAAAAACGACGGTAATAAATTTGGGTTGCGGAAATAGCTTTAGTCTTTGGCAATTTATTCTCCGTTCAGTTAAATGTGTTTATGAAAACTCAAGGGTTCAATCGTTTGCACCGGAACATCCGACCAACAATAAGCGGGCGCGGACTCAAAACGCTCTTGACGCAGCTCGGCAAACAACTTTTGATTATTAAAATCAGGCAAAAGGCTTTCCACGCCGTATTTTTGCGCCAAACCCAGCGTAATGAACAAATAGCGGAAAGCCGCGCTCAAGTGCTCGGAGGCGCTTTTTTGTCCTAAAAATTTGGCGGCGCAGCCTGAGATAATCTCATTGAGTTCGGCAACAACATCTTCGGCCTTGAGCAAAGAGGGATAAGCCTCGATGAATTTGCGACTATTCACATTGGTAGTAAAACCCAAACTCTGCAGATAGGCTTTGACAATATCTTCGGCATTTTGAATTTTTATCGCAACCATTGATAGCTCCAAACCTCTGATATAACCTCGTTGTTTTGACGCAGGGCAATGCGGATTTCATCATTGTCATCGGCGGGCAGATAGTCGGCATAAACAGTCACGCCCTTGGTGACAGGGTTATAAACGCTGCTGACGTTGGTAATTTGCCCCTTTTGCACCGAAACATCGGGGATAATGCCTTTATCGGCGTATTGGTTATCCAGCGCCTTGCCAACAAAATCAATCACAAACTTACGTTCATCGGTTTTTTCCTGTACGCCGGAGACTCCGCCCATACCGGTGCGGGTGGCAACGATTTTGGCAAGGCTCTTGTCTTTGATAACCTCATTAAGCCATATCAGACGATAAGAAAACGCATATTGTTGACCGGCTTTAATTTTTTGCTCCGGTACCCAATAAGCCACAATGTTGTCGTGAATTTCTTGACGGGACGGAATTTCAACCAACTGCACAAAGCCCCTACCCCAGTCTTCAAGCGGCTCGACCCATGCGCTGGGGCGATCTTGGTAGTTGGCTTCAAAATCAAGATAATGTTCTATATTGCGGTCGCGTTGCAACAGACCGAACCCTTTTGGCGAGCTGTCAACAAACGAACTGACGCGCAAATATTTTGAATTATCAAGCGGACGCCACAACCACTCGTCATTGCCGTTGTGAATCAGCAAACCATCGCTGTCGTGAACCTCCGGTCGATAGTCGTCAAACTGATTTTTGTTGTTTTCGCCAAACAAAAACATTGAGGTCAGCGGCGCAACGCCGAGTTTTTTAATGTCGTTACGCGGGAACAAAACCGACTTGATGTCCATAACGGTATTAGTGCCAGGGGTAATTTTAAAGGCATAAGCTCCGCTCACGCTTTTGCTGTCCAGCAAGGCATAAAGTTTGATAAAACGGTCGCCGGTTTGCGGTTTTTCAATCCAAAATTCTTTAAAAACCGGAAACTCCTCGCCGCTCAGCTCCGCGGTATCAACCGCCAGACCGCGCGCCGACAAACCATATTTTTGATTTTTGGCCAGACCGCGAAAATAACTAGCTCCCAAAAAAGCCACCAACTCATCAAAGTAGCTTTCTGTATTGAGTTGACTATGAAGGCGGAAACCGGCATAGCCCAAGTGTTTGAACTTGTCGGTGTGCAGTTGGTTGCGACCATAGTCGAAAAAGTCGGCAGAGTATTTTATAGGCGTGGAAACACCGTTCACAACCTCGTTTATCGGCACCGAGATATTAAAAATATTACCTAAGTGGAAGAACTGCAATTCATAAGGGAGCTTTTGATTGTACCACGGACCGTGCTCGCGCACAAAGCGGATGTCGCGGTGTTCGTCATACGATAGATTTTTAAGTTCGTCGGGCAAAATATTTTCAGGCGCGGCATAAGGTTTGGCACCCAAAGCCTGCGCTTTTTGAATCACGCTGTTAAAGCTAAAGTCTTTTTCTATTTTGGTTTTCGGCTCGGAAAAATACGGATTTACAAAATTGTTATAAGCCAAATAGCCGCCAACCGCGACCAAAGCAACCGTCAAGCTCCAAAATATTTTTTTATTCATAAGTCCCTCTCATTTTATGTCAGGTCGATATTGTTTTGTATCTATTCCGCTGTAAAGTCAAGATATAAAAAATTATCTTTATTTACAACCCGCTACAATCGCTTTAATCAGCGCGCTGTTGCCTTGATAAATCTCTTTAATTGACTTGGCCAACATATAGCACGGCGTGGTGGCGATGTGATGTTTTTCATCAACGCAAGCCTCGGTCGCCGTGCGGTTTTCATGCACAGCGCCAAAAGATTCGATCTCTGCCGCAACTTTAGAATCGTTGCCGATGGTCACATGTATGCCGTGACGTCCCAAAACCTTGGCAACCACAACCGGCGCAATACACATCGCGCCAATCCATTTTTGTTTGGCGTAGGCTTGCCTCAAGACTTGCGAAATTTCAGAATCGACCTCAAAATCAGCGCCTTGGGAAGCGTAATTGCTCCAATTATTGATAGCGCCCTGTCCGCCGACAAAAACCACCGCGTCAAACTTATCCAAATCAAGCTCAGACAGAGGTAAAATGTTTCCCCTCGCAATACGGGCGCTCTCTGACAACACGCGCCGATTACCGCTCTCGCCTTTGACCGCGACAACCTGTTTGCGATAGGCGTCAATGGTGCGACCTTGTTCGATGTCAGGCGCAAAGCACTGATATTGACCACCCTGTTCATCAATCGCCAACAAACCTAGTGTCGCTTCGTGAATTTCCGAACCGTCAAAGTTGCCGCAACCCGATAAAACGACCGCAAATTTTGGTGAGTTTTCGCTCATGGTATTCTCCTTTTCTCTCTTGCACTTGGGACTAATTTAGCGATTAATGATTAATATCGGTTTAAGATTTTTCAATGTTATGCAGGCGCAAAAAAAACGCCCGCGGTTTGCGCTCAAACTCACGGACGTTAGCGATTTTGCTTTTTTTTAGATATCCAAGTTCACCACATTTAAGGCATTGTCCTGAATAAACTCTTTGCGGGGTTCAACCACATCACCCATAAGGGTGGCAAAAGTTTCATCGGCGTCTTCCATGTGCTCCATTTTAACCTGCAGCAAAGAACGAGCCTCGGGGTCAAGCGTGGTCTCCCACAGTTGCTCGGGGTTCATCTCGCCCAATCCTTTATAGCGGCTGAGGGTGATGCCTTTCTTGCCGGCGTTCATAATCGCGTCAACAAAAGCCACAGGACCGGAAATGCGCAACTCGCCGCCGTTTTTAGAAATCAGCTTTGACGGCTCGGCAAAGTTTTCAAGCAACAAAGCGCGCAATTCGTTCAAAACTTTAGCCTCGGGACTAATCATCACATTGTCGTTAATAACGTGCTTTTCTTCAACACCGCGCAGGGTTCTGCTGAAGGTGATGGTGTTGTCGTCATTTAAGACGGCATTCCAACCCTTGTCATACTCCGCCTCGTGAGAATCCAAACGAGCAACGGTTTCGGCTAACGCGGACTTCATTTGCTCGCGGTTGTTGAGCAAGTCGCTATCAAACAAGCCCATAATCGCCATTTGCTCCAAAATCTTTTCCGGCGCTTTAGCGCTCAACGCGGCAATCAACGCCCGCGCCTTACGCGTGCTTTCAACCAGACTAATCAGCTCGTTGCCGGCAATCTGTTCACCGTTGTTTTTTTGCAAAACAGCGTCGTCACAGCCACCGCGGGTCAGATAATCTTCCATTTCTCTATCGTCTTTAAGATAAATGATAGAGTTGCCGCGTTTGGCTTTATACAACGGCGGTTGCGCGATATAAACATAACCACGCTCAATCAGCTCGGGCATTTGACGATAGAAGAAAGTCAACAGCAAGGTTCTGATGTGGCTACCGTCGACATCGGCATCGGTCATAATCACAATCTTGTGGTAGCGGCATTTGTCGGGATTGAAATCATCACGACCAATACCCGTACCCAACGCGGTGATAATGGTGCCGATTTCGGCTGAGTTAAGCATTTTATCAAAACGAGCGCGCTCAACGTTCAAAATTTTACCACGCAGCGGCATAATCGCCTGATTGCGGCGGTTGCGACCTTGTTTGGCTGAGCCACCGGCGGAATCTCCCTCCACGATGAAGACTTCTGACAACGCAGGGTCTTTTTCTTGGCAATCCGCTAATTTTCCGGGGAGAGAAGCTATGGAATCAAGCACGCCTTTACGACGCGTTAAATCTCGAGCCTTACGCGCCGCCTCGCGCGCCGTGGCGGCCTCTACGATTTTTTCAATAATAATTTTAGCCTCGGACGGGTGCTCGTCAAGCCACTCTTTGAACTTTTCGTTGACAATGCTTTCAACCACAGGACGAACCTCTGAAGAAACCAATTTATCTTTGGTTTGGGACGAGAACTTCGGGTCTGGGGCTTTGACCGACAAAACGCAGCTCAAGCCCTCGCGCATATCCTCGCCGGTGATAACGTTCTTGTCTTTTTTGAGCAAATTGTTCTCAAGCACATAGTTGTTAATGCTACGAGTTAAAGCGCCGCGAAAACCGGCAAGGTGGGTACCGCCGTCTTTTTGCGGAATATTGTTGGTGAAGCACAACATACTTTCGTTGTAGGCGTTTGTCCACTGCATGGCGACATCAACCTGAATATTGTCTTTTTCGCCGCCGAAAGCGATAACGTTTTCATGCAGAGGAGCTTTAGACTTGTTAATATGATTGACAAACGCGCTCAAACCGCCCTCATAGTGAAAATCAACCTCGCGAGGCTCGGCACCGCGGCGGTCTATCAAGCGCAGATAAACACCCGAGTTCAAAAAGGCTTTTTCTCGGATAGCGCGTTCAAGGGTTTCAAAACTAAACTCGGTTTGGGTAAAGGTGTCTTTTGATGGCAAAAAGGTGACTTCGGTTCCGTGGCGACCGGGGGCGTCGGCAACAACCTTCAGGTGTTCGGTCACATTACCGCGCGCAAACTTACAAATGTGTTCTTTACCCTCACGCCAAATGCGCAACACCAACCAGTCGGACAAGGCATTAACCACCGACACGCCCACGCCGTGCAAACCGCCGGAAACTTTATAAGAGTTGTTATCAAACTTACCGCCGGAGTGCAACTCGGTCATAATAACCTCGGCTGCGGAGATACCCTCCTCTTTATGCATACCGACCGGAATACCGCGACCGTTATCCTTAATGGTGGCGGAGCCGTCAGGGTTGAGGATAACCTCGGTTTTGTCGCAATAGCCTGCCAAAGCCTCGTCAATCGCATTATCCAACACCTCGTAAATCATATGGTGCAAACCGGAGCCGTCATCAGTGTCGCCGATGTACATTCCGGGGCGTTTACGCACAGCATCAAGGCCTTTCAAAACTTTAATGGAATCGGCGTTATACTCCGCCTCTTCTTTTTGAATTTCTTCATTTGTCATTTCGCTCATTGCAACATCCTTAAATTAGCTTATTTTACTTTGAGGGAATAGTATATCATTTTAGCAAAATCACCAAGTAATAAATGCAATAAATGCCCTTTTTTGTGGACAATTCGCCTTAAAAATCAGCCTTATTATTCTATGGACAGAATATTTATTTTATGGTATATTTGTCTAAGTTTTAAGGTTGAGGTTGAGATGAAAAAAATTGTTATCGCCAGTCAGGACGGCACGCCGCCGCAGTGCAAAAAATGGGCAAAAGACGCCGTGGTTGAGTTTTTGGCGGTGTTTCCCGAATATAAAAACTCTTTTAGTATTGAATTTAGAGACGACGCGCACGCCACGCACAAAAAAATATCGCAGGCGGAATATGACAACCTCCCCGACGACACATACAAATTGCAGTTTGTGAAAGACGATGACGGCAACTGGCTAGTGCCTTATGAATCAATGGCGTGGTATTTGGCTCAGGCTAAAAAGCCCAACCAACGCCTTGGCAGTGACACCGTTGACCTGTCAATTCTTAATGGTTTGAACTGCGCTTATATCAACAACAAAGCTCCTGATGAGATTATTTGCAACCTTATCGGCGACCGGTTCTCAAGTAGTTGTTACGGCTATGGCGCAGAAGGCAAAATGATGGCGATTTCAACCTCTAACCCCGCTTGTCAGGATGAAGAATTTTTTAAGACCATTATGATGCACGAACTGGGGCATATTTTCAGAGCCACACACCGTGGCCGTGAACACACTGTTTATGACAATACTGCCGGCAACCACTGCACCAACAGCGACTGCATTATGGGCGACAGAGATTATGACCGCCTTTCTCATGAGCGTTTGGCACGCAAAGCCCGTGGCAATCCGCCGTTTTGCAACGAGTGTATTGCCTCGATGCGCGAATATATGGAAAATATGCCGGAACTGACCAAAGAAATGGATGTTCAACAAATTTCTCAACCCAACCGTCCGGAATTTGTATCTCAATTACCGGAATTGCCACATAATGACGACAGTTGGAAAGACGGGTTTAGAGCTTTTTATCGCGACGTGTCAACTCGAGAAGGCAGTGTTTATAAAGAGACGGAAGATAAAGTCAACTATCTGGCTAAACTAGAGCGTCAAGACGGCTCTGTGCTTGAGATTGAGGCCAACAACGAATATAATGTGGCGTTGGGCGCTAAAAACAAAGACGGGCAAGATGAGATTCCGTCTTTGGAAGATATGTGCGATTTGGTTAAATTGGCGCAATCTAAGAACAGCGGTATGAATTTTGCCGAAGATAACGAGCCGGAGTTTGACGGACGGTTGCTGATTGCGTGTCTTGAGGCTAAACCACAGCCTTTGGATATGAAAAACAAGCCGGAGCTGACGCCCGAGTTTTTGAGCCAATTAACTCCCGCAACCAAAAACAAGTTACAAACTCTGACGCAAAGCGGTAATAGTTTTGCAATGATTGCGCGGCACCGAGACGGCGGACGTTAGTCGACCATGTCAATCAGTCTTTCGAGGTTTTCACGCTCGTGATTATTATAACCGCTAAAGTCTTCGTGGACGGCGGGTTTGTCTTTTGCATCCTTTGATTTGGTGGCTTTTTCTTCAGACTTTTTGCTCTCGATTTTGGGTTGCGCTAAGCGATTAAACAGCTCATCGGCGTCACTGGAATTTGACTGCTTTTCAGCTTTGCTTTGCTCGGCTTTTTGCTCTTTTTCGGCAATATAAGCATCAGTCTTAGACTTGATGACATCTAAGGTTTCTTGCGGAATCAGGCTTTCTATCGGTTTGGCAAAACTGCCCGCGATTTGAAAATATTTGGACTTTTGCATAAACTCGGGCTGGCTCTTCTCGGGCATGCACCAACTGATGAGAATATAAATCAAAACAATCAGCAAAAAAGCACGCATAATGCCAAAAAACAGTCCTAAAATTCGGTCTAAGCCGCTCAGCTTGCTGTTGCGGATTTTGCTGACAACGTTGTCGGTGACAATAATCCAGATAACCATAAACAAAATGAGGATAAACACCGCGCTGACAATGCCTGAAATTAAGCCACTGTTGATATACTGACGGGTTATTTTGGTGAAAACCGGCAACAACCAGACCACGGCAAAACCACTCAAGACCCAACCGATTATGCTCAGAACCTCTTTAATCAAACCACGGCTTAAGGCTATTAAACCTGAAATACCAACCATAATGAGGATAACAATATCCAAATTGTTCAATTCAGTCATATTTTTGTTCCTAGTTAAACCAATTTATCAGGCGTTGAACATTGCCGATTTCATAAATATTCATATCGTAAGTGTTGTTCTTTTTCTCGTTGCCGTGAGTGGACGGAATAATAGCGTTGGCAAAGCCCAGTTTGTGCGCCTCTTTCAAGCGTGAGTTCGGCTGACTGACCGAGCGGATTTCACCGGACAGACCTATCTCGCCAAAAATAACGGCGTCGGCCGGTAACGGTTTATTGGTCAATGATGAAATGACCGCCATAGCCACCGCCAAATCTGCCGCCGGCTCCGAGATTTTAAGCCCGCCGGCGATGTTCAAATAAACATCCTGCGAGCAAAGGTTGATACCGCAACGCGCCTCAAGCACTGCCAAAACCATTGCTAAGCGGTTGTTGTCCCACCCGACGACGGCGCGTTTGGGACTGGCGTATCCGGTCGGACTGACCAGTGCCTGAATCTCCACCAACACCGGACGAGAACCCTCAATCCCCGCAAACACGCACGAGCCGGAGACATTGCCCTGTCTTTCGGCCAAAAACAGCGCCGAGGGGTTTTCAACCTCCACAAGACCTTTATCCTGCATTTCAAAAACGCCGATCTCATCCGTAGCGCCATAGCGGTTTTTGACCGCTCGCAAAATTCTAAAATGGTGACCGCGTTCGCCTTCAAAATAAAGCACAGTGTCAACCATGTGCTCCAAAACTCGAGGACCGGCGATTGAGCCTTGTTTGGTCACATGCCCCACCAAAAACAGCACAAAACCTTTTTTCTTGGCTAATTTTATCAGCTCATAAGCGCAGGCTCGCACCTGAGCCACGCTTCCAGGGGTGGATTCAACCTCTTCAAGATACATCGTTTGGATAGAATCGATAATCACCACCGCCGCATTTGATTTGTCGAGCGTAGCGATAATATCTTTAACATCGGTGGCGCTGGCCAAATTGACCGGAGACTGTTCCAATCCCAAACGGCGCGCTCTGATTCTAACCTGATCAATCGCCTCTTCTCCGGAGATATAATAACACTCATATCCCTCCGGTTTGTCGGCGATTTTGGCGCAGGTTTGCAACAATAACGTAGATTTTCCAATCCCCGGATCGCCGCCGACCAAAATGACCGAACCCGAGACCAAGCCGCCGCCACTGACGCGGTCAAGCTCTTTGATGCCGGTTTCGAGCCTTTCGAGTTTTTCCAACGCGCCGCTGAGCGGGACAAAATCAAGCATTTTACCCTTGTGTTTGGGCGCAAAATTGGAAAAACCCTCGCCTCCGGATTTTTCCTCAACAATCGTATTCCACTCGCCGCAGGAATCACACTTGCCCTGCCATTTGGGATACATTGCGCCGCAACTTTGGCAAACAAACTCTGTCACACTCTTTTTAGGCACATTACACCTCTACTTTAATCGGACCTTGAGAACAACCGTTAATAAACTGGCGAACATAAGGGTTATCGGTTTTATCCATCTCTTTAACCGTGCCCTGCCAAATAATTTTTCCCTTATACAGCATAGCTATTTTATCGGCAATTTTACGAGCAGACGCCATATCGTGGGTAATGGTCAACGCCGTCGCGCCCAAGCCTTTAACCGACTCAATAATCAAGTCATTAATCACGTCAGACATAATCGGGTCAAGGCCGGTGGTCGGCTCGTCAAAAAAGATAATCTCCGGACGGGTGGCAATCGCACGAGCCAAGCCAACGCGTTTTTGCATACCGCCAGAAAGCTCAGAGGGCGACAAATCTGCCACATCAGGCGCTAAACCAACTTGACGCAACACGCGAACAGCCTCGGTTTTAGCCTCCTTTTTCGGCATTTTTTGATTTTCTATCAGCCCGAAAGCCACGTTCTCCCACACGCTCAAACTATCAAACAAAGCCGCCCCCTGAAACAGCATACCCATTTTGGCATAGCTCTTCTCAGCCTCTTTGCGCGGCAGCTGCGTCACATCCTGTCCATCAATTTCAATCGAGCCCTCATCGGGGGTTAAAATGCCTTGAATACATTTAATCAAAACGGACTTTCCGGTGCCTGAACCACCAATAACCACCAATGATTCACCTTTTTTGATGTCAACATCAACACCGTCAAGCACCACTTTTTTACCAAACGCTTTGCGGAGGTTGCGAATTTGTATTTTATTTTCACTCATAATTATTGCTCCTTATTTGGTAAACAGCATACCGGTAATGATGTAGTTGAAGATGAGGATTAAGATGGAAGAAGAAACAACCGCGTTGGTTGTGGCCTCGCCCACACCCTGCGCACCGCCTCTTGACTTGTAGCCGTTATAACAACCCATTAACGAGATGATAAAACCAAAAACCGCACCCTTAATCAAACCGGTAATAATGTCAATGCTTTGCAACTCGTTAATGGTTGAATTGATATAGTTGGCGGGGTTGAAGTCCAGCTGATAAATACTGACAACATAGCCACCAAAAATACCGATAATATCACCGACAATCACCAACATCGGCAAAACCAAAACACCCGACAAAATACGCGGGGTTACCAAATACTTAAACGGATTGGTCGACAAAGTGGTTAGCGCGTCAATTTGTTCGGTCACGCGCATGGTACCGATTTCGGCAGCCATCGCCGCACCGATACGCCCCGCAACCATAAGACCGCAAAACACCGGCGCCAGTTCACGCGTAACGGAAATTAAAACCACCGAGGCAACCGCGCTTTCTGCGCCATAGCTTGAAAAACCCGAGTAGGTTTGCAAGGCAATAACCATACCGGCAAAAATGGTCGTCAACGCCACAACCGGCAAAGAATAAAAGCCAATATCAAGAAACTGACGCCCCAAAAGTTTGAAGTAAAACGGCGGGGTCACACAGTTGTATAACGCACGGGCAATAAACAGCGACAGCTCGCCCAAACGGCAGATAAACGTGACCAAAGTTTTGCCTAAGCGGCGCAAAAATCTTTCAAAAAAATCTATCATTATATTTGCTTTCGGTAGGTGGATACGAATAAAACAGTTGGTTGTATATTAATGTAATTCTAAAAAAAATCAACTGACTTGTAAATTTTCATCACAAGCCAATTTTATTTTAAAAACAGCGGACGGCTCAAAGGGATAAAGCCGAATTTTTTTGATTTTGAGATTGTCATACTCCCAAAATTCAGGCAAGGGCAGACGCTCAACCGCCTGCGGCGAAGACACCAGTTCAACCACCAAACCAACCTCTGCTTCCGCTTGGCTCGGAAGTTTGATAATTCCCAAACCACGAACCTCCAACATATTTTGCAAATTGGCAGGGCAGGCGGCAATCAGGCGATTTTGTCGGACAGATAAGTCCGTGCGGTCGTCAGCCACCAAAGCCGCGCCCAATTGTTCTATCAAACGCAGCGCCAAATCCGACTTGCCGCCACCGGATGCGCCAAGAAGTAAAATTCCTTTATTATTCAAAGCGATACAGGTGGCGTGAATATTATTCATCGGCTTTTATCCTTTGAGCGAAGCAAAACGTTGATAAGCTTGTTCTGAGGCAAAAGTAAAAATGATTTTGCGTCCGTTTTCGGTCGGCTCAATATTGATTTTAACCGCAGAGCGGGGCAGGTAGCCCCCCATTTTGTCAGGCCACTCAATCAGGCAAACACCCTCATACATCGCCTCTTCCATCCCCAGTTCAAAAATCTCTTCCGGAGACTTGAGGCGGTAAAGGTCGTAGTGATAAACCTCAAAGTTCGGCGCGTCATACATCTGCACCAACGTAAAAGTCGGGCTCGGCACCTCGGTTTTGCCACACAGGCTTTGAATAAAACCACGCGCAAAAACGCTTTTGCCCATCCCCAGCGTGCCGATGAGGGCGAAAACATCTCCGGCACGGCAGAGTTTGGACAACTCGACCGCCAGATGTTCGGTTTCTGCCTCGGTGGCGCAGATGAAAGTTTGCTCAAAATTACTCATTACTTAAAAAAACTTCTACGGTTGGGATCTTTGGGTTTGATAACCTTATACTGCGGTTTGCGTTTTTGCAAAGCCTGCCAGTCCCATGGTTTGTAAAACTTGCCTTGCCACAAGCCGTTGCGCTGACTTTGCGCGTTTTCTTCATAAGGAACATAAATTGAGGCCTCTCGCGTGTCGGCCACAGCCCAACCGGCATTAACCAACGCGGCGCCGATGTCGTATTGTCCCAAAAAACAAACCGCGACCATACTGCCGTCTTCTGCCTCAGACATAACGCGACAGGTTATCGGATTGGTCGTGAGCCAACTGCTGAGCCACAAAGCCGCCTGCTGACCGCAATTATAAGACGCTCCATTGCGATTGGCACAGGTTTGGTCTAAGGACGGCGCGGCAATGCCATAAAGTTTAACATTATAGCCTTGCGCGTTCAAAGTATCGGCCGTTACAATAGACACCGCACTGGTAAAACTTGGCAACGCATTGATATCAAACTGTTTTTGCTGATGATTTCCGGTCAGGCTGTTAATTAATCCGCTCAGACCTTCAGAATTTTTTTGTTGTGGAGCAGGAGCTTGCTCCTCGGCTGTTGCTGTTTGATGATTGGCGTTTGACGGCTCTGAGAAATTTTCACCCAATTTAAGCGTTGGCGAATCGTTGTTTTGGGCGCTGTCGGACAACTGCGGGGCAACCATGGTGCTGCGACCACCGATAAAAGTTTGGAGGTTTTCAATCACACCGCCCAAGCCGTTATTAAAACCGCCGATAGCATAAATCACAAAGCAGACAATGCTCATGATGACAATAAAAGAGGGAAGGCACCCCATGGCGCGCCATGCCATTTTTGTAAAGATATACAGCGCCACAAGCCCGATTATTAATCCGACAAAGCCGCCGCCCTGCAAAAACATATTGGAGCTTTGCGTGCCGCTACCGCCAAGCAGAATAAAACCAAGCGCGAAACTGCCCAGAAATAACTTTTTGAAAAATCCCATTATCTCACCTCTTTTTATTATTGGTCGTGCCGCTTTTAATATAGCCTAATTATACGCATATACAAACAAATTAAGCAACAAAAAAACCGCCTGAGGTTATACTAGGCGGTTTTTATGAATAAAAAGTGAAGATTATTGCGCTTTTTTGACTTCTTGCTCAGAGGTCTTTGAATAGCAGTTGCAATGGCAAATGCCTTTGCTTTCAATATCACTGCGGCAAAGCTCTGAAATGCAATAACGAGCCGAGTTGTTGCCGTCGCACGGACATCTCTGCCACTCGCTGTCGCCAAACATCATGGTTTTGGCACGCGCGATTTTCTCGATATTAGCGGTCGGTGTATAACCTGCTTGCGCACATTTTTCTTTCATTTTTTCTAAGATGGTTGTCATCGTTTTTGTCCTTTTAATCTATTATTTTAATTGAAAATTTTTCATTTGTCATTGACGGGGCAGGGGTTGCAACAGCCGGCGTCGGCATTGGCTCGGGCATAACACCGCGGCGTTTTTGCTCCAGAATATCAACAATCATATCAAGTTCGGCCGGTGAGGCGTATTGCAACACAACTTTGCCGCCGCCCTGCTTGCTTTGGCTGATTTTAATTCGTAAACCAAGGCTTTCCTTAAGGCTGTTTTCGATATCCGCAATATCTGAATTTGTTTCTTCCTTAGCCGGTTTAGCGGCTTTTTTATCAGATTTGAGTTTGGCAACAAGTTCTTCAACCTGTCGGACGCTCATATCTTTTTTTATGATTTTTTCCGCCAATTCCTCAGCGTTGTCCAAACCTATTAATTGACGAGCATGGCCGGCGCTCAGTTTGCCTTCTTTTACCAACTGTTTGACAGCAGCCGGAAGATTAAGCAATCTGAGCGTGTTTGCTATGTAGCTGCGCGATTTGCCGATTATTTGCGACAGCGCCTCTTGGGTGTGGGCAAATTCATCAATCAATCGCTGCAGCGCCTCGGCCTCTTCAATCGCGGATAAATTCTCTCTCAGCAAGTTTTCAACTAAGGCTACTTCTAAAACTTCTTTATCATCAAAGTTTTTTTCAATAACCGGAACTTTGCCAAGCCCCGCGATTTGGGAGGCGCGCCACCTTCTTTCTCCGGCAATCAGCTCATATCCCAAGTCTGATTTGCGCACCAATAACGGCTGCAAAACGCCTTTTTCTTTGATGGACTGCGCCAGAGCGTTTAACGAATCTTCATCAAACTCGGTTCGAGGTTGAAAATGGCTCGGCTTTATCAGACTAATGTCAACTAAAGTCGGCGCCTCTAAATTTTTGTTTTCAACTGAAGGTTCGTCTAATGCTTCTAAATTAAAATCATCATCGTCACCAAGCAATGCGCCCAGACCACGACCCAGACTCTTGCGTTTGTGTGACTGCGGCTCATCGTGCGACGCGCCGATAATATCTTCAAGTTCGTTGTCTAGCATGCTTGTAATTCCTTTTCTCTTTTCAAAACTTCGCCGGTGAGGCTGATATAAGCCTGTGAGCCGGAGCATTTGAAGTCATATAACAAAACCGGTTTGCCGTGTGACGGCGCTTCTGAAATTCTGACGTTTCTCGGAATAACGGTTTGATAAACTTTTTTACCGAAATAATTGCGGACATCGTCTTCAACCATTTGCGACAAGTTGTTGCGGCGGTCATACATGGTGAGCACCACACCTTGCAGTTCAAGCGTCGGGTTAAAACGTTTTTTAATCTGATTGATATTGCGAATCAAATCGGTCACGCCTTCAAGCGCCAAAAACTCGCACTGCAAAGGCACAATCACGGCATTGGCGGCCACAAGCGCGTTGATGGTCACAAGACTCAAAGACGGCGGGCAGTCAATTAAAACATAGTCATAATTCATCGCGCCTTTATTTAATGCCTGCTTGAGCATATATTCACGGTGCTCAACATCTATCAATTCAACTTCGGCACCGGCCAAGTCTGGCGAGGAAGGAATAATTGAAAAATTAGGAACCTCTGTCCAAACGACTGCCTCAGACAAAGTTTTTTCTCCAAGCAAAACCTCATAAGCTGAAGACATACGTCCTCTTTTGTTGATTCCCATTGAGGTCGAGGCGTTGCCTTGCGGGTCTAAATCGACAACCAAAACCTTTTTACCGGTGGCGGCCATTGCTGTGGCAATATTCACCGTGGTTGTGGTTTTTCCAACACCGCCTTTGCGGTTGGCAATCGCAATTATTCTTGGCATTTATTTAACTCCTTTAATTGATGACAGATGATTAATCAGCAAAATGACGCCGTCGTCACTAACTTCATTTTTTTCAATACGGCAGTCAAATTTCCAGTTGCGGCGAGCCTCATCCAATTCTTCTTGATAGCTGCGTCCTTTGGGGAAAATCATTAAGGTTTGTTTGGTTATAAACCTTAATGAATATTTTAACAAATCGTTCAAGTTGCACATGGCGCGCGAGGTTATCACATCGACTTTTTGCGCCGGAAGATTTTCAATTCTATCATTGACAACATCAACATTAAGTTGGCAAAGCTCTTTAACAGTGTTTAAATACAGTGTTTTCTTTTTAATACTTTCAATCAATTTTACTTTCAGCTGCGGTAATTTTTCTTGAGCCATAATTGCCAATACCAAAGCCGGAAATCCAGCCCCAGAGCCAAAGTCAAGCATTATCCGCGCAGACGTCGGAATAAATTTGAACAACTGAACAGAGTCTTCAAAATGACGTTGCCATGCGTTTTCAAGAGAAGCATTGCTCACCAAATTAAACTTATTTTGCCACTTATGCAAACTGGCTTCATAAGTTTTTAATTTGAGAAATGTTTCACGTGAAACATTATATTTTTCTATAAATCTTTCCATAGAAAAATTTATACAATTTTTATAAAAAATTTAAAATATATTTTTATGACTTATAAACATCTTTATAAGACTTTTTTCGACATTATTTTAAGCAAATGCAATTTTATTTTAAATTCAGCGACTTAAACAATGTTTATTGAATCAAAATATTAAAATTCAGGACAAAAGCGATTCGTATAATTTAACTCTGAGAGCAGAGATTCGGCTCGTTCAAAATACTGTGCCAACATTTGCGTGGCGTGCGCGTCGTCACTGATGATTATCGGGACGTTTCTTTTAGCTAATTCTGCCAATACCCATTTTTCAGGATGTTGTTCGCCGACCTTTGTCCAGCCACTGGTATTTAACTCACATGGCTGATGATAGTGTGCCAAAGTTTCAACGACCTCAAGTTTGCGATCGTTCCACTCAGGCGTCATACAATAACCAAACAGTTTGCAAACATCTAAGTGCGCAATAAAACTAAAGTAGCCGCTTTTGATTGCAGCAATGATATTATCCCAATAGTTGTTTAAATACACCGTTAAATATTCTTCATCAATACGAGCTACCGGAGACCGATGCAGATAGTAAAGATTCATAAGATATTGTTCAGACTTATTGCGTAAAAAATGTGTTGCGCCGATATAGTAATCGGCACCGATTTCTTTTTGCAACTTTTCAAACAAATCGCGCCATTGCCGAGAGGGAAAGAAGTCAACCTCAAAACCGACTTTCACATCAACCTTAAAGTTTAAAGACGCTGTTCTAATTTCATCTACCGTACGCTTGTAACAATCAGCCGCTTTTTGGAAATCGGCAAAAAACATCTGTGATTGCTCCAAAACAATGTTGGGATGAAAACATAAATGATTACTGATTCCCATTTTAACATAGCCGATATTTTCGGCTTGTTGAATCATTTCAGCCGCGGTATTGCGACCATCATAAATACCTAGCGTGTTGGTGTGCGTGTGATAGGAAAAGTTTTGCATTTTATTTCTTATCCACAAAGCCTAAAATTGCAGTGACGGCGGCAGGTGTCACACCGGAAATTCGCGATGCCTCGCCGATTGTCTGCGGTTTTATTTTGGTAAGTTTTTGCACCATCTCTCGCGACAAACCACCGATTTTACTATAATCAATATCATCACGAATTTTGAGGTTTTCGTCTTTTTTGAAAACTTCAATATCCGCCAACTGGCGTTTGAGGTAGCCCGAATATTTGGCGTCAATTTCTATTTGTTCATAAACATCATTAGTCATATCAGCCAACTGCGGCCAAATGGTGTTTATTGTTTCACGTGAAACACCTTCATAAGACATCACATTAAATGCGGTGCGCAGAGTGCCGTCCTTTTTAGTCTTGATTCCAAAGGTCTCGAGCTTGTTCGGAGAGATTGAAAGTTTGTCACAGAGGTCTTTATATTTTTCTATTTGCGCATATTTGTCCTTAAACACATTGTAGCGATATTTGCCAACGCAACCGATATTATAACCATCTTCCGTCAGGCGAGCGTCGGCATTGTCCGCGCGCAACAAAAGGCGATATTCAGAACGCGAGGTAAACATACGATAAGGTTCATCGACACCTTTGGTGATAAGGTCGTCAATCATCACGCCGATATAGCCCTTGCTTCTATCTATGACAAATTCACGATTTTGTCCCTCGGCGCATAACGCGGCATTGACACCGGCAATCAAACCTTGCGCCGCCGCTTCTTCGTATCCGGTCGTACCGTTGATTTGACCGGCAAGGTAAAGCCCTTTGATTTTTTTAACGCCTAAGCAATGATTGAGCTCTTGCGGGTCTACATAGTCATATTCAATCGCATAGGCATAGCGTAAAATTTCAACATCTTCCAAGCCTTCCATGGTGTGAATAAATTGGTCTTGCACATCAGCCGGCAGAGAAGTGGAAATGCCGTTAGGATAAACAACATCTGTATCCAAACCTTCGGGTTCAAGAAAAATCTGATGACTGGTACGGTCGGCAAACTTAACCAATTTATCTTCAATACTCGGGCAATAGCGCGGACCGACACCGGTAATCAAACCAGAAAACAGCGCGCATTTGGAAAAATTATCACGAATAATCTTGTGCGTGTTTTCGTTGGTATGGGTGACATAACACTGTATTTGCGGATTGGTAATCTGTTTGGTGAGATAAGAAAACGGCTGCGGCGGATTATCACCGTCTTGCGTTTCTAACTTTTCCCAATGAATTGTTTTACCGTTCAGACGGGCAGGGGTTCCGGTTTTTAGGCGACCGGTTTTTATGCCTTTAGAGTTTAAATACGGTGTTATACCCGTACAACTGACATCATCAACGCGACCACCAATACTGGTTTGGTGACCAATGAACATAACACCGTTAAGAAATGTTCCGGTTGTGAGCACAACCGCTTTAGCTTTAATCTCTGTTTTGTCGGCAAGAATAACACCGATTATCGTATCGTTATCAAAAATCAAGCCTTCAACCGCCGCTTCGATAATTTCTAAATTAGGCTGATTGTTCAGTGCCTCAAGCATATATTTTTTGTAGAGTTTGCGGTCAGCTTGCGCACGAGGACCGCGAACCGCCGGTCCTTTTGACAGATTAAGCATACGGAACTGAATACCGGCTTTATCAATCACTCTGCCCATTAAACCGTCAAGAGCGTCAACCTCACGCACCAAGTGACCTTTACCCAAACCACCGATTGCGGGGTTGCAAGACATTTCGCCAATCGTGGCAATTTTGTGTGTGATTAAAGCGGTTCTGGCACCCATACGCGCCGCCGCGGCACAAGCCTCGCAACCTGCGTGTCCGCCGCCAACCACAATTACGTCATATTCTGTCATCATTATTTGTGTCCAAATTATTCAACAATTAAGTTGAATATACTAAAAAAAGATTATCAAGCTGTTAATGTATTCTCATTTAAAATAAAAAATCCGCGGTCAGCGCCTATTAAGCAACCAACAGCGGATTTTTTATTTTAGAAGATGTGTTCTTCAACAGCAAACCTCAAAACTCTGCACTTGAATTGTTCAGAGAACAACTCCGGCGCATTGGCAAAAATTGAAGTGATGTATTTGAAACACACAAAAATTAATGAACTCAAATTAAGGTCGCTTGGAGTGACTTTTTTAACTGCATCTTGTGCAGCATAAAACAGAACTTCAACCTCATACCTTAAATCAGCAGTCACCGACAAATCAAACTCGTTTTTATAGTTTGACTTAAGCAACATGTCATCCAGATTGTCAAAACGGTCGTACGCTTTGGTAAAGCTGTTAATGACATCATCGAGATATCCATAGAGCACATAAACTGAAAACTTTTCAGGTTCAACCAGCTCTCTGCCCACAATCTCTGAATTTTTGAGTATTGATATATGATTTTCGGTCATATAATCAAGAAATTTGTCACTCATAGGCATATTTATTTAATAATGATACAATAATTTTATTTAGGTTATTTTTTTTAGCTTATTTTTGACAAAAAGTCAACAAAATTTATATCTCTTCTATTATTTTCCTATGCAAAATGAACCGAATATCTTGTCTAAGATTTCATCAACTTCAATCTGACCTGTGATTTTTCCCAATGCGCGCGCGGCAAGACGGATATCTTCGGCAGAAAGTTCAATCTCTTTATGCAGGTTAAAGTTTAGCAAATTTTCAAGCGTGTCGTTTAAGGATTCTTTGTAGCGGCTACGATTGACCAACAGGTTGGAATTGGAGGTAAAACGGTCGGCAATACGATTAGTGACTTCATCAAGCAGATTTTTAACGCCTTTTTTGAATTTGGCCGAGATACAAATACAGCCGCGGTTTTCAAGTTCACTCAATGCCTCGGGCGAAATTTTATCGCATTTGTTAGCCACAAAAATAAGCTTATCGGCATATTCTTTCATATTTTCAAGCTCTTGAACCTTGTTTATTGAAGCATCGAATAAATATACCACCAAATCCGCGTCTTTGATTTTCTCATAGGCGATTTCAATGCCTTTTTTCTCGATAATATCTTCAACCTCACGCAAGCCCGCCGTGTCAGTAAACATAACCGGATAGCCGCGCAAATCAAGATGAATATCAACCGCGTCGCGGGTGGTACCGGCAATATCAGAAACGATAACAGCCTCACGATTGACAATCGCGTTAAGCAGGCTCGATTTTCCGGCATTTGGCGCACCTACAATCACAACCCGAAAACCCTCGCGCAGGCGTTCACCTATATTATCTGCGGCAAGGTGCTGTTTTATTTCATCCGAAAGTTTAAATACAGTGTCTTCAAGTTTAAATACAGTGTTCTTAGGAATATCCTCATCCGGAAAATCAATATAAGCCTCAAGATAAGTTAAGACATTTAACAAACTTTCCCGCCAACCGGAATATAAGTTTTTTAATCCGCCTTCCATTTGGCGCATGGCGTATTTTTGCTGTTCGGAGGTTTCAGAATCAATTAAGTCAGCCAGACCTTCGGCTTGTGTTAAATCCATTTTGCCATTATAAAACGCGCGCTTGGAATATTCTCCGGCCTCTGCCATTCTGAAACCGTCAATTTGTGACAGGTTTTTCATAACCATCGCAATAACGGCTTTTGAACCATGAACCTGCAACTCGACAATATCTTCT
The DNA here is from genome assembly GCA_934273635.1 of uncultured Alphaproteobacteria bacterium. GTDB lineage: Bacteria > Pseudomonadota > Alphaproteobacteria > RF32 > CAG-239 > Scatocola. The sequence goes on from CAKQSV010000001.1 coordinate 151,255, forward strand.
CCGGTAAAAGAGTGTGGCGCCTTAAAATAAAGCAAGAGACATTTGTCGATTGTTTCACGTGTAACAATATTTTTTAAATCAGCAAAATAAGCATAGCGCGGTTTGATGACTGTCGGATTGATGTCGGTCATTTTTTCTACCACTCTTATGGCATTGCGACCTGAAATTCTGATAACGGCTACGCCGGATTTTCCAAACACGGTGGAAAGCGCATAAATGGTTTTGTTGTCCATATTTTTACCTCGGTTGTTTTAATACTTACTTTACGGTGTAGCACAAGAATCTTAAAATTACCATAAAAAAGGGCAAATTTAAATAAAGCCCGATTTTTTGACTCTACACGCGTTTTTTAGGTTTTCTTAAGTATTATATTATAAAGTTGCTGAAAAGTGCTTGTACGGGCTTCCTACGGACTCGAATTTTTAACACCGAAAGTTGTATTTATGATAAAAAAACTAATAATCTGGGATTTTGACGGCGTTATCGCCGACAGTGAAAAAATTTGGCTGATGAACCGTCAACATAGCCTAAACCAAAAATTCGGATTAAATTGGGATTTTGATACAACCAATAAATTTTTGGGTGGGATGAGCGACGCCACCAAAAAGAGCGTGCTTGATAAAATGGGATTGAAAACCGACGAGACATTTTGGAAGGAACAAATTAAACTTGATGTGGCGTATATGAAACAGCACGGTTTGAGTGTTACGCCCGATGTGGAAGACATTATCAAGCGCGAGCACAAACAGTGCATAGCAACCGGCGGCGTGATGTCTAAAACTAAAATCAAGTTGGAGGTTATCGGCTTTTGGCACAAATATTTTGATGAACATAATGTTTTTACAGCAGATATGGTGGCGCAAGGCAAGCCGGAACCTGATATATTTCTGCTGGCGGCGGAGAAAATGAGCGAAAAACCGCAAGACTGTATTGTTATTGAGGATTCGATTGCAGGCATGACCGCAGCGCAAAGGGCAGGGATGGAAGTGATTGCGTTTTTGGGCAGCGAGATGTATGACAATCCGGTGTGTTTGGAGCGGGTTAAGGCTCTCGGCATTAAGCATATTTTTTATCAGATGAAAGATGTCTCCGATTTTCTTTTTGACAAATAATCTTTAATATGCTACTTTTTTGTCACAATATTTATTATTAATTTAATACTTTACTATTATGAATAACAAATTTTTCAAAACAATGTTTGAAAATTTGAAGGACAGATTTTCAAAAGTTGCGAGACGTGTCAGACAAGTGCTCGCTTGCTTGATGGTCGCGGCGACAATCGTGGTGATGTTCTTGTATCCGGTGTCGTTGTGGTCGGCCATTGTGTTTGCTCTGGTTGCCATTTTTGCGTTTTTGTTTACGCTTATATGGCGCGATGTTTGGGCACACACTATTTACAGCTGTTTGGCTTTTGCCGTCGGTTGGTGGATTATGTCTCACGGGCACAACAATTTTGGCGGATCCTTTCTACTAGGCTCGCTTGCTTGGTGCTGGTTGTATTGCATTATGCCGGCGGTTTTGAAGAAAATCACCCCCAAACTGGAACATGACACTCATGCTAATGGTATATCGGCAGTGATTTTTGCTGTTATTTTCATGGTGATAAGCTTTATTGCCATCACACGCCGAGAAGATGAGAAAAGAGAACGCCTGTTTGCCCAAGAGGCTTTTATACCGGTTACGCGTTGGGAGATTGAGGTTCAAAGCGGCAACACCTGGTATCTTTTGTTCACCAAACGAGGATATATTCAGGTTAGCCCGCAAGATTATCCCGAGGTGAGGTTTGTGAACAAAAATACCAAGGTGCGATACTTACCGGAACCACACACTGCCAACAGATATTGTTCAGGCATGTTGGAAATTAAAAACAACTAATTCATCCCCTGATAGCTTAGGTTATCGGGGGTTATTTTTTTGGACAAAATACCTTGCAAAAAAACGGAAATTTGTTATACTCGGCAGTGATATTAAGTATTATTAATTTTTTAACACATATTATTATGATAAACGAAAAAGAAAAAATGGTTCTTCTTGAGGTCGATAATCTGGTTATGCAGCACGACGTTCCGGAAGATTTTATTACGCAGATTCTGGCTTTGCCGATTTGCGCCGCAACACCGCTCCTGATGTTTTATATAACCGCACTAAAAACCGGCAAAGATGTGCAACGCGTGGTACTGTTGTATAAGTTATATCAGGTTATGCTGAATATCTACAACCAAAACAGCATTGGCGATGAGCATGGCGCTTATATCTGTTCCATCATGTTCAGCAACAGTTGTCTGCCTCCCAAAACCACGGCATGGGCAGACTATGAGGTGTTGTACAAAAGAGAAGAGAGCAAAGGCGAGCGTCCGGCAACTTATTTGCTAAACAAACATAAGCATATTGCCGAAGAGATTGCACGCATATTCCCCGAGGTCGACTCAACCGTCCTGCTTGATTATTTTTATTGGGAGGTTGAATATTTGCTCGGAGACTATGCCGAAGACCTTAATATGTTTTATGATAACCGGCGCAGAAACGCATGGGGTGTTTATATCAATTCCGAAAAGAGGGATTATTATAACAGCCGCCACCGTTTTAAGCTACCAAAACACCAAACCTTGCTCGGATTAGAACAACCTTCCGCCGGTTTGTTTGAGGAGTTTTTCCTCCCATATTTCTGCCAGTAGACCAACAAAAAAATCCTGCTCTTTACAGAACAGGATTTTTTTTATTTTAAGAATTCATAGTATTGAAAAAGTCTTGATTGTCTTTGCTGTATTGCAATTTATCAAGCAAAAATTCCATACCGTCGGTCATGCCCATTTGCATTAACACACGGCGCAACACCCACATTTTGGAGAGGGTGGCTTTGTCAACCAACAATTCTTCCTTACGGGTGCCGGAACGGGTGATGTCAATGGTCGGGAACAAACGTTTGTCGGTCAATTTTCTATCCAAGATAATCTCAGAGTTGCCGGTACCTTTGAACTCTTCAAAAATGACCTCATCCATACGCGAACCGGTATCAATCAGCGCCGTGGCAATAATTGTCAACGAACCGCCTTCTTCCACGTTACGCGCCGCACCGAGAATGCGTTTCGGGCGTTGCAAAGCATTGGCATCAACACCACCGGTCAAAACCTTGCCTGATGACGGAATAACCGTGTTATAAGCGCGACCGAGGCGGGTAATGGAGTCAAGCAAAATAACAACGTCTTTCTTGCTTTCAACCAAGCGTTTGGCTTTTTCAATGACCATTTCAGCCACCTGAACGTGACGGGCAGCCGGCTCATCAAAAGTAGAAGAGATAACCTCGCCTTTAACCGAGCGGGTCATATCGGTTACTTCTTCCGGACGCTCATCAATCAGCAAAACCATTAAATATGCCTCTGGGTGGTTTTGGGCAATCGCATGCGCGATATTTTGCAACATTACCGTTTTACCGGTACGCGGCGGCGCCACAATCAAACCACGCTGACCTTTACCTTGAGGAGAAATCAAGTCAATCACACGGCAGGTATAGTCTTTTTCTCCGCAGATAATGTCAAAATTTAACTTTTCAGTCGGATACAAAGGCGTCAGGTTGTCAAAGTTGACCCGCAATTTTGATTTTTCAGGGTCATCAAAGTTGATGGTGTTGATTTTGGTCAGGGCAAAATAGCGCTCGTTGTCTTTGGGACCTCGGATTTCACCTTCAACAGTGTCGCCGGTGCGCAGACCAAATTTTTTAACCTGAGCCGGAGAAACGTAAATATCGTCAGGGCCGGCCAGATAGTTTGATTCCGCAGAGCGTAAAAAGCCAAAACCGTCAGGCAGAACCTCAATCGTACCTTCGCCCAAAATGACGGTATTGTCATCATCTGCCAATTTTTTAAGAATAGCAAACATCAAGTCTTGTTTGCGCATGGAAGACGCTTCTTCAATGCCAAGGTTCTCGGCTTGAGTTAAAAGCTCGGTTGGAGACTTTTGCTTAAGATCTTTTAAATTCATAAATTACCTTGATTGTTTAATTAGGGTTGAAAAGGGATAACAGATACATATATCTTTGATAGGTGTTATATATATGGTATGTTTTATATGATTTAAATTTATAACTGTCAAATATATTTGATGTGAGCAAAGGCACTTTTATGCACACCCTTTCTGCCCAATTATATTTTTAAAAAATATAGTGGTTATTTGTATATCCCTGTGCATTGTGTGGATAACTTTTTATGCACAGAGTTATGCAGAAACGCAAATTGTTTATAAGGTTATTAACTGATTTTAAATGATTATTAAGGAATCGTTAATTTTTATAACCGCAAATTTGTAAACCCAAAAATTGAGGTCGAGGCAAAAAAATTTTACACACTTTAAAATTATAAACGGAGAGACTGTGCGTATGTTTATATAATAAGTTTTACAAAGTGAGGATTGTTTGTTATAACTGTTCAAAACAGGCAAGTTATACACAAAAAGTTAACGGATTGTGTATAACTGATTCAACCCTTTGTTTTGAGGCGGTTAATATGAAAATTATCGGAATTACCGGCGCTATCGGTTGTGGGAAAACAACGGTCGCCAATGTTATCAGGGATTTGGGCTTTGAAGTTTTTGACGCAGATGTCGGGGTGAAGGCTATTTATGAAAATCCGGCGTTTTTAATGCAGTTGAAAGGCGTGTTTCCGCGTGTGTTTCGCAAAGACGGAACAGTTGATAAGCCTTTGTTGCGCAAAATAGTGTTTTGTAATCAGGCTGAGTTGTTAAAACTTGAAAATATTATTGAGCCGTTTTTGAGCGAGATGTTTTTAAACAAAGTTAACAGCGTGGTCGGACGGCAGGGTTGGTTGTTTATTGACGCGGCGCTGCTGATTGAAAAAGGGTGGAATCAGCGGTGTGATAAGGTGATTGGCGTTGACGCCGATTTGGAGACGCAAAAACGTCGGGTAATGGCGCGGGACAATATCTCTGAAGAAGAATTTTTTAATATTTATAATTTGCAGATGAATAATGCGAAAAAATGTGAACTGGTCGATGTGGTGGTGAATACGCAATGTGATTTGCCTGAGTTGAAACAGCGCGTTAAAAAGGTTTTGAAAGATTTGGAAGTGTTGTAATGGTGAGAGAAGTTGTTTTTGATACGGAAACGACTGGTTTTGAGCCGGCGGAAGGTGACAAACTGGTTGAAATCGGCGCGGTGGAGCTGATTAATCATATTCCGACCGGCGTGACGTTTCACCGCTATATCAACCCGCAACGTGAAGTGCCTGACGAGGCGTTTAAGGTTCACGGGTTAAACTATGAGTTTTTGAAAAATTATCCGACGTTTGCCGAGCAGGTTGATGATTGGATTGAGTTTGTGGGCGACGCCACGTTGGTGGCGCATAACGCCGCGTTCGATATGAAGTTTATTAACTTTGAGCAAAAAGAACTCGGCAAAATCACTTATCCGTGGGACAGAGTGGTTGATACGTTGGAAATCGCTCGTAACTTGTTCCCCGGTTCGCGTGTGAACTTGGACGCGTTATGTAAACGTTTTGGCGTGGATAACAGTGAGCGTACGTTGCACGGCGCGCTGCTCGATGCCGACTTGCTGGCAAAGGTTTATTTGGAGCTGTTGGGCGGGCAAGAGCCGACCATGCTGCAGGAAGAAAAGAAAAAATCAGGCGGCACGCAGTTTATTGATGAATCTCAAATCAGCCGCACGTTTCGCGAGGCGCGGGTTTTTGCCTTAAGTGCTGAGGAAGAGCAAGCGCATATTGATTTTATGACTAAAAATCTGACTAATCCGATTTGGTTGAAAACCGAAGACGAAAAGCAGTCGTAAAAAAAAGCTCTCGTTTGAGAGCTTTTTTTACGGTGATAATTATTTCTCGCGGCACAAAATGTCAAACTCGGCTTTTTTGTGGTTGAGCATAGCTTCGTTATCAGGGGTTAGCACCGCCGGTTTGCGAGCAATGGTATATTGTGGCAAGAGCTTTTTAATCTCGGCAATCGGTTGCGAAAAGTTTGCGGCTTTCAGGCGGATTTTTTTGTTTTGTCCGGCTGAAACTTTAGTGGTGATTTCGCCGGTGTCGGCGTCTTCAAATTCATTAAAGCTGATACGCAGGTTTTGCAGGGTATTCGGGATTAAAAACTCGATAAATTCACCCTGATTGATATAGTTGCGGATTTCAAAAACAGCCTCATCGCCCTGCCACTCAACAATAGAGCCGGCAAACAGCCAATCGCCTAAAGTGCGGGTGTATTCGTAGTTTTGGCTGATGTTGGTTAATTTGCCGTCATGAAAACCAAGGCAGTAACCACGGTTTTGCAACGTGTATAAATCATCCATATATTTGTGATAATCCCATGTTGACGGAGATTTATAGTAATCGTCAATCGCCTGACGATAAGTACGGGCGACAATCGCCGCGTAATATTCGGTTTTGTTGCGACCTTCAACTTTGAGTGAGTCCATACCGATTGACAACAGGTCGTTTAAGCGCGGCATAAGGCACATATCTTTAGAGTTGAGGATATAGCCGCCGTGTTCATCTTCAACAACCTCAAAATATTCTCCGGCGCGGAACTCTTCTTCTAACAAAAACTCAAAAGCGTCTTTGTTTTGCTCGTTAATTTCAATTTCTTTAATGCTGCCGTCTTTGAGGCGCAGGTGCAGTTTGTAGTGCCAACGGCAACAATGCGCGCATTTGCCTTGATTGGCGCTGCGGTCGGCCAAATAATTGGAAATCAAGCAACGACCGGAATAAGACATACACATTGCGCCGTGCATAAAGCACTCCAGTAAAATATCGGGACATTTGGCGCGAATTTCTTTCATTTCTTCAAAGGTGACTTCACGGCCTAAAACGCACAGGCTCGCGCCTTGCGACTGCCAAAACTTAACCGCCTGCCATGAGCAGATATTGGCTTGAGTCGAGACAAAACGGCGCAGCTCGGGAGCGTGGTCTTTAACATATTGAAAAACCCCCGGATCGGCAATCAAAACACCGTCCGGCTGCAATTGGCGCAGTGTGTCAACAAAATGCGGCAGTTTTTCAACATCGCGATTATGCATAAATAAATTGAGAGTAAGATAGATTTTTTTGCCGTGGTCATGCACAAATTTAATGCCCTCCTGCAAATCTTCCATAGAGATTTTGGATTGGGTGCGGAGGCTCATGTCCGGCGTGCCGGCATAAACCGCGTCGGCGCCGTATAAAATGGCGGTCTTTAGTTTAACCAAAGAACCGGCCGGTAACAACAATTCTGCTTTTTCTAACATATCTTAATCCTTTATTTCAATTTTATTGGTGTAGACCACAAGTTTTCCTAACGGTGTAGATTGATTTTCTATTCTGGCGATAAACGGAAGTTTGGTTTCGGCGTCTTCCAAAATCCAAAAATAAATAGGGTTTTCGGGGGTGAGGCTGAAAATTAAGTCATCGTGTTTTTGCCCCAAGTCATCAGCGTAAAAAGAACATTTAACCGCTTTACCGGAAAAGCGGCTGAACTCATTGGCTTCAATGTCTTCGGTGCCTTCGTCGCTGAAGATAACGTCAAAGCGTTTTTTGCCGTCAAAAACGTGCATACGAGAGTTGCAAAACTTCATTTTGGTGTATTGCACAATCATATCGGCCAAAACGGTTTGCAGGTCGGTGGTGTGAATATCGTCCGGCGGCGGCAAAATTTCGATTTTTTTGCCGGCGATTTTGTTTTTGGAGCTGATACGGTAGGTCGGTTTGCCGTCTTTATTATAAACCATTTCTTTGTGGCGGGTATTAAACCGTGATTGCGAATAGGATTTATAACTGGTGGTTGACAGCACTTGTTTTTGAATTTTGCCGGTGGTCAGATATTCGGCGGTGAAAGGGTAAACACTGCCAAAAAAGCCATAGGTGTCGACAGTGGATTTAACACTGTAACTCTGCGGTGTGATGTTATAATTAAAAACGGTGTTGCTGGCGTTGAACGGTCCCAAAAAAACCGTAAAGTTATGGGTGACGTTGTAGGCATACGCAGGTCTTGTCAATACCGCTGAAATTATGGCGGCCAGAATAGTTTTTTTCATTGAATTTTCACTCTTTATTTATACTTTGAGCCTAAAATAACATAAAATAAAAAATTATAAAGGAATTTTTTGATGTCTAAAAAAATACTGGTGGTTATGGGCGGTTTTTCTGCCGAAAGAGACGTTAGTCTGGTAACCGGAAAAGGCGTGTCCGCCGCGTTGCAAAAATGCGGTTATGAGGTTGTGACACATGATTTGCAAAACGGATTTGATTTGGTGGCGGTATTGCAAAAAGAAAAACCGGACGCGGTGTTTAATGCTTTGCACGGCAACTTTGGCGAAGACGGCGAAGTTCAAGGTTTGTTGGATATGTTGCAAATTCCGTATACGCATTCGGGGTTGAAAACCTCGGCTTTGGGGATGGATAAAAACTTGACTAAGCAGGTGGCGGCAGAAAAAGGAATTAAAATTGCGCCGTCGCTCAAAACGACGTTCAGAAAGTTTAAATACGGTGTTTCAGAAATCAGTATGCCTTATGTGGTAAAACCGGTCAGCGACGGCTCGTCGGTCGGCGTGTTTATTGTTAAAACCGAGGCGGATAAGGAGAAGGTGTTTTTTGAAGATGAAGACCGTGAGATTTTGATTGAAAAGTATATTGACGGACAAGAATTGACGGTGGCGGTGCTTGATGGCAAAGCGTTGGGCGTGACAGAAATGCGCCCGAAGGTTGATTTTTATGATTATAAAGCTAAATATACCGACGGGATGACACAGCATATTTTGCCGGCGGAAATTCCGCAAGAGGCGTATCATACGGCTGAAAAATACGCTGAAATTTTGCATGAGGCTTTGGGGTGTAACACGGTTTCGCGCTCGGATTTTCGTTATAATCCGCAAGACGGGGTGGTGTTGCTTGAAATTAATACCAATCCGGGGATGACGCCGTTGTCGTTGGTGCCGGAGCAAGCAAAATTTGCGGGTATAAGTTATGAACAATTATGCGCGTTGTTGGTTGAAAATGCACGTTGTCGAAAGTTGAGATAATGCAGAATCCGGTTATCGTTATTGCCGGTCCGACGGCTTCGGGAAAATCGCAGTTGGCGATAGATTTGGCTTTGGAACTGAACGGTGTGATACTCAATGCGGATTCTATGCAGATTTATCAAGGCTCACCTATTTTGTCGGCCGTTCCGAATAATGAGGATAAACAACTGGTTGAACATCGTTTATACGAGTTGTTCCCGAATAATTTTAATGGTTCGGTGATTGAGTGGTTGGATAAAATCACCGCGGAAATCAGAAACTTGTGGCAAGAAAACAGGGTGCCGATTGTGGCGGGAGGAACCGGATTTTATATTGAAAATTTGATAAAAGGCACAACGCCGGTGCCTGAAACTTCAGCGCAGGCGCATGAGCAGACCATGGCGCTGTTAGCTGAAATCGGCGTGCAGGCTTTGCATAAAAAATTGGCGGAAGTTGACGCCATAACCGCGGCTAAGCTGAGCGAAAACGACACCACGCGTGTGCGGCGGGCGTATGAAGTGTGGTTGGATACAGGCGTGCCGTTGTCGGTGTGGCACCGGAAACCAATGATAAAAAAACTCCCCGAGGCGAATTTTTTTGTGATTAAAATCGTGCCAAATTTGGTGGAGTTGGAGGAACGTTGCAATCTGCGCTTTGATTTGATGATGAAGCAGGGAGCGTTGGCTGAGGTTGAAACTTTGGCGCATACGGTTGCAGACCGAAATCTGCCGGCGATGAAAGCTCTGGGCGTGCCGGAGTTGTTGGATTTTGTGGACGGAAAATCAAGCCTGACCGAGGCGGTGGCTTTGGCTAAGCTGCACACGCGGCAATATGCCAAAAGGCAACTGACGTGGTTTAGAAACAGAACAAAAGCCGAATTTGTGTTAAACCACAGCTATCATACTGATAAAGAGACAATAAAAAACATAATTTTTAATGTTAAAAACTATTATAGGGGTTGCACAAATTCTTAAAGGGTTATAAAACTCAATACATAAAAATTTTATTCCGGAGTAGAACAAAAATGATTCCTAATATTTTCAGATGGTTTTCGGCTGACTTGGCCATTGACCTTGGTACGGCAAATACGTTGGTTTATGTTAAGGGCAAGGGCATTGTTTTGAACGAGCCTTCCGTGGTGGCTATTGAAGAATACCGCGGCAAAAAACAGGTTTTGGCGGTTGGTAATGAGGCTAAGTTAATGCTTGGTCGTACACCGGGGAATATTCACGCTATCAGACCTTTGCGCGATGGTGTTATTGCCGACTTTGAAATTGCCGAAGAAATGATAAAATATTTTATTCGCAAGGTTAATAATAATCGTTCGTTTACATCTCCGGTGGTTGTGGTTTGTGTTCCGTCAGGCTCAACCGCGGTTGAAAGAAGAGCTATTCAGGAATCTGCCGAGACAGCCGGCACTCATAAAGTTTGGCTGATTGAAGAACCTATGGCTGCGGCAATCGGCGCTAATCTGCCGGTAACGGAGCCGACCGGTTCTATGGTGGTTGATATCGGGGGCGGCACAACCGAAGTTGCGGTTATGTCTTTGAGCGGTATTGTTTATTCTCGTTCGGCTCGCGTGGGCGGTGACAAAATGGACAGCGCCATTATCTCGTATATTCGCCGCAATCATAACCTGTTGGTTGGTGAAGGCAGTGCCGAAAAAATCAAAAAAGAAGTCGGTTCGGCTTGCCCGCCGGAGAAAGGTGAAGGTCGCACGGTGGAGATTAAGGGTCGCGATTTGATGAACGGTGTGCCCAAAGAGATTGTTATTACCGAGCGTCAGGTTGCCGAGAGCTTGGCCGAGCCGGTCGCTCAGATTGTTGAAGCGGTTAAAGTGGCCTTGGAAAACACGGCGCCGGAATTGGCCGCGGATATTGTTGATAAGGGTATTGTTTTGACCGGCGGCGGCGCTTTGCTGAGCAACTTGGATCAGGTTTTGCGCAACGCAACCGGACTTCCGGTTTCTATCGCTGAAGAGCCGTTGGCTTGTGTGGTTAAGGGTACCGGTCGCGCTCTTGAAGACTTTAAGAAATTCAGAAGTATTTTGTCTTCAATGTATTAGTTTTGATATATGTGTTAAAATCAAAGCCGGAAACCAACGTGCGAGACGTTAGGATTTTCGGCTTTGTTGTTTTGTTTTTGCAATAGGGTTATTGTTTTATGAAAAGGCGCAAGGTTTTATTTGTTCAGTTGAGTCATATTCACCTTATGGCTAAGAAATGCGCGGTGGTGTTGCTGTTTTTGGTGGCGTTTGCCATGATGCTTTTTAATAAAACAGATTCGATTTTGATTGATAAAACCTCATCGGTGGCAACGGATGTGTTTTCGCCGGTGGTCGACCTGTTGGTTGTGCCTGCTAAAATAGTCTCAAACGCGTTGAACTATGCTTATGACTTCAAAAACATCCGTCATGAGAACAAAAAGTTGCGGGAAGAAAATCGCGAGCTGATTATCAAAAGCAGCCGCGTGTCTTCTCTGGAGGCGGAAAACCGCTTGTTGTCGGGGTTGCTCAATTATATTCCGCCTAAAGACGCGACTTTTGCAACGGCTAAGATTGTGGCGGAAGAAGGCGGCGTGTTTTCGCACGCGTTGATTGCTTATACCGCGGAAAACGACAAAGTGCAAAAAGGGCAGGTGGTGTTGGGGGATACCGGCGTTATCGGTCGTGTGGAGCGCGTGGGTCATATTTATTCTAAGATTATTTTGATTACGGATATTAACTCTAAAATTCCGGTAATGATTGAAAAAAGCCGCGTGCGGGGAATTTTATCGGGCGACAATACCTCGTTTCCAAAGCTGATATTTATGCCTTTGGACGCCGAGCCGGCAATTGGTGACAAAATCGTTACCTCGGGCGTGGCCGGTGTTTTTCCGGCGGGGCTGCCGGTTGGCAAAATTGTGGCAATTGAAAAAAACAACATTAAGGTTAAGCCGTTTGCAAATTTGGACAGAGTAGAGTTTGTGAGAATTGTCGACTATCATTTGTCGGATGTGAGCTATGAGGAAGATATTGCTCAGAGCGAGGGAGCCGAAGACTGATTATGAACGACGAGCTGAAGGAAAATATTAAAAGTTTGGTGCAAAGAACAGTACCGTTTTTGCTGTCGCTGATTTTTGTGCTATTCGGGTATGTACCGGCCAGTTTGGGTGGGTCGGCAGACCTGCGTCCGGCGGCGGGTATGATTTGCGTGTTTTATTGGGTGCTGCACCGCTCCGATTTGTTTAATATGTTCTCGGTGTTTTTTTTGGCGTTGATTGCCGACTTTTTGTCTTCGGCACCTCTGGGGGCAGAGATTATCAGCTATCTGACGGTTTATGTGTGCGTGAGCAATTTGAGCAAGTTTTTTACTAACAAGCCGTTTTTGCTGGTGTGGTACGGTTTTGCCTTTGTTTTTACGGCGGCCGAGGTGCTGAAATGGTTTTTGCTCTCGGTTTATTATGCCGAGTTTTTGCCGTTGCTACCGCTGTTTTTTATGATTTTTTGCACAATCGCCTGCTATCCGGTTATCGGGTTTGTTAATGATATGGCACAGAGATATTTGATAAACGATGAGGGCTGATTTATGAATCGAGATAATGATAAAGGAAAAATTTTAATCAACCGCTCATATATTATGATTGTGGCCAAGTTGGTGTGTTTGGCGCTGATTGTGCTGCGTTTGTATTATTTGCAGGTGTTTCAGGCTGATAAATATAAAATGCTAGCCGATGAAAACCGTATTTCAACACGTTTGCTGATTCCGCCGCGCGGGGTGATTTATGACCGCAACGGGGTGATGGTTGCCAGCAATCGTCAGAATTTTCAGGCGATGATTGTGGCTGAACAGACGCCTAATGTGCAGAAAACTTTAGATAAGTTTAAGACGATTATGCCGTTTTCGGACGAGGAAGAGGCTCGGGTTAAACGCGACCTTAAGCGCAACCGCAGTTTTGTGCCGATTAAAATTAAGGATAATCTGAATTGGGAAGAAGTGGCAAAAATTCAGCTCAATGCCGCGGATTTGCAGGGAATTTATATTGACGAGGGGTTAATCCGCGATTATCCGTTCGGGGAGAGTATGGCGCATATTTTGGGATATGTGTCTTCGGCTTCGGAAAAAGAGGCTAAGAACGATGATGATCCGCTGTTGCAGGTTCCGGAATTTAAAATCGGCAAGGCGGGGATTGAAAAATTGTTTGAAAAAGAGCTACGCGGCAAGGGTGGTAGTCTCAAATTAGAGGTAAACGCCTATGGGCGGATTATGAAAGAGATTGAGCGCATAGAGGGCGTGGCAGGCAAGCCGTTGTATTTGACGATTGACTCCCGTTTGCAACAAAAAGCGTTTGAGGCGTTTGGCGAGCAGAGTGGTGCCGCGGTGGTGCTCGATGTGCATACAGGAGAGGTTTTGGCGTTTGTTTCGGCACCGTCGTATAATCCGAACGCCATGTCAGAGGGTTTGAGTAACAAAGATTGGAAAGCCCTGTTAAATAACGAGCGTAATCCGTTGTCAAACAAAGCTATTGCGGGGCAATATTCCCCCGGTTCAACCTTCAAAACCATTGTGGCGTTGGCGGCTTTGGAATCGGGGATTATCAAGCCTGAGACCCGCTTTTTTTGCACAGGGCAGATGTTTTTGGGCAATCATGCGTTTCACTGTTGGCGGCGGCATGGTCATGGACATTTGAATATTGTTGAGGCGCTTATGCACTCGTGCGACATTTTCTTTTATGAGACGGCGCAACGTATTGGTATTGAGCGTATTGCCGAAATGTCGCGGCGTTTTGGCCTAGGGCAGAAGACTAATATTGGTTTGGAGAACGAAAAGTCTGGATTGATTCCTGACAAAGCGTGGAAACTCAAGCGCTTTGGCGAGCCATGGCAACAGGGTGAAACCGTTATTTCAGGCATTGGGCAAGGCTATATTTTGACCACACCGTTGCAGTTGGCGACTATGGTGGCGCGTATTGCCAACGGTGGCTATGAGGTTAAGCCGACTTTTACCAAAGTTAGTGATAAAAGTGCTATCAAAAAAATAAATATTTCTACCGAATATATCAATGCGGTTAAGCAGGGTATGTATGATGTGGTTAATGTTCCGGGGGGAACGGCGTATCGCTCGCATTTTAATATCAACGGGCAAGAGATGGCCGGTAAAACCGGTTCAACCCAAGTGCGACGAATTACCATGAAAGAGCGTCAAACCCGAATTTTGCGGCAAGACGAGTTGCCGTGGAAATATCGTGATCATGCGTTGTTTATTGCTTTTGCTCCGTATGACAATCCACGTTACGGCGTGGCGGTTTTGGTTGAGCACGGTGGCGGCGGTTCGTCGGTGGCGGCGCCGATTGCCGGCAAAATTTTGCAAGAAGCCATTAAACTTAATATTATCAAATAAAAGGTGTGGGTAATGTATAAGCCGTATGAAACAACAATCAAAAATCAGGCTCAGAGTTTGGGTGAGAAGTTTGCCAACATTAGTTTCAGCTATGTGTTGTTTATTGTGCTTTTGGCCATGTTCGGCATTGTGGTGTTGTATTCGGCGGCAAACGGCAGTTGGAGCCCGTGGGCGTGGAAGCAGCTTATGCGCTTTTTTATCGGTTTTGGTCTAATGATTGTGTTGGCGCTGACGGATATTCGCTTTTTTATGCGTTACGCCTATGGTTTGTATTTTTTCACGCTGATCTTGCTGATTGTGGTGGAGATTACCGGTCATATCGGTATGGGCGCGCAGCGGTGGATTAACTTTGGTCTGTTCAAATTACAGCCCTCCGAACTGATGAAAATTTCATTGGTATTGGCTTTGGCGCGCTATTTTCACGCCTCGTCTTTGCAATCTATTCGTTCGGTTCGCGGTATTATTCCGCCCATGATTATGGCATTATTCCCCGCGGCGCTGATTGTTATGCAACCCGATTTGGGTACGGCGCTGATGTTGATGTTTACGACTGTGGCCATCTTTTTTGCCGTCGGGGTGCAAATTTGGAAGTTTGTGGTGGTTGGCGCCGGTGCGCTCAGTATTATGCCGATTGCGTGGCATTTTTTGCACGATTATCAAAAAAATCGCGTGCTGACGTTTCTTGACCCTGAGCGTGACCCTTTGGGCGCCGGTTATCACATTATTCAATCCAAAATCGCGCTCGGTTCGGGCGGCGTGTTTGGCAAAGGTTTTATGAACGGTACGCAGAGTCACTTAAATTTTCTGCCCGAAAAGCATACCGACTTTATTTTTACCATGCTTTCCGAAGAGTTCGGGATGATGGGCGGTTTGCTGATAATTATCGTAAATATGCTGATTTTGATTTACAGCTATTCTTTTGCGCTCAAATGTTCTAACTATTTTGGCAAATTAGTGGCAATCGGTTTGGCGACCAACTATTTTCTTTATGTTTTCATCAACACTGCGATGGTCTTGGGTCTCATCCCCGTTGTCGGTATTCCTCTGCCGCTTATCTCATACGGCGGCACCGTTATGCTCTCCATCATGGCCTCTTTCGGTATAATTCTATCGGTAAATATTCATCGGAATATTCAGCTTGGCAAAGATTAAAACGCCGTATAAAGGTCTATTACTTGAAAGTTTTTGAACTTATGTACTACTTTGTACACCGCGTTCAAAAACTTTCGGCGTACTAGGCACTTTCTCCGGCGTTTTGTGTTAAGGGGTATCTAATGGGTTACTAGGGCAGATTTCGCGGATATTTTGCTCGGTCATGTACTTCTATGTACACTCCGCTCGCAAAATTCCTAAAATCTTACTATTTTCATGTTATCTGCATTTTAATAAGAGCAATAATCAGCTTAATTTAATGTTATTTAAGGGGTGGATTTTTTGCACTTTTTTTATGAGTTCATCGGAGATAATATGCGTATAGATTTCGGTGGTGGTGATGTTTTCGTGTCCAAGCATTTTTTGCACGGCGCGCAAATCTGCCTTATGTCTTAGCAGTTGGGTGGCAAACGAGTGTCTTAAAGTATGCGGGCTGATACGCGTTGGCGAGATTCCGGCGTTTACCGCGATATTTTTCAGGTGTTTATAAAAGTTATCGCGTGTGATATGTCCGCTTGCCGAGGTCAAAGACGGAAAAAGCCACGGGCTTTGTTTGTTTTTGATAAATCTTGCGCGGAAGCTCAAATATTCTCTGATTTCGGCGATAGCCTCGGTTGAGACGGGCACAATGCGTTCTTTAGAGCCTTTACCGAAAATCAGAATTTGTTTTTTATCATAATTTATACTATTTAAGGGCAGGCCGACCAGTTCCGAAACGCGCAATCCGCTATGATACATCAGCACCAACATGGCGGCAATGCGGCGATGTTTGACATCTTCCTTTGCTTTGGCGGCGGTAATCAGGCGGCTCATTTCGTCTTCATCCAAAAACTTCGGGAGCGGTTTTTCGGGTTTGGGACTATCAATGTTTGCCGCCGGATTTTGCGCAATTAAATCTTCAGAAAACAGAAATTTGCAAAATTCTCGTATTGCCGATAATTTTCGTGCCTGCGTTTTGGTGGTATAACATTTTTCTTCGGCCAAAAAACTGATAAAGTCAGAAATTTTCTGTCTCGTAATATCTTCGGGTTTACTGATTTTTTGATTGTGGATAAATTGTTCAATATCAACGCGATAGGCGTTTTCGGTATTTACTGCCGCGCCTTTTTCTGCCATTTGCATCTCTAAAAAATCAGCTAACAGCCGTTGCATGATTATTTTGACAAGAAGTCGTTAGGGATTGTTTGGGTAACGTGTTCGCTATGCAACGGAATATCGTGTGTGGAGACATAAAATACGCCGGCAATGATTGCTAAACCGATAATATAATAGATAAGTTTTGATTTTTTCTGTCTCATGCTGTATAACCTTTTAAAAATAAGTTGCTAAATATTAATCTGTTTATATATTTAGCATAAGAATAATGAAAGATGTATAAAAAATTTTGAAAATGATGATAAAAAATAACAAAATTATATTACTGGTCGGTTTGATGGGCAGCGGGAAGACCAGTGTCGGTCGCAGATTGGCGAAAAAACTCAATTTGCCGTTTGTGGACGGGGACTCTGAAATTGAAAAGGCTGCCGGTTTGTCTTTGGTCGATGTGTTAAAGTGCTTTGGCGAAAAAGAATATCGCGCCGGTGAAATGCGGGTGATGAAGCGTTTGTTGCAAGGCGACCCTTGTGTTTTAGCCTCCGGCGGCGGTTCGTTTGTGGCGGAGCAGACGCGGCAATTAGCCAAAGAACACGCGATTACGGTTTGGCTAAAAGCGGATGTTGATGTGCTTTATAACCGCACGGCCGGTCGTAAGCATCGCCCGTTTTTGGAAGGATGCGAAGACCATCTTAAAAGCAAATTGGAATCGTATATCAGTGAGGAATACCCCTATTATTCCGAGGCGGATATTGTGGTGGAAACCCGTGAGGAGCAGGTGGATAACACGGTTAGTCGGGTTTTGGACGCTTTGCAGGCTTTTAAGGACTAAATTAACTTATCTTCACAAGAGCAGAATCGGCTGATTGGGCAGTTGGCGCAATCGGGTTTTTGCGCTTTGCAAATGTAGCGCCCAAACAAAACCAGCCAATGATTGGTGTTTTTAACATATTCTTCCGGCAGGTTACGGAGCAAGTCTTTTTCAACCTCCAACGGCGTTTTACCTTGACTGAAATCTAAACGGTGAGAAATTCTCATCACATGGGTGTCAACAGCTAACGTCGGGCGATTGAACCACACGTTCAGCACAACATTGGCGGTTTTGCGTCCGACACCGGCCAATGTTTGCAGTTGCTCGCGATTGTCGGGGACAACGCCATGATATTTGTCGACCAGCTCTTGGCTCATAGCCATAATGTGTTTGGCTTTGTTGTTATAAAGTCCAATGGTTTTAATATGGTTTTTAAGGTTTTCAATCCCTAAATCAAGCATTTTTTGCGGGGTGTCGGCGACGGCAAACAGTTTTGCGGTGGCTTTGTTCACGCCTTTATCCGTGCTTTGCGCCGACAATACAACCGCGACCAATAAGGTGAACGCATTAGTATAATTAAGCTCACAGCGTGGGTTGGGGTCAAGCTGTCGGAAAACATCCATAATTTTAAGAATTTCAGCGGCGGAACGCATCAGGCCTTAACGCCTCCGGCGCCGGCGGCTTTGGGAGCGTTTTCATCTAGCGGCCAACGCGGGCGCGGTTTGAAGTCTAAACCATTAGTGTTGCCGGCGGCGAATCGTTCTAAACCCGCCCAAGCAATCATTACGCCGTTGTCGGTGCAATACTTAATCGGCGGCGCGGAGAAAATAAGGTTGTTAGCTGTTGCCAAATCTTGTAAATGGCTGCGCAAATAGGTGTTGGCGGCAACTCCTCCGGAGACGACCAAATCTTTGCCCTCGGGGTATTTTTCTTTGAAAATGGCGATTGCGCGTTTGAGTTTGTCGCACAGGCTGCGCGTGGCGGCATATTGGAACGAGGCGCAAATGTCCGCCGTGTCTTGTTTGTTGATGATGGCGTGTTCTATGTTGCCATCGGGCGCGTATGATTCGATAATTTTGCGCACCGCGGTTTTGAGACCGGAGAAAGACAGGTTGCAGTCGCCGGAATTATGCAACGGACGCGGTAAAACGAATCGAGTTTCATCACCAACAGACGCCATCTTTTCAATCATCGGACCCCCAGGGTAGCCAAGGTTGAGCATTTTGGCAACCTTGTCAAAAGCCTCGCCGGCGGCGTCGTCAATCGTGGTGCCAAGGCGCTCGAAATCATCCACTCCTTTAACGATGAGGATTTGGCAGTGTCCGCCCGAGACCAACAACAGCAAATAAGGATACTTCACGTCTCCGGTCAGGCGGGCGCAAAGGGCGTGACCTTCCAAATGGTTGACGGCGACAAACGGTTTATTGAGCGCCAACGCCAACGCTTTGGCCGCCATAACGCCAATAACCACGCCGCCGATCAGTCCCGGACCGGAAGAGGCGGCAATCGCGTCAATATCATCAAAACTCAAGCCAGATTTTTTGAGGCAATGTTCAATAATTTCATCAATATGTTCAAGGTGCGAGCGAGCGGCAATTTCAGGGACAACACCACCAAAAACTTTATGCTCCTCTTGTGAAAGAAGGCTTTGACCTAAGATTTCTTTTTTGTCATTTACAATCGCGGCCGCCGTCTCGTCGCAACTGCTTTCTATTCCCAAAACAATCATTTGAATTTTCCACTAAAAAGATTGAAGTTTTATTTTTATTATATACACTATAAAATATTTGTTGCCAACACTTATATAAGGATTTTAAAAATGACGGAACAGGAACAAAATGTGTCGGAAAATGAGGCGCAAAAAGCCTCGATAAATTTGATGGTTAAGGTCAAGTCTTTGATTATTAAACTTTTTATTGTCGCATTGTTGGGCGGTGCCGGCTATTTTGTTTATACGCACCCGCAGGTGTTGGATAAGATAAAATTTGATAAAAACGATGAGCAGGCGGCAAATGAGGCGTTGATGTTGCAGGTTAATCAGTTGCAAAATCAGTTAGCTTCGTTGCAGGCGCAGGTGCTTAACCAACCGGCGCCGGATTTGTCGGTGTTTGAAAACAAGGTTGCCAGTTTGGAAAAGCAAAACCTTAATGTGATTGACTCCAAGGCGGACGCAGCCATTGTGTTGGGGATGTTGACGCGTGTTGACAAGTTGGAAAACCGCGTTGACCGTTTGGCAAAAATCAGTGATGACGGCGCTTTGATGTTGAGCGCGGCGATGTTGGTTAAACAAGCGGCGGCCGAAGGTGATGATTTTATCTATGAGGCGGAGATTTTGAACCAGTTGGCGGACAATGCCTCGGCAATTAAGAAAGATGTTTCGGTCATCGGCGAATATTCGCGTAACGGTGTGGTATCAGAGGTTGAGCTTGTTCGCCAGTTTAACCGCATTTACAGTACCTCGCAGCGGGAAGAAAAAATTGACGCCAAAGACTGGAAAGAGCGTTTGAATAACAAAATTAATGAATATATTAAAATCAACAAAGTGGGTGAGGGCGCGGTTAAGTCTGCTGATAACAGCACTTTGGACGAGGTGGCGGTTTTGGTTAATGACGGCAAGCTCGCCAAAGCGGTGAAGTTAATAGAATCTTCAGACAGTGATGATATAAAACAAAATCAACTGTTGCAGGCATGGCTGGCTGATGCGCAAAATACGGTGACTTTTAATCGCGCAATCAGAAATATCGCGGCTTATTGTTTGGCAGAAATGAAAGTTAATAACCTGAAAAATAAGGAATAGTTTTATGTCTGAAGATGTTAAAAATGTTTGGTTGAAGTTGTTTGCAAACACCAAGCAAACCTTGAAGAAAGTTGAGGAGGTGAGGTCGGCGGTAACCGCGTTTAACACGAATGTTGACGCTGTGCTGAAAATCAGTGGCAAACGTTTGGAACAATTAATCGCCAATCAAAAACTTTCGTTGCAGGATTTGCAAGACATCAAACAGACTAAATTGTTGAATCCGGAAGATGTGGTTAAGGGTATTTTTAAGTGTTTTTGCAACGGTATTGCTGAAGAGTGGCTTTCGGAAGAAAAGGCCGTGTATGACTGGATGATGAATAATTTGGGTTATGATCGTTTGCAAATGGGCGGTCAAGGCGGTATTGTCGCCAATGTTTTGGGAATTTTGGGTGTGAACAAAGTTAAGGCGCACACTAATTCGCTCCCCAAAGAACAAGCCGAGCAGTTTTTGAAACTCGATAATATTGTGTCGTATGATGAAAAAGGACAAGAAAAGCCCGCCTATCAAATCAATCGTCGTCAAGATGTGCCGATGATCCACTGGATTATTGAATTTGACAAAGGCGATAAGGTTGTTGTTGAGGGCAAAGAATTTGTGTGTCCGAAGGCCAACCGTTTTATTGCCACCTATGACCCGTTGAACTTGCGGTTGGTGTTTGATGAAAACTTTGTGAGAGAGACCACCGGAACACCTGCTGAATATGTGGTGTTGTCGGGTATGCACGCGCTGACGAGTAATAATAACGGCGTGGCGTTGGTGGAAAAGGTGTTGCCGATTGTCAACGCCTGGCACAAGCATGGCGCGGTGGTGCATTTGGAGATTGCCTCAACGCAAGACATTGGCGTACGCAAGGCTATTTTGCAAAAACTGGCGGCCAATGTTGATTCGGTCGGGATTAATGAACGTGAGTTGATTGATATTTTGGAAGTGACCGGCGAGGAGAAATTGGCAAAAGCGTGCTGCGAAAACTGCCATGCCGAAAATTTGTTCAGGGCGTTGTTGCGGGTTAAAGAGATTTTGAAAACCCCACGGATTCAGCTACACTTTTTCGGGCTTTATGTTACCGTGCAGAACAAAAGTTTTCGGATTACGCCGGAGCAAAATCGCAACGGTATGATGTTGGCGGCGACGGTTGCCGCCGGAAAAGCCGGAACGGGCGATATTAATCACAAAGAGAACCTGATGTGGGCATACGGGCAGAAAGTTTCGGATGTTGGTTTGACGGAGCTTAAAACCATTGCCGATATTATTGAAGACGAGCAATTTATGGATACGGGTATCAGCCAATACGCCGGTTTTGACGTTATTGCCGTGCCGACAATTTTGGTTGAAAAGCCGGTGACTTTGGTGGGTATGGGGGATACGATTTCTTCGGTATCTTTGATTGGCGCCCGCTAGTTAAAATCTTTTGAAAACGCCGTCGGTAATCGGCGGCAGAAAACTGCTCCAACGGCCGATAACGAACGAAACCCTGTCCACACGGGCAAGTTCGGGGCCGTTGTGGCAGGATAAAATCATTTTATCAATATTGTCTTCTTCTCCGCGCATCATAATTTCAACGGTGCCGTCAGTTTCATTGTGCACCCAGCCCGAGATGCCGCCGATTTTTTCAGCCTCGGCCACAGCCCAACGGCGAAAGCCGATGCCTTGCACGCGACCGTGAATTTTAATAAAGACTTCTTTTTGCATTATTTAATAAACGCCTCAATTTCTTCTAACTCTTGCAACAGGCTTTTACGGCGGTTTTCGGCGGCTTCGTCGTTACCCCATTTTTCAGCCTGCCACAGCTCCTCAAGGCAAGAAGCTTCAAAGGCTTGTTTGGCGTTAATTTTGCCCTTAATCAGTGCCGCCGCCAACAAAATAGAGCGGGTGTTCAATGCGGCAAAGTAAAATCCGGTCAGCTCTTTGTCATTGAGCGTTTGCAAAAACTTTTTGAGTTTGAGACCAGATTCACTGTCTTGTTCCGGAAAATCAAGTGTTTTGGTAATGTTGAATTTGGTATCGAGATTCTCTTTTGCCCAACTCAGAATCGGTGTCCAGTACTGTTGTTGGCGTTTTATCAACTCTTCATTGCTACTCCAAAACAAGAGCATATCGCTCAGGCTGAATTTTACTAACTTTTCAATCACGATATCGCGTTCTTTAGCGATTTCGGCAACGGATTTTTCAAGTTTAAAAGTCATTATTTAGTTTCCTTTGAACATATTAAAAATTTGTTTAGCGTTGTTTTCAAGATTTTTGAGTTCTTTTTTGACGGCTTTTTTAGAACTCTTGAGAGCGGCGGACGTGTCGTTGACAATATCCTGCTTGGCCTGCGCGGTGGCGGACGGTGCGGGAACAAGGTTTTGGTAGCCGGTGTTCGCCAATGCCTGATAGCAGGGAGAGCCGTTAGAAAGCAGGGTTTTGGAGCCAATATAAGCCGCCGGACCGGTAGTGGCGACGCCGACAATGGTTTTGAGTGCCTGTTTGTCGTCTAAGGCGATTTGCGGCGCGTTGACGGTGCCTTTGATTTTTATCAGCGAGCTGAGGGCTTGCGCAATACCGGTTTTGCTGTTGAAAGACGGTGATATGCTAAAGTCGAGTTTGTCATTAAGCAGGTTGATTTTGCCGTCGCCGGACAAGGTTAGTTTGTCTGACTGGATTGCAATACCGTTCGGGAACACGGCGCGTCCACCGGCGATATCGGTGCGGACAACTGCGCATTGCAGGTCGAGACGAGAGCTTTTTTTTGTGTCAATATTTAACGCGCTCAAAAGTTGAGAGACAAAGCTGTTGGTTAAAAATTGCAAGGAGCCGGTTTGCATTTGAGATTCTGAAACCAAAGCGACGGTTTGACCGTTAAGGTTTTGCACCAGTTGGCGCAAGGTTGAACCGTTGGATGAAAGTTGTGCGTTAAACATGGTTTTGCCGCCGCTCAAAACACCAAAGTCATTGGCGCCGGAGACCAGAAATTCGCGGTGCAGGTCTTGCAACAAAATGTTTTTGCTTGAGGCGTCGAGGGTCAGACTTTGAGTTTTGGCGTTTACTTTCGCGTTGAGGTCAATTTTGCCGCCGCCAAAGTTGAGGCTGAGTGGCGCAATGGTTAAAACGCCGTCTTTTAATGCCGCCTTGAGGTTGATGTTGTTGGCGGTCATGGCGTTGTCGATAATCAGCTCTTTGATGTTGAGCGACACGGTGGCGTTGACAGCCTGCATATCGGCATAGGGAATCGGTGTGTCGGGGACAAGCTCTGAGGCATTGGCGGTTTTAATCAGGCTAAATTCAAAGGCCAGAGGTTCGTTGGTTTGCAGGCTGCGCAAGTCAAGGCGGGCGCTTTGCAGGTTGGCGGATACAAACGGGCGAACACCGCTTAAGTCTGCGGTCAGGCGTCCGGTTATCAGATTGTTAGCCAGATTGAGGGTTTTAATGTCGGCCAAAATATGTTTCAGGTTGCCTTGCAGAGAGGTCTCTAACGTGGTTTCCGGCAGGTTAAGATTGCCGGCGGGATTGTAAAGGTTGAGAGCAAGCTCATAAGTCGGTTCGCGGGTGGGGTTAAGCACAGTTCCCGACAAGGCGGCTTTAAGGTTATAGGCCTGCGCGGTGAGGTTGACGGCATAAGGTTTGTCAACGGCAAAAAGGTTATTAAACGAGCCGACCGTCATTTGCGCGGAGATTGGTTGGTTTTGATAAACGGCGTCAATTTTGGCATTGATTGGCGAATCGAGACTGTCCATGCTCAGCGATAAGGTTTTGACGGCGATTTTTTCAGATTTTCTTTTGGCGCCGTCAATAAAAGTGATTTGTCCGTCTTGCAGAGTGATGTTTTTGAGCGAAACGTTTTTGATAAAATCCGGCAGGGGCGAATCCGAAGTTGCGGCAGGGGCGGGGTCGGCGGTTTTTTCAAGTTGCGCAAAACCCAATGTGCTGACCGCGGCGCTGACGTTATCCGGTTTGCTAAAATCCCAGTTTGTCATACCTGATTTGGAGGTTTCGAGATAAATCTGCGGTTCAACCAGTTTAAGGCTGTTGACGACAATCTCTTTTTGCAGCAAGGGCAAAACTGCGACCTCAATTTGCAGGCTTTGCAGTTTTATCATTTGCGGCTGACTTGCCCACGGCGCGTTGGAAAGACTGATGTCGTCAATCACCAGTGTAGGCAGTAAGGATATTCCAAGGTGGGCGTCGCCGTTGATGACCAGCTGGCGACCGGTTTGTTGATAAACAATTTTTTCAATATCTTGCTTGTAGTGATTGAGGTCAAAGTTTTTGAGAAAGACGTAACCGCCGGCAAAAGCGGCAATCAATAAGACCATAATCAGCAGCCCAAAGAGTTTGAGTAATTTCATCATATTTCTTATCCCTTAAAACGAATGCCCAAGTTTTGAATATCAGCCGCAAAATATTCCGGCAGCGGTGCTTTGATAAGGCACTTTTTATTATATAGTGCCGATAAATCTATTTTGTATGCGTGAAGGTGCAGTTTGTCGGCTAACAACGAAAATTTTTGGCGTTTGTCGTTGATAAAATATTTGTTATCGCCGACAATCGGTGAGCCGATATAATTAAGGTGCGCGCGGATTTGGTGGGTGCGTCCGGTGAGCGGTTCTGCCGCAAGCAAGGCAAATTTTTCGCCAACACTGTCAATAACCTGATAGTGTGTGTGTGAGGGTTTGCCACCTTCAACAACTTGCACTTTTTCGCCGATTTTCTCGAGCGGGGCTTTAATGTCGCCCTCTTCGGCGGTTGGCGCAGGCGCGGTCAGCGCCAGATAGGTTTTGGGGAGTTTGTGCTCGCGGAAGGCTTTGGTCAAAAGGTCTGCCCATTGGCGGTTGCGCGCCAAAACCAAAATGCCGCTGGTGTCTTTGTCAATGCGATGGACAAGGCGCGGTTTTTCGGGTTTGTCAAAGCTCAAGGCCTCAAGCATGCCGTCAATGTGGCGGGAGGTGTTGGTGCCGCCTTGAACCGCCAGACCAGAGGGTTTGTTGATGACAATGATGTTGTCGTCTTTATAAACCACCAGTGAGCGGATGAAGTCACAGTCTTTTTGCGCGACCTCGGCGCGTTTTTGCTCCAACATTTCTTCATTAAGCGGCGGAATACGGATTTGTTGTCCGGTGGCGAGTTTTAATGAGGCTTCGGCGCGGCTGCCGTCCACCTTGATTTGTTTGGTGCGCAATAGTTTTTGAAAACGTCCCAGTGTTAAGTTGGGATAATATTTCAAAAACCAACGGTTTAATCGCATACCGTCATCTTCGGGTTTTACCGTTTTGAGTTCAACGCCGGACATCTTTCCTCCTCACAAAAATAATCTGCAAAGAGTTTAAGATATAGGTTTTAATTTGACAAGAAATATTTGAGAAAAACAAAACCGCAATCTTCGGGAAAAGATTGCAGTTTGTGCTTAATTGTCTTAACGGCGGTTGAACTTGCCTTTGGTGCAAGGTTTGCCGATTTTTCGCGGAGCATACCAGTCTTTGCGGTGCTTTTCTACTCTCGGGGTCGGCATAATAATACTTGCCTTAGGATTGGCTTTGCCTAAAATAACACGCTGTCTGGTCTCTTCTTTAGCTTTGTTCTCTTCGGTTGCCGGCATAATGCCATATTCTTCCTCAAGAATCTGTGTTATATCTTCAATCTGTTTGGCATCCATATTAGCAAGTTGCTCTGCAATGTTTTTAAGATCTGTTCTCATAATTATAAAAGTTTAAAATAATTAATTTATGGACAAAATCTAGTGCAAAAATGATTGCCCGTCAAGTGTTTTTTAGCGGGAGAAAAACTTCTTTGAAAGATAAGCCGGCACAAAAATCAGACCCTGATTTTGGTACATTGCCATGTGTTGTTGCAAATTATTCAACGTTGCCAGAGTGTTATGCTGTTCTTTGGTGTTGGGCACATAAACGCCGTGTTCAATACGTTTTTTCATATTCTGCTTAATGGTATAAACCTGAAGCCTGATATTTTTCAGCTCCTCAAAAGTAAACATACGCTGTTCTTCCTGCCGCACAATTTGGCAAATATCGCGGTCAGGTGTGAGCGCGGAGTTGTACAATGTGTCAAAATTGCGATTGGTGACCGAAATTTCAAAGGCTTGTCCATGTTGCTTTTGGTAGCGCGAAAGGTTGCGCAAAACATGATATTTCTGTTGGTCAAAACTATCGTAGTAGGCAACAGGAATTAATCTTGGACACAAAGGCTCGTTGTCGTCAATAATCTTATTGAAAATACCGGCGCTGCGATAGATGTTGCTCAGGTTAGCCACGTCTTTGTTAACACTCAAATAGATAACATGTGGGTGATAGCCGATGTCAATGGCTTTTTCGGCGTTTTGCGGAAAATCGGTTGCCGCGCCGAGAGAACCCGAGGCCAAAATCGAACGACTGCCGGTTTGCAATGTGGCATCAAGAAAAGTGCGGATGCAGTTGGTGGCAGGGTATTCAAATTTGCCGTTTTCATCAATGTGGTTTCTGAGGTATTGGTGCAAATGCGGAAATAGAAAGCGGTATTCGTCTTTATCTAAAATATTAAACACGTTTTTGGGGTTTTTCATCAGCATTTGTTCATGAACATACTGACTTAAGCGAGTTTTGCCTGCTCCCGGAAAACTGAACAGCAAAATATAATCCCGTTGTTCGGTCTCGGTATTATAGGTGTTTTTGTGATGAAAGTTGCGAACAAAAGCATTGTAGTTTTTTTCAACTTTGTCTTTTTCTTTGGCAATAATGGCGTTGACTTCTTCTTCGGTATATTGTGGATAATCTATGCAAGGCATATCGGCGATTTCATCCGTTGCCGCTTTTAAGAAGTCGATTTCGCGTTGAATATAGCTACCGCTGATTTCTTTAGTATCCATATTTTTTCAGCTCCTTTAAGGTATTTTCCCAAGAAGTGTGGTAAATACCAATGCCGCCGACCTCGCGCCACTCTTTGATAGTTTGTTCACGGTCGTCAATCAGCACATCGCCTTTGTGGCAATAACTGCGTTTGTCTTTGGTTAGGCAACAAATAACCTCAATGTCGCTGCCGAAATATTTTTTTATCCACAACGGTTTTTCACGAGCGGCTTTGTCATAGCCGTATACCGGAAGACCTGTAAGAATTTTAAACCCTTTGGGACGCAGGTATGAGATGATGTCTTTGGCGTGGGGCAGTTGTGCCAAATTGAGCCAATAGTCGGGCGTGTTAATCACTTTTTGCCACATTTCACTGCGCTCTAGCTGTTGAGGATAAGCGCCGCAAAGCTGCTTTATTCCTTCATCAAAGTTGACAATAACGCCGTCCATATCGCAAAAAATCATCAGTCGATCCTTGTAGTTGTTTATTTTTGTATAATAAGGAAATATGGATGGACGATAAAGCAATAAAAAAATTAATCAAGTAACGAAATGTTTTCTATTGTTTCAAAGGCGGACTATTTTATGCAAATCTGAGGATTTATTTTTGAGATTCTTTGGCTTTTTGGGCCTTTTGGGCCTGTTTTTCGCGACGGAGGTTGTCAAAGTATTCTATGCGTTTTTTGATTTCGCGCTCAAAACCGCGTTCCACCGGATAATAAAGTTTGACGCGGTTCATGCCGTCAGGAAAATAATTTGCGCCGGAAAAGCCGTCTTTGCAATCGGGGTCGTATTCATAGCCCTCATGATAGCCCAGTTGTTTCATTAATTTGGTCGGGGCGTTCAAAATATTTTTCGGCGGCATAAGCGAACCGGTTTTGCGCGCTAAATCAAAGGCGGCGTGCATTGCCTTATAAACACCGGCGGATTTTGGCGCAGTGGCGAGATACGCGGTCAACTGCATAACCGCCAAATCGCCTTCGGGCGAGCCTAAACGCTCATAGGTCTCCCAACAGGCAATCGCCTGATTAACGGCATTAGGGTCGGCCAAAGACACGTCCTCAACCGCAAAACGGGTCAGGCGGCGGAGAATATATTTGGGGTCTTCGCCGGCGGTAATCATCCGCGCCACCCAATACAAGGCGGCGTCAACATCTGAGCCGCGCAAAGATTTATGCACGGCGGAAATGAGGTTGTAGTGACCGTCGCGACCTTTGTCATAAACCGGCGCGCGGGAACGGATAATGTTCATAATATTGTCTTTGGTGAAAATTTCACCCTCGCGGGCATAAGCCCAAATACTTTCCGCCAAATTCAAAATGTAACGACCGTCGCCGTCGGCAACCGATTTCATAAAGTCACGGGCTTCTTCGTCAATGGGGAGTTTTTTGCCGCATTCTTTTTCGGCACGCAATAACAGTTCTTCAAAATTGTCCGGGTTGAGGCGGTTGAGCACAAACACCTGACAGCGAGACAATAAAGCGGCGTTCAATTCAAACGATGGGTTTTCGGTGGTGGCTCCGACCAAAATAATGGTACCGTCTTCAACATAAGGCAAAAAGCCGTCTTGCTGTGATTTGTTAAAGCGATGAATTTCATCAACAAACAGCAGGGTGCCTTTGCCCTGATTGGCGCGGCGGTCTTGCGCATATTGAAACACGCGTTTGAGGTCGGCAACGCCGGAAAACACCGCGGAAATCTGCTCAAAATACAGATTGGTGTGTTCGGCAACCAGACGGGCGATGGTGGTTTTGCCACAGCCTGGGGGACCCCAGAGAATAAAGGAGCTGATTTTGCCGCTTTTCAGCATACGACCAAGCGGAGCGTCGGCACCGACAAGGTGGTCTTGTCCGACAACTTCTTCCAAAGTCTGCGGGCGCAAGCGATCGGCTAAAGGTCGTTTGATGTTGGCTGAAAACAAAGTGTCTTCCATTACATACCTCGAGAATTATCACCACGGTGCATAACCATATTGTCAATGGTGCGTGGTTTGAACTTTGGGGTAAGTGGTTTAGAAATCTCAGGCGGGGTGATTTCTTTGCGCTTTTCTTCGATATGGTTCTTTTTGTTTTCTTCAATCACGCGGCGCAAATCATCATTGGAAGATTGTTGCTCTTTTTCTTGGGTTTTCTCTTGAGGTTTTTCAGCGGTTTTTTCATCTTTTTTAAAGGCATTGGTGAAGCGTTTGACCGCGCTGAAAATCTGTTCAAAAGTTGTGCCTTTGCCGCGACGGGTGTCCCAAACGCCGGCGGGGATGCCGTTGTCGAAAAAGAAGTCGGTCATATCAATAAAAAATTCGCGACCTTTCTTTTTGGGCTTGGGAGCGAGAATCTTTTTCATTTCTTCCGGTGAGGGGACGCGTCCCAAGGCTTGGGCAATCTGCTCGGGGGTGATAATACACTCGCTGAGGTCAAGCTCAAGAATATTGACGCCGGTGAAGTCGGCACCGGTAAAGTCAACCCCGCGGAGGCTCACGTTTTTGAGGTCAATCTTGCTCAAATTAAGCAATTTGAGGTCAAATTTGGCAAGGTTGAGTTTCTGCGGGTAATAGGTGGCTAAAAATTCAACCAATTCCTGCAATTCTTCAAGGGTGAGATTGTCAATGTCTATCTCAAGAAAAACCGCGTCAGTTAAATCGGCGTCGGTGAGGGTGGTTTCTTTGAGTTTGGCTCGTTTGAGATTAGCGCCGATAAGTTTGGCTCCCGAGAGATTGGCACCGGTTAGGTCCGCGCCCTCGAGATTTGCGCCGCTCAAGTCCGCTCCGCTGAAGTCAACACCGCGCAGGTCTGCGCCGCTCAGGTTTATGCCCTTAAGATTGGCAACTGAAAAATTGGCGTTTTCAAGATTTTCACCGGCAAAATCGCCGTTTTCAAGATTTTTGGCGTGAAAGTCGATGTTTTCGGCCAATTTGGGCGCCCAAACCGTGGCGGGGGTCGGGTTGTTGGTGATAATTGGTTCGGGCTTGGCAACAGCCTTCCACGAAACATCACCTTTTTGTTGGGCAAAACGGTGTTTTTGCTCAAGGATTTTGGCTTTTTTAAGAGCGATGTTATTATCTTGTTCAGACATACAAAACTTTACCTCACTTTAGAGTGATTCAGTATAGCTTAAGTTTTTGGTTTTGACAAGTTTAATCATACAACATACACTCCCGACCGTAGTTGCGGAGTTTGACGCACAAGTCTTTGAAACCGCCCTGTTGAGAGTGAATTTTGAGGCGGTATAATGTAATGCCGGCAACGGTGGTTTGCTCATAATCGGGAGCATAGTTTGTCAGCTCAGGAAACGCGGCGCAAAGTTCTTGCCATGTTTTTTCGGCGGCGGATTTTTCAACATAAGCGCCTAACTGCATTGTCTTATACCGATTATAGTCAACACGGTTGCCAAGCGGTTTGCTCATAAATTTTTGCGGTTGGGGTTCGGGTTGTTTTTGCGGTTCGGTCATAATTTCCTCAAGCCAGTTGTCGCCTGATGTCCAATGCTTTGATTCTATCGTTTGCGGTTCGAGAGCGGGCTCGGCGGTTTGCTCATAGGTTGAGACTTTTTGCTTTAAGCCGACTTTAAGGGTTTGCGCCAGTGTCGGCAGGTCTTTTTGCAACAACTCGGGCGAGACAGTGATTTGACCGCTGTATATTTGCAAGGCGGCGAGGCTCATGGCTCTTTCGGCCAAAATCTGGTCGGCGGTTATCTCGTTTTCAAGCAGGTTCATCTGTTGTTTGATAAGTTGAATTTTGGTATTGTTATCCGGTCGGCTGACTTTCTCGAGCTTTTGAATATCCTGTTTGATTTGGCGGATGTTGTTTTGCTGCGCCTCAAAGTCGGCGTTGGTGCGGACGGCAAGGCTGAACGCCAGTTCTACCTGCGTATAAATGGCTTTGTGCAACTCTTTGCCGAGTTTGGGTGCAAGTTCAGTTTTTTTGCGCTTGCCGGCTTTTTGATAGTTAAGACTCAGATTTAGCAAATTGTAGGCGGAAGCGTCGCCGCGGACGGCCAGATTTTGCAGATAGGTTGCGTCTTCAATATAAAAACCCTTAACGCGCTCGTTGTTTTCGGCATATTGCGCGGTGATGTCACTGTCCGTCTGCGCCAAAGACTGTTTGTTAAAGCCCGTAAGCTCTAAACGGCGGTTGAGCGCGGCGGCTTGATAGTATTCAACTTTCGCGGCGGGCGGAATTTTAAGCTCGTCAAAAAAACGGCGACCGTCAAGCTCAATTTTGTTGGCGTTAATTTTCACCAGTTGGCGGAAGTCGCTGAGATTTTGGTTCATCTCTTGCTCGGCGGCTTTCAATTTGTCAATGGTGTCTTCCAAGGCTTTTTGATAGTCTAAGTCGTCGGTCGATTGTTTTTTTATGAGAAGGGAGAGAAGTTTTTGGTTTTGACGGATTTTGCGACGAATTTCAAAAACTTTTTTGTGGGCGAAGATGGCGCTTTTGTGAGCCTTTAATGCCCCTTGAATCAGATTTTGACCAATAACCTGATTAAAAAAAACGTCAATTTGCGCAGAATCTTGGTAGTAATTAGCGCTGGTGTATAAAATGGCAAAATCAAGTTCTTTTAAGGACACGGATGCGCCGTTGCCGCTTTCGTGCAGTTTGCGGAAATTGGCAAGGGCATTGGCGCGCGCCTCATCTCCCAAAAATTTGGGCGCGGCGGTCTGCTTGACGGTGTCTATATTATATTTTAGGGTGCGGGCAATCGAGGTTTCCGGCGAGATACGCCCTTTGTGCGGTTCGACTGTTATGGCAGTTGTTGCCGGTTTTGCCTGCGTTTGTGATTGATTATCAAGAGGTTGCGGGTCTGCCGCACAGGCGGAACAGAACACTGACAGTACAAATAATAAACTGATTTTATGAAGTTTTTTCAATTTGTTACTCCTTTTTGTAATAATTTGTAACATCTTTTTAAGTGACTTTTCAAGCTAAATTATTTATTAGTAATGCATAAAATTTCGTCTTTTTAACTTTGAGGTATCTTTTATGAGTAATATTAAAGTTGCAGTTATCGGCGCCGGTATGATGGGTAAAAACCACCTGAAGATGTATAAAACTCTGCCAAATGTTGATTTGGTCGGCGTTTATGATGTGTTTTCCGATTCCGCCGCTAAAGCTGCCGAGATGTTCGGGATTAAGGCTTTCTCTTCAATGGAAGAGGTTGCCGCCAGCGTGGACGCCGTCAGCGTGGTGACAACTTCGGTTGCTCACGCCAGCGTCGGTGAGTTTTTCCTGAACAAGGGGATCCACTGCATGATTGAAAAACCGTTGGCCACCACCGAAGAAGAGTGCCAGATGTTGATTGACGCCGCTCGCAAAAACAATGTGGTGTTGTTGGTCGGTCACGTTGAACGCTATAATCCGGCGGTTGAACAAATGGCGAAGATTTTGTCCGATACCTCTAAAATCCGCTCTTTGACCGCGCAGAGAATGTCTGCCGCCTCTGGTCGTATTACCGATGTTGACGTGGCTATGGATTTGATGATTCACGATGTGGAAGTTATTCAATCTTTGGTTAAGTCTCCGGTGGTTAATGTTCATGCCGCATCCGTCAACGGCGGCAAAGATTATATCTCGGCTTTGTTGGAATTTGCCAACGGCGCAACCGCAAACCTGACGGCAAGCCGTATTACACAGGCGCGGGTCAGAACTTTGACAGTGACGACCGATACCAACTATATTGACATGGATTTTATCAATCAGAGCATTAACGTTCACTCGCAAGGCCGTATGCCCTATGTTAATCAGGAAGAAATTCCGGAGTGGATGCACTATGGTTTGAAAGGCAGCGTCGAGCAGTTGTTTATTCCGACCAATCAGCCGTTGCAGGTTGAGTTGGCGCACTTTATCTCTTGTGTTAAAGGTGAGGCGACACCGCGTGTCAGCGGCGAAGACGCTCTTAATGCTTTGCGCGTGGTTTGGAAAATTCAAGAAAAATTGGGTTTTAGTTCCGCCGCTCAAAAAAGCGGCATGAGCGCTTTGGCGGCTGAATAGAGTTGTCAAATTGTTTGTTTTGGATAAAATGGGGCGAGAGAATCGTCCCATTTTTGTGTTTTGAGTGAAATATGCGATATAAGATTGTAGTTGAGTATGACGGCACGGATTTGCTCGGATGGCAGTTTCAGCCCGACGGTGACAGTGCGCAAGGTTTTTTGGAATCGGCGTTGCGTTGTTTTGCGGCAAAGTATTTGGCGGCGGATGTGCCGGATGGTTCGATTGTGCAGGGTGCGGGGCGGACAGACGCCGGTGTGCACGCGTTGGCGCAAGTGGCGCATTTTGATATGAACTTGGATATGGAAGAGTGGAAATTGCGCGAGGCCATGAATGCTAATTTGCGCAATTTGAACGCGCCGGTCAGTGTGTTGAGCGTGGAGAAAGTCGGTGATGATTTTCACGCGCGATTTTCAGCCAAAGGGCGAGGCTATATCTATCGTTTGCTCAATCGGCGCGCGCCCAGTGTGATTGATAAAAATCGGGTGTGGTGGGTGCCGTTTCCGCTTGATGTGGAAAAAATGCGCGAGGCTTCAAAATGTTTGCTCGGCAAGCACGATTTTACCTCGTTTCGGGCGGCGGCGTGTCAGGCAAAGTCGCCGGTTAAGACTTTGGATAAGTTGGATATTGTGCAACACGGCGATGAAATTTGGTTTGAGGTGGAGGCGCGCTCTTTTTTGCACCATCAAGTGCGTAATTTTGTCGGAACGCTTAAAATGGTTGGCGACGGGCATTTTGAGGTTGAGGATGTGCAACGGATTTTAGCGGCGAAAGACCGTACTAAAGCCGGTGTGACGGCACCGGCTTGCGGACTTTATCTTAACAAGGTTTGGTATTAGCCTCTTCAAGTGAGGCTCAGGCATAAAAAATCCCCGAAGAAACGTGATGTTTCAACGGAGATGATAATTTTACGCAGTGGTTATCATATCTTGCAAAAACTCTGAGCAGAACTCAGAAAACCACTCAATACTCTCTAGCATGTGCGGGGTGATGACAGCGCCGCAGCCACAGGCAGAAAGCTCCACAACCTCTTTGAAGGTGTCGCTTTGCATATAAGCCTTAAACTCGAGCCAGCAGTCGTAAAGCAGACATTTGTTGGCGATACGTCCCTGATGCTGTTGATAATCGGTGATAGCGAGGTTTAAGACGCTCAAAAACTTGTAAGTCTCGCGCATAACCTCTTTGTTCTCAGGCGAGCCAAAAGCATAACCTTCACGGTAATCATTTGCCAGACGAGACATCATACCGTTTACACCGTTTGCAATACCACTGTTGAAATAATCCTTAATTGTTGCCATAATTGTAATGTTTTAAAAGTGAATATTTTGATTTATTAATAAAGCTGCAATGCAACTTATTATTATAAAGATAAAATCAAAAATATTCGGCTAAACAACAGGCAAAACATTAAGATAATTTCAGTACAATAATAGGCAGCATAATAGGCTTTATGCGGGTTTTATAATCTATTTTGTCATATTTGTCAATATAAATCAATGGGGAACGGCAGTGTCGGTTTGGCATTGCGGCGAGGCTAATAAAAAGTCGGTTACGTTTTGGAACGGTTTGGTATCAATAAACATTTGTTCCATATTGGTAATGCTTCCGGACGGAACAGCGGTTTGAGCAAGCAGGGTGATGTATTTGTTTTTCATGCTTTCTGAAAATTTGCAGTTGGTTGTAACGGTGGTAGAGCGGAGCATATCTTTAATTTTGTCATAGTTTTCCGCGCCAAGCAGATTTTGCATATCATTGGCAGAGGGGGCTTGCTGGGTAATTTTTTGTTGAAACAGGCATTTGTTGTCTTGTTCGCCGATGATTGTGTATTCGGCGGTGGTACGGCTCAGCTCAATGTATTCTTTGTGGTTGTAGGGTTTGCAATCTTTGAGATGTTCGCGCAATTCTTTGCTCGGGTCAAATTCCTGATTAGACATTTTACAGTTTTTTTCATCCATAAATACGGAAGCAGCAATCCAATAATCAGGCGATGACATAATATCTTTAACGGAGGTTGCCGTTTTAAATGTTTGTTTGAGGTTGGTTAAGGCTTCATGCCATATTTGCAGGGTTGCTTCGTCAAATTTGCAGGCGGTGCGGATAATTATGCCGTTGGTGCTGCCGGTGCTGATGATTTGGCAATTACCTTCATTATCAAGCCCTTTAATCTCGTATGTTGCGTCTATTCCCCGCGCTTTTTTGTTTTCGGTTGCCGGCGTGCAGTTTTTGATATGAGCCATAAATTCGGGAGAAAAAGACAATTCTTGTTCCATTTGTTTGCTTTTTTCTAATGTCAAACTCTCAAAGTCGGCATAAGCCGGTGCGGTGGAGAGAAAGCAAAAGAGCAGGGTCAATAATTTACGGTTCATGTTTTTTTATCCTATGCAAAATAATCAGCCGATAACTTGTCTGCGGCCGGTGTGGTCGGGGGCGGAAACAATGCCTTCGTCCTCCATGCGGTCTATCAACGAGGCGGCACGGTTGTAGCCAATGCGCAGTTTGCGTTGAACGTAACTGGTGGAGGCTTTTTTGTCGTTGCGGATGATGTCTACGGCTTGGGCGTAGAGGTCTTCCTCGTTACCGCCGCCGCCAAAGTTGCCTTTGTCAAACACAGCGCCGGAATCTTTTTCGTTCAGTTCGCCTTGAGTGACCGCTTCAACGTATTCGGGGGCTTTTTGCGATTTGATGAAGTCAACAATACTTTCAACCTCGCTGTCTTTGACAAAAGCACCGTGGATGCGAATCGGGCGTTGACCGGCAGGCATATAAAGCATATCGCCTTTACCGAGCAGCTGTTCCGCGCCTTGCTCGCCGAGAATCGTGCGGCTGTCGATTTTGGAGGTGACCTGAAAACTGATACGGGTCGGGAAGTTGGCTTTGATGGTACCGGTGATAACGTCAACGGACGGTCGTTGGGTTGACATAATCAGGTGCAAACCGGCGGCGCGCGCCATTTGCGCCAAACGCTGAATTGCCGCCTCAACTTCTTTACCGGCAACCAACATCAGGTCGGCCATTTCATCAACCACAATCACAATGTACGGCAAGGGGCGCAAGTCCATTTCCTGCTCTTCATAAACAGGGCGTCCATCCTCGTCAAAACCGGTTTGAACCGTGCGTTTGCAACTCTTGCCGCTGTTTTTGATTTCGGTAACTTTTTGGTTGTAGCCGCTGATGTTGCGCACGTTCATTTGCGCCATGGCGCGGTAGCGGTCTTCCATTTCTTTCACCGCCCATTTGAGTCCGATAACCGCTTTGGCCGGGTCGGTAATCACCGGTGTCAACAGGTGCGGAATCCCGTTATACATAGAAAATTCCAACATTTTCGGGTCAATCATTATCAGTTTGCACTCATCGGGGCTCATGCGGAACAGCAGGGATAAAATCATAGAGTTGACGCCGACGGATTTACCGGAACCGGTGGTACCGGCAACCAGTAAGTGGGGCATTTTACTCAAGTCGGCATAAACGTTTTGACCGCCGATGTCTTTGCCCAAAACCACGTTCAAGTCGTTTTTAGAATTGGTGAAGTTTTCGTCTTCAAACAAATCACGCAACCAAACGGTGTCGCGGGTTTTGTTCGGCAGCTCGATACCGATGGTGTTGGAGCCTTGGACGACCGCAATACGAACCGCGGCGGCGGACATGGAGCGAGCAATATCGTCTGCCAAGCCGATAACACGGGCGCTCTTGGTGCCGGGGGCGGGTTCAAGCTCATAAAGCGTGACCACCGGACCGGGGCGAACTTTGACGATTTTGCCGTTGACGCCAAATTCTTGCAAGGTGTTTTCTAAGTCGCGAGCGATATGCTCAAGCTCGTCTTTGCTAACCGAATTGTTGGTTTTTTCTTTAGGGCGAGACAACAAGTTAATGTCAGGGCGCACATAGCCGTCGTCGGTCGCGGGTTTGAGTGGGGCGGGAACTTTGGTTTTGGCGGCGCGTTTTTCTTTAATCTCGGGTTTGGCTGTGAGCGCAGGCTCATCATCAGCGGAAATATCAGGCATGGCCACGCTCGGCTCGTCGTTGGAGAACGAAGGTTCAATGCGTTCGGTTTTAGTTTTGGCGGCGCGGGATTTTTTCTCGCGTTTGGGCTTTTTGACGGCCTCGCGTTCTTCGTTGCTGTAATGGTGACGGCTGAAAATAGAGAAGAATCCGCGCAGGATTTTTAGTCCGAACAAGGTCGTGGCAATCAGCCCTAAGATGATTTTTTGGGCTAAAGTAAACCAATGTTTGACGGTTATACCTAAGGCGTAGTCAAAAGCAAGCCATGTGAATAACACACAGCCGAAAAACAGAATATGTTTGCCGTAGCCATAGGTGTTGAAGTGGTTGATAGTGGTCATTAGCTGGGTGGCGAAAAAAGTGCCGATAAAGCCGCCGGCTTTAAGGTAGGGGAGTTTGAGCGGTAGCAGGGCGAGGGCAATCGCGCCGCATAATAAACCCGTTAAAAGGGCAAAAATACGACTGCCGGCGTTGATGAACGTTTGTCCGCGAACAAGACCGTATCCCCAACGGAAAACCGGCAACAAAAACAGCGGAGTTATCAGCCCCAGACCGGAGAACGCATAGTCGGCGGCGGTTGCTCCCCAGATGCCAAGGTAGTTTTTAACCGGCGTGTCGGAGATGATGTTGACGGCGCTGTCGCCGTGGTTGTAAAACAGGCAGCTCAGCCACACAAACACACAACCACACACCAGAACCGCGCCCAACAAGCGCATGCTGATTTTATGAACCAAAGATGTTTTTTGTTTTTTTGCCATGATATTAAAGTCCTATAATTATGGGGGGAGTATAGAACGAAAATATCAAAAGTTTGTTAATTTTACGGGCTTTTTGGTGGTTTGTTGAGGGCTGAAAAAGTGTTTGATGTGGGGTAATCGTGGATTTATGGTTGACTTTTGAGCTAAAATGGCACAGTTTTGTGAGTGAAAATGTTTAACAATAGAGGTTTTTAGATAATGAAATATGCCTTTGTTTTCCCAGGGCAAGGTTCGCAGTTTGTCGGTATGGGAAAAGACTTGGCGGATAATTTTAAGTCTGCCAGAGAAGTGTTTCAGGAAGTTGACGACGCTATCTCGCAAAATTTGTTTAAACTTATGACAGAAGGACCAGAGAACGAGCTGACGATGACGGTTAATACACAACCGGCGTTGATGGCTAATTCTATGGCAGTGGTTCGCGTGCTTGAAAAAGAATTCGGCATTAAAATTGCGGATAAAGCCGCGTTTGTTGCCGGTCACTCTTTGGGTGAATATTCCGCCGCTTGCGCTGCCGGCGTGTTCTCGTTGGCGGATACGGCGCGTTTGTTGCACACCCGCGGCGAGGCTATGCAAAAAGCCGTGCCTTTGGGAATCGGCGGGATGGCCGCGGTTATCGGTATGTCGTTTGATGATGTTGACGCTTTGGTCGAGGCTTGTCGTGTGAACGGCGCGGTTTGTGTGGCCGCTAATGACAATGCCGACGGTCAGGTGGTGTTGTCGGGGCATTTGACCGCGATTGACAAAGCGGTGGAAATTGCCTCGGAGTTTGGGGCAAGACGGTGCATTAAGCTGCCGGTCAGCGCACCTTTTCATAGCCCGTTGATGGCGCCCGCCGCTGAGGTTATGAAAGACGCCTTGTCTAAGGTTGAGGCGCATAACGCCCAAGTTCCGCTGATAGCCAATGTTTTGGCAACGCCGATTACGGATAGTCAAGAGATTATCAAACATTTGGTTGAGCAAGTTACGGGTTCGGTACGTTGGCGCGAAAGTGTAACGTATATGGTTGAAAACGGGGTGACCGATGTGGTCGAACTCGGCGCCGGTAAAGTATTATCGGGAATCGTAAAAAGAAGTTATAAAGAAATTAACGCCCTGTCTGTCGGCACGCCGGCGGAGATTGAGGCTTTGGCAAAAGATTTATAAACGTTAGAAAGGAAATAAACAATGTTTAGATTAGATGGAAAAGTTGCTTTGATTACCGGTGCTGCCGGCGGTTTGGGGGATAAAATCGCACGCACCTTGCACGCACAGGGCGCAACACTGGCTTTGACCGATATGCGCGCCGAGCCGATGGAGAAATTGAAAGCCGAGTTGGGCGATAATGTTGAGGTTTTTGTTGCCAACCTGACCAATCCGGAAGATGTTAAAAATTTGGTGGCCTCTGTTGAAGAAAAATTGGGTCGTATTGATATTTTGGTAAACAACGCCGGTTTGACCAGAGACAACCTGTTTATCCGTATGAGCGATGAAGATTGGCAGTTGGTTTTGGATGTCAACTTGTCCGCAGGCTTTAAGTTGGCAAAGGCTGCCGTTCGCGGTATGATGAAACGCCGTTTTGGTCGTATTATCGGTATTGCCTCGGTGGTTGGTGTTACCGGTAACGCCGGTCAGGCAAACTATTCCGCCTCTAAGGCCGGTATGATTGCCATGAACAAATGCTTGGCTCAGGAAGTCGGCTCTCGCGGTATTACCGTCAACTCGATTGCCCCTGGTTTTATCAGAACGCCGATGACCGATGTTTTGCCGGAAGATGTTAAAAAAGCTTTGTTGGCTAAAATTCCGGAAGCCAAGCTCGGTGAGGCTCAGGATATTGCCAACGTTGTGGCTTTCTTGGCGTCTGACGAGGCTCAGTACATTACCGGTCAGACCATCAACATCAACGGCGGTATGGCTATGATTTAGTCTTGCTCTATCGGCAAAAAAGAAAAAAGCACTTCGGACGTTGTGGTTCGGGGTGCTTTTTTTGCGGATTAGCGCTTTTATCGCCGCAAGAGTGAAAATAATAGTTTGATTTTTTAAAAACATTGCTATAATCACCCTAAATTTTAATTGCAATTAGAACTTAAATGAAAAAACTAAACTGGTATATTACAAAGCAGATTATCATCGGCTTTTTGATTGTGACTTTTTCGCTGTTGGCTATCGTATGGCTGACGCAATCTCTTAACTTTGTGGAAATGGTGACCAATAAGGGGTTGCCGATTTTTATGTTTGTGGAGATGACGTCGTTGCTTATGCCGCGAATCTTTGTGATTATGTCGCCGATTGCGGTGTTTGTGGCGGTGCTGTTTGTTTATAACCGTATGATTTCTGACCGCGAGTTGGTGGTGATGAAGTCTGCGGGAATCAGCCCATGGGTTTTGGCTCGCGGCGCGGTTTGCGTTGGCGTGTTTTTGTCGCTGTTCGGGCTGTATGTGAATAATATTGTGATTCCGCGGGCCGAGCAGGCGTTTGCCAAGTTGGAGTGGCAGGTCAAGAACGATATGTCGCACCTGATGTTTAAGGAAGGCGAGTTTACGCAGGTGCAATGGTATATGACCATTTTTGTGGCAGAACAGGATGGTAACGGCACAATATCGGGAATTTTGGTTAACGATGAGCGCGACCCAAGCAAAAAGGTGACGATTTCGGCCGAAAAAGGCAAGGTGGTTTATACCAACGAAGGACCGAAATTGATTTTGATTAACGGTGTGCGCAATGAAATTACCAAAGATGACAAACAACAGTTTTCTTCTTTGGCGTTTGACCGCTATTCGGTAGACTTCGGACTTTCGACCAAAAGTAAGAGCAAAGAGACCGGCGCCCGAGAGTTGACCTTAGCGGAACTGTTGTCGGCCTATAAAAACAAAGATTTGCCTAAAGCATTGGTCAACCGCTATATTATGGAAGGTTGTAAGCGTATTTTAATGCCGCTGTATAATCTGATTTTTGCACTGATTGCCTGTACAGGTTTGTTGGTGGGCAATTTTAATCGCCGCGGACAGGGAAAAATCATCACCCTGTCGATTGTCGGGATGGTTATTGTGCAGTCATGCGATTTGGTTTTCGGTAATTTGACGGTTAAAAATCTGGCGTGTC
Organism: uncultured Alphaproteobacteria bacterium; assembly: GCA_934273635.1. Lineage (GTDB taxonomy): Bacteria > Pseudomonadota > Alphaproteobacteria > RF32 > CAG-239 > Scatocola. The sequence goes on from CAKQSV010000001.1 coordinate 192,100, forward strand.
TGCCGTTGATGTTTTTGAACTTTTTTGTGCCGTTGTTTACCTGTTTTTATCTTTTATGGTTTTATAATCCCTCAAAGAAGAAAAAAAGAAAAGGTTTTGAGGATATTGCTGATGTCTAAATTTTCGCGCAGTATGTTGTTTTTGAGTGCGGCGTGCATTTTGTCTCCGACGGTCGGTGCCGCGGAGAAGATGCCGATTGCCGGCGAAATGACATCTAAAAGCAGTTTTTCGCCGTATGTGGAATTTGATCCGCATCCAAGTATTACCGGTTTTATGACGCCGCGTCCGATAGAGCATGATGACGAGGATATTTATTTTAGCGCAAATGAAATTCAGAACGATAATAACACCGATGTTATCACCGCGTTGGGAGATGTTTATATTATCCGCAGCGATGCCACGCTGAAGGCCGATAAAGTGACCTATAACCAGAAACTTGATGTTATTACCGCCAGCGGCAACGTCAGTCTGGTTGATCAGAACAATAATGTGATGTTTGCCGACGAGATGGTGTTGCAGGACAAAATGAGCAAAGGCACCATCAGTAAGCTGAAAGTGATTATGCGTGATGAGAGCCGCGTTTGGGCGGACAGGGTGAAAACCCTTAAAAATGACGATAAGGTGATGTATAACGCCGTTTATACGCCTTGCGACTGCTGCACGATGAAAGGCAAAGACCAAGAGCCGTTGTGGAAGATTACCGCCGATAAAATTCGTCAGGATGTGGCTAATAAAAACGTTTATTACAAAAACGCGGTGCTGAAAGTTAAAGATGTGCCGGTGTTTTATACGCCGTTTTTGTCGCATCCGGATCCGTCGGTCAAGCGCCGCAGCGGCTTTTTGATGCCGACATACGGCAGCAGCGGATATTTGGACACTTATATCAGACCGGGGTATTTTTGGGCGATTGATGACCAGTCTGATTTGACGTTCAGCCCCTATTTGAGCCTTAAGCGCGGGGTGGTGCCGTTTGCGACTTATCGTGCGTATAGCGACAAAGGCGAGTTGACGGTTCAGGGCAGTGTGTTGAAAGATAATGATGATGACAAGACCCGTGGCAATTTGTTTGTGAACTCGCGTTATGAGATTAATGAAAACTGGTTGGCAACGGTTGATGCCAAGTATGTTTCGGACACGCTGTTTTTGAAGGATTTATCTTTGCCGGAGAAAACTGATGCGTGGCTGACCTCAAACGTTAAGTTTGAATATTTTGACAGCCGCGATTATGCCGCAATCGAATCGTATTATTTTAAGATGATAAGTTATGATTTGCGGACAACGCAGCTTCGTGATAAATATGACGCCTCGTATGTTTTACCGCTCTTGGACTATGAAAAATATGATCAACTGACGGATTCCGGCTTGTATACGCGCAATGTGTTTAATTTTGCCTCGGTGGTGCATGATGACGACAAAGCCAGTACACAGCGCGGAACAATGATTAATGAGGTGGTGTTGCCTTATACCAGTCGGTTTGGCGAGAAAATTCGTTTGGTCGGGTCGGTGAAGTCTGACTTTTATTATGTTGATGATTATCTGAACGCTGATAATCAATATTTTACAGGTACGGCGGCGCGAGTGTTCCCTCAATTAGGCGCGGAGTGGAAATTGCCGTTTATTAAGGCTAATGATGAGAGCCGACAGATTTTGGAACCGGTCGTTGTTGCGGTGGCTGCGCCGAACGACAGTAACAAGGTTGATAAAATCCCTAATGAAGACAGCCAAAACGCTTATCTTGACGATACCAATGTGTTGGATTTGGACAGATACAGCGGTTATGACCGTAATGACACCGGCAGCCGTATCAGCTATGGTTTGAACTGGAGCTCTTATGGTAATATTTTGGGCAGAACGCAGGCGTTTGTGGCTCAGAGCTATTATTTTAATGAGGAAGAGAGCTTTTCGCAAAGCATGGGCAATAAGAGTCATTTGAGCGATTATGTCGGACGCATTTATGCCAATCCGAGTGACTTTTTGGATTTGAACTATCGTTTCAGATTGGATAAGGACGATATGGACATCCGTTACAACGAGTTGGCGGCGTCTATCGGTCCGCAGATGTTGAAGGCTTATGTGTCTTATATTTATTTGAACGACAAGGATTATGCCGAATCTTACAACAAAGACAGCGAGCGTCACGAGCTTTATACTTCGGTGACGGCACAGTTGACCCGCGACTGGTCGGTGAAGGTTTATAACCGCCAAGATCTGTCCTCGGGCAAAAGTTATTCTTTGGAACACGGCGGCTCTTTAATTTATGAAGACGAGTGCATATCATTAACGGGTAATATTCAGCGTTATGATTCTAATGACCCTGATGTTGAAAATGATTATGAATTCAGTATATCGTTTTTGTTGAAGACTATCGGCGGCGTAGGCTCGAAATAACCTGAGGGAGGATTGAGAGATGAAAAAAGTGCTTTTGGCAATGGCTGCGGTTTTGACGGCTTTTCCGGTGCGGGCGCAGTTTTTGGATGTTGATAGAATCAGCAGACCTAAGGAATCTCGCTCAATTATGTTTCAGGAACAGCCACAGGAGCCGGTGGCTGCGTCCAAGCCCAAGGCGGTGAAACGCTCTATTCCCAAAAAGAAAGCGCAACCGCAAAATATCAGTCTGTTTAAGGTGGGGGACGCTAAAATTATGGCGGTGGTGAACGGTGACGCCATATCTTCGTCAGATGTGGAAAGTTATGCTCGTATCTTTATTTTGAACACGGGCGTGCCGCTTAATAATAAGACCAAGCCAATGATTATTAATAAGGTTTTGCAGACGGCGATTGATGAAAAAATCAAAAAGCAGGAGGCCGAGAAAAATCAGGTGACGGTCAGTGATAAGGATTTGAAGGCGGCGTTGGCGAATTATGAAAAAAGCCGTAGGCTCGGCAATGGCGGATTGAACCAGTTGTTCAAAAAGCAAAATATTAATCCGGAAGTGTTTAAGGAGCAGCTGAAAACCGAGATTTTGTGGGCGCGTTTGGTGCGGCGCAAAATGTCGGGTGACTCGTATATCACCCAACGCGAGGTGGAAGAGGCGATTGCTCGCTCTAAGGAAGATATGAAAAGCCCGAAGTTTATGGTCTCGGAAATTGTGATTCCGGTGGCAAAAGCCAAAAATATTGATACCTTGGTGGACAATATCAGACGAGATAGAGTGTTTAGTATGTATGCGGCGCAGTTTTCGCAAAGCCCGAGTGCAGCCAACGGCGGCAGTTTGGGGTGGCTTAAGGAAGGGCAGTTGCCCAAGCCTTTGGAGAGCAAAATTAAACAGATGAAAGTTGGGCAGGTTTCGCAACCGGTGAAATATGCCGACAACTTTTATATTTTACGCTTGGATGACAAGTTTGTACCCTCTCAAAACGCCAAGGAAATTACGTTTGACGATATGAAAAACGTGTTGGAAAGCGAGCGTTTGGAGGGGTATTCCGCAAAATATTTGCAGAACCTGCGGCAAAAAGCGGTGATTGAATTTAAGGGCTGATAAATGGTTAGCGTGCAAGAAAAAATCAATTCGCTGCCCTCGTTGCGTTTGACGGTTGAGGCTCACGGTTTGTTGGCTAAAAAAGCGTTGGGGCAAAATTTTTTGCTGGACAGAAACATTACTGATAAAATTGTGCGTTTGTCTTTGGAACATCAGGGGTTGGCGGATTTTGCCGGAGCTAATGTTTTTGAGGTTGGCCCAGGCCCTGGGGGACTGACACGGGCAGTGATGTCGGCGAATCCGCAGTCGTTGACCGTGGCGGAAATGGACGAGCGCTGTGTGGCGATTATGCAGGATATTCAGCGTTTGGCGCCGGAGAAAATGGAGATTATTTGCGGTGACGCGCTGAAGATTGATTTTAAGGATTTGAGGCCTGCGCCACGGCACGTTATTAGCAATCTGCCGTATAATGTGTCGGTGCCGCTGTTGGTGGGTTGGCTGAAGGATATGGCGAGTTATCAGAGCCTGACGTTGATGTTTCAGAAAGAAGTGGCAGATCGGATTATGGCACCAATAAAAACCAAAGATTACGGGCGGATTTCGATTTTGAGCCAGTTGCAATGTAAGATTGAGCGCTTGACGGATTTGCCGCCGGAGTGTTTTGTTCCAGCGCCGAAAATTTGGTCAAGCGTGTTATTGTTCAGACCGCAGGAAAAGTTGTTGACCGCCGAACAAATTGATAAAATCGAAAAGCTGACGAATACGGTTTTTGCGCAACGTCGTAAGATGATTCGGCAGAGTTTGAAGTTTGTATCCGGTTTGGAGGAAAAGTTGGCGCAAGTGGGAATTTTGCCCACGCAAAGACCGGAAGAGATTACGCCACAACAGTTTTTGCAGTTGGCGGAAGTGTTATAATAAAAAAGCGTCGGAATAAAATCCGGCGCTTTTTGTTGCTTAAGTTTTCGAGCCTTAGAAGTTGGCAATGCGGTGCAGAGCCTCTTCAATTTTAGCCTTGTTTTCCAAAGCCTCGGCTTGGCGGCGTTTTTCCTCTGCCACAACGGCGGCAGGCGCGCGCTCAACAAAGGAGTCGTTGCCGAGTTTGCGGGCATAGCCTTCAATGTTTTTGTTGAGGTTGGCTAACTCTTTGTTCAAACGCTCGCGCTCGGCGGCAAAGTCGATAACTCCTTTGAGCGGTAACAGAATCGTCGCCTCTTTAAACACGTTTTGAACCATATCCGAGGTAATCGGGCAGTTGCAGTCAACGCACTCGATGTTCTCTAAACGTGCCAGCGAGCAGATAAGTTTTTCGAGCGTTTTGACGTTGTTTTGAGAAACGTTGTTAGCGTCTTTCAGCTTAATGCTCAATTTAGCACCGGCCGGAATATTCATCTCGGCACGCAGCGAGCGAATCGAGCTGATTAAGTCAATCGCCCAGTCAATTTCACTCAAAGCATTGGTGTCGATTTGCTCGTCGCGAACCCAACGCGCGTGGATGAGCTTGGTGTCGCGCTCGGCGGTGTTGTTCCACAATTCGGTGGTGATAAACGGCATAAACGGATGCAGAATCAGCAAAATTCTATCCAAAACCCAAGCGGCGACGGCGCGAGTCTCGGCTTTTTGTTCTTCATTATCACCGTAAAATACCGGTTTGGTCAGCTCAATATACCAATCGCAGAAGGTGCCCCAAGCGAACTGGTAGACTGCGTTGGCGGCTTCTGAAAAACGGAAGGAATCGAGGTTGTCGGTAACTTCTTTGGCGGCTTGTTTGGCTTTGGCGATAATCCATTTGTTGATTGCCAACTTGGCGCTGTTTTCATCAAAGCCTTTAACGGTTTTGCACTCGTTCATTTCGCAGAAACGGGCGGCGTTCCAAAGTTTGGTGGCAAAGTTGCGGTAACCGGCAATGCGCGCCTCGCTCATATTAACGTCGCGACCCTGAGTTTCCATTGCCGCCATAAAAAAGCGCAAAGCGTCGGCGCCGTATTTTTCGATTGTCTCCATAGGGTCAACGGTGTTGCCTTTGGATTTTGACATTTTTTGACCTTTTTCGTCACGAACCAAGCCGTGAATATAGCATTTTTTGAACGGTACTTTTTTCATCATATACATACTCATCATCATCATGCGGGCAACCCAGAAGAAGATGATGTCGAATCCGGTAACCAAAACCGAAGTCGGATAAAATTTGTCGAGGTATTCGCTTTTATCCGGCCAGCCTAAAGTTGAAAAAGCCCACAAGCCGGAAGAGAACCATGTGTCCAAAACATCGGTCTCGCGACGGAGTTCAACGCGTTTACCGTAGAATTTGTCGGCTTGAGCCTGCGCCTCGTCTTCGTTCTCTTCGCAGAAAATGTGTTCGTCCGGACCGTACCAGATTGGCATTTGGTGTCCCCACCACAGTTGGCGAGAGATACACCACGGCTGAATATTGCGCATCCACTCAAAATAGGTTTTTTCATAAGACTTGGGCACAAACTCCATTTCGCCCTGCTCAACGGCACGGATAGCCTCTTTGGCCAAAACCGGCGCGTCTACAAACCATTGGTCGGTCATCATCGGCTCAATAATCACACCGGAGCGGTCGCCGTAAGGAATAACCATCGGGTGGTCTTCTATCTTTTCCATAACACCGAGTTCGGTCAGTTTTTCAATGACTTTCTGACGTGCCTCTAAGGTCGGCAAACCGGCGTAAGGGGTGTTTTCGTTTAATGTGGCGTCGGGATTGAGGATATTAACCAAAGGCAGGTTGTGGCGTTTGCCAACCTCAAAGTCGTTGAAGTCGTGCGCCGGTGTGATTTTAACGGCGCCGGTGCCTTTTTCAGGGTCGGCGTGGTCATCGGCAATAATCGGGATTGATTTGTTGATAATCGGGATAATGCAGTTTTTGCCAATAAGGTGCGCTAATTTTTCGTTTTTGGCGCTGACAGCCACGGCCGTATCGCCAAACATGGTTTCGGGACGGGTGGTGGCAATGTGAATAAACTCGCCGGCTTCGCCTTCAATCGGGTATTTGTAGTAATACATTTTGCCGACAGTCTCTTTTTGAACAACCTCAAGGTCAGAGACGGCGGTCATAAATTTGGAATCCCAGTTGACGAGTTTTTTAGCCTTATAAATCAGACCGTCTTTGTAGAGGTTTACAAAAATTTTGCGAACGGCGCGAGACAAGCCCTCGTCCATGGTGAAACGCTCGCGCGACCAGTCGCAAGACGCGCCCAAGCGGCGCAGTTGTTTGGTAATGGTGCCGCCGGATTTTTCTTTCCACTTCCAGACGGTTTCAATGAACTTTTCGCGACCGAGGTCGTGGCGAGTAATACCCTCTTTGGCTAAGTTTCTCTCTACAACCATTTGGGTGGCAATACCGGCGTGGTCGGTACCAACCTGCCACAGCACGTTTTTGCCCTGCATACGATTGTATCTGACTAAAATATCCTGCAAGGTGTCGTCAAGCGCGTGTCCCATATGCAACACGCCGGTAACGTTCGGCGGCGGTATAACGATTGAGAAGTTATCTTCAGATTGGCGCATATCGGGTTTGAAGTCGCCGGCGTTTTCCCAGTCGGCATAAATTTTTTCTTCAAAATCCTTGGGGTTGTAAGTTTTATCCAACATTATTATTTCCTTAAGTTTTATCAAAAATTGGGGTTATTTTAATCATAAACTTTAGTGCTGTAAACAGCAAAATACCCTCAAAAAGCTTTTTTTGGGGGTATTCATGGTTTTAAGGACGGTTCAGCGCAAAGTTGAGCCTTTAGGAACCAACCTTTGCAATCACTCGTTCAATTTCTTTGGCAACGGTTTTTTCAACTACAGCGGCCAAATTTTTATCCAACCAAATGCGGGTCTGCTCGGCGATAATGCCGGCGGCCAGTTTGTCAAAGTTGGCGTCTAAGCTGATTTTAACCTGATTGATAATGGCGTTTTTAACCATATCGGGCAGATTGTGACTTTCAATCTCTCCGCTGACTTGGGCGGCAATCGCAGAATTTTGGCTCTGTTGCTCTTGTTGCTTTTCAGCAAACAGTTTGGCAAAATTGTTGATGATATTTGCCGAGGCGTCAATAGTATCTTCCTTAACCTCAGCGGTGGGCGTCGGTTGAGGTTTGGGTGCCGGTTCTTCTTTGAGAAAATCATCCAAAGCCGGAATGCCGCTAATATCAAGATTGTTGGCCAAATCAAGCGTTTTGTTAATGTCAATGCTGTCAACAAGGTTTTGAGTCGGAGCTGTCGCAGGGGCTTGGGTTTGCGCTGCGGGTTGAACCGGAGCGGTCTGCGGTGTCGGGGCTGTCTGCGGAGCAGGAGCCTGAACAGGCGTTGCCAACAGACGGTTGATTTCAGTCGCGTTTGCGTTATCGTCAACAATCATAGAGGCGTCTAAGTCAAACACATCGTCATCGGCTTTCGGTGCGGGTTGAGCCGGTTGCGCGACAACGGGCTTGGGTGCCTGCGGCGCAGGTGTTGCGTCCGCGGTTATGGGAGCTCCGGAATCGTCAACCAAAATGTTTTTGATTGAGGACAAGATATCTTCAACGGACAAATCTTCCTGATTGGGTTCACTCATAAGTTTTTACCTTGTTAATAATTTAGTCTACGGATAAAGATAACCATTTACCTTTTGTTTCATTATAATATTTTTGCGCGTCATAAATGTCAACGGCAAGTTGCAAATCATTAGCCGTTAATTTGCCCATAGCGACCAAAACCTGCATGCCGGAGACAAAATAGTCGCGGCGAGCTTTGACTTCATCAACTTTAGAGCTCAGCAGTTCGTTATAGGCGTTGAGAACGTCAAGAATAGTGCGGTTGCCCAAAGCCTCTTCCTTTTGCACGCCGTCAAGCGCGATTTCGTTCGCCTTGATTTGCTCTTTGATGGATTTGATTTTAGCGTGGTTGGAGGCCATATATTCCCAAGCCTGCGTAATGTCAGAAACCGCCTGACGTTCGGCGACCAACAACTGCTCCTGCGCTTGCCATTTTTGATATTTGCTTTGGCGAATCTTGGCGCGGTTTTCTCCGGCGTCATACAATGGAACGGTCATATTGACACCGACTTCATAGCTGTCTTGTTTGCGGTCTTTGGAGACGGTTTCGGTATCGGTTCTGCTAGTGTTGGCGCTGGCATCCAAAGAAACCTGCGGCAATAATGCGCCGGTGTTGGCCGCAACGGTATAGCCCTGTGCGTCTAAGGCCTCACGAGCGGCTAAAACCGCAAAGTTATGCTCTTTGGCATAAGCTAAAGCGTCGTTAAAGTTGTTGGGAATAAATTTGCTCAGGTTCTTTGGCTCTGACAATTTTTTAGGTTCTGCGCCGATAACCTGTTTGTAAACAGCCTTCGAGGCCTCCAGATCGCCTTCGGCACTGATGGTCGAGGCCTTGGCCTGAGCATAGCTTGCTTGTGACTGAGAAACATCGGTACGGGTCACTTCACCAACGTTAAAACGCTCAAGGGTTTCATCCAGTTTTTTCTTAAGCAGTTTTTCGTTGTTGCGGCGCAGTTCAACAATAGCGGCGTTTTGCACCACATTAAAATAAGCGGTCGAAGCGTTCAAAAAAACCGATTGTTCAACATTATACAAATTGTTTTGCTCGGCTTTAACTTTTTTGTCGGCGGCCTTAACGCTATTGAGCGTGCTCAAGCCGTTAAACAGCGGCTGGCTGACCACGGCAGAGGCAGAAGCAACCGAGCCGTCTTTGGCTTGTTGGTAGTTGTCGTGGCTGATGTCGGTGTCAAAATAAGATCCTTTGATGGCGACAGTCGGGCGAAAGCCTGATTTGGCTATGGCGACGTTCTCGTCAACGGCACGCAGATAAGCGCGCTGTGCCTGTAAGGTCGGGTTGGTGTTATAAGCGGTGCTCATCGCCTCAAAAACAGTTTGCGCCTGCGCCTGACCGGCAATCAAAGTGCTTAGCAATAGTGTTGAAATAATGGTTTTTTTCATTGATATTCCTCTTGTTTTTTTCAAAAGTATAATCGTCTCTATTTATTTTGCAACTTTATTTTTTGCGTTTATTACACTATATATTAACCATATTTCAAACAATTTATTTTATGAGTTGGAATAAATTCGTATGTTAAACTCATCAAGGGGAAAAGCAGTGAGCAAAAAAGAATCGGTTATTATCAACGAGATTGATAAAGCACGTTTGAAACTTTCAATAGAGCACTATATTAAGTATTTTATCGGCAAAAGAACCCGTGAAATTACCAAAGATGAGGCTTTGGAGGCAGTGTCTTTGGCGGTGCGCGAGTTTGCTTTGGACAAGATGTATGAAACGATGGCTCGCTATAACAAAGCCAACACCAAAAGAGTTTATTATCTGTCGATTGAATATTTAATCGGTCGCTCTTTGGAAAACAATCTGCACAACCTTGGCTTGTTTGACATTATTAAAAATATTAAAATTGACGGTTTTCCGGATATTTCACTGGAAGATATTTTTGATGCCGAGTATGATCCGGCTTTGGGTAACGGCGGTTTGGGACGTTTGGCCGCCTGCTATCTGGACTCTATGGCCTCGCTCGGGCTCCCCGGTTTTGGTTACGGTATTGACTATCAGTTCGGTTTGTTTAAGCAAAAGTTTGAAAACGGCTATCAGGTAGAGCAGGCCGACAGCTGGGCAGGTGAAAATTCACCATGGCAGTTGGCGCGCAAAGACCGTATGGTTACTATCCCTATCTATGGCAATGTTGAAACCTTTAAAAACGCCGACGGAAAAGACAACTATATTTGGATGAACACCAAAACGTTATACGGTGTGCCTTATGATTTTCCGATTGTCGGATATGACGGCAAGTCGGTCAACTATTTGCGCTTGTTCTCGGCTAAAACCGACGATGAGCTTGATATTAATATCTTTAACGACGGCGGTTATATCGAGGCGGTGCGCGATAAGATTGAGACCGAGACCGTGTCTAAGGTTTTGTATCCGTCAGACGCCGTGCAGTCGGGTAAGGAACTGCGCCTGAAACAACAATATTTCTTTGTTTCTTGCGCCGTTCAAGACATTATCCGCCGCTATTTGGAAAAGAGCAACGACTTTAAGGGCTTGCCGGATATGGTATGTATTCAGCTTAATGACACCCACCCGTCGTTGGCTATTCCCGAGATGATGCGCTTGTTGATGGATGTTCACGGTCAGGAGTGGGATGACGCTTGGGCAATTACCTCAAAAATCTTTGCCTATACCAATCACACTTTGCTACCTGAGGCTTTGGAGACCTGGCCGAGCAAGATTTTGGGCAGTATTTTGCCGCGGCATTTGCAGATTATTTATGAAATCAACCGCCGCTTTATTGAAGAGGCTAAACAAAAGTTTGGCGATGACAGCGAAATCTTGTCTAAACTCTCAATCGTTTCCGGTGAAGGCGATAACCAGATTATCCGGATGGCCAATCTCTCGATTGTCGGTTCGTTCTGCGTCAACGGTGTGGCCAAATTGCACTCCGAATTGTTAAAGCACTCTTTGGTGCCGGAATTTTATGCGTTGTGGCCGGAGAAATTTACGAATGTTACCAACGGTATCACGCCGCGTCGTTGGTTGTTGCACGCCAACACGCCTTTGGCTAATCTGATTGACTCTAAAATCGGCGAGGACTGGGTGACCGATTTGGAACAATTACAAAGTTTGGAAAAATACACCAAAGACAAGACTTTTGTGAAGAACTTTATTAATGTAAAACAAGAAAATAAAGTTCGTATTGCCGAAAAAATTTATGAGGCATCGGGTATTATGGTTGATCCGAACAGTATGTTTTTGGTTCATGCCAAGCGAATCCATGAATATAAACGTCAGTTGATGACTATTTTGCATGTTATCGGCGAATATTTGGCAATTATCAAAGACAATGTTCGTCCCGCTTGTCCGCACACCTTTATCTTTGCCGGAAAAGCCGCGCCGTCTTACAATTTTGCCAAGCTGATAATCAAATTGATTAACAATGTTGCGGCGGTGGTTAATGCCGATCCGCGCGCCAACCAGTTCTTGAAGGTGGTCTTTATTCCTGATTATAAAGTTTCGGTGGCAGAAAACCTGATTCCGGCCGCGGATGTTAGTATTCAATCTTCGACCGCGGGTTTTGAGGCTTCCGGTACCGGTAATATGAAGTTTGCTTTGAACGGCGCTTTAACCGTTGGTACTTATGACGGTGCCAATATTGAAATCCGCGAGGCTGTCGGTGAGGACAACTTCTATCTGTTCGGTCTTAAAGAGAGCGAGGTTAAAGAACTGCGTTCGCACTACAATCCGCGTGAGTATTATGAAAAATCGGAATATATTAAACGCATTATGAACGCTCTTAACTCGAATATGTTCTGTGAAAAAGACTATGTTTTGCTCTTTAAGGTGATTTATGAAGAGTTGATGAATCGTGACTACTTTATGGTTATGGCTGATTTGGAGGCTTTCACCGCCGCCATTAAACAAGCCGACAAAGACTTTACCGACAAAGAAAAATGGGCGCAAAAAGCCATCCTTAATGTTGCCCGTATAGGTGCTTTTTCCAGTGACCGAGCGGTTAGGGAGTATGCTTCTAATATTTGGCACATTCAGGCGGTTTAGAACGCAAAGCGGGGGTCATGCTAGTAAATTTTTCGTTCGTGTACTAATTTGTACACGTCACTTAAAATTCACTTCGTAGCACCCCCGCTTATCGTTCTAAACTAATCGTGAATGTGGTAGTGTGCACACTGCACTTGAAAATAACTTCGCAGCAAGTCCCTTTATCGCGCTAAACTAATCATGGTTAGGCTATGTTATCCCTGAAACGTCATTGCGATCAGGCGCAAGCCAAACGGCCACAGGCAGTTTGGTCTGCGCCCGTTCCTAAAAATTTAGGGAAGAATTCCCCTCCTGAATCGTCATTTGAGTGTGGCTTGCCACCGAAGCAATCTCCACACGAATGACGTTCGGGGAGGTGGACGGCAAATTCACAATGACAATTCAGTCGGTGAAAAGCTGATGTTTCGGGTTTAGCGATCGGGGCCGGTGTTGCGGCGGAGGGCCGTTGAGGTATAGCTGTTGGTATTTGTGTTCGCCGGAACCTCAAAGGTTGGGGCGCCAAAGTCAATGGTGCTGAAACCGTCTTTGAAACCCTTATCTTTCAAGCCTTTATTAATCGTGACGTTTAGAGCTTTAGAGGCGCTGCCGACTTCTCTTTCAACAATAGTATCAACACTGTCTTTGCCTTTGTTGCGGTTGATTTTATCCACCAAAGTTTTTTTGGCCGCTTCAATGTTTTTAGCCTCTAAGCTGTCGTACAAAGCCGTCATCTGCTCATCGTTCAAGGAAGACGCAGTTTGACCGTTTGCGCCGGCTTTTTGCAGTTTTTGTAACAATTCGGCTTGGAACTCTTTATCCTGAGGCGCCAATTTTTCGCACAGCTGTTCCACAGGTATATTCGGCTGAGCCGAAATGACGGTAAACAACTGCTTCATAGTGGTGGCGGCGCCGATAACCTCTTCGGCTTTGCCGCCGTTGACTCTCTCGGTGAGCTTGTCGGTCAGACAACCTTCAAGTTGTTGTTTGAGCGGATAAAGTTTTTCCTGATTAATCAATGACATGGCGAGACTGTATCTCGGGTCTTTCGGGTCGTTTTGGCTCAGGCGGAGTAAATGTTTGCCCAAACGACCTTTATATTTGTACAAGGCGCCTTCATCCTGAATATTGTTTTCGGCCTCGCTAAGCATTTTGTTGGCATGAAATTTGTTGATGCTGATACCCAGAGGAATCATACCGGCACGGGCGGCTGCCAATCGAAATACGCCGGAGTCTGCCGGAGACAGACCTTCGGGAAAGTTAATGCAGTTGGCGCCCTGGTCTTTGGCTAAGGCAACGAGCTTATCGGCCAACGGGTCGGGGCATTTGCCGCTTTTGGGAACATAAAAACCGATGTGGTCGAGTTTTCCGTCTTTTTCATAGAGCTTAATGCGATAAGCGCAGGTTTCTTTGACCACTCCGTTTTTATCTTTTTTGCCGTCGTTTTTATAGTTGTCGGGATCTTCGCTGTCATAAACGCTGATTTCGGTTGAGCCGGATAAAATATCGCGATTGACAAAGAAGCTGAGGTTCTCTTTTTTCATTTGGTTGGCATCGCCTAACCACTCCTTGGTGCTTTCAACATCTTTTTCAATGCCCGTGCTGTTTGATTTGTTGGGATTTTTCCACTCTTTCGGCGTGACTTTTTCTTCATCGAGAAGTTCGGTTTCAGCTACGGGGGTGACTGTGGCGCTGTTTGCCGGCGCGGCGGCAAGATTTGCGGGGTTTTGGGCGCGCTGTTCCTGCGTGCGCTTAAAGGTTTCGACAAAATCTTTATCAACACCCTGCGGCAGCTCAAAATTTGTAATGCCGCGGCGGTACAAAAAGTCAATGGCTTCAGCCATGTGCGCGTCATCCAACTTGCCGTTAAACACAACTTTGCCGTCTTTTATCGCAAAGTCGAAAAAGCCGCCGTCCATTTGCTTCATAATTTTAAGATACATATTGCCGTTGTCATCGACCTTAAGTTCGGCGTTGGTTGGCGGAACATCGTTTTTGCCGGCTTCTCGGATGTTGTAGAGTTTGTTGGCTAGGGCAGGATTTTGCTGTGCTGCTTTATAAACGTTTTTTTGCTCTTTGACCTCTTGGTTGGCTGTCATTTGTTCGTGCATACGCGCAATGTGTTGCTCGGTGCTTTCATTTTCAACAGCGGGAATTGTGCGAGGCGTCGCCTCTTCCTTAAGTTTATTCAATGCCTCCCTGTTGCTCGTCGGGGTTGAATAATTGTTGAAGTCATTAAATTTTATGTAATCAGCCATAACAGCACCCTCAATTTTTAAGTATCTTTATTCTCTTTATAACATATTTATAGACACAAAACAATAAAAAAGCGTTAATTTTGACAAAAAATAAACCTCACACCGGAGGTATGAGGTCTATTATCAACTGTCAGCGTGTTTATTTTTTCAAAACAACAACACCGGGGAGTTCTTTGCCTTCCATCCACTCAAGGAAAGCGCCGCCGGCGGTAGAAATGTAAGAAAATTTCTTTTCTACGCCCGCGTTAGCCAATGCGGAAACGGTATCGCCGCCGCCGGCAACGGTCATCAGTTTGCCTTCCTGCGTGCGTTCAGCAGCATGAGCGGCAACAGCGTTGGTGGCAGTGTCAAAAGGTTTCAATTCAAACACGCCCAAAGGTCCGTTCCAAACCAAAGTTTTGCACTCGTCAATTTTGGCATTGATCGCGGCAATGGTTTTGGCGCCGACATCTAACAGGCTCCAACCTTCAGCCGGAATTTCTGCCAAACCGACGGTTTTGTGCTCGGCGTTGGCTTTGAACTCGTTGGCAACCACAACATCAACCGGCAAAATAATCTCGCAGTTGTTGGCTTTGGCTGTTGCCAAAATTTCTTTAGCGGTGTCAAGCATATCCATTTGCACCAGAGAGTTGGCCTCGTTGATGGTGTCAATGCCGGTGGCTTTCATAAAGGTATGAGCCATACCGCCTGAGATGACCAGTTTGTCAACGCGTTTTACCAGATTGTTCAACAAATCGAGTTTGGTTGAAACTTTAGAACCGCCGACAATCGCCATTAACGGACGTTGCGGATCGTTCAAACCTTTGGACAAGGCGTTGACTTCTTCTTCCATCAAACGACCAAAAGCGGCAGGCTTGGTTTTAACGGCGGCAACCATAGAGGCATGCGCGCGGTGAGCGGTTGAAAACGCGTCTGAAACATAAGCGTCTACCGGAGCGGTCAGCTGTTTGGCAAACTCTTCATCGCCTTTTTTCTCTTCGTTATAAAAACGCAGATTTTCAAGCAACAAAACTTCGTCTTGTTTCATATTCTTAATTGCTTCGGCAACTTTAGGACCAATGCAATCATCAACAAACACAACGGCTTTACCCAAGGCTTTTTCCAAATCGCCGCGGATGTGGCTCAGAGAGTTTTTCATGTCGCCTTTGCCTTCCGGACGACCAAAGTGTGAGATAACAACAACTTTAGCGCCTTTGCTCATCAGTTCTTTAATGGTCGGAACAGTGCGGTCAATGCGGGCGGTGTTGGTGACGTGAAAGTTTTCATCCATAGGAACGTTTAAGTCGGCGCGGAGCATAACAACTTTGCCGTTCAGATTACCCAGGTCGTCAATAGTTTTGTATTCCATTAATTTTATCCTTATAAAAAACAAAACCCCCTTGGTGACCAAGAGGGTTTTTATTTGTCAATTAGCCGTTTACTTTAGCCATGTGGGCAACGAGGTCAAGAACCTTGTTAGAATAACCCCACTCGTTGTCGTACCAGCTTACAACTTTAACAAAAGTCGGAGTCAACTGAATACCGGCTTTGGCATCAAAGATTGAAGTGCGAGAATCGCCCAAGAAGTCAGAAGAAACAACCTGATCTTCGGTGTAGCCCAAAATGCCTTTCAATTCGCCTTCAGAGGCTTTCTTCATGGCGGCGCAAATTTCTTCATAAGTTGCAGGTTTTGCCAAATTTGCAGTCAAGTCAACAACCGAAACGTCCAAAGTCGGAACGCGGAAAGACATACCTGTCAATTTGCCGTTCAATGCCGGAATAACTTTACCAACAGCTTTAGCGGCACCGGTTGAAGACGGGATGATGTTGCCGGCAGCGGCGCGACCGCCTCTCCAGTCTTTCATAGACGGACCGTCAACAGTCTTTTGGGTAGCGGTGGTAGAGTGAACAGTGGTCATCAAACCATCGGTGATACCGAAAGCGTCGTTCAAAACTTTAGCAATCGGAGCCAAGCAGTTGGTGGTGCAAGATGCGTTAGATACAAACTGTGTGCCTTTAACATAAGAATCGTTGTTTACACCGCAAACAAACATCGGTGTGTCGTCTTTTGACGGCGCAGACATAACAACGTATTTAGCGCCGGCAGCAATGTGACCTTGAGCTTTTTCTTTGGTCAGGAACAAACCGGTTGATTCAACAACATATTCAGCGCCGATTTCATCCCATTTCAAGTTTGCTGGGTCTTTTTCGGCGGTGACGCGGATAGCTTTGCCGTTTACAACGAGTTTGCCGTCTTTAACTTCGATAGAACCGTTGAATTGACCGTGCATGGTGTCATAACGCAGCATATAAGCCATATATTCAACATCAATCAAGTCATTGATGCCAACGATTTCAATGTCGTTTCTTGCTTGTGCAGCACGGAAAACCAAACGGCCAATACGACCAAATCCGTTAATACCGACGCGAATTGTCATAATATTATCCTTCCTTAAATTCTAGTGTGCAAAATATTTGCACGGTTTGTTATTTTAATCGGGGCTAATTTAGCACGAAATCTGATTTTTTCAAGAGATTTTTATTTTTTCTTCTCTGAAAACAATAAAAAACGCCGAACTTTCGCTCGGCGTTGAGATTGTTCTTTTAGGCCTTTTTGAGCATAATCTCAGGTGCTTCAATACCCAAAAGATTGAGCAACAGAGTTAAAATGTCGCGTACCAAAGCCGCCAACCGTAAGCGTGAAGCCGCCAACTGCGGGGTTTCGGCGCTCATAATCGGCGAGGTGTTGTAAAAACTGCTGAAAGTTTGCGCCAAAGTATAAGCGTAATCGGAAATTATGCTCGGTTCTTTAGCCTCATGCGCACGCATGACAATGTTGTTCAGCTGCATAATTTTGAGCGCCAAATCACGTTCTTCGGCATTACTGATGACCACATCGCCGCCTTTGAGCGCGCCGGCTTTGCGCAAAATCGAGTTAATGCGGGCAACGGCATATTGGATATAAGGTCCGGTTTTGCCGTCAAACTTGGCAAAGTCGTCCAACTCAAAGATATAACCAGAGGCGATGTTGTTTTTCAAATCTTGGAATTTGATAGCGCCGATGGCAATTTGCGACACCAGTTTTTCGATATATTTGGCGTTGTATTCTTCAGTCGGCTCCGGCATGGACTCTCTGACTTTGTCTTTGGAGAGTTTGATGAGGTCTTCCAAATTCATGACGCCGCCGTCGCGAGTTTTGAACGGTTTGCCGTCCGCGCCGTTCACGGTGCCGAACCCGATGTGCTGTAATTTGACATTTGGCGCAATGCCCAGTTTTTCGGCAACTTCAAAAACTTGTTCAAAGTGCAGGGATTGGCGCTTGTCGACCACATAAATAATCTCTTGAGCGTGGAGGTCGTCAACCCGCATTTTGATGGTGGCAATGTCGGTCACCTGATAAGAGTAGCCGCCGTCGCTCTTGACTAAAATGACCGGCGGTTTGGGCTTGTTGGTCTCTTCCAAACGCACAATGGTCGCGCCGTCGTCAAGCTCGGCTACGTTTTTGTCTTTGGCAATTTTTACAATCTCGGCACAAGTTTCGTGAGCGTCGCTCTCACCCAACCACAAGTCAAAGTGCGCGGCGAGCTCTTCATAGTTCTTTTTGACCGCGGCGACGGAAACACTGCGCAGGTGTTGCCACGCTTTGCGATATTCGGCGTTGCCGTTTTGCAACTCGGCGGTGATTTTGCGCGCGGTTTCTTTTGCTTCTTCGTCTTCTTTGCAACGGATGTTGGCTTGTTTGTAGAAGGCGGAGATGTCTTCAATGGTATAAGTTTCGGTTTTGCTGAGGTTGCCGTCCTGACGGATGATTTCGGCCAAAATCATACCCATCGGGGTTCCCCAGTCGCCAAAGTGAACATCGGAGACAATGTCGTTGCCCACAAATTTTTCAATGCGGCGGATTGACTCGCCGATAACGGCAGAGCGCAGGTGTCCGACGTGCAAGGCTTTGGCCACGTTTGGACCGCCGGAATCCAGAACAATCTTTTGGGGTTCGGCAACTTTATCGCAGCCGAGACGCTCGTCGGCGCTGATATTGTCAATGGTTGATGCAATCAAAGTGTCGTTGACTTTGAGGTTGATGAAGCCGGGGCCGTCTACGGAAACGGCGGAAAAGTCTGCGTTTTGCTGTAAAGCGGCAGCGATTTGCGCGGCAATCTCTCGCGGGTTTTTGTGCTCGGATTTGGCGAGAGCCAACGCGCCGTTGCACTGAAAGTCACTCAAGTCCGGACGGTCGGAGGTTTTGATGACGGCAAAATTTTGATTAAAGCCAAATTCGGCGAAAATGTCAGCCAATTTTTGATTGATTATTTTTTCTAACGAAACACTCATATTGTTTTATCCTATTTTACGCATTTATAAAAATTGGTGGCAGGCAAAAGGAGCTTGCAGGAGAAGTTGTCGGTTTTGATAAACACCGCGCGGGTGCCGGTGTTGTTTTTGACGCACTCGGCGTCGGCCAAAGCCTGAAGCTCGTCCTCGGTGCTCAATAGTTGGTTGTAGCATACCGCCGGTTTGTCGGGGCGTGAGCTGCCGGTGTAAAGTTTGCTCACATCACTGGTTCCGGGGTTGCGGCGGCGGTCAATATACGGGTCAAGCGTGTTGCAACCGCACAATAAACATACCAGAAGAGCCATATTTAGTATTTTTTTCCTAGACAATTTTAAAAACTCCATTACATTATGCCTATATGAATAACGTATATACACGAAGAAGATTAAAATGGAAAGTCAAAATAAATATCTTGGTGATGATAAGTTTAAAAAGTTTTTGGAACACTATGATTGTCCGACGTCGCTCGGGGTGGTTAAGATGAAGTTTGCCGGTGCGTTGTGCTCGCCGAACATGAACCTGCGTCCGACTGACGTTATATCTTCGTTTTGGCCGGACGGGCGCGCGCCAAGGTTGGAGACCAAAGAAGAAGCCGATCTGTTTTTTAAGTTTTTTATGGGGCTGTGGGACGATGTGTTTGAAAAAATCAAAGAGAACAACGTTAAGCTGGAGCCGAAATTTAAGAAAACGGAATCGGAGGCCGAGTTGTTGGACTTGTGCCGCCTGCGTTTTGATGAAACCGAATTTGGTTTTATTGAAGGTTTTTGGGGCGGGCAAGAGAATTTGAAATTGCCGGCTTATTTGGCGCAGTTGATGGATTCAATGTCGCAAATGGCCGAGATTTACAGTCGTCTGCTCAAAAAAATCGAGGCTAAGGCTGATTTGGCGGAAGTGCAAAAGCACCTTAAAGCCACGGACGCCATGATTGAAAAAACAATCGCTTTTGTGGTTGAAAATTCGGTGTTGCCGCGGATTGAGAGTTTGCAACGGACAGTTCATTAGAAAGGAAAAAGTTATGGATTTGATTGAAGGAATTTTGACAAGACGTTCGGTGCGTCAGTTTGACACTTCAAAAAATATCAGCAAAGCTGATTTAGAGGAGGTTATTCGCGCCGCGCAATATGCACCTTCGGCTCACAATAAGCAGCCGTGGGAGTTTTTGGTGATTACCGACAAAGAGCAAATGATCGCGTTGCGCAGGGTGCAACCGTGGACCTCGTTTGCCAAAGACGCGGCGGCGGTGGTGCTGGTTTGCGGTAATACCGAGGTTTCGTTCAGTCGTCACAAAGAAGATGAAAGTTGGACTTATGCTGACATTGATTGTGCTTTAGCAACCGAAAATCTGATGTTGGCGGCGCACGCCAAAGGTATCGGCAGTTGTTTTTGCGGTGCCGCGCCAATGCCGAAGGTGATTGAGGGTTTGCAAGAAATGTTCACATTGCCGGACAATATCCGCCCGTTGGCGATTGTGGTTATGGGGTATCCGTTGGAAGAGCCCAAGCAACCTGCCGAGCGTTATGTGCCCGCTAAAGTGCATTGGGATAAGTGGTAGGGCGTTTTTATTCGCCAAAAGTCAGTAGGATATATTTGGCTTGCTGAGGTGGAATATCAACCAAGAGGGTGAACGGGATTTTGGCGTGAGCCTCGATGGTTTGAGCTTCCACCTCTTGTTTTATCTGTTTTATACTATTGGTGTTCTCGTCCAAAATGTTTATTACAACCGGCGGAATCGCCATGCGCTCATCAGTGGTGTTGTTGATAAAACCTTTGATGTTCAGCTGATTACCATTATCATTGTCGGCATAGTGGCGGGTGATGTTTTGAAACTCTAACCCTTCGCCGACCACGCGAGAAGGTACGCCGAAACCGGAGTAAACCTGCTCGGCTTGCGGAAAACGACGTACCAGCTCATAACGACCGGCAAACAAACTCAAGGCAATGATAATCGCGACGGTCAAAAGCTCAAGCGTGATGGTAAAGCGGTTGTCCCATCCCAAAAGTTTTTTGATTTTCGGAAGATTTTTTTTGAGCGGCGACAGTTGTTCAAACTCGGTGTTAATCCGAGAACTTTCATCTTTAAGGCGCGCGAAAATAACGCTCATCTCGTCTTCATTAACCGTCGGTTCGGCTTGGGGCTCGGTATTTTCTTGCGGAGCCGGTGTGCTTAAAATCTCGTTTTGCTCATTGGCAATCACGTTTTGCGGTGATGCAACGTTATCATCGGAAATTTGCGGTTGTGTTGCCTGCGGTTCGTTCTCAGACAGCGGCGAATCGGGCACGTTAAAATCTTTGTGGGTACACGTCCAAACTTCTCCGCAACGGGTACAGCGAAACTTTTTTCCGTCAACAGGAATCAAACCTATTTCAACAGAATAACAGGTGTGACATTTTGGACAATATACTTTCATTATTAACCTCTGAAACCTACTATATTATCAAAAACCATTTAATCAAAGTAAAAAAACATTTTATTAATATAATTATTGCTGTATGCTTAGGCAAACTAGAGGAGTGCGAATCTTGATAAAAAACGTCAGCGATATGGACACGATTATCGGTATGCAAAATGTCGGTATTCGTTACGGACAGGGGGCGGAGGTCTTGAGCGACATCAATTTGGCTTTGTCGCGCGGGTCTTTTCATTTTTTGACCGGTAAGAGCGGCGCAGGTAAAACCTCGCTGTTGAGTATGATGTATCTTTCGCAAAAAGCCTCAAGGGGAATCGTAAAAGTATTCGGTCGCAATATTACCTATGCCGACAGAGATTGTTTGGCGTTGTTGCGGCGCAAAATCGGTGTGGTTTTTCAAGATTTCAGGCTATTGGAGCATATGACCGCGTTTGACAACGTGGCGTTGCCGTTGCGGGTGTGTGGTATGGACGAGCGCGAAGTGCGCAAAAGAGTGACCGAGCTGTTGCAATGGGTGGAGTTGGATAAGAAAATTAAAGAGCCGGCGTCAACCCTCTCGGGTGGTGAAAAACAACGCGTGGCAATCGCCCGCGCGGTGATTAACCGTCCGGAATTGTTGTTGGCCGATGAGCCGACGGGCAACGTTGACAATGATATTGCCAATAAGCTGATGAAACTTTTTGTGGAACTTAATAAGTTGGGAACCACGGTGGTGATTGCCACGCACAGCGAAAAACTGGTGACGGATTTTCCGTATCCGCGGTTGCATTTGCAAAACCGCGGGTTGAAAATTTATCGTCCGATTACGGAAGTTAAATCTATGCGAGGTCGTGATGAGTAAAGATATTATCAATGCCCGTAAACAAGAAGTGCCCTTGCAAGACGACAACTCTAATGTTTTTTTGCAGGTTATGGTGTGTATTGCCGTGTTTTTGTTTGGCGTGACGTTGGCCGGCGTGCTCTCAATTAACGCGATGTTGAACGCGTGGAACGAGAGTATTCTCGGGGCGTTGACGGTGCAGGTTATGCCGGTGGTCGAAAGCAATAAAGAAGCCGCTTTGGCCGAGACTTTGCGACAACAAAGCAAAGCGGTGGAATTTTTGAACGGTTGGGACGGAATCGAAAAAGCGACGCCGCTGAAAGACAAACAGCTGAACCGTTTGATTCAGCCATGGTTGGGAGACGGGATTGAGGTTTCGGATTTGCCGATTCCGCGTTTGATTGATGTTAAAATCAAAAAAGGGGCGCAGATTGATTTTTTGAAGTTGTCGGAAGGTTTGGCCGAAGTCGCGCCGCTTGCCTCAATAGACAATCATAAACTGTGGCTCGATAAGCTGATTAAGTTTGCCGACAGTTTGCGGCTGTTGGCTTTGGTGGTTTTGGTTTTGGTGGTGGTGGTCACCTCGGGGGCGATTTTTTATTGCACCCAAACCAGTTTGGGTTTGCATAAGTCGGTGATTGAAATTTTGCACCTGATGGGGGCTAAAGACACTTATGTGGCGCAACAATATGCTCGCAAAACCGCGTTTTTGGGTTTTATGGGTGGTATTTACGGTTTGGTTTTGGTGATTCCGACCATCTTTATTATTGCAGGACTGGCCAAGCAGATTGAAGGCGGTATTGTGAGCGAGACGGCGTTGTCAATGGCAGATTGGGGCGTGATTTTCAGCTTGCCGGCTTTTTCGGCGGGGATGGCAATGGTTACGGCCTATTACACGGTTAAACACACTTTGGTTAAATTTATGTAGCGGTGCGCATGAAAAAGTATGTTGTGATATTCGGTATTTTGGGGGTGGCGGCTTGGCTTTGCGGTTTGGCGGCGTTTGACTACAAAATTAATCATTTTGTGGTTGATGAAACCGAAAAAACCGATGCTATTGTGGTTTTGACCGGCGGGCGCAATCGTTTGTCCGAGGCGGTTAAACTTTTGAACCGAGGAGCGTCGGAAAGGTTGTTTATCTCTGGTGTGCAGAAAAATATTTCTTTGGAAGAGTTGGAAAAACGCGCAGACATCAGTATTAAGACCGAGCGAGAAATCACGTTGGATAAAATTGCGTCCAATACTTTTGAAAACGCTCGGGAGACCTGCCAATGGATGAAAAAACAAAATATTCACTCTATTCGGTTGGTGACCTCAAATTATCATATTCTGCGGAGTTTGGTGGAGTTCAGACGTTGGAACAAAGAGGTTAAAATCGTTTTGCATCCGGTGTTTTCGGAGAAAATCGCCACTTCGTGGTGGAAAAGTTTTTATAGTTTTTTCTTTTTGGCTCAGGAATATAATAAATTTTTGTTCGCTTGGGTCAGAGCGTGTTTGATTAATGCTTAAAATAGGAGCGATAAATGTTGTGGCTACGGTCTTTGGTTTTTAATATTTTGTGTTATTCCACTCTGGCGTTAGGGTGTGTCGCCGCGTCGATTATCGGTGTGTTTTCACGAAAAACGACCGTTAAAATGTGGTCAAACATTGTGTTGCCGGCTATTTTGGTTTGGTTGAAATATGTGGCCGGTATTGAGTTTGAAGTCAGAGGACGGCAATATATTCAAAAGGGACCGGCGCTTTATGCCTCAAAGCATGAGTCGGCATTGGAAACATATACCATGTCGGTGATTGTCAGAGATTTGGCTTATGTCCTAAAAAAAGAATTGACCTATATTCCGGTGTTCGGTTGGGCGCAATATTTTTATGGTATGATTGCGGTTGATCGTTCGGCGGGCGGCGCGGCAATGAAAGGTATGTTGCGCGAGGCAAAGAAAAGAATTGCGGAAAACCGTTCGGTGATTATCTTTCCGGAAGGTACGCGCGTTAAACCGGGGACTTGCGGTTCATATAAATCAGGTTTGCTGTTTTTGGCGCAGAATCTTAATGTTCCGGTGGTGCCGGTGGCTTTGAATACCGGTTTGTTTTGGGGTAAAAATTCGTTCTTGCGCTATTCGGGAAAAGTTATTGTTGAATTTATGGAACCAATGCCCGATAATCTGCCTAAGAAAGAGTTTTTGGAGCTGTTGCAACAGCGTATTGAAGACAAGTGTAAAGAGCTTAATGAAGAGACGGTTAAAAATTATCCTCATGTTGCCAAAAATCTGATTAAGGAATAAGACAGATGAATATACCGAGCCTGAATTTTAATAATCTTAAAGCCAAATACGGGTTGATGTTGGTTTCCGGTTTGGCGTCTATGCTTATTTGTCTGGCTCTGATTATGGTGTTTTTGACCCGCAGTTGTGTTATCAACAACATTAAAGGGCATTTTGACGGGTTGGAACGTTTTTTGCAGTCAGTGGGGTATGATTTTGCCTATGATCGGCTTGATTTTTATAAATTGTCACCGTGGCAGGTGATGCGGGTTAAAAATTTTAGAATCTATTCGCTTGATGAAAAAGATTTTTGGCAGTGGCAGGCAGATGAGGTCAGTTTAGACATCGGACTGTTTAATTCCGATAATGTTGAGCTCTTTTGGGGCGGTAAGCAGAGTGTGCAACACAATAGCGCGCAATGGGAGATTGGGTTGCCGCTATCGAAAACCAGTGTGGTGTTGAAAGACGGCGCGCTTAAAAATTTGGCGTTTGAAGCGCAGAGTGTTAAGGTTAAAAACCTGATGGATATTGAAAAACTGTCGTTTTCGCTCAAGCACAGGGCGGCGCCTTATTTGGCCGCCGAGTTGGATGTGAAAGGCGTTAAGATTGATGATATGACCGGTTGGCCGCTCAATAAAAATATTGACCATATCTATCTTAATACCTATATGCAAGGAGAGTGGGACGGCGAGGAGCAGACCAGCGACGCATTTTATCGTTGGATTGAACAAGGTGGTAATTTGGCTGTCAGCAAACTTATTTTGAATTGGAAACCGCTGATTACGGTGGCTAACGGTGAGGTCTCGTTTAATGAAAAAGTTGAGCCGACCGTTACTTTGAATGCGGCGTCTTTAGCATTGCTTGAGACGTTAGATAAGCTGAACGAAAACGGTTTTATCTCAAACAAAGGGGCTTTTGTGGTGAAAATTTTGCTGAACAATAAGGCGGTTAAACATAAGAAAAGCGATAAATATAAGACAGTGGTGGCGCCGTTTAAGGCTTCTAAAGACGGAATTATGTTGGAAAATATTAAATTGCGATAAATTTTGCTTGCTATTTTAACGCGGTCGTTTTATTAGTATGTTGTTTGGAGAGATGGCAGAGTGGTCGAATGCGGTTGACTCGAAATCAATTGTACTCTTTACGGGTACCGGGAGTTCGAATCTCCCTCTCTCCGCCAATAAAAGAGGCACCCCTTGCGGGTGCTTTTTTTATTGGCGGATAAGGAGATGAGAACTCCCGAGGGAGGGAGTTCGACAAGGAGGAGCAGGCGAGACGTAAGTATCGCCGCTCTTGCGACGACGCAGCGGCGTTAAGAAAACTTTTGAAAAAAAGTTTTTAGCCAATCTCCCTAAACAGCCCACCTTTATGGTGGGTTTTGTTGTATATAGGAGGAAGTGTTGTGTTTGTTTAGAGGGAGATGGCATAAGTTTTTTGAGGTGGAGAACGGTGCAGATTTGGTAGAAAATTCAGGAATATATCAAATAAACCCTTGACATCTGCGGGCAAAACTATTTATATAGCTCTTAAGATTTAACGGCAGCGAATAGCCAATGTGTTATTGTTGCTCTTTTTTGTTGTAAGTTATAACAGCGATAATTTGTTTTAATTTTTTATGTGGATTGTTCATGGCAAAAATTAGTCCTATTCAATTCTTCAGACAGGTAAAACAAGAGGTTAAAAAGGTTTCTTGGCCGGTCAGAAGAGAAGTGATACAAACTTCGGCAATGGTTATGGTGATTGTGGCGATTGCCGCTACGTTTTTCTTTTTTGTTGATCAGATTATCGGCTGGTTGATGAAGTTAATTTTGGGTCTTGGAGTTTAATTAAAATGACAGCACGTTGGTATGTTCTTCATGTGTATTCCGGTTCGGAAAAGAAAGTTGCAGAGTCAATTAAAGAGCAGGCAGCTTTGAAAAATATTGAAGACAAAATTCAGGAAGTTATTGTTCCGACTGAAGAAGTTGTTGAAGTTCGCAAAGGTACAAAAGTTAATGCCGAGCATAAGTTCTTCCCCGGTTATGTTCTGATTAAGATGGAAATGTCTGATGAATATTGGCATATTGTTAAGAACACGCCGCGCGTGACCGGATTTTTGGGCAGCCGCAACAAGCCGCAACCAATCAGCGAGGCGGAGGCAAAGCGCATTATGACCCAGATGCAGGAAGGTATCGAGCGTCCGCAGACAGCTGTTGAATTTGAGGTTGGCGAGCAAGTTCGTGTGAACGATGGTCCGTTTGCTTCGTTTATCGGATTGGTGGAAGAGGTTGATACCGAAAAATCTCGTCTTAAGGTTTCGGTTTCTATCTTTGGTCGTTCAACACCTGTGGAACTTGAGTTTAATCAGGTTGAAAAAATTAAGTAGTTTTTTATCCCCTATCGCCGGTTGGTGACGGGGGATTTTTTTTGTCTTGAAGGAAAGAATAATGAAAAATTTTATGACAGAATTTAAAAAATTTGCAATGCGCGGCAATGTGATTGACATGGCTGTCGGTATTATCATTGGTGCCGCATTTGGCAAGATTGTGGATTCTTTGGTGAAAGACATTATTATGCCGCCCATCGGTTTGTTGTTGGGTAAGGTGGATTTTTCTAACTTGTTTGTGGTGCTTAAAGAAGGTGTAAAAGCCGCACCCTATGCCTCGTTAGATGCCGCGCAGAAAGCCGGCGCGGTTACTCTCAATATCGGGTTGTTTGTTAATGCGCTCATCAGCTTTACGATTGTGGCGTTTGCGGTGTTTTTGCTGATTAAGGCTATTAATGAATTACAGAGCAAAATTGACAAGAAAGAGCAGGCTGAAGAGAAGAAAACCACCAAGAAGTGCCGGTTCTGTTGCTCGGAGATTGATATTAACGCGGTTAGGTGTCCGCATTGCACCAGTGATTTGTCTGAAAAAACAAAAAAATAACGATATATTAATATCTTTGGCTTAGACTGCATATAACTTTTAATTTGATTGGAAGATTATATGCAGTTTTTTCGATCTTATATTTTGGCTTTGGCGCTGATTGTCGGCGGGGTGTTGTGCCCTGCGGCGGTTGAGGCTTCGAATCTGCATTTGATTGTCGGTGCTGATTATCTGAACTCGGATATTAAATATAACAGTCACAAAAACAGCGATGGTTTGCCGAAGGATGATTATAAAAGCGTGGCGCCGGTTATCGGGTTGAGTGCTTACGGTGTGGGGCTGGAGGCGTTTATTTTAGGTTCGGACTCCATTAAAGAAGACTCTTTGGAGGCTAAGCTGAAGGCTTATGGTATTGCCTTTTTCGGTGAGGCAAATTTATCGGATAATTTTTCGCTGATTGCCTCTCTTGGTCTGGCGGAATATAAGTTTACGACTAAGACTGACAATATCAAAAAAACAGAAGAAAGTAACGGACCGCGTTTTGGAATCGGGTTGCAATATTATTTGACGCGCAATATTGCCATTAGAGGGATGTATCATTATACTTTGCTTAATTCCGGTGAAAACGACAACTATGACGCGGTGAGTGAGTTCTCAGCCGGTTTGCGCTTTATTTTTTAATCTGCGGGATAAGTGGTTATGGTCGGGTTGAGATTGGGTGTTTCAATCGTTTTAATGTCTTGCGCCGGAAAAGACTGAATATCATAAATGCGGTTGCCGGATTCATATAAAGTGTCTTGAATTTGTTTATTGACTTGCGGCGGGCTTTCGCTTGGGGACAGCTGCGGGTTTTGCGGCAGATTTTCGGTTATGACGGGGTGTGCGGCGGCTGATGTCGGGGTCGGCTGATTGTTAGCTGTCGGCGTGGCGGCAGAAGTGTCGGTATCGGTATTCAACGGATTACCCAAGGGATTATCCTCGTTATTTTGTTCAACCAAAACAGAATCGCTTTTATTTTTGCCTAAATTGGCGCGACCAAAGACAACAACCGGCGCAGATGGCGCGGCCTCTTCTTCTATGGTGTAAGAGGTGACGGCTTGGGCGTGGACATTGCTGTTGACAGCGCTGAGAGCCCAGACTAATAAAGCCAGATTTCTGATTGCTTCGTTCATTTTTTTTGCCTTTCGGAAGTTGTGACAAGCAATCAGATAATCATAAATTTGCAAAAATAAAGAGGTTAAGCCACCATTTCTGAAGTTGAGGTGTCACCAATCAGGTGGTAGGTGTCTTGCGCAATCATCAGCTCTTCATTGGTGGGGATGACCAAAACCTTAACCGCAGAATCGGGGGCGGAGATAAGCGATTGCACACCGTGAACATGGTTGGCTTTCTCGTCCAAAGTCAGCCCCAAGTAGCTCAGACGTTGGCACACCAGTTTGCGGATGAAGGAAGAATTTTCGCCAATGCCGGCGGTGAAAATCAGGGCATCTAAGCCACCCAAAACCGCTATAAACGAGCCAATGTGCTTAATCATTTGGTGCACATAGACATTAACGGCGGTGATAACACGTTCGTCGCCGGCAATGTAGTGCTCTTGAATCTCGCGCATATCAGAAAAACCGGACAAGCCAAACAAGCCGCTTTCTTTGTTGAGCATAGCATTGACTTCATCCATGGTTTTGTGCTGTGTTTTCATAATATGAAACGGGATGTAGGCGTCAATATCACCGCAACGGGTGCCCATCATCATACCGACCATCGGGGTAAAGCCCATGGTGGTGTCAACGCTTTTGCCATTGTCAATCGCGGTGATGGAAGCGCCGTTGCCTAAGTGGCAGGAGATAAATTTGCCTTTGCGTCCTAAAATTTCGGCAGCTTTTTGCGCGACATAAGCGTGCGAGGTGCCGTGAAAACCGTATTTGCGGATGCGGTGTTTTTCGTATTGTTCCAGAGGCAGGGCATATAAAAACGCCTCTTTGGGCATGGTTTGGTGGTAGGCGGAATCAAAGGTGGCAATTTGTTTGATGTGCGGCAACAGGTGGCTGATAGCCTCCACACCGTGGACAAACGCGGCGCCGTGTAGGGGCAGTAAGTCCATAGTGTCATAAATTTTGCTCATAACATCATCATCAATAATGACGGACTTGTCAAAGTATTCGCCGCCGTGTCCCATACGGTGACCAACCGCGGAGATTTCATCAACGCTTTTAATGTTGTGGCGCAGTAAAACCTGCAAAACCTCTTTGATTGCGGCTTCGTGATTGGAAAAGTCCATATGCTTAACTTGTTTTTGCTCAGAATCGTCAGAATATGTAATGAACGAATTTGGCAATCCGATGCGTTCGGCCATACCTTTGGCTAAAACCTTAAAATTATTGCCGTCAGCTAAAAACAGTTGATATTTTACTGTTGAAGAACCGGAGTTAAGCACTAAAATTTTTTTCATATGACCTTCCTCAATTTCAAAATTTTGGACATAATAGCAGAAAAAAAGGATAGACACAAGCTTTTTTGTGCTATCCTTTTGATAAAATTGCGCTCGGGTTTAAGCGTTGTCGCCAATCAGGCGAACGGTGTCTTGCGCGATAACCAGTTCTTCATTGGTTGGAATAACGAAGACTCTGACTTTAGAGCCGGCTTTGGAGATTTCGACAGTTTCGCCGCGTTTTTTGTTGGCGTCTTCGTCAAGCTCAATACCCAAATAGCTCAGGCGTTTGCACAGCGCTTTACGCAGGTTGGCAGAGTTTTCGCCCACGCCCGCGGTGAAGACAATGGCGTCAACACCGCCCAAAATAGCGATGTAGCTGCCAATAAAGCGCAAAATGGTGTGGATGTAAACCTCGTTGGCGGTAATGGCTTTCTCATCGCCATTGTTGATAGCCGTTTCAACATCGCGGTTGTCGGAAAAACCGCACAAGCCCAACATACCGCTTTGTTTGTTGAGCATAAAGTTCATATCGTCAACCGATTTGCCCTGTGTTTTCATAATATGCAGAGGGATATAGGGGTCTATGTCGCCGCTGCGGGTGCCCATTGCCACGCCGGCCAGAGGGGTAAAGCCCATGGAGGTGTCAACGCATTTGCCGTTTTCAACCGCGGAGATTGAGGCGCCGTTGCCAATGTGGCAGGTGATGATTTTGCCCTGATGACCAATCAGGTGCGCCGCCTCGCGGGCAACATAAAAGTGCGATGTGCCGTGCGCGCCGTAGCGGCGGATTTGGTGTTGTTCGTATTGTTCAATCGGCAAAGGATAAAGGTAAGCGGCTTTGCTCATGGTCTGGTGAAAAGCGGTGTCAAAAACCACAACTTGTTTGATGTTCGGCAACAATGATTTCATGGCGCGCAGACCAAGTGCCGCGGCGGGGTTGTGCAAAGGAGCAAGTGTTGAAAGCTCGTCAACCTGAGCGATGACTTTATCATCAACCAAAGCTGATTCCTTGAAGTATTCTCCGCCGTGAACCACGCGGTGACCAACGCCCGAGAGCTCGTCAATGCTCTTAAGCGCGCCGTTCAATAACAGGGCTAAAACCTCACGGATGGCTTCTTTGTGGGTGGGGAGAGCTACTTCTTTAGTGACCTTATCACCGTCGCCGATTTTGATGGTTACAAAAGAGCCGTCAATGCCAATTCTGTCGGCCAAGCCTTTGGCGATAACGGTGTAGGTTTCACCGTCAACGGCAAACAGCTGATATTTCAAAGAAGAAGAACCTGAGTTCAAAACAAGTATTTTTTTCATTATATCGTCCTGTTAATGTGTGATTCATAAAATTAAGGGGCAGTCCGAAGACTGCTCCCAAAGAGTTTGTCAAAAAAATTATTTGGCTTGGGTGTCAGCCTGAATTGCCGTAATGGCAATCATACCCACAATATCTTCAACCAACGCGCCGCGGGAAAGGTCGTTTACCGGTGCGTTCAGACCTTGCAACATCGGACCGTAAGCCTCGCAACCGCAAATGCGTTGCAAAAGTTTGTAACCAATGTTTCCGGCTTCCAAATCAGGGAAGATTAAAACTTTAGCGCGACCGGCAACCTCGCTGTCGGGGGCTTTTTTCTTGGCAACAACGGCGTCTAAGGCGGCGTCGGCTTGCAACTCGCCGTCAATTTTAATGCCTTTGCCGGCAAATTCCGGAAGTTTCAGAGCCTCTTTTGCCATGTTGGCGGCGTTGCGAACTTTATCAACGCCTTCGCCTTTGCCGGAACCGCGGGTCGAGTAAGACAACATCGCAACATTTGGCTCAATGCCGAATTGAACGGCGGTTTCGCCGGCGGCTAACGCCATATCGCACAATTCTTTTTCGGTCGGATCAATGATAATAGCGCAGTCAGAGAACACATAAGCGTCTTCATCTTTAACCAACAGCAAAGCAGATGAAACCGAGCGGTCTTTGTTGGCAGATTTGATAATCTGCAAAGCCGGACGTACGGTGTCGGCGGTGGAGTGATTGGCGCCCGAGAGCATACCGTCAGCATCGCCGGCCTTAATCATCAGCGTTCCGAAGTAGTTGTAATTAAGCGCGGTTTTCTTGGCGTCTTCAGGCGTCATCCCTTTGGCTTTGCGCAATTCATACAACAAATTGGTGTATTCTTCTAATTTGGGAGAATTTTCAGGTTTAATGACCTCAATGCCTTCCATATCCCAACCGTGAGCGGCAAAATAAGCCTTGATTTCAGCCTCTTCACCCAAAATAATGGCTTTGACGGCTTTGGCGGCGGTGATGATGTGGGCGGCTTCTAAAATGCGCGCGTCTTCACCTTCCGGCAATACAATGGTTTTATATCCTTTTTTTGCCCGTTCAATCAGGCTGTTAAGATATTTACTCAGCATAATATATCCTTTTCTTCTGTTAATTGAGTTTTGCTGATAATAAACAACGTTTATCGGGAAAAGTCTACTGTTAATTTTATTTTTTCAGTTTATTTAGGCGGATATTTGGATGATTTCTTTTGCTTTTAAAACAAACATCAATTAAAATTGCGACAAATGCGAGATGAAATATGGGAGTGTGATAAGTTGTTGAAATCAGTTGTCTTTTTGTTCTCGGTGCTTATGAGTTTTAGCGTTTGTGCCGAAGATATGCGGATTTATGAGACTGAGGTCGAGGTGGATGCGACCGACGTGAACGCCGCAACGGCGCGCGAAAAAGCCATGAAAGAGGCTAATCGTAAGGCTTTGTATGCCGTGACTAACCGTATCAGCACCGCATCCAGCACCGAGATTTTGGATAATCTGAACGACAATCAAATTTTGAATTTTATCCGAGAAGTGGCGGTGGTGTCAGAAAAAGTGACGGGCGCTCGTTATATGGCTACGCTGAAACTGACGATAAATGCGCCGGTGTTGAAGGCTTATTTGCAAGAAAAAAACGCGCCGGTTAAGATTATGCCGGAAAATCATGTGCTGATTGTGCCGGTTTTTCGCGCGCAAGCCGCCGCAACGCCGCAGTTGTGGGAAGACGGCAACGCTTGGTACGGGGCATGGCGTGACAATGCGGTTGAAAGCGGACAGATTACAATCAGGCCGGCGTCGAGAAATGACGAAGTTGCGGCGGAGGACGCTTTGAGCCTGAATCGCGCTAAATTGGAGCTGTTGGGCGGAAATGTTTGCGTGGCGGAAGCGGTGGTGACGGAAAACGGCGTTTTGACTGAGCTGAAGTCTCCGCTTTGGGGCGTATTGTTAAGTCGGCAGTATGAAG
Organism: uncultured Alphaproteobacteria bacterium; assembly: GCA_934273635.1. Classification (GTDB taxonomy): domain Bacteria; phylum Pseudomonadota; class Alphaproteobacteria; order RF32; family CAG-239; genus Scatocola. The sequence continues at coordinate 224,650 of CAKQSV010000001.1, forward strand.
GTGCGGTGTCGGAGGTGTTCGGCAAAATTATCGAGGATATGAAAGCGGCGATTATGCAGCAAATTCAACAGCAGGCACTGGCGGCGGAGACGGCGCGCAGTTCTTTGACAATGGTGTTTAACTATAACGCGTTGCGCGATTGGTTGGAACTGCAAAAGAGCCTGAAAAATATTCCGGTGGTGACAAACACCAATATTGACGCCATGGGCAGTCGCCGCGTGCAGTTGACGATTGAATACACCGGTGATTTTGACGCTTTGCTTGATAAGTTTATGGCGCAGGGTTGGCGGTTGAATAACAGCGGTAATTTTTATAACATTGAGAGGATATAATCATGGCGCAAGGTAAGGCGGAGAATCGAAACTGGCTGTTTTGGCTGACGATGTTTGCGGTGTTTTGCGGACTGACCTATATTTTGCGCTCGGTGCTGCTGCCGTTTGTCGCCGGTATTGTTTTGGGCTATTTGCTCGACCCGTGGGCGGCTTTTTTTGAGAAGAAGGGGCTTAACCGCACATTGGCAACGTTTTTGGTGTTGTTGATTGTGGTGTTGGTTATGTTGCCGGTGTTCGCGATGGTGGTGGGCATTGTCGACGAGCAGGTCAGCCGCTTTTTGCGGGCTTTGCCACAGTATGTGACGGCTTTTGTGAAAAAAATCGAGCCGGTGATTGTGGAGCTGCATGAGCGTTTTCCGTCTTTTGACGCCGAGAAAATCAGAGACTATCTGCGCTCAAATATGGCGAATAACCTCAAATTGGCAGGAACGTTGGTTAAGGGGATTTTGAGCAACGGTTTTGCCTTTTTAAACTTGTTGTCTTTGTTGCTGATTACGCCGGTGGTGGCTTTTTATATGTTGCGCGACTGGGATAGCTTTGTGGCAAAGGTTGACGGTTTGTTGCCGCGCAGGTCAAAAAAAGCTATTCGCGAACAAGCGCGGGAGATTGATCGCACGTTGGCCGGTTTTATTCGCGGACAGCTGAGTGTATGTTTGTTGCTCGGCGTGTTTTATTCAATGGGCTTATTCGCGGTGGGGCTGGAACTGGGAATCGTGGTTGGCTTTATGTCGGGGCTGATTTCGTTTATTCCGTATGTGGGGAGTATATCCGGTTTTGTGGTCAGTATCGGCATTGCTTTGGCGCAATTTGACAGTATGGCTCCGGTGTTGATGGTGGCGGCGGTGTTTGTCTGCGGACAGTTCTTGGAAGGCAACTTCTTAACCCCTAAGTTGGTGGGGGACAGTGTCGGGTTGCATCCGGTGTGGATTATGTTCGCTTTATTGGCGGGCGGTGTGTTGCTCGGCTTTTTGGGGATGCTGATTGCTATTCCGACGGCGGCGATTATCGGGGTTTTGATTCGTCACGCCATCGAAAATTATAAGCACAGCAGTCTCTATTTGGAGGGCTGATGTTAATAAATATTTTAGACATTGAGCCTAAGATAAGGCATATCTGAAAATTTTATATTCCAAACAGAAGGACTTGCTATGCTGTATAATCTTTTTTCTTTTTCTGACGATGTTTTGGTGCGCTGCCTGTGGGCGTTTTTGAGCGCGTTGGTTTTGGCTTTGGTCAGCGGAGGAAAAGTTATAGAAGTTTTACATCATCATCAAAGCAAGGGGCAACCTATTCGCGAGGACGGACCGCAAAGTCACCTGCTGACAAAAAAAGGCACACCGACCATGGGCGGCTTGTTGATTTTGGGTTGCGGAATTATCAGCGCGCTGTTGTGGTGCGATTTGCGCAATGTTTTTGTGTGGCTGTGCGTATTGGTTTTGGTGATTTATGGCGGCACGGGTTTTGCCGATGATTATGTTAAAGTTAAAAAGCAGACGCCTAATGCGATGACGGCAAAAATGAAACTGCTTTTGCAATTTGCCACGGCGTTTTTGGTGGTTTGGGTGGTGAGCGCCAACACCAGTGAGGATATTCGTTACGACCTGAATTTTCCTTATTTCAAAAATATCGCGCTTAATTTGATGTGGTTTTATGTTCCGTTCGGGATGTTTGTGATTGCGGGCGCCTCAAACGCCGTTAATTTGACCGACGGTCTTGACGGTTTGGCGGCAGGGCTGATGATTATGAGCCTGAGCGTGTTTGGCGTTATTGCTTATGTTTGCGGCTCGCCGTTGGCGTTGGATTTTGCCATGCCGTATGTTAGTCATTGCAGTGAGTTGAGTGTGTTTTGCGCGGCGATTGCCGGCGGCTGTTTGGGCTTTTTGTGGTTTAACGCGCCTAAGGCCAAGGTGTTTATGGGCGATACCGGCTCGTTGGCGTTGGGCGCCTTAATCGGCACGATTGCGGTGATGTGCAAGCATGAGATTTTGTTGGCGATTGTCGGGGGCGTGTTTGTGATGGAGACGGTATCGGTGATGATTCAGGTTTTGTATTTTAAGAAAACCGGCGGCAAAAGATTTTTCCGCATGGCGCCGATACATCATCACTTTGAGCAACTCGGGTGGAACGAAACTTGTGTGGTGGTGCGGTTTTGGATAATCGGGCTGATTTTGGCGGTTATTGGTTTGGCATCTTTGTTAAGACTGTAAGAGGCGGTGATGGTGGCTTTTTCGCGAAATTCTCGCAGTACGCTCAGCAACTGGTGGTGGACGGTTGACAAACCCCTGTTGGTGTTGGTTTCAATTTTAATGTTTGTGGGAATTTTTTTGACCTTTTCCGCCAGTCCGGCGGTGGCGCACCGTGTGGGATTCAGCAGTTATCACTATGTTGTTCGGCAGTTGGCGTATTTGCCGTTGGCGTTTGGCATTATGCTGTTTTTATCCATGCAAAACCTCAAGTTTATTCGTCGGTTTGCCTGTATCGGATTTTTGGTGGCGTTCGGGCTGACAGTGCTGACTCTGTTTTGGGGCGAGAACGTTAAGGGCGCGGCGCGGTGGATTAGAGTTTGCGGTTTTTCGTTGCAACCGTCGGAGTTTTTGAAACCGATGCTCGCGATTATGGCAGCGTGGTTGTTTGACGCGCAAAAGCAATATCCCGAGGTTCCGGGGACGTGGTTGAGCGTGGGGTTGCTTGTTATGACCGCCGGTTTGCTTTTGAAACAACCGGATATCGGTATGACGTTTGTGGTGATAGTGGTTTGGCTTTTCCAACTGTTTTTGAACGGATTGCCGCTCATTTGGATTGCGGGGTTTGTCTTGCTCGGCTTGATCGGGTTGGTGACAATCTATTTTACGTTTCCGCACTTTCACATCCGTGTTCAGCAGTTTATCACCTCGGAAAATGAGTTGAGCTATCAGGTGCAAAAGGCGATGAACGCTTTTCAGAGCGGCGGGTTGTTTGGGCGCGGTCCGGGGGAAGGCGTGGCAAAAATGAGTATTCCCGACGCGCACACGGATTTTATTTTTGCGGTGGCGGCGGAAGAGTTTGGCTTTATATTATGCGCTATGCTGATTGCGATTTACGGCGTGATTGTTATTCGCACGATGATGATTTCGATGAAAGACAATAATCTGTTTATTATTTTGGCAGCCTCGGGCTTGGCGGCCTCTTTCGGATTGCAAGGGATTATCAATATGGCGTCATCGTTGCACCTGATGCCGACCAAAGGTATGACGCTGCCGCTGATTTCTTATGGCGGTTCTTCAATTTTGGCTTCGGCTATCGGAATCGGTATGCTGTTGGCTATTACTCGTAAAAACGCACACTCGGAGGATAAAGATGACAAATAAAACGCAAGAAAAACCTCTTATTATGCTTACGGCCGGTGGTACCGGCGGTCATGTTTTTCCTGCCGAATCGCTGGCAGAGGAGCTTTCAAAGCGCGGATTTGATTTGGCGCTGATGACCGACAGCCGCGGCAAAGACAATTATCATGGCAAGCTGAGCGAAATTACGAATTATTCGGTGTTGTCGGGCGCGTTGGTCGGAAAGTCAAAACTGTTTAAAATTAAAAGCCTGATAAAAACCTGTTTGGGAATCGTGCAGGCCGGTTTTATTTTGCTTAAACGCAAGCCGGTGTGTGTGGTCGGTTTTGGCGGATATGCCTCGTTTCCGTGTTGTATGGCGGCGGTGTTGCTGGGAATAGACCTTGTGGTGCACGAGCAGAACTCGGTGATGAGCCGAACGAATCGGTTTTTGGGCAAATATGCCACTTTTATTGCCACCAGTTTTGCCAATACAAAATTTGTGCCGTCACGCACACCGCAAATTTTAACAGGTATGCCGATACGACAGGCGATTGCGGCGCTGAGCCGTCAAGATTATCACCCCACGGATGAGCAGGGAAAGTTTAATTTGCTGATTATTGGCGGTTCGCAAGGGGCTAAAATTTTCGGCGAGGTGATTCCGGCGGCGGTCAGACTTTTGCCGCAGGAGACACAGGCGCGACTCAATATTTTTCACCAATGCCGCAAAGATGAGGTTGAGGCGGTTAAGACCGCGTATGGTGACAGCAAGGCAACGTTGACGGTGTCGCACTTTTTTGAGAATATGGCGGAATTGTATGCCAAAACCGGTCTGATTATCTCGCGCGCGGGGGCGTCTTCCATGGCGGAGATTACGGCGGCGCATTTGCCTTCAATCTTAGTGCCGTTGCCAACGGCGGCGGACGATCACCAAACCGGCAATGCCGCTGCTGTCGGGCAGAGCAAGGCGGGAATCGTTATGGCGCAAAAGAATTTTACGGCTGAGAATTTGAGCGAGGCTTTGCAAAAGTTGTTGGTTGATGATAAAGAGCTGACGATTATGGCTGACAGAACGGCGCGGTTGAGTATTGTTGACGCCTCAAAGCGGTTGGCGGACGCGATTGATAAAGAAATTGTTTCGGCAAATTAGCGGGGAGGCGGTTATGTTCAGTTTTTCTCATCATGATGACAATATGGCGGATATCAGCGGTCTGTTGCCCAAAGTTCGCGGCAAATATCAAAAAGACGAACCGCTTGCAAAGCATACATGGTTTGGGGTTGGGGGACCGGCCGAGGTGATGTATCATCCCGCGGACAGAGATGACCTGCGGCATTTTTTGCAAAACAAGCCCGATAATCTGCCTATGTGCTTGATTGGCGGCGGCTCAAACTTGTTGGTGCGAGACGGCGGCGTGTTGGGTGTGGTGGTTAAACTGGATGGTAAAGATTTTCAAAAGGTTGAGATTGGCGACGGGTGGATAAAATGCGGAGCCGGTTTGCACAACGTGGAGCTCAAAAAGATTTTGGTGGAGAATCGTTTGGGCGGTTTGGAGTTTTTGTGCTCTATTCCGGGGGTTATCGGCGGGTCGGTTAAGACTAACGCCGGCTGTTTCGGCACCGAGATAAAAGATGTGATGATTTCCGCCGAGGTGATGAACGGTCTGGGTGAGGTGACTTCGGTCGGGGTGGATGATTTTAATTTATCGTACCGCAGCAGCTTTTTCCCCGAGGACTGGATTATTCTTTCCATTACCTTAAAGACCCGTCCGGAGACGCCGGAGAACATTAAGGCGGTTTTGCAACGCCACAAAGAATATCGTATGGCTCATCAGCCTTATAACAGCAAAACCGGCGGGTCGACGTTTAAAAATCCCGAAGGTTTGAAGGCTTGGGAGTTGATTAAACACGTCGGTGGGGCGGATTTGCAAATCGGCGGGGCGAAGGTTTCGGAAATTCATAACAACTTTTTGGTTAATACCGGTCATGCGACTGCCGATGATATTGAGCGTTTGGGCGAGATGATTATCGCCAAAGTCAAGGCGCAGACTTCAATTACTCTTGAGTGGGAAATAAGACGATTAGGAATAAGAAAGTAAATAAAAGCGAGGTTGGGGCTAAGCCCGCCGCCGCTCCGGTTTTGATTTCGCCTCAGGTTTGGTTGCCGCAAGTCTGGGCTTATCGCATTGTGGGCAATTTGTTTTTGCTGACCGTGATTTTTGCCGCAGCTTTTGCTATTTTTACCGTCAAATCAAATCTTATCGGCAAGCAGTTGGGGACGCTGAGCAACCAATTTTATACTTTCAGCAGTCATTTAGGTTTTAATGTCAATGATGTTATTATCACCGGTCGTCATCATACCGGCAAACAAGAGCTGTTAAACGCTCTGAATATTGATCGCACACACAATATCATGCAGCTTGACTTGAACGAGCTTAAGGAAAAAATCGAGGCGTTGCCTTGGGTGCGCAAGGTCAATCTGCGGCGCAGCTATTTTCCAAACGTGTTGCAGATTGATGTTCAGGAACGGGAAGTTAAATCTATTTGGCAGTTTGAAAATAATTTTTATCCGATAGACAGCGAGGGAAATATTATTGATTCCGATTATATTCCGACTTCGCCGTTGTTGCTGATTGTGGGGGCGGGCGCGCCGGAGAATATTAAAGACCTGATGTTGAGCATTCAGGATGATCCAGAGGTGTTTAAGCGCATTAAAGTGGCCAATTTTATCTCGCGGCGGCGGTGGAATATTGTGTTGGATGACATCGAGAAGGGAATTACCGTTAAGCTGCCGGAGGAAAATATTCGCGAGGCGTGGAAAAAGTTGTTGAGATTGAACAAATCAGTCGGTCTTCTTAAACGTAAATTAACTATCATCGACTTAAGATTAAAAGGAAAGATTATTGTGCGGCTGAGTAAGTCGGAACTGGACAGCCCACAACAGCTTAAAGAGTTGAAAGAACACAAAATTTAACCGCAAAGAGGCAACGTTGACACACTCGTTTAACCGCTATACTACCGTTTCGGCACTGGATATTGGCTCGTCTAAGGTTTGCTGCCTGATAGCCAAGGTCAGTCGTGACAATAAAATTAATATCGTCGGTTATGGTTACAACGCCTCTAAGGGGATTAAGAACGGCATTATTACGGATATTAATCAGGCGACGTTGTCGGTTTGCAACGCGGTGGAAAGCGCCGAGCAAATGGCTAATGAGCGGATTAATAACGTGATGATTAATGTTTCGGGCGAGAAAATTAAAAGCACCATTAAAGAATCGACCATTGCCATAAACCGCAACCGTCCGGTCAGCGATTTGGACATTAACAAGGTGATTGAAAAAGGCATTAACAAGCTGAATATTGAGGGCAATGAGTTGATTCACTGTCTGACCACCGGTTATCGTTTGGATTTGGGCGAAGAAATTAAAGACCCGCACAATATTTATGGTGAGAATTTGTCGGTGAATATTCTGTTGGGTTTGGTGCCTGAGGTGCAATACCGCAACCTAACCTCGGTGGTGGAAAACGCGCGGCTTGAGATTTCGGAAAAAGCGTTTTCGGCGTATGCCTCGGGGCTTTCGTGTTTGGTTGATGACGAAAAAGAACTGGGCGCGACGGTGATTGACATTGGTGGCGGTTGTACCAATATTGCCACTTTTCACAACGGCTATCCGGTCTGTTTTTCAAGCATAGGTGTGGGCGGTAACAACATTACCAAAGATATTGCTTGGGGTTTGACCACCTCGGAGGTGCACGCTGAACGTTTGAAAACTTTGCACGGTTGCGCTTTTTTGACCAGTAAGGATAATGATGAAAACATCAATGTTTATCCGGTTGGGGAAGAAGATGACACCTTAATCCGTCAGGTGCCAAAGTCGGAGTTGATTAAGATTATTGCGCCGCGGGTGGAAGAAATTTTTGAACTGATTAACCGTCGCTTGGCTGAACACGGGCTGAAGAACGTGCCAAACCATCGTGTGGTATTGACCGGCGGTTGCGCGCAACTTTCCGGAATTAGAGAAGTGGCATCGCTGATTTTGGACAAGCAAGTGCGTATCGGACGACCGCGCAACATTTTGAACCTGCCGGAGAAGATTTATAATCCGTGTTTTTCAACCGCGGTGGGATTGTTGATGTTTGACGCCGCCCAGTGTGAGAAAAAGCCGGCGAAAGTGTTGCACAAAACCATTAACGGCAACAACAAGTTCAGCCGTATTTTGGATTGGCTCAAACAAAGTTTTTAGGCTAGAGAATACGTCCGGTTTTTTCTAAGATTTTTTGTTCGAGGGCGAGGGTTTCATCCTCGGCGGTCGGCTCGGTCTTTTCTAACAGCTCCTGTTTGTCGAACAACTCGTGTTTGGCGGCAAGCTCGTTTTTTTCTAAAACATCGCCTTCGCCGCTCTTGCGCATATTTTCAAATTTTTCTTTAACAAGTTGGTTGTCGGAAATATCGAGGCACTCGATTAAAAAGCCGATAACGCCGTAATGCGCTTGGTCTTCGTATAAAAACATACGATTAAGGCGGATGCGGATTTCTTCGCGGTTGTCATAGCCGAAAGCCTCGGGCGGCAGTAAATCGACCATGGTGTTGACCGAGTCAAAAACCACAAAGCCCTTAACCAGACACAAGGCTGATTTGCCAAGCTCGGGGCACTCAAATTCTATAATATCGTTGGGGCGGACTTTTTGACATTTTTCGGTGTAGAGCCGCACCTCAATTTTTTTTGAGCCGTCTAAAAGTTTGCGGAACGGCAGCTGCATCATGGGCATGGTAAACTTCATGGCGTTCCCCTTTCTTTACATTATTTTCAGTTCGTTATCGGTGCGGGCGATAGCTGTGAGCATTTGTTTGATTTTGTCGGTCTTGGAGATGTTTTCATAAACATAAAGAGCGTCATGAAAACACTCAAGAGCGTCTTCCAGATGGTCGCGGCTGTTGTGCTCGGTGCCGATTTTGTAGTGAATATTGCCAATGTTTTCTTGCGTGGAAGCCCAAACCAAAGGTTCGCGTTTTTCGGTCACGACTTTTTGTTGGTTGTGGTAGCTGTTGATGGCCAAACGGCAGATTTCAACGCTTTGGGTGATGTTGCCCAAAATGGACAAGAGGTATCCCAATTCGCCCTGAATTGCCGCCCAAAACTCGGGAAACTGCGAATAGCTGAAGATTTTTTCTACCTCGCGCAGTTGAGAAACGGCGTCTCGCAGTGCCTGAATATCCTCTTTTTGCTTCCAATAATAAAAAAACAGGTGCGAAAGTTTATAAGAGATATAACCGTAGTCGTAAGGATAGGTATATTTGCCGAGATAACGCTGTGCTTGACGATAGTTGTTGACGGCGTCTTTGAAATAGTGTCCCAGACGACGATTTTGATAAATGCCGGCACAATCGTTGAGCTGTCCGAGGTGATAATATATGCAACCGAGGTGCAAGGGCGAATCTATCAAATCCTGATGTTTGATTGCGGTGGCAAACAACATGGAGGTGATTTTGTAATCGCGGGTGTCTTCGGCGTCAAACGCGTAGCTCAAATAGATAATGCCCAAAAAGTTCATGATATAAGGCATATAATTGACGGCAAGCTGTTTGGCGGAGTTGTCTTTACTCAGCTCTTGAATATCTCTTTTGAGAAGATAACGGCGGTGGATGCGAATCCGATTGTCGGCGGGGCTGATGGCACTGATTATAGCGCCATGGAGCAAGGTTTTGACCGCAGAGGGAAAGTTGTCGGGGTGATTGAGCAACTCGGCCGGAAGATAAAGCGAATCCAACAGCGAGACAAAGGCGCCGTCGTCTTTCTCGTATTGTTTCTCGGTTTGAAAATTGAGGCGGATTTTGTCGTTTTCGCGGCAGCCCCAAACCAAAACATCGGCGCCGGTACGTTCCAACAGCGCTTGACCTTTGTCTATCAGGTCAAAAATGGTGCGGCTTTCCAAATTGAGAAAAGTTTTGTTGAACGGTTCGTCAAAAAACGAGACCTCAAAGTCACGCAAGTTTTGCAAAATGCGGGCAGTGTTCTCGCCGCCGGTGCTCTCGACGTTGTCTTGAAAATCTATCACTACTACCTTGAACTTGACATCAGGCATAAAGCCGCTTTCAGCAACCGGCGGGGTCGGTTTGCGGGGGTGGAAGATGTCTGTCAGGCGGGAGAAAATAGACATAGACGTTATTTCTTTCTTTGTTCTTGGGGCTCGGTCGGTTCTTTGTTGTCCGGACGCAGAGCAGAAATCAGATTGCCGAACAGCAAAACGTGTCTACCGCTTTCGGTCGGGCTCAGGGCTTTTTGCTGCAACCAGAAAACCGCGATGAAAGCGATGATAATCATGGTAAAGTTGTTGGGCGAATAAATTTGAAAACCGGCCAACAACATTAAAATCAGGTTAATGCGAGAGACCAAATCCGAAACGGTTTTGGGTGCTACGCCCGCGGCGGTCAGGTTGCTGTAAAAAGTGTTGGCGGCCATGTTGCGGTATTGTTTTTTGAAAGTGAGTTTTTTGAAAAAGGCAACAGAGGTCTCAAAAATGTAGTACATGGCTAAAATTAAAAAGCAACTGCCGCTGCCCTCAATGGCGGACAGTACGCCGAGCCATCCCAAAAGATAGCCAATCAGGCGGCATTGGGTGCTGTTCAGGGCTATTTTGGCAGGGTAGAGCATAAAGAAGTGGAGCGCCATAAACAAGGCGATAAACACCGCGGCGTAATAACCTGTCAGCACGGGCAGAACGCCGATAACGCAAAGCAGTGCCATCCCGATTGTGACAGCCAGTGATTCGGATGAAAGGATACCGTCGCCGGCGTTCATGGTGTTGTAGCAAAGGGCAAACAAGCTCCACGCAATCGCCAATATGATTTTTTCTGCCCAAAGGGGGAGCGCGCCGTCGCTGAAACTAAAGTCGTTGGGTAAAATCCAAAGATTGAGCGCGCAGCAAGCTAAAATAAAAACATAGCCGAATTTTTGTAGTTTGGATTGGGATAATAAAGCCCACAAAACCGCGGCTGAGGCAAATGCGGTGACAACCGTCCAAGCCGAGGTGGGAGACAGCGCGTCATATTGCTGCGGGGCAATCAGGTAAGACAGCAGACAGCCGATAAAGCTCAAACCTAAGAACGGCACAATCGGCGATTGGATGATTTTGAATTTGCCGAGGTTGACCGCGGAAGAGCCGTAAAGGGTGAAAATGCCGTAGCTGATGAAGAAAGTTGCAATGCAGATTGCGATTATCAATAATGTGTTCATGCCACTGTCCTTGAATTGAGATATTATCCCTTAATTTATAGTATGTTAATTTTATTTCTTCAACCTTGAAAAGCCGATTACTCCACAGAAGATAAAATCCGGTGCAACGCGGTGTTGATGATGTTTTCGCAAGCGGGGAGCTTGAGCGCTTTGATTTGCGCCTGTGCGCGCAGTGTGTCGGCAATAAACATCAGTTCGCCGCCGAGCTTGTTTTTGAACTCGGTCAGCGCCGGATAGGTGTAGTCTTTGGGGGTGGAATAAATGCCGCTGATAATCTGCTCGCGGTTGAGTTTGACTTCTTGCGGGGCGGCGGCGATGATTTCTTCAACAATGGTGTTGAGGGTTTGGCGCAGCTCGGGGAACTTGGCAACCTCGCGGATGTTGGAGCCGTGTTTGATTGAAAACAGCGAGCAGGCGGCGTATGGCGTAAAAAACTCCCAAAAGTTTTGCAAGCCGTAAGGGTTGAAGTTGAGTTTGAAGTAGGTTTTGGCTAACAGGTTTTGCAGAGTTTGGTAGTGGATGTGGTTTTCGTTAATGGTCAGGGTCAGGGTGCCGGTGTTGCCTTGAACGGCCACGGTGTTGTCGCCGCGCAGGCTGACATAGCCGTCAAAATAAGCCGATAAAATCGGTCGTTGCAAAATGTCGGACACATACGATAGGTTTGGAGTGTGGCAAAACGAAACGACAGGGCAGTCGGTGGTTTTAGCATAAGAAAAATAGGTCAGGTCGGCGCGCAGATTTTGAGGTCTGGCCGCAATAATCACCAGTTTGGGCTCATCGTGCATAAACGGCAGGCAAGGCAATGTGACACTCTGTTTTTGCAAAGAAACATCGTTGCGGAGGGTGAACGGCATAACAAAACGTTCGGGGTTGGCGGTGCCGAGTATGCAGGCGTTTTGCTCTTCGGCGCGGAGCTTAACGGCCAGAGCAAAGGCCAACGGCGTGTCGCCGATGATATAAACGGGAGATTGTCTCATTGTGATTTGGCTTTCTTAATGAGTTTGGCAATGAAAAAGGCGTCACATCCGCCCTGCGCGGCAAAATGAAACGGCAGGGTGCGGATAAAACCTTCGGCGGTGATGATTTGCGGCTGTTCGGGGCAGGATAGGCGGGCAATTTGAAAATTCGGTTGTTGCTTAAGCATCTGGCGGATTTGGCGTTCGCCCTCGGCTTTGGCAATGGAGCAGGTGCAATATACCAGTTCGCCACCGGTTTTGAGCACCGGAGAAATCAGTTCTAAAATCTGTTGTTGGAGGGCTGACTGTCGGCTGATGTCTTGCGCTTTTTTCTGCCACAAAACCTCGGGGTGGCGGCGGAATATGCCGGTGGCGGAACATGGTGCGTCAAGCAACACGGTGTCAAACGGTTCGCCGTTAAAATTGCGCAAAAATTCAATCACATCGGCGCAGATGATTTGTTGTGGCTGCAAATAAAGACGTTGTAGGTTTTGCTCTAAGGTTTTCAGACGGACGGCGTCGCAATCCAGTGAAGTGACAATCGCGCCGGCGTTCAGCAACTGGGCGGTTTTGCCTCCGGGGGCGGCGCACAAGTCTAAAACGCGTTTGCCTTTGAGGTCGGAGAAACAAGCGGCGGCCAACGCGGCGGCGGTGTCTTGCACCCACCACTCACCCTCGGTATAGCTGTCTAAATCAGCGATTTTACCTGCCTCGGAAACAGCAATAGTATTGTTAATGACTACGGAACCTCCGAGCTTTTCAGCCCACTTTGCGGGATTGGTCTTAACGCTTAGGTTTAGCGGTGGTTCGTTGGTTGTTGCTTGCGCAATTTGTTTGATAACTTCGGGACTGTAATCTTGCCGCAGAATTTTCAGAAAAGAATCGGGCAGAAGAGCGCTTTCCGTTGTTGTCGGCGGTGTGATTTGAGCGCGAATTATGTTGCGCAAAACCGCATTGATAAAGCCGCTCTCGCTTTTGCCGCAACGCTGTTTGGCAATGTCGACATAGCTGTTGATGACGGCATAATCAGGCGTGTTCATGAACACCAGTTCGGTGGCGGCAGTGAGCAATATGGTATGCAACAGTGCTTGTTTTTGCGGAATTTTGCGTGTGACAAAGCGGTTGAGCAGCTGTTCAAGCCACACACCGTGGCGCAGAGCGCTTTGTGTGAGCATTTTAACAAAAGCCATACCTTCAGCCGAATCCGCAATCGCAGAGGCTTTTTGCTCGGGGTGAAAAATTTGATGCAGGGCGTAAACCGCTGTTTCGCGGGGTGTGCTCATGGGCTTTCCTTAAATTTTTGATTTTTAGCGAGTGTATGCTGTTATTTGCGCAATTACAAGTGAGAAATTGATTTATGCCGCTTGTCTTTTGCAAAAAATTAATATAATTTGTTGTCAGGAAAAATTCTGAAAAGAGAGATAATAATGAAAAAAAGTTTGATACTGGCGGCTGTCTTGTGGCTCTCGGGTTGCTCGGCATGGCAGAGTTGGAATTTTGATTGGGACTGGAATCGGCTGAACCCGTGGCATGAGAATGCGCAAGAAGCTGAAAAATCGGTTGAGAAAAAATCCGTCGAACAGTTGCCGGCAACGGTCAATAAGTATTTGTGGCAAGCGTGTGTTGACAAACTGAGTTTTATGGGAATCGAAACCAGAAATCCGCAAGAAGGGCGTTTGATTACAGGCTGGAAGAGTTTGACTGCGGCACCGAGTGAACGGTTTAAGATTGCGGCCGAGGTCGCCGGCGGCGAGCTGCGCGCCGACGCTCTTGACGTTAAGGTTTATAAAGAAGTTAAGGAAAGCGGCAACTGGGTGAAAAAAGCGGCGTCTCCGGCTTTGAAAATTGAGATTGAACAAGCTATTATTAAACAGGCTAAGATTTTGTATATTAATGATAAAAATAAGGAATAACGGATAATGACTAACAGCGCGCATTTTAACGGCAAAAATTGGGACGACTGGAAAAGCGAGTGGGCTTTGGAAGAGCGTTATAATTTTCGCACCATTGAAGAAAAATGGCAAAAGATTTGGGATGAAGAAAAAGCCTATAAGGTAGAGATTGATAAAAACAAGCAAAAATTTTACGCCTTGGTTGAGTTTCCGTATCCGTCAGGCGCCGGTTTGCACGTGGGACACCCGCGTTCTTACACGGCGTTGGATGTTATCGCCCGCAAAAAGCGCATGCAGGGCTTTAATGTGCTGTATCCGATGGGTTTTGACGCGTTTGGTCTGCCGGCTGAAAACTATGCGATTAAGACCGGCGTGCACCCTGCGGTTTCGACCCAAGCCAACATTAAAAACTTTACACGTCAGCTGAAGTCTTTGGGCTTTAGTTTTGACTGGGACAGATGTATCGATACCTCGTCGCCCGAGTATTATAAATGGACGCAATGGATGTTCATCAAGCTATTTGAAAAAGGCTTGGCTTACAAGTCTAAAATGGCGATTAACTGGTGCCCGCGTTGCAAGGTCGGTTTGGCTAACGAAGAGGTTGTCAACGGTTGTTGCGAGCGTTGCGGCGAGCAGGTTGTGCGCAAAAACAAAGAGCAATGGATGGTGGCTATTACCAAATATGCCGATCGTTTGATTAATGATTTGGACGGTTTGGACTTTATCGACCGCGTTAAGTCGCAACAAATTAACTGGATTGGGCGTTCGGAAGGCGCGGAGCTTGACTTTAAGTTTGGAGAAGACAAGCTGACGGTGTTTACCACCCGTCCGGACACGGCGTTTGGCGTGACCTATATGGTTATGGCGCCGGAGCATCCGTTTGTGCGCAAATATATGGACAAGTTTGAAAACCCGCAAGAGGTTCAGGCTTATGTTGACGCCACAGCCAAAAAGTCTGATTTGCAAAGAACGCAAAGCACCGAGAAAACCGGCGTTGAGTTGAAAGGCGTTAAGGCGGTTAATCCGTTTAACGGCAAAGAGATTCCGGTGTTTATTTCGGATTATGTTTTGACAGGATACGGTACAGGCGCGATTATGGCGGTGCCGGCGCACGACCAACGCGACTATGACTTCGCTAAAGTTTTCAACCTGCCGATTATTCAGGTTTTGGCCGGAGGCGACATCTCTGAAAAAGCGTGGGAAGAAGACGGCGAGCATATTAACTCAGGCTTTTTGGACGGTATGAACAAAGAAGAGGCTATGCGCAAGGCGATAGACTTTGCCGAAGAAAATGGTTTTGGTCACGCTAAGGTCAACTTTAAGCTCCGCGACTGGGTATTCTCTCGCCAACGTTATTGGGGCGAGCCGATACCGATGGTTTATTGCGAGCACTGCGGTTGGCAGCCAATTCCGGAATCGGAACTGCCGCTGACTTTGCCTCAGGTTGACGATTATCGCCCGAACGATGAAGGTGATTCGCCGTTGGCAAAAGCAACCGACTGGGTGAACACCACTTGTCCGAAGTGTGGCGGACACGCGCGTCGCGAGACCGATGTTATGCCGAACTGGGCAGGGTCGTCATGGTATTTTCTGCGTTATTGCGACCCGCACAACAGCAAAGAGTTTGCCTCTAAGGAAGCATTGGACTACTGGATGAACGTTGACTGGTATAATGGTGGTATGGAGCACACCACGCTGCACCTGTTGTATTCTCGTTTTTGGCACAAGTTTTTGTATGACTGCGGTTATGTGCCGACCAAAGAGCCTTATAACCGCCGCACGTCGCACGGTATGATTTTGGCTTCTAACGGTGAGAAGATGTCTAAGTCTCGCGGTAATGTGATTAACCCCGATGAAATTGTCGAATCGTATGGCGCCGACACGTTCAGATTGTATGAAATGTTTATCGGTCCGTTTGATCAGGTGGCGATGTGGTCTGAAGAAAGTTTGATGGGCGTTTATCGTTTTGTGGGCAAGGTATATTCTCTGTTCGCAAAAATTAAAAACATTGAGCCTTCCGCTGATGATTTGCGCGCTATGCACAAGGCTATTCTGGAAGTGACTGAGCGTATTGATCAGATGAAGTTTAACACCGCGGTATCGTCATTGATGACTTATGTGAACTATATGGCGAATTTGAAAGAAATTCCGCAAGAAATGTATAGCACATTGTTGCACCTGTTGTGTCCGTTTACGCCGCACCTTTGCGAAGAGATGTGGGCGCGGATGGGACATGAAGATTTGTTGATTACGCAGCCGTGGCCGAAAGGCGATGCCAAACTTGCCGAAGACAATGTTGTGACTTATGCGGTGCAGATTTGCGGCAAAATGCGTGGTACAATTGATATGCCTAAGGACGCGTCACAGGACGAGGTTAAGGCTAAGGCGTTGGCACTTGACAACGTTAAACGGCAGCTTGAGGGCAAAGAAATCCGCAAGGTTATTGTGGTGCCCAACCGTTTGATTAACCTTGTGGCTTAAGGAATATGACGATGAAAAAAATCGGTCTTGCAGTTTTGGTGTTGTTTGCGGTTGCCGCTTGCGGTTTTGAGCCATTGTATGTGCAAAAAACCAGTAAGGAAGATAAGTGGTATTTTGACGGCGATTTTGACAACTATGTGACCGACCAGATGGCACAGATTAAGATTGTAGTGACCGGCGAGCGTTTGGGGCAGCAGATTAAAAACAATCTGCTCGACCTGCTGACGCCGCAGGGTGTTCCGACAAAGCCGAAGTATTATCTGTATGTTAATCCGGTTCAGGAAAACGAATATGATCAGGCGCTGCGCAGCGATATTACCGCTACCCGCAAACGCATTGACTACAAGGTCAACTATCACATGACGCAAAATTCAAAAGAGGTGATGAAAGGCAACACGGTGTCTTTTGTCAGCTATGATATTTTGGATAATCCGTATTCTACGGTCATCTCGCGGAAGAAAGTTCAGCAAGACGCGGCCAAGATTATGGCTAATGATATTGCGTTGCGTTTGGGTGCGTTCTTTAATGCCAAGGCCAATGAGTATGAAGATGCCGAACAGAAAGACCTTAACCAAAAAGCCGGTGTGAAGAAGTGATTTATAAACAGGCGCAAATAGACCGTTTTTTGAAAAAGCCGGACACTTCGTTGAAGTGTGTGGTGGTTTATGGTACAAACGACGGTTTGGTGGCGGAGTATGTGAAAAACTTTACCAAAGCGATTGTGCCTGATATTAATGACGCGTTTCAGGTCGCTAATTTGCTGTGGGATAATGTGAGCGGCGATTTTGGCACGGTTGCCGGAGAATACGGCGCGCAGTCGCTGATGGGCGGGCGTCGCGTGGTGGTGGTGCGCGATGTTGATAATAATATCACTAAACCGTTGAAAGCGATGTTGGACACCGTTAATTCGGACACCTTGCTGATTTTGTCTTCGGCGACATTGAACAAAAAGTCTTCGTTGGTGACTTTGGCGGAAGAACGTGATGATTTTGCGTTGATTCCGTGTTATGAAGACCGAGATGAGGCTATTTATACCACGGCGCGGCAGATGTTTGTGGAACAGGGGTTCACGATTAACAACGAGGCTTTGCAACTGTTGTGCAGTCGGCTTTCTAACGATCGTAAGAGCAATATCGGCGAGATTGAAAAGCTGATTACTTATATGGGCACACGCAAAAATATTACTAATGACGATGTTTGCAAAGTGATTAGCGATAATTCGGCGACCTCGAGTGATGATGTGTGTTATTTTACCGCCTCGGGACAGACGGAAAAAGCGTTGCAGGCTTATAAAAAGTTGCTTAACGAGGGCGGCGATCCGACGGTGATTGTGCGGAGTTTGATGTATCATTTTATGAAGATTTTGAACTGTGCCGCGCAGGTTGAAAAAGGCGAAACGGTAGATGTTGCCGTCAACAAAATGACGCCGCCGATTATCTTTTTTAGGAAAAACAGTTTTAAGGTGCAGGTTTCAATTTGGAGCAAAGAGCGGTTGCTGAGCGTAATGGAACTGCTTTATAAAACCGAGCGTGACTGCAAAACCACTAATATGCCGGCGGAAGAAATAGTGAGTTATTTGATTATGCAGTTGGGGTCGGCCGCCGCTAAAATGAACCGCCGCGGTTATTGATTGTTGGTGGTGAGATGTATAGCGATAAGTTTCAGAAATTTATTGAAATGTGGCAGAAGGAATTTGCCATAGAGCGGTCGATTGACGAGAAAGTTTGTTTGGACAAAGACGGCAATCCAATACCATGGTACACCTATCCCGCGATTGAATATTTGTCGCAGTTTGACTATACGCAAAAAGAGATTTTTGAGTTCGGGTGCGGGTATTCATCCATGTTTTGGGCGGGGCGCGCCAAGCAGGTGACCAGTATTGAGGATAACCCGATTTGGTTTGAGCGGTGGAAGTCAGAGTTTAAACACCCAAAATTAGATATCAGGTGGCGTGACGAGGGCGAGATTTATGAAGACGCCATTTTTGAAGACGGCAAAAAATATGATGTGATTGTGGTGGACGGCAAACGGCGCGCGGAGTGTGCCAAAGCCGCGGTGATGGCGTTGGCTGACGGCGGGATGATTATTTTGGATGACAGCGACCGCATAAATACTAGCCAAGAATATGTTAAGGCGGTTTATCATTTGAAAAACGCCGATTTGATTCAGGTGGATTTTTACGGCTTTTGCCCAATGAACAATTACAGCAAAACCACTTCTTTGTTTTTGAGCCGCAATTTTAATTTTGAGTCGCTGTACAAAGTTCAGCCGATTAACGGTTGGGGCAATTTGTGGAGTATGGGACGCAAAAACCGCAAAGAATTTTTTAAGAAAAATTTATAATTGCTTTTTTGTCAAATTGTGATAGTCTCTCAGCAATATTCACATTATTAACTTATTATTTATGGATAAATTTATTGATAAAGAGAAGCTGCAAAAAGAGTTTGCTCAACTGGTGTTTAATTGGAATTTGAACAGCAGAGATGTTTTGGAGTTGATGTCGACAGCTTTTGAGAAAGAGGAGCTGCCGCTCAAGGTGCTTTATGCCGGCAATGTGTTGTCAAATCGTGCTCTGTTTGGCAAAAAGGCTCTGGCGATTGAGGTGGATGGTATTCGTATTCCGTTCGCTCAGGATTTTGCCAGCGCGTCTTATGACAGAGCTTGTGTGTTGGCGCGTGCCGTCAGTGTTCACGGTCGCTATTGCCATTTGATGAACGAGGAAGAGGCGTTGAGCATTACGGCGCATTGGGACGACATTATGTTCTGTTGGATGCGTGTGAAGGGGTATAATCCCTGCATTGACACGTTCTGGGTGCGCAAGGTGTCACAGAAACAGCCGTTTAAGGCTTGGTCGCTTGAGGCAAATCGGTCGAAGCAGGTTTGCGCCGATGACAACTATCGTGTGATTGCGGTTTTGAACAATTAAAAGACTAAAAAAAGTCCCCGAGAGAAAATATCTTACGGGGATTTTTTTATGCAATTTTCATACAGCCGTGGACTTGTTGCAACAGCTCTTCTTTGCTGAGGGAGAAGTCGCTGTCTATCCAAATTTGCTCTAGGGCATCTATAATAGTCCCGATTTTGCGGTTGTCGTCAATGCCGGCATTGATAATGTCACGTCCTTTGATGTCAAATTCCGGAACTTTAAAATCGGCGATTTGTGCCAAGATTTCGGTAAAGTTTTGTGGTTCTTCATTTTGCACGGCGCAAGTGATGATAAATTTATGTCGGCAAAACTCACGACCAAAACGGTAGAGCAATTTGCGCAAGGTTTGCGGATTGGTAAAATCAGTCAACGGCGGATTGTAACATGCCAACGCCACAAAAAGTTCTTTATGTTTTTTGCTGAGTTTTAAGCGGGTGGCGAAACTGTCGGCCAATTTTTCATCAGGCAGATAAAGCGCGAATAGTCGGCGCAAGGCAGATTCTTCCAACTTGCGGCGGCGCACCAGATTGATTAAGTTTTCCAGACAATCAAAATGCGGCGCGGGGGGAAGTATATAGCTCAAAATTTCGTTATCGAGCATAATTTTGACGGTTTTGATAACGTTTGGTGTTTGCAAGATTTTGAAAAACTCGTCACGAATGCGCTCAATAGAGATTTTTTTGAGTCCGGCGTTGTTGTTGCGGCAGGCCTCCAAGGCTTTGGCGTCGATTTCGGTTTTGCCGAAAATGGAATAAAAACGGAAAAAACGCAAGATACGCAAATAGTCTTCCTGAATCCGTTGGGTCGGGTTACCGATAAAGCGGACAATGCCTTTCTCTAAATCATTAATGCCGTTGTAGTAGTCAAAGACATTGCCTTTTTCATCCGCGTACACTGCGTTAATGGTCAAGTCGCGGCGAGAGGCGTCTTCGTTCCAGTCGGTTGTAAATTCAACTTTAGCGTGGCGTCCGTCGGTCTCAATATCTTTACGCAGTGAGGTGACCTCAAGCACCTGATCGTTAATCACCACGCCGACAGTGCCGAATTTGATGCCGATGGGGATGGTCTTAAGATTATTTTCCTCACAGGCTTCAACCAACTCGTCCGGTGACATATCGGTGGCTAAGTCCAAATCAAAACCTTTTAGTCCCGCCAGTGCGTCGCGAACCGCGCCACCAACAAAACGTAAGACGCCGCCGTGCGCTTCAACAACTTCAAAAAGTTTGAGAACGGCGGGGTCGGTGATGATTGAGCTCATATCAAGATATTTATCTTTAAACATTAAACCACCTTTACATCATTTTAAAAGTTTGTTACAAGCGTTATATATAATGTTTATTCGAGGATGTAAATATGAAAAAACTTACCGGTATAATTCTGTGCGGCGCCATGATGTTGGCGTCAAAAGCATTTGCGGCCGCGCCTCAGGTGATTGGCGAGTACGGCGATTGGACGGCTTATTACTATAAAGAGGGCAAAAACAGCGTGTGCTATATGGTCTCAACCCCAAAAAAGGACGAGGGCAAGTACAGCAAACGCGGCAATATCTATGCTGTGGTGACGCACCGTCCGGCTGAGAAAAGTTTTGATGTGGTGAATTTTGATGCCGGCTATGTGTTTAAGTCAGGCGCGCCGTTCACGGTGAAAATCGGGCATAATACCGTCAGCAGCTTTTTTACCGAGCAGGGCAAAGCGTGGACGCTTAATGAAGAAACCGACAAGAAAATGGTGTCGCTTATGAAAAACGGCGAGCGGATGATTGTTGACGGCGTGTCTGCTAAGGGCAACCCGACAAAAGATACTTATTCTCTCAAAGGGTTCACCGGCGCTTATAAGGCGATTAGTGCAAAATGCAAACGTTAGTTGAGAATAAAATCGATATTTTAGGCTTAAGCCGCAATGAGCTGAGCTCCGCTTTGTCGGATATGGGCGAAAAATCGTTTCGGGTCAAACAAGTTTGGCAGTGGCTTTATGTTCAGGGGGCTAAGTCTTTTGACGAGATGACCAACCTGTCTAAAGATCTGCGTACCAAGTTGGCGGAACGATTTGTTTTGTCTCGCCCGCAAATCGTGACAGAACAGATTTCTGCGGATAAAACCCACAAGTGGTTGTTGGCGTTTGCCGATGGACAGCGGGTTGAAATGGTGTTTATTCCCGAAGATGACCGTGGTGCAGTCTGCCTTTCAACGCAAGTCGGGTGCGCCGTCGGATGCAAGTTTTGCCATACCGGCAGTCAAAAAATTACGCGTAATCTGACCTGCGGCGAGATTGTCAGTCAATTTATGCTGGTGAAAGATATTTATAACGAGTGGCCGAGTTCAAGCGCGGAGGGACGTTTGGTCTCAAATATCGTGCTGATGGGCATGGGCGAGCCGTTGCACAATGTTGACAATGTTATCAAGGCGCTCAACATTATCACCGACTGCGATGGTTTGGCGGTGAGCAAACGTCGGGTGACGCTCTCGACCTCGGGTATTGCGCCCAATATTCCCCGTGTGGCCAAAGAAACCGGCGTTAAACTCGCTATCAGTCTGCATGCGCCCAATAACGAAAAACGTTCGCAGATTATGCCGATTAATAACCGCTATCCGTTGGAAGAGGTTTTGACCGCTTGTCAGGAATATCAAAAAATTGTCACCAGTCGCTACATTACTTTTGAATATTTGATGTTAGACGGTTTTAACGACACTCTGCAGGACGCGCATGAGTTGATAGCTCTGATGAAAAAATATAAAATCGGAGCCAAGTTTAACCTTATTCCGTTCAATCCGTGGCCGGGGTGTGATTTTAAGCCCAGTTCCAACAACCGTGTTCACACCTTTTCGCGTGAGCTTGAAAAATCCGGTTACGCCGCCCCTATCCGCGTTGCCCGCGGGCAGGATATATTGGCAGCTTGCGGCCAGCTCAAATCTAAAAAGAGCGCAAAAGACGCCTCATACTCGTAGTTTTTTTCCTCGTGTACTGATATTGTACACGTCGTCAAAAAATTACTTCGTAGCAGGCGTCTTTATCGCTCTTTTTAAGGGTGAGTCCGCACTAGGCGCTTTATATAAAGCGCAACTATCGCAATTTTAAGAGAACTAGTGGGCGGCGGTCCAATCGTCTCCGCTACCCAGTTCGGCGATGAACGGCACGTTATAGTTCACGACGTTTTGCATGGTTTGTTTTATCATTTCGCTGACTTGTTCGACCTCGTTTTCCGGAGCCTCAAAGATGAGCTCGTCGTGGACTTGCAGGAGCATTTTGGTTTTGAAACCGCCTTGTTGCAAGTTGCGATAAACCTGTTGCATGGCCATTTTGATAATATCGGCCGCTCCCCCCTGAATTGGGGCGTTAATGGCGGCGCGTTCGGCGTTTTGCACCAAGCGTTTGTTTTTATCGGTAATGCCATAAATCGGGCATTTGCGTCCGAACGGGGTGGTGACATAGCCGTGTTTTTTGGCAAAGGCGATGGTCTCGTCCATATATTTTTTTATCTCGGGCATTTGCGCAAAATAGGCGTCAATGTATTTTTTGGCTTCTGCCGGAGTGACGCCGATTTGTTTGGCTAATCCGAACTGTGAAATGCCATAGACAATACCAAAGTTAATGGCTTTGGCATGGCGGCGCAAATCCGGTGTGACTTCTTCTAACGGTACGTCAAAAACTTTGGCGGCGGTGGCGGCGTGAATATCTTTGCCCTCCCAAAACGCTTGTTTGAGGCCTTTAACATCGGCCACCACGGACAACAGCCGCAATTCCACTTGCGAATAGTCGCAGGAGATGAGTTTGCAACCTTTTTTTGCCACAAAACAAGAGCGAATTTTTTTACCTTCAAGGCTGCGAATAGGAATATTTTGCAAATTGGGATTGGATGACGCCAAACGACCGGTGTTGACCACAATCTGGCTAAAGGTGGTGTGCAGGCGCGAATCCTTATCCAACTGATTAAGCAACGCGTCGGTGTATGTTGAACGCAATTTGCTCACAGCGCGCCAATTTAAAATTTCTGCCGCCATGGTGTTGCCGTCTGCCGCCAAATCTTCAAGAATATCGGCGCCGGTTTGCCATAATCCGGAAGCGGTTTTTTTGCCTTTGATGCCGGTGTTTTCAAACAAGACTTCTCCCACCTGCTTGGGTGAGCCAAGGTTGAACTCTTTGCCCGCCAACTGATAAATTCGTTGCTCGCAGTCTGACATTTGTTTTGACAACTCTTGTTTGACGGTTTGCAATTTGGGCGCGTCGACCATAATGCCGCGGCTTTCCATATCTTGCAATATCGGAATTAGCGGACGGTCGAGGTCTTCATAGACGCTGATTTGTTTTTCTTTAATCAGGCGGCGGCGAAACAGTTCAAACAGGCGTAAGGTTAAATCTGCCGTTTCGGCGGCGTATGGCAACAGTTCTGTCGCTGAAACCGTGTCTATGGCGCGCTTGTTTTTGCCGTTACCTAAAATATCTTCAAGATTGGCGGCGCTATAATCTAAAAAAGTCGCAGCCAGTTCGGGGAGCGTGTGTTTGCTTTCTGAACTATCCAAAACATAAGACAACACCGCGGTGTCGTCTATCGGTTGGCAAGTCGCGTCATCGCCCAAAACTTTTTTGATAAAGTGGATATTGAATTTGGCGTCGTGACTGATTTTGAGAATCGATTTATCGCTCATTAGCGGTAATAATATTGGTTTGACTTGAGCAAAGTCCAACTCAGAGGTTGTGGCGTTGGGCGTTGAAAATAAATCAAAGGCGATATTCGGTGTCGTGCTTGGCACCAGCGGCACATAGCAGGCGTGTCCGATTGAATCAGCCAGAGCAAAGCCGATTATTTTATCAAACTGCGGGTTGTTGCCGGTGGTGGTGACATTAAAGGCAAATTTGCGGCTTTGTTCGATATTTTGGCAAAAGGCTTGCAACTGCGCGGCGGAGGTTATCAGCGCATAGTCTTTGACGATTTCGGCGGCGGGTTGGTGGTCCTGGCACTGCTCGTCAACCCATTTTTCAATACGGGGTTTGATACTGTTAAAACCGTATTGTTCCACAAAGTTCAGCACTTTATCTTTTTGCGGGGTGCGGCAAGGATATTCTTCAATACCATGAGCGACCGGAACATCTTTTTTGAGGGTGACCAGTTGCAGAGATATGCGCGCCTGTTCAATATTGTTCAAAATGGTTTCGCGGCGCTTGTTTTGTTTGATTTCGGCGGCGCGGGTCAAAACCTCTTCCAGCGAGCCGAAAGTGTTTATGAGTTCGGCGGCGGTTTTCAGTCCAATTCCGGGGACTCCGGGGATGTTGTCGGTGCTGTCGCCGGCGAGAGCCTGAACATCAATCACGCGCTCGGGATAAACGCCGAATTTTTCTTTAACGTCTTCGGGTGTAAAGAACTTGTCTTTCATCGGGTCAAAAAATTCAACATCGGGGCGAATCAGCTGCATTAAATCTTTGTCGGCGGAAATGACCGTTACTTCATAGCCTTTGCTCAAGCCTTGCTCCGCGTAAGTGGCAATCAGGTCGTCGGCCTCAAAGCCTTCCATATCCAAATAATTAATATTCAGAGCGTCAAGCGCTTGGCGGATAATCGCAAATTGAGGAATTAAATCTTCGGGAATTTCTTTGCGGGTGGCTTTGTAGGCGGCAAAAATGTTGTTGCGGTAGTTTTGGCGTTTGGCGTCAAACAAAACCAGACAATAATCGCAGTGCAGACGTTGGGTGAGGCGCAAGAACATATTTGTAAAGCCATAGACCGCATTAACGGGCGCGCCGTCGGGCGAGGTCATGGGCGGCAAAGCGTAAAACGCGCGAAAAATGTAGCCCGAGCCGTCAATCAAACATATTCTTTTGCTCATAAAAATCCCCTTGATGAAGTTTGGCACTTGTCAAGCAATATATAACGGAAAATATTATCTTCAAAGATTTTATTCGGCAACCGACATAAAAAAAGTGCGCTCAAGAGTATCTAAGCTCTCTGCGGTGCTATCGCAAGTGTCTTCATAATTATCAATGTATTCAAGAACAGCCTCTTCCAAGCATTGTTGCAACGGGTGGTTGCGCTCAGCGGCAATCTGTTGCAATTTTTGATAAACCGAAGAATTTATAGAAACACTGACGGTCATTTTTAAATCTTCCTTTAAGGTTCTTGTGATAGGCTATAAAACAGTTTTAAGATATTTTGCGAATCGTTGCAAGGACTGAATTATGGTAAAAAAAGCCAAATCGAAAAAAAAGACACGTAAGACTAAAAAAAAAGAGTCAAAACAAAGGCGTAGTTATTGGGGAATCGCTATCAAAGCGGCGTTGCTGCTGGTGATAACTTTAGGCGCTTATATTTTTTATTGTTTTGAGACTTTGCCTGATATTGAACAGGCGATTCAGCGGACGCGGCAACCTTCAACGATTATCACGGCGGAAAATGGCAATGAGATTCAATCTTACGGCAGTGTGTATTCGGCGATTATTATGCCCGATGATTTGCCAAAATATGTTTCTCAGGCGATTGTGGCGACGGAAGATCGGCGGTTTTATCAGCATTTTGGGTTTGACTTTATCTCGTTTTTCCGCGCGATGACGGTGAATATGATTAAACGGCGCTATGTGCAGGGGGGGAGTACTATTACGCAACAGGTGGCGAAAAATCTGTTTTTGACGCCGCAGAAAAATATTAAGCGTAAGGTTCAGGAATTGTTATTGGCGTTTTGGTTGGAGCACAAGTTTTCTAAAGAACAAATTTTAGCGTTGTATATGAACAGGGTTTATTTGGGGAACGGGGCTTATGGCATTGAGGCGGCCGCGAATAAATATTTTCAAAAATCATCTAATGATCTGAACTTGCGCGAGGCGGCAATCTTGGCCGGTATGTTGAAAGCGCCGTCACGTTATAATCCGATTGCAAGCAAGGCGCGCGCCGATGCCCGCTCAAAGGTGGTGTTGCAAAATATGGTTAATGCCGGTTTAATCTCAAACCAACAGATGGCGCAGGCGTTTAAAATGCGTTTGGGACCGGAAGTGCCGGACAAGGTCAACGGCGGTAAGCATTTTGCCGATTGGATTTATGCCAATGTTAATGATATTTTGGGTGAACGTGATGAAGATGTTTATGTGCACACCACTTTGAATCAGGCAATTCAGGAGCAGGCGGAAAAGATTTTGGCGGACGCTATTCGCGCCAACAGCGCGAAAAATGTGACACAGGGCGCGGTGGTGGTTATGGCTAAAGACGGCGCGGTGTTGGCGATGGTTGGCGGTGTTAATTATCAAAAAAGCCAATTTAACCGTGCGGTCAGCGCGTTGCGACAATCGGGCTCGGCGTTTAAGCCGTTTGTGTATTTGACGGCGTTGGAGGCGGGATACACGCCGGAGAGCGAGATTGACGACGTGCCGTTGGCTATCGGTAATTGGAAACCGGAAAATATTGATAAAAAATATTACGGAACGGTCAGTTTGCAGACGGCTTTGCGGAAATCGCTTAATTTGGCAACGGTTAATTTGTCGGAAAATGTCGGACGGCGCAGTATTATCGCCAATGCCAAAAAAATGGGGATAACAACACCGTTAATCAACGAGCCGTCTTTGGCTTTGGGGACATCTGAGGTCAGAGTGTTGGATATGGCGGCGGCTTACACCAGTTTGGCTAATGGCGGTTATGCGGTTTGTCCGTATGGAATTTTGGAAATTTTCAGCCGTGACGGTTATGAAAAGTATATGCGTCAAGACGGCGGCCTGCAAAGAATTATTGACGGCAACGCGGTGGCGGATATGACGGATATGTTGCGCGCGGTGATTGACAGCGGTACGGGCAAGCGGGCAAAAGTGCCGTTTGTTGCCGCCGGAAAAACCGGAACGTCGCAAGATTTTCGCGATGCGTGGTTCGCCGGATATTCAAACAAAGTGGTGTGCGTGGTTTGGTTGGGCAATGATGATAACTCGCCCATGAAAAAAGTGACCGGAGGAACGTTGCCGGCGGAGATTTGGAAAAAAGTGATGATTGCTGCACACAATAGCTTATAAATAAAAAATAGTGCTTTTTTATTATGTTTTCTTATATATAATATGGAAAAAATAAATAAGGTTGATTGAAAAGGAAAAGAAATGACACAAAAACCTGTAATGTTATTGATTTTGGACGGTTGGGGATATCGCCGTCCGGTGACTGCCGATAATGCCATTGAAAACGGTCATACGCCAAATTGGCACAGTCTGATTGATAATTATCCGCATTGTTTGATTGAAACTTCGGGCTTGGCCGTCGGTCTGCCTGACGGACAAATGGGTAACTCGGAAGTCGGACACATGAACCTTGGCGCAGGGCGCGTGGTTATGCAAGATTTGCCGAGAATCGATCAGGCTATCAGCGACGGTTCGATTGCGCAAAATAAAGTTTTGTGCGAGCTGATTGATACTCTGAAAAAGAACGGCGGTGTTTGCCATGTTATGGGCTTGATGTCTCCGGGGGGCGTGCACTCGCACCAAAAGCACATTGTTGCTTTGTGCAAGGTGTTGGCTGAGAACGGCATTAAGGTTGCGGTTCATGCCTTTTTAGACGGTCGTGACACGCCGCCGGCTTCCGCAAAGGAGTTTGTGGCTGATTTTGAAAATTCGGTCAAGGCTTTGAGCGGTGTTGCAATCGCCACAATTTCAGGGCGTTTTTACGCTATGGACAGAGACAAGCGTTGGGACAGAGTTGCGGCGGCTTATAATGCGATTGCTTTGGCTGAGGGCAAGCGTTTTGCC
Organism: uncultured Alphaproteobacteria bacterium; assembly: GCA_934273635.1. Lineage (GTDB taxonomy): Bacteria > Pseudomonadota > Alphaproteobacteria > RF32 > CAG-239 > Scatocola. The sequence continues at coordinate 252,471 of CAKQSV010000001.1, forward strand.
ACGGCGGAAGAGGCAATTGCCGCGTCGTATGCCGAGGGTGTGACCGACGAGTTTGTCGTACCTTGTGTTATCGGTGATTATGACGGCATTAAAAACGGTGACGCAGTATTAATGGCTAACTATCGCGCCGACCGTGCCCGTGAAATTTTGTATGCTTTGGCCGACAAAGAGTTTACCGGTTTTGAGCGCAAAAATCTGCCGACGTTGTCTATGGCGGTGGGGATGGCTGAGTATTCGGTCGACCACAATCGTTTTATGAAGACGTTGTTCGCGCCCGAGGCTTTGCACAATATTTTTGGGCAGGTGGTGGCCGACCATGGTTTGACGCAGTTGCGTATTGCCGAGACTGAGAAATATGCTCATGTGACGTTCTTCTTTAATGGTGGCGAAGAGCGCGAGTTTAAGGGTGAAGACCGCATTTTGGTGCCAAGTCCGAAAGTCGCGACTTATGATCTTAAACCGGAAATGTCGGTTTATGAAGTGACCGAACATTTGGTTGATGTGATTGAGAACAAAAAGTTTGATGTGATTATCTGCAACTTTGCCAATGGCGATATGGTCGGGCACACCGGTAAAATGGACGCGGTTTTGAAGGCCGTTGCCGCAGTTGACGAGTGCTTGGGCAAGGTGATGAAAGCCATTAAAGACGTTGACGGCGTTTTGTTGGTGACCGCCGACCACGGCAATGCCGAAAAAATGGTTGACGAAGTGACCGGCGAGCCTTACACCGCGCATACGGTCGGCAAGGTTCAAGCTGTGTTGTATAATGACCAACAGCCGCTCAAGAGCCTGAGCGACGGCAAGTTGGCAGATATCGCGCCGACATTGTTGGAACTGCTGAACATTGAGAAACCGCAAGAAATGAACGGTAATTCTTTGATTGTGAAGTAAGAGAAAATATGAGATCAGGGGCACTGTATAAACGTTTGACAATGGCTGTTGGCTTGTGGCTGACGGCGGTTGCCGTGTGCAGTGCCAATGTCTCTAAGCGTGATTTGGAACAAGTTGAAAATCAGGTGCGGTTGCAGACGCAAAAGCAGCAAAAGCTGGAGCAAGAGGCGGTGCAAGCCGGCAAAGATTTGCAACGGGTTAATCAAGAGATGATTAGCGCGGCAAAAATGATTCAGAACAGCGAGGACTCTATCTCGCAAATGGAAGACAGATTGTCGCAGTTGGAAGAAGACTATAAAAAAACGCAGGAACAGCTGTTGCGCAAGGACGAAAATTTGGTGAAGACATTATCGGCTTTGCAGAGTTTGGCGCTCAAGCCGACCGAGGCTTTGTTTGTGCAGCCGTTGTCGCCGGTGGATATTGTGCGCAGCGCCATGTTGTTACGCGAGACGGTGCCTTATTTGGAGGCGCAGGCCGAGATGATTAAGCAGGAGCTGAGCGTTTTGGAAAACAAACGCGAGATTATTCGACGGCAGGTTAAAAAAATTGTCGAGCAAAAGGGATTATTGGAGCGCGAGCATGCGCAGATGAAAGTTTTGGCGGAGAAAAAAGCCAAATATCGGGCAAAAGTCTCGTTAGAATCGGTGCAGACTAAGAAGAATATTGAAAAATTGGCAGGGCAGGCGCAAGATTTGCGCGATTTGCTCAACAAACTGGAGCAAGAGCGAATTAAAAAAGCCCAAAAAGAAGCAGAGCGTCGGCGGAAAATGGCGGAAGAGGCTAAGCAGCAGATTTTGTCTTCGACTCATAAGAACAAAACAGCCGGCTTGATTAATTTTTCGTCTGATTCTATAAATGAAATCGGCGCGGCGTTTTTGAAAGCCAAAGGCTCGGTCTCGCGACCGGTCAGAGGTCGGGTGGTTACGCGTTACGGGCAAGAGACGGCTAGCGGCGTTTCGTCTAAGGGAATTATTTTCCAGACCCGCGATATGGCGCAGGTTATTGCGCCGTTTGATGGTTCGGTTTTGTTTGCTGGTCCGTTCCGAGGGTATGGCAATCTTATTATTATTGAGCATGGCAAGGGGTATACCTCGTTGTTGGCAGGGCTTGACAGTATTGACTGTGAGGTCGGACAGATGTTGTTGGCCGGCGAGCCGGTGGGACAAATGCCGAACGGTGGCAACCCAAAACTTTATATGGAGCTGCGTAAGGATAATCATCCGATTAATCCGGAATCGTGGATTGAAAAATAATTGTAGTGTGGAATTGTGATGATGAAAAAAATATTGCTATTAATCGTGTCGGTGTCTTTGGGTGTGGCGTCTGTTTGCGCGGTGCAGGCGGCGACAACGCAAAAGACGGATAATGAAGATACATACGAGTTGCTGAATTTGTTTGGCGATGTTATGGAAAAAACCAAAAATTCGTATGTGGAAGAAGTGACCGATAAAAAACTGATTGAGTCTGCGATTAACGGTATGTTGTCATCGCTCGACCCACACTCCAGCTATTTGGACGCTAAGAGTTTTAAGTATATGAGCGAGCAGACCAAAGGCAAGTTTGGCGGTTTGGGTATTGAAGTGACTATGGAAAGCGGATTGGTTAAGGTTATCTCTCCGATTGACGGTAATCCGGCGCAAAAAGCCGGTATTAAATCAGGCGATTATATCACCGCGATTGACGGACAGCAGGTTATGGGGATGACGCTTGATGAAGCCGTTAGTAAAATGCGTGGCAAATTGGGAACAAAAGTGAAGTTGACAATTCGCCGCCCCAGCGAAAAGCCTTTTGATGTGACCTTAAAACGCAGCGAGATTAAAATTCAGTCGGTCAAAGACGAGATTAAGGGCGGAGATGTGATTTATGTTCGAATCTCTTCGTTTAATGAAGATATTGACAAGATGGTTGAGAAAGCCGTTGCGAGCGCTCAGAAAAAACTGAAAAATAAAGCCAAGGGCTTGGTTTTGGATTTGCGTAACAATCCGGGGGGATTGCTTGATCAGGCGATTGCGGTTTCGGATTTGTTCTTGGAACAAGGCGAGATTGTGTCAACACGGTCGCGCAATGAAGAGGACAATATTAAGTATTCGGCCAAAGCCGGTGATATTTTGAAAGGCTTGCCGATTGTGGTTATGATTAACGATGGTTCGGCCTCGGCCTCAGAGATTGTGGCCGGTGCGTTGCAAGACCACAAACGCGCTATTATTTTGGGTGAAAAATCATTTGGCAAGGGTTCGGTGCAAACGCTGATTCCTTTGGCTAAATACGGTGCTATGCGTTTGACGACCGCGCGTTATTATACGCCGTCGGGGCGCTCAATTCAGGCTAAGGGAATCGAGCCAGACGTGGAGGTGAAACCCGCTAAGGTCGAGGTGATTGAAAACGAATATGAGCGTAGCGAGGCCGAATTGAAAAACGCGTTGAAGAACGACGGTATTGTTGATGACAAAACGGCAAAAACTGTCGGCAAAGACACTGATTTGGAGAAAGATTATCAGTTGTCGCGCGCGGTCGATTTGGTTAAGGCTTTGGGAATTTATAACAAGCAATAAGCGAGACAAACTTTGTTGAGACTGATTCTTAAATATTTGAACAAAATTAAGCAGCTGTTTGTGATTATTCCGGTTGTGATTGTGACTATGTTGGCGGCAGGATTGTTTTTTGCCAGCAAGAAAAGTCAGCCGGAGTTTTCCTCCAAGGCCGAACGGATTATGTTTGAAACCAAGAATCAGTCGCCAAAGTATGTGATTACACTACCGGAAGAACAACCGCAAAAACCGGTTGAGAAAGAGCCGGAAGAAGTGGCAACGCCGCCCGCGGTGGAGGAAAAAAGCAAAACAAATAACGAAAAACTTAATGAGTTGGTTATCCCGTTCTTGTCGCAGTTGCCCGCCGTTGAGGGACAAACGCCGCTTAAACAGGTTATGCCCGACAGCAGTTTGTTGGAGGACGAGGGCGCGACCAAAGGTTTGCCGGTGCGATACGGAAACTTGAAGGCTTGGGAGGTTTACGGACGCAAGGTTCAGGTTATGCCGATGTTTAACAAAGTGGCGGTGGTGATTAAAAATATGGGGTTGAGCAAGCTCAATTCGGAGTTGATTATTGCCAAGGTGCCGGAGAACGTGTCGCTGTCGTTTTCGCCTTACAGCTATTCTTTACCCGATTTGATTAAAAAAGCTCGGGAGAGCGGGCACGAGACTTATTTGGATATGTTGTTGCCCTCACGCAGTTATCTGTTGGAAGATTCCGGTGATTATGCGTTGGATTTTGCCAAAGACAGCTCCGAAAACGTGAAGATGTTGGAACGTTTGTTGCACGGTGATTTTGCCGTTGGTGGTTTTACGCTAAGAGACGGTGTCGATGATGCAAAATATGCGGCGCAGTTTTTGGCTGTGATGAAAATGCTCGAAAAACGCGGGCTGTTGTTGTTTGACGCCACGCACGGCGAGACGGTTAATCAAAACAATGTCGCCGGACTTGCCCGCGTTAAGGCCGATGTGGTGATTGATGAAAATTTCAGCAAGGACAGTATTGTTGAACGCTTAGAAATTGCCGAAAATCTGGCGCGTCGTAACGGCAACGTGGTGGTGGCTGTTGACCCCAAGCCGGTTGCGGTTTTGGCAGTTGTCGAGTGGTTGTCAACGTTTTCTAAGCAGTTGTCTTATGCTGAGATGAAAGCGCAAAATGTGACAAGTTTTGAAAGACCGTTTGTATTGGTGCCGTTATCTAATATGGCTGTGGAGTATTAAATGATGAAAAACTATCGTCCTAATGCCGGAATTGTGGTGTTTCGGTCTGACGGCAAAGTGTTGCTGTGCGAGCGCAATGATTGTGACGACAGCGGTAAAAATTGGCAGTTTCCTCAAGGCGGAATTGATAAAGGCGAGACGCCGTTAAAAGCCGCCCTGCGTGAGCTGAGGGAGGAAACCTCCGTGACCTCGGTTGAGTATGCAGGGGTGTTGTCCGAGCCGGTGCGGTATGATTTTCCGGACGAGGTTAAGCAAAAAAACGCCGCCCGCGGTATTTTTAATGACGGACAGGAGCAGTTTTGGCACTTGTTTTATTTTACGGGGCAAGACAGCGAGATTAATCTGCAGACCGCAGAGCCGGAGTTTAAGTCTTATCAATGGGTGGATTTGCCTGTTGCTCTTGAGCATGTGGTGGCGTTTAAGCGTGAGGTCTATAAGCAGGTGGTGCAAGGTTTTGTTCCGCTCATCAAACAATATTTGCAAAGCAAATAGGCATTAAAAAAACACCGCCAAAATTTGGGCGGTGTTTTAGTTTGAGGTCAATATTTATTTTACAAAAACCTGAACTTCGGCGCCGGCGGCACGAGGGCTGGTTTTTGACAGAACGTCAATTTTGTCGGGGTTGATACCGGCATTGACCAGTTCTTGAAAAACAGACGCCGCATGCGATTGGGCATTGGTGCGCAGGTTACTGTCAGCCGAAGTCGGGGTGACGGCGACAACCTCGTATCTGAAGTTGCGGTTTTTGTTTTGGGCGGCTTTAACGGCCCGTTGCAGGCTGTCTTTGTAATTTACATTATTATGGTTAAACCGTGCGGCGAATAAGGGCTTGCCACTAATGCCGGCGACTGACCGGCCTTGCGTGGGTTGTGCCATACGCGGGTGAGCAAACGGCTGTGGCTGCTGCGGTTGTGGCATAAACTGATTGTCGTTCGGGCGAGGCAAGGGCGCATTGCCAACGCCATAGCTACCAACTTTGATAGCGCGGTCAAGAGCGGCAAGGTAGTGGCGCGCGGTGTTGGTGTATTCCAACTGGCGGCTGTAATCACTGCCGACTTCCGAAATCAGGCTGTTGAGCAAAATTGCGGTCTGACTGGTCTCGTTTTCTAAAGTACGCAACTGGGTGTGGTCTTCATCAATCGCGCCGGAAACGCTGTATGTGGCGCGAATCGAATCCAACAAATTGTTCACAACCGAGATGTCTGACACCGCCTGATTGTAAATTTTGTTCAGGATATTGGCGTTTTCATCCATAACCACAACGTTGCCCTGTGTTTTTTGCAACATGGAATACATAATCGGGTTGCCCGGTGTGGTACCAACTTGCAATTTGGCCTCCATGGCGGCGGTGGTGTTGTGGTAGTCAATGGCATTGTTAATCACCGAAGCGCGAACGCTTTGCAACTCGGCGTTGTTTTGCTTGATGGAATCTTGAAGTTCGGTCAGCTCATTGCGGTAGGCAATAACTTTTTGCCCAACCAAAGTACCGGTGTTGCCAACCTTCGAGATTTTGATAGGCTCAAAATTGGTCGAACCGAGAGTCGGTAAATCGTTCTTGCTATAATCTGTTTCAGCCTCTTGTCCAAACAGCGACATAAAGGCAGAATCCGATGCACAACCGCTCAGCAAGAGCAGAGAACAAGAAATTACAGATAATTGACGAGCCACTTTTTTCATTTTAAGCAATACCTTATGATGAGGGTTATCTTTTTTCTTAATATTTGCCACGCATGAGCGGATTTGTAAAGCAAATTTTAAGAAAAAATATGACCTGAAAGCAATATAATCAACGTTTTGTTTGAGGATACGGAAAATAGTTTAAAATTCTTTTAAATTATGCAAAATTTTGCTTGCAAATATTTTCAAAATGAGTTAGTAAGTATTCCGTATTGATGAGATGCACTCGTAGCTCAATTGGATAGAGCATCTGACTACGGATCAGAAGGTTGTGAGTTCGAACCCCGCCGAGTGCGCCATTTCTTTTAGGACACCAACTCAGGTTTGTGAGTGTGGTGTTTTTTTGTGTGTTCTGTGTGTGGTGGGATTCAAACTCACAAGTGAGTTCTTCTAGCTCATAAGCATTGCGTATAATCGCAATGCTAACTCGCTGCGGTCACTCGTTTTGTAACGATTGGCAAAGCCGGCTGTCGCGAGCCTTGCAATCTAACAAAACTTCGCCTGTCGTCAATAATTGCTCCGTTGGGAGCAATTAATTGTCCTCCAGCCCCGCCGAGTGCGCCATTTCTTTTAGGACACCAACTCAGGTTTGTGAGTGTGGTGTTTTTTTTGTGTGTCCAAGCTGAGGCTGAACTGAAAAAAAGAAAGATTTACTTTTGCTGAAACTGCTGTAATATGCGATTGATATTATATAATTATGTTACATAAATTTTTATTCTTATGACAAAACGATTTGGTAAAACGTGCGATTTGTTGTGCATGTGGGGCAAAAAGCGAGTGCGGTTGCCTTTTGCGGTGGGAAGATTTATGCGCCCTGTCGGAATATTTCCGTGTAAGGGAGATGACCGCTATCTGGAACTGGAGGAAACCGGTGAGACTTTGCGCAATGTCGCAGAGGAAAATCGCTTGCCTCCGGAGAGTTTTTGTGAGAAGGTTTTTGCCGTTCAGGATGAAGTCAACCGATGTTTGGCTCTGTTGCATGCGCCGCTTTTGCAAGGCGAATACTTTGCCAAGGGTGAGTATTTGCAGGATGTAAATTGGATTGTCGTTTTGGGCGATGATAATGCCGAAACGCTTTCAAGCGATTATTATGAAGACAGTGAAACTGCCAAAGTTCGATATTTTGGCACTTTGTAAGGATTAAAAAAGGAAGTCTTTTTATAGACTTCCTTTGGGTCTTTAATAAGAGTTTTTGATCTCATGAATCATGAACGCAAAAAATAATACAACTTCAATTATGAAGAAGATTAAGCCTAAAACACCGGCGATAATCATACCTTCGGTGTGATGTAGCCAAGCTGCAATGCCAACATAACAAATGGAAAGAATTGCACCCAAGGCGACCAGTGACATAATTATAAGTATTTTTTTCATAAACTATAAATTTTTAGTGATACAATAATATTAAATATGTCGGTATGCTAATATTTTTTTGTTAAAATTGCAAGGGTGTTGCTGTTCCAAAAACATTAACAACAGCATCACTGGTTATTGCTTTTATCAGAAAGAAAAAACAAATGAACTGATGACTGATTTTTTTATATATTTTGCTTTTGCCCCCAACTTTGACGATGAACCGACTTAAAGAATAAAAAAGTTTCTTCATATGTACCTCATTCTTTAATTTCAAGCTTTATTTTATTTCTTCCAATGGAGTATTTTGAAAATAAATCTCATTTCGTTTACGTTGTGCTTCATATACTTTTATAGCTTTTTCTTGAGTTTTACCAGCAAGAAACGCTCTTACTTTAGCAATGGTACCTCCAAGTTCTACAAAAGATATTGTTGTATCATTAATAAATTGAGCTGACTCTGGAAAATCAGTTAGAAGTTCTTTTAAAAATTTATCTCTTTCATATTGTTGCTGTAATATTGTTGCTTGATTATAAAATCTCTCATAAAAAGCATCAATAGCTTCATCTTTCTTTTGAGCATTTTCATAATCTCTTTGGACTTCTTCTAAAGCAGTTTCTGCTTCTCTTAATGCAGCTTTAGCTTTTTCTTCAGAACTTTGTCCGCAAGCAGATAAAGCAAGTATTAAACTTAAAAAATAGAAAACTTTCTTCATATAACCTCTATTAAAACTTATTGATTAGCAAAAATAATATTATTTCATTGGAGCAACAAGAAGAGGAAATCTGACATCATGTATGTTATTTTTTTCTATTAATTCAATTTTTCCTTCTTCTACCAGTTCAAAAATTATTTTTCTTCGCTGGCTACTATCTAATTTTTTTAAACTTTTTAGAGATGTATCATAAATAGCATCTCCTTCTATTTTTAGTATTTCTCTCAATGCTTGTTCTTTTAACGTCATGTTTTTATAACCTCGCACTAATTATCTTAAAATAGATATTATGATTTTAGGTATTATTTTTTTAAATTATCTCGCTGCTCAATAAAATATTGATGAACTATGTTTTTAGCCTCAATTATATCTCGGTCTGAGTATACTTTATCCTTGAATACAACATTTTTAACAAATACTTCTAACTCTTTCCACCAATCTGTTAAGTCCAAAGCACCATAATCATCTTTTTTTGTTATCTTACTATATTTTTTATTGAGTATATCAAAATGCTCGTTTACGTGTTCCTTTAATCTTTTACGGTATCCACTGTCATCACTAGCAGCAAGACCAAGAATTACTCCAATAAAAATTATACCAAATACAATATATAACATATGACCTCCTAAAATACCTCTACCTGAATTTATGTAATTGTTTATTATTAATATATATTTCCATATTTACCAATACGATATTTATAATAACCATAAATTTGCTCATTACTCCATCTTATTTGCCAAAGAGAAAAGCCATTATATGCCCCAAATCCATTTTTGGCATTTACTTCCACATAATTGCACCATCCAAGCTGAGGCATTGTCATAGATGTGTTTGAAGGATACAGACATCTATAAGGCTCTTTCCAATTTCTAAATTTCGCACTATCAGGGTCTTTTAATAAATCTCTAATATAATTCTCTGCTATTTGTTTATAATTTTTTGGGGGAGGATTGCCATAATCCTCATCGTTAGCATTCTTTTGTAAATCGCTCATATTCATATTATAGGCAACACCACAACCTGTTATTAAATTTAAGCAAGCTATTATAATGACAAACTTTCTCATTTTTTTATCCTCATAAAATCAAATTATAACATAACCATAACTCATCAATATTAAAAAGTATATAACCAATTACCTACTTCTTAATATTATTAGAGTTTCTCAGAGGAATACCACAGCTTCTAATGTATGCTTTTACTTCAGCAGCGGCAATTTCTCTAAAACGATTGAGTAATGATAGAATAAAGAAAAAAGACGCTTTTCAGCGCCTTCATCTTGAGTGGCAGAGCACATAGTGCAATCCACGGACTTTTCTTTTAAAGAGTAAAAGATGCTAACATCTCAATATTATTGTTGATGTTTTATTCTATTATTTTAAGCTTAATTAAAGCTAATAAATTTATATGGATATAAAATGACAGAAGAAACAATTAGAATTTTAATACAAGAAGCAATCTTTGAATATGGAGTTGTTTATACAACAATCATCATTTTAGTTATTTTGAGTTTATTTGGGTTTATTTATTATCATTTAAAGAAAAAATTTCATCACGATATTGAATGCCTAAAAACCAACAATGATAAAGTTAATTATATTAGCAAAACTCAATTTGATATTGAATTTCAAATATATCAGGAACTTTACAAACAGATATTTAGTCTTGCACATGAGATGATTTACTCTGCTACTGAGTATAAATGTTATGATAAACTTCATAAAAAATTTAAGATTCTTTTGAATTGCATAAAAATGAAGGCACCGTTTATTAACAAAGATATGTACGAGTCCTTTAATATTTTTATTAAAGCAATTCAAGATACCTTAAGTATTAGGCTGAAATTAGAATGGAAAGAAGAAATATTAAAATTTAAAAAGGCTAAAAAAATCACAAAAGAAGAAATTTCCCTTGAAGAAAATTACTTAAATGAAACTGTGTCATTAAACCAAAATCTTGAAATATTGACAGATAAACTTAGAGATTACCTTAATTCTTTAAGGGTGTATCAGTAGTTCTAAAAAAAAGCATACCCTTACCGCTTCAAACTCCCCCTAAATTATCAACCACTACCTGAGGCCAGTCTTGATAATTTTTGCACGCAATCAGCCTGTCAAACGGAGCTTTGAGTTTGTATTCCAGCCTTTTACCATTGAGTTTACAATCCGTCAGAAGTAATCGCAATAACTGATTTTGCTTGTCTAGAATTGCTTTATCAAAGATAGGTAATACACGGACTACTTCTTGTTATTTTCACAAGCTTTCGATAGTTCATTTAGGAAACCTGCTGCATCTAACAAAAAATCACGTCTTTTTTGTTGTAACAACAATTCATCAGCAATTTGCTTTATCCTATTAGCTCTATAGAATTTTTCACCATCGCTTAAATATGGACTGCTAAAAATTAAATTAATTTCAGCCTGAGCCTCATTAATAATTGTCTGTTTACAAGATTCTACATCTTGTTTACCCAACTCTTTTATACAATCATTAATTAAATTTATTAAAGCCATAATATTTCCCCCGATAAAAAACATTTATCTAAATTGGTTTATACTAACAAAATTATTTATATTTAAACCAGATAATTATGTGTTAGATTTGAAACCATTATATACCCATTGAATAATTACTGATATAATAAATGGTACATAGAAACCAATTAGAGCATTTCTAATATTATTCCATTCTATATCTGTTAAGACCCAATCCCAATGTTTGAAGCCCCATCTACTGAATACAAAAAAGAATGTTATTGAAAATAATATCCCCAATACAAAGCATAATCTCCAAACGCCTGTATTTGATATGTAATTTTTGAGAAATAAAACTTCTCTCACTCTTTGCCAATTAACACTAAACTTATCATATTTTCCTTTTGTTAATATGAGATATATTTGTAAAATACCATTGGGTATAATTAAGAATATGGAAATTGCTGATAATACTGAAAAGAACTGACTAATTACAGCGGAATACCAAATTGTTAGGGTTATTGGAATTGAGAAACCTATATCCTTTGCCCTTTTGGTAACTAATATTGGGAGTATAATTAGTGAATTAACAACCAAGGCAATTAAAACATCTTCATCATTTTTAGTATCTATTAACATTGAAAATATAAGAAAATCTATCAATGTATATCCTATATATTTTAATCTACATATAGGAGTTAATCCATCTGATTCTTTTGCTTTACCGTCAGATATACTTTCAACCATAACTTTATTCTCTCCTCTAATCTCTTTTATAATACTGATAGGTTATGAAAAGAAATAATGAAAGTCAAATAATTTGTTCCAATGGCAAATAGAAAAAATCTCCTTATAAATTTACAGTTAAAACAAAAAATTATCACTTTGAGAATCCTGAAAATTGATAAAGTCGCTAAAGTATCAAATGCTTGTAAAATAAAGGATTTCATCTGGGATAGTCCGTGTAACCAGCGGGAAATGGCTCTGATTGATACGCCTCACGCGGGCTTGACTAAGTGCTTGATATATAAAGAAAAACAGCCCTTTCGGACGGCTTATCTTGAGTGGCAGGGGCAGTAAGATTGGCTGCGTTACACTTCGCCGATTTCGTCGAGCATTGATTAAAACCAATGCTCACCTCAATTCCGAACTCAATCGTGAGTTCTCACTAGCTACCTATACCATACAAAAAAAAGCCCGCGCAAGGCGAGCTCTTTTGTATGGCAGGGGCAGTAAGATTCGAACTCACGACACTCGGTTTTGGAGACCGATGCTCTACCAACTGAGCTATACCCCTATCAAAACTTTTTCTCTTATAGAATATAAAAAAACAGAAATCAAGTATTTTTTTCTGTGCATTGCAAGTTAGAGCAGGTTATGGATGTTATATTCATCGTAACCCTCATAATAGTAACTGACATCAATGCCTTTCATAAAAACTTCACGTTCATTGGTTTGATCAGTCAGAGCGTGTTGCAACAGGTGTTTGATTTCAATATCTTTTATCGGGCTGCGTTCCATTGCCAAAAGATAATCGGCTTTATCAATTTGATTCCAATCGACAACTTTTTTCAGTTCTTTTTTGAATATTAAATCAAGCCAAATTCGGGTCGCGCGACCGTTGCCTTCTCTAAACGGGTGGGCGATGTTCATCTCGACATATTTTTTGACAATCTCGTCAAAAGTTGATTGAGGCATGGAATCTATTTGTTTTAAGGCTTGTTTGAGGTACATCACCGGCGCAAACCTAAAGTTGCCTTTAGCGATATTGACATCGCGTATTTTGCCGGCAAAGGCGTAAATGTCTTCAAACAAATATTTGTGAATTTGTTTTAGTCCGGCAAATGTTCCGACTTTTATGGTGTTAATTTTGCCGCTGTCAAAGAGCTTTTTGGCTTTTGCTTTGCTGATTTTTTCTTCAGCTTTATTCAGCTCGATTTGGTCGGTGATGTTTAATTTGTTTGCTAAAACCATTGTTGTCCCCGTTTGGATTGTGTTTTGATTTTAACGAAAGAAAAGATAAAAATCAATTAAGTTTGCAGTTACGGCGCAAAAAAACAGTTCCGAGTTTGGAGGTTCGGAACTGTTTGCGGAGTTATACGGACTTAGGCTTTCAGCTGATTGCCAAGTTTTTTATCCAACCGTTCAAGTTCGTCGATATAAGAGGAAATCAGGCTCAGACCTTTGTTCCAAAAATCGGGGTCGTTGAGGTTGAATCCGAATGGTTTGAACAATTTGCCGTAGTCGGTAATTGCGGTTTTGGTCAGCATATCAAGATATTTGTCGGGGAAGTTCTCAACCTTGCCTTCCAGACTGACTTGATACAGCGAGTTGACCAGACAATCGGCGAACGAATAAGCATAAACATAAAACGGCAGGAAGAAAAAGTGTCCGACCTGCAGCCAGATGTTGGCGCTATGTTCATCCACAACCACATATTCGCCTAAACTTTCGCGCATTTCTTCAAGCCAGATTTGGGCTAAGCGTTCTTCCGAAAGCTCTCCGCCACGGCGTTCGGCGTGCGCGCAGGTCTCAAAAAAGTGGAAGGCGATTTGGCGGATGGCGGTGTTTATCATATCGCTGACTTTGCCGGCAATCAGCGCCAATTTTTCGGGGCTGTCGGGCATTGATTTTACCATGGACTGGAAAGTCATCATCTCGCCGAATACCGAGGCGACTTCTTCCGTGGTCATACGAGAAGTCTCGTTAAGTTCGCCGTTTTTGCGGCGGCTCATCATATGACAGCCGTGACCGAGCTCGTGCGCGAGGGTCAAAACATCATTTTGCTTGCCGACAAAATTGAGCAGCAAATACGGGTGGGTCGCGGTGCCGGCGGAAGCCGCAAAGGCGCCGCTGCGTTTGCCTTGACGAGGCGGAACGTCAATCCAGTTGTTTTCAAAAAAGTTTTTGGCGATGTTATAGAGTTTGGGTGAAAACTCATTATAGGCGTTGAGCACGATTTTAACGCTTTCGTCCCAACTGTAATGCGTGTCTTTGGCAAAGGGCAGCGGGGCGTTGCGGTCCCAATACTGAATTTTGTCAACGCCGAGCCATTTGGCTTTAAGTTTGTAGAAACGGTGCGAAATGTTTTTATAATTTTTACGCACGGTTTGCGCCAATGCTTCAACCATCTCGTCGCTGACATCTTCGCTCAAATTGCGGGAAGATACCGGTGCTTTGAACTTGCGCTTGATGTCTTCAATGGATTTGTCCTTAAGAATCATATTATAAATTAGAGACATCAGCGGCGCGTTTTCTTTGCTGACACGACCGATTTCTTTGCCGGCTTTGGCGCGTGTTTCGGCGTTGGCGTCAAGCAAGAGCTTGGTGATTTCTGCGTCGTTATATTCTTTGCCATCAACGTGATATTTGAGGCGGGAGCAGGTTTCTTCATATAATCTGACCCAAGCGTCGGAAGAAGTGACTGATTTTTCCATAAGGACTTCTTCTACCTCTTCGGAAAGTTCATATTTTTTGAAACGGCGCACGCGGGTTAAAAACGGTTTATAAAACGCCACATCAGGATTTTTATAAAGTTCTTTCAGTTGCGCGTCGGTCAAACGGTTGAGCTCTAAACCAAAGAAAACCAAGGGTTTGTAGTATTCGGTAAGTGTCTCGCTGATACTTTGGTAAAACGCGGTGGCTTCTTTGTTTTGCATTTGCGTGACCATATTCAAATAGGCAAACTCGCCCAAAATGCCGCCAACAGAAGACAGTTTTTCTTTGGTTTTGAGCATTTGCGCAAATTCTTCAGGCGAGAGCGAGGCTATTTTGTTTTTGTATTTTTTAGCAAAAGCAACGTTGCCTTTGCGGATTTTTTCCAGGTCTTTGGCTATTTTCGGGTCGTTAATGCCTTGGTACATATCGGACAAATCCCACGCGGGGAGTTGGTTATTTTGAGTTTGGGTCATGATTGGTACTTTCCTCCAATTTTTTATGCTCTTGTTTTACTTTTTCAAAGTCACGCAGGTGGTCAGGGTATTCCTGATAGAAAAGTTCGGAATTTTCGTATAAGACGGAATCGTGATGACTGATTTCGGGTTCGAAAATATAATTACTCCACGGGTAGGCTTGTTGTTTGTGCCACCACAATTCAAAGCCGCGACCGATGACTTTGGCGTCGCAAACGCTGTTGAGCAAAACGGCCTTGGTGGTGCAAAGCAGTCCGCCCTGACAATCGGTAACGCTCTCTGCCAACTGTTCCGTACAAGGGATAAAGCCGCGTTTTTGCGCGTCTTCCCGCGGGGAAAGCGCTATCAGCAACATAAATCCCATGCCGAACACAATCATCAGGGCAATCAACAGGTTGAACCAATGGTGTTTGATAAATTTCATTTTATTGTTTTCCGTCGCGTTCAATCAGCAATTTTTCAAGCAAGGCCAATTCTTCGCGGGTGTTGGCGGCGGCGGCTTCGTTGACGGGGCATTCTACCGCGCTGCACTTTAAGCCTTTTTGCAAAGCAATGGCAACCGCGTCTGTAAGATAATATTCGCCGGCGGCGTTTTCATTACTGATAGCGTTTAAAATATCAAACATAACATTGCCGTCAAAGCACATCATGCCGGAGTTGCAGAATTTGACAGCGCGCTCAGCCTCGGTGGCGTCTTTGTATTCGACAATGCGCTTCAGTTCGCCGTTTTCCATAATCAGACGACCATAACGCGCTGGATCTTCGGGAGTGAAACCCAGACAAACCAAGCTGTATCCCTCACGGCGTTTGTCTATCATTTTTTGAATTGTTTGCGGTGTATAAATGGGGTTGTCTCCAAAAATGACTAAAATGTCGCCTTTGAAATCTTTAAGCAGGGGCATGGCGCTTTTGACCGCGTCGCCGGTGCCGAGCTGTTGATGTTGCACGCAAGTTTCATACGGGGCAACCTCTTTTTTCACTAAATCGCCATCGGGGGCAATGACGGTGACGATTTTGTCAATATTAAGTTTTTCCAAAGTTTCTAAGATGTGGCGAATCATCGGTTTGCCACACAGAGGCATCATTACTTTCGGTAAGTCAGATTTCATTCTGGTGCCTTTGCCCGCGCCAAGAATAATTGCGGCAACTTGATTTTTAGTCATACTATTCTCCTATAATCTTTTTTTAATATTCTAATCTTATAATACAATTTATGTTTTATTTGTTAATAAAGGTGTCGGAGTTATGAATAAAATTTTTCTTTCAATATGTTTTAGTATATTGTTTGCGGCGCAGGTAAAGGCGTCGGCGCGTGAATTTGGTGGTTTGGAAGAAGCGCAAGCCGATGTGGCGGCGCGCAACAGAGAGGTTGTTGCCCAAGCGTCCAAGCCCGAGAAATTGCCGCAAAACGATGAGGAAATGCGGGCGTTTGTGCAAGAACGTATGAAGTATGTGGATGTGACGGTACTGCCCAAAAATGAAAGAATTGATAAATCTTCGTCGTTCAGTATGGTCGGAGCGGAGCAGAGTGAGCCGAAAAAATCTTTTTGGGAGAAGATTTATGACAATGCCATTGCCCGTGTGAGTAATACCGAGCCTGAAGAAAATCCGGATATTCAGTATTATTCTTTGGCTCAGGAAATCCCGACGGATGCATCGGTCGAACAAATGCCGATTATTAACATCAGTCTGCCCAACGGCGCTTCTCTTAAAGCGCCGGCTTATGAGCATATTCCGGTGTTTTCAACCCAGATTGAGGTTTTGCCCAACCGTATGGTGAAGGTTTATGAAAACATTGTGGTGGTGGCCAACGGCGGCAAGGTTAAAGAGGGATTGGTGCGTTTTGTGAAAAAACAAGCGCCGTCTCGGCAAAACAAAGTGCAAGTGATGTTGGATGAGGTCAAGGTGAACGGCACTAAAGTTGACTATGAACTGGCGGAGCAAAACGATTTTTATGTGATTCGTCCGGTGCGTAATTTCAAACTGGCAGAAGGCGTCTATGTGTTTGAGTTTCGTTATGTGCTTGACCGTTATTTGTGGAATCATGGTGATTTTTATGAGTTTTATTGGGATCAGACCGGCGGCAACTATAATCTGTTGGTAAATCGGGCGATTACGGCAATTAAACTTCCGGGACGAGAACCGGCGGTCAAAAAATATGCTTTGACCGGTCGTCCGCAAAAAATGGACGACGCTAATACGGTGGTGACTGCCGGCGAAAATAATACGGTTGGTTTTATGAACTTGTTTCCGTTGTTGAACGGCGAGAGTATGCGCATTTTTCTGACTATTCCTAAAGTTGACTTTTTGCCAATCAGCTCAGGACAAAAAATGGTGCAGCTGATTGATGATTACGGTGATATTGCTTTGGGCGGGTTGTTTTTGGCGGTTATGATTGTCTCAAGCCTGTTGTCATGGCGTTATATTCGTAACAAATTGGAGTTTAAGACTGTCAATCTTTCATCATCGGTATTGTTACGGGCGTTGTGGCGCGGCGCGCCCGATAAAAAAGCCGTCGGCGGCGTGCTGTTGGAGCTGTTTCGCAAAAATATTATTGATATTCAGCGTCGTGACGAGGATATTATTTTGGTCAGAAAGAGCGTGCACTCTAAAAATATCTCTAAGTTTGAACGGAAGATTTTGAAGTTGCTGTTTTCTAAAAAAGACAGTATTTGCAAACTCTCATCAGGTGTTAAAGCTAATAAATTTTTGGATATGGCGCTGAAAAAAGCTCAACACGATGTCGCTCGGTTAGGTTTTTCGCTCAGCAAGGGATATGTGCTGTTTGACATAGCCATGTTGTTGGCGATTGAAATCGGGTTGGTGTTGTGGAACGGCTCAAGCCTGATGTGGGCGGCGTTGCTCTTGGCGGATTTGTTGTGGTTGTTGATGTGGGGCGGTTGGCGTCTGTTTGGTAAAAATTGGCAGCGTAAGTCAGTCGCTTTGGTGATGATTGCAGTCGGTCTGGCGGCGGCGTTGCTGTTCCTCAGCGTATATATCAGCCTGACGGCGGCGGTGTTGCTCTCTTTGGGTGTGTGCTGTGCGTTGGCGTTTGTGTCCCGCGCGGCAGAGCAGGATGCTTTGTTGAAAAACGCGGTGCAATCAGCCTACAAGCTCAGAGAGTTTTTGTTGGAGCAAAAAGACAACATCGGCGCAGGTCGCAATTTTGCGGTGCAACAACCGAATATTCTGGTGTTGGATTTGGAGCAGGAGTATCCGGAAAACCTTAAGAACAAAAACGCCTATCGTTTGGCGGAGGTTAATGATTTGCTGGAGCGATTGTATTAACTCTCAAGGCTCAAAAAAAGGCGGAAGTTTCCGCCTTTTTTTGTGGTTAGTCTTTTTTGCTGAAATAAACAAAGTATTGATACAGGTGGCTGTAAAAAGAGGCTTTGAGCGCTGTGTCAAAATAAGAGCATAGCATACCGAGCAAAACAAAAACGCTATCACCGATAAAACCCCACTCGGTCATGCGATAAACAACAGTTAAAACCGCTACAATAACGAAAGTCGGAACCGCAATCAAAACCAGACCACCAAAAATTTTGAGCATATTTCCGGCGGTTAAAGTATAGGATTTGCCGAGCGTCATGTCTCGGTCGCCGATGGCCGAACCTGCATAAACCAGATAAAGCCGGAGGCAGAACAAAACCATGCCGATGCAGGTGGCAAAGCTCGCAACGCCCAAAAAGACGGCGGTGATGACAGAAACCTGCGTTTGGCCGGCGCTGTGGGATATCATCAGAATCATGGCGGTGGGCAAAACAACCATCAGCCAGAGCAAAACGGCATAGCCGATGTAACGAAGGGTGTAGGCGCCTACGGACAGGTGAAACCACTTAAACTCCTGCTTGAGGATTATGCTGCGGATGGTGTTGACCGATACAATCGCCATGCTCAGATAAAGGAGAGCCAGTAAGATGTTTGAGGCGTTTGACTGGATGCAGTAGCTTTCATTAACCGAGCACAAAGCCGGCAGACCGCACAGTATTTCGGCAATCCACAGCACAATAAACACCGAGCAGATTTTGCCTAAAGTCGAAAGGTTTTTGATAATATACATAAAGCTGCGGGATACGGTCTCAAACAACGGCAGCCGGATTGGATTTTTATTCATTGCGGTCTCCTTCAAATAACAGTTCTTTTTGGGTATAGCAGTAGTTGGTGCACAGTGCGGTGAAAATCACCACCAAAACATCATATTCATATTCAGCCATTATGGCAGTGCCGACACCATAGTCGTTTAAACCCTGAATAACACCATAGTATTGCAGAAATACAAATAATGCAAGAAATACAATCATGGCAACGCTCAAGAGCAATTTGAGCATATTGCCCGAGGTATTCTTCCACACGGTTTTGAGCGGGGGAATTTTCTCTCCGGCAAAGCAAAAACCCAAAACCGAATAAAAGCGCACGGCGAGCAACGGCAACAAAAACACCCATGCCACCGAGGTGAAAAACGCCAATTCAATGCGCCAATCGGGGTTGGGCACGCGGAACATCAGTATCAGAAGGGCAAAAGCCGGCAGTATGTTAATAATCATAAACAGAGCCGCCACGCCGATGCTTTTGATGGTTTGACCGTCGAAATGCAGCAGATTTTGCTTTGTTGGCGTGCGTTTTTGCAGCGCGAACTCGTACCATTTGACGGCAAACAGCACAAGGATGATAAAGCGGCAAATCATATCGCCGTAAAAAGACACAGCGTTGTCGGCGCACATTGAGGTATTGAGGTTAAGCGCGCTTTCGGTGCCGCACAAAATGCTACGGCGAAACAACAGCGAGCAGATTGATAATAGTGCCGCGGTCGGAAAAATGGCGAGCAAAAAGGTTTTCAAATTGCAAAACAACAATTTGAGCGGCTGAGAGGCTAATTTCCATGCCGGAATTTTGACCGAAGCATCTGACGACAGGCTCAAAAAAGCCAGTTTGTCGGCAGGCTGAGACGATTTTTCGTTACGTTTTTTGCTCATGTTATATTTCCTTTATAGTTGTGACGCCGGCTATGCTGCGTATGCGGCTTAAAAAGTTTTGGTCTGCAAAAGCAAAGCCTCCGGCAAGTTGGATGCGAACATCCCATTCTTTATTTTCGGGTATAATGTATATCTTATTTTTGCCATTTCTATCAGAATTTAAGACTTCTTTCAACGGGGCAATGGCGCTGATGTCGTTGACCTCAATCTCTAACGCGTTGGCACTGTCGGCAATGGCTTTGTCCAACGTGTCAACACGGTTGATAAGGCAACGAGGGTTGCCTTCTTCATTTTGTTTGTCAATCGTCATGTGCACCAGAACCGGAATGCCGGAATTTAGCACCGCCTCGTATTTGTTCAAGCCTTCGGAAAACAGCATGCCCTCAAATTTGCTCGTGGTGTCGGAAAACTCGACAAACGCATATTTGTTGCCGTTTTTGCTGATACGTTTTTGCACATTGTTGACGCAACCCGCCAACTTGGCGCAAATATTGTCGCCGACTTTGATGTTTGAGAACACTTCAACCGCGGTTTTGACGCCGAGTTTTTCCATACCTTTGCGATAGCTGTCCAACGGATGCGCCGACAAATAAAAGCCAATCGCCTCGGCTTCAATGCGCAGTTTTTCAAGTTCAGGCCAATCAGGCTTTTCGGCAAGGCGGATTTCGGCTTGCAATTCCTCGTCGCCAAACAGCGAGGTTTGGGCGCTGTTCTTCATGGCGGTGTCGGTGGAAATGTGCTGCATAATGGTGTC
The DNA here is from genome assembly GCA_934273635.1 of uncultured Alphaproteobacteria bacterium. Taxonomy (GTDB): domain Bacteria; phylum Pseudomonadota; class Alphaproteobacteria; order RF32; family CAG-239; genus Scatocola. The sequence continues at coordinate 272,974 of CAKQSV010000001.1, forward strand.
AAGGTTGGCAAAAATGCGCCCGCGGCTACGCTCCAAGCAGTCAAACGCTCCCGCTTTGACCAGTTGTTCCATCTGGCGGCGGTTGATTTGGCGACTGTCGGTGCGATGGATAAAGTCAGACAGACTTTTATATGGTCCGTGCGCCTCACGCTCGGCGACAATGCTCTGCATATTGGTGGCGCCCACGCCTTTGATCGCGCCCAAAGCATAGCGGATGTTGCCGCCCTCAACGCAGAAGTCTGCGCCCGATTTGTTAATGTCCGGTTTTAAGACCTCAAAACCGAGGTTTTTGCACTCTTCCTTAAAAAACAGCAACTTGTCGGTGTTGGTAATATCAAGCGACATAATCGCGCACATAAATTCGACCGGATAGTGGGCTTTGAGATAAGCCGTGCGGTAGGAAATCAGCGAATAAGCCGCGGCGTGTGATTTGTTAAAACCATAAGACGCAAATTTTTCCATCTGGTCAAAGATGGCGGTGGCGGTGGCTTCTTCAATGCCGTTTTTGATTGCCCCTTCGGTAAACATTTTGCGCTGTTTGGGGATTTCATCGCGCATTTTTTTACCCATAACCTTACGCAATTTATCGGCGCCGCCCAAGGTATAGCCACCCAAGACCTGCGCGATTTTCATAACCTGCTCTTGATAAATCATAATGCCGTAGGTTTCGCCGATAATCGGGGCGAGGGCAGGGTGAAGATAGGTGATTTCTTCATCACCGTGTTTGCGGCGGATGTAGCTTGGAATATTATCCATCGGTCCGGGGCGGTAGAGCGACACAATAGCGATGAGGTCTTCAAAACGGTCGGGTTTGATTTGGCGGTGAACCTCTTTCATACCCGCCGACTCAAACTGGAAAACGGCGGCGGTGTCGCCCCGTTGCAACAGTTCATAAGTCTTGGTGTCGTCAAGCGCGATAGAATCGACATCCAAATCAATGTTGTGCGTTTTTTTTATCCAATCGACGGCGCGTTGAATTACGGTCAGCGTTTTTAAGCCCAAAAAGTCAAACTTAATCAAGCCGGTTTCTTCAACATATTTCATATCGTATTGGGTGACCGGCATATCGGCTTTGGGGTCTTTGTAAAGCGGCACCAGTTGGTCCAGAGGGCGGTCGCCGATAACCACACCGGCGGCGTGCACGCCCGATTGGCGGTACAAACCCTCAAGTTTCATGCCAATGTCAAACAGCTTGTTGACCTGCGGGTCGTTTTGGCGCATTTCTTCCAGTTCGGGCACTTGCTCCAGAGACTCTTTAAGCGTGGGGTTTTTACCCTGTACGCCGGGGGGAATCATTTTGCTGAGTTTGTCAGCCTGCGAATAAGGCATTTGCAAAACGCGCGCCACGTCGCGGATAACGTTTTTGGCTTGCAATTTGCCATAGGTGATGATTTGGGCAACGTGGTCAAAGCCATATTTGTTTTGCACATATTCAATGGTTTTAAAACGATTTTCCTGACAAAAGTCAACGTCAAAGTCCGGCATATTGACACGTTCGGGGTTTAGAAAACGCTCAAACAGCAAATCAAGTTTAATCGGGTCAAGGTCGGTGACCTTTAGTGTCCACGCCACAATAGAACCCGCGCCGGAACCACGTCCGGGGCCAACCGGCACGCCGTGACCTTTTGACCAGCGGATGAAGTCCGACACGATGAGAAAGTAGCCGGGGAAGCCCATTTTTTTGATAACGCTCAGCTCATATTCCAGACGGGCGTAATATTTTTTATCAATCTCAATTTTTTGTTCAGGCGTCATACCCTCAAAATAAACGTGCGCCTGCATACGCTCTTCAAGACCTTTATAAGCCTCTTCGGTGATAAACTCGTCTTGGGTTTTGCCGTCCGGACATTCAAAAATCGGCAGCAACGGTTGCACTTTTTTGGAAAGGTAGTTGCAGCGCTTGGCGATGGCAACGGTGTTTTGCGTGGCTTCGGGCAGGTCTTTGAACAGCTCGAGCATTTCCGCCTCGCTTTTAAGGCGGTTGTTGGGCGACTTTTTGGGGCGATTGTCGTTAGCCGCGTATTCGCCGGCGGCGATGCACATTAAAATATCATGTGCCTCATACATATCCACGTCAAAAAAGAAAGCCTCGTTGGTGGCAACCAGCGGAATATTGTGTTTGTAAGCTAAATCAATAAACGTGTCTTCGGTCTTTTTTTCAGTCTCCAGACCAATGCGGGAGATTTCCATATACAAGCGGTCGCCAAAATATTTTTTCAGCTCCAAGAGCATTTGCTCCGCCGCGGCGGTCTGATTGGCAAGCAATAGGCGTCCGATTGGTCCTTCTACGCCGCCGGTGAGCAAAATCAAGCCCTCGCTGCGACCTTCAAAGTCAGACAAGCGAATCTGCGGTTTTTCCATATTCGGACCGTCAAGGTAGGCGATTTTCATCAATTTCATAATATTGCCATAGCCTTGGGCGTTCATCACCAGCAGGATGACTTTATCAGGCTCGACCACGCGACCTTTAGATTTGAGCGGGTCATCGGCGTCGGAATTGCGGAGGTTGAACTGACAACCGAGAATCGGCTTGACGCCTTCTTCATTGGCGTATTTGGAAAAGGCTTTGCCGCCGAACATATTGGCGGTGTCGGTAATGGCGATGGCTGCGATGCCCTTGTCTTTGCATTTGTGCATAAGCGCAGGCACCTGTATTGCGCCTTCGGAAAGCGAATAAGCGGTGTGAACGCGCAGATGTACAAATTTGGGCTCGGCCATATTAAAAATCCTCTTATGCGTGAGAATAATAGCCAATTATCCCTCAAGACTCAATCAAATTTTAATATCTTTGGCGTATTTTGTGGGTATTATGAACAGAGGAAGAGCAAAATGGAAAAAATATCTTCAAAAAAACTGGTGGAAATTTTGCAAAGCAAGTCGCAGCCGCTTGAGGTGACGGTCAGCGAGGTGGTGACCGACAGCCGAATCGTTAAAGCAGGCGATTTGTTTATTGCGCTTAAGGGCGATAAGTTTGATGCGCATGATTTTGTGCCGCAGGTTATGGCAAACGGCGCGGCTTTGGCAGTGGTGGAGCATTTGGTGGCGGGAGTGCCCGAAAACAAGCAGATTGTGGTTGAGTCGACTGTGCACGCGTTTGGGCAAATAGGGGCTTATAACCGCTCGTTGTTTAAAGGTAAGGTTATCGGGTTGACCGGAAGCGCCGGCAAAACCACCACCAAAGAAGAAATTAAGTTTTTGTTGTCGCTGTTTGGCAAAACTTATGCCACGACCGGCAATCACAACAACCAAATCGGGGTGCCGCGCAGTTTGTGCGATATTGATATGAGCGCCGATTTTGCGGTGATTGAAATGGGGATGAGCGCCAAAGGCGAGATTGAGCGGTTGGTCTCTTATGTGCAGCCGGATATGGCGGTGGTGACCAATGTTTATCCGATGCATATTGAGTTTTTCCCTAACTTTGAGGCGATTGCCGAGGCTAAGGCGGAGATATTCACGGCTTTGAAACCCCATGCGCCGGCGTTGATTAATGAAGATACGAATTTTGCCAATATTTTAAGGTTGAGAGCGCAGCAACGTATGGCAAAAGTTTATGGTTTTGGCAAATATGAACTTTTTGGCGGACAGGGCGCAACCTATAAGGCTAATATTCAGGGCACGCCGGTCGAATTTTCGTTGAGTGACAATGCCGAGCATTATTTATACAACGCTTTATGCGCGCTCAACGTGGTGGCGTTGTTGGGGCTTGATGTGAAAAAGGCCGCGGCTGAAGTCAAAAATTTTGGCGCGTTGGCAGGGCGCGGCAAGGTCTCGCGTTTGAAGTTCGGCGGCGGGTCTTTTGAGTTGGTGGACGACAGTTATTCCGGTCAGCCCGAGGCGATGAAACTGGCGATAAAATCCTTAGACAGTATGCCTTGTCAGGGCAGAAAAATCGCGGTTTTGGGCAAAATGGCCGAATTGGGCGACACCTCGGAGGCGCAACATATCGCAGTGGGCAAAGTTTTGGCTGGTACTAAAATCGACATTGTTATCGGGGTTTGTCCGGAGACTAAAAAGATTTTGGAACAGCTGAAAGACGGACGGCAGACTTTTTATTTTGAAAATAAAGACGGTTTGACCGACTTTTTGCTAAATAAATTATTGCAAAATAATGATATTGTCCTTATAAAAGGAGCAAGATATTCTTCAAAACTTTATCAGGTTGCCGATGACCTGTTAAAACAAGGAAATTAGTGAAAAATGAAATGTCCTTTTTGCGGTTGCGATGACACGCAGGTTAAAGATTCTCGCAATGCCGATGACAATACGGCTATTCGCCGCCGCCGCGAGTGTCCGGAGTGCGGGTCGAGGTTTACGACCTTTGAACGGGTGCAGTTGCGCGAGCTGATTGTGGTTAAGAAAAACGGCGACAGAGTGCCGTTTGACCGTGATAAGTTGGAAAAATCCATTTTGTTGTCGGTGCGCAAGCGTCCGGTAGACGGTGAGCGGGTGCAAAAAATCGTCAACTCAATTCAACGGCGGTTGGAAAGTTCGGGCGAGGCGGAAATTCCCTCGGGGGAAATTGGCGAATATGTGATGGAGGCGCTGTCAAAAATCGACCACATCGCTTATATTCGTTTTGCCTCGGTTTATAAGGACTTTCGCGAAGTTAAAGATTTTGAAAATTTTGTGGAAACCATTGATAATCTGGCTAAGCCGGACGATAATAAAACCTCAGGTAAGGAATATGATGATGAATAAATTTGTGTCAGAAAAAATCAGAATGCGCACCAGCGCCCGTTTGGCCGCCGTGCAGGCAACTTATATGATTGCGTATTCGCAGCTGCCGGTTGATGAAGTTATTAAAGATTTTGTCAGCGGCGAGGTCGGGCGTTATGTGATTGCCGAGGATATGCTCAATCATGAGGAAATGGTGCCGGTGGAGCAGATGGACACGGCCTATTTTACGGCGTTGGTTAAGGGTGTTCACAGCCGCAAAGAGCAGTTGGAGCAGTCTTTGAGCGCCTATTTGAACGAGGGTTGGTCGTTTGAACGTATGGACGGCACGTTGCAAGCCTTGTTGCTGTGCGCGGTGTATGAGATTGTCAGCACTCTTGATGTGGACGTTAAAATCATTATCAAAGAATATGTGGATTTGGCTTATGCCTTCTTTACCAAATATGAGCCGAAAATGGTTAATGCTTTGTTGGATAAAGTGGCTAAGGCCGTGCGCGAGTAATTGAAGAGCGGAAGTTATGACGGTTTTGAAGTTGTATGAATACCCCGACGCGGTGTTAAAGCAAAAATCGCAACGGGTTGAAAAGGTTGACGCGGAAGTTCAAAAGATTTTGGACGATATGTTGGAGACAATGTATGCCTCTGCCGGTGTCGGTTTGGCCGCGCCGCAAGTGGGGTTGCTGAAGCGTATAGTGGTGATTGATGTTGAACAGGAAGAAGACGGTGATGATTATAAAGCCGGTCGTCCGCTGTTTTTGATTAATCCGGAAATCGTCTGGCGTTCGGAAGATAAAGTTTGTGGCGAAGAGGGCTGCTTGTCGGTGCCTAAACAGCGCGCAGAAGTTGAGCGTAACGCTAAAGTGCGGGTAAAATACACCGACTATAACGGTCAAGAACAAGAGATTGAGGGCGACGGTTTGCTTGCTGTTTGCCTGCAACACGAGATTGACCATTTGGATGGGATTTTATATATCGACCGTATCAGCCGTTTGAAACGCCAAATGCTGCTGAAAAAACTCAACAAGCTCAGAGAAAGCCAAAAGTAAGGTTGGTGGTTTAGAGACGTTGTTGCATTATGGTTGGTTGATGTTTGTAAAAATATAAAAAAAGAGCCTCTTTCGTTTGACTGCGAAGAGGCTCTTTTGATTTTATTGGATGATTTCCGGTTTGGCGCGTTTGCGGGCAATCGGATCCAAAATGCGTTTGCGCAGGCGCAAGGTTTTCGGCGTTACCTCAAGCAACTCATCTTCCTGAATATAAGACAAGGCTTGTTCCAAAGACAACTTGCGCGGCGGGATAAGGTCAATCGCCTCATCCTTACCGGCGGCGCGGATGTTGGTCAGCTGTTTAGACTTGCAGCAGTTGACTTCCAAGTCGTTGGATTTGGTGTGCTCGCCGATAATCATACCGGTATAAACCGGCACGTTGGCGTCGATAAACATCGGACCGCGGTCTTGTAACTTCCACAACGAATAAGCAATGGCAGTGCCGTTTTCGGCTGAAATCAAAACACCGTTGCGGCGACCTGACATCTCGCCTTTGTAGGGTTCATAGTCTTTGAAAATACGGTTCATCACGCCGGTGCCGCGGGTGTCGGTCAAAAACTCGGAGTGATAACCAATCAGACCACGAGAAGGCGCAATGAAAATCAAACGAACTTTGTTGCCGAGTTGAGACGGAATCATCTCTACCAATTCGGCGCGTTTTTGTCCGAGCTTTTCAACCACGGTGCCTGAAAATTCTTCATCAACGTCAATCACAACTTCTTCAACAGGTTCCAACAAGTTGCCGTTCTCGTCTTTTTTCATCAAAACTTTCGGACGAGAAATTGACAACTCAAAGCCTTCGCGGCGCATGGTCTCAATCAAAACGCCGAGTTGCAGTTCGCCACGACCGGCAACCTCAAACGAATCGGTGGTGTCAGTGCGAGAAATCTTTAAGGCAATGTTGCCCTCGGCCTCTTTGCAAAGTCTGTCCCAAATCATACGAGAGGTGACTTTGTCGCCTTCGCGACCGGCCAAAGGCGAGTCATTAATAGAAAAAGTCATAGACAATGTCGGCGGGTCAATCGGCTGTGCGTGGATGGCTTCGTTAACGCTGAGGTCGCACAAGGTGTCGGCCACGGTACCCTTAACCACTCCGGCAACGGCAACAATGTCTCCGGCGTGGGCTTCTTCCAAAGCCACGCGATCCAAACCGCGATAAGCCAAAATTTTGCTGATACGAACCCGCTCAAGTTCTTGTGATTTGCCGTCTAAAACCTTGACAGTGTCATTAACGCGCAATGTGCCGGACTGAATTTTACCGGTTAGCAGACGACCGATAAACTTGTTGGCCTCTAAGGTGGTGGCAAGCATTCTGAACGGCGCGTCAGGTTCGCAGTTTGGTTCGGGAACATAAGATAAAATCAGCTCAAACAGCGGGGTTAAATCTTTCTTTTCATCGGTCATTTCTTTAACCGCCCAACCGTTACGACCGGAAGCATAAAGAACCGGAAAGTCCAGTTGCTCGTCATTGGCGTTCAGGCTGACAAACAGGTCGAAAATCTCGTCCAAAACCTCGTCAACGCGGGCGTCGGCTTTGTCGGCTTTGTTAATGACAACAATCGGTTTGAGACCGATTTTGAGGGCTTTACCCAACACAAATTTGGTTTGCGGCATCGGACCTTCGGCAGAGTCTACTAACAGCACAACGCCGTCAACCATTGACAAAATGCGTTCAACCTCACCGCCAAAGTCGGCGTGTCCCGGTGTGTCTACAATATTGATATGTGTGCCTTTCCAGTTGACGGAAGTGCATTTTGACAGAATCGTAATACCTCTTTCTCTTTCAAGGTCGTTGCTGTCCATAACGCATTCGGCAACCTTTTGGTTGTCTCTGAAAGTGCCGCTCTGGCGCAACAGTCCGTCAACAAGCGTGGTTTTGCCATGGTCGACGTGAGCGATAATGGCGATGTTTCTCATATTCATCTTTGTTTTTCTTTCCTAAATAGCCATCATGCTAGGAATTTTTTCGCTAGCGTAGCTAATTGTACGCGGCGCTCAAAAATCCCTTCGCAGCATAGCTATTTATGAAAGAAAACGTTTGGGAGTTTGAGTGTCGTCGCTCGTGATTAATAAAATTCGCCTTACAATACCAACTTGGTTTTAAATATCAAGACTTTATCGCAAAAAAAATGCAAAAAAGATAAATAGTATTGATTATTTTGTGTGTGCCTTTTATAATTTACGCAGATGTGGTTTTAGAACCTCATTTAGTACTTTGGTACGGAGCTGTCGAAAGCTCTTAGGTTAGTCGGTGTTTAGATATAACATCGTCATACTGCTATCTGTTCATTGCGATAGCGGTAAATATATCCCCGATTGTAGCAATATGGTCGGGGAGCTTTTAGCGTATGTTCAAAGCCTCTGGCTGAAAGGCTAAAAGAGTCATTACTAGCCTATGATTTTCGAACTCTCCGACCACCTGTTATCAGGTGGTTTTTGCTTAATTAACATAAGGAGATTTCAAAAATGAAAAAAATATTGGTTGCGGTTGTGATGTTGCTTTCAGCATGCACTTCTTTGACAATGCAAGAAAAACAAACATTGCGCAGTCTGAAAACACACGGAATAACCGTTGATACGCCGGTCGGTGGTTGGGAGCGTCCTGCCAGTCCTGTCGGGGCTGCTATGTTGAATATTTTGCCGGGTGGCGGTAATTTTTATTTGGCTGCAGGAAATGGCGGACAAAGTGAGCACTATCTTTATGGCACGCTTAATTTGTTGACATGGCCGATTTCGGTATTATGGGGTGTTCCCGAAGGTGCGGTTGACGCTAATCGCATCAATGAGCGTGAGCTGATATATTACTATACTTTTGATGAAAGTGGTAGATTGGCTCTTGAGGATAAGGGGTTACAACTCAATAACAGAGGGATAATAGAAAAGAAATAGGAATAAAAAAGAGGCTGAATTTCAGCCTCTTTTCTCTTAAGCACATTTAAGATTAGTCGTTCGCACCGGGGCAAACTTTTGCCTGTTCGGCGTTGAACTGAACAGTTGCTTCGTCTGCTTCATCATCAGAGCAGATAGCGCCTTGCGGGCATTCAGAAATGCAAACGCCGCAAGCGATACAAGTATCAGGGTCTACAACCAACTGAGATTCGCACTCGTGAAAAGCGTCTACCGGACATACACTGGCGCAAGCTTTGCACTTAATGCAGGAATCGTTTACTACAGAAACCATTAATTAAACTCCTAATTAGAAATTGTTATACAACTCCGTTAATCTAACTTGATTTCGGATAAAATCAAGCAAAATTTTGCAATCGGGCTTGCGAAAGCGGTTTTAGCGCCCCATATTAAGAACAGATGTTTATTACGGAGGTTCTTATGAGCGAAAAAATTAACTTTCAGGCCGAGGTCGGCAAACTTTTGGATATTATGATTAACTCCATTTATTCCGAACGGCAGATATTTCTGCGTGAGCTGATTTCTAACGCCAGCGACGCCTGCGACAAGCTCCACTATGTTTGTTTGACTAATCCCGAAATTGCCAAAACTACCACGGAGATGAAAATTAAAATCATTCCCGATATTGAGGCTAAAACCCTGACGATTGAAGACAACGGTATCGGTATGAACCGTGAGGATATGGTTAATCATTTGGGAACAATCGCCAAATCGGGCACTGCCGATTTTGTGAAAAACGTTAAGGACAACGGCTCGGCAATGGATTTAATCGGGCAGTTCGGCGTGGGCTTTTATTCGGCGTTTATGGTAGCCGACAAGGTTGAAGTCACCTCCAAAAAAGCCGGTGAGTGTCAGGCTTATAAATGGGTTTCGGACGGTACGCAGGGTTTTGAAATCGAATCGGCTGAGAAGGAAGCCAACGGCACTTCTATCAAGCTGTTTTTGAAAGATGACGCCAAAGAGTTTTTGGATAGTATTTATTTGCGGCAGATTATCCGCACCTATTCTGACCATATTGATTATCCGATTGTGTTGGATTTGGGCAAAGCGGGGGAGGAGACCGTCAATACCGGCTCGGCTTTGTGGGCGAAAAACAAGGCGGAAATTACCGATGATCAATACAAAGAATTTTATCATCACATTACCAAAAACTTTGACGAGCCGTGGCTGCGTTTGCATTTTAAGGCCGAGGGCAATATTGAGTACACCGGTTTGCTGTTTGTGCCCTCCGAGGCGCCGTACGATTTGTTTCAACCCGATAAAAAACAGGGGCTTAAACTGTATGTGAACAAGGTGTTTATCTCGGACAAAGTTGAGGAGTTGTTGCCGACTTATCTGCGCTTTGTGAAAGGCGTGATTGACTCGGCGGATTTGTCGCTGAATATTTCACGCGAGATGTTGCAACAAAGCCCGTTGATTGCCAAAATCAAGCAGGGCACAGTCTCTCGTTTGTTGAAGGAACTTAAAACCCGCGCCAAAGACGCCGATGACTATGCCAAATTCTGGTCGGCGTTCGGTGCGGCGTTTAAAGAAGGTATTTATGAGGACTTCAGCAACCGTGAAGAAGTTGCCGAGTTGTCGCGTTTTGTCTCAACGTTTGATAGCGAAAAACTAACATCGCTTGATGAATATATTGCTCGTATGCAACCCGAGCAAAAGTCAATTTATTATATTACCGGCGATGATGTTAAAACCCTGATGAACAATCCGCAGTTGGAGGCGTTTAAGGCTAAAAACATTGAAGTTTTGTTGTTGACAGACCCGATTGACGAGTTTTGGCCGCAAGTTTTGACCTCTTATAAAGGCAAGGCCATCAAGCATATTTCGCAAGCGGAGGAAGACCTGAAAATCGCCCGAGACGAACCGAAAGCCGAGGAGGGTTCTTTGGCTAAACTGACGGCGTTTATGGCGGATTTGCTCAAAGACGAAGTCGGTAAAGTCGAGCCTACGGACAAGCTGACGAAAAGTCCGGTCAGCTTGGCGGTGGAAAACGGGCAAATGAGTTTGCATTTGGAACGTTTAATGCGCAATCACCAACAACAGACAGCTTTTGCCAGCACCCGCATTTTAGAGGTTAATCCGTATCATCCGCTGATTATTAAATTGAGCGAGATGGTTGGTGACGAGGCACAAAAAGCCAAGGTGGAAGAAGTGTCGCGTTTGTTGCTTGACCAGGCCAAAATCGCCGAGGGCGAGAGCGTCAGCAATCCGGCGTTTTATACCGAAAAAATGGGCGAATATCTGTTGAAGGCCATGTAAAGTCATATTGGCGCTAATGCAAAAAACCGCTGTTCTCAAAAGGATGGCGGTTTTATTTTGCCATTGGGAAAAAAGATTGACTTTGAGGTGAAAAAGTGTATTTTTGTCTATAATGATTTATTATTAATTTTAACACTATTATTTTATGTATTTTACAATTATTTCAGGTGCTTTGCACCCGTTGGGAAAAATGGTTATGCGCCAGTATGCCTCTAGAGAAAAGATCAGATGCTGTCGCTTGGTTGACGAAGGTTTCTTTTTGGAAGATTCTCACGGTTATATCAACGGTTACGGCGATTGTTCCAGTAATTTGCAACGCTCTTTTGCAGGTTGTAATCCGGATGCAATCGTTGATTTTTCCGGTTCGGATAAGGTGTTGGAAAATGCCAAACTCTGTAAAAACCGCGGTATGCCGTTGATTGTACTCGACCCTGAGTGGAACGCGCAAAAGACTCGTGCCTTGGAGGCTGAAATGGGGTATGAGACGGGACATAATATGCGCCGTCCGATTGTGGTGCTGTCTGATTTTTCCGTTGAGCAGGCGCTTATGTTTAACAGCGCGCTGAAGTTGGTGAAACCGCTTGATTATCAGGCTTTGCGAATCGAGATTACGGCGTGTTTGTTTGAGGGCTTTAATCACCTCAGCACTTTGTTGGGACTGGCTAAAAAGCTGGAGAAAATCATCTCAGGTCGTGTGGAGGAAGAGAAAGAAGTTGCTCCAAACCAATGGAAAGTCGGTCGTGTTATGGTCAGATTGTTGTCCGCTGCCGAGAGCAAGCCGATGACGGCGGTTCGGATTCAAACCATGGAGATGGATTTTCAGCAAAAAGTGGAGCTGAAAAACATTGAGGCTTTGTGGGCAGGTGTGGAGAGCGCCATTAAGTGGATTAGCAACCGCGATCTTGAGCCTAAGCTCTATGTGAGCAGTATGGCGGAGATTTTGCAGTTGTCATGAGAAAAAAAGTGTTCTGAACGTGTTTCAGGGCACTTTTTTTTGTGTTGCGATTCGGAAGAGTTAAATTGTTGAAATAAGAGTCAAATTTTTTGCGTTAAGGTGTTGCAAAATATTTTATTTGGGTGTAGTGTTACGCGAATCTTTGTACAGGGCGGACTCTGCCCTGCGATTAGTTTTGTAATAAAATTATTGTGCGAATCCCGATAAGAGAAAGAATTTTTCTATGGTGTATCGGGTTTCAATCCTGACAAATTTTTTTAATTCTTCTACGTTCGGGGTTCATTAGTTTGACGGTATTGGCGTAGATTTTAACCTGAGGATGAAACTACAATGAAAGAATCTTATACGAGCAAACGACGTGTAAGAAGAACTTTCGGCAGAATCGACGCAGTGTCGGATATGCCGAGTTTGATTGAAGTCCAGACCGGTTCTTATGCAGATTTTATTGAAAATAAAAATTGCGAGTTCGGCTTGGAAAATGTTTTCAAATCTATTTTCCCGATTAAAGATTTTTCCGGTAACGGCGAGTTGGAATTTGTAAAATATGAACTCGAAGAGCCGAAGTATGATGTTGATGAGTGTATTAAGCGCGATATGACTTATGCCGCTCCGGTCAAGGCTACTTTGCGCTTGGTGGTTTGGGATACCGACGAGGCTACCGGTGCGAAATCTATTCATGATATTAAAGAGCAAGACGTTTATATGGGCGATTTGCCGTTGATGACCGACAAAGGTACTTTTATTTTTAACGGTACCGAGCGCGTTGTCGTTTCGCAAATGCACCGTTCTCCGGGGGTGTTCTTTGATCATGACAAAGGCAAGACCATTTCTTCGGGTAAGTATTTGTTTGCCGCCCGTGTTATTCCTTACCGCGGTTCTTGGCTCGATTTTGAGTTTGACGCCAAAGATTTGCTTTATGCTCGTATCGACCGTCGTCGTAAATTGCCGGTAACTTCGGTTTTGTATTCTTTGTATTCAAAAGAAACCGAAGAAAAAATCAAGGCTTTGGCTGCTCAGGGCAAAACTATTGATCCTGCCGAGATTAAGGGTATGGATAAGGAAGAGATTTTAAGCTACTTCTATGATATTGATGTTTATGCCGCTGATAAGAAAAACTGGAAAGCTAAGTTTGTGCCCGAGCGTGTTAAAGGCACAAAGTTTGACTTTGATTTGATTAATGCCAAAACTGGCGAGACGGTTTGGGAAGCCGGTAAAAAACTGAATGTTCGTTCGGCTCAGAAGTTGCTTGATGAAGGTTTGGAATTTTATCGTGTTGCGCCGAATCAGTTGTTTGGCAAGTTTTTGGCAACCGCTGTGATTGACGCTAAGACCGGTGAAGTTATTGCTGATGCCGGCGCCGAGCTCAATGAAGAGTTGTTGGATAAGATTTCTGCCGCTAAAATTTCTGAAATCAAAACCTTGTTTATTGACGGTGTAAACGTCGGACCGTATATTCGCAATACCTTAGAGGCGGATAAAAACACTTGCCGCGAAGAGGCTTTGCTCGATATCTATCGTGTTATGCGCCCAGGTGAACCACCAACATACGAGACAGCTGACGCTTTGTTCCATGGATTGTTCTTTGATCACGAAAAATATGACTTGTCGTCAGTCGGTCGCGTTAAGATGAACATTTCTTTGGATATTCCGTTTGAAGAAGCTCCGGACACTTATTGCGTTTTGCGCAAGGACGATGTTTTGCGTATTGTCAAGAGACTGGTTGAGCTGCGTGACGGCAAGGGCGAAGTTGATGATATTGACCACCTTGGCAACCGTCGTGTTCGTTCGGTCGGTGAGTTGATGGAAAACCAATACCGTATGGGCTTGCTGCGTATGGAAAGAGCTATCCGCGAGCGTATGAGCAGTGAAGTTTTGACCAATGTTAAACCTCAGGATTTGGTCAATGCTAAGCCAATCGCTTCGGTTATTCGCGAGTTCTTCGGTTCTTCGCAGTTGTCGCAATTTATGGATCAGAACAACCCATTGTCTGAGATTACGCACAAGCGTCGTTTGTCGGCATTGGGCCCTGGTGGTTTGTCTCGTGACCGCGCCGGCTTTGAAGTTCGCGACGTGCACCCGACGCACTATGGTCGTATCTGCCCGATTGAAACACCGGAAGGTCCGAACATTGGTTTGATTAACTCGTTGTCAACTTATGCTCGTATTAACAAATATGGCTTTATCGAATGCCCGTATCGCAAGGTTGTTGACGGCGTGGTTACCAGCGATGTGGTTTATTTGTCGGCTGATGAAGAAGGCAAACACATTATCGCCGAGGCTAACGCTAAAGTTGATGACAACGGTCGTTTTGAAAATGATTTGATTGCCTGCCGTAAAGCCGGTGAATTTGAGTTCCACAATCCGGAAGAAATCGACTTCATCGACGTGTCGCCGCAACAGTTGGTATCGGTGGCTACGGCTTTGATTCCGTTCTTGGAAAACGACGACGCAAACCGTGCGTTGATGGGGGCAAACATGCAACGTCAAGGCGTGCCTTTGCTGCGTTCGGAAGCTCCGTTGGTCGGTACCGGTATGGAAGCCGCTGTTGCCAAAGATTCAGGCGCAACCGTGGTTTGCAAATATGACGGTATTGTTGACGCCGTTGACGCTAACCGTATTGTGGTTCGGTCTTTGAGCGGTGATGTTTCTGACGCCGGTGTCGAAATCTACAAATTGCAGAAGTTCCGTCGTTCTAACCAAAACACCTGCATCAATCAGGTGCCGTTGGTTAAGGTTGGCGACAAGGTTAAAGCCGGCGATATTATGGCCGACGGTCCTTGTACCGAAATGGGCGAACTGGCTTTGGGTAAGAACGTTTTGGTGGCATTTATGCCTTGGAACGGTTTGAACTACGAGGATGCGATTTTGCTTTCTGAGCGTATTTCTCGCGATGATGTTTTGACCTCTTTGCATATCGAAGAATTTGAGGTTATGGCTCGCGATACCAAACTCGGACAAGAAGAAATCACCCGCGATATTCCAAACGTTGGTGAAGACGCTTTGCGCAACCTTGATGAGGCCGGTATCGTTTATATCGGCGCCGAAGTTAAGGCCGGCGATATTCTGGTCGGTAAGGTGACGCCGAAAGGCGAATCTCCGGTAACGCCGGAAGAAAAATTGCTGCGCGCTATCTTTGGTGAAAAAGCCTCTGATGTTCGCGACACTTCTTTGCGTGTTCAACCGGGTATTGAAGGTATTGTGGTTGATGTTCACGTGTTCTCCCGCCGTGGTGTGGAGAAAGACGAGCGTGCCTTGTCTATCGAACAGGAAGAAATTTCTCAGTTGGCCAAAGACCGTGATGATGAAATCGCCATTATCCGCCGTTCTTTCGACGCTCGTATGAAGTCGATGTTGGTTGGTCAGAAAGTGGTTGACGCTCCGAAGGGTATTGCCAAAAACGCTGAGATCACCGAAGAGGCTTTGGCTGCTGTTCCGTCTTCGCAATGGCGTAAGATTGTCGTTAAAGACGAAGACGTTATGGCTCATATCGAAGAGTTCTGCGCCGCTTTTGACGCTCGTGTCGAAAGAGCTCAGAAACACTTTGAAGACAAAGTTGAGAAGGTTCAACGCGGTGACGATTTGCTCCCAGGCGTTTTGAAAATGGTTAAAGTTTTCATTGCGACCAAGAGAAAAATTCAAACCGGTGATAAAATCGCCGGACGTCACGGTAACAAGGGTACGATTTCTCGTATTCTGCCTTTGGAAAATATGCCTTATATGGAAGACGGTACGCCGGTTGATATTGTATTGAACCCGTTGGGTGTGCCTTCTCGTATGAACGTTGGTCAAATTTTGGAAACCCACTTAGGTTGGGCTGCTAAAGAACTTGGTCGTCAGTTGAACGAGATGTGCGAACAGTACAAACGCGGTGAAAAGACCATTGACGAACTCAATGCCAAATTGAAGGAAGTTTATGGTGACAAACAATACAACCGCGATGTCGCTCCGTTGACAAATGACGAAAAGGTCGAGATGGTTGCTCACCTGAAAAACGGTGTGCCGATGGCTACGCCGGTATTTGACGGCGCGCATGAAGACGATATTAA
The DNA here is from genome assembly GCA_934273635.1 of uncultured Alphaproteobacteria bacterium. GTDB lineage: Bacteria > Pseudomonadota > Alphaproteobacteria > RF32 > CAG-239 > Scatocola. The sequence continues at coordinate 288,861 of CAKQSV010000001.1, forward strand.
CCAAATGTTGGATATGGCCGGCTTGCCGACATCGGGTCAGATTGACCTGTATGATGGTCGTACCGGTGAAAAATTCGACCGTAAGGTTACCGTTGGTATCATTTATATGATTAAATTGCACCACATTGTTGATGAAAAGATGCACGCCCGTTCTGTCGGTCCGTACTCTTTGGTTACACAACAACCTCTGGGTGGTAAGGCTCAATTCGGTGGTCAACGTTTCGGTGAAATGGAAGTTTGGGCATTGCAGGCTTATGGCGCTGCCTATACTCTGCAAGAAATGTTGACGGTTAAGTCCGATGATGTGAACGGTCGTACCAAGGTTTATGAAGCTATTGTCCGTGGCGATGATGGTTTTGAGGCCGGCGTTCCTGAGTCGTTTAACGTTTTGGTTAAAGAAATTAAGTCTTTGTGCCTGAACGTTGAGATGTTGAACGAAGAAGTTTAAGGAATAGGAGTCCATATAATATGAATGATATTATGAAGTTTTTTGGTCAGCAGGTTTCAGGCGAATCCTTTGATCAAATTAAAATCTCAATCGCCTCTCCTGAACAGATTCGTTCTTGGTCTTATGGTGAGGTAAAAAAACCGGAAACGATCAACTATCGTACCTTTAAGCCTGAACGCGACGGTTTGTTCTGCGCTCGCATTTTCGGTCCGGTCAAGGACTATGAGTGCTTGTGCGGAAAATACAAACGCATGAAGTATCGCGGCGTGGTTTGTGAAAAGTGCGGCGTTGAAGTTACCTTGTCTAAGGTTCGTCGTGAACGTATGGGACACATTGAGTTGGCCGCTCCGGTGGCACACATTTGGTTCTTAAAGTCTTTGCCGTCTCGCATTGCCTTGTTGACCGATATTCCGATGAAGTCATTGGAAAGAGTTTTGTATTTTGAAAGCTATATTGTGATTGAACCGGGGTTGACGCCGTTGTCTGTAAACGAGTTGTTGACCGAAGAACAATATCAGGAAGCTATTGATGAATACGGTGAAGATTCTTTCCGTGCCGGTATAGGTGCTGAGGCTTTGAAAGAGATTTTGGCCGCCATTGATTTGGAGGCTGAAAGAGCCCAAATGCGTGAGGAGCTGAAAGAAAACAACAGTGAGGCTAAGCGCAAAAAGTTGGTTCGTCGCTTGAAGATTGTTGAGTCTTTCATCGAATCTAACACCAAGCCTGAGTGGATGATTTTGGATGTTTTGCCGGTTATCCCGCCTGAGTTGCGTCCGTTGGTGCCGTTGGATGGCGGTCGTTTTGCAACCTCTGATTTGAACGATTTGTATCGTCGTGTTATTAACCGTAACAATCGTTTGAAGAGATTGATTGAGTTGCACGCGCCGGATATTATCATCCGCAACGAAAAGAGAATGCTGCAAGAGTCTGTCGATGCTTTGTTTGATAACGGTCGCCGCGCCCGCGCGATTACCGGAACCAACAAACGTCCGCTGAAGTCTTTGTCTGATATGCTCAAAGGTAAGCAAGGTCGTTTCCGTCAAAACCTGTTGGGTAAACGTGTTGACTATTCCGGTCGTTCGGTTATTACCGTTGGTCCGCAACTGAAGTTGCACCAATGCGGTTTGCCGAAGAAAATGGCTTTGGAATTGTTTAAGCCGTTTGTTTATGCCAAATTGGAATTGTACGGTCACGCCACAACCATTAAGGCCGCTAAGCGTATGGTTGAAAAAGAGCGTCCGGAAGTTTGGGATATTTTGGAAGAAGTCATCCGTGAGCATCCGGTTATGCTCAACCGTGCGCCGACTTTGCACCGCTTGGGTATTCAGGCATTTGAGCCGGTTTTGGTCGAAGGTAAGGCTATTCACTTACATCCGTTGGTATGTACGGCATTTAACGCCGACTTCGATGGTGACCAAATGGCGGTTCACGTTCCTCTGTCTATTGAGGCGCAGTTGGAAGCCCGCGTTTTGATGATGTCTACCAACAATATTTTGTCTCCGGCATCAGGTAAGCCGATTATCGTGCCGTCGCAAGATATGGTGTTGGGTATTTATTATCTGACATACGACGCCGAAGGTTTGAAAGGTGAGGGATCGATTTTTGCTAACTTTGACGAAGTTGAAATGGCTTTGTTTGAGAAGACGGTCGATCTGCACGCTAAAATCAAATGCCGTATGGAATATGTTGACGACAATGGCGAGTTCAAATATGGCGTTGTTGACACAACCCCTGGACGTATTATGGTTTCGCAGATTTTGCCGAAGCATAAAAACGTACCGTTCTCTTTGGTAAACCGTTTGGTTAAAAAGAAAGAAATCGGTGAGATTATCGACATTGTTTATCGTCACTGCGGTCAGAAAGAAACCTGCTTGTTTGTTGACAAGATTATGACCCTTGGCTTTACCAACGCTTGTAAGTCCGGTATTTCTTTCGGTAAGGACGATTTGATTGTTCCTGACGCTAAGAAAGAATTGATTGCAGAGACTGAGGCTCAGGTTAAAGAGTTTGAACAGCAATACCAAAACGGTTTGATTACCAAAGGTGAAAAATATAACAAGGTGGTTGATATTTGGGCTAGTTGTACCGATAAAATCGCTGATGAAATGATGAAAAACATTTCTAAAACCGAGCATGGTTACATCAACTCCGTTTATATGATGGCTCACTCCGGCGCCCGTGGTTCTGCCGCACAAATGCGTCAGTTGGCAGGTATGCGCGGTTTGATGGCTAAGCCGAACGGCGAAATTATTGAACAACCGATTATCTCAAACTTTAAAGAAGGTTTGACGGTGCTTGAGTACTTTAACTCAACCCACGGTGCTCGTAAAGGTTTGGCCGATACCGCTTTGAAGACCGCTAACTCCGGTTATTTGACCCGTCGTTTGGTTGACGTGGCGCAAGATGTTGTGATTACGGAAACCGACTGCGGCACTGAGCGCGGCATTATTGTTCGTCCGGTGGTCGACGGTGGTAACGTTATCGTTTCTATCGGTGAGCGTATTTTGGGTCGTACAATTCAAGAAGATATCGTTCATCCGGAAACCGGCGAAGTTTTGGTTAAACGCGGTAAGCTGATTGATGAAAACGATGTTGACGTGGTTGAAAAAGCCGGCGTTGAGCAAGTTAAGATTCGTTCAGTCTTGACCTGTGAGTGCAAGAACGGCGTTTGCGCCGCTTGTTATGGTCGCGACCTTGCCCGCGGTACGCCGGTTAATGTCGGCGAGGCTGTCGGTGTGATTGCCGCTCAGTCAATCGGTGAGCCGGGTACGCAGTTGACCATGAGAACGTTCCACATCGGTGGTGCGGCTTCTAAATCTGCCGAACAGGCGAGTGTTGAAGTTCCGTTCGCCGGTGAGCTGAAACTTGAGAACAACCACACGGTTACGGACTCTAACGGTCACTTGATTGTTTTGTCTCGTAACTGCGATATTGTTATTGTTGACTCTCAAGGTCGTGAGAAATCTCGTCACCGCGTTCCTTACGGTACCAAGATTTTGGCAGCTGAAGGCGCTAAGGTTAAGAAAGCGCAGAAGATTGCCGAGTGGGATCCGTTTACAATTCCGGTTATTACCGAAAAAGCCGGTCGTGTTGAACTGGTTGACTTGATTAATAACGTTTCGGTTAAGGAAAATGTTGACGAGACGACCGGTATCGTTTCTAAGGTTGTGGTTGATTGGCGTTCAAACTCTGCCAGCGCCGGTTTGAAACCGAGCATTATGCTGACGGACGAAAACGGTCAACACATTACTTATGAAAGCGGTAAAGAAGTTCGCTATTATCTGTCGGTTGACGCTATTCTGACCGTTGAAAACGGTGATGAGGTTAAGGTTGGTGATGTTATCGCCCGTATCCCGAGAGAAAGCTCCAAGACCAAAGATATTACCGGTGGTTTGCCTCGTGTTGCCGAGTTGTTCGAGGCTCGTCGTCCGAAAGATCAGGCTTTGATTTCTGATGTTGACGGTATGGTTGAGTTTGGTAAGGACTATAAGGCTAAACAGCGTATTACCGTGATTCCGACCAAGGGTGAACCGATTGAATACCTGATTCCGAAGGGACGTCATTTGGTGGTTCAGGACGGCGATATTGTCAAGAAGGGCGATATGCTGGTTGAAGGCACACCTGCGCCGCACGATATTTTGCGTGTTCTCGGTGTTGAGAAATTGGCTGAATATCTGGTTAAGGAAGTTCAAGACGTTTACCGTTTGCAAGGTGTTAAGATTAACGATAAGCACATTGAGGTTATCGTATCGCAAATGTTGCGCAAGGTTGAAATTACGCAACCCGGGGACACCACTTTCTTGGTTGGCGAACAGGTCGACCGTGATGTCTTTGAGGCTGAAAACGCTAAGGTTGCCGCCGAACATGGTACTTTGGCTGTGGCTGATCCGGTTCTGCTCGGTATCACCAAGGCTTCATTGCAGACCAAGTCGTTTATTTCTGCCGCATCGTTCCAAGAGACCACTCGCGTCTTGACCGAGGCTGCGGTTGAGGGTAAGGTTGACCACTTGAACGGACTGAAAGAAAACGTTATCGTTGGTCGTTTGATTCCGGCTGGTACCGGTACCGTCTTGCGTTCGCTCAAGAAAGTTGCCGCACAAAACGATAAGGAAATTCAGGCTCTGAAAGAGGAAGAGGCTCAGGCTCAACTTGAAAATCATCAAGAAGCCGAGGTTGCTGAAGAACCAAAACCGGCTGAGTAAGCTCTAAATATTGCACAAAAACCCCGTATGGAATTATTACGGGGTTTTTTGTTATCTGGTTGACAAATTGACAAAATATGTATATATTGAGGGTAGTAAATTATTATTGTTAAACTATTTAAATATTCAAATTATGGGAATTTTGTTATCTTTAGTGGTTTTGTGGTTGATTATGTTGGCACTGGCTTTTTTGTGGAAATCAGATGAAAAACATTGAGGCTCTTCAAAAATCAACCGCATATTGAGTGTGATAACATATTGTTAAACTAATTAAATATTCAAAATTATGAGAATTATAATTGTTTTTTGTCCGTGCTGTTTTTGCTGACGTTGTGGACGGTTAAATTTTTGTTGGGCAGGATTGAGCTTTTGAAGCAAGAGATAACCGAGCTTAAGCACCGTTTGTTCGATCATAAAACTTCACCTGAGATGAGCGATGAGGTTCGTCAAGAACGTCTTGAGCGAGCAAAGTTTGCCGGCAACTTTCATGGTGATGTGGACGAGTAAGTAAGATACAAAAAACTCCGTAGAAAATGCGGAGTTTTTTTGTTGCTTGATTGACAAAATACCAGTCAGAGCGTATATTTACGAGCGATAAAATATTATTGTTAAACTATTTAAATATTCAAAAATTATGGACACAACCATTTTTGTTTTAGTGGGATTGCTGCTGATTTTGTTGGTGGTCGTTAAGGTTCTATGGAACAAGGTTTCAGGGCTCAAAAAGACTAATTGTGAAACAATTCGCATTAATATACAGATGCGAGAAGTTTTGAGAGATGCTGACGATGCCTTTTTGCAACAGGAGCTTAGCAAAGTGAAAAATATGATTGCCGATGCTTGTCTCAAAGATAGGGATGTTTTGCCTTTGCGGACTGTGGCTCAGTATCTTGACGAGGTTTTGCGCTCTAAACAAAGGGGTGAAAGTTGCAAAAATTCGAGCCGCTTGAGTGTTGGAATGCATATAGATGATGTCATGGAATAAAAAAAACTCCGTATTTTTACGGAGTTTTTTGTTGCATATTCGGGGCAAAAGGTGTAAAAATATGATGTTTTAGTATTATTAACAAATTAAATAATTATAACAATGAAGTACATATCGTTTTTTATTAATGAGACTGCGGCTCATTACAGTGTGAATCAAAAAGAACTGTTTAACTCTTAATTTGCAATGACTATGGAAATGTTTGGAATTTTTGCGGTCATTACGGTTATGGTGGTATTTATCTTCTTCGGAGTGGCTTATACCGAGAGTTCAGTAGAGAAGTTTAACAAGTTAAAAAAGTAAGTTATGGCTAGTTTTTGGTTTGTGCTGTTGCTGATTTTCTGCATTGCAGGTGTGGCAGCAAAATGGGGTAGTCGTCAATCAATCGCAAAAATGAGCGATGAAGAGTTGGCTCGTGCCGACAAAGAAATGATTGAGACTAACGAGCATGGTTGTGACCCAAAATGGGTGATGTATCACAGAAATGTGCGTGCTGAGATGAAAAAGCGCGGTTTGTGCTAAGTATGGGTTTAAAGACGTTGGTAGAAATTGCCGACGTCTTTTTTTGTGCTTGTTTACTTGTTTTTTACTACAAACGGCGTAAATTGAGTGCAGTTTAATTAAAGGAGATTATGATGAAAAAGTTGATTTTGACAATTATGTTGGTTTCGTTTGTCAGCGCTTGTGCCACAGACCCATACACAGGCGAGAGCAAAGTTTCTAAAACCGCGTGGGGTACGGGAATCGGCGCTGTGGCCGGTGCCGGAATCGGCGCGTTGGTCGGTGGCAAAAAAGGCGCTGCCTGGGGTGCCGGAATTGGCGCTGCCGCCGGTGCCGGAACAGGTGCTTATATGGATGTTCAGGCACGCAGATTGCGTCAGGAGTTGCTTAATACCGGCGTGCAGGTGTCTACTGAAAATGGTCAGATTCGTCTGATTATGCCGAGTAATATCACTTTTGATACGGATTCTGCGGTTTTCAAGCCTTCGTTTAATCCGGTTTTGGATTCGGTGGCAAAAGTTTTAGCCGAATATAATAAGACTTTGGTGCAAATTACCGGTTATACCGATAGCACCGGCAGTTTGGCGCACAACAACACTTTGTCACAAAAGCGCGCTATGGCGGTTTCTACCTACTTACGCAATCGCGGGGTAGCCGCTTCTCGTATCAGCGCGGTTGGTATGGGGCCGTCTAATCCGATTGCCTCTAATGCAACTGCTGCCGGCAGAGAACAAAACCGTCGGGTAGAAATCAGATTGATTGCAACCGAGTAGGCTGATTTTATCAGTGTTTTCAGAGCGTACGGATAAGTCCGGCGCTCTTTTTTTATGATTTAAATGCAAGAAAAAACCCGCTTAAAATCTGCGGGCTTTTCAAAAATCTAAGATGAAATTTATCAATGATTAACCTTGACGAGCTTTGAGCTTAGGGTTCTTCTTATTGATAACATATACACGACCTTTACGACGAACCAGTTTGCAGTCTTTATCGCGTGTTTTTTTAGATTTCAAAGAACTGTAAATCTTCATTTTTCTTTCCTTATGCAAAATGTTTAGCTGTCTTTTAAGCTAAAACAACCGGTTTGTCAACCTAAAATTTGGATTTTGGGTGTTTTTTTAAGATATCTTTTGCTTTTTGCCGAATTTTTTTTATAATGACGGCAAATTGTGTGTGAGGGAAAGTTTATGCGTTTTGTTTTGCTGATATGGATGAGCTTGGTTTTGGTGTTGCCGGCGCGTGCCGAAGAACCGGTGTCTTATATGGACGAGGTCAAGGCTTTGGGCGCGGTGTCGGGGCAAGGATTGGCGTGCGGCGCGTCGCGGTATGATACCTTTGAGATGATTGCGCGGGTGATTTTGGTGACGAAGGCAAAGTCTAATGCCGAGCAGGCAGCCGGTATGAAAGCCTATAACAACGAAAAAGCCAACGCTTATATCTCTAAGCAAATGGACGGTTTTTATGAATGCTCACAAATCAGTCAACGTTTTGATAATCAGGAAATTTTTGATGTGAAAATCTATGCAGACGGCACGTTGCAAATGCCCAACGGGGCGCTTTATACTCCCCGCGCGCCCTATGACGCAACCGCGGTCTATAAGGCGGATAATCAGCAGAAACAACACGCCGCAGAAATTTATAAAAAATCAGGCAACCGCAAAATCAGCAATTTGAAAATTAATTCCGGCGCGCAAATCGATGGCAGCACGCCGCAGGCTTATACCGGTTCTAGCGCACCGTTACTCAAACATATCAGGTCGGCGTATTAATCGCTTGCAAGTTGGCTTTTTTCCGATATACTCGGGGCAGATTAACCATAAATTTAAGGAGTAGAATTTTATGGCCGCTTATCAATATATTTATGTAATGCAAAATCTCACCAAAGTTTTTGCCGGAGGTAAAGAGCTTTTTAAGGGAATTACTTTGTCATTTTTCCCTGGGGCAAAAATCGGCGTGTTGGGTGTCAATGGTGCCGGTAAGTCGACTTTGCTAAAGATTATGGCCGGAGTCGATAAAGATTTTAATGGCGAGGCTTGGGCTGCCGATGGCGTGAAAGTCGGTTATTTGGAACAAGAGCCGAAATTAGACCCTAATAAGACCGTGATGGAAAATATTATGGACGGTTTGGGTGAAGTTCGCGATTTGTTGCAACGCTTTGAAGAGGTTTCCGCTAAGTTTGCCGAGCCAATGAGCGATGATGAGATGAATAATCTGATAAACGAGCAAGCTGAGTTACAAGAAAAAATTGACGCTTGCAACGGTTGGGATTTTGAACGTACAATTCAAATCGCTATGGATGCGCTGCGTTGTCCGCCGGCTGACGCTGACGTGACAAAACTGTCAGGTGGTGAAAAACGCCGCGTGGCATTGTGCCGCTTGTTGCTGCAAAAGCCAGATATGCTGCTTTTGGATGAGCCGACTAACCATTTGGACGCCGAGTCTGTGGCATGGTTGGAACAGCATTTGAAGGATTATAAGGGCACGGTGGTTATGGTAACGCACGACCGCTACTTTTTGGATAATGTGACCGGCTGGATTTTGGAACTTGACCGTGGGCAGGGTATTCCTTATGAGGGCAATTACAGTTCATGGTTGGAACAAAAGCAAAAGCGTTTGGAGCAAGAGGCTCGGGAAGAGACTGCTCGTCAGCGCACATTGGCTAACGAATTGGAGTGGATTCATAAAAATCCGAAAGCGCGTCAGGCTAAGTCTAAAGCGCGTATTAACGCCTATGAAGAATTGTTGGCTGAGTCCGGCAAAGATAAAATCTCTCAGGCGCATATCACCATCCCGATGACCGAGCGTTTGGGCGATTTGGTGGTCGAGGCTAAAAATATATCTAAAGCCTTTGGGGAAAAGCTGTTGATTGATAATCTGTCGTTCAAAGTTCCTAAGGGGGCGATTGTGGGTATTATCGGACCGAACGGCGCCGGTAAAACCACTTTGTTTAAGATGATTGCCGGTGAGGAAAAGCCCGATAGTGGTGAAATCAGAATCGGTGATACCGTTGACTTGGGCTATGTTAACCAATCTCGTGACGAGCTTGACCCCAATAAAACGGTTTGGGAAGAGATTTCCGATGGTTTGGATATGATAGAATTGGGCAAAAAGACCGTGCCTTCTCGCGCTTATGTGGGGCAATTTAACTTTAAGGGTTCGGATCAGCAGAAAAAAGTCGGACAGTTGTCCGGCGGTGAACGCAACCGTGTGCATCTGGCAAAAATGTTGCGCAAGGGTGCTAATGTGATTTTGCTTGATGAGCCGACCAACGACCTTGATGTTGACACGCTGCGCTCTTTGGAAGAAGGTATTATGGAATATCCGGGGTGCGTGTTTGTAACCTCTCACGACCGCTGGTTCTTAGACCGTTTGGCTACGCATATTCTTGCCTATGAGGGGGACAGTCAAGTTGTTTGGTTTGAGGGCAACTTTGAGGAATACGAGGCTGACAAACGCCGTCGTTTAGGGGAAGAGGCTTGTCGTCCACACGCCATCCGCTATAAAAAATTCATCTAATGGCTTACTACTAGGAAGTTTTTGTGTTTATGTACTAATTTGTACACCGCGCACAAAATCTTTCTTCGTATTGAGCTTAAGGTTCACGATATTTTAAATTTAGTAGATTTAGTATGACCTTATAATTGAAGAGGAAGAAATGTCATACATCTTTATGGATGAAAGTGGAGATTTAGGTTTTAATTTTTTGAAAGCTAACACAAGCCGCTATTTTGTAATGTCTTTTTTAATTTCTGATAATGATGATTTATGCAAAAAGATTATTGCTCGGACTGTTAAGAAGATGCCGTCACGCAATAGGTGTCATTTTTCAGGTGTATTTCATTGTAATAAGGAAAATGAAGATGTTAGGAGTAATTTATTAAAGATTTTTGGAGATGATGTAAACTTCAAAGTTGTCAGTGTTGCGCTTGATAAGATTAAATTTAAAAATATATGTGGAAATGAGGTGCCATCTACAGGCGAAATTTATAATCATATATGTATGGCTTTGTTTGATAGGTTACTGAAACATGACTTATTTAAGCTAAAAGAACGTAAGTTGTTTGTAGCTTCTCAGCGTGAGACGAATAAATATTTGAATAATAAATTTAGAGATGATTTGGCTAGGGCGTATGATTTGGAAGTTGTTATATCTCATCCTAATACATACAAAGGGCTACAAATTGTAGATTTTGTTTCGTGGTCTTTTTTTCGGCAGTATGAATTTGATAGTTCGAAATATACAAACTTATTCAGAAATCTGATTATAGATGATTTTGTTATTAATCGGATATAAAAAAACGAAGAACCTTGTGTGCTATTTAGGCTTTCGCCAGAGGAACCTACGGAACCCCACAGCACAAGGAAATTACCTCCGCTTGGTCTATTATATAGCATATAATTGCTAAAAAATCAATAAATTTGTTGGGATATGGGCAATGTGTATATGCTTTTTTCTCTCAAATCTTGGAAAAAAGCGTTATGTCCAATAAAAAGTGTTTAATTTGGTGAATTTATCGGGGCTTAGCAAATAAAAGGGAGAGGGACTTTCGTTCCTCTCCTCATCGTTATCGGATAGCGATAATGATGATTTTAAACATCAAAATAATGATGTTTAAAACTTTTATCAGTATAGACATCTTATCCTTTCAGTTCCACAAAGGGAACGATTGACAAGAGGTCAAACCTGAACTACATCCCCTTAAAGTCTATTGACTTTTAAGAGAAAATAGCATATCTTTAACTCATAGGGATGTTAAAGATGAGGTTTAACCTCCTTGAGTTAATGAAAAGTCCAATGTCGCGTCATTGGACTTTTTCTTTTTATCTTAAGTTGGCTTTAAAATCTATTAATAAATAAGACTTTTGTAAAATATGTAAAATTTTTCTGCGGCAACCGGCGTTCTCTCGCCCGCCTTTCGCTGGTAGTCGAACCCGCTCGTGCGTCTTCGCTTCTCACTGCCAGCTCTTAATAAACAAAAAAAGCACCGTAAGGGTGCCTTTTTGTTTATTGGAGCGGGCAACGGGAATGACCTTCGTTTTTTTGAAAAAAAACTCGGTCGCACAGGCGCTCATTGCCTGCGGCAACCGGCGTTCTCTCGCCCGCCTTTCGCTGGTAGTCGAACCCGCTCGTGCGTCTTCGCTTCTCACTGCCA
>CAKQSV010000002.1 GCA_934273635.1 uncultured Alphaproteobacteria bacterium
AAAGACCCGTTCAAAGGTAGCCGCGCCTCGCACAAAGGCGTTGACTTGGCCAGTCGCACCGGCAACAAAATTAAGGTTAAGGCCGCCGGCAAAGTCACCAAGGCCGAGTTCTCCCGCGGATATGGCAATCTGGTGGTAATTGACCACGGCAACGGTTTTGAAACCAAATATGGACATTTAAATAAAATATATGTAAAAAAAGGTGAAAAGCTAAGATACGACGACGTTATCGGCGAGGTCGGCTCGACCGGTCGTTCTACCGGTCCGCACCTGCATTATGAGGTGTTGTACAGAGGCGTGAGCGTCAACCCGATGCCGTTTATTAAAGCTAAGGCTTCTTAAAGGAGGTATATGATGAAAAAATTAAAACGTTTGCTGTTTTTGAAAATCGCTCGCAGATTGAGCAAAAATGACAACTCTATTCCCGTTCCGACAATTATTAGTGAAAACACAAAGGTAAACGGTGACATAACAAGTGACGGCATTATTCATATTGACGGACACGTTGAGGGCGATATTTGTTGCTCGGAGCTGGTTATCGGCGTTAAGGGTTCGGTGACCGGTTGCGTGACAGTGCAAAACATGCACTTATACGGCACCTTGCGCGGCAAAGCCATGGCTGACAATCTGTTTGTATCTAAGACCGCAAAGCTGATTGGTGACGCCACCCACAATTCTATCGCCATTGAACCGGGGGCTTATATTGACGGTCATTGTATGCGCGCCGGCGCACCGATTCCGGCGGAGCAAGGCAGTGCCGACCTGATGCTGGTTGACAAGTCGTCCGAGAAAGTTTGCTGATATGGCAAAGAAAATTCGGCGCGCTGATTTTATCTCTCACGGATTGGTGGCGCAAAACCGCCGCGCTCATTTTGACTACATTATTGAAGATAAATATGTTGCCGGATTGCAACTGACCGGCACGGAAGTCAAGTCTTTGCGGATGGGGCACGCCAACATTAACGATGCCTATGGAATCGAGAAAAACGGCGAGCTGTTCATATCAAATATGTTTATTGCCGAATATGCCAACAAAGGTTATGAATCTCACGCCGAAAAACGTGACCGCAAGTTGTTGCTCAACCACAAAGAGATTGTGAAAATTATCAGCGAGCTGTCTCGCAAAGGCTCGTCTTTGGTGGCTTTGCGTTTGTTTTTTAATGACCGTGGTTTAGCCAAGCTTGAGATTGGCTTGGGTCGTGGCAAAAAGCTTTATGACAAGCGCGAAAGCATTAAGGAGCGCGACTGGAATCGCGAAAAACAAAGGCTTTTGAAATAGCTTATAAAAAATGCCGGAAAATTTGTTCCGGCATTTTTTGTTACTACTCGTTGTCATCTTCCGGCGGGCAATCGGGGTTGACGATACCGCCCGAGATGATAAACTTGACAGCGTTTTCCACACTGATATTAAGCGGAATAACCTCCGACCTCGGCACAAAAATCAAAAAGCCCGATGTGGGGTTCGGCGTGGTGGGAATAAACACATTTAACATCGGCTCCGGCAGTTTGTCTTGCATTTCTCCGGTGGTCGGTGTGCTCACCAAGCCCATAATCCATAAACCTTTACGCGGATACTCCAACATAACCACCTGATTAAACGCCTGATTTTTATTTGATAAGAACGTGGCGAAAACCTGCTTAATCAGCGAATAGACACTTGATATAAACGGTAGTTTGAACAAAATCCACTCGCCAAGTTTTAAGAAAAAGCGCCCTAAGAATCCGGCGGCAAACATACCGATAATAATCAGCGTTGCAAACAGCACAATCACGCCTAATCCGGGGATGGTCAGTTCCGGACTGAACTCCGGTGGCAACATACGGTTGACCAGACGGTCTATCCACACAATCAGCTTATAGGCCAAATAAAAGGTGATGGAAACCGGCGCCGTCACCAAGATACCGGTAAAAAAATAGGCTTTAATTTTGCCGCCCAGTTTCATAAATACGGCGCGTTCACGCTCCAAACGGGCGTGTTTGATTTTTTGCGCACGGGCTTTTATCTCTTTTTTATCCTGTTTCATCAAGCTACCTTTCTTGCATCTTCAATAATAAACTGCACCGCATTGCGCCCCATCCAATTATCGCGGCGCAATATTCCCAAAACATCGTATAAGTCATTATGGCTGTTCAGCATGGCTTGCCCAAGGTCATTATCAGCCGCACGGAAAGCCATGGCCTTGAGGCTGCCGCCGTTATCTGAACTCAAAAAACACCGCACATGACCGCTACCGACAATGCCTGACTTTTTGAAACGCACGTTTTTAATCACCAATTTGGGCTCAGGATTGCCGGCGCCAAACGGCTCTAAGCGTTCCAAACCGGTTGCCAAATCTACCGTTGCGCCCTGCAAATCAAGCTTGCCGTCATATTCAAGCACCGGCACAATCGCCTCATCGCCCAATTTGCTTTTGACATATTCGCCCACAAAACGGCGAAAGTCTTCAATTTTATCTTGCGACAGCGAATAACCGGCCGCCATATTGTGTCCGCCGCCTTTGGTGATAACACCGCTTTCCTTAGCCGCAATTATCAATGCGCCGAGGTCGACCTGCGGAATTGAGCGCGCCGAGCCTTTGACCTCGTCGTCTTCAATCGACATGACAAACGACGGTAGATTATAGCGTTCTTTGAGTTTGCCGGCCACAATACCCACCACGCCCTGATGCCAATTTTCACCCGCGGCAAACGCAATCGGATATTCGGAAGGCTTGCTCTCAAGCATTTGGATGGCCTCTTCCAGCACATAATTTTCAATATCTTTGCGCTTGGTGTTAAACTCGTCTAATTTTTCCGCCAACATGGCGGCTTCAGTCTCGTTTTGGCTGCACAACAGGCGGTTACCGAGCGACGCCTCACCCACTCTGCCGCAAGCGTTGATACGAGGTCCTAAAACATAGCCCAAATGAAACGAAGTCGGCGCCTCAGACACGCCCGCTTTGTCTATCAGCGCTTTTAAGCCGATGTTGCGGCGCTGCGCCATAACCTTTAGCCCCTGACGCACAAACGCGCGATTCAAACCAATCAGCGGCACAACATCACATATCGTCCCCAACGCCACCAAATCAAGCCACGAGAGCAGTTGCGGCTCAGGGCGGTTTTGGTAGAATCCGCGACGACGCAGTTCGCGATTGACGGCAATGACGGTCATATAAACCACACCAACCGCCGCCATATATTTAAGATAAGGATAGTCGTTGTCATCATCCAAGCGCTTGGGGTTCACCAACGCATAAACTGACGGCAGTTTGACCTCAGCCTCGTGATGATCCAGAACAACCACCTCAAAATTTTTGCTTTTGGCATAGTCAAAAACATCAAACGCCGTGGTGCCGCAGTCTACCGTAATCACAAAGTCAACGCCCTCGGCGGCAAAATTATCAAACGCCATAACACTGGGACCGTAGCCTTCCTCACGCTCGGGGATATGCACCGAGGGTTTGACGCCCACGCTCTCAAGAAACATACGCAAAACAGATGAAGATGTAGCGCCGTCAACATCATAGTCGCCGATAATCCCGATTTTACGTCCGGCAATTATGGCGTCGGCAATTTTAGCCGCGGCTTTATCCATATCTTTCATCACCGAAGGATTAGGCATTAGGTTTTGCAGTTTAGGCTCAATAAAGGCGGGCACGCCATCAGGCGCAACACCGCGAGCCGCTAAAATTGAGGCGACTAAAATCGGAAGACTAAAACGCTGAGCGATAACATCCGCCTGACGGTCATCATAGGTTGAGGCTTTCCACAGGCAGCCGCTTAATGATTTTTCTGCGTCAGACACTCTCTTCCCTCACAATCTTAATAACTGATATAAACTTCGGCACGGCGGTTCATACGCTCACCCTCGGGCATAACCTCTTGATAAACCGGACGACTGTCGGACAAGCCCTCGGTGATAACGCGGTTTTTGGGCATTCCGTATTTTATCAGCAACGCGGCAACATTTTCGGCGCGTTTGGTCGAAACTTTAAGATTGGTCATTTTATGGGTGACAATATCGGTGTTGCGGGTGCGGCTTGAGGCAAACCCTTGAACAATGATTTTGCCGTTGTGGCGTTTGGCCTCTTGCACCACTTTGCGCAGGCTGCCGTAGTAACTGCCGTCAACGGTGGAGCCGCCGTTGTTAAAGTGAACGGTTTCGGCCAGATAGAACACGCTCGGCTCGGCTGATTGCGGTTTTGGGGCTTTTTTCAGCTCGCGGATTTCTTTTTTGACCGGCACGATGGTTTTGGTTTCGCTCACAGGCTTAAGCACTTTGGTATTGCCGGCAGAGGCGTCCATCTCTGTCAAATCCATATCCTCAATCACCACCGGCGTGGTTTTGCTCGGCACCACGAAGCTGTTGTCAGCAACATCAAGCTCGTTTACTTTCGGGTCGGGACGGCTCAGGTCTTTAGTTTTTTTAGCAGTTGGTTTAGGCGCAACTTTCACAGCCTCCGGCGCGGAAACGGCAATTTTTTTCTCACTCGGTTGGGCAACTTTGGTCACCGGCTGAGCCTTGGGCTTGGGCAACTTGGGCAGAGGCTCGGTCACCACCATTTTTTCCTTGCCCGAAAGGGAGGAAGAATCGTCATACGCCGCGTTTTGACTATCGGACGACAAAACACCCCGCGTTTCTTCAAGCTCGGGGAACGCCGCATAATGCGTGCATCCGGCGCAAACGCCGGCAGCCAAAGACAACAACACAGCCGTATTTCTAATTTTTCCTGACATAATAAACACCTTAAAAAAACGTTTTTAACCCCTATATTGATATATTATTAACTTTGAGAAGACAAGCACAAAATCAAAGATAGGCAATAAAAAAATTTTGCATTTGGCATTGTTTTTATCCGCTTTTTAATTTATAGTATCAGACATTGCAATGATAAGGAAAATTTGATGGTTTCACCGGCAACAAATTCGTCCATAGACGTCGCTTATTGGTTTTTCGGTCGCGCGGAAAAAGACGGCATTTATCTTGAAGATGAAAAACTGCACCATTTGTTGTTTTTGGCGCAGAGCCGTTTTGCCCAAACGCATTTGGGACAAATGCTTATGCCTTGTTTGTTTTTGTGCGACGAGAGCGGTTTTTTTGAACCGAATATCAAAAAAATGTTTGCCTTCGGGCGACCGTTTATGCCACAAACACGGTTGGAAGACAACATCACCGCGTTTTTGGAAAACATTTGGCAGCAATACAGCCCGCTGTCTTTGGCACAGTTCAAACAAATTGTCACAGCCTTGCCATTATTCGGCAAAACTTATCAAAAAGGTTCACAGACCGTGGTGGACTGGAATTCTTTAATTGACAAATCAAATGATTGTGGCACTATACGAGAAAGAGAGAGAGGATACGCCGCACCTAAAAAGGTGTTGGTATCACAGAACGGACCGGTCGTGGTTTCGCAGTGGAGTCCAAGAAAAGTCAACAGCACAGAACATAAGGATTATTTGCATGAATAAACTATTTAAGATTTTTGCCGCCGTGTTGGTGGTTTGCAGCTGCAGCAAGGCCGAAACCTCTAAGCTGATTGTTGAGACCGACAGCGGCGATGTGGTGTATAATGTTGAGACCGCCTCCGAGATTAAGGAGTTGGAGACCGGATTGATGAACCATACTTCACTACCGGCAGACGGCGGTATGCTGTTTGACCTTTCGAAAGTGCCAAACAAAGTGACCGCTATGTGGATGAAAGACACCAAGTTGTCTTTGGATATGCTGTTTTTGACCAAAGAGGGCGTGGTTTATTGGATTAAGGAAAACGCGCAACCTTATTCCGAAGAGCTGATTGTGGCTCCGTTCCCTGCCGCCGCAGTTTTGGAAATCAACGCCGGTGATGTGGCTAAGCACCAGATTAAAATCGGGCAAAGAGTAAAACATCCGTTGTTTAAGGCGATTGAACGTCAGTCAAGCGAGCAAGTTGCTCCCGCCACGGTTGAAAGCAGCGAACCCGTTGCGACGGATGAGGCAGAGAAATAAATTCAGACATTTTATCTTAAGCCGGAACATTGCGTTTCCGGCTTTTTTTGTTGCCGTACAAGTGATAAATAAAGGTTGAATTAAGGTAAAAAATATAATAAAGTCGATGTAGTTTTTTGAGATAATATAAACAGGTTGAAACGTTATGATTAAAATGATTAAACCTATTGTGAACGCCGCTAAAGTTATGGACAAATACAATACGGTGATTTTGGGTCTGCGCGGTGTTATCACTGACGGAAAAATCATCAAACCAGATGTGGCGGACGCCTTGAAGAGTATGAAAAAACAGGGTGTGCGTTTGGTGGTGTTGTCAAACACTTTTTGGCGTAGCGAATCGGTTATTCGTTTTTTGCACGAGAACAAAGTGCCGTTGGCGGTTTTTGACGCCATTGTCACCGCCGGCGAGGTTATGCATTATCAGCTCAAAGCCAAGAGCGGCGAGTTGGGTAAAATCGGCAACAAATATTACAGGTTGGGTGGCAAAAATTATAACGGCGTTTTTGCGGGGTTGCCTGACTATCAAGAGGTTGACTCATTGGCTCAGGCCGACTTTGTTTATGTTGAAAGCGTGGCGCATGAAACCGACACGGTTGAAAAATATGTGCCGCTGTTGGAGCACGCCGCCAGTTTGAATATGCCGATGTTGTGCGTGGGCAACGACACCTCGACCTTTGCCAACGGCGAAGTGGTTTTGGGCGCGGGCGCATTGGCTGAACAATACGCGGTTTTGGGTGGCAAAATCATCACCAACGGCAAGCCGGACGCAAAGTTGTTTGCCTATGCCATTGACGGACTGCCCAACATTAAAAAAGATAAAATTTTGGTTATCGGCGACAGTCTGCCGACCGATATTAAGGGCGCGCACCTGCTCGGTGTTGACAGTATGCTGATTTCTAAGGGCGTGCATGTGAACTTTTTGGGTGAAGGTTATATTCCCGATGTGGCAAAAACCCGCGAGCTGTCCGCCAACTTTGACGCAAGCCCTGACTATGTTATCTCTAACTTAAGGTGGTAAGATGCAACGATCCCTACTGCAAAAGCTCAAACGCATTGAACTGAAAAAAAGCTACATTGTCATTTTGGTGGTATTGGCGGTTGTGGTCAGGTTTTGGGGCGAAAGCAGTATCACCATGCTACAAAAAGAAGTGCCGGAAGTGACGACAACCGAGCTGTCGGCTGATGAAATTAATCGTTATGCTCAAACCAAGCAGGAATATTTTAACGAGCGGATTCACGTCGCACCCGAAATTTTAGTCAGTCGGGATTTGGAAAGCTACTTGGATAAGCCGACGCACGAGTGGTTTTTGGTATGGGGTTGGCGTCCGAAACGCTTTTTTTACGCCGAAGAACGAATTAAACAAATTTTGCAATATTTGCATAACCGCGAACAAAAACTTGATGAAGCCAACCGTTTGGAACTGCAAGCCAAGCAAATGATGTCGGGCAACGCCATCTCTGAAAACGATGCCACCGCGGCAGAATTTATTAAACAGGCGCAGGATATTCGCTATTATATCGACCGAGAAATCAGATATGCAGGGGTTACGGTCGCTGAAGAACGCGCGGTTGCCGAAAATCAAAGCCTTTTGGAACAGTTGAGCGAGCAAGACTAATGTCTGAGCTTATCAGTCATAAAATTTTTAACGCCCCGATGTTGGGCTCGGGTATGCAGTTTAGCAGCGCCGCCGAGATTGACAACTTTTTCGCTCAGGTTCCGGCAAAGGCTCGGGACGCTTGGCCGTTTGACCTGCAAAAAGACGGCTATGACGTGCATTACTTGGGGTGTATGATTGACGGCGGGTGGAAAGAGGCGCCACGTTGCACCTTGACCGTAGAGGTGGGCAAAGACCAACAAAAAGCTTTGATTGAGCAAAAATTTGCTTTTGGCCTGAACGATAATCTGATTATTAATATCGAATCCGTCAACAAGCCCGAAAGCGGTGATTATCCGCAGGGCTTGAGCATTACTCAGCTGCTGAGCCGAAAAAACTTTGCATTTATCAAGCAATATGACAAAATCGTCAAACCTGTAAAGCCCTCTTGTGTGGAAATTTACGCCTCTTCTGAAATGACAAAGCAAGGCGTGCAGACTTGCGGCGGTTATGTGTGGGCCAACAACGGGTTTGAGTTTAAGGATAAAGAGTGGCTGAAAATGACCCGCGCGGCGTTTAAGCAATTTACGGCGCAATATGGCGTAAACTTATCTGACAGAGACTTAAAAAATTTCACCTCGCCTTGTCATTTTGCGGCGTACGGATGCGGTGTTATGGCGGAGGTTGACGGGCGCAAATATCGCCTTGGCAAAGCCTTTTTACTGCAACACTCGTGGCGAGGCATACTCTCAACCGCCCAAGAGCATGGCACTGCGCAAAAATTTGCCAGCGCCTATAACAGCGAGCGACTGCCGCTGCTAAAACGCAAGAAAGGTTTTGCGGTTTTGAGTCTCAAATATCAGGCTCTGGTTAAACAAGGCTACAAGAAAAACCTGCTTTCGCAGATTGCAGACAAGTTCAAAGCCTACCGTCGTTTATTAAAGCAAAAGTTATCCGATAGCCGACAACGCTAATTGTTTTCTAACTCTTCTTTGAGCATTTGAATTTCGAGCCACTGATTTTCTGATTGGGCGATTTCAGCCGCCACGCTCTCGTGACGCGCGGTCAACTCGTTAAACTTGTCAGGATTTTGAGTGTAAAGTTCGCTATCCGCCAACGCGGTTTCAATTTTTTGCAATTCCGTTTCAAGTTCGGTGATTTTTTGCGGCAAAACCTCAAGCAGACGCTGTTGATTGTAACTCAGGCGCGTTGCCTTTTTGCTCTCCGGCGCGGCACTTTTCTTGGTCTCTTTTGACGGTGTTTTTTTAGCTGGTTCAGATTTTTGCGGTGTTTTATTTTGCATTTTAGCCAACAGTTCGCTATAACTTCCGGCGTGTTCCACCGCGGTGCCATCACCGGACATATAGATGATAGAGGTCACAACTCTGTCTAAAAAGTCGCGGTCGTGACTGACAATCAAAACCGTACCTTCGTATTCCGCCAGCACCTCTTGCAACAGGTCAAGCGTGTCCATATCCAAGTCGTTGGTCGGCTCGTCGAGCACCAAAAAGTTGGACTTTTTCGCCAACGCCACGGCTAACATCAAGCGATTTTTCTCACCGCCGGACAAGGCGGCAACAGGGCATTTGGCCTGATCGGGCTTGAACAAAAAATCTTTAAGGTAAGCCACCACATGGCGATATTTGCCACGCACAAAAATATGGTCGCCTTTATCGCACAAAGTTTGCCACAATGTTTTTTTGGGGTCAAGCGTGTCACGATTTTGGTCAAAGTAGGCTTCTTCAAGATTTTTACCAATACGCACAAAGCCCGAATCCGGCTCCAAGCGCTTGGTCAACAGTTTGACCAGAGTGGTTTTGCCGGCGCCGTTAGACCCGACAATGCCGATTTTATTGCCTTTAATCACACGGGTTGAAAAGTCTTTGACAATCACACGGTCGCCATAAGTTTTATTGACGTGCTTGGCCTCAATCACCATTTTGGAGCGCAAATCAGCCTCTTCCACCTCAAGATTAACCGAGCCGATTTGCTTGAGTTGTTCCCTACGCTCCTGACGCAACTGTTGCAAGCGACGCAAACGTCCCATATTGCGGCGACGGCGCGCGGTCACGCCTTTGTGCAACCACTCGGTTTCTTCCTCCAGCTTCTTATTGAGATTTTTCTGCTCAATAATCTCTTGATTAATAACCTGCTCCTGCCACTCTTCAAAAAACTTAAAACCTTTATTGTTGCGGCGCATTATTCCCCTATCCAACCAAAACGTGGTTTGAGAAATATTGCTCAAAAACATACGATCGTGGCTGATGAGTACCACCGCGCCCCGAAAACTTTTGATAATGTTCTCGAGCTTTTCAATGGTCGGCATATCAAGGTGGTTGGTCGGCTCGTCGAGCAATAAAATATCGGGCTCACCAATCAGAGCCTTTGCCAACGCGGCCTTTTTGCGCTCGCCGCCGGAAGATTCAAACGGCGCCTGATGTTCACGAATGCCCAGCTCTTTGATTAAGATATCGGCTTTATAATCCTGATTTTGCTCGGTGTTTTCAAGCCCTGACAGCACCACATCGCGCAGGGTTTTATAGCCCGTAAAATCAGGCTCTTGCGGCATATAAGAAATTTTGGTATGCGGCTGAATAAAAATCTCGCCGTCATCGGGTTCTTGCACGCCACTGATAACTTTCAGCAACGTCGATTTGCCGCAGCCGTTGCGCCCCACAAGCGAGATTTTATCGCCGCGGTTAATGCTAAACTCAACATTTTCAAACAACTGATTGGTGCCGAAAGCCAGTCTGACGCCCTTAACGGTCATTATCGGCGGTTCTACATAATTCATGGCTACAAATCTTCTTCAACCAACTGGATGCCCTCAAGTTTCCACTCAATGCCTTTGGCCGCCCAAATAAAAAAGTCGCCGACTTTTTCGCCGCTGACGCCAACAGCCTCGGCGATTTGATAGATATTACGAATCTCGTCATCGGTGATTTCGTGATCGGCAATCGCCAACATTATCATCTCGCGGATAATGTAGCGTTGCGCCCGCAAATCGTCCAAACCTTTGAGGCTTTTTATCAACGTGTCTTTATCGGGTGTCGGCAATGTTACAAATTTTTCTTCAGGGATGCCGGCTTCTTTTATCTGCAAGTGCAGGTATTCTTTTTTTATGGCATTATCGGGGCCGCTCAAATTTAAAATATATGTCAAAGCCTGAAGGTAGGCGTTTTTCTCTTTGGCATTAAATTTTTTAGGCATATACAGCATCTCAACCCCTTTGTTTTTGTTTCTTGCAATATATATACAAGAGAAAATAAAGATTTGCAAAAAAAAATAAAAGTTTTATAAATAAATATTATAATTTTTTTGCAGGAGACACATTATGCCTTTGAAAATTGAGCTGAAACCGCATGAAAGTATTATCATCGGCGACGCGCTGATTACAAACGACAACGAACGTACTCGTTTTTATATTGAGGGTAATGTGCCGATTTTGCGCGAGAAGTTTATTTTGCGCGAGAACGAAGCCAACACACCGAGCAAGCGGGTTTATTTTATTGTGCAACAAATGTATTTGGCCAAAGACGCCACCAAGCTCAACAATTTTTATATTGAGTATGTGCGCGACCTGCAAAAGGCTGCACCGAGTCTCAAACCGTTGATTGACCCTATCAGCGAGGCTATTCTGAAGTGTGATTTTTATAGTGCCATCAAAAGCGCCGCCGCTCTGGTCAAAAAAGAGGACGAGGTTTTTGGTGAACTTTTTAACCAGTTGTAATTACTGAATTTTTCGTTTATTTTGAGCAAGATATATCTAAAGTTATATGCCGGCGTTATTGCCGGCATTGGTTTTATGTGCTATATTCCAAACTGTACCGACAGTAAGAACGGTATTTATAATCCACAGAATTTAGGAGAAAAGCCATGTCTACTATATCTTTAACCGCAAGTATGCGTTCTAACTTGTTATCTTTGCAACAAACTTCTGATTTGATGAGCCAAACCCAAGAGCGTTTGGCAACCGGTAATAAGGTGAACTCAGCCATTGATAACCCCAGTTCTTATTACACCGCTCAATCTTTGAACAACCGCGCCAGCGACTTGAACTCTTTGTTGGACAGCATGGGGCAGGCTATTTCAACCATTCAGGCTGCTGATGAAGGTATTGAGGCTATCACATCTTTCGTTGAACAAGCTAAAGCCGTTGCAACATCGGCATTAGACGCTAAAGATCATACCGAACGCGCCGAATATATGAAACAGTTTAACGAAATCAGAGACCAAATTGACAAGTTGACTAAAGACTCCGGCTATAAGGGTGTCAACTTGATTGGCGGCGACTCTTTGACCGTAACCTTTAACGAAGACAGAACCTCAAACATTACCATTACAGGTAAAGACGCATCAACCACCGGTTTGGGAATTGTCGAGGCCAAGGATTGGGGTAAAGTTGCCGATGATGATGCCGGCGCAACTCCGGAAGAGTTGAAAGCGCAAGATAAGGCCATTAACGATGCGATTGACAATATCACCAAGGCCACAAGCACACTGCGCGCTATGTCTTCTGACTTGGGTAACTACTACTCTATTGTTGAAACCCGCGAAGACTTTACCGAAAATTTGGTAAACGTTCTTGAGGAAGGCGCCGACAAGCTGACGTTGGCAGATATGAACGAAGAATCTGCAAATATGTTGGCTCTGCAAACCAGACAGCAACTGGCCATCAACTCTTTGAGTTTGGCTTCGCAAGCCGCTCAATCGGTATTGAGCCTGTTCTAAAAAACAAGTTACAAAAAGAGCCGAACAGAAGTTCGGCTCTTTTTTTGGTTTATCTCAATCATACGCGAGATTATTTCTTTTTCGCATGGGCGGCTTTTTCGGCACGAGAACGGCACAAGGTAATTGCCTTATCCAAATCTTTTTCCGTGCACAAACCAATAGCTACCGGATTTTTCGGACGCAGATTAATCATATCACGGTGGGTGCCGTTGCGGATTGCCTCAATGGTGGGCTTAGTGGTACCGATGAGTTTGCAGATTTGAGCGTCAATAACCTCAGGACAATTTTTCAAAACCCACAAAATGGCGTTAGGTTTCTCACTGCGTTGGGTCGGCGACAACAGCTTTTTAGCCTTGGTGTTTTTGAGTTTGACGTTGCGTTCCAGTTCGCAAGCTACCAAAGCGGCGGAATTATCGGCCTCGCAGCGGCGGATTTCTTCTATGGTGAGCTGATTGTTGTCAATCGGGCTCAAACCCATAATATTAAACGAAACATCGCCATCGGCAATCGCTTGAATCTCAAGTTCGTGCAATTCACAAAAATCAGCAATCTGTTTGAACGTCAAAGTCGTGTTTTCAACCAACCAAACCGCCGTGGCTTTAGGCATCAGAGGAGCCGTCATATTCTTAATCCTTTCATATTTGCTATATATATCAAAATTTGCTTTATAAAATTGTCGTTAGGATAGTTTTTCTTTGCGCAATATACAAGTCTTTTTTTTAAGATTTTCAAAAATTAATCGTCTTTAGGCGCTCATTTTATACAACGGCAGAGACATTTCACTGCGGCGCAGGTTTTTATCACCCAAAAACTCAAACTTATACGGCGTATCCAACAATTCATCTTTGATGGTGGCATTAACAATAATCTCTTGATTATAGGCATAATCCAAAACATCCGAGATATACGCATTAAGGTTGACCGCCATATCGGAAGGTACCTCCAAAACCGCCACTTTATCATCCATAATCAAATTGTATTCGGCGTGCTTGTCTTTGAACTCGTCAAGTTCCGCATGCAAGGCGAGCGAGAACTTTACCGCCTGCTCCACCTTGGAAAAACGCACCGATGTAATATCTTCGGACTCGACCACGTCTTTGCCGTGAAAGCGCTGCACCAGTCCCGCCACCATATTGCGCAAGTCGGCGCGAACCGCATTTTGCTCCTCATCATTAACACTTTTCTCGTCATCATAGATATGAGCGCTCAGACGAACATTGACCAGGCACTCAAACACGGCGCCATTGTTGTCGCCCTCCCCCTCAGCCGTGGCGGAAGTTTCAATCTCGGTACTGGTTTCGGGACGGGTGTTGGAACCAATCCATTTTTCAAGCGTGGTTTTCAAAACGCCGGCATCCATAGGGATGCCGTGAATCACCTGAGACATCAGGTAGGCGCCCACTCCCGACAAAAAGACCGCAACTTTATTATCGCCATAACTGCGTTTGGCCTCATAAAAAGCCTGCAAATCAACATTGTCACCCTCCAAGACCTTAAAGGCCTCGTAGAGCAGCGAATTGGCCTCAGCCCACAACAGATGCCCATAACGCGAAAGCTCAAGACACCCGCCGTAAACCACAAGTTCAATCCCCAGTCGATTGAAACTATCGGTCAACCGGATTTTAACATCAAGATTGTTCAAAATTTGCGACAGGTAGTCAACAATGTACTGCTTATATTCTAACGGCGCCTCAGGGAAAACCGGAACAACAACCTCTTTGCCATTGTCGTTGAGATTGTAATTATTAATCAGCGAGGCAGCGTGGCGGAAAAAGTGTCGCTCGTTAATCAGCTCTTTTTCGCCCTGATGAAGCGTATAAAACACGTTCCAAGGGATTTTATAAAACAGCAGCGGCGCCGCTATCAGCAAAAAGATGATGAAAAAGCCAAAGAACAACACGCTTTTACGCTGCTCGTCCGGCACCAAAAATTCAACCATCGGTACTGCCAGACTGACAAGGATATTAGCCAAAATCAAGCTGAAAACAATAATGAGAATCAGCTTCATTATGGCTTTGGAAACCACGTTCGACGCCAACATCTTAAACGGCGTGGCCTCAACATTATATTCGCCCTTAAGGTCATCAAAAATGCTGTCTTCAACGGCTTTTATTTTTTCTTTGGTTTTGACCTTAAGACCGCTGATGTATTCCACGCTCTCTTGAAACGAGTTATCGTCCGTGTCATAAATCTCACGGATTATCTTGACCGGACGGTTGCCTGCCTCCACCTCTTTGGCACAAAAAACAGCCTCTTGCCTGTCCTCGCCCGAGAACTGCTCAACCAACTGCCAACCGTTACCGTCGTCAGAATAAACTTCGTATCTTACAATTTTTACCATTTATGATGATTCCACAAAAAAACCTGCATAGATTATAACTCCATGCAGGTTAAAAAACACTAAACAAGCAATTAGTTAGCGCTGGTGTCTTTTTTGAGACCAAAAGCGGCAAACTTAGTGTTAAACTTAGATACCTGACCACCGGTATCAACCATACGGTGAACACCAGTCCAAGCCGGATGAGACTTAGGATCAATTTCGAGGGTCATTTTGGCGCCGGCTTTACCCCAGGTTGATCTGGTTTTCATTTCAGTACCATCGGTCATCACATAAGTAATCTCGTGATAATCCGGATGAATATCTTTTTTCATAGTTTCTTCTCCAAATTTTATATAATTGACATAAATTTAGTGCTCTTATACATTACTCTCAAAAATAACGCAAGTACTAATTTAAATTTTTTTTAATTTTTTAGTCCAGTTCTTCAACCTCGACCATATTTTTATATTCATCATCAGCGGAAGAGTTCACCACCTTAATGCTGAAATTTTTGAAACCGCGGGTCAGAAAATATGACCGAACTTCGGTGGCGCGAGTCAGGCTCACTCTCTTTTTGCGGAAGGAATCTTCGCCGTTGTCAAAGTTATAGGCCTTAATGGCGATTTTTTTGCGGCGATCTTTATCAAACTTTTGCACTGCCTCTTCCAACGTTTGCTGACTGTCAGACGTCAGCTCGGACGAATCTGAAGGGAACGTGACGGCATAAACCTCTTTTAATGCCGGCGCGGCGTTTTGCTCGGGCAGATTATCGGAGTTGGCGGAAATCACCAATGATTCGGCAACTGCAGATTGTTGCGGCTGCTCCGCGGTTTTGACTTCTGTTGTCGGCAACGGGGTTACCTCCGCCGACTTGTCGCTCTCTTGAACTTTATCTGCGATTTGCGCCACAATTTTTTCTTCAGTCACGACCGTCGGGGTTTGAGGTTCAGCCGTTTTTTCTGTTGCCTCAGCCAAAGGTGTTTCGGCAGCTTTCGGCGCCTCGGCTTTTACCTCGGTTTTGGTCTGCGGCGCGGTGTTTTCCTCAACAGGCACGGTTTTAGGTGCCTCAGACAAAGGTTCAACTTTTACCGGCTCGACCGGTGACGGCGCCGCAACCTTTGCCTCTGCCTTTGCTTTTACCTCCACCTTAGGCGCGGCGGTTTTGTTTTTTTCAGCCACCGTTTTCTTCTTAGCGGCGGGCTGTTTTGCGGCTTTTTTCGCTTTTACGACCTTTTTGGCTTTTGCCGGTTTTGCAGTATTTTTAACTTCAGGGAAAAGAGGTTGCGCCGGAACGAATCCGATACTGTCCTGCGGCACGGCATCCAATACCGACAAATCAACATAAACATCATCGGCCGCAAGAGTTTGTTCAGCCACAAACATGGCACAAACGGCGGACAAAAACAGCAGTTTCCCACGCATCTCTTTTTCCCTAAAGTTTAATTATTTGAACAAGCCGCAAATTTTTTTGCCAAGCTCGGCATTGGTGGCAATCAGGTTGCCGCTGCCGATAACCAAATCCAGATTTTCGGAGCGGATATCTGCCTGATTCATCTCGTAGATGTAACCCCCGGCCTCTTTAACCAACAGCAATCCGGCGGCAAAATCAGCCAACTTGTTGCTCAGGCTGACGTGCGCATCGAGTTTGCCGGATGCGACATAAGCCAAATCAAGCGCGCAAGAGCCGGAAACACGAACATTGTCACAAGCCGAAACAATGCGGTTTTGGATTTTGTCGTATTCCATAGCGCTCTTATTGTAGCTCACCAATGTTCCAACCAGAGCCTCGGACAGTTCTTTGCGAGACGACACGCGCAGGCGCTCGTGATTGCGGTAGCCTTCTTTGAACGCTCCCTTGCCTTTTTCGGCAAAGTAAAGGTTATCCAAAGCCGGATTATAAATTACGGCACTGATTATTTTGCCGTTTTCATAAATTGCAACCGTCAAGGCAAAATGCGGCACGCCGTGCGCAAAATTAACCAGACCGTCAAGCGGATTCACTAAAAAGCAACCACCCTGAGCCGGAAGCTTGGAAGCATCGTCAACCAGAGGATAGTCAGGGTGAATTTTACCAAGTTCAACCTGCAGAGCCTTGCTGACCTTATTATAAGTTCCAATCACAAACTCTTTGTAGCCTTTAACCGAAGACTGAAGCTGCTCAATCTCGTTAAAGTCTCTGTCCATATTGGAAGCGGCTTTTTTAACGCCGTTAATCAACAGCGTCATACGCGGAGAAAGGTATGCGACCATTATTTTGCTCTTTCAACATAGTTAGCTTCTGCAGTGCCGACAACAATTTTGTCGCCCACGCCGATGAACGGAGGAACAGTGGTGCGAACACCATTATCCAAAACAGCCGGTTTGTAAGAAGAAGAAACGGTCTGACCTTTGATAACAGGCTCGGTCTCAACAACCTCGCAAACAACCTGCAACGGCAATTCAACCGAAATCGGCTTACCGTCGATAAAGCTGATAACAACAGTCATACCGTCAGTCATAAACGGACGGCTGTCGCCCAAAATATCGGCGGGCATATTAAATTGTTCAAAAGTCTCAGCATCCATAAAAGTCAAGCCGGTAGCGTCTTCAAACAAAAATTGGCAGTCTTTTTCTTCAACCATCAATTTTTCAACAGTATCTTCGGTTCTGAAACGTTCGTTGGTTTTGGTGCCTTCTTCAACCGCCTTCATCTCAACTTGCATAAAAGCGCCGCCCTTACCGGGTTTGATGTGCATGGCTTTGGTGATTGTCCAAGGTTTGTTTTTGTATTCGATTACCCAACCAATTCTGATTGAACCTGCTAACTGTTTCATGTATTTGTCTCCATATTTACAATGTTAAAATTTGATTTTGTTTGGAATTTAATCCAATCTTTATTTTTTCGCAACAAAAATTTTATAATCCGAGGCGTTTCCGACAACAATATCGCAATCAAGCGTTTGCAAGTCGCTGATTGGCTCTTGCAAAACCGCCGCCGACTGTATCAAAAACATTTCGGTATACCAACTGACAAGTTCGGCCGCGCGCTCCAAGCCCTGTTGCCAAACCTTAAACGCCACAAAGTCCGGCTCGCACTCGCTGATGAGCATTGCCTCGTGACGGCGATTGCGAGAGATAACACCCAGAACTTTATCCCCAATCTGCTTGCGAGCAAAGTTCACATCTTTGGCGCAGTGCTCACTGGCGCTCAAATCAACCAAAACGCCGTCTGCGCCGAGTTTTTGACACATTGCACAGCAGTCTTGTCCACTCAGCAACAGAATTTTGTTATGACGGCGCGCCTCATCCAGCCATGCTTTGAGGCTGTTTTCGCCCGCCTCGGTCGGTGCGATAAAGCACTCGATATCAGAATCCGCAATTAAAGCGTTGTCTTCGTTTGTCAGGTTAAGTATAAACTTTTGCATAATTTTTCTTTGTCTCTTGATATATTTTTATTACTCTCTATTATGTGTTTAGCAATATAGGTGATTAATTAAATAAAAGAAAGACAAATTTTTATGAGCAGCAAAAATATTTCTTTGGTGAAAACCGCCGAGGCTCTTAAAGAGCTGAACAGCGCCTTATCGGCTTGTTCGCAGTTGGCGGGAGAAAAGCTGATTAACGCCGAGCAACGCAACAATGAGCAACAAAAACGGCTGGACACGGCGCAGAAAAAAATCGAGATGCTGACGGCGTGTTCGCAAAATGCCGTTGCCAACATCAACGAGTTGGTCGCCAAATTAGATAAGGTATCAGGATTAAGTTAAATGTCACAAGTTACTATCACCATTAACTCTCGCGAATATGCCGTTGCCTGCGAAGACGGTCAGGAGGTCAGCATCATCAAACTCTCACGTCTGTTGGACGAGAAAGCCAAGCTATTGACGCAGGGCAATCAGCAGGTGAACGAGAATATGCTTTTGGCCATGGTCGGGCTACTGTTGGCAGATGAGCTGACCGAGCTGAAAAAGAATATTGCGGCAGGGAATCCGACCGCTGCGGCTGCGTCGAGCGCACCGGTTGTTCAAGGTTATAGCGAGGATGATGTCAAAACCTTGGACACGGCGTTAGCCGCGCAGATTAAAGAGTTGACAGGACAGATAAATTCTGTTGCAAATCAAATAAAATTATTGTAGATTGTTGATATGGGAGGCTTACTGTTGTGTGCGTGTTGCCGCAGATCTTCCGAGCCAACATTTTTTATTAGGGAGCTGTCCCTGAACGAATCGTGGTTCGTTTATATGGCACCCACCTTGATCAAGCGGTTCGATAAGAATGTTTATGCACGGCACGACGGTTCCTCCTCTTTTTATTGTCTAAACTCCCGCTTGCGGAGTTTTTTTTGATTAAGGAACAAAAACGTGAAGATAATTTATTGCGGAGACGTGGTCGCCCGCGCCGGCAGGGAAGCGGTTTTGAACAATCTCCCCACCCTTAGAGAACAATACAAACCCGACGCGATTGTGGTGAATATTGAAAACGCCGCGCATGGTTTTGGCGCCACCCCCGGGATTTGCCGCGACTTTTTAGAGGCCGGTGTTGACGCGCTGATTACGGGTAACCATGTGTGGAATCAACGCGACTTGATTCCGTTTTTGAACGACTGCAAAAAGATTATCCGTCCGCTCAATTATCCCGACGCCAACCCCGGTCGCGGTTTTGCCGAAATCAACCTTGCCAACGGCAAAAAACTGCTGATTATTCAAGTGGTCGGGCGCTTGTTTATGGAGGCGGTCGACTGCCCCGTGCAGACAGTAGAAAAAGTTTTGAAAAGCTATAACCTCGGACGCAATGTTGACGCCATTTTGGTTGATATTCACGCGGAGGCAACCTCCGAAAAGCTCTCGTTCGGCTATTATCTTGATGGTCGGGTCTCGGTCGTGGCCGGTACTCACACCCATGTGCCGACGGCTGACGCCCGCGTGTTGCCCAACGGCACGGCTTATATCACCGACGTGGGGATGTGCGGCGACTATGACTCGGTTTTGGGATTTGACAAAGAAGAGCCTATCAACCGTCTGCTGCACAAGTTCAGCGGCGGGCGCTTGTCTCCCGCCAAGGGGCACGGCTCGCTTTATGGCATTTTGGTAGAGACCGACAACGCCAGCGGTTTAGCTAAAAGTATTGAGCAAATTGTCATCCGTTGACGTTAGCGAATTGTCATCGCCAAAGCATTGAGAGAATCGCAAATTGTTTGCAAATCCGAATCCGCACCCAAACGATGATTGGAATCTTTGAGCAGTTTAATCTCGACATTGCGACTGGTGACGGCGTTGGCTATTTGCAGGGCTTTGCGCCAGTCAAGCGAGGCGTCTTTCTGTCCTTGAATCAGATGAATCGGACAATCGATGTTAATCGTGCGGTCAAGCATGCGATTTTCACGACCGCTGCTCATTAATTTTTTGGTGAAGACATAAGTAAAGTCATTATTCACAAAATCTAATCTTCCGGTCTCGCGAATCTGGCGATTTTGGTCTTCGGTCAAATATTTATCCTCCAAATCCACGGTAAAATCAGGTGCTGCCGCCAAGCCCAACACAGCCTTGACCCTTTCAGGGCGAGCCTCCGCCGCCAACAAGCTAAGCCATCCGCCCAGGGAAGAACCAACCACCATCACATCGCCTTCAATCATGGTGTCAATCACTTCAAGAATTTGATTTTTCCAGATATTCACGTCAACACGCTCATAGTTTTGAGCATCCATACCGTGACCGGCAAGTTCATAGCGCAAGAACGATACGTTATTGGCGGCGCACCATTTTTTAATGGTATCAGGCTTGCGTCCCCACGGATCAGAATACAAACCGTGGGTGTATAACACCGTAAAGCTGTTAGTTATTGCTCTTTTTGCTTTTATGTATTCAATTTTCGTTGTAAATTCAGCTGAAAATCGGTGTTCTGTCATTTAGCGGGACTCCTGTTGTTGTGTTTATTGTTGAGGATATTAACAAATAAAATGTCAAAAAGCAAAGCAGAAAATCAACCTGTCGTATTACAGGTTTTGCCCGAACTCGAAATGGGCGGCGTTGAAATCGGAACCACAGAGATTGCCGAGGCATTGAGTGCCCGCGGTATTAAGAACTTTGTCGCCTCTAAGGGCGGTCGCTTGGTTCATGATTTGGAAAAAGCCAAAGTTCCGCACCTCACCCTTAATTTGAAGACCAAAAATCCGTTCAAGATGTATCAAAACTCAAAGATTTTGGAACAGTTTATCCGCGAGAATCAAATCAACATCGTGCACGCTCGCTCACGAGCTCCGGCATGGAGCGCTTATTGGGCGGCTAAGCGCGCCGGCGCACATTATATGACAACCTTCCACGGCACTTATGGTTTGGGTCCCTTTGGCATTAAGAAAATTTATAACCGCGTGATGACATACGGCGAGCGTGTGATTGCCATTTCCAACCATATCCGCCGCCATATTATTGACAACTACATTATTGATCAGGATAAAATCCGTTTGGTGCACCGTTGCGTCAACACCCTGCGTTTTAACCCTGAGAACGTGTCGCAAGCACGGATGATAAACACAGTTGAAGAATATAACATCCCCGACGACAAGCCGGTTATTTTGCTCGGCGGACGCATTACGCACTGGAAGGGGCAACACCTGTTGATTAAGGCGTTGGCCAAAATGAAAAATCAGGATTTTTATTGCATTATCGCCGGTGACGAGCAGGGTCGCGAGGCTTATTTGGCTTATCTGAAAAAACTGGCAAAAAAATATAATCTGCTGTCGCGCATTTGCTTTCACGGCAAAGTGTTGGATATGCCGGCGCTGATGATGGTGTCTAACATTGTGGTTTCGGCCGCGATTGAGCCGGAGGCTTTCGGACGCATTTCTATTGAAGGACAGGCCATGGGCAAGATTGTGGTCGCCTCAAACATCGGCGGCTCGCTCGACACCATTACCGACGGCGTCAACGGCAAATTTTTTGAGAGTAACAACCCCTACTCTCTCGCCGAAGCGTTGGACTGGGCATTATCCCTTTCTGACAAGCAGCGTGAGAAAATTACCGCTGCCGGCATTAAAAATGTCAAAGATAATTTTACTAAAGAAATTATGTGCGACAAAACTATTGCAGTTTATAAAGAACTGGTCTAGTTTATAGGGGTTCGCCTGCAAAGGGCGAAGCGTTTTTTAACTAAATAATATATAAGGAATTTAACATGGTTGCGATTAAACTTCCTGACGGAAGTGTTTTAGATATGGAAAGCGGGGTCAATGGTTTTGACATCGCGCAAAAGATTAGTGCAAGTTTGGCCAAAGCGGCTTTAGCTATCACCGTAAACGGAAAAACACAGGATTTGAGCACTCCTATCACTACCGACGCAACCGTTACTATCGTAACCGGCAAGGATAAGGAAGGCTTACACATAATCCGCCACTCTTGCTCGCACGTTATGGCGCAGGCGGTTAAAGAGTTGTGGCCTGATGTTCAGGTTACTATCGGGCCGGCTATCGAAAACGGATTTTATTATGACTTTGCCCGCAAAGAGCCGTTTACGACCGAGGATTTTGCCAAAATCGAGGCTAAAATGCACGAGATTGTTAAACGTGACGAAAAGCTTGAGCGAATCGTTATGCCCCGCAATGAGGCGATTAAGTTCTTTAAGGATTTGGGCGAAAACTACAAAGCCGAGATTATTGAAGATTTGCCGGAAGATGAAGTTATCTCATTATATCGTCAGGGGAGTTTTACTGACTTGTGCCGTGGTCCGCACGTTCCGTCCACGGGCAAAATCGGTGACGCCTTCAAGCTGATGAAAGTTGCCGGCGCGTATTGGCGCGGCGATGCCAATAACGAGATGTTGCAACGTATTTATGCCACGGCGTGGACTTCTAAAAAAGAACTCGGCGAATATTTGACCATGATGGAAGAAGCCGCCAAGCGCGACCACCGCAAACTCGGTCGCGAAATGGACTTGTTCCACTTTGAGCCGGAATATGCTCCGGGCGCGGTTTTTTGGCACGACAAAGGCTACAAAATTTATCGCAAGTTGATTGAATATATGCGCAATCGTCAAGAGCACAACGGTTATATTGAGGTTTCGACCCCGCGCGTGATGGACAGATGTTTGTGGGAGACTTCCGGTCACTGGGAGAAATATGGCGCGCACAACTATTCCGGTCAGACAGAAGACAAAAAATGGTTCTGCATTAAGCCGATGAACTGCCCAGGCGGTCTGTTGGTTTATAAACAAGGCATTAAATCTTATCGTGATTTGCCTCTGCGCATGGCCGAGTTTGGCAAGGTCAACCGTTATGAAGCATCCGGCTCATTGATGGGATTGATGCGCGTTCGTGAGTTTACGCAAGACGATGCGCACATTTTCTGCACGCCGGAGCAAATGGAAGACGAGTGCATCACAACCCTGAAGTTGATTTTGGATATTTATAAAGACTTTGGTTTTGACAAGGTTAAGATTTATCTTTCAACCCGTCCGGAAAAGCGTATCGGTTCTGACGAGATTTGGGATTTGTGTGAAAAGTCCTTGGCCAACGCTTTGGAAAGCCACGGTTATGAATATGAAATCAACGAAGGCGAAGGCGCATTCTACGGTCCGAAACTTGAGTTTATTTTGCGTGACGCTATCGGTCGCGAGTGGCAATGCGGCACAATTCAGGTTGATATGAACTTACCACAGCGTTTTGATATTTCTTATATCGGTGAAGACGGCGAGAAACATCAGCCGGTTATGCTGCACCGCGCGTTGTTTGGTTCTATTGAGCGTTTCTTGGGTATTTTGATTGAAAACCATGCCGGTCGTCTGCCGTTGTGGTTGTCTCCGGAACAGGTTGTGATTGCGCCGGTCACCTCTGACTTTGACGGCTATGCCGAAGAAGTTGCTAAGAAGATGAGCGTTGCCGGACTTAAGGTTAAGACCGATTTGCGCAACGAGAAAATCACCTATAAAATTCGTGAACACTCGGTTGCCAAAGTTCCGGTTATCGCCGTAGTCGGTGCTAAAGAAAAAGAGAACAACACGGTAACTATCCGCCGTATCGGCTCTGAAAAACAAGAGGTTTTGGGCTTAAACGACCTGATTGAAAAATTGGTTGAAGAAGCTAAAATGCCTCATATTAACGAATAATCGTTATCGCAGAAACAGAAAAGCGTCAAACTTTGAAGTTTGGCGCTTTTTTAATTGTTGTTTACCACTCAAGCGGCTGGGCTGCCAAATCATCAGGCAAGGTTCCGCCATAATAAATGGTTTGCAAAACATCTTTGTTGAGCTTGTTGTTGAATACGGTGGCGTCATTGTTGTTTTTAACAAACTCAAACGCGCAGACCTTGTCCAAAATCTCGGTCGGGCACTGCGTAATCGCCTCATCAACCGACGGACGCAAAAAGCCGTAATATCCGCCATAGTCATGGAAAGTTGTGACAATCGCCAACTGTTGCAGATTTTCAGCTTTGCGAATCTCTTGGCGATTGAAAAAACAGCTCTCACTATGGATTTTGCATGGCTCAACCCAATACAAACCGTCATCATTAGGATGGTGGAGGTCTCGACCTCTCATCACCGGACGAATGCGCTGCGCGTATTGCATAATCTGCTCGCGCGTAAAGTTCTGTTCCTGCTGTTCCAACTTGACCACAATACGGTGGAGTTCTAACAGTTCATCAACTTTTGCCTGCTTACCTGCGCACTTTGCGACTTTAATCTCCTCTAACAAAGCGGCGCGACATAAAACATAATTCATACTATAAAAAAATTTAAATTAATAATACTAAATATCAAGGCGAGATAATACGCCGCAACCTTCCACCTGTCAATAGTTGAAATCTAATGAATCGGGTGAAAGTGGAAGAACAGCGCGGTCAGATAGAGCAGCAGCGACACATACAAAATCACCCAACTTGCGGAATAGCAGCCTTTTTGATGACAAGAACATTTACCCCACAGCGCAAGCGCAAACGACAGTGCCAACAGCGCACCGGAAAAAACGAGCATATAGCCCATTTGGTGGTGGCTCAGAATCGAAAAGTGCGGAATATCGGTCAAATTCAAAACGCCGTTCAGCAATACCAAAATTGTCGGCAAACCGCAACAAACAAAATGAAACACGGCGGTTGCCAGGCTGCCGATAATACCGACATTACGGCAGAAAAGTAGTTTTTTCACGTTTATCATCTCCTTATTTTTGGCGGGGCGGAATTGCCGTTGCACACAGCCTCCGCCCGCATATTGTTTTTTTATTTACATCCGCAGGTATTTTCAACCGTGCAGTTGCAGTTATCACCACAAGAGCAATTTTGACCGCATGTGCAGTTATCGCCACAGGTGCAATTCGGATTTGAACATTTTGTCATTTGTTTTTCCTTTCATTTTTCACAATACCCCTAATGGGTATATTTTTTTATATACCCCCATACCGTATTTGTCAATTATTTTTTTGGGTTTTAGAGAGTATGATGAAAAAGTACTGAAAAGGATAAATGCCAATGAAAGCGTATAAGATTATCGGGATTATGACCGGAAACTCTATGGACGCCATTGATATGGTACTGACAGAATTTGACGGCGAGAATATTAGGGATATTTGCACTTTTTCGCAGCCCTATACCCCCGATATGCAGCAAAGAGCCGAGCGGCTGCGGGCGCAGGTGCGTGGGCGCAATCGCGAGCAAATTTCCGCCCTGCCCGATTTTGAGCCGTTTCATAACGACTATGTGCGACAGATTGCTGATTGCGTCAACCAAATGTGCGCTGAAAATCAGCTTGATAAAACCCGAATTGACGCGATTGGCTTTCACGGCAAGACGCTTGACCACAATCCCCCCTCAAAGGCGCGGCGGGACGGCTCGCAACCGTACACCCTGCAAATCGGGTCGGGACAGATGTTGGCGGATTTGACCGGTATTCAGACGGTTTATGACTTTCGTTCCGACTATATTATGCGTGGTTTTGAGGGCGCGCCGTTGGTGGCGCCGCACAATGCTCATATTGCACAAATTGAGGGAGACGGCTGTTATTATAACGGAGGAAACACCGCTAATTTTGCGCTTATTCAAAAGGGTAAAGCGCTGATTTATGCCGACGCCGGTCCTTTTAATGAATATGTTGACAACTATATTCGGATGCATACAAATCTCGCTTTTGACAAAGACGGGCAATACGGCTCGCAAGGCTGTTTGAACAAAGAGCTGTTGCAGAAATTGTTTGACCTCGGGCGCACGTATTATGAAGCGATGTTGTCCAAATCAGGCGATCCCGCCTATTATAAAAAAGACGAAGTTTTTGCGCTGTTGGACGATACCGACTGTCGATTTGTCGATAAAGTGCGCACACTGGAATACTTTGCCGCTTATATTGCGGCTCAGGCATTGACGTTGGTGCCTAGTGATATTGAATTATCGCCGCGTTTTGTGTGGTTTGGCGGCGGGTGGAAAAATCCAGTTGTCGGCGAAGATTTTAGAAATTTACTGCGCGGCGACGGTTATGTTTTGCCCGAACACAAAAAAGCGTTTGCCAAATTGCAACAGTGCTTGGGGCAGTCGGTGACGGCGGAATATTCAAAATTCGGCACTTATATGGAGGCGCGCCTGTTTGCTGAGTTGGCATATTATTATTTAACGAAGCAAACTTGGGCATTGCCGGAAGTGATTAATACCGGACAAAGTTTAATATGCGGTATATCCGCCCAGCCACACACACCGCAAAAACAATACACAGATATGTTCAGCCGCGCCGCAAACGGTTGGTCGTCGCGTTAAAATATGGACTTGACACATACCCACAATGGGTATATCGCTTTAAGAAAATATATTGTTTGTCGGAGAAAAAAAGATGAATACAAAAGTTGCGGAACACTCTCACCACGGGCATCATCACCATCATGAAATCAGTGAAAAGACGGTTAAATATCTGCTGATTTCATTTATTATCAATATGTTGCTGACGGTTGTAGAGATTGTCGGCGGTATTATTGCCGGCAGTGTGTCGCTTATCGGAGATGCTTTGCACAACACCTCTGACGCGTTTTCAATCTTGATTGCGGTTATCGCCTTCAAAATCGGGCGCAAAAAAGCCGACGGCAAATACACTTACGGCTTTAAGCGCGCGGAGGTTATCGGCGGCTTTGTTAATTTGATTTTGCTGTTTATTGCCGGTGCGTATCTGTTGGTTGAAGGGGTTGAGCGCTTAATCTCTCCGCAAGAGATTGACGGCGGCATTATCGTTTGGGTTTCGGTGGCGGCTTTGATTATTGACGCGGCAACAGCCAAACTTTCGCACCACGGTTCTGACCACAACACCAATATGCGTATGGTTTTTCTGCATAATCTGGCAGACGCTTTGGGCTCGGTCGGCGTGATTATCTCGGGCTTGTGCGTAATGTGGTTTGGCGTTTATTTTGTGGACGGTTTGGTTGCTTTGATGATTGCCGCTTATATGATTTATCAGTCGGTGGTATCGTTCCCGAAAATCGTGAATATTTTGATGAACGCCGCGCCGGAGGGTTTAGACCTGCAAAAGGTTAAGGACGAGCTGCAAAAGATTGAAGGCGTTTGCGATGTGCACCACCTGCACGTCTGGTGCGTGAGCGAACAAGAGGTCTCGCTTGAGTGCCATATTGTGGCTACCGACACTCAAATTGTGCAACAAGCGGCACACGCTTTGCACGACAAGTTCGGCATTGAGCACTGCAATATTCAGATTGAGGCCGAGCACTCCTGCCACAAGTGTAATCTTTAGGGCTATTGTTTGAGCGAGACGACCGGCGCGCGGCTATCGACATAGCGCGCCAAGCTCTCTCCGAACGTCGAACGGATGTATTTGGTCAAATCGGACGGACGTGGTGAAAAGTTCTCGGCCTCGGTCTGCGCCTGCAACAGCTCGGTAATTTTTAACTTTTCCTCCAACATATCACGTTTTTTATCGGCGTCAGGAACACCAAAATAAGTCGCAAGGTTGAACATAACATGCGCTTTGTGATAGTCCGCCTCGACACGATTGCCGGAGGCGTAAATATTACCAAGTGTTAAAATGGCGCTGACATTGCCCTGATTGGCGGCGCGGGTATAATAACGCAGAGCGTTGGTGTAGTTTTGGGTCACACCCAAGCCGTGTTCATACAAAT
This sequence comes from uncultured Alphaproteobacteria bacterium, assembly GCA_934273635.1. Lineage (GTDB taxonomy): Bacteria > Pseudomonadota > Alphaproteobacteria > RF32 > CAG-239 > Scatocola. The sequence continues at coordinate 27,678 of CAKQSV010000002.1, forward strand.
AGCCTAGCATATATTGCGCCTCGTCATAGTTTTTGTCAGCGGCATAGCGGATGTTTTCAACCGCTTTACGGTTATTCTGCGGCACGCCGACGCCTTTCAGATAAGCATAACCCAACAGATATTTACCGGTCGGGTTGCCTTTTTCCGCCGCTTTTTTCAGCAAATCTACCGCCGCCTCGGTATTGCCCAAACTGTCTTTGCTACTCAGGTAAATCACCGCCAAATTCAGGGTTGCCTCGGTATTGCCCAAATCACTGGCTTTGGCGAACAGCTCGGCGGCACGGTCAATATCTTTATGCACGCCGACACCGCTGTAATACAAACTGCCCAGATTGTTGACAGCCACGTCATCACCGCTTTGCGCCGCAAGGTTATAATATTCAAATGCCTTGCGATAGTTTATCTCTAACCCGTTAAGCCCATAAAGATTCATATACCCAAGGTTCATCAACGCATCAACATCGCCACTTTCGGCCTGTTTGTACATACGTTGCATAAACGCTTCCTGCGTTTCGTTTTGCTGCGGTTGCACTGCCTCTTGGTCGCCGTCGCCAAACAAAGAAAAGCCCAAAAACGACATAATACCCTTGCCTTCTTTGGCGGTTCCTTTGGTTTGCGCCTTGTTCTCGTCTATTTTTTCTTGCAGAGACTCTTTGGTAAACTCCTTGGCCTCGCCTTTTTCTTTATTGACAATAATGCCGTCAGTCAACGATATGGTTGCCGAGCCGGCCTCCGCCGCGTTGCAGATTGAAGTTTGAGACAACAGAGCGGCCACAAAACCCGCCATAATGATATGCTTTTGCATTTTATCCTCGAGTACAAAAAAAATAAAAAACATCGGGAACAGTGTAACACGATATTTTTGTTTCATACAACAGAAAAGAGCGGAAACTCCGCTCTTTTTTTTCAAACCGTTGATATATCCGTCTTGAAGACAGTTGACTATTGGAACAACTGCAACACAGACTGAGAAGCCTGAGACGCCAAACTCAAAGAGTTGACCGCCAACTGTTGTCTGGTTTGCAAAGCCAACATATTTGCCGACTCTTCGTTCATATCCGCCAAAGTCAATTTGTCGGCGCCTTCTTCCAGAACATTCACCAAATTTTCGGTAAACTCTTCGCGAGTCTGCAAAATGGAGTAGTTGTTACCGAATTTTGAAGACATATTGCGCAGAGAAGAAATCGCGGCGTCAACTTTTTCTAAAGAGGCGTCAATGCCCTCATTGGTACCCCAATCAGTGGCTTTAACCAAGCCCAAACCTTCGGCAGAGGCGTCATCACCCTCAATAACCAAATTGGAGCTGCGGTCTTCATTGAAGACAACCGTCAAACTGTCTTTTTGTAACAGGTTGACACCTTTATAGCCTGAATCTTTGGCCAAATCAGTAATCTGTTCCAACAAGTCGTTGAACTGTTGCATATAGTTCACACGAGAAGAACTGCCGGTGGTACCGTCCAAGGTCAAGCCGTTAGCCGAACCCGAAACTTTTGCCTCAACGCCGTTATCCGACTCGATGGTTAAGCTCTTGCCGTCATCTGATGCCACAGCCTTCAGCCCCTCAATCGCATTGCCGGCGTCATCAGTCAAACCGGTCAACGCGGTGTTGATGGTGTTCACAACATCTGTCAATGAAGTGGCGGAAGACGAATCAACATAAACAGGGTCAGACTTGCCGTTGACTGAAATTTTGAAAGAATAACCGTCAATCGAAGCGGTATGCGTTCCGGCATTGTCATCTTTGATTGTAATTTTGCCGGTTGTCTCGTCATATTCTGCTTCTGCAGCCGTCACTTTGGGATCAGCCGTATTTTTCAAATAATCGGCAATTTCAGTCGCCAACTTTGCACCGGTTTTATCAGATTCGATAGTGTAATCTTTGCTGTCCAACGAAAAGGTGTATTTGACCTTAGCGGGAGTGGTTGAAAACTCGCCCTTAGCGGCAACTTGTCTTGAGGACTGGTCGCGAGCGGAGTTAGCCACAGCTTTGGCCTGTTCCACAAAAGAGGTAATGCTCTCAATACCTTCGTTTGCGGCTTTAACGGTAGAAATACCTTGCCCCATACTGTCGAGCAGGGTGTTCAGGTCTCCGGCGCGGTTGTCAAGAGAGCGTGCGGTGTAATAAGAGCTCGGGTTATCAAGTGCCGAGTTCACTTTTTGTCCGGTAGACAAGCGTTCTTGCGTTTTATCCATCAAGTTTGCAGTGTTCTGCAAAGACAACAGGTTCGAACGCATACTTGCGGTTAATGAAATGTCAGACATATTTTCCTCCAACGGTTTTTTAGTTTGATTAAATAGTTAACAAAAAATTAACCTCTTACAATATTTTTTTTAAACTTAATAACAAGAGATTACAATTTGTTAGGCTATTTGCTAAAATTTCAAATGCAAAATGCGTGCCAAATTGCCGATTTTTATGATATAAAATAGATTTTTTGCAAAAAAGTGACAAAAATCGTCATTAATTTTATTGTTTGTTAAGCAATATTATGGTATATTGAGAATAGCAAAATACTATTATATTCTATTACTTACACTATCATTATTAACTTTCATACCTTAAGATTTCCAATAAAAAAATAAAATTAAAATAATTTTGGATTTGCTTATGAACGGTTTGATTGCGATAGTATATGTAATAGCCTTTACATATATCTCTCTTACATCCACGGATGCCCTAAGAGAACTTTTAAACTTTCATTTCATTATATAACAATATATTGAGGTCGCAGTGAAATTTCTTTATTTTTTTTAGAGATTGTTCCTGTCTGTACTTCAAAAACCCATTAGACCACCAAATCGAAGGGATATTAAAATAACAATAAAAAAAATAATCATATGAAAACTTTTAAATTTTTCGCAATCGCTATTATCGCTCTTTTCACAGTTGTTAACTTCTCATCTTGTGATTCATCATTTGACGAGAAAGAGTTTATGATTTCTAAGCCAGATAACAAGCCAGATGATAACAACGGTGATGACAACAAAGATGGTGACTGGGGTACGATTTTGGATAAGACTTTTGGCACTTCTGTTGACAACTGGACATCAAAAATCGTTCTTCAGAAGCAGGATGGATCTATCGTTGAATTTAAGGTGAACCTTCCTTTCAGCTGTGACCTCGGAGGTGATGAATATACAACTACTGAAACAACCGATGCTTCTGCATTTGTTGAATTAGCAGCTGCCGACACAACATCTACTCCTTGGACTGCAGACGGAAACGGAAACTATCTGAGAAAGATTACTCGCACTCAGGTTGTTAAGTTCTCTAAGTTCACACGTACACTCGTTTCTTCTCATTGGGAGGCTTATCGCTTTATCAATGGTAAGAAGGAGTATTTCGAGACTGCTACTGAAAAGGCAAACTTCAACCGCAATGACCAAAATGTTTCTGAAATTGAGAACGACAACAAGAAATACGAGCGCGAAAGCAATCTTGTTTCTATGGCTCTCGTCTTCAACAAAGAAAACTTTGAGGCTAAGGCTACTACTTTTGTAGACCGCGAATTGAAGTCTGACGAAACTCCTGACACTCCTGAGGTTATGCCTGATGCTGATTTGAACGTTGACCAGATTGTTAAGGTTTCTGAACTTACAAGTTCTCCTGAATACAATGCAAGCAACAACAAAATCGTTAAGTGGCACACCGTAGGTTTGATTGAGACCACCGACAAGTACTATGTATATGTTGACGGCGCAATCACAACATCTTGGAAAAAGACATCTCTCGCTGCTTCAAGCAAGTACAACAGTGCTATGCTTGACGGTAACAACTGGGTTCCTGCTGTTATTTCTATGGATACTAAGGGTTGGACTTATACATGTCAGTACGCAGACAATTCTTACAAAACAAGAACTGTCGACATGAATTTGGCTCTCTCTTCAGGCATCAAGAACTTCACCAAGAACAACGCAGCTGAGGTTTCTCCTTTTGTAAAGACTATCGTCGATACAAAAACTTATAGCGGTAAAAAGTTCGTTTCTGTCAGCGCTTATAACGTTGATGGTAGAATGTACTTGGCTTACACCGTTGCAGAGAAGTAAAATTCTTTGTTAAGTAAGTGGAAACTTTTTTATTTTAATCAATTTTTTTATTCATCCGTTCTGAGCGCTCGCGTTTGGAACACAAATTTCTTAAGATTATGAAGAATTCAGTTAAAAATATCATCGTAGTTGTTTTTCTGATCATGGTATCAGTAGTAGCTAATGCACAAAACGCAGGCATCATCGCCGGCGTTGGCAACTCTAAGGGTTGCTTCCACGGTGCGGTTATTGACGGTACTGTTCACATTGAGAACTGTAACGGTTTTTACGCAGCTCCAGTTGTTGGTGTTTCTAATGTGTCATATGACAATGATGAGACATCTACTTCTACAACTGCTGTAAAGTTCGGTGCTCAGGTTGGTTATCGTCACGGTATACTTCGTCCTGAGGTATCTGCTTATTACTCTACCAAGATGACAATTGAAGATCATCAGTACAGCGCCCCTGAGCTTGGTGCTGCATTGAATATCGACTTCAATCGCCATTCAACAGTTGATGTTTTTGTTGCTCCTACGGTTGCTTACAAGTTTGTAAAAAGCCACAAGGAACTCGAAAGTGAGACTGTTAAGGTCAATATTCCATACGAAGGCAACTGCTTTATGTATGGTGCAAAGGCAGGTATGATGATTAAAGTTGGCAAACCGGCTCACACAAAGAGCGTGGTTATGAACGGCAAGAGCGTTAAATACGTTAGCCACAGCCAGCTTTTCGTTAAGATTGAGGCTTCTTATCAGACAGGTAGCGTAAGCAAGCCTGCAGGTGATAAGCTGACATTAAATGAGATTGGTGCTACGGCTTCCCTCGTTTGGAAGTTCTAGTTTCCAGATATTATTAATAAAGCGGCGGAGAGTTATTCTCCACCGCTTTTTTTATAGCGCAGAATTGTGACGGTGCGTATCGCAAACACGAAGTTTTTCGTGCCAAACAAAATTATGCTCCCGACAATATTCAGAGGTTATGGTACAAGGTTTGCCGCCATTTTCAGGGCAAGAATCAAAAAAATTGCCCTCCTTACACCAACCTGTCGTGATACAGCTGTCAACGCCGTTGCCCTGAACATCAAGCAGATAAATATAAAGCAACGAGCAACAGCCCCATAAAAAAATTAAATTATAGAACCAACTGCAGAGTGTGCCAAACAAAGCCACGAGCAAAGACCAACCTTGATGTTTTGGGCGACATAATTTTCTTTGTTTGCGGGCTTGACGGTCATATACCACAAAAATCGTCAACACGATAAAAACCAGCTCTATCGCCATACCTGTCGGGAAAGCAAACGCGTATTCTCCTAACAAAACCAGAACGGTCAATGCCATAACCACAAACAGAACGTTCAGTATGCCGAGATTGCGCCACCACAAAGGAATATCACTTTGCTGCCGATGTAGTTTGACATCATACCACCACAGCCACACCAACAAACCCGCCTCAAAGCATGCATACAAGCACGACCACAGCAGAGACAAATCCTGCGACAAGGATAAGCACACCAGTCCTAAAGCACCGCTCAAAAGATAAAGGACGAAACAGAGCTTTGCCCAAGGCATAGGTATTTTTTGATGATAAAAACCGAATAGCCGTCCCCAGATAAAAACCTGCGGGAGAACAAAAATCAAAGTCCATATCACGCCCTGTTTCTCCTTTCTGACTGACATATTATGACAAAAAAGCTCCCAAAAGCGGAACGTGCACCTGACGGAGGGAAATTCCGACACTTGAGGGAGCTGTGATAAAACAAAATATCGTTTTAGAGCTGTTGCAAAGCCTGAGAGATACGGCGAAGGGTCTCTTCCTTGCCCAAAACGACAGCCAACTCGGTGGCGCCGCCGGGGGTGGTCTCTTTGCCGCTCAAAGCAATGCGGACAGGGTACAGAATCTGACCGTTTTTCAAGCCTTTTTCCGCTGCCAGAGCCTTAAACATCTCAAACAGGGCGTCGTTGCTCCACTCTTGCTGATTTTCAAGAGCCGGCAGAGCATATTCCAGTGCCTGTTTGGCAATTTGAGCATCAGTTTTCATCTTTTTGTTGGTGAACAGCTCATTGTCGTAGGTCGGGAGATTTTCAATAAAATCAACGTTTTCAACAATCTCTTGCAGGGTTTCGATACGCGGTTGTAAAACCTGACTCAACTCAATCAAATTAACCTTGCGGGTCAGAGCCTGTTCATAATACGGTTGCGCCAATTTGTGGAACTCGTCAAAGCTCAGATTGCGCAGGTATTGACCGTTCATCCATTTAAGTTTAACGCCGTCAAAAATAGCCGGAGATTTGTTCAAGCGCTCGGCGGTAAAGCACTGTTTCAACTCATCAAGCGAGAAGATTTCCTGCTCGGTTCCGGGGTTCCAACCCAATAAGGCGATATAGTTCAAAATGGCCTCAGGCAGGTAGCCTTTGGCGACCAAATCTTGGAAGGAGGCGTCGCCGTTGCGTTTGCTCAGCTTGTGTTGCGCGTCTTTCATAACCGGCGGAACGTGAACATAAACCGGCGGCGTCCACCCGAAAGCCTCATAAATCAGGTTATATTTCGGGGTTGAAGAAATATATTCATTACCGCGGACAACGTGGGTGATTTCCATTAAATGGTCGTCAACCACATTGGCAAAGTTATAGGTCGGCATACCGTCAGATTTGAGCAAAACGCCCTCGTCAAGCTCGTCATAATCAATATCAATATCACCGTAAACCACGTCAAAAAAGTGAGATTTGCCGGTTTTGTTAATGGTTTGGCGCACAGTGAATTTTTCACCTTTGGCGATGCGGGCGCGGGCTTCTTCCTTGCTGATGAATTTGCACGGGTCTTTGAATTTGGCAAACTTGGCGGCCAAATCTGCGTTTTCGCCCTCGTCGTCATCTTCACTTGAATCGGCGCAGAAGCAATAATGCGCGCCGCCCAAATCAACCAGTTTGTGAGCATATTCGGCATAAATTCCTTTGCGCTCGGACTGAACATAAGGTCCGTAATTGCCGCCGACGTCCGGTCCTTCGTCCCAGTTCATCCCAACCCGTTTGAGTGTGGCATAAATGATATCCGTAGCGCCCTCAACATAGCGTTTTTGGTCGGTATCTTCAATACGGAGGACAAAATCTCCGCCCGATGCCTTGGCTATCAAATACTCATAGAGCGCCGTTCTCAGGTTGCCGATGTGCATATATCCGGTCGGGCTGGGCGCGAATCTGGTTCTTACTTTCATCATTTTACCTTTTTGCTTAAAATTAAAAAAAACAATATTGCCCTGACAATAAAACACTTCGGCAATTTTAGCAAGCACCAATTTTGCTGTGCATAAATAGCACTCATAAAATGCAAAAGGCTCCTTTTGCTAACTATGAATTGTTGATTTGCCAGCATAATTAATTTATGGTTGCAAAATTATTAGCGTATGAGTTGCATTTTTATTTTATGACTCCTATATGCTGGATCGCCACGCTAACGCTCGCGATGACGATTCAGGGGAACGTACCCTGCCTCTTTGAATTTTTAGAGAAAGAATTCTTCCTTAAATTTTTAGGGAAGACGGATTTCTTAAGAGGACAGGAGCCAATAGCGAACTGTGCTCTTGTTGAAATCCTGATGAGTTTAAAGTTATGTGTGGAGTTTTAATTAAAAGGCTTTCCCTTACTATAAACTCACCTCCGGCAGCTATCGCTGCCACCTCCTCTCTAAATATTTAGCGAGGAGGTTTAAACTCACCCTAACCAATTCCGACTAAAACTTTTGTATAGTTTCGATTACTCTCACTAACAAAAGTAAGTCTCATTGGTCTGCGCTCACTTGCAATGACGATTCAGGGGGTGGGACTGGCGCGATGACGTTTCTGGGAAGATACAAAAAAAAGAAGGCAAAGGAAATTTTTGCCTTCTTTTTTTAATATTACGTCATTTCACAATTCACAATAAGAGATGTACTCCTAAAAGTCAATTTCTTCTCGGGTATTCATCTCTCTGTGATTATCATCTTTGACACACTTAGCACACGCTTTGTCATTTGCATGAGCAGAATTAGAATAATTACGATTTTCCATAAAATAAAAATTTAATTAGACATAAAAATATTGAACACTGCTCGTTTTTAGCATATTAACCTTATTTTATCAAGGGATTTTAGAACGTAAATAACGATTTTTAGAGGGAGTGGACGAGAATTAAGCGCCGATGAGGACTTTGGCGGCGGCACGAGCCTCGTCTGAGATGACCTCTCCGGCCAACATACGGGCGATTTCCTCGGCTTTTTGCGCCGCGGTCAGCTCAACCACGCAAGTGGTGGTAATGTTACCCTCCGTGTGTTTGGAAACCTTAAAGTGATGACTGCCACGGGCGGCGACTTGTGGCGAGTGGGTGACAACCAGTACTTGCACCTTTTGCGCCAAACGCGCCAAGCGTTCGCCCACGGCCTGCGCCGTCGCACCGCCGACACCGGCATCAACCTCGTCAAAAATCATCGTTCCGATATTGGAGCTTTGCGCCAAATTAACCTTGAGCGCCAACATAAAGCGCGCCAACTCACCACCGGAGGCGATTTTGTTCAACGGACCTTGCGGCGAATTGGGATTGGTCGAAACCGTAAAGCAAACGCAATCAAAACCCTTGGCGCTCCACTGTGTTTCATCCATTTTTTCAAATTTGGTCACAAAACGGGCTTTTTCCATTTTTAACGGCACCAACTCCGCCATAACTTTTTTATCAAGCTCTGACGCGGCATTTTGACGACATCCGCTCAGCAAATTGGCCTGACGCACATACTCTAATTTGGCGTTTTCTTCGGTTATACGCAACTGTTTGATACCGTCTTCACCATATTCAATCGCCGATAAACGTTGCTCAAAACTTTGCAAAACCTGCGGCAAATCGGCAATTGTACACTGATGTTTGCGCGCCAACCCCCGCAAGGCAAACAGGCGTTCTTCAATGCTCTCAAGCTCACTTTGGCTCATATTGATGTTAGAGGCAAGCTCCTCAAGCTCGTTGACGCTTTCGCTCACGTCAATCGCCGCTTGTTCAAGCATATCGGCCAGAGTTTGATATTTGTTATCGACCAGATTGTTGACCCTATCAATGGCGTTTTGCGCCTGACGCAGGGCATTTTGAACATCGGCACTTTGGGTAAGCGCCCCATAGGCGTAATTAATGCCTTCAATAATTTTTTCGGCGTTCATAAGTTCTTGCCGACGGCGGGTCAGGGTTTCTTCTTCATTGTCTTCGACCGCCAAACGACTCAATTCTTCAACCCAATGGCGGAGGTTGTCCTCGTCTTCTTTTGCCTTATTAATGTTGCTTTCGGCCTCAATCCTTGCGGCTTTGGCTTTTTTGTAGATTCCATAAGCTGTGGCAGTGGCAATCAGCAAGTCTTTATCCGCGGCGAACGCGTCCAACACGTCAAGGTGATTTGCCGGATTGAGCAAGCCCTGATTGTCAAACTGACCGTGTACCTCAACAAGAAAACGACCGAGCTCTTTTAGAACTTTAAGCGACACTGGCTGATCGTTGAAAAAAATTTTACCCTTGCCCTCGGTGGTCAGCGTGCGTTTGATAACAACCTCATCATCAGCCTCGAGCTCATATTCCTCAAGCAATGCCGCAAAATCCGGATTATCGGGCAACGTAAAGCACCCCGTCACCGACAATTTATCTTCGCCATGGCGTATCAACCCCGTCTCGGCGCGGTTGCCCAGTAATAGCCCCAAAGAGTCAAGCAAGATAGATTTGCCGGCGCCGGTTTCTCCGGTCAAAACGCTTAAGCCGGACTGAAAATTCAAGTCCAGCTTATCAATCAAAACCACATTGCGTATAGACAGAGAATTAAGCATTTGTCGTAAAACCTTAGTGTTTGGTCACCAACTTTTTGGCCTCGGCGCTCCATTGGCTGTCGGGATAGTTATAGATTAAAACCTGCGCGGCTTTACCGGCCTCGTCGTTCAAGCCCATAATGCTGTAAATTTCGGTCTGGCGATACAACGCCTCTTCAATATGCGAGGTGGTTTGATATTTGCTCACGACCTCGGAAAAACGATTGAGCGCCGACAGATAGTTCTGTTGTTGCAGATAATAACGTCCGATTTCCATTTCCTTACCGGCGAGGTGGTCAACGGTCAGGTCAATTTTGGCGCGGGCGTCTTTAGCATAATCGGTGTCGGGAAAACGCAAAATGACGTTGTTCAAAGCCTCCATAGCCTGCAAAGTCACGCTCTGGTCTTTTTCCACCGAGGTGATTTGGTCGTAATAGCACAGCGCTTTTAGATAATATGCGTAGGCAATATCCTGATTGCCAGGGTGGAACTTGATAAATCGGTCAAGGCTGATGATGGCGTCATCGTAAGATTTGTCGCGGTAGTAAGCGTAAGCGCTCATCAGTTTGGCCTTAACCGCCCATTTTGAATAAGGATATTCCAACTCCACCTGCTCAAAACTTTTGGCGGCGCGGTTATATGATGTGTCTTCAAGCTGTGTGTAAGCCTGATTATAAAGCTCTTCGGCACTGGAAGGGTCTTTTTTGTCTCCGGCGCAGGCGGTCAACAACAAGGCTGTACAAACAGAAATCATTAGCTTTTTGGAATATTTCATCTTCTCTCCTTATCCGATTTGATAATTATCAGAATCCGCAAACAACAATTTTAATAACTCATTATTGTGCCAGTGTCCAGTTTTGTTGGCGCGGTATTGTCCGCAAATTTGCAGACCGGCGGTGTATAAATCTCCCACAGCGTCTAAAACCTTGTGATTGACGCACTCATTTGCCACACGGAAGCCGCCTTCGTTTAAAATAGTCTCGCCATCCAAAACCACGGCATTTTCCAGACTTCCGCCCTTAATCAGCCCCAAAGATTTGAGATAGTCAACCTGATATTTTTCGCAAAAAGTGCGACACGGCGCAATGCGGTTTTTGAACGTTTCATCATCCAGAACGCCCTCAAACTCCTGATGTCCGACAATTTTTGAAGGAAACTCGATACTGAAATGCAAATGCAGATTATTATCCTCCGCCGGCGACAGCTCTACCCTGCCCCCTTTATCATCCGCAAACGCAACCGTTTTTTTGACCCGCAAAACCCGACGCGGCGCATTTTGTTCAACCCGTTCGGCCGCGGATAAAAGCTCGTAAAAAATTTTGGCGCTGCCATCCATAATCGGAATTTCCTGATTGTCGGTTGTAATCAGGGCATTATCAATGCCACAGGCGCGGAGCGCCGCCATAAGGTGCTCAACCGTGCTGACGAGATTGCCTTTGTCATCACCGAGGCAGGTGCAGTTTCGGGTATCAACCACGTTGGTATAAAGAGCCTTAATCATCGGCTGAGACGGCAAATCAATTCTCTGAAAGACGATTCCGCTGTTCTCGGGCGCGGGCTTAATCTCAAGATTAACCCGACAGCCGGAGTGAAGACCGATACCTGCGATTTTGACTGATGTTTTTAAGGTGCGCTGCATTGTCAAACCTTTTCCGCGAACAAAAAATATTTTAAGGCAGTCTATAAGCCGAGTTCTGTACCCGCGCGAACGCGGGCGATAGCCATTCATCTAATCCGAACGTTGCCGTTCGGCTTGTCGCGACCTACCTCTGGGACGGATTAGGAACCCTCCGAAAAATATCGACTAAAGCAATACTTCCCTAACTTGGTCTTGCATCAAACAGGGTTTACCTTGCCGGAGACTTTGCAGCCGCCGCGGTGAGCTCTTACCTCGCCTTTTCAACCTTACCCGAAAAATATTCGGGCGGTAATTTTCTGTGGCACTTTCCCGTGGATTTCTCCAGCCGGACGTTATCCGGTGTTTTGTTCCTATGATGCTCGGACTTTCCTCACCCTGAGATTTTCCGTTCTCGGGCGCGGCTATCCGACTGCCTCTGAGGCGTAAGATTAATACATTTGCAGATAATTGCAATAATTATTCAGATTCATACAAATTTTTTTTATTTTTTCATCATAGACGCAAACCTAGCCTAGCAAGAGATACAAGACTCGCGCTCCATCGGCAAGAAGAACAAAATATGAACTCTTAATGTTTTACTAAAAAAATCCATTGATTACCATACTTTCCCATGATATACCATACTTATCAAACGAAAGGAGCGAGTTGTCGGTATGAGAAAGTTTTTTCTCTTTATGGATACAATCACGAACAAGGTCGATGCCAAAGGCCGTGTTTCGTTGCCGGCAGATTATCGCGAAATTGTTAAAGAATTATCAACCGACATTGTGTGCTACCGCAGTTTGAGCGCACCCTGCATTGAGGGTTGCACCGAAGAATTGTTGTCTAAACTTGCGGCTGATATGGAATCTTCCCTAGACTTTTTTTCTCAGACCCAAGACGAGCTGACCAACCTGATTTTCGGCGATGCCCGCCGCTTTAGCTTTGATTCGACCGGACGCATTGTTTTGAGCGAAAAACTCCTCCAACACGCTCAAATCACCGATAGCGCGGTGTTTGTCGGCAAAGGTCGCAAGTTTCAGATTTGGAATCCGCAAAACTGGGCAAAAGAAGAAGCGCGCATCCGTGCCGAGGTGTTGAAAAACCGTCCGTCGCTGACACCGACAAAGGAGGAAAAGTAATGCAAGCCTCCTATACCAAACATTTTCCGGTTATGTTGCCCGAGGTTTTAGAGACTCTCGCGCCCAAGGACGGCGAGGTTTATGTTGATGCCACATTCGGCAACGGTGGCTACACTGAGGCAATTTTACAAGCAGCAAACTGTCAGGTGATTGCGATTGACCGCGACCCGACGGTTTTGCCGCGAGTGGCCGAGTTGCAGAAAATTTATGGTGAACGGTTACAATTTAAGCAAGGTTGTTTTGGCGACATCGCCGAGCTGATTAATCAACCGGTCAACGGTTTTGTGTTTGATATTGGCGTGTCTTCTATGCAACTTGACCAAGCCGAGCGTGGTTTTTCGTTTGCAAAACCCGCGCCTTTGGATATGCGGATGTCTTGCGCCGGCGTGAGTGCCGCCGATATTGTCAACAACACTCCGGAAAAAGAGTTGGCAGACCTTATCTATAAGTATGGTGAGGAACGTAAATCTCGTCAGATCGCCGCGCGCATTGTCGAACGCCGCAAATCTCAACCAATCGCAACAACGACCGAGTTGGCCGAGATTATTTATACGGTTATACATCCGACGCCAAACGCAATTAATCCGGCAACACGCACTTTTCAGGCTTTGCGCATTGCCGTCAACGGCGAGTTGGAGCAGTTGGAAAACGGACTAAAATCAGCAGTCAACCTTTTATTACCCGCGGGAAGAATTGTGGTGGTTTCTTTCCACTCTTTGGAAGACAGAATTGTTAAAAACTTCTTCAAAGAGCAATCCGGCAACAACGCCCATGTGTCGCGTTATATGCCGCAAAACACCTTAACCGATAACGCGGTTTTAACCAACGTGTCAAAAGCAATTACGCCTTCTCAGAACGAGCTGGATGTTAATGCGCGCTCCCGTTCGGCCAAGCTGCGTTACGCCGTCAAAAAATAACGAACCAGAAAGGAATCGCTAATATGAACAGTACGGATACGGCAAAATTGAGCATTTTGGTTACCTTGGCCGCTTTTATGGGTATCGGAATGTTTGTGTTGAAAAATCAGGTTCAGGCTTTGGAAGGCGAATTGAACCGCATTAACGCCTCAATCCAAGACGATGTGAAGTCGATTCACGTTTTGAAGGCCGAGTGGAGTCACCTCAACTCGCCGCAACGTCTGCGTAACCTCGCTTCCAAACATATTTATTTAAATCCGGCGCGGGCTGAACAAATTATTAACTTTTCTGAGTTACCATTTTCTTATAGCGGCAACGAATCTGACAGAAGATTAATTGCCCAACAAAACATAACCCGTCAGGCCGAGCGCAACCGAGAACTCAAAAAGTTGGTTAAAGCTCAGCGTTAGTCAATATTATTCGGTAAGGCAAGAAGCAGCAAATGTTGGGAAAGTATTTTTTCCATAAAGAAAAGACCCGTTTTTATCAGCCGGGGGAAGAAATCCGCGTTGATAAGGGGCGTCGTTTTAACGGACAGGATTCCGTGACTTCAGCAAGAAGCCGCGTGATGTTTTCCGCCGTCTGCTTTTTTTGCGTTTATTTGGTTTTGACGCTCCGTTTGTTTGACTTGTGCGTTTTGAACGCCACAGACATTAGTGATACGGCTGTTTTGGCCGAAGACGACGAGTTTAAACACATTCTCAAATACACCTCCACCCCGATTAAACGCGCCGATATTCTTGACCGCAACGGCACTATTATCGCCACCTCTCTCCCCACGGTCAATTTATACGCCCATCCGCGCAAAGTTCATGGCAAAGCCGTTGCCGCAAAAAAACTCGCCGCCATTTTAACCGATATGTCTTATGAAGACATTTTGAAACGCTTAGAGCGTAAAAACAGCTTTATTTACATCAAACGCAACTTAACACCGTCGCAACAATATCAAATCAACGCGCTGGGAATTCCGGGGCTTGAATTTGAAAAAGGCGAAAAGCGCATTTATCCGCACAAAAACCTGTTCGCGCACATTATCGGCGCCACCAACATTGACAACGAGGGCGTCTCGGGCATTGAAAAACAGCTTGACGCGCGGTTGACGCAATCGGATATTCCGCTCAACCTGACTATTGACGCCGGTTTGCAAGACACTATTCGCGAAGAGTTGGCCGCGGCCGTGCAAAAATTTAACGCCGAGGGAGCTTCCGCCATTTTAATGGATGTTCGCACCGGCGAGATTTTATCCATGATTTCCCTGCCCGATTTTGACCCCAACTCCAACAACAACGTGCCGGAGCGCGCGCAGTTTAATTTTTCAACCAAAGGCGTGTATGAACCGGGGTCGGTTTTGAAGATTTTTAATGCCGCGTTGGGTTTGGAAAGCGGAAAAGTTAAAATAACAGACAAGTTTGACGCCACGCAACCTTTGAAACTGCGCTATAACGTGATTAAGGACTACCGCGGTGTCAACCGTTGGCTCGACCTGCCCGAGATTTTGATTTATTCTTCAAACATCGGCTCGGCGCGCATTGCTTTGAAGGTTGGAAAATATGAACAGCGGCGCTTTTTGGAAAGTCTGGGCTTTTTTGACCCGATATCCTCGATTGAGGTGGCGGAAAAAGGCGTGCCGTTGGTGCCTGATGAAAAAAGGTGGAGCGAATCGACCATTGCGACGGTCGGCTACGGTTATGGTATTTCAATCACGCCGCTACATTTAATCTCGGCTTTTTCTTCTGTTATCAACGGTGGTATTTATAACGACCCGACTTTGGTTAAAAATCCTAATCGTTCGTCTCACGCGCGTCGGGTGGTGTCTTATAACACATCGCAACAAATGCGCCAGCTGTTGCGCGGCGTGGTGGTCGAAGGCTCGGGCAAAAGAGCCAATGTTGCCGGCTATGAGGTTGCGGGCAAAACCGGGACTGCGCAAAAGTTGGTGAACGGTCGCTATATTGATAAAAAAGTTATGACCTCGTTTTTGGCAACTTTTCCGGTCTCTGACCCTAAATATGCTCTGTTTTTGATGATGGACGAGCCAAAGTCAACCAAAGAGACTTGGGGCTTTGTGACCTCGGGTTGGAACACCGTGCCGACCGCAGGCAAAATTATTGCCGCGATTGCACCGCAACTTGACCTACCCGCCAACAACGACATTTATGAATCGCGCCGCGAGCGCATTATTAACGCCGCTTACACCGTGCGAAAAAAATAAACATTGCGCAAAAAAATATTTGTCTTCTAAAACTCAATATGATAATATTCCGCCGTTTTTAGGATATATTTATGTTTAATTTTTATTTTTTCACACATGAAACAAATTATTCCGCTTTGTGTTGTCGGTTTTATCGTGTGGTTGTTATGTTTGAACAATTCGCATGATGAAACTTGTGAGAAGACAACACCGGTAGAATTGTCTCAGAAAGAGACAAATGCTTTTGATTCAACCGATTTGATTGATGACATTGTCGAGTGTATCAGCTATGTTGAGGGTTATTCCGCAAAGCCTTACTATTGCGGTGCATGGAGCGTTGGATTTGGAACAACTCGTTATACAGACGGCTCTCCGGTTACTCAGTACAGTAGGTCTTTGAACAAAACTGAGGCAAGACAGGCATTGGTAGCCCACCTTGAAAAATGTGCGTTCCCCGCCATCAAACGAAACATCTCGCGCGATATAAAACGTAGCAATTATATCGGGTGCTGTATGTTCATTTGCAGTGTCGGCGAGGGGCGTTTTGAGGAAAGCTCTTTGCCCGAGGCTATTAATCGCGGCGCTTCTGATGAAGAGTGTGCTGAGATTATTGCTCAATATGTGCGAATTCACGGCGATGTTTCAAGCGGTTTGAAGAAAAGACGTTGGCTTGAGGGCGCAATTTATTGCGGATACATCACAGCCAACGACATCAGAAAACTAAAGCCGGCTGCCGTTTATAGCTGCAGTTTGGCAAAATTGTATCGCCACGGCGTGCCCGACTATCGTCAGTCGACAATTTCAAATTTTTTGAAAGAGGCGCGCGCTCGTGACTACTATTCTTAAATTAAAGTCCCCGAGTCTTTGACAACTGCGGGGGCTTTTTTTTTGTTTTTTTATTTATACAGTTCAGGCAGCGGCGCGCATGCTTTCTTGCGGCGTTTTGCGCGTTTTTGCTCGGCATTAAACGCTTTTAGAAACGCGGTCGTGTCAAACTTGTTTTTGCGCGGGGCGTACAGAGCCTGACTGAGTTGCGACAACGCGGTTTTGAAACTTTCATCCGCGCTGAGTTTGGCAATGTCGTCAACATTATTGACAGTGGCGGCGTCGTAACTGAGGCGCGCCCATGCCAACAAATTATCGCGCAGGGCCTTCAGGTCGTTTTTATCCGCCGCCATTTTAACTTGGTTTTGGTAAAACTTTATCATTTTGCGCCCGCTGCGACCGCCACGCAGACCAAACAGCGCGTAACTGAGCAATAACCCCATCACAAATGCGCCAAGCAACATAAATGTCATTTGTCCGTTGGTCGCTGACGGGTAACCGCTTGGTTGCAAAGGCAGAGGCTGCGCTTGCGGCTGCGGCTGAGGTTGCGGTTGAGGCTCGGCGAGAGTTGACGTTGGCGAGACATCACCCGAGGCCGACGGCAAGACCTTAACCGTCATTGCCGGCAGGGTGGCTTTCTCAAGCTGGCGGGTGTGGATGTTGTACCAATCAATCGTCACCGCAGGTATGGTCATCTTGCCTGCCGTCTCGGGAATAAAGACATTACTGAATTTTTTGACCGAGACAACCTCGCCATTTTGCTGCGAGCTCATCGCCACCGGTTTGTCAGGGTATTGCTTGACACCTTTAATATCGGCAAACTTGATATCCGGCAACTGATTTTCTATCACACCGGAGGCTTTCAGATAAACCGAGCGGCTGACCGCCTCGCCGACTTTAAAGACCGGATTTTTGTTCTCCCACTCCGCGCTTAACGACACTTTGGACGCCGGCAACCACCAATAGCCGCCATTATCCGCAGGAACGGCCTTAACCTTTATGACTTTGCTCTCGGGTTTGAGCACCACGGGATTGCGGGTCGCGAACATATCCGAAAAGCCCATATCAAAAAAGCCCGAGTTAAACACATCGTCAAACGGGTCGCTGCCGCGGCGGGAACGTGTCAGATAATAGCCCCGAAATTCAACATCCGGCGTTTTAAGCGCACCGCTTTTTTGCGGAAAGAGCGCGTATTTAAACTGAATTTCACGAAGTTGGCGACCGTTGATGATTTTGCTGTTTATAACCGGCGCGCCAAGGCTTTTGATTATCCAATCGCCATTGCCGGAATCCATAAACACCGGCTCTTCGCCATACAATCCGCCGCTATCATAAAGGTTGAGCGTGTAATTGATTTGTTGCTGAACATAGGGCGAGGTGTTATCAATCCGCGCGTCTATCGCAAACTTGGGCGCATTATCCTGAGCGTGAGCCGCGCCTTGTTTTTGGAGCGCGGACGACACGACATTAAGCTCTATCGGCTGAGACGACAGCTTACCCAATTTGATGGCCGGAATTTGGATTTGTCCGGCGGTTTTAGGCATAAGCATAATCTGCCACTGCCGCGAGTGGGTTGACACACCGTTAACATAACTGCTCTGATAAGCATTGCCGACCGAATAAATATTAAAATCAGGCTCCAAAACACTCAAATCCGGCGTGGCGGTTGTTTTGTCATCATCGGTCTCAAGCGTGAGCAAAAAGGTTTCACCCTGAGGAACTTCGGTGCGATTGACGGTGGCGTTAAAACTCTGCGCCCACGCCGCGCCGCTCCATAAATGCAAACCAACAAGCAGGCATATAAATTTTTTCATCACTATCTATCCTTCGTATATCTGTTCTTGGCATATTCTCGAGCAATAAAGGCTCGCAACAGACCACCGGGGTCTTCGGGTATCTCCCGATACTGCAACTCGCGCGCCTGTACTTCTTCATTATATGTATTGTCGCCGGTGTTGTTTTGCAAGGCGTTGCCCGAATTTTCGCGCTGTTCGTTTTGTTCGTCTCGCGGGGTGGTGGCCTCGGCTTGGCTACGGTTATTTTGCTCCTTTTTATTGTCGTTTTGGTCTTCGCCTGACTGCGGCGACTGTGATTGTGACGACTGTTGATTTTGATTGTTGTCAGAATCGCCGTTTTGAGACTGACTATCGTCAGGTTTATTCTCGCTTTTTTGCGGCGTGGCGCTTTGTTGCGCATTTTGCTGTTGCTCACTGTCGGAATCATCATTGCGTTGCGGCGCCGACTGTTGTTGATTTTGCTGTTGTTTCAGATATTCAAGATTGAAGCGGGCGTCTTCATTGCGCTCGTTGAGCTTTAGAACCTCTTCATATTTTTTGATGGCCTCGTCGATTTTGCCCATTTTAGCCAATGCGTTAGCCTGATTGTAAAGCCCGTTTTCATCATTGTTTCGGGCAAAATCTTGATAAGCCTGCTCAAAGTTTCCGAGCCGATAGTAGCTTGAGGCGCGCCAATTATGGTCGGTAAAACTTTTGGCGGCCTCTTGATATGCGCCGTTGTTAAAGTTTTTCAGACCTTCTTGGTTGGCATTTAGAAAAAATCCGGCATAAGCCGAAGAGCTAAACGCCAGCCACACCGCCACAACTAAAACGCCGCGGCGAAACAGCCACAAACAGCAAACCAACGGCACAAAAAACAGGTACCAGCCATAATCTAACCACTGCGAGACCTTGTTTTGCGACTGTTTGAGGTTTTCTGATGACGTATCCGCGCGCAACTGCGCCGCCAACTGCGGCATTTGATTGATTGAAAACGCTTTTCCGTGACCGGCAGCGGCGATTTTTTGCAATTTTTCATTAGGGGCGGCACTGACATTTACAACATAAATTTTGCAACCTAACTCGACGGCATTTTCAGCCATACGCAGAGCCTGAGCGAAATTTTGCCCGACATCAGCGGCAAAAACCACTATCGCGCCATGATCCCAACCGCCGTTTTGCAGGCTTTCCACCGCCAAATGGATTGCCAAATCCAATCTATCGCCGTTTTCGGGCATAATGCTAAAATCGACGCTTGGCAACAGATTTTCAATAATTTTACCGTCATCGGAAATCGGCGAAATAAGGAACGGTTCGCCCGCATAAACTATTAAGCCGCTTTGCGCCTGCCCGACATCTTGCAAAACATCAGAAATCAGAAAACCGGCGCGAGCCAAACGACTGGGCGTGACATCTTTTTCCGCCATATCAGAAGACAAATTCAGCAAAATCATCAGCGGATTTTCGGTGTTTAGGCCGTCAACCTCCTGTTTTATCCAACATGGACCGGCCGCGCCGAAAATGGCGGTCATCAGCCCTAATCCGCAAAGATAAAATGTCAACCGACGTTGCAATGCCGAACCTTTAACCAACAGAAATTTCAGCAAATTTTTATCGCAGACTTTCTCCCACGAGGAGGCGGAATTTATCCGCCCGCGCCAATAAACAAACAACAACAGCGGAAAAACCAATAGCAACAACAACCACGGGCGCAAAAAATGAAAATTTTGAAAAAAATCAATCATCACGCTTCACCTTTCCGCCAAAAAAAACATCAATACCAAGCTCAAAACGACCGCCGCCAACTCTGGGATATAGCCATATTCTCGGACTTCTCGCACAAAATTATCATCGTGGGGGCGCGGCTCAAGGCGGTCTATCTCGGCATAGACTTTTTGCAACGAAGCCGTGTTCGACGCCTTGAAATATCGTCCTGAGGTCTCATCGGCAATCGCCTGCAGGCTTTTGTCATCCAACTCGGAAGGCAAAGACATTGCGTAGCTCAAGATTGATTGCATTAGGCTGTCTGCGCCGCCGACACCGATTGTATAAATTTTAACCTTCTCATTTTTAGCCAAATTAATGGCTTGAGGCAGGCTTAACGCCCCATCGTTGTTTTCACCGTCTGTCAACAAAATAATCACTTTCTCAGACTTGTCGGCACTGTCTTTGATGGACTTGAGCGCCAGACCGAGCGCATCCCCGATTGCGGTTGAATTGCCCGCCATACCGGCATCCATACTCCACAAAATGTTTTTGACCGCCTGATGATCAAAAGTCAGGGGCGATTGCAAATAAGCGCGAGAACCAAACAAGACCAAGCCGATGCGGTCATCGACACGTTTGTCAATAAAGTCGGCGGCAACGGTCTTAACCGCCTGCAAACGCGTGGAACGACGACCGTTTAAGGTAAAATCAGGCTCTTGCATGGAGGTGGAAATATCCATCACCATAAGAATATCCCTGCCCTCGTTGCGAACGCGAACCGGCTCACCCACCCATTGCGGGCGGGCAACCGCCGTTACCAACAAAACATAAATCAGCCACAGCAAAACTTTGCGCCATTGGTGAGAAGTTGCGGCAAATTTACCGACACCGCCCAAGGTTCCGGTTTTGTTGACAATCGTCATCAAATCTTTGATAAATGTCACCCGCAGGGCGTCACCGTGCATCCCCTTGAGCGATGGCGCGAGATAGTACACAAGCAATGGCAACAGCAACAGCAAAAACAAATCGGGATACGCAAAACCAATCATAGATTTTCTCCCACCCAATTTTGCGCGAAAGTCTTTAGTTTTTGCAGGCTTTGCGGTGAAATCTTATTGTGTTTGGGATTAAGATATGGCGCGTTTTTTAACAACTCCGCCGTCTCAGAGTCCAATCTATGGCGGCTGCGTCTTTGCAAAAATCTAATCCATGCGCCACCGCTCAGCGCCACTGCCTCCGGATAGCGATAAACACAAATGCGACGCAACAGTTCGGAGATTTTGACCGCGCTTTCCAACGACTGTTCCGGATTAAGAGACGCAAGTATCTTCAACGCATAGTGACGGCGGCTTTTGACCTGCCAGAGCTTAAACAATTTCCATCCCGCCCAGAGCGCCAACGCGCACGCCAACAACACAAACCACCCATACGCCGGCGGAAACGCCGACACGCCTTCGGGCAAGTGAATATCTCGTAATTCGGGCAGATTATCGTTCATAAACTTTTATCCTCTCTCACTATTATATATGTAGCAATCCCAAATAATGCAAGACGACCAACACAAACGCAACCTGCACCAAAGGCACCAGCCAAAACACCAGTTGATAGCTGTGTTTGCGGTTTTTGTGGTGCAGAATTTTTTGCGCCAACAACGCGCCACTCCAGCCGCCAAGCAGCTCGAGCCAATGCAAATCTTTTTCAGGAATGCGCCACTCGCCCCTGACGGCCGCGCGTTTGTCTTTCCAATACGCCAAAAAAGCAAAGATGTTTATAAACACAAACTGAATCACCAAAAACAGCAACAAAGTTTTTCCCGAAAACGGCGTTACGCGAAAGTAGTGGTGTTCTACCCAATAAACAAATAAAATCAACGCGCAACAATGCAGAATAAAAAACATATTCTTGCGCAACGGCGGCAACAGCAACAGCAGTCCTGCCAAAATTACACCCGCGGTTAATACCATTAGCAAATCTCCTTATCAGACGTTTGATTATAAGCATATTCTTTTTATCTAAAAAAGAGATTAAAGCAAATAGTGAATAACTCAAAAAAGATAATGAGTTTTATAAAAAAAACTTTATGATGAGGTTATTGTGATGTTGTTGAGGTGTGATATGAAGTTTAGAGCCATTGCGTTATCTGTTTTATTATTATCCGGTTGTAGCTCAATGACCCTGCCGTGGGAAAGCGATGAGAAGGTCAATACGCCGGCTGCCGCAAGCGCCAATCAGGTGGATTACAGCGCTATTTATATGACCGAGGCTTATGAAATTGCCGCAACCAGAGCCACCAATAAAATGCTTGATGACACGGCGGAATATTACGAATCTAAACCGGAGAAAAAACTTTATATCAAAAAAATTGTAAAAACCTCAGACAACTTGCCTGACGGGTTGTATAACGCGCAGCGCGCCATTAAAAAAATCGTGACCGGTTCGGGGACTTATACCGTAGTGGACAAGGTTGAAGACGCCGACTATTTGTTGGAAAGCAATGTCAATGAACTTAATGTGAGCGAGATTCCGACAATTCAGTTCAAAATGACTATCAATGATAAAGAAGATAAGCCGCAGAAAGCCTGGTCGGTTATTATTAAGCAAATGCCCGAAGATAAGAGTTGGTGGTGATGAGATTTTGGGGTTGGTCAATCGTATTTTTATTGGCTGCCACATCGGTTTCCCGCGCTGAGGTTTTAGACACCGACAACGGCGCGTTGGCGATTTTCGGAACCGGATGCGAGGCAACCAAAGCCGATGAGCAAAACGCTTCGACACGCCTTAAGGCTACGGACAAGGCATGTTACAGCGCGGTCAGTTCGTTACCTGAGATTGTGAGCATTAAAGACAGCTTTGACGACCACGATTTTAATGTTATGGTTTATAACATTGTGGATGAATATATTGAAGATATGGTTGTTAAAACAACCAAGCAGGATAACGCGCAAATTTGCGTTGAGGTTTCGGGCTACATTACCCCCGAAAATATCGGCAAAGCTATTGACGAAACCATCCAAACACCCGATGAAAATTCTAGCGCCGCACCGGTCGACGCGGGGGCTGTTGTCGCGCAAAACGCGCCGACAGAAGTCGCCCCCGCCAATGTGACGCCAGAGGTTACAGGTTCGGTCAGCGTCAGCACACCCGAAGGCGGTTTGTTGCAACCACCGTCAGAAGTGATTGAACCGGAATCGAACATTATTATTTTAAGCACCATATTTGTTAAGCCGACAGAGTTTTACAATCACACGCAATCAAACAGCCACTCTAAGATTTTGAAAAACATTTTGGCGCGGTCATCGCGGATTCAGATTGTTGATAATGAAGAAGACGCTAACTTTGTGGTCACCCCCAAGGTATTGAAAGCCAAAATCGAACCCTTGAACAGCGAAACAAGCCGTATGCAGATGGTTTTGGCGTTGGAAACTTTTGACCGCAACAAAAACACCACCGAGACCGAACACCAAAATAAATTTGTGATGTTTAACAATAGCGATGATGAGCAGGGCGTGGCGAAGTCACTATTGTCGCAAATGTTTGAACAGGGCGGCTCCTCTATCATCCGCGCGGCAGAGAAAAGCAGCGGACAGGTCTATAAGCAACAGCAAAAGTTTTTGCCCGAAGTGATTACGGCTATGCCTCAGCGTCAGGATTGAGAATCGGGTGATTTTTAATCGGATAAAGCACCGAGCTCAGATTAATCAAGTCTTCAAGTTTGCGTTGGGCGCAATAAGTTGAAATTTGCATATTGAGCATATTGCGCAGCTCTTCCAGATTATCAACCTCGTTATTCACATAAAACACAAACATAATCTCGGGGAAACCGCGGTCAAAAAACAACTTAAACGAAAAGCCGAGCATCATATCCTGTAATTTTTCACACAGGCGGTTCATAATATGCGGCATATGGGCGGTTGCTTTCATATCGGCGCACAAATTAACCCAATCGCGCAAAATGTTAAAGTTGCGTTTGTCGGGTTGATAAGCCAAAAGGCGTTCCAATAATTGCATATTGCCGCTGATAATGGCATATTTGAACAACAACTCACCCCAATAAGCCACATTGTTTTCAATATCAGAGATTGCCGGCGCCAGTGCCGCGCCCGCCATATCCAAAAGGCAAAGGTTCATCAGGTCGTCGATATACATTTTTTCAATATCGGGCTGCATTTCACCGCCGTTCTCCCAAATTTTGTAGGCAATGGAACGGGCGCGCTGACCGCGGTTGTTCATAATCTGCTCATGCAGCAACAATGCCAACAAATCAGCGTTTTCAGGCATTTCTTTGAGCAAGTTATATAACTGACTTTCAAGAAACATTATACCCTCTTGATTGTCATAGGCCAAAGAGAGCATATATTGATATGCTTTATCCACGCTCACGAGCGGCAACGTTGAAAGTTGAGAAACATCGGCGTTTTCCATAGCTATATCCTTTACTTTTCTAAAATAAACGTGGCCGGACCTTCATTGACCAACGCAACCTGCATTTCGGCCTGAAAAATACCGGTCTCGACATGGTGTCCAAGTTGGTGCAGGCAGTCGACAAAATACTCATACAAAGGCTTGGCGTCATCAGGACGCGCGGCGGTCTCAAACCCCGGGCGATTGCCGCGACTGGTGTCTCCGGCTAACGTAAACTGAGATATGGCTAAAATCTCTCCGCCGACATCGGCAAGAGACAAATTCATTTTGCCGTTTTCGTCCTCAAAAATTCGCAAGCCGCTGACTTTACGCGCCAAATATTCCGCCTGTGGTTTATCATCGCCTTTTTGCACACCCACAAACAGCAGATAACCTCCGTTGATTTTGCCGACGACCTCTTGTTTTACGCTCACAGAGGCCTGACTAACTCTTTGCACCAATACACGCATACAAAAAACCTTATTGAAATATTATATAGTTTAAGATAACATCCGCTTATTAAAGATTTGCTTAATAATCGAGGGAAAGATGAAAAAATTTTTACTTATTGCCGCATTATTGTTGGTTTCGGGCTGCGCCTCTTTCGGACGGGGCATTGCCGAGGCTATTTTGGACAAGGGAGACAAAGCCGTTGACACCCGCAAGTGCGAGATTAAAGGACAAAACATTCAGGGGTTGAACGACTTTTTCGGCGATAAGAAAAAAGCCAAAGTTTTAATGATTCACGGCGTGGGCACTCACACCGCCGGTTATTCGGCGAGAATCCGCAACAACCTTGCCAACGCCCTCGGGTTGGATGTGTTGTCGCGTACACCTAAAAACATCACACTGGTAAATCCGGCGGACGGCAAAACCGTTATCGGCAACCTGCAAGTGACGCGTATGCAAAATGATGACAAAACCAAAGACCTGATTTTTTATGAGCTGACCTGGTCGCAAATCACCAATCAAGACAAAGAGATTATCTCTTATGACTACTCGGGCGAATATAGTTACAAGCGTTCGGCGTTCAACCAAACCATGAAAAAGTTTTTGGATGACGTTTTGCCCGACCCGATGGTTTATGTGATTGACAAAGACCATTTGATTTTGAACGCCGCCAAGCAAGCCTCGTGTTGGATGCTCAGCTCATCTTGGAACGACCTGCCCGACAAGGCGCAAAGAGTGTGCAATGTCTCGTCTTATAAACAGGTGGAGAACTTAAACGATGAGAACATTGTGTTTATTACCCACAGTTTGGGCAGCCGGATTTTTATGGATACCATGAGCAATATCGTTAACGACATCTCCGCCGCCGAAGACGCCCACAACGCCGAGGCGGAGCGTATCGGCAGTCAGTTGCGCAACAAAGATATTACCGTGTTTATGCTAGCCAACCAGTTGCCGATTTTGCAAATCGGACAGCCGATGCCAAAAGTACACAACCAAATTAGGCAATACTGCACGCCCAAAGGCAAATACTATAAAAACCGCATTTTAAACAGTATGAATATTGTGGCGTTCTCCGACCCCAACGACCTGTTGAGTTATGATATTCCGCAATCGTTTGCCGACACCTATATTGACTCACGTTTGTGTCCGCATGTGACCAACATTGACCTTAACGTGGCGGAAGAAATTTCGGCGTTTGGAATCGGCGTGGTCAACCCGTTGGCGGCGCACACCGAATATGACAATGACGACCGCGTGATTGACATTATCTCGCACGGATATAATCGTAAAACCAACTCTGATGAGATGAACAAACGTTGTATGTTCTATAAGTTGGACTAAGCGGCAAAGAACAAATAGCCCAACACGATGGCGGCGGTGATTCCCGCTAAATCGGCAAGCAGCGCGCAAGGCAGAGCCGAGCCGGTTTTACTGACGCGCACGGCGCCAAAATAAACCGCCAGAACATAAAAAGTGGTTTCGGTCGAGCCTTGGATTAGACTTGAGACGAATCCGGCAAAACTATCAACGCCGTAGGTTTGAAAAGTTTCCAACATCATGGCTCGCGCGCCGCTACCCGACAGCGGCTTGAGCAAAGCCGTGGGTAACGCCGGCACAAAATCAGCGTTCAGCCCGATAGAGGTTATCAGATATTCCATACCGCGGAGGATGCCGTCTAATACGCCGGAAGCGCGGAACACGGCAATACCGACCAACATTGAAACCATATAAGGGATTATGCGCACCGCCGTATCAAAACCTTCTTTCGCGCCATTGATAAACGCCTCATAAACATTAACGCGGCGGCACAGACCGGCAACTATAAAAATCACCATGACGGCAAACAGCACAAAATTTCCCACCACTGAGGCAATTTCTATGCGTTTGTCAGGCGGCAGGCTGTCAAAAAGCCACGCTGTTCCCACGATAAACGCGACAAAAAACATCAGATACGCCAACACGGTTTTATTGAATATCGGCAGGCGTTCCGCCACCGCCACGCTCAAAAAGCCCACCAGAGTCGACACCGATGTCGCCATTAGAATCGGCAAAAACACCTGAGCCGGATTCAACGAGCCGAACTGTTGGCGATACATTAAAATACTGACAGGTATCAGCGTCACGGCAGAGGTGTTTATCACCATAAACAAAATTTGCGCGCGGGAGGCTTTTTGCGGGTGTGGATTAAGTGTTTGCAGTTGCTCCATGGCTTTAATACCCATCGGGGTGGCGGCATTATCAAGACCTAAAACATTGGCCGCCATATTCATCACCATCGAGCCCAGCACCGGACTGTCGCTCGGCACCTCAGGCATTATTTTGCCAAACAGCGGTTGCAAGGCTTTTGCCAACAGAGCCGTCAAGCCCGCGCGTTCGGCAATTTTAAGCAATCCGAGCCACAAGCACATCATTCCGGTCAAATTGAGCGAAATTTCAAACGCATTGCGCGACGAAGCGAACGCCGCGTTGGTCAGCTCGTTCCAAATTTGCGTTTGTCCCGCGCACACAAACTGCCACGAGGCAAAAATAAAAGCCGTTATAAAAAAGCCGCTCCAGATGATATTCAGCATATTTTTTCTCCCGATATTCGCGTTTTAACAAATATTTGCTAATCTTTATTTAATGAATTTATTTTAGGCTGAGACCAGATGGTTTTTTTTATAAGGAGAAAAAACATGGCTTTGATGATTGTCATTTTGGCATTGGTTGTCGGTACTTATTTTTTGTATGTTTTATTAATCAGAAAGAAAAACAAACTTAAAGAGGCGACTTCAGGCATTGATGTGCAACTCAAAAAACGTTATGACCTGATTCCGAATCTGTTGCAGACCGCGGCAAAGTTTATGGAACACGAAACAACTTTGTTGGAAGAAATCACAAAACTGCGCACTGAGGCTATGAACAGCGATTTGGCTCGCAATCCGGCGCAGGCTTTTGCCGCTGAAAACGAACTGAGCAACAAACTTAAAGACTTTAATCTGTCGGTGGAAAATTATCCGGATTTGAAGTCTAACCAAACGATGATTCAGGCGATGGAAAGCATGCGTGACGTTGAGGAGCATATTGCCGCGGCAAGACGTTTTTATAACGCCGCCGCCAATGATTTGAACAACGCGGTTGAAATTTTTCCGAGCAGTCTTATCGCGTCAATGCTGGGGATTGAGCCTGCCGTATTTTTTGAGGCTCAGAAAAACGAAAAACGTGAAATTAACGTCGGAGACTACTTCAAATAATGACACAAACGGACGATTTCAGCGCGTTAAGAACCGCCTTTGATGAGTATTATTATCAAAAAATCTATCCCAAATTGGCGGAATTGGAACCGGTGCGGTTAAAATATCTGCATCGGTTTTGGATGTTAGTGTTTTTGATGCTTATCGGCTTGCCTATACTCATTTTGATGGCGTTTGGCGAAGTGGTTTGCACTTTTTTGGTCAACGCCTATTATCAAGACAGCGGCGAGTTTATCAAAAACTGTTTTTTAGGCGTTTGTCTGCTGCTGTTTATACTCGGTATGCCGATTGTCTATTATAAAAAAAAGGTGAAGTCGTCGGTTATTGACGATTTTATCGGTTTTTTCGGCTCGTTTAAGCACTGCGATGATAAACGTATCGAAGACAAAATTATTAACGACAGTCTGTTATTTGGCAGATATAACACCCACAAAGGTGACGACTATTTTCAGGGCGTTTATAAAAACACACCGATGGTGATTGCCGAAGAAGAATTGCGTCAGAAATCGTCTAAAAACAGTGTGACGGTTTTTAAGGGTATTATGATTTTGATTAAACTGCCCAAGCCGGTTATCGGGCAGACTGTGGTACGCAAGGACGCCGGTATGCTTAATTTTTTAAACCGTTTTAAGGGCTCGTTGCAAAATATTAAACTTGAAGACGTGGTGTTTGAAAAAGAGTTTGAGGTTTATGGCGACAACCAAATTGAAGCGCGTTTTTTGCTCACCACCGCTTTTATGGAGCGAATTTTACGCGTTAAAAAATTGTTTCACGGAAAAAGCGTGGAGTTTAGCTTTGCGGACAACAGTCTTTTGATTGCCATCCGCACCGGCAAAGATATGTTTGAGCCAAGCTCGTTGTTTCGCGTGACGACAGACAAACGACCGGTCAATCAGGTGTTGGAACAATTTTTGGCTGTTTTTGCCATCGCCGATATTCTAAAATTAACACAACAGTAACTTTTTTTGTGTTACGATATTTGCAATATTCCGTTTTAGGAAAGGGTCATCTTATGAAAATTTCAAAATATGTTTTAGCCGCGGTTTTGGGGATGTTGATGTCTACCGACGCTTATGCGCAGACCAAAGCGGCTGCCGTACTGTCCAACGTTAAAAACAAAATCGGCGTCACCGCCACCGCAAACATTGAAAACGCCGAGCGTCTGTTTTGCTATCAGGTGAGCGCAAAACCGCAGAACTACACCGGATATACCATAGACAACATGGCCATCACCGGTTTTTGCGGCGTGATTGACGATAACTTAAGAAATATGCTGACGGAACAAATTTTCGGCAATGATGAAAATATTGATTTTATCAACACCGACAACTGCACAATTCAACCGCGCATTTTGTTGCGTTATGTTCGCGGCGTGGACAATACAGACGTTTTGCTGTCTTTGCCCTGCCCTTCCGCCTCGGTCTTTTACGGCGGCAACATCAGCACCTTTAATATGAAGCCGGCAACCGAGTTGCTGACCACCGTGGTCAACGCCTTTAAGGCAAGTCAACTCAAGTTTGTGTCTCCGGCACTGCTCAACCAGTTGCTGCCTATCGGCGTGGCGCAGACCAGTGAGCAAAAAGCTTTACTCAACCAAAGCGCGCAACCCAAGCGCAACTGGGGCAATACCGCGAGCGAGCCCACCAAACCGGCTAATCAGGGTTGGAACTCGCTGAACTTCAGCAAATAAGACTTAGCGGATATTAAAACCGGAGGATTGCATATTATAGAACTTATAATATGCTCCTTTTTTATGCAGTAATTCATCGTGCGTTCCGGTCTCGATAATTTTGCCGTCATCTAACACCACGATTTTATCCATTTCTTTGAGCGTGGACAGGCGGTGCGCTATGGCGATGACGGTTTTGTGCTTCATCAGGCGGCGCAGAGCTTGTTGGATATAATACTCGCTCTCGCTGTCAAGCGCCGCCGTCGCCTCGTCTAAAATCAGCACCGGCGCATTTTTGAGAATCGCCCGAGCAATGGCGATGCGTTGTCTTTCACCGCCCGAGAGCATAATGCCTCGCTCACCGACTTTGCTGTTATAACCCTGCGGCAGTTTGCTGATAAATTCGTGCGCATAAGCATTTTTGGCTGCGGCGATAACATCTTCGTCGGTGGCATGAGGATTGCCGTAGCGGATGTTTTCTAAAATCGTGCGGTTGAACAAATTAGCCTCTTGCGGAATAAGGGCGATGTTGCGGCGCAGGCTCTCTTGCGTGAGGGTGCGAATATCCTTGCCGTTAATGGTGATTTTGCCGCCCTGAACATCATAAAAGCGCGACAGCAGTTTCACCAATGACGATTTGCCTGAGCCCGAGTGCCCCACCAAGCCGATTTTGGTGCTAGAGGGAATATCAAGATTGAAGTTTTGAAACAAAACGCCGCCGGTTTGATAAGAAAAATCAACCTGACGATAGGCAATGTGCGCTGTTTTGATTTTGAGCGGCACGGCGTGCGGCGAATCACAAATTTCTATTGGTCGATAGAGCAAATCAAGCCCGTCGCGAATACCTCCGCAAAGTTGAAGAATATTACCGAAAAACCAACTCATATTCCATGTGGCGTGCAACATGGTACTGATGAGAGATATGGCCAATACCACCTCGCCGACGGTCAGGTTCTCATAATGCCAATAGGCAAATGCCAAAACATAAAAAGTGATGCACATAACATTGGTGAGCAACTGCGCGCACAGCTCGATTTTTGATGAAGTGATTTTTTCTTTGCCGAGGGTTCGCAGAGCTTTAAGCACCGAACCGAAATAAAGGCGTTTTTCGTTGCCCAAGCTCCCGCTGTTTTTGACCAAATCAGAGTTAGCGAGGCTATCGACCAAAATGCCGTTAGACTCCGAAAACAAGCGGGCGCGCAAAACCGAAAGCGGTATGACGTGTCTTTGCAGTTGGACTACAAAATATTGAAAAATAACGCAAAAAAATATAAACCACAGCGCCATACTCAAACGAATTTGTGCAATGAGGGCAAAGCAGCTCAAAAAGGTCAGTGTCGGCATCAGCAACCCGCCCAACAAATGATAATACATTTGTTCAATGTTATTCAATATGGTTTTGATTTTGGATGAGATATTGCCGGCCATTTCTTCGGCGAAAAATGAAGACGAGTGCTTGTGCGCCCGCAAAAACAAGTCTTTGGAGACAACGCCGCTAAAATAAGGCAAAAAACGCACGCTCATAAAGCGGTTGCCAATGTTGCTCAATGTTTGCAACACCATACACAAAAAAATCAGCCCCAAACAGGTGAATAACTTGGCATAGAGCGTCGGCGACTGAGACCGAGAGGCAATATCGTCAACCATTTGCGAGGCATAAAAGTTGACAAAGCGCCCGCTCATGGTTTCAACCACCGCCAGAAGCAAAACCACCAATAAAATCATTTTCATCTTGCGGGCATAGCGCCACAAAAAACCAAACACCGACATAAAACCGTTCTCCGTCAATCGCAAAAAAAGCTGTTTGAATTTAGCATATTCGATAATTGGTTGCAACAACTATAAAAAAGCTGTTTTTTTATTTGATAAGTCGCTTTTTAATATTTTATTATGCAAAAAATCATATAGTATAGTATCGGTATGTTTTAAGAAAGGCACAAAATGGCAGACACCGAACAGGATATTGACGACGACGTTGAACAAGACGCCTCGCAACCTGAAAAGAGCATGAAGAAAAAAATTCTGATTTATCTGATTCCGACGGTTATCTTAATCGGGATCGGGGTTGGTTTTGTGTCGGTGTTTTTTACAAACGTGGGCGGCAACGCACCGCAAAATTATGATGTTGTCACCCAAAAGAAGGCCGACGGCTCGGGGGACAGCACCACCGTGTTTTATACCCTGCCGGCGTTTTCGGCCAAGTTGCGCACCAGTGTCGGCGTGTTTGAAACAATTCAGCTCAAACTTAGTTTGGAGTTGTCGTCGGTGGATGACGTGGCGGTGATTAACGGACTTATGCCGCGAATTAATGATATTATTATCACACATCTGGTTGAGCTGACACCCGAAGAAGTCAGCGGCGCAGAAGGATTTTACGCCTTGAAGACAGAATTGCTTCACCGAATTAACCTGATGGCAGCCCCAATTAAAGTTGCCAACCTGAATATTAAAGATTTGAATATCCAAGTGACTGACACTTTGGAAAAACAAGAGGATTAGACCGTGAGTGAAGAAAAGCCTGTCGAACAAAACGTTCAAGCGCCCGAGAATAATAAAGACTGGACGGATATGATTGCCGCCAAGGGCGGGCTTGACCAATCTTCGGCGCTTAATGACAGCTCTAAAATTTTGAATCAGGAAGAGATTGACGCCCTGTTCGGCTATCATAATGACTCATCTTCCGATTATGCACCGCAAAAAACCGGCGTGAAGGCGATTTTGAACTCGTCAATGGCAACATACGAGCGCTTGCCGATGCTCGACATTGTGTTTGACCGGCTTATTCGTATGATGTCTACCTCGTTGCGTAATTTTACGCAAGACAACGTTGACGTTTCGCTCGACAGCATTGAATCAATGAGGTTCGGCGAATATATTGACGCTTTGACCCTGCCGACGCTTTTGGGCGTGTTTAAGGCTGAGGAGTGGGACAACTACGGCTTAATCTCGGTTGACTCGGCGTTGGTTTATTCGATTGTGGATGTGTTGCTCGGCGGGCGGCGCGGCACAGCCGCAGTCAGAATCGAGGGACGTCCTTACACAACCATCGAGCTGAATCTGGTCAAAGAAATGCTCAATATCATTTTGTCTGACCTGTCGACCGCTTTTGACCCCGTCACCTCGGTGAATTTTTCATACGACCGTATGGAGACGAATCCTCGTTTTGCCACAATCTCGCGTTTGTCAAACGCGGTGATTGTCGCCAGACTACGGGTGGATATGGAAGACCGCGGCGGCAAAGTTGACCTTATGATTCCTTACGCCACCTTGGAGCCAATCCGCGACTTGTTGTTGCAAATGTTTATGGGTGAGCGTTATGGTCGTGATATGATTTGGGAAAATCACTTGGTGGAAAGATTGTGGAACACCGACCTTGACACACAGGTGATTTTGAAAGAAAAAGAAGTCCCGCTCGGCGAGATTGCCAGGTGGGAAGTCGGTTCGTTTTTGCCACTCGATATGTCTCCGCACGACCCGATTAAACTGATTTGCGGCGATGTGTCGCTGTTTTCGGGCTCGATGGGGCGCAAAGGTGACAATATTGTAATTAAGATTAACGGAAAGGCGAATAAAAATGGATAATCTTGAACTTATTATTAACCTGCTGATTATCGTTTTGCTGGTTCCGACAATTATTTATGCCTACAAACTCAACAAAAATCTGACTTTGTTACGCGAAAATCAGAATAGTTTGTCACGGTTGATTTCTTCGCTGAACGACGCCACCGTTAAGGCCGAAAGCTCTATTCCCAAGCTCAAAAACGTGACGGAGGCTTCATCACAGAGTCTGAAAGATGTGGTCGACAACGCCAAGACCCTTAAGGATGACTTGACCTTTATCAACGAGCGCGCCGATAATTTGGCCGATCGGTTAGAAAATGTGATTCATGACGGACGACAGATTAAGACTCAACCACAGTCTGAGGGCAAAGAGGCGGTGTCGGCGGAGGACAAAACCGCTGAGGACGAACGCTCTTTGGCCGAAATGGAATTGTTAAAAGCTCTGCGCTCTATTAAGTAGGATTGGTGATGTTTAAGTTAATGCAACATATCAGAATTTTACCGATTGTGATTTTTCTGTCGGTTTTGACCCTGACAATGCGGGTCAGCAACGTTATCGAATCCGTCAAAAAAAATGAACTTCCCCGCTTGAGTATCGGCGAGTTACAGGCGGCCGAGACCGCCACGCCCGAGGCCGCGGCTTTGAGCTCGGCGTTAGAATCGTCAGATATGAAGACATCTGCCGCCAAGGACGAGAAAGACAGCTCGGCACCCAACAACTTTACGCAATCGGAGATTTTGATTTTGCAAGAGTTGGCCGAACGCCGCGAAGCTTTGGATTTGCGCAGCAGTGAGATTGATAAAAAGGCCGTACAGCTGAAAGTTGCCGAGCAGGAGATTGACAAGCGTTTGCAACAGATGAAGGAATATGAGCAAAAGCTCAAGGCACTTATCAGAGAATATAACGAGAAAGAAAAAGAGAAAATCGCCTCGCTCGTCAAGGTTTATGCCAGTATGAAGCCCAAAGAGGCGGCGCGGATTTTTGAAACGCTTGACTTGGATGTGACAGTCGCGCTGCTAAAAGAGATGAAACCGTCAACATCTTCGGCGATTTTGGCACAAATCAGTCCGGTTAAGGCCAAGGCGATTACGGATAAGATTATCGGCAACACGATTTAGGTGGAGCACAAGAAAAGTGAAACGGCGTATCATACATATTTGTCTGATTTTAACGGCGGCGGTGTGGACTGCCGTTTTGCCGTTGGCGGCGTCGGCGCAGAGCTTTAACAAAGTTGTGGACGTGTCGTATGTTAAAAACCCCAATAATGTGGTGCTGAAGTATTCCAATGCGCAGGGCAAGAGCCGCTTTACCTTTGACTTTGCCACCAACAGCAAAGTTCCTTACGAGATTAGGAGTGATGAGAAAAGCACGACCATCACCTTTTATCGCCTGTTTAATATTCAAACCCAAAGGCTGACCGATTTTTCGCAGTATGACAAGATTATGCAAAAGAAAATATCGGAGCGCGGGTTGGAAATTACTTTTCCGCTGCCTTTGGCGTCGTCGTTTGAGCATATGAACTCTATCATTTTGGATTTGTCAAACAACGGCGACAACGGGCAGGACAAAACCGAGCGCAAGGTTAAACCTCTGCAAATTTCAAGTTTGAGCTTTTCATGGAACACGCCGGTGGCGTTGTCGGTCTTTAAGCGCGAAAAATATTTGTGGATTGTGTTTAACCAATATCAGAAAGTTGACACCAATGAGTTGCTGAAAAACGCCGGCAGTATGGTGAAAGACATTATTCAACTGCCACACTCCGCCGCCACTATCTTAAGAGTGGAAGCCGCTGAGGATATTTATAGTGAAGTGCGGAAGGAAGGATTGCTGTGGATTGTGGATTTGTATAATCGCAAAACCGAGCGCACGCCCAGGCCGATTAAGGTTTCGGTAGACACATCAATCCCAAGCAAGCCGTTTATTCAGGCAGACCTGCCGCACACGGAAGACGTGTTTAGCTTTTTGGACCCAGAAGTAGGCGATATGTTGGTGGCTATCACCAGTTCGGACGCAGGTTATGCGTTTTTGGAAGGTTATACTTATCCTGATTTTCGGTTTTTGCCATCTTCACAAGGTATGGCCGTCAACAGTGATGATTTTGGCATTGCCATTATGCGCAACAACACCGGTTATATGTTGCAAACCACCCAACATCCGCTGCATATTTCACAAAACTTGGAACAACTCAAGCAGAGGGAAGAGGCAGCCAGTGGTAAAAGCAACATTAACCTTACGCAAGATTTGACAGTACCGATTATCAGCAAAACCTTTGAGCAGAGCGAGAAGTTTTTGAATCTGCAGATTAAAATCGCCCCCAAAAAAGAAAAAGACCGTTTTTATGTGGAGTTGGCGCGGTTTTATCTGTCGCACGGTTTGGGCTCTAATGCCCTGCACACTCTGCGCGAAACCGAAACCTTGCTGACATCTCTGGGACGAGAGGTACCGTTGCGGCTGCAAAGTTTGCGCGCCGTGGCGTTGTTTTTGATGTCGCGCTATGAGCAGGCCTATAAAATTTTTGACAAGCCCGAGATTAAGAATAATCCCGAGGCAGTGTTGTGGCACGCATTGAGCGATGTTGACGGCAAGCATGACAACACCAAAGACATTGTTAAAAGTCTGCACTTTATTCATAACTATCCGGTTGAAGTTAAACGCAAGCTGCTTATCAGAGGTGTGGAATATGCCTTAGCGCGGGAAAACGACGAATTGGCACAGCGGTTTTTGAACATCATGCGCGAACTGCCCAAAGACGAAGAACTGACCGTGATGATGAATTATTTTGATGCCGAAAAAATCAAACTGCAAGGATATTTGCGCAGTGCCCTGCCGTTGTACAAGGCGGCGGCGGTCAGCTCTGACAACAAATATTCGGCTTTGGCACGGTATCGCATTGCCTCGTTCAATAGTCAGATTGCCGCGGCCAAACCTTATCGCACCATCCAAGAATTTGAACGCCTCAAGTTTTCGTGGGGCGAGAAAAACTTTAAGATTAAGGTTTTGAACAAACTGGTTGAGTTGTATTTGCGCACCGGCAATTTTTATATGGCGCTCAAAACCTTAGACGAAATCAGCTCGCTGTCGGCCAACTCCAAGTCGGTGATTGAACAGCGTATGATTCAGATTATGGAAGAAATTTATTATTATAACAATGACAACCAGTTCAGTCCGATTAAGGCGTTGGCGCTATTTGATGACTTCGGCTATCTCATCAGCCGCAGTAGTCACCAAACGGCAATTATACTCAAGCTTGCAGACCGTTTGGTCGCCATTGACCTGTTAGACAGAGCCTATAACCTGTTAGACAATTATCTGAAGGCCAACCGCGGACATTTGACTCATACGGAAATCAGTGCCATGGGTAGCCGTATGGCTTTGATTAGTCTGTTCAAAAACGACGTGAGCGAAGCATTACGCAATTTGTCCGAGACTTATTATGCCGATGCCAGTGAAACCTTAAAACTGCAAAGAAAAATCATCAAGGCGCAGGCTTTTGTGCGTCAGGGCAAGGTGGCCGAGGCTTTGGAGCTTATCGGCGATGATACCAGTAAAAACGCGCTGTTACTCAAAGCCCAGATTTATTGGGACACGGGACATTGGGACGAGGTTTCGGACACGGTTAAATTGTTGGTTGAAAAGCCCAAAGGCAAAGAACCACTCTCGGAAGAACAGGTGCGTTATGTGTTGGATTGGCTCACGGCTCTGAAACAAGCCGGCAAAGAGACAGTTATTGTCAGAGTTAAAAACACATTTATGCCCTATTTTGAAAAAACGCCGTATTACAGCATTTTCAGCTTGTTGACAGGCGGGTTTGAAAAAGATAAAATCAATATGGATGAGATTGATAAAACCATTAAAGATGTTCAGACTTTCAGCGATTTTGCCAAACAATACACCAAGTCGCTGATGAGCGGTGATTTTTCAGAAAAAGATGCAAAATAACAAGTTACAGATAGTCAGCCCGTTTCAGCCCTCTGGCGACCAGCCTGAGGCTATAAAAGAGTTGTGCGACGGGTTGCGTCGTGGCGAAAGAAGTCAGGTTTTGCTCGGCGTGACTGGTAGCGGCAAGACTTTTACCATGGCTAAAATTATTGAAGAAATGCAACGCCCTGCCCTGATTATGGCTCCCAACAAAATTTTGGCCGCTCAGCTTTATAGCGAGATGAAGGGATTTTTTCCGAATAACCATGTGGAATATTTTGTGTCGTATTATGACTATTATCAGCCCGAAGCGTATGTGCCCAAAACCGACACTTATATTGAAAAAGATTCGGCCATAAACGAACAAATCGACCGTATGCGCAACGCCGCAACGCGTAACGTTTTGGAGTGCAACGATGTGATTATCGTCGCCTCGGTGTCGTGCATTTACGGTTTGGGCGACGTGGAATCGTACAGCAGTATGACACTCAAGCTCAAAAAAGGCGATGTGATTGAGCCGCCCGAGGTTTATCGGCGCTTGGCCGAATTGCAGTATGAACGCAACCAAAGCAACTTTGTGCGTTCAACGTTTCGCGTGCAGGGCGACACTTTGGATATTTTTCCCTCTCACCTTGAGGATCACGGTTGGCGCGTGTCGTTCTTTGGCGATGAAATCGACGACCTGTACGAGTTTGACAGTCTGACCGGCAAAAAGATTTTTGACCTTGACGAGGCGATTGTTTATCCGGCGAGCCACTATGTGACCCCACGACCGACAATCGCGCACGCTATGGAGCAAATCAGAGCGGAGCTGAAAAACCGTGAAGAATATTTTACCCGCGAAAACAAGCTGATTGAGGCGCAGCGTATCGGTCAGCGCACGCGTTTTGATTTGGAAATGCTAGAGACAACGGGACACTGCAAAGGCATTGAGAACTATTCGCGTTATCTGACGGGGCGCAATGCCGGCGAGCCGCCGCCGACCCTATTTGAATACATTCCCGACAACGCGATTGTGTTTGTGGACGAGAGCCATATTTCTATTCCGCAAATCGGCGGTATGTTCAGAGGGGACTACAACCGCAAGAGCACTTTGGCGGAGTATGGTTTCAGGCTGCCGTCATGCGTTGACAACCGACCGCTCAAATTTGAAGAGTGGGACAAAATGCGCAAACAAAGTATTTTTGTTTCTGCCACCCCCGGGGATTGGGAGCTTGGACAAAGTCACGGCGTGTTTGCCGAGCAGGTTATTCGTCCTACCGGTTTGACCGACCCGATTTGCGTGGTTAAACCCGTTGAAAATCAAATTGACGACCTGATGGAGGAGTGTCGCAAAGTCATTGCACAAAAAGAGCGGGTGTTGGTTACCACTCTGACCAAAAAAATGGCCGAGGATTTGACCGAATATCTTAATGAAAACGGCATTAAAGTACGTTATCTGCACTCGGATATTGACACTTTGGAGCGTATTGAAATTATCCGCGATTTGCGGTTGGGCGTGTTTGACGTTTTGGTCGGCATTAACCTGTTGCGCGAGGGGTTGGATATTCCGGAATGCTCGTTGGTGGCGATTTTGGACGCCGACAAAGAGGGCTTTTTGCGCTCTCAACGGTCACTGATTCAGACTATCGGGCGCGCGGCGCGTAACGCTCACGGTCGGGTGATTCTGTATGCCGACAAGATGACAGATTCAATCAAAAACGCTTTGGACGAGACCAACCGCCGCCGCCAAAAGCAAATTCAATATAACATCGCCCATGGGATCACGCCGCAGACCATTAAAAAGAGTATTTCATCAACGCTCAAAGAGATGACCGAGACCGACTTTGTGAAAGACGACAGCAACGCCAAGCAGTTGGACGAAGTTAAAAACATTGACAAGGCTCTGCGCGAATATAAAAAGAAAATGCAGGAAGCCGCGCAAAATCTTGAATTTGAACAAGCTATGGTTTATCGCGACAAAATCAAAGAGCTTGAAATGTTGGCGATGAAAAATCTTTAGAGCAAAATCTGCCACGAAGCCGAGGGCTTGTAGTCTTCATTGAACAAGACATCTGCCATATACTGCGCCACTTTAACGTTGCTGAACTCGGTATGCGCCTTCAAATGTCCGGCGGCGGCAATTTTCATCCGTTGTTGCGGATTTTGCTTGTAATAGCGCAGTTTGTCAAAGAATTCTTCGCGCTCGTTATAAAACACAGCCTCATCCTCGCTGAAAAGGTCTTGAAAGCCGTTGCGGCTGTCGAGCAACACCATTTGTCCGTTGGCAAAAGAGTGAATCATTCTGTCTGAGCTATACAGATAAATATCGTTGCGGCGGCTGAGGTTAAAGCCCATAGCCGACTGTCCCAAGGCGCGGATATATTCATAGCCGTTCAGCGACGGGGCTTGTTTTAAGCCTGCCAGCTTCCACCTCAAATCGGCAACTTTTGCCGTGCTCTCGTCAACAATCTGTTCAACATCTTCATCAACGCCGCAAAATTGACGAACACCGGTGTTAGCGCAAAGCATAACGTCATAAGGCAAATCTTCTGCCTCAAACGCCCGTCCCGTCTCAATCGCGTCATCGGCCATATTGGGCACATAGCCCACCCGATTGTGCGCGGTTTTGAACTGCGATAATAATTTTTTGTCGCCGGTCGATATCAGGTTGACATCAGCCGCGCGCAACTTAGACTTAAGGGCGTTAATGTTGCGCTCGCCGGACTGTGGCACAATCCAATCACAGCTCCACTGCAAAACTTTGAGGTTCGGAAACATCTGCTTGATTGTTAAAATCGTCTCTTCCGTAATCAAGTCGGCGTGACCGATAAACAACGCGTCCGGTTCGATAGAACGGCAATATTTTATCAGGTGTTGATTGAGCTTGCGGCGGGCAAACCAATTCATGTGTCCCCAACCGAACATACGG
Organism: uncultured Alphaproteobacteria bacterium; assembly: GCA_934273635.1. Taxonomy (GTDB): domain Bacteria; phylum Pseudomonadota; class Alphaproteobacteria; order RF32; family CAG-239; genus Scatocola. The sequence goes on from CAKQSV010000002.1 coordinate 67,829, forward strand.
CACAAATCGCGGTCGGGATAGTTGAACACCGCGTAGCCGCAGCGAATCAACCCATTGGAGATTTTGAACGGAAAACCAACCTGAAAACAGCCTTTCAGGCGAATAAGGTTAAAGTTGGAAATGTGGATAATTTTTTTCATCAGCGGCTCAATTTGCTCAAAAAATGTTTAACTTTCAGGTTTAATCCGGCTATCAATCGGCACAGCGGGTGCAAAAATTCCGGCGCCTGACCGGCGGCGCAAAATTCCACCGCCACCCGTTTGATACCGCACTCAAGCGCTACCCCCATACGGTGATGTCCCTGATTGAGGGTGTCTTGCACGCCCATGTTGCGACACAACATAATATCTAACGGAAAGCGGTCATCAAAGCCATTTTGCAACATACTTTGACGCAAATTTTCATAGGTTTGGCGACGCTCGTCCTCGCTCATTTGATATTTGGGATTGGAGAAACAATAGGCGTTCTCGGGCGTGCGGTAATTGCGCTCGATTTTTTTAGCGCGAATTTCCTGCGGATTAATATGATAGATATTGCTACTGAACAAGGTGTATTTATAACGCAGGGTTCTTATCATCGGCGAGATTATGTCATAACTCTTAATCCGCGACTCAAACGCCACACGAACCGGCACATACGCCTCGCCCACCGCTTTGGCTTTTGCCAACGCCTGACGCCCTTTTAGCAAAGTATCGGGAACAATCGGAATATCATTAAGCCACAAACGACGACGACCGATTAATAAAATAATCTCGTCTGCCGGCATATGCTCGGGAACAAGCGGCGAGTCCGCCAAATTTTCAAGGTCTTCAACCGCCAGATGATAGACTTCCGACGAATAACATATTCTGTTCATAAAAACACTCCATTTGTTTGAAAACTATAACATAATCCGCCAACTTGCAAACAATTTAACGTTTTCTCCACATTAAGACAGATTGAAAACCACCACGCAAACGCCTATCTGTTACAGTATTATGACAAGATTGTGGTTGTTTGAGCATAAAAAATGTGCTATACTTAGAGCATAGATATAATTATGCTTTTTATGAGGAGTTGTGATAATGATGGCTCTATCTAAAGAAACTTTCGGCGAGGCTTTTTTGCGAAAAACTGCCGCCGCCGGCGAACACAAAGGAACGCTGTTTTCTTTGCTGTATGAGGTTTTACAAAACGAATTTTCCACTCTGCACCCCAGTACCGTTATCGGGCAAATCAAAAACTTTGACGCATTGGTTAATTATGATGCCAGCGTTGCGCGCTTTCAGATTAAGCGCAATGCCGAGAGTATTAATAAGACCATGAAAGACCTTAAAAAAATTAAGGTTTTGGGCAAAGACAACTTCAAATACAAAAAACTGATGATTAAAAAGCTTAACGCTTTGGCGGCTGTCCGACCAGAGGCGAAGGCATTGGCGGATATTGTCGCCGCCGAGTTCATTGCCAGAGGGTTTGGCAACGTCAATAGTTTTAAGTGCGAGTTTACCAACTATATGCACAATTTGCACAACGTTTCAGCCGTTGCGGACGCTGACAGTTGTGTATTACAATGCTGATAAAAAAACGAAAGGTCGGAGCAAAGCAACACTCCGACCTTTTTGAACATTTTCTAATCCGGCTCGCGGATATATTCGATTTGCGCGCCGACACCCTGCAATTTTTCGGTCAATTTTTCATAACCTCGGCTCAGGTGATAAACACGGTTGACGGTTGTTTCGCCTTCGGCCACCAAGCCCGCCAACACCAAAGCGAACGAGGCGCGCAGGTCGGTCGCCATCACCGGTGCGCCATAGAGTTTTGACACGCCGCGGACTATTGCCGAGGCATGAGCGTGAACATTAATATTCGCGCCCATACGCATGAGCTCGGGGACGTGCATAAAACGGTTTTCAAAAATTGTTTCTGTTATCAGCGACGCGCCCTCCGCCGTCAACATCAGCGCCATAAACTGCGCCTGCAAATCGGTGGGAAACCCTGGGTAAAAGTCAGTGATAATATCTTTTCCGACTAATGTTTTGCCTCGCGCGTCAACAATCAAAGAGTTTGGCGTTTCGGTCACATCCACGCCCATTGAGCGCAAAATATCCAACGGGCACTGCAAAGTATCGGCTCGGGCATTAATCAACTCTATCCGACCGCGGGTGATAGCGGCGGCAACAGCATACGACCCCGCCTCAATACGATCAGAAATCACCTTATGGCGCGCGCCGTGCAATTTTTCAACACCCTCGATTATCAGCTCGGAGGTATCTCGTCCGCTGATTTTGGCGCCCATGGCGTTCAATAAATCAATCAAATCGCCAATTTCCGGCTCTTTGGCGGCGTTTTTAATGTGGGTCGTGCCGTTGGCTAAGGCAGCGGCCATCAAGATATTGCAAGTTGCGCCGACCGAGGCAACTTTGAACAAAATATCCGCGCCGTGCAAACCCTGCGGCGCGTTGGCAATCACATAACCGTTTTTGATTTCAATTTGCGCGCCCATTTGCTCTAATGCGTCGAGGTGAACATCCATCGGGCGAGCCCCGATGGCGCAACCGCCGGGGAGTGATAATTCAACGTGTCCGCAACGGGTGAGCAACGGACCTAAAACATAGTACGAAGCACGCATTTTGCGCACATAGTCATACGGCGCAACTAAACTTGCTAATTGTTGCGTGCGGCAAGAATAAGTTTTGGTGGGGTGACCGTCGACAAAGTCATCAAACGCGTCAATCTTGGTGCCGAGCAAAACCAACAGTTTATGCAGAGAATCGATATCAGAAAGAATCGGAACATTGGTGAGCGTGATGGTTTCATCAGTCAGCAAACTGGCGCAAATCAATGGCAACGCCGCGTTTTTAGCGCCGCTGATATAAATTGTGCCATCAAGTTGGCGACCGCCGATAATTTTAATCTTATCCATAGGTTAGTCCTCCTTGTTTGACGTATTCTCTTGTTCTTGTTTGATTTTTTTGCGAGCAGCCAGTTGCTGCTTGCGTTTTTCCAAATTTTTTTGCAACGCCTTACTCTCACGAATAAAACGCTCCCGACAGCGTTGACTCAACTTTTTTTCAGCCATATTGCCCCCTTTATTACGCTTTTTAAGTATTGTAATGGCAATCTCTTAAAAAAAAATGAGGAAATTGTATTTTTACACTTGATTTTTATAAAAGTCTTTTGTATGTTTCAGAAGTCGGCGGCGATGAGCTGTCGTTTAGGTCTCCTGACCTATGAATATTGGTGACATAGTGCCATTATAGCTCAGTGGTAGAGCACGTCATTGGTAATGACGGGGTCGCAAGTCCGATTCTTGCTAATGGCACCATTTGTTAAAATGCACCTCTTGAGGTGCTTTTTTTTTGTATGTAAACCAAAGCTCTCACCAAGTCCGATTTTTGATATTTTGAAAACATCAATTTTAAATAAATTATCGGACTTTTTGATGTAAGATAATTGCTAAGATTTTTTTATTGTATAAAATCTGTGAGAAAAATAAAACATAAATAGATAAATATTTCTTTGGCGATTATAATAAATAATATTTGGTAACTTTGTAAACTCATGACAACAGAAGATATTGAAAACATTTTTAAGAAAAGTCCTTCACCATTTTATGAAGAAAATGGTGGTGGGTTGCTTTGTGGGGATTGCACACAAAACATGAAAAAAATTAAAAACAACACTATTGATTTAATTTTTGCAGACCCTCCATATTCTATAAAAAAAGCAGAGTGGGATACGTTTAAAAGTAGAGAAGAATACATCAAATGGTCTATAAAATGGATTAAAGAAGCTCATAGAATATTAAAAGATACAGGGACTCTTTATATTTGTGGATTTTCTGAAATTTTGGCGGATCTTCATTTTCCGGCGATGAAGTATTTTGAGAATTCTCGTTGGTTAGTTTGGTATTATAAAAATAAAGCTAATTTAGGGAAAGATTGGGGACGAAGCCATGAAAGTATTATGTGCTTAAGAAAATCAAATAATTACACCATTAATATTGAAAATATTCGTATACCCTATAATGCCCATACTTTAAAGTATCCAGAAAGGTCTCAGGCCGAAAGCAGCCAATACGGAAATGGAAAAAAATATGGTAAATGGATGCCTAATCCTGCCGGTGCAAAACCTAAAGATGTTATTGAGATTCCAACCACATGTAATGGAATGGGAGAAAAAACGCCGCATCCTACACAAAAACCTGAAGAGCTATTAAGAAAAATTATTCTTGCATCTTCTAATGAAAATGATGTGGTTTTAGATCCTTTCTCAGGCAGTGGAACAACAGTTGTATGTGCTAAACAGTTAAAACGTCGATGGATTGGTATTGAGCAATGTCAGGAATATCTAAAATGGTCAATTATTCGCTTAGAAAAGGTACCTGATAAAAATGTTGAAGACTGGATTAAATATGATAGGGATATTCTAAAAAGAAGGGAAGCTATTAGATGAAAACATTATGGGAAATTATGTCTTGGGTATCTCAAAAAGATAGATTTACAAATATCGAAAACTATATCGATTTTGCAAAAGTTTACTTAGAGTTTATTTCTACAGAGCTACAGGCTGAAATTATTGCAAAAAATGAAAATAATTATAAGTTTTTGCAGTACAGAAGAGATGGTGAATATAATATTACCAGACCTATAAATGAAAACTTATTTATGAATTATGATAAATACGATAAGTTTTCAAAAAGATTTATTGAAATATTAAATAATATAAAAAATATCAAACATGATTTTTCCTTAAGAAATGATGTTAATAACTTTATTTATACAACGCAACAATCTATCGGCTGTGCTTTAGATGCCCTTCCTTCTTCCAAAACGAATACATCCAGAAAAGTTAATGGAGATTTATTTGAAAGATTAATGCAACTCATTATTGCTCAATTAGGATTTGATATAACCTCAGAAACTTTGGGGGTAAATATACCTCAATCCAATGAAATTATGAATTACCAAAATGACATAGAAATTAAAATTAAAGGAGAAATTGTTGCTATTGGATCTGTAAAAACTTCAAGTAAAGATAGAATTGATAAAATTTTTCTTGATAAATTAATGTACAATAGATTAACAGCAACAGAGACGCCTCATTTTGCAATTTTTTTGCACGATGTACAAAGGGCAGGAAAAGAGCCTGAATATAAAATAGGCCAAACATTTTTAACAGGACATTTTAAAGCCTACACAATAGGTTTAAATTCCCTTGACGGAGTTTATTACTGTGATTTACGACCAATTATGAAAACAGATAAATTATTAAAAGAACATATTCAATCTTTAGATTGTCTTCTTTGTCAAGATATATGGAATTTTGTTTCTAAATAATAGTTCAATTTTTAAACTCTTTATAGTTTTCAGTCCGATAAGTGCACAGTATCGCGCACCATTTCTTTTTTTAAAGCGGCTTAAGGCCGTTTTTTTGTTGACAAATTTGGCTAAATATGAATACTTTGTTGTGAATTGAAATTTTTATGAATATTATTTTACAAACTTAATTTTTACTAATTATGGAATACAATTTATATGGTAAACCTTTTCAACAATTGGATAAACTTGTTGAAATTCTAAATCTTGACCAAAACGAAGTTATTGCGTATTGGTTGAAGCGATATCGTTTTAAGTCTGCTGAACGAAAGTGCGGAAAATTGCAAGAGCACTTACAAGCTTTGGATATTAAAAAGGAAGCCGTGTTGCAAAACTGGATTGAAAACCAGCAAGTTTCGCTTTCTCGTTTAAAAAAAATCATTCAGGATGAAGAAACACGAAGAACAGAACAAGCTCGTGAAAAAGCTTTAGAGAAAAAAAGAGACGACTTTGTATCTAAAATTAATTTTATTAAGCTGAGTGCTGAAAACATTTCGAAAATTAAACCAGGAATGTTCTGGTATGCGGCTAATTCTGTGGCTTCAACCTATATTCCGCCTCAAATGGTTAGTTTTTGGAAGCAAGAACTAATGGCTGTTGTTGTTTATGTTGATACCAAAAATTTAGTCGTATATGGGGACACTGTTGATAAAATTAATTGGGAAACAACAGATTTTGCAAATGCGCAACAGCAGGTTTCTTCAAAGAACTGGCTTCATATGGCTATTCAGAAGGGTGAATTTAAGTTGCCGCAAATTGAATTATTACAGAAAATAGGCGATAATTGCAAATTGGTTAATCCTATTTTACAAAAAAACAAACTTCCTGTTTTTTCCGGTGATTACTGGTCGGCAAGCCTCAATAGCGATAGCTCTAAAGGCGGTTATATCCATTTAGATTTTGAACAAGATAACTCTCAAACTAAAATTTTTGTTGGATATGACGATGTAAAAAAAGAAAAGCAGGCTCGTGGACTTATATCTATGGAATTACAATAGATTTTAATTATTTTTGTATCATCACTAAAAAACAGTCTTAGCTCTAAAACTAAGGCTGTTTTTTTATTTTTAATTCAGATTGTAATTTACTTTAATATCTTTACCATTTTTGTAAACAAAAGTGCATAAAACCGCTTATATGATATGGATATTGCTAAAATTTAGGTAAGCATTTGGTTGCAGGCGTCTTTTGTTTTGTCAAATTTTGTGCTTGTGTTGATAACAAAAATATGATATATTCGCGGGTGTTAAAAGCATTATTATGTCTGATTATTAAGCCTATGAGGGCTGATTTCATAATATGTTTTTTTTAATTTTCGAAGTATTTAATCCTAAAAAATAAAAAATTATGAAAGCACTTATTTTACTATCTTGTGTTTGTGTTGCTTGGTTATTATTTTACGTTATTCGCAATAGAATAGTAATCATGCGGCAGAAAAAAGAAGCCGAATTGCGAGCAAAAGAGGCTATGTTGCAAAAACAAGCAGAGAAAAAAGCAAAAGATGAGTTGTTTGAAGCCTGCCAAAAGGGTGATATCGACACCTTGTTTAGGTTGCTTGAGAGTGGCGTAAACCCCAACACAATAAGACCTGTTCCGAAGGATATATCGTTTGGCGACGGTTGCGTTTTTGGTGATTTTAAAGATTATCACGAAGACACTTTGTTGGATTTGTGTTCATCTGAGGCAGCAAAAAGGCTTTTACGCGCCTATGGTGCTAAAACCATAGAGGAAATCAAAAAAGAGCGCGAGACTATCAAACAGATTCTAGAGGCTGAGAAACGCGCAAAAACTGAACGTCAGAAGATGTTGCGACAAGCACAGCAAAAGGCAAAAGAAGAAGCGGACTTGCGCAAAGTGGATAAGTTGTTAGAGGCAAGGTGCACTCAGACTTCTGTTGTTGCTCGTTGCTCATAGGTCAGCCCAACTCTACGCTATTTTGAAAAGCGTGCATTAAAGGACAATAAGCATTGTATTATACATACTTTGTTTATTGTCCTTATTTTTTTGCATAAAGGCAATAGGCAGAGTTAGAGTTCTTGTTGCTCTTTTTTATCGTTTAAAAACGAGAAACCGCGCAATAAAAAAATCCCGTCTTGCGATGAACTGTCCTTTTGAAAAAAAATAGGAGGGTTCAGGGAAGACAGGATTTTTAGCTTTACTCATACAAAGGATTATAGTCAACTACCGTTACAACTTTGTAAGAGTAGTCACCTTCCTCTTGTATTTTTAATGAAGTCACTTTACGCACTTTTTCGCCGACTTTCACGCCCAGCCATTGAGGTTTATCCCGCGGGCTGGCTTTAATAATTGTACCGTCGCTCAAATAAAGCATGTAAATGTCTTTGTCATCCGCACCCTTACCGTTTTCCGTTATAACATTATCTACGCCGTTATACTTAATATTACGGTTATAAAAGGACGGATTGTTCATCACATAGGAAGAAGCGGCTCTCAAAACCCGCACAGTCTCAACCTTAGGCTTGTGACCTTTTAGCTGCTCACGGCACTCGCGGTAGCTGTCAAGGGCATGCTGATAGTTCTTGACACCGTTTGAAAATTCATCTCCCTCTTCAAAAGCTTTTTGCAAAGCACTCATTTGTTCCAAATACTCATCTGGAACTGTCGGTTTATTACTGCAGGCAGTAAAGCCCAAGAGCATCAAAACAGCAATCATAAAAAATTTTTTCATAATTTTCTATTTTTTGAATAATGGAACAAATTTATCACTATCTCGCTTAACCAATTCTCCTTCTTTGGCTAAAATCCACTCTGGAGAATCTTTGACTTTGAACTGACGAAAAGAGTTGTCAGAAAAAACCACATTAACGTAATCTAAGCGATTGTCTCCGACATACTGCGCATTGCCGCCCATTTTCAAACGAGAGCTAAAATATCTCCACCTCCCCGCAAATAAACAGATGTATACGCATTATAGGTCCATGGCTGGGTATCGCTGTTTTGCCAAATGCGTTTAATGCGATACCTTTTCGGGGCAATCGGCTTATCAGCTTGTTGCAAAGCGGTAAGCGCTTGTTTAAGACTGTCAACCGTTGCTTTGTCTTTGTCTGTTTGTTTTTGCAACTCAGGCTTTGTCGCCTCTGCCGTCTTTTCAAAAAATACATAACTTTCTTGAAATTGTTGGTACGTTTTGTCATCAAACCTGTTGGCAAATGCGGGTAAACCCTTAAGATAGCGCTCATAATTAACACCGTTTGAAATTGTTTGATCCATAGTCATCAAGGAAGCTATGGCGTAGACATAGGCAAAAACCCCAGACATCAACAACAATTTTCGAGCAATATACACAAAGCTACTTTCTTCTTTTTCCATATGCTAAAAAATTTAATAATTAAACATAATAAAAATATATCAAGCGTCATATTATAATTTTTTGCTATTTTTGTCAATATCGTATATAAAAAAACTCTCCTCTCCACTTGGGGGGCGTTTCAGTTTTACTGAGAGGACTAAGGCATGGCGCGGGATTTTAGGAAATTAAGAAAATCTTGCGCCTGCTCAGGGGTAACGTTGTTGTTTTTGTGTTCTTCCGGTGGGTAATACTGTCTCTCTATGGCCGGAGACGGGCGAAAATTGCCCAAGTACGGGGCAGCGCCGGTCAGGTAGTCATAAACCGTCATCCCTTTGGAATCTGTCAGGTTTATATCGGCACCATGTTCCACCAAATATTCGGCAATTTGCAAATTACCCTCCTGCACGGCATACATCAGCGCCGTACGTTCGCCATTGGCTATGCAAACGTCGTCATAACAATATGAGCCATCAAAATTGCCTTTATTGGTTTGGGCGTTTATATCAGCTCCGGCGGCAAGCAAAATTTTCACACTGTCTAAAAATCCGTATTGCGCCGCATACATTAACGCGGTTTTGCCAAAATCATTTACGGCATTAACATCCGTATTCAGATTAAGGCAGTTTAATTTTTCTTCATCGTTGGGGCAAGTCTCTAGCAACATTTGCAAAACATCGGGGCGATGAACGCTGACCATTAAAATGTCATCAGCCGGATGCGGCGTTTTGGGCTCGGCAAATTCTTCTCCTTTTAATTTTTTGCTCTCGACCCAAGTTTTTATCTCTGCAGCAGGAACGCCAGACAAGATTTTATAGCGCAAAGTCTCTTTGTTAACCGGATAGCTTCTGGCCGAGTCCGGTATCATGGCATATCGCGCGTAACTTTGCGCCATACGTTCGTCAACCTTAAAGGTTTTAACATAATGCTGTGCTAACTTGTCAACCGCCTGTTCAAAGCCGATGCCATAGTTCATTATATCGCTGAAGTATTTATAATTGGGGTATGATTCCATAGCCCAAGCCTCAAGCGGCAAGGCGTGTGGATACGGTTCCAACGGACTATATAGGTGTTCGCCGCTCCAATCGGGATCATAATAACTCAATAAATCTTCATAAATCTGATAAGCGGCGTGGAGAAAACGAGAGGAACTAAGCTTTTGCATATCCAAGGTGTCATGAATATACCGGTGGTATTCCCACACATCTTTCGGAAAACTATATTGCGGATATTGAATGCAATTAGATATATCCAAGGTCTCGGAGCCGCTTCCGCCGCCGGCGACGTCTAAAATTGCGGTGACATGCAGTTGGCGCGCCGTCGGACAAGGAACTATTATTTTCCACGGCACATAGCCCATATAAATGCTCTCGTTATCCCAGATATTAAAAAATTTGGAAAAATGAAAAGCACCGATTTCTATCAAACATTTTAAGTCTTTGTAACACTTGAGATAATCGTCTTTTACGGCTTTTGCATAACTATGCTGATACATTTTATAAAAAGGCTCTTTGTCGACGATTTTCGCATACTGCGCTGTCAGTTTTTCGTGCAGTTGCCGTGCAATTTGCTCAAACTCCGGTATGTTGACTTTTTGAGGCTCGTAAATACTCAACAAAATGAGATATTCCACGGCGGCAGAGTTATTTTTATCAACCAGCTTTTTAAGGTCTTTTATGGCTTGCCGCGGGTTATCTTTTATGGATTGCACAATATTTTCGTATTGTTCCTCGGCGCTGAGCTCGGGAGATTTCAGCGCATAAAAAACACACAATCCCGCAAGCGCCAAACATCCGATAAGCCCTGCCCTTTTGCCGGTTTGAGACAAAGTCATATCACACATCTCCTATTGCGCCGAAGCATTAACCTGTGATGATTTGTCATCCGGCACATAGATTAAATCAATTGCGTTGTTTTTGAGAAAATCTTTGCTTTTGCCGTTGCGCACAATATCGATTCCGTTTTCATCATAAAATTCGCAAACTTCGCCATAGGTCAGTTTGGAGGCGTACTCGTCTTTCCATGACAGGCTCTCAGGAGCAACGTGTTGTTCCTTGGCAATCCGGTTCAGAATAATCTTTTGGCGTAGTTGCTCCAGTTCTTTATAAACCGCAACTTTAGCCGCTGACATAATCTCAGGCGTGATGATTTCATCGCGAGCCCGTTTGAGAGTATAGCCTCGTTGTGCGAGGGCGTGTGTCAAATGATTAATATCTTTATCCAAAAAATCGCTTAAATCTTGCGGATAATACTGCATATTATAACCCTCTTGCTCACAAACCTGCGGTAAAACATCAAAATTGCGATATAAAAAGCCGATAGAGGCGCCGACTTTTTCAGCCTCTTCATCCGTGAACACGCTATTATTCACCGCCTGAAAGGGAATATTGCCCCAGAAATTTGCCAAGCCCAAAACAATAATCACAACCTCAAAAAAGTGAAAGCGTTTTTCCAGCGGTTTTCTTAACTTTTGAGTCGTGTATCGGTTGACAGACGCCTGCACCGGCACGATACAAAAAGGATAAATAATCGTCAGGATAGTCAGCAGACTTATTGCGGCTATGGATTGTTTTTCAGACACGACGCCGTTGTAAACCAAATAATAGAGAAACAAAGTTGCCACAAAAATTAAACCGCAACAAACGCCATTGAAAGTGAAAGACCGCTTATCTTTGGTGGTGATTTTGATTGTATCAAACAAAGAAACCGCGGTAAGATTAAAGTATAAACATCTAAAGAAAGATATAACTCTGTCGTTGGTGGCTTTTTGGTAGTTATCCCAGTTTTTGAAACTCCAATAAACACTGTATAAACCACCGCTCAAAATAGAACAAATAATCAACCGTGGCAAAGAAATCGCAAAATATTCGGTCTCTTGGTTCGGTTCAATCGGGTTGATACCGTCAAGACCAACTGACAGGTCAATTTTTTGCCGACTGAGAAGAACATTAGCCGACAGACCGGCGGCAAAGTGAGACAAAGCCACGCCCACCAAAAATGCGACTTCAAAGGGAGCGACAAGCATAAAGAGGAGCGAAAGCACAAACGGCAAAACCATGAACAAAAGAAACGGACCGGCCAAACCTTTGTAAAAAAAGTAAAGCATCGAGAAAATAAACGCCCATACGTTAAACAGAGCAATAGGCTCCTCTTCTTCATCTGTTTTGAGCGTGGTTCTCGCGGTTCCGGTGCTTCTGAGTGAGGTTTTTGCGGTTGTTTTGGCAGTGGTTCTCATATCGCGTCCCTTTGGCAATAATTGGTTTAATATGCGGTTGATGATATATAACTCCGCCTCTAAAGTCAATTTATTTGGAAAATATAAAGACATTTCTTATCCGGCAAAAGCAAATTTCCTTTACTTAAAATAGCAAAAGTTTTATACTTAAATTAGTTTAGTAAGTATGGGAGAAAAAAGATGCCTAGAATTCAGTTATCATTGGAAGAGACGAACCAGAGAGATAAAGAAAGCCGAATTAAAGATTTGCAAAACACGATTAAACGCGAAAAAATTTTTAACAACGCTCGTCCGCGCTCAGAGGAAGATTTGGCTCGTTTCGGGGACATTTCCGATGTGTCAGAGGCAAGTATCCGCTTGAAAAATAACGAAACATTTGAAATTAGAGACGGTCACTTGTCTCGATACATAAGTGCCGACGGTGTAAAATTTGAGTTTTATGACGATGGCAATGTGCGCCGTAAGAGTTTTGACGAGCGATTTAGTAGTGTGCGCCAAACATCTTATGCGCCGGACGGCAAGGTAACCGAAGAGCGTTTTGATGACGGACGAACTCTCACATATGACGCTGACGGCAATGTGGTGGTGTCTGAGGGCAAACGGGGGGCTAATCGCACTAATTTGGATGAGATTATTGAAATGTCTGATAAACAGCCGACCGAGGATGATTTGAAAGCTTATCTGCGCCGAAAGAGAGATGAGCGCGGAGATACCGCCGGCGCAGCTCCGGTTTTGTCTCCGGTCGAGCGTAAGCTCTTCAAAACCATGCTAGACAAAAAACAACGGTAATGCATTGAAAAATAAGTAGGCATTTTGTGGTCAAATGTCAAACTAATTTTACTTAATCCGGCACATAAAAAAAGCCTTAGATTGAAATATCTAAGGCTTTTTTTTGATTGTTTGAAAGATTATTCTTCACGCAATTTATAACGATCTGTATAAATGCGCCACAGCCAGCTGTAGTCTTTACTGTCTCGCAAGTCTCTGTAAGCTCTTTCCGAAACATCATAGCGTTTGACATATTCCTTGAACAAGTCGCGACGGTCTAGGTTGGCATATTCAAAAAAGCGTTCTTCGGTCGTCTTGCGATTATCATACCACGGTTGCGTATTTTGCGGGTCATAAAACGACGATTGTTTGAAACACGCGCGCAACAAATCATGAAAAACCTTTTCCAAATGCTTATTTTGTTCTAGCTCCACCGGCCAATCAAGGTCTTCTTCACAGAACTTTTCATAAGCCAAATCCGGACGCTTGCGCACCAGATAGTTCACCAAATGCTCGCGACGCAAATCAAACAAATGCCATACGGCCTGTTCGCTCAACGGTTGATGTTTGAGATAATCAAACAACATTTTCACCTCGCCGTTTTGCGCCAACATCAGCTGCACCTCGAGGCTTGGTTGATACAAACGGCAATAAACCTCAAACATACGGTATTGATGCTCCGTCACCATCAGCTTTTCTGCTTTGTCCGAATCACCATATTTGAAATCATAAAAGCGCAGGTAAACCACCAGATTTTGAAAAATTTCTTCTGAAATATCCGCCAACATCAGATACTTTAACAAGTCATCTTCCTTAAGTTTGGCGTCAATACTAATCAGTCTGTTATCTTCCATAAAATATAAGTAAATTTATAATACAACAAAATAATTCTTTTAACTCAAGTAATATAGCGCATTTTTTGTCTAAAGTCCAGAAGTTTTAATTTATGTTATACGGGCTTGACAAAGTCTCTTAAACTTTGCATACTCTGCGACGTGAGGCGCGGTTTGCCTCCGGTGGATTTAACCTGAATTGTCCCACGAAAGAGGACTAAAAAAGGAGATTTGATATGCAGAAAACTGCTGAAGCGGTGTCTTTGGGACACCCTGATAAAATTTGTGATTATATTTCAAGCTACATTTTAGACCGTATGATTGAGCAAGACCCGAGCGTTTGCTATGCCGTTGAGGTTATGCTCAAAAACAACACCGTGATTTTGGGCGGCGAAATTAAGGGCGCTGTGGACTTGACCCTCCTTGAGCAATATATTCTCAAGGCTTTGGCTGAAATCGGATATACGGAAGAATACGCCCGTCGCTGGCGCGAATATGCCATTGAGCCAAACAAACTGCAAATCATCAACCTTATCGGACAACAGTCGGCTGATATAAATTTGGGGATTTGTCATCAGGGTTGGGGCGACCAAGGGGTGTTTGTCGGTTATGCCTGCAAGGGAGAACATTATATCAGCCGCGAGCTTTATTTGGCGCGTAAGCTCAACCGCGCGCTTTATGAGCACGCCTTAAAATCAGATGATTTGGGCTTGGATATTAAAACACAAATCACACTTGATGATAATGGCGCAGTCAAAACTGCGATTGCCGCCGTGCCTATGCTTGAAGACATTGATTTAAGCGATTTTGTGGTGCGGACTTTGGGCGAAAAGCCGAAAAATCTTATTATTAACGGCACCGGACGCTACACTTATCACGCCTCGATTGCCGATTGCGGCGTGACCGGACGCAAACTAGCCTGTGATTTTTATGCCACAGCCTGCCCTATCGGCGGCGGAAGCCCTTGGACGAAAGACGGCAGCAAAGCAGACCTGACGCTCAATCTGTATGCGCGCAAACTTGCCGTGGAAAATTTGCGCGACAATGACGAGTGTTTTGTTTATTTGTCATCTTGTATCGGGCGCTCCGAGCTGCCAAGTGTGGTTATCAAAACCATTAAAAACGGGCAAACGACCGAGCGCAATTTGTCTTGCGACCTCAAGCCTCATGATTTGATTGCAAAACTGGGGCTGAACAAGCCGATATTCACCAAACTTTGCCGGCAGGGCATTGCCGAAAGCCTTATCTAGGGAAAAAAATCGGGGGAGCGCAACGTCTCCCCTTTTTTGAGCTTATTGGTCTTTAAACTTGATTTCGCCGTCCACAATGGTTGCTTTGAGGTTTAAGTCTTTGTCAAAGACAATTAAATCGCCCTGATATTCAGGAATAACAGAACCTATTTGCGCCTGACGGAGGATGCGCGCGGGATTGGCACTCGCAGCCTGCACCGCCTCGGTCAGGCTGAATCCGTACTTTATCAGGTTGCGGAAACCGTCAAGCATGGTAATGCCCGACCCCATGATAACATCATCGGACTTGCGCTTGAAACATTTGTCAAAATACAAATCCTCGTCCGCGGGGATGGTGGTTTTGGCGTATTTGAGGCTATCGGTAACCATCACAATCTGATTGAGCGGCTTGCACTTTTTAATCAAGCGAAACAAATTGGGATTAACATGCACGCCGTCGGCTATCAGCTCGCAAGAAATTTCAGGATGAGTCAAAATGGCGCCGACCGTCCCCGGCTCGCGGTGGTGCAACACCCGCATGGCATTAAACATATGAGTCGAGTGAAAGATTCCGGCCTGCATCGCCTCTATCATTTGCGGATAGGTGGCATTGGTGTGCCCCGCCTGCAAAATAATGCCGTGTTGCAGGCAGACAAGTGCCAATTCTCGCATATACTTAAGCTCAGGAGCAACCGTCATATTGATAATTTTACCTTTGCCCACGCGGATAATGCGGTTGAGGTAAGCCATATCGACCGGCGAAATGCCATTTTTTTGCTGACCACCGATTTTTTCTGGCGACAAAAAAGGTCCTTCAAGGTGCATGCCTAAAATGCGAGCGCCTTTTTCCTTGCCCATGGCTTTTAAAACTGCTTTCATACGTTTAAACAAATCCGCCTCCGGCGCAGCGCCGATTGTCGGGATAAACGAGGTGACGCCATAACGAGGCAACACCTCCGACATTTGCAGAATCGCCCGATAATCTCCGTCATCCGTGCTGTATCCGCCCACGCCGTGAATATGCGTGTCGATAAATCCGGGGGCAATGTACGCGCCGTTCACATCAATCAATTTGACTTTCGGCGCAAACTTTTTTTGCTTAAAACGGCTCTCGTTATAAACATCGGCAATCTTATCGCCTTTCAAATAGACCGCACAAGAATCCATTGCCGAAAATCCGGTCAAAACATTAGCATTATGCAGACAGACAGCGTTTTCCATATTATTTTCCTCTAAGACAACTGCCTTATAATGACCGGAAAATCGTAAACTTATCGTAAAACAGCCCGACAAAATAAAAAAATTATGCTTAAGGCGCAAAAAACGCTTGATTTTGCCAAAATAATATAATAGAAAGTACTTGTCCTTGGGGGTATAGCTCAGCTGGGAGAGCGCTTGCATGGCATGCAAGAGGTCAGCGGTTCGATCCCGCTTACCTCCACCAATTTTTTAGCAACACACTCTTTTGAGTGTGTTTTTTTATGCCACAAAAAAACCGCTCAAGATCTTATCATCTATGAGCGGTTTAATTTTTTTAATCAACCTTTACAAAGGTTTGGGTCTCGGTGTCAAATTGCAAGTGCAGAATTGCGCAGTTGTCATAAGACACATTTTGCAAATCTAATCCACACTGCAGAGCACTGATAACGCCTGCGTGACACACAACACCAACGGTGTTTTCAGGAGCCTCGACAATCTTATACAGGCACTTGATGGCGCGGTTAAAAATGTCTTGTTTGCTTTCTCCGCCCTCAAAATGCTTGTGCCAGTTGCCACGATTTGGAAAGAAGAACTCTGTGATAAAATCACCTTGTTCGATTTTAAGTTCTTGCAAATATCTTCCCTCGCAACTGCCAAAATAGCCTTCGCGCAAATCTGCCACAATCTCAAGAGAGAGATTGTTATTTGCGGCAAGAATTTTGGCGGCAGTTTGACGCGCTCTACGCAAAGACGAGCTGTAAAGTTTTTCCAAACTTAAGTCTTTGACCTTTTGCGCCAACTCTTCTGCCTGCTGCATACCCGTGGCGTTTAATGAATCATCGCAACCTGAACCTTGCAACTGTTGAGCCAAATTTTTATCTGTTTGGCCATGTCTAAAAATAAATACGTTTTTTGTCATAATTTCTGTAATAATATATTTATTGAGTGGCAATGTAACAAATACACAATTATTTTGCAAGACAAAAAACGCCCTATCATAGCAAAATAGTAATGTTGCATTTTTGCTAGGATATTTTATCGAGTGAACTATTGACAAAATTGTCTTTAAGCACTATTTTTAGTCTTGTATTTTTTATTATAAACATATTATTAATTAACTTTATTTCACATTTATGGAAAAAATAGTATTTATTGCCTTTGTGGCTGTTGTTGTTTGTTGCGTGTTGATAGTTTGGGGCTATTATTGCATCAAAACCGCGGGCAGACTCGATTCGCTGTTTCATCAAAAGTATGACAATCTTGTAGGGTTGAGCGGCTATATTGATAAGAACAGCAAAGTTTTTACTGTCTTGGATAAGGATTTGAGCGATAGCCAGCGCGCCGCGCTTTTCAAACTGAAATTGCCTGATTTTAGAGGCGCCGTACCTAATCGCATTTACTGCAAGCTGATTGCTGTACATCGCAGTGAGGCTATGAGCGGCTTTATGGAATTGAAGATTGAGGAAAAAAAGTATGGATTTCGTGCCATAGGTATGACGGATTTGTTTATTCACTTTTGTTCACCCGAAATTGGCGAATTCCGCGCTCATCGAGAGGATTTTCCTGATGTTAAACTGAACGACATCCGCGACTTCAAATTGCGTGTGAAAAAGAGTTGTCATCTGCTCGGCTATCAATATTTATTTTATGTTGACCAGCAGAGATGAGAAATTTTAAAAGCGACTGAGACCTTTACGTCTCTGCCGCTTTTTTTATGACTTGATTTTTAGAAAAGATACGATAAAGTTTGTGAAGGTTTTAATTTAAGCAACAGAGGATGTTATGAAATTTTTATCTTATTTATTCGGGGCTTTTTTGTTGGTGGCTTGCTCGGTTCAAAATTCGGATAGCGGCTTGCGCGGCAATGAATATAAAATGATAAACGCCCCGCATGACGCAGAAATCACTATCGGCTTTTCAACCGACGGCAAGCAATTTTTCGGCAGCGCCGGTGTTAATCGTTATTTTGGCGATTATAAACTCAAGGGCGATAAACTGGTTCTGAACAATGTTGGCTTGACCATGATGATGGGGCCGGAAGAATTGATGGCTGCGGAATCTGAGTTTTTGAAGTTTTTGGAAAATGTGCAAAGTTTCAAACTCGAGGGCACCAAGTTGACCTTAAACGGCAAAGACAAGTCCTTGGAATTTGACTTTTTGGAAGCTGTCAAAGACTAAGAGACTTACTCCCGATGATAGGGATGACCCTCGATGATTTTTTGCACACGGTAGATTTGTTCGCTGAGTACGGCGCGCATCAGCATATGCGGCAAGGTCAGACGACCGAAAGACAGCAACAAATCTGCCTTGTCACGCGTGCTTTGCAAATGTCCGTCAGCGCCGCCGATTAAAAAACACAGCTCAGAGCAACCCTCAAGTTGCCAATCGGCGATTTTTTGCGCAAGCTCCAAACTTTTAATATTAACGCCGCGCTCGTCAAGCACTATGACTTTTGCGCCGTGCGGAATATGGGATTGCAAAAACTCCGCCTCGTCTTTTTGGGTGGCGTTGTCTTTTTCTTTAATCGTCACGCTCCAACCCGAGCGCTTGACATATTCGTTGATGATTTGCGCCTCGGGAGAATTGGATTTGCATTTACCTATGGCTAAAATTGTAACTTTCATGACTAAATCGTCATCTGCATAATTTCTTTATAAGCCTTAATCGCCGTGTCGCGAACAGCCACAACCGTCTCTAACGCAACCTCGGCATTAGACACCGCCATAACCACGTCTTGAATATCGGCTTTTCCGGTCAGTCCGGCCAATGACATTTGCTCGGCGTTGCGAGTGACTTTTTCGGCATCGCTGACGGCATTTTCAACCATAGACTGAAAACTCCCCGCAGGCGAAACGTTTTCAACCTTTGACGGCATTGACTGCGCGGTGTTGCTAATTCTTGATAAAGCCTGCTGATAAGCGTTTAAGGCACTGGAAATATTGTTCACGACTTATAAATCCCCTATTTCAAAATATCCAAAACTTTAGAGTTCATATCCCGAGCGGTCTGCATCATGGTCAAGTTGGCGTCATAACTGCGTTGCGCCTCTTTCATATCCATCATCTCAACCAACGGATTGACGTTAGGCATGGTCACATAGCCCTGCGCGTCAGCCGCCGGATGATTCGGGTCATACTTTTTAGGCAACTCAGAATTATCTGTCACCACACCGGCAACCTTGACCTTATGTGCACCGGTTTGGGCATCTACATAATCTTTGAACGCCACAACCTGACGGCGATACGGCTCTTCACCGGCGCGGGTTGCCATAGAATCGGCATTAGCCATATTTTCGGCAATAATGCGCAGACGTTCAGCCTGAGCTTTCATCCCTGAGACCGCAATATCGGCACTGACTAATAAATTATTACCCATTATCCGTCAACCTCCGTTATGAGTTAATCTTGGTGTTGGCGGTTTGAAGCATGGTTTTGTATTTGTTATAAATTGTCAAAACCCGCTCGTGCTCACTTTTGACTTTGCTGGCCTCGTTCAACTGATTTTCGAGGCTGACGCCGTTCCCGTCTATGGTCAACGCCGTATCAGGTTGCGGCGTATATACCTTAAAGCGTCCGCCCTGAACAGGCGCGGAAGCAATGTGACGCGGATTGGTCACGTTCATCGTCAAATTGTTTGGCAGATTGGAGGAGACCATCGCAGCAAAATCCGGCTCTTCAACGTCCTGCGCCTGATAGTTTGGCGTGTTGGCATTGGCAATATTCGTCGCAATGACTTTTTGCCGCTCAGACAAATAAGACAATTTGTTTTTTGCTATATTGGCAATGGATAAATCAAACATATCCATAGCTGCGAATCTCCCCAAAATTAAGTTATGTTCCCCAACATAACCGACAAAAATGCAAATTTTGTGCCAAAGCCGATTGATTTTTCAGCATTAAATGCTAAACTTATACTCAACAACAACCAAAGCAAGGGCTTTTGCAGATGTCTGATGATAATGATAAACAAATCACCGCCGATTACAACGCTGATAGCGATTTATCCCCAGATTATGCTATCGCGCTCGGCTATGATATGGACAAACAAAACGCGCCGACGGTGGTTGCCAAAGGGCAAGGGCATATTGCCAAAAAGATTATTCAAATCGCTCTTGACGAGGGAATTGAAATTCATCAGGACGCCGACTTAGTGCAAATTCTCAAGGCCGTGGACATTGACAGCGAAATTCCGCTTGAGGCATTTGGCGCCGTGGCGGAGATTATCTCTTATATCTACAAAGCCAACGGCAAACTCAAAGGTTAAGATTTTGCCATAATGCAAACATAAAAACCATCGGTGCCGCTAATCAGCGGGTTGAGGTGCAGGCTAAACTCATCACAAACAGGATAGTTGCCGTTGAGTTTTTGCTCCCACAACCGTTTGAGATTGACCTTACGCATATCCGGATGACGGCGCAGGAAAGCCTCGGTTATATCCTCGTTTTCATCCTTAAAAATCGAGCAGGTAAAATAAGCAATCTGCCCTCCGGCGCGCGTGTGAGCGTAAGCAAGCTCTAAAATTTCTGACTGTGTCTGATTTAGTTCTCTTAAGGTTTGCGGTGTCAGGCGATATTTGGCATCAGGACTACGGCGCCACACCCCGCTGCCCGAACAAGGCGCGTCGACCACAAAACGCTCATAATCGACATCTCGCAACTCTTTAACTATGTTGATATTATTAACTTTCAGGCGCGCGGCGCGGTCTTTTATCGCCTCTAAGCGCCCCCAGTTGATGTCATGAACGTCAATTTGCCCTTGATTGTGATTCAGAAACGCCATGGTCAGCGTTTTACCGCCGGCCCCACAGCAATAATCAATCGCCTTATGCTCGGGACGGACATCGGCCAAAATCGCGGCAATTTGCGAAGCCTCGTCCTGCACCTCGACCTCGCCCTCCAGATAGGTGGTGCAATTATGCAAATTAACCCGCTCCTCAGCACGCAATCCTAATGGCGAATAACGCACGGGGCGAAAAAACAATCCTTCCGCCTGCAGTTTTTTGATAATTACCTCTCTGGAGAAAGCGTTAATGCGCAAATCCGCACCCGCCGTCTCGTTTAATGACTTCAAAAGCGGCATATCCGGCAATTTATCATAAATCCAATCGGGGACTTCGGCTTCTACCGCAGGGGGATAAGGCTGTTCATTTTCGGTTTGCAACCAGCATTTTTCTTCTTTAGACAGCGGTGCCAAAGAGTAAGAGCTATCGGCGCAAATCACATCAAAATCTTCGCCACGCAGAAAATAAAGCAAAATTCGCCGCGGGTCGGCACTCTCAGCATCAAACTCAAGACGGCGGCGATGACGCACAATGTTCCACACAGTTTGGGTGATAAAACGTCGATCTTTGGAGCCGATATATTTGCGCTCCCGCAGGTAAGCGTTAATAAGGTTGTCCGCCGGTTGACGGTCTTGAAAAATTGCGGTTATAAGTTCTAAAACCGCCTGATATTGAGCACCTTTTTGCATAATTTCTCCTTTGAGGCTTTATGTAAGCACAAAAAAAACCCAAAAGCAAAGGCTTTTGAGTTTTTTTATCATTTTAGTTCTTGAAACGCTGGCAGTAGCGCAAATAAGTCACAACTCCGGGACCGTAATCAGGATCTTCAACCTGCACTTCGTCAACCTCGTAGAGGAGGAACATGTGATGAGGACGGCAGCAATAAACACTGTAAACCACATGCTTATTACCATCTTTCTCAAACGACTTGCGGAAGAATCTGACGCGATGTGCGAAGAAGATACGACCGAAAGGTCTGCGGCAAGCATAACCGTCATAAATCAACACACCTGAGTGCATGGCATAAAGATATCCGGCTACAATCTCATTGTTGAGGAGAATGCGCCAGAAAGTCTGTCCATTGTCAATTACGACTTTGATGTCAGCAACATACTCACGGATTGATTCAGGGAGTGCGTTCAAAACATCTTTAGCGGTGATAACTTTCTTGCTGAGCAATGAAGAGTCATCAAATTTAATATTCTCGAGTATCATAATTTATATAATAATTGTTTATTAGATACACATTAACATTTTTTGAAAATTTTGTCAATAACTGTTTTTAACGTTAATTTAAAGAGTTGGGCGATATAGTGAATCATCAACATGGAGGCGAAAATGAAAAAGCTGTTTTTAGGGGTATTATGTGGCGGGATGTTAGTCGCTTTTACGGCACAGGCAGGTGATGAATACGGTCAGTGTTTGGAACTGAATTTTCAGACGGACGCAGGACTGATTAAATGCGCCGAGCAAGAAACAACGCGCGTTATGAGCGAGTTGGACAAGCGCTATGCCGTTGTTGCCGGTCACAAATATTTTCGCCCGTGGAACAATGATTCTCACTCTTTTGCCGCGTTAAAAACCGCTTGGCTCAAATATCGCGATGATGCCTGTAATCTGTTGGGATACAGTCTGATTACGGGCGGCGACGAATATGGCAAGGTTGAAGAAGCCCGCTGCAAATTGCGCGAGACACTGCGTTTTCAAAAAGATATTGAAACGTTGGTCAAAAACTATCAAAAGACTTTGCCTCAAGCTAAATTATAACGGGCAAAACTCATAATTCTCCTGCTTGCGTTTTTTAAGGTAGCTCAGTTTGTCACTGACAATCGCAGTGTCGCGTCCGGTTTTTGCCAAGCGGTCGTACATACGTTCAATCTCTTTTTCAAGATAAGCGCGCTCAATGTCGTTGGCAAGCTCCTGACGCTCCTCAGAAGAGCCATGATAACTGTTTTCTTTGATTTTTTGACAAATATCCTCTACCGAACAGCCCGACTCGGTGCTCTTGACAAAGTAAGGCAGTTCATAAATCAGCTGACGGGTGGCGGCGTAAACCTCTTGCGTGGTGTTGCCTTTTTTGTAGCGCTGTTTGAGCAGGCGGAAGACAATCCCCAACTCGCGGCTGTTGTCCACCACAATAAAAGGCATGGGGTCGGCAAAGCCCTCCAGAGAAATGGCCTTGATATATTCTACCAAATGGTGGAAAAAGCCATTAATGTTATACAAAATAAACGGTTTGATTTTCAAAAAGCCGTCCTGCATAGCCACGCAGTCATAAGCCAGTTCATCAAGCGTGCCAACGCCGCCGGGGGCAAAAACAATAAAATCGGCATTAAGCAGTTTTTGTTTGCGCTCTTCCAAGGTTTGAGCCACAATCACATCTTCTATCTGACCTAAAATCTCGTCGCTTTCATACAGACTGTAATATTCTTTGGTGGTAATGCCCTGAATCGGATTGCCCTGCGCGCAATTTTTTTGCTTCCACTTATCCAAAACACCCCGAGCAACCGCTCCCATAATGCCACTGCTTGACAGTCCAAAGTCTAACTTAAAGTCCATATCGGCAATTTGAGAACCCAGATTATAAGCCTCTTCAACATAAGTCTTATCATTGCCGGAGCGAGACCCGCCGGCAACAAACACTCGCAAGCCATCCTGACGGTTTTCTTCCGTAAACTTGCCGACAACATCGGTTACGTTATCACACTTTTCCATCACAGCTCCTTTATATCTCCGCGCGCCTGATCGGCGTAAAATTGTTGGGTAAAATCAGACAGTGTATCATTAGCCAAAGCCTCGCGCAAACCTTTCATCAAACGTTGGTAATAGGCGATATTGTGCCATGTCAAAAGCATAACGGCAAGCACTTCATTGCACTTTTGCAAATGGTGGATATAAGCGCGGCTATAATTGCGACACAACGGGCAATCGCACCCTTCTTCCAACGGGCGCGGGTCTTCTTTGTGGCGGGCGTTGCGAATATTAATCGTGCCAAAACGCGTGAACGCCTGTGAAGTACGCCCCGAACGGGTAGGCATAACGCAGTCGAACATATCAACGCCGCGCAACACCGCGCCGACGATATCATCAGGACGCCCTACGCCCATCAGGTAGCGAGGCTTGTCTTCGGGCAACATTTGCGGCGCATAATCAAGCACCTCAAACATTTTATCCTGCCCCTCCCCCACAGCCAAACCGCCGATAGCGTAGCCGTCAAAGCCGATTTTGGTCAGCGCCTGAGCTGAAATCTCACGTAAGTCTTTATAGACACTACCTTGTTGGATGCCGAAAATACCATAGCCGTCACGGTCGATAAAAGCGTCACGACTACGTTGCGCCCAACGCATGGAGCGTTCCATAGAAACCTTGGCTTGCTCGTGTGTGCTCGGAAAAGGCGTGCACTCGTCAAGCGCCATGGTAATGTTAGAATCGAGGTTATACTGAATCCGCATAGATTCTTCGGGGCTCAAAAAATATTTGCGTCCGTCAACGTGCGAGCTGAAAGTCACACCCTCTTCCGTCAACTTGCGCAGACCGGTCAGGCTCATCACCTGAAAACCGCCGGAATCGGTCAAAATCGGTTTCGGCCAGTTCATAAATTTGTGCAAGCCGCCCATTTTTGCCACCAGCTCTGAGCCGGGGCGCAACATCAAGTGATAGGTGTTGCCAAGCAAAATCTGTGCGCCGGTCGCCGCCACCGACTCCGGCATCATGGCTTTTACCGTGCCGCAAGTGCCCACGGGCATAAACGCCGGCGTGTCAACATCGCCGTGGCGCGTGTGCAACTTGCCTAACCGACTTTTGCCACTGGTTTTAAATATTTCATACTTTAATGACATAACTTTTAGCCTCTTAATATATAATGCCGTCAATAATGCACTATTAATAAGGGCTTGGCAAGAGCTTTTATCTTGACATTATAGACAAAAATATTTACATTTTTGATAAATCTTTATTATTCATCAAATTATTAACAACTATGGATACCAAATTTTTCAAACTCAGCAACGGGTTGCCGGTGATATATGTTCGCAACCGCGGCGCCGCACTGGTTCATGCCTGTTTTACAGTTAATGCCGGCGCTAAAAATTCGCCCAAAGACAAAGCCGGACTGGCGCACGCTTTGGAACATTTATTGTTGGTCGACATTATCCGCAACGATGACTCCGCCATCTCTTCAAACATTGCAGGCAGCACCGACGAAAACCTGACAACGTTTGACTTTTCAGTGCTCAGGCAGGACTACGCGCGCGTGTTGCAGGCTTTGGGACAAGCCATGGCCACGCCGAATTTTGTCGAAAGCAACTGGCAAAGCGAACGTCAGGTGATTTTTGAGGAAATGCGCTGCGATACCGATGATGACGATGTGGACTTGCTCTGTGGGTACGGCTTTAAGACACATCAGGTTGACGTTGTCGGCAGTCGTAAAAGCGTTGAACATATTACACTTGGTGATTTGCAAAACTTTTGGCGGCAGTATTACACCGCTCCCAACTGTGTTTTGTGTATCTGCGGCGACTGTGATGACTGCGAGACCTTAGCGGAGCAAAGTTTCGGACTTATGCGCAACGCGTTAGCACCGACATTTGTTAAGCCGACGTTTAGCGGAAAAATCTGTTGCAAAGAAGAGCGCGGAGACAAGGTTGAACTGGCGCTGTATTTTGACGCAAGCGGCGCTCCCCAAGACGAGCTGACAATGTTGGCGCACTATCTGGGCGGTCTGACGACAGTCGGTTTGTTCAGAGCTTTGCGCGCCGAGCAAAAATTGGTTTATCGCGCCAACTGCTATGTTTGCGCCTATTCGTACGGCACGCTTTTTGAGATTGAGACCACCTGCTCTAAGCACAATTTTGAGCAAGTGGCACACGCCATCGGCAACGAGCTGCGGGCTTTGTGTTCTCAAGAGCTGAGCGCCAAAGTTCTGACGGCCGCGCGCGACAGCCAAACGATTGAGTATTACAGATTGGCGGCAAATGCTCCGGAGCTGTTGGAAAGTTATGCA
Organism: uncultured Alphaproteobacteria bacterium; assembly: GCA_934273635.1. GTDB lineage: Bacteria > Pseudomonadota > Alphaproteobacteria > RF32 > CAG-239 > Scatocola. The sequence goes on from CAKQSV010000002.1 coordinate 93,539, forward strand.
GATGACTGGCTTTGCGGCAATTTTGTGCCTATGGCGCAACGAATCGCCGATTTGCAAAACATAAGTCCGGCGGCACTCAAAAACACCGCAAACAAATTGTTTGCAGGCAAAACGCCTTTACGCGTCATTACCGGTTCAATCGGTATGGCTAAAGCGAAAAAAGTGTTGGCTGATGCGTTATCCTTATGAAAAAAAGACGCTGTCTGTCGGGTACAGGCAGCGTTTTTTTTGGTGCAATATGCTTTGCCTCAATCCTCGTCCTCAGGAGCGGGCTGGTTGTCAATAGAGTAGCCGGTCGCGCGCACAGTGCGGATATAATCAGGTCCGAACTCATTGAGCGACTTGCGCAGACGGCGGATGTGAACGTCAACCGTGCGGGTCTCGACATAAATATTTATGCCCCACACATTTTTGAGCAAAAACTCTCGGGAAAACACTTTTTTGGGCTCTTCCATCAACATCCGCAACAGGCGAAACTCCGTCGGTCCGAGGTGGATGTAGTTGTTGCCGCGATAAACCTTTTTGGTGACCAAATCCATACGGATGTCCTCAAACACCAGTTCTTTGGTGGTGATGATTTCCGGCGCACGGCGCATATTGGCCTTAACACGCGCCATCAGCTCGGGAATTGAAAACGGCTTAGTCACATAGTCATCGGCACCGGCGGACAGCCCTTTGATTTTGTCTTCCTCCTCGCCTTTGGCGGTGAGCATAATAATGGGAATTTCTTTAATATCAGGCTTGGCGCGAATAAGTTTGCAAATCTCCACTCCCGAAATCTCAGGCAACATCCAGTCCAAAATAATGACGGAGGGCGCATATTTTTCAACATCACCTAACGCTTTGGCGCCACGCGTTTCAACAATCACTTCATAGCCCTCTTTCTCAAGGTTGTACTTGAGCAAAAGTCCGAGTGCTTCTTCATCTTCAACGACCATTACCAAAGCCATGGCTTGTCTCCTTTTGTTGTAAGGCTCTATTATTTAACTGGATTGCTTCGCTCCGCTCGCAATGACGAGGAAGGGAAACCGACTGGATCACCACGCTTCGCTCGTGATGACGGTTGTCATAATCGTTCGTCACTGCGAGTTTGGTTACAAACGAAGCAGTCCAGATTTGATAAGGATTCCTTGGTTTAACTGGATTGCTTCGGTGGCAAGCCACACTCGCAATGACGAAGAAAAACCGGACTGGATTGCTTCGGACGTTGCCGTCCTCGCAATGACGAGGGTGGGACACCGACTGGATTGCTTCGGACGTCGCAGTCTTCGCAATGACGAGGGTGGGACACCGTGTCATAATAATAACTTTTAGACGGTTTGTCTTAATTTTATCTTAAGGCATTAATATTGTTCTTATAACCACCGTTCGCAAACACCGACGTGCCTGCCACCAAAATGTCGGCACCCGCCGCCACGCACTCCGCCGCCGTCAGGGCGTTGATACCGCCGTCAACCTCGATTTGAAAGGTTCTGTCCTTGCGCATATCCTTAACTTTCGCAATCTTCGGCAACTGTTCTTTAATAAAGGTCTGACCGCCGAATCCGGGGTTGACCGTCATCACCAAAACCAAATCAACTTCATCAAGCACATATTCAAGGCTCTGTTCCGAGGCGGCGGGGTTAAGCGCAACGCCGGCCTTGCACCCCAAAGCGCGAATCTGGCACAAAGTTTTATGCAAATGCGGACAGGTTTCGGCATGAACGGTAATTATATCGGCACCATTGGCAGCAAACCACGGCAGCATTGTATCGGGGTTAGACACCATTAAATGCACATCAAGCGGCAATTTTGTATAATTTTTTATGGTTTTCACCACTTGAGGTCCAAAGGTAAGATTGGGCACATAATGCCCGTCCATAACATCAATGTGCAACATATCGGCGCCGGCTTGTTCCAACGCCATAACTTCTTCTTTGAGTTTTGATAAATCTGCCGAAAGCAGGCTCGGGGCTACTAAAACCATCATATTTTCTCCTTCTTGCTTTTATATCACAAATTATATGCCGCAAATATTGATATTCAATTAAGAGGCATTATCTATTTTGACGACATCAATCAATAATAAAGGAGAACAGATTATGGCTCAAACCGGACAACACATTGTTAAAGAACATTTGGAAAAAATCGTCGAACTGCTCAATCAGGCTTTTGCCGAAGAGTGGTTGGCTTATTATCAATATTGGATTGGTGCAAGGGTCGCCACGGGTCCAATGCGGGTTGCCATTACCGCCGAGTTTGAAGAACACGCTAATGAAGAGTTGGAGCACGCTCGCAAACTAGCGGAAAGAATTTTGGAACTGGGCGGAACACCGGTTCTCAGTCCCGAAGACTGGAGCCGAATCGCAAAATGCAAATACGAGGCGCCAACCGACTCCTGCGTGATGAAAATCCTTAAACAAAATCTGACCGCAGAGCGCTGCGCCGTCAGCCATTATCAACAGTTGTGCGAGCTGTGCCACGATGTTGACTATGTTACCTTCCGCCTGTCGGCCAAAATCCTCAAAGAAGAAGTGGAGCACGAGCAAGAAATTGAAGACTTTATTAATGACATTGACAGCGCCATGAAGTGTATGACTGAATAGAATTAATATAAAAATTATTTTGTGTTATAAATCAAAACCTTAACAGGCTACCAGTTCGCAACGGCAGTCTGTTAGCCTCAAATAAATAAACAAAAATGTTGACAAATTTGCGAAAATAGATATTATTAGGACAAAAATAAATGGAGTTATTTCGATTGTAGAGAACATTAACACCGAACGCTACGCTGACTCCAAATAAAGAAAATTGTTCGGGTTTCTTCTACTCTCGAATAGCCTGCTCTGATGAAGGGCAGGATTGCACGGAGCTGTATTTTCCCTAATGAATACAGCTCTTTTTTTTTGCGTACCACACACAAAAAAACGGTCTGACTTTCGGGGTCAAACCGTTTGATTGAAAATTCACACCAGGATTACCACTCGCGAGAGACGGTGCCGTCACTGTCATAAAGACCGTAAAGTGTGGTCTCGTCGGGAACAATTTTATACACGCGCTTATCAGCTGTCTCCGAGAACTCAACCGCGCAATCGTTTGCCAAAAAGCGGGTGTCGGGCGCAACGGTGATTTTTACGGCTTGTCCGGCGGCAAAGTCATATTTCTTACCATCGGGCATTATCACCACTGCGGCTTTTTCCTGACCTTCGGCATCGGGTATAACGGCAAAGCGCTGGCGACTGTCTACAACATATCCCATACCGGCAACACACTCAACAAAGTTAGGATACTGCGGGTGAATTGTGAACGGAAAAATACGTTTGCGGCCGCTTGAGGTTGTCAATCGCCAATCGGTTGAGCTCACAAAGTTGCGTCCGTTATGACCGATAACAATCGAAATCTCGGCATTGACAACTTCTTCTCCCAACATTGAACTGGTACAAGACTTAACCTGTGAAACACTGTTATAAACCGGCAAAAAAGCTTCTTTAAGTTTATCCATATCTGAAAAAAAATTAATTATAACGTTAATAATATATTGTCAGTTGTTATTTATAGCACATTTGGCGCCGTGCGTCAAACATTTTGTCTATAAATCGGAGCACAAAATAAAAAGATTGCTTTTTTCAGGCACTTAAATTAGTATACGGTGAAGTTGCAACGATTGAAATTGATTTATGTTTTTTAAGTTTAGAAATATATGTTTTGGCTGCGCCGTGTTGTGGGCGACAGAGGCGGCGGCGGTTAATTTGGCGGTTATGGCGCCGGTGCGCGGGGATTATGCCGCTGCCGGAGATGAGATTATATCCGGTGTGCGCGCCGCCGTGGACGAGATAAACAACAACGGCGGATTGAACGGCGAGAAAATTAACCTCATTGAGGTCGAAGACGAGTGTAATGACAGTTTGGCGGTTTCAACCGCGCAGATGATGGCACTTAACAGCAACGGCGAATATCGGGTACGCACCGTTATCGGACCTTATTGCGCCAACCGTTTTCAGACGGTGGCCGACACCTTTGCCAAAGCCGGAATTTTTCAGATTATACCAACCGGCATCAGCGAGTCTTATGCCGACAGCACCCATAGCGGGTTGGTTAAAACCGTGGCGTACGGCAAACAGCAAGCCAAAGATTTTTTTGAGTTTTATGACGCCAATTTCAACTGGTTGCCGGTGGCGATGATTTATGACAACAACAACGCCGACACCGCGCAAGCCGTGCAAGATGAATTTGTCAAACACCAAAAGACTGAAAATTTGCACCTTTACAACTATGATGAATTTGGCTTTGACTACAACAGAATCGCCGCGCAAGCTCTGACAGATAATACCAAAGCCGCGTTTATTTTAGGTGAGCGACAAAACGTTGCGCAAATGGCGAGCGAATTAAAGTCACAAAAAAAGCGTTATAAAATTTTGACCGACAAATATCAGGTCGGCACAGATTTGACCGACACGCTCGGCAGTGCCGCCGACGGGTTGTATTTTATGGGTTTGCCGTCCCCGACCGAAAATCCGGAATTTGCCGAAACAATGGTTAAATTGCGCTTAAAAGGGTTGGAGCTGAACGGACTGGCGATTTATGGTTATGCCGCCGTCAACTTATGGGTGGACTTGGCGCAAAAAGCAGGCTCGTTTGACTACAACAAGCTCGCGTCAACACTAAAAAGCCCTGATTTTAACTCAGAGTGGGGCAAGTTGATGTTTGCCAACGGCAATTTGTCAAACAACATTAAGTACAGTGTTTATCAGTACAAGAACGGAGAATATGCACAGGTGTACTGATTCTTGTTTGCTTAGTCGGGAATTGTTTGTATATTCGTAGCAGTTTTAATTTTTTAGACAATAGGAACAACAATGGTTGGAAGTATTAATAAAGTTATTTTGGTTGGTAATCTGGGCGCTGATCCGCGTGTCAGCAACACCGCCAACGGTTCTAAAATCGTCAATTTGACAGTTGCCACCTCCGATACATGGAAAGACAAACTCTCCGGTGAACGCAAAGAGCGCACAGAGTGGAATCGCGTGGTGATTTTCAACCCGCAATTGGCTGATGTGGCTGAAAGATATTTGCGCAAAGGCTCCAAAGTTTATATTGAAGGACAGCTCCAAACCCGCAAGTGGGAAGACACCAACGGTCAGGAACGCTACACCACCGAAGTTGTTTTGCAAAACTTTACCGGTAATTTGGTATTGTTGGACGGTCGCGGTGACAGCGGTGCCGCCGGCGGTGATGTTTATGGCGCAAGTCCGTCCGCAGGCGCCTCGGGGTGGGATAATTCTCCGTCAGCCGCTCCCGCCGCTGATTTGGACGACGATATTCCGTTCTAAGTTCGCCTTAGTGAATTTTCGCAAGCCGTTGGCAGCAATGCTGCGGCTTTTTTTTGTTTGCGATAGACAAGCGATTTATGCGGGGCGGAGCGCCTGATTTTAAGATTTTGGGCTTTTTTAGTTGTTTTTCTTTTGTTCTTTTATTATATTTCCCCGTGGGAGAATATAAATGGCAAAAGAATCGTTTATTGAAATTAAGGGCGCGCGTGAACACAACCTTAAAAATGTTGATATTAATATCCCCAAAGACAAACTGACCGTTATTACCGGTTTATCAGGTTCGGGCAAGTCGTCTTTGGCGTTTGACACGATTTATGCCGAGGGGCAGCGGCGCTATGTTGAAAGTTTGTCAGCCTATGCCAGACAGTTTTTGGACTTGATGAAAAAGCCCGAGGTCGACTCGATTGAGGGGTTGTCGCCCGCGATTTCGATTGAGCAAAAGACCACCTCGCACAACCCGCGTTCCACCGTGGGCACGGTGACCGAGATTTATGACTATATGCGTTTGTTGTGGGCTCGCGCCGGCACGCCTTATTCTCCGGCGACAGGACTGCCGATTGAGTCGCAAACCGTGTCGCAAATGGTGGATAAAATCTTGGAGTTGCCACTGGGCACCAAGCTGCTGATTTTGTCGCCGATTGCCCGTGGCAAAAAAGGCGAGTTCAAAAAAGAATTTGAGGCTTTGCAACGACAAGGTTTTCAACGTTTGAAAATTGACGGTGAAAATTATACTTTTGAAGATTTGCCCGCGCTTGCCAAAACCCAAAAGCACGATATTGAGGTGGTAATTGACCGTATTGTCATTAAAGAAGGTTTGGCTGACCGTTTGGCGCAATCGGTTGAAACCGGCTTAAAGCTCAGCGACGGTATTATCTATGTGGAACAGGTTGAAAACGGGCAACGCTTTACCTGCTCATCAAAATTTGCTTGTCCGGTCTCCGGTTTTACGATTGAGGAGATTGAGCCGCGGCTGTTTTCGTTTAACAATCCGTTCGGGGCGTGTCCGCACTGTGACGGCTTGGGGGCAAAGCTCTATATGAATCCGGATTTGATTGTGCCCAACCCGACACTCAGTCTTAATCAGGGGGCGATTGCGCCGTGGGATGGGTTTCGCTCGTCGTTCCACAGTCAGGCGATTATCTCGCTGTGCGACTTTTTGGGGATTTCGCCGCAAACGCCGTGGCGAGACCTGCCCGAGAAAGCTCGCAACATTATTCTTTATGGCTCGGGCAACGTTTGTATTCCGATGTATTATTCAACCTTTGTGACCGACAAGCCGTTTGAGGGCGTTATTCCCAATATGGAACGGCGCTTTTTGGAGACGGACTCGGCTTGGGTTCGCGAGGAGTTTTCACGCTATCAGTCGGCGGCGCCATGCGAATTTTGCCACGGCAAACGGCTTAAACCGGAAGCCTTGGCGGTAAAAGTCAACGGGCTTGATATTATTGACGCCTCAGAAATGTCTATTGCCAAAGCGCGCTCGTGGTTTATGGGTGTGGAGGAGAAATTATCGCCGCAAAAGCGAGAAATCGCCCACAAAATTCTCAAAGAAATTATCGACCGCTTAACTTTTTTAAACAATGTCGGGCTTGATTATTTGACTTTGTCACGGCAGTCGGGCACGCTTTCGGGCGGAGAATCGCAGCGTATTCGCCTTGCCTCGCAAATCGGCTCGGGCTTGACCGGCGTGATGTATGTTTTGGACGAGCCGTCTATCGGCTTGCACCAACGCGACAACGACCGGCTGTTAGAGACCCTCACTCGTTTGCGTGACATTGGCAACACCGTGATTGTGGTGGAGCACGACGAAGACGCCATCCGCGCCGCCGACTATTTGGTAGACATGGGTCCCGGCGCCGGTGAAAACGGTGGCAAAGTCACCGCCAAAGGCTCGGTGGAGGAAGTGTTGCACAACCCCGACAGCCTGACGGCGCAATACTTGAACGGCGAAAAATTTATCGCCGTGCCCGCCAAACGCCGTAAGGGTAACGGTAAATTTATTGAAATTACAGGCGCTTGCGCCAATAACCTCAAAAATGTTGACGCCAAAATTCCGCTCGGCACGCTGACCTGCGTGACCGGTGTTTCGGGCGGCGGCAAATCGTCGCTGATTTTGGAGACGCTATTCAAAGCCATTAACAAAGAGCTGAACAACTCACGCGAGCCAACCGGAAAATATGACAAGCTCATCGGGCTTGAGAACATTGACAAAGTGATTGATATTGACCAATCGCCAATCGGGCGCACCCCTCGTTCAAACCCCGCGACCTATACCGGTTTGTTCACCAATATCCGCGACTGTTTTGCCAATTTGCCCGAAGCCAAAGCCCGAGGATACAGCGCCGGACGTTTCTCGTTTAATGTGGCGGGAGGACGTTGCGAAGCCTGCAAAGGCGACGGCGTGACCAAGATTGAGATGAACTTTCTGCCCGATGTGTATGTGGCGTGCGATGTGTGCAAAGGCAAGCGTTTTAACCGTGAAACACTGGAAGTGAAGTATAAGGACAAGTCTATCGCCGACGTTTTGGATATGACCGTGGACGAGGCGCACCAGTTTTTTGCTGCCATACCATCAATCAAAAATCGCTTGGAGCTTTTGCAAAAAGTCGGTTTGGGATATATTCACCTTGGGCAGCAGGCGACCACTTTGTCCGGCGGCGAGGCGCAACGTATCAAGCTCTCAAAAGAACTTTCAAAGCGTGCGACCGGCAAAACCTTATATATTTTAGACGAGCCGACCACCGGTTTGCATTTTGAAGACATCAACAAGCTGTTGAAGGTTTTGCAAACGTTGGTTGACAACGGCAACAGCGTGGTGGTGATTGAACACAATCTTGATGTGATTAAAACCGCCGATTATATTATCGACATGGGACCTGAGGGCGGTGACGGCGGAGGACGAATTATCGCGCAGGGAACGCCAGAACAGATTGTTAAGGTGGCGGCGAGCTACACCGGAAAATATCTTAAAGGCAAATTATAGGGGGAGCACGATAACAAAAATCGTGCCCTTACCGACAACGGTTTTGACTTTGACACGAGCTTTAATTATCGCCGCCAATTCTTTGACGATTGCCAGTCCCAAGCCCGAGCCGAGGCGGCGATGTTCGGGCGCCTGACAAAAGGCTTGGAACAAGTGTTTTTTCACTCTGCAGTTTAATCCGGCGCCGTCATCGCGGACGGCGATTTTGACGCTATCTTTTGTGGCATACCACCACATTTTAATCTGACGGCGGCTGTATTTGACGGCGTTGCTCAGCAGATTGCGGATAATCCGTTCTAACAAAATCTTATCGGTGGTCACACAGATTTTTTGTCCTCTATAAGACAAGGTAAGGTGTTGGCGGCAAACGATTTCTTGATATTCTTGAGCAAGCGCGAACAAAAAAGCGTCAAGCTGAACAAGGTTATTGCAACATTTTATGCCACCGCTCTCGAGTTTAGCGGTCTCAAACAGATTGTTGAGCCAAGCCTCAAGATTGTCCGTCGAGCTTTGGATTTTTTGCACCAAATTTAGCCCCTCGGGCGAAAGCCTTTCTTCTTTTAGCAGTGATACATAAATTTTTAGCGCTTGCAGGGGTTGACGCAAATCGTGTCCGATTTTGGCGTAAGCCAGCGATTTTTGCTCTAACTGCGCGCGGGTTTGGCGCAACAAATTTGCGGTTTCGTTAAGGCGGGTAATGTCTTGAATAGTGCCGCAAATCACCCTGCCCTTTCGCTCGGCGCAAAAGCGGCAATAAACCAATGCTCCGTCCGGTTTGCGCAGGCGCAGCGTGGTTTCTGCCGTTGGCGCGCCGGTCAACAGTTGATAAAGCGCGTGCTTATAATTCGGAATATCATCAACACAAAGCTGCTCGCGAATATAATTGCGTTTGGCGCGCGGCTGCGGGGCAATGCCAAACAGACGGTAAACCTCGGGCGACCAAAACATACGGCGGGAAGACAAGTCAAGCTCCCAATAGCCTATTTTGCCATACTTTTCCAGCAGTGCCAAACGCTGTTCGGCGCTTTGTTGTTGCCATTTTTGCATATTGAGGCTGTGCCGACCTCTCTGTTGGTGACTATAATTTGAACATAAACAACATACGTCCCGTGGCGGACGGCAGACGGAACCACCAATCGTCATAGAACATCGTGTTGCTTGCTATATAATCACGAACAGCGTTGCTTGGTAGGGTTGTGGTTGAAATTTTTACAGACGCCCAATACTCGTTAAAGTCGGTATAAATCACCAATCGGCAAACCAGACCTTCAAAAGTGGTGAACTCTATCGTACGGGTGTTGGCAAAGTTACCGACATCAAATTCTTGTGAGGACAGCACTTTGTCATAGCGCAAATCATTGAGGGTATCAAACAGCTGAAAATAATCGTAACGGCGGTAGGTGTGTCCGGTTTGCTGTTCCTGAAACGGCGCGCCGTCCTGATTGCGATAAATCGTATCGCGCCCGACGCTCAAGCGGTTTATATCCACACCGTTAAATTCGAGCAGCGGTTGGCGTGTCCACGAAACCAAATCTTGCGGCAACTGCACTTTCCAGTTGGAGCGATACACCGCAGAATCTTGCGGATAGCGAACATAATGTATTCCCATTTTGTGGGCATTGGAAATTTGCACCTTGTATTGTTTTTGCTCGCTGTCGGTTACGGTAAGAGTTGTCCACTCGGTATCCGCCGGCAAAGGCTCGGTCATTTTACCACCCAAGCGCGCCGCGGCGATATTATCCAACAAGGTTCGCAACAGTTTAAACGCGGCGTAGTAATTATCGGCCTGAGACACGCGCCACATACCGTCATCATTATAGGTCGTCACATCGTCCCCCATGGCAATGGAGGCAACGTTCAGCGCATTGCCCTCCGCCGTGGCAAGAACTAAATTGCCGAGCAAGTTTTGGCGCAACTCCTTTTCGTTCCGATAAAGGCTCAAGCCGGTGGCAAACATCAGCACCAGCGCCAAGCCCCAAATTTTGATGAGTTTATTTGCCTGCATGGTACTTCTCCTTGATTTTGCGACGGCAACGCGTTTCATAAAACCGCCAACCCAGTATCAGCAACACCACCCACGCCACCGGCACCACCAACGTGTTGACAAAGATTATGCTTTGCAGCTTGTCGTCATATGACTGTTTGATTTGATAGTCATAATAGCGCAGGTTGTTCTCGCCGTCTTTAATCTGACTGCGGATTTTATCCAGACGAGTTGAAATCTCCACATTAATCAGCTGACTGCCGGAACGAATCCCTTTCATGATTATTTCTTGCTCCTGAGCCAATTCACGCAGGCGATTTTCAAGCGCGTTTACGGCTTTAACATAACGCTGATAAATCCGGTTATAAATAATTTTGCCCAAAGACTGTCCGACCGCCTCGCTTTGCGACTTGTAGAGCGTGGTCATGGGCGCATAGCCGTTAAAATATTCAACGGCACGCATCAGCAACTGCCCGTTGTCATTGAGCTGTTCGCCTTCCAACCAAACATCATCACGCAACATGTCGCTATCGCCTAAAATCATCACATTGCCATCTTGCGCCGAATAAAACAAATGTTGATGTTTGGCTGCGGCGGCAACTGCTGGTTGGGAGACAAACGCCGATTGAAAGCGTCCGCGCAACCACCACCCCAAATGATGTTCTTTTCCGTCAGACTTATAAGCGCTGATAACGTGTTCTTTAGACTCGCTGTATTCCGCAACCGGATAAACACCGCCTTCACTCAGGCTAATCAGCGGCATGGCGGTCACGTCATCGTTCGTTTTGCTCCAAAACACCTCGGTCGCACTGCGCATTTTAAGGCGGTGTAACCCGCGCATAAACGGAACATCGGGGTTGAGGGCGGATTGCGGCAGGTCAAGCCAGAGAGGATAAGCCACCGGATAGGCGGTGCGGTCTTGGCTCAAAAACAGCGACTGCCCGAATTTTTCTGACCCCAACAAGCGATTAGATACTTTCAGCCCCCAGTTTTGCAACATGTGATTAAGTTGCGAAACGGTTTGTTTGGAGGTTTTGTAAAACGGCTCTTCAATCAGTTTATCAAGCGCCAAAATCAGGTTACCGCCGCGCAAAACATATTGATCAAGCGCATAATGCAGTGACTCGGAAATTTTATCGGGCGCGACCACAACCAAAGTTGTCACATCGTCGGGAATCTCCTCAATATTCGGGGCAAACTGCAAAATATCATAACGTTCCGACAGCTCTTGGGCAAAGGCATAATTGTTGTCGCCGCCGCCATAGGCGCGATTGATGATTTTATGCACCGGACTGATAAGTCCGACAACCTTGCGTTCGGGATTGGTGAAGCGCGCCACAATCGTGGTCACATCTTTCTCCAACCAAAAAGAGCGTTCCAGACTAAACGCTGGCAGAGTATAAGATTTGCCATCGGCGTTGGCAAACGTTGCGCCAAAATATAGCCCTTGTTGACCGTCGGCGGCAACATACGGCGACAAATTGTGGCTTTGCGCCTCTTTCTCGGCCTCGGAATAAGGCTGGGGATTTTTTACCGTGATAAAAACTCGCGCGGGATTAACTCGTTGATATTGGCGCAGAAAACGCATAACATATTCAGGATAGCGTCCGTAATAGCGGTTGATTTCCGGCGAATAATAAACCGTAATGTATAAGGGCGTGTCTAATTTTGAAACCTGTTCAATACTATACGGCGCCAAAGAATAACGCTTGCCGTCGGTCATATCCCACGCCGCGCCTCGCCCATAAAGCCCAAGCAATAATTGCAATGACAGACCGATAAGCAGTATGCCGATTATGACCAGACTGAGATTGTGTTTTGCCAAAAAACGCGTCATTTTTATTCTCCCTACTTACGGCGGACGGCGACCGCGTATTGATTAAGCACTAACGCAAACCACGCCGTAAAAATAAAGTAAACCGCGGCGGTTAAACTCGGCTGTCCCTGCGCAAAAGCCTGATAATTGACGCCAAAATTGAGCAAATCGTTCAAATCACGCATGGCAAACGGAAAAAACATTTTGAGCGGCGAGAAGACAACATCAAAATTAATGTTTTCAAGCAACCAACCGACAAATACCGACGAAATATAAGCGACAATAACGTTGCCGTTGCACGCCGACACCAAGCACCCGACCGCGCATAACGCCACCGCCGCCAAAATCCACCCAAGGTAAGCCGACAACAAATTGAGCATATCAAAATCAACTAAAAACGAGGTATACACCGTAAAAGGAATCGTCATCAACAGCAGGCAAAGCGCAAACATCACCGCCGCCCAAAACTTGCCCCACACAAAAACCGAAATTTTAACCGGCTGCGTCAACACAAACTCCAATGTGCCCAAGCGGCTTTCCTCCGCCCACATTTTCATAGTCAACGCCGGCAACAGCACGTTTAGTATCTCGGGCTGATAGGCAAAAAATGAGGCTAGCGCGCGATTGTCATATTCAAAAAAATGCGCGGCGTAAAAAGCGGCGGCAAATGACAACAGCAAATATACAAACGCCACGATATAGGCGGTATAGTTTTTGAAGTATCCCTTAAACTCTTTGGCGACAATGGTGCAAATTATCGACATTTTATTTCTCCCCCGTCAGCAGGCGAAACGCCGTGTTCATATCATTGTCCGGCGTCAGCATTCTAAGTTCATCGGCGGGGGCGTTCCAAATCAGACGACCTTTATTGATAAGCACAGCTCGGTCTCCTACCGCGGCGACTTCTTCCATAATATGGGTTGAAACAATAATCAGACGTCCGCGGCTATATTCCCGAATAAAGCGGTGAATCTGCTCTTTTTGATTGGGATCAAGCCCTTCGGTCGGCTCGTCCAAGATTAAAATTCGGGGTTTGTGTATCAGCGCGCCGGCAATCGCCACGCGGTGTTTGAAGCCCTTCGACAACGTATCTATGCGTTGCAACAAAACCTCGGAGAGCTGCAGATTGGTCAAAACAATTTGCAAATTCTCCTCAAACTCGGCGGTGGAAATCTGCCATAAATCAGCCACATAGCGCAAATATTCATAAACGTTCATCTCGCCGTATAACGGACCGTTCTCCGGCACATATCCGAGGCAGGCCGCTGCGGCTTTGTCCGCGCTTTGAACATTGTGCCCCAAGACCAAAATCTCGCCGCTGCTCGGGGTGATGTAGCCGCTTATCAGGCGCATGAGCGTGCTTTTACCCGCGCCATTGGGACCGAGCAGGCAGACAACCTCGCCGCGGTTGAGCGTCAGGTTAATATCGCGCAATGCCGCAACTTGACCATAATTTTTGGATATATGCTTTATTTCTATCATTTTTTACCTTTGATAAAACTTGTCTATGCTTGTTATCCTAACAATACTTTCTTAAATTTTCACAAATATTTTTATTTTGCAAATTGTGGATGACAAACGCTTAAAATTATTTTATGTATATATTAATTGTAAAAATTCGGGAGATCCGTAAAGTGGAAGAAACTTACACAAAAGAAGAAACGCGCGCTTTGAAAGTGGGTGTCGGCGTGGCTTTGGTTTTGGCCGCCATCGTCGGCTTTAATTGTTTGACAAAGTCTAAGGTGGAGCATAATGACAACGGTGTTTATTATCCGCTTAAGGCTCGTTTTGGGCGCACCGACGGTTTAATGCTGGGCGACAATGTGCGTTTGGCGGGCATGAATATCGGTCGGGTGGTGGACGCGCGCCTTGACGACCATTTTAATGCGGTGATGACGCTTGAAATTAATGACAACTATAAAATTCCGGCCGATAGCAGCGCCGCTATCGTCAGCTCGGGGATTATGGGCAATAAATATATTGAGATTGAGCCGGGCGGAGATGAAGAAATGCTCCAACCTAATGATGAGTTTGCCTACACGCAAGACGCCATGGTGATTGAGGAACTGGTTGATCGTATTATCAGTATCGGCAAAGCCAATCGCTCAAAATCTGAAGTTAAACAAATTGAAAAAGCCGAAAAAGAGCTTGAGGAATAAGGGAGAAGATTATGAATAAAAAACCGGTTGAAACAATTATGGGTATCGTGGTTATTGTTATTGCGGCTCTGTTTTTGCTTTTTGCTTATCGGGTTTCTGACCTGCAGGTAGTTAAGGGTTATACCGTCACCGCGCACTTTTTGAAAGTCGGCGGTTTGACTATCGGTTCCGATGTGCGGATTAACGGTATTAAGGTCGGCACGGTTGTGAGCCAAAAGCTCAACCCCGAAGATTATGTTGCCGAAATTCAAATGAGCTTGGCTCCGGATATTAAGTTGCCCAAAGACAGCGTGGCCGTGATTGCCGGCGACGGTTTGATGGGCAACAAATATATTAAGATTGAACCGGGAAAAGACAGCGAAGTTTTGGCAGACGGCGATGAACTAACCAAAACCAAAGATTTTAAGACGCTGGAAGATATGGTTGGCGAAATTATCTTTATGGTGACCGACAATGGGGATAAAAAATAAGTTTACCGCTCTTTCGGTTTTGAGTTTGGCGGCGTTGACTTGCGGTTCGGCTCAGGCTGAGAACGTGGCGATGAACACCGCGCAAATGCAGGCCTTGGATAAAATCACAGGGCAGATGAAAGTTATTGAAGTGCCGGTGAACGGCGAGGCTTCGTTCGGAAGTTTTTCGGTCGTGGTGCGCAGTTGCCAGACCACACCGCCGGAGGAAACGCCCGAAAATTACGCCTTTGTCGACATTGCCGATACTGACCGCAATGGTGAGACTTTTAACATCTTTAAGGGGTGGATGGTGTCGTCTTCGCCATCGTTGAACTCGGTTGAGCACCCGATTTATGACGTATGGCTGCTCAAGTGTCACAACACGCAGGTGGAGCAAAACAAGTTGCTGTCCGCTGCCAAATTGCTCGAACGCGACAAGCTGGAAAGACATAAGGACAGCGACTTGTCCAAAGAGGCTAAAATCGCCATCGAGTTGCAAGAAGAGCAAGCCCGCAAAGACGAACAAGCCAAAGCCGCTGAAGAAGAGTTTAAGCGTCGTCAAGAAGAAGAAAAAGAAAACAAGGCGCGGCAAATTGCCTTAGAGCGAGAGATTAATCAAACCCAACAGCAAACCGCCGAAGATAATGCGCCGGTTGACGAGGGTTATGACAGCGACGGTCCGGTCTCGTTGTTAAATATGGGACAGCGTACCGCGCCGCGTGAACCGCAGGATTTGCAGATGGAGCAACCGATAGCCGTTGAAGACAAGGTTGGCAGCGCAGCCTCTGGGAGCGCGACGATTGCCGAGAACAAGAACGAAGCTAAGGTTGAGGCGCAACCGGCTGTGGATTTGACCGGCGGGTCTGCGATTTTGGAAGATACGCACCATGAGACAATGCCGCAAGATTTGAATTTGCCCGATGATATTGATGAAATTGTGCCCCAGAAAGCATCGAAAACAGAGGAATAGAACACGCTATGGATATTGATGTCAGTTTTGTGATGACGGTTTATAATAAAGCCTATTATTTGCCGTCGGTTTTGAAAGCGTTGTTAAACCAAACCGGCGTGAAAAACCCCGAGTATATTTTTGTGGACGACGGTTCTTCTGACGAATCGGTGGAGATTATTCGCGAGGCGGTTAAGGGTCTGCCTAATGTGCAGATTGTGGTTAATGAGAAGAATATGGGTATCAGCCGCACCACAAACAAAGCCATAGCTCTGGCGCACGGCGAATATACTCGTTTGTTGGATTCCGATGATATTTTTCCGCTTGATTCAACCGAAGTATTGTTGGATTTGGCAAAGAGCAACAACGCCGATATGGTTTATGGCTGTTTCACCAAAACCGGAAAAAAACCGCAAGAGCTGACAAATTGCAAATTGGAAGATTTTACCTATAAATATAATCCGGACGCTTTGGACGCTGTGTTGAAGGGACGTTTTACCCGTATGGGACAGCTGATTAAAACTTCGGTTTTGCAAAGTTCCGGCGGCGCGGACGAACGCGTGTTTATTCAAGACGAATCGTTGCCGCTGCGGGTGGCGCAAAAGGCTCACGGCGCTATCAAGATGTCGGCCAACGTGGTGTTGGTTCCTCAAGAGTTGGGTAATTTTTCGGGCAACAAGTTGCAGTTGGATAATGACCGTTTTATGGCATATTATTTTATGTTGGCGGACAATCTTGACACTCTGCCGAAAGACAAACTCGCACTGCTTTATGCGCGAGCGGTTTCGGCTTATTGGAAAATGGTTAAGAAAACACACAAATTTCCTTATTTGCACGCCGCATTCAAAACCTATCTGATGACCAAGTTGTTTAAGCCTCAACCCAATATGGTTTGGTTGCAGGCGGCGTATGGCAAATTTATGGGGTTGAAAGGTATTCGTCGTTGATTATCGGCGGTCGAACAATTTTTCGATTTCGGCTAAACTCAATTTAACATAGGTCGGGCGACCATGGTTGCATTGTCCCGAATGTTCGGTCTGTTCCATATCGCGCAACAGGCGGTTCATCTCGTCGATGTTCAAAGCCCGTCCGGCACGCACCGAGCCGTGGCAAGCCATAGTGGCGCAAACAAGGTGCATTTTCTTCTCTAAGCTGAAACCTTTGCCCCACTCGCTCATTTCTTCCGCCAAATCATGGATGAGAGTTTGCACCTCGCAACCGTTGAGCAGCGCCGGAATTTCGCGCACCAAAACCGCGGTCACACCAAATTCTTCAACACTCAAGCCCAATTTTGCCAGTTCTTCGGCGTTTTCAAGCAAGGCGACTTTCTCAGAGGAGCTTAAGTCAACCACCTCGGGCAATAATAAAATTTGCGAGGCGACTTTATCGCCGTTCAGCAAATGCGACTTGAGTTTTTCCATAACAATACGCTCGTGCGCGGCGTGTTGGTCAACAATCACAATGCTGTCTTCGGTTTGAGAGATAATATAGGTGTTGTGAAACTGCGCTTTGGCCACGCCCAAAATACCACCAGTGATATTTTCTTGCGGCATAGTCGTTAAATGTTTGTCCTCGCTCTCGACTTTGACGGAATAAAGGCTCTCGAGTTCAGGCAAATCGACTTGACGTCGGGGAGCGCTTGAGGGAAAACGCGACTGAAAAATCGGCGCGCGGTTATAGCTGTGCTCTTGCAAGGTCATGGTCTCGGGCACTTGCGAAAAATCGGGCAGATTGTCGTTGATAATTTCGTGCAAATCTAAGGTATGCGCCGTTTTTTTATCACCGTTAAGCAAGGCGTTGCGAATAGAGCTGACCAACAATCCTCGCACCAACGCCGAATCAAAAAAACGCACCTCGGCTTTGGTGGGATGAACGTTGACATCCACGCAATCGGGATTGACATCAAAAAACAAAGCGCACATCGGGTAGCGGTTGGAGGCCAAAACATCTTGATAAGCGCCTTTGATAGCGCCAAGCAACAGTTTGTCACGCACCGGACGGTTGTTCACAAACAAATACTGCGAGAGCGAATTGGCTTTATTTAAGGTCGGCAGGCTCACATACCCACTGATTTTCACATCCGGACGCTCGGCGTTTATCAACAGTGAATTGTCGCTGAACGTGCGCCCCAACACATCGCCGAGGCGTTGCAGACGGGCTTGAGCGAAATCGCCGTTGCAGGCGTTGAGACTGATTTTTTTCTTGCTGTCGTCATAAAGATAAAACGAGGCTTGCGGATTGGCCAACGCAATGCGGTTGAGCATATCCACGCAATTTGCCGTCTCGGACGACGCGCTCTTCAAAAACTTGAGGCGCACCGGCGTGGCATAAAACAAATCGCGCACCTCAATACGAGTGCCGCGGCTGTGGGCGGCGGGAATCGGCTCGGACTTGACACCGCCTTCGACCGCAATTTTCCACGCATTGTCAGCACCCTCCTGACGAGAGACAATGCTCATGCGCGAGACTGAGGCGATTGAAGGCAGCGCCTCGCCTCTAAACCCCAGATATTTGATATTAAACAAATTATCGTCGGGCAGCTTGGAAGTGGCGTGGCGTTCGGTGGCAAGCGACAACTCGTCACGGCTCATCCCCTTGCCATTGTCAGACACAACTATCAGGCTTTTACCGCCGTCAACCAGTGTGACCTCAACACTTGAGGCGCCGGCGTCAAGCGCGTTTTCGACCAGTTCTTTAACGACCGAAGACGGACGCTCAATCACCTCGCCGGCGGCTATCTGGTTGACAAGATTTGACGGTAAAATACGGATAGGCATTAAGTTTTATCCTTATTTGCGCAATTTTTTGACGGCGGCAATCAGCGCGGCGGTTGAGCTGTCGTGACGGATACCGGTGGCATTGCCGCTCAGCTCGGGCAAAATGTTGAGCGCCAGTTGTTTGCCCAGCTCCACACCCATTTGGTCATAGGAGTTGATGTTCCAAATCGTGCCCTGAACAAACACTTTATGCTCATACATCGCCACCAATTCGCCCAAGGTGTAGGGGTCAACTTTTTTAACCAAAATGGTGTTGGACGGACGGTTGCCGCTAAAACTCTTATAGCGTTTAAGCTGTTTGATTTCGTCTTTGCTCTTGCCGGCTTTGGCAAGTTCTTCGGCGGCTTCTTTCTCGGTTTTACCGCGCATTAAAGCCTCGCCCTGCGCCAAAACATTGGCGACCAAAATCTCGTGGTGCTCGCCGATTTCATTATGCGAGATAGCCGGAATAATGAAGTCGCACGGGACAATATCGGTTCCCTGATGAATCAGCTGAAAGAAAGAGTGTTGAACATTGGTGCCGGCGCCGCCGAATAATACGGGACCGGTGGAATAGTTCACCAACTTGCCGTTAGCGTCAACCGACTTGCCGTTGCTCTCCATATCAAGCTGTTGCAGATAGGCCGGAAAATATTGCAAATATTGGTCATAAGGAATCACAGCATAGCGTTTGATGCCGAAAAAGTTGTTGTACCAAATGCCGAGCAACGCCATCATCACCGGAATATTGTGCTCTAACTCGGTCTCGGCAAAGTGCTTGTCCATCGCAAATGCGCCATCCAACATTTTTTCAAAATTATCCATACCGGCGGCAATGGCAATAGACATCCCGATTGCCGACCACATAGAATAACGTCCGCCGACAAAGTCCCAAAACTCAAACATATTATCGGGATTGATACCAAATTTTTCAACTTCTTTGCGGTTGGTGGAAATGGCGATAAAGTGTTTGGAAACCGCCGGCTCGCCCAGAGCGTCAACCAACCACTTGCGGCAGGTGCGCGCGTTGGTTAAGGTTTCAATCGTGGTGAAGGTTTTGGACGAGACAATAAACAACGTGGTCTCGGGGTCAATCTTGTTCAAAACTTCGGCGCAGGCGGTGCCGTCAATGTTAGAGATAAACCAACACTGCATATCCTTTGCCCAGTAGCGGCGCAAAGCCTCGGTCGCCATAACCGGTCCCAAATCAGAGCCACCGATACCGATATTAACAATGTTTGTTAATTTTTTGCCGGTATGACCAACAAATTTGCCCAAACGCACAGCCTCGGAAAAAGCGCGCATTTTAGCCAACACGGCATTAATCTCCGGCATGACGTTTTTGCCGTCAACATAAATCGGGTGATTGTCGCGGTTGCGCAAAGCCGTGTGCAAAACGGCGCGGTTTTCGGTAAAGTTGATTTTGTCGCCGCTAAACATCGCCTTAATACGCTCTGCGACGCCGCAATCCTGCGCCAGACGAATCAGGTGTTTGACGGTGCGGTCGTTGATGCGGTTTTTGGAATAGTCAAACAAAATATTGTCAAACTTAATGCTGAATTTTTGCGCGCGTTCAGAATCGGCGTCAAACATATCACGCATTTCAAAATCTTTGATATGCTTATAGTGTTCAGCCACTTTTTTCCAGGCTTTAGTTTTATTTACGGTCTTTTCCATTGTCTTTTTCAGTCTCCATTTCAGTCAATCCGCGCAACTCAAAAAAACGCAGGTTGTCGGCGGAAAAATATTTCTTTACGGCAGTATTTACATCGTCAAGATTAACATTGCGTATATAATCATTGCGACGGCGTAAAAAATCAGCCCCAAGATTAAACTTTTGCATCATCACCAAAGTATTGGCAATGTTTTGACTATCGGCGAATCGTAACACATTGGCGCCGATAAAACGTTTTTTAACCCGTTCCAACTCACTCTCGCTCAGACCTTTATCGCCCAGTTTTTGCCACTCCTGACGGATGACCGCAAGCAATGCGGCAACCTTATCGGGGGTGGCGGACGAATAACCAATCATCTGCGCCATTTTATCGTTATGCGTTGTGTAGGCATAAGCGCCATAAGTCAACCCTTCCGCCTCGCGCGCTTGACGGTGAAAGCGTGAGGACAAGCTCCCGCCCGCCAACTCGTCTAACGCCAGTTCAATCGGATAAAAATCGGCATCAGAACGTGTGGGCGCAGGCGCAAAAAAGCTGATGAGCGTTTGTTGCGACGGATGCTTAAAACTTTGGAGCGGCACGGTATAATCAATTTTCACCTCAGGCAAATTTGAGCCCTTGTTTTGCGCGGGCAGACCGGCAAACATTTTATCTAACAGTTGCGCCGCCTGCTCGGCACTGATGTCGCCGCTCAGCCCCACCAACAAATTGTCTCGCGTAAAATGTCGACGCATAAAACCACGCATATCCGCCGCCGTCACCTGTTTGAGGGTTTGCGGCGAGCCGTAAGGGTTGCGCCCGTAAGGGTGCGCGCCAAATAGTTTTGAAGAGGTCTGAACACTCAGCCAACTCTCCGGATTTTCTTGCGCGCGAGCATAAGTCTCAAGACTGTTTTGCCGCGCTTTTTTAAGTTCATCAGACTTAAACTGCGGCTTGGTCAATGCCAAATTCAGCAAATTTGCCGCCGTATCGGCATCCTTTGCCACAAAACGCAAAGCACCGTAAAAGTCATCGGCATCAGACGAAAAACTCAAACTTATCGCTTTTTGATTAAGCTGTTTTTGAAAGGCTTTGACATCATATTTTCCGGCACCGGCAAGCAACATTTGCGACAACAGGCGATTAAGCCCCTGACGATTTTGCGGCTCATAAGCGCGGCCGGCGCGGCGAAAGTCAAAGCTGACGTTAACCAAGGGATTGGAGCGCTCCTCCAACAAATAAGCCTTAATACCGAGTTTTGGCGAGGTGATTTCCTTAACCTCGGCGGCAAACTCCCGCCCTTTGAGCGAAGAGTTATCAACCAGATATTGCGGGCTGAAGTGATAGCCGTCATCAACCAACAAATAATATAACGCCACAATCAGCACCACCACAAACAGCACGTTATACACGCGTTTGAGAAAAGCCATAAATGCGTTACCGTACATTGGCGCCTCCTTGAGGTAATAACGTTCCCCAATTAATGGGCGCTTTTGCCAGTGTTTGCGCCACCTGACGCATATCCTGCAGGCTCACTTTGCGGAGGTTGTCTTCAAAATGCTGTAAATCAGCCAACGTATAACCGGCACTGAGCCAATAAGCGGCAAAAGTTCCAACCTGTTGCGGGTTGTCATTAAGGTAAACCTGCGCGGCAATGTTTTGCTCTTTGAGCTCTTGCAAGCGTTTGGCGGTGAGATTTTTGGCGGCATTAGCCATCGCCTCTTGAAAAATTTTAGCAACTTTCGGCGCTTGGGCGGAATCGGTAAAGCGGCTGTAAAGATAAAAAACATTGGCGTCTTTGCTCAACACGGAAACCCCCGAAAAAGCCGAAACCGTCAGATGATATTTATCAATCAGCAGTTTATCAAGCTCAGAATTGCGTCCATCGCCAAAATAATCGGCAAACAACAACCAACTATGCAGTTGATGATTGTCGGCGCTCAGGGGCGGCAATTTGGTTTTGGCAATCAGACGACCGTAATACAAATTTTTGCCCTTAACTTTAAGCTCAAACGAGCTGTCTTGCACTGCGGGGCGCAGATTTTGAGCCTCGGGCAAATCACGCCGTTTGATACTGCCATAATATTTTTGCGCCAATTCTTTGGCGGTCGCCTCATCAATATCCCCCGCCAAAATCAGCACCGCATTATTCGGCGCATAGTAGCGGTTGTAAAAATTTTGCACATCGGCTTTGGTTAAATTTTTAATATCTTCATCTGTTCCGCCAACCGGTCGTCCGTACGGACTGCCACGCCAAAACAGATTATCGTAATCTTCTTCAAAAAAAGCACCGTTACTGTCATTAAGGCGTTGTTTGCGCTCCTGAAAAACAATATCGCGCTCTTTGGCAAAATTCTCGTCGGTAATGTCCAATCTTGTCATACGGTCGGCCTCAAGATACATTGCCATTTCGAGACTTTGCAGACTCACCAACTGATAATAAAGCGTGTAATTATAAGAAGTTTGCGCGTTGCTCTCGCCGCCGTTGTCTTCAATAAAGTCATTAAAGCGACCGGACTTTATACGTTTAGTCCCCCGAAACATTAAATGCTCGAGCAAATGCGCCGTGCCGCCTTTGCCAAACGCGTCGTTCACACTACCGGCGCGATACATCACCCCATGCCAAACCAACGGCGCTTTGTGGTTGGGAATAACCACCACTTGCATTCCATTATCCAAATAAAACTCCGAGGCAGTGTTAAGGCTCGCGCAAACTGTCCTGCCGTTTATGCACAGCATAGCCATAAAAGCCATAAATTTGAGCAAGAGTTTTCGCAACAGAGTTTATCCTAATTTATTTTTGACAATAAAGCCTTTTCTCCGGCACTCATTGTCGAATCGGTAACGGGAGTTTCAGAATCGACCACCACCGGACGCAAACCAAACTCCGGCGGAACCGACAACGGCGCGCGAGAAACCACCAACATCTCATTAGGGGAGTTTTTCTCAAAACCGAGTTGTTCACGCGTGACGCCGCAAGCACTCAAAGCCACGCACGTCGCCAATAAAGCTATTGTTTTTTTGTTCATCAATCTTACTCCTGTTCTGTTTTTTTGCGATGACTGATTAGGCTTTGAACAACAATCAATCCGGCGCCGATACAGATAAAACTATCGGCAGCATTAAACGCCGGCCAATGATATTCGCCGATTGAAAAATCCAAAAAGTCAAACACCGCGCCCAAACGCACACGGTCAATCACATTACCCAACGCGCCGCCGATGATAAAACCAAGCGCCAACTGGATTGTGCGATTTTTCTCATTTTTAAGCCAATGCAACAGCAGTCCCACAATCACCAACGCCGCGCCGGACAAAATATAGACCCCGTTAATGCCCCAATTATTAAACATGGAAAAACTCACACCGGTGTTCCACGCCCGCACGATGGCGAAAAACGGCGCCACAACCATTGCCGCATACTCGGTCAGCACATAATTTACAACAATATATTTGGTTGCTTGATCAATTATTATAACAGCCAATGCCGTCAGCAGTCCAAAAAGCAAAAATCTTCTCCTCAAACATTAAACTTTACATACCCGAGCGGATTATATTCCGTTTTTGCGCGCAATAAAAGAGCCAATGCAGAAATATACAGAATTTTATTAGAAAAGCAACAGTTTGGCTAAGCCCAAAAAGATGAAAAAGCCGCCGGAATCGGTCAGAGCAATCAGAAACACGCCCGAGGATATGGCCGGATCGGCTTTGAGTTTGTTCAGCAACAGCGGAATCAAGATACCCGCCAAACTAGCGATAACCAAATTACAGAGCATTGCCAAACCGATAACCAGACTGAGCTGATGATATTCGGGAAAACGATACCACGTTATCGCCCCAATCATCACCGCAAACAGCAGACCGTTCATCAGCCCCACGGTAAACTCTTTGCCAATCATCCGCCAGGTGTTGCCCGAGGTCAGTTCCTTGGTTGCCAAAGCGCGCACCACCACCGCCAACGTTTGATTGCCGGTTGTGCCTCCCATCGACGCCACAATCGGCATAAGCACAGCCAACACCGCGATTTGCGAGATAATATCCTCAAAACCGCCCACAACCGAAGACGCCAACAGAGTGGCGAACAAGTTGGTTATCAGCCACACGGCGCGGGAGCGGAAAATTGCAAACGAAGACTTATAAACATCGCCCTCTTCGGCTCCGGACAAGAGCATAATGTCCTCAGACGCCTCTTCGTGAATAATATTAACCACGTCGTCAATATTAATCACACCAATCATACGATTGTTGGCGTCAACAACCACCGCTGACATCCAACCGTATTCACGGAACATATGCGCCACTTCTTCTTGGTCGGTATAAACACTGACAGGCACAATCTCGCCATCTTTTATGGCATCCAGTTTTTCAGTGCCTTTGGCGCGAAGAAGTTTATCCAACGTGATTTCGCCGGTCGGGTGATATTGATTATCGGTCAGAAAAACGGTGTAGAACTCATCGGGTAATTCTTTTTCGGTCAAGAGATATTGCTTGGCCTCGGTCACGCTCCAACTGTCGGGGAGAGCCACAAAGTCGCGCGACATAATACGACCGGCAGAATCTTCCGGATAAGACAGAGAAGAAGTTACCTGCTGTTTGAGTTCCGGCGAGAGTTGCAGAATAACGTTTTTCTGCTCCTCGTCATCCATGTGCTCCAACAGTTCAACCGCGTCGTCAGAGTCGAGCTCGTTGACAATGTGGACAATCTGTTCTTCATCAAGGCTGTCAATGACCTGCTCTTGCACCACCTCGTTCAGCTCGGGCAAAACGTCAGGGTCGAGGTAGCGTCCTATCATATCAAGGAGTTTTTGACGGTCGCCAATGCTCAAACTTTCCAAAACATTGGCTACTTCATACTCGTCCAAGCCCTCGACGATTTTACGAACGTGCGCAACATCGTCCTCATGAATACCAATGAGAATCGAGTTGAGCATTTTGGGACCAACGCCCAAAATTTGTTCGGAAGGATAATTACAGCGGCGGGGCGAGCATTTTGCCTGATACTTCTGTTGTCGGGCATTCATGCGCGGATTTGGTTTGGTCTTATTTATGTTTTTGCTCACAACAACCTCCTCCTTTATCGCCCTTGTTCAAACTCGAACAATAAATTAATAAGATTTTCGCCGCTGTCAATCAAATTAAGTCGAAACTTGTTATTTTTGCGCAGAATTGTGCAAACAATTTTTTACAGAATCGACAACTTCTTCCACTGTGATGCCAAAATATTTATAAAGTTCGGATGCGGGACCTGACGCGCCAAAGCCGTCCATGCCGATAATATCGCCGTCTAGCCCGACATATTTTTCCCAACCGAATTTTGAAGCCGCCTCAACAGCAATGCGCGGCGCTGCGCCCAAAACCTCTTTTTGATAAGGCAGGGGTTGCGCGTCAAACAGCTCGGTGCAGGGCATAGAAACCACAACCGTCGCAATTCCCTCTTCCGCCAAGCGTTGTTGCGCCTCGATGGCCAGAGAAACCTCCGAGCCGGTGGCGATAATGGTGGCCTGACGCTTGCTTGGGTCGCCGCTGATGATGTAGCCGCCTTTGGCGGTTTTGTTCTCGGCGCTTTGAGTGCGCAACAATGGCAATCCCTGACGGCTCAGAGCCAAAATGCTCGGGGTGTGTTCCGAGGTCAACGCCAAACGCCATGCCTCGGTGGTTTCAACCACATCACAGGGGCGGAACACATTGATATTGGGCATAGCGCGATAAGACGCCAAATGCTCAATCGGTTGGTGGGTCGGACCGTCTTCGCCAACGCCGATAGAATCGTGCGTCAAAACATAAACCACACGCAAGCCCATCAACGCCGCCAAACGTTGCGCCGGACGCAGGTAATCCGAAAAGACGAAAAACGTGCCGCCGTAAGGAATCACGCCGCCATGCAAAGCCATGCCGTTCATCATCGCGCCCATGGCGTGCTCGCGGATACCATACATCACGTTGTTACCATTATAATCATCGGCGGTAACGGTTTTTAATCCCTCAACAAAAGTCAGATTTGACGCCGCTAAATCTGCCGAGCCGCCGACGATTTCAGGCACATGAGGAACAATGCGTTCCAAGCACATTTGCGAGGCCTTGCGAGTGGCGACTTTGGTTTTGTCGGCAATAGCCTGATTTTCAAGCTCAAGCAACGCGGCGTCCCAATTTTCGGGCAGGCGGTTGTTGATGATGTCATCAAAAGCCTGACCGGCTTTAGCGGCATATTCGCACCACTCGGCGTAAGCCTTCTCACAACGTTGTCCGGCGGCGCGCCATGCGTTCAGAATTTCAGACGGAACTTCAAACGGCGCGGCCGTCCAACCCAAATTTTGGCGCATGGCGGCAATTTCATCCGCACCCAAAGGCGAGCCATGGCATTTGGAGGTGCCGCATTTGTGAGGCGCGCCGAATCCGATGGTGGTTTTGCAGGCAATTAAGGTCGGTTTGTCGGACTTTTGCGCCTGCGTTATGGCGTTTTCAATCTGTTCGGGATTGTGACCGTCAACCTCAATCGTGTTCCAACCCGTCGCCTGAAAACGCTTGATTTGGTCAACGGAGCTCGCTTTATCAACCGTGCCGTCAATGGTGATGTTGTTATTGTCCCACAGCACAATCAGTTTGTTGAGGCGCAGGTGTCCGGCCAAAGAGATCGCCTCTTCGGAAATGCCTTCCATAAGACAGCCGTCGCCGTTGATAACGTAAGTATAATGATTGCACAAATCATCACCGAAGCGCGCGTTTAACATCCGTTCAGCCAACGCCATACCAACAGCCGAAGAAATACCTTGTCCGAGCGGACCGGTGGTCATATCAATACCGGCAAGGTGTCCGTATTCGGGGTGGCCGGCGGTTTTGGCGCCCAGTTGACGAAAGTTTTTGATGTCTTCAATATCAATATCTTCATATCCCAAAAGATAAAGCAAAGAATAAAGCAACATAGAGCCGTGACCGGCGGACAAAACAAAACGGTCGCGGTCAAACCACTTGGGCGCGGCAGGATTGATTTTGATAAATTTTGTAAACAAAACCGTGGCAACGTCCGCCATGCCCAACGGCATTCCGGGGTGACCGGACTGTGATTTTTCAATCGCGTCGGCACTCAAAAAACGGATGGCATTGGCCATAGCTCGAACTGTTTTGCTGTCTTCCATATTCATCTTGCAACTCCTTTATTCTTCAATATAACGATAATTAATATCAAATGTGCGGCGATTATACAAAGCCTCTTCCGGACTTATCCATAACCCCAGATTGATGTCATATTCATAGACCATCTCGGGGGGAATAAACACACTGACGGCGCGCCCTTTGTATTGCGTTTCCAACGCATCGGGGGCGATGTGCGCGGTGATAAAATAGGTCTTTTTGCCAAGATACTCCGGCGGACCTTTCACCGTCTCAGTATAATAACTGAAACGAACATCGGTCTCATCGCTCGGGGTTAGGCGTTTGATTTTGAACACCGGCTCAATTATAGCGCGATGACGTTGCAAATGCTCGTCATAATAGCAATAGCCTTCATAACCGCTAATGCTGATTTGAAAAGTCTCTTTATATTTGACAAACTGGGTCAGATAAGAATTGTCGCGAACAATCTGCACCTGCGGGCAGACGCGAACATCCGGCTCATGAAACCAACTTCCGCAACCGCTCAGCCCCAACGCCAACAACCAGCAAAACCGTTTTAGCATTATTCTTCCCTTTCAAAACAAGCGACCAATTCGGTGTGTTTGGAATAGATAAACTGGTCAACCATAGTCACCTCGCGCAAAGCATAGCCGCTTGCAATCAGTTGATTGGCATCGTTCACAAAAGTATTGGGGTTGCACGACACCGCAACGACCGTGTGCGGATGCTTGGAGGCAGCAATCTTAGCGACCTGAGCCGCGGCGCCGGCTCGCGGCGGGTCAAACACCACGATATCAATATCGGCGAGTTCGCGCTCGTCCAACGGATATTTGAACAAGTTGGCGGCGCGTATCTCAATATTGGGAATTTGGTTGCGATTGACCGATTGGCGAAAACCTTCCAACAACTCGACAGACGAATCGACCGCGAGAATCTGATTGTTTTTGTTTTGCGCCAAAGGATAAGAAAAAGTGCCCACACCGCAGAACAAATCGGCTACCCTGCCCTGACGCTCGCCAACATATTTGAGCACCAATTCAACCAACGCCCGCTCACCTTGCTTGGAAGCCTGCAAAAAAGTGCCGGCGGGAATATAAACATCGGTACCGCTGTTGTGGATTATCGGGCGCGATTTTTCCAACATTGTCTCGGGCTCGGCATTGGCGCTTTGACGCCACGATACCCGCAAAACATCGGGCGTGCGCGCGGCGTATTCTGAAATTATCATCCGATGGGCAAGCTCGGGGGAAAACGGCAGTTCTAAAGTGATGTCAATGCCGTTATCGGCGTCACAGAGCAAAATATCGCCGCCGGTCACGCCTTGTCGGATGATTTTTTTGCCTTTTTTTTGCGTAAACGGCTCGGCGCAAAGCTCTTGCACAAAAGCGCGAATATTACCCAAATTACGATTAAGGCGTTCGGTCAGAAGGTCGCAATAACAACAATCAACCACCTGCGTGCTTTGCGCGGCGTTAAAGCCCATCACAAACTGTTTTTTAACATAACTGAAAGCCATCGCGGCACGGCGGCGGGTTTGCGCCGGAATAAACACCGGCTCGCCAAACCTGAGCTCTGATTGATGAATTGCGCTCATAACCTGTTTGAAGTGTTCAAACTTTTGGTTTTGATAGTCTTCATCACTCAGATTTCTATATCGGCAACCACCGCAGGTCGGAAAAAGCGGACAATCAGTCATCAGGCTTTATCTCCGCCTTCCGTCGGGGTTCCGCCCAAAATCGAAACCTCAACATTATTAGACTGGGCAAACGCCGGATGAACGTTTTCCGCCGCTTTTTCGGCTTTCACTTCCTGTGGCTCTGAGGGCAAATCGCGGTGATAAATCACACAACGGTTACGACCGCCTTCTTTGGCCTCGTACAGCGCGTCATCGGACATTTTTATCAGTTCGTTGATATCTTGCGAATCTTTTGAAGACGAGATACCGATACTGACCGTAAATTTAATCGGCTCACCGGCGTCGGACATTACCACAATGGCGGCGATTGCCTCACGCAGGCGGTCAGCCACAACTTTGGCATCTTCGGCGTTGGTTTGCGACAGATAAACCACAAACTCCTCTCCGCCGTAACGCGCCACAATATCATTTTCTCTTAGGGCTTTTTCGGCAGTTGAGGCCAACGCCATCAACACCTTATCGCCAATTTTGTGACCGTAGGTATCGTTCACGTTCTTAAAGTGGTCGGCGTCTATCATAAACACGCTGAACACGTCATCGGTGTGCAGGCTCAGACGGCGGTTGACTTCTTCTTCAAAATAACGGCGATTATACAATGAGGTCAACGGGTCGCGCGTTGCTTGCGTTTGCAACAAATCCTCACGTTTTTTGCGGTCGGTGATGTCTTGGAACGCCGCATAAATGGCGATATCATAGTCAAAGTCAATGATATTGGCCGAGGTCGAGAGCCAGAACGGCGTGTTGCCGGTTTGCGATTTGACCAAAATTTCAAAGTCTTTAATCACGCGCTCCTTTTCAAGATGCGTATTCAATAAACGGCGGTTGTCGGCGTCTACAAAAAAGTCGCGAAAACGATAGAGGTTGATGTCGCGGTCTTTAATACCGAACAGCTTTAAGAAGTTGTCGTTTGCCATAAGGATGGTGTCATCACTCAGACGAGAAATAACAATCGGGAACGGCGACAATTTGATAATTTCTTTAATACGCTGATTGTATTTGTTAAGCTCTTTAGAGGCCTTGTCCAACGCGTCATCTTTAACATCAACCATTGAGAGCAAGAAGCTCACACCCAAGCCGACATAGCCGACAACGGCGGTATACCACACGCTATGCGGCATCATATTCATACTGGAAATATTGACCGCCACGATATAGGTGACAAACACCGAGGTTATACACCCAAGGACATAGCCGATGTTGTGACGGCGGAAGCACTGCGAAAAATATGCCGCGGTCAAAAATGCAAAAGTAATTGCCGGCAACAGACTATGCAAAACATTAATCATCGCGCCGTTGGGGTCTATAATGCTAAAATAGACAATCACAAACAAGCCGAGCACGACCACCAATGTGGAGTAAAGCCCTTGCGAAATGTTACCCGCCATAATGCCGGTTGCAGCCAAACCCACCAACAACAGCACCGTCAGCTTTAACATTAAGTCAAACGCCACCAGAACATTGACCGAAACCGAGGTTGACAGCTCGTCAATATAGCTGCCGTACCACGCACACAAAAAATCAACCAACAGACCGCCGATTAAATATTTGGCACTATTGGAAAAATGCGAGCCGGAAGAATTGACACTCAGATAAAAACCCGACAGCAAAAAAAACACCAACGCCGCCACGGTTATCTGCACATGAGCAATGTCGGTAAAAATCACAAGACTATTCATATCTAAACACCTTATTAATCTTATTGCGATATAAGCAACATAAACGTATTTTATTAAAAT
Source organism: uncultured Alphaproteobacteria bacterium (assembly GCA_934273635.1). Taxonomy (GTDB): domain Bacteria; phylum Pseudomonadota; class Alphaproteobacteria; order RF32; family CAG-239; genus Scatocola. The sequence goes on from CAKQSV010000002.1 coordinate 124,137, forward strand.
AGCTTGAATATTATATAGTTTATTTTAATATTGTTGATAAGTTATCATAGAATAAGGAATCCGCAACATGAATAACAAAGCCCCCGACCATTACAGCTATGATTTTAAGTTGGATATGGATAAAATCCCCACCAAGAAGGCCGACCGAATTGCCTTGTCCCTGCTGTTTCCGGGGTTGTTGGCGGGCGTGTTTTTGATTGCGCTCGGCGTTATTGAGTTTATTAACGGGCTTAACCCCGACAATGACGTTGCCGCCGCGGCTATATCGTCGTGGTTCAGCATCAACCTGTTTGACGGGGTTATGGTGGTGCTCGGCGTGTGGGTTATCATCTCGCTGACAATGTCTTATTTTACCTACAAAAAAGTGTTTTTTGACGGCAAAAAAGTGACCATGATTTATCGCGATCCGTTCGGCGCCAAAACCACGGTTAAGGAATCTATCAAAAAATATCAGGGCGTGCGTTTCAGAGTAGAATTTTTTCAGTTCGGCTTTTTGAACAAAAACAAATATATTATCGAGCTGTCTCACAAAGACGACGACAAGACCGCGCCGCTGTATATTTCAACCAAAGAAAAGGACGTGCGCCAAATTTGGGAATATTACGCCCGCAAGTTCAACCTGCCCGCGATTATTATGACCGACGAGGGATTGTTGACGCGCGAGATTGCCGACTTTGGCAAGCCACTCTCCGCCTTGTATGAGGCAGGACTTGTCAAAAACACCTTTGACTTTAAGGAGCCGCTGCCGGCGTCAGTCTCGTGGGTGCGCAAAAAAGACAAATCGGTGATTAAAAACCGCAGTTTTCACTGGGATGGCTATAACCTGTTGGCGGCGATTATGCTGGTGGTTTGCTTTTTGATTTTGGCGGTCAACTATCTGTTCGGTCATCATGACGCCGCGGAGATTGCAGGATGCGGCGTGTTGGCGGCGGTCACATTGTTCGCGGTCATCCGAGCGTTCACCAAAGATAAATTGGTTATCAAACCCAAGAAGATTGTGATTGTGCACAAAACGTTCTGTCTGTCGCGCAAAAAAGACGAGATGATGAAAGACGATATTGAGCTGGTCGATGTGGCGTTCAACCCCGTGTCCGAGCGTTATTTTGTCTCGATTATCGGCAAGGGACGCACGCTGATTTTCGGCAAAAAGCTCCCGATTGAAGATTTACGTTGGGTAAAAAAGTTTTTGATTAATGATATTGTAAAAAAATAGTTGCGAACTTGTGGTTTTGCGCTATAAAAATATAAATGTCGTTCGATTTTATGAAAGAAAATATAATGAAAAAAAAGAACAATACGGTTGCAACCCCTGATTTGGCCGAGGCTTTTTTCAGAGAGGTCAGCGAAGATTTGCAAAACGATAACCTTAAGGCTTTTTGGAAAAAGTATGGCGTGCAACTGGTGGCTTTGGTCACAATCTGTTTGACAATCGCCGTTAGCTTTGAAACCATCAAGCATTGGCGCGACCAACACAGTCAGCAGTGGTCTGACGCGTTTGCTTATGCACAGGTACTGCAAAATCAGGGCAAGTTTGATGACAGTTTGAAACTTTTGGCGGATATTGAAAAGAACGGCAACGCTATTTTTGCTGATGAGGCTCAGCTGAAAACCGTTAATATTTTGTTGGAGCAAGGCAAAAAAGACGAGGCTCTGGCTAAGCTCGAAAAGTTTGTGAAATCGGCAAATGTCGACAAACTTAAAAATGCCGCGCTGATTAAGCTTGCAACGTATAAAGTTGAGACCGCAACACCGCAAGAAATGTCTGAATTATTGGCACCGTTGACGAAAGACGTTAATAGTTCTTGGCAACCGGAGGCTTTGGAGCTAATCGCGCTGTCTTATCTGCAGGCAGGCAACGAGGCTGAGGCTTTGGCTCGCTATGAAGAAATTGTCAAAAACAATGACATCAGCGATATTCTGCGGGTTCGCGCCAAAAATATGATTTCGGTTTTAACTTCCGGCGGAGTGAATAAATAATGAATTTTTACAAAAACACGGTTACTTGCATTTTGGCTGCAGGTTTGGCGGGCTGCGGGCTGTTTTCTAAGGACAAACCCGTGGTTGAGGGCGAGAGAATTTCGGTTTTGAGTAATGAGACGATTGTGCGTCCGGATTATGCCCGCGACGCAGTTAAAATATCCCTCCCCACCCCGCACCGTAATAATGAGTGGTCGCAAAGCGGCGGTTCAGCCTCTCACCTGACGGGACATTTGGAATCGGGCAGCCAGTTGCAGAGTTTTTGGCAAAGCGGTTTTGGCGAAGGCAGTTCCAAACGTGACTTTTTGATTTCAACTCCGGTGATTGCGCACAAGGTGGTTTTTGCCGTCGACGCCGAGGGTTTGGTCAGCGCCAAACGTTTGGACAGCGGGGAAACTATTTGGGAACGCAAAGTTAAGCCCGTCAACAAGAGTGACCGTAATGTTGCCTTAAAAGGCGCAGGCATTGCCGTTGCCAACAATCTGGTTTATGTAACGACAGGTTTTGGCGGTGTTTATGCTTTGGATATGAAAACCGGCAACCCCGCGTGGTATTTTGAGGCGCAGAACCCTATTCGCATTGCCCCAACGGTCGGAAAAAATATGGTTTTGGTGCAGACAATCGCCAACGAGTTGGTGGCGCTTGACGCCGCAGACGGCAAAGAATTGTGGCACTACGAATCCGAGGCGGAAGGCACAACTCTGGTCGGGGGCGCAAGTCCGGCTTTTGATGAGGAGCAAGATTTGATTGTGGCGGCGTTCTCTAACGGTGAGTTGCGTGCGTTTAAGGCCTCCACCGGCTCGCCGTTGTGGGCAGATTGGCTGTATTCGAGCCGCAAGTCGACACCAATGGCCACCATCAACACCATTAAGGCCAATCCGGTTATTGCCGGCAACACGGTTTTTGCCGCCGGATACAATAATTTGATGACGGCGATTGACATCCGTACCGGCAACCGTATTTGGCAACGGGACATCGGGACGGCAAGTCAACCGTGGGTTTCGGGCAACTATATGTTTGCGGTCGCCAACAACAGCGACCTGATTGCGGTTGAAAACAAAACCGGTCGAATCGTCTGGAGCACCAAAATTCCGCTCGGCGCCGATGACGATGACAAAACCGGCGCGTTTATATCAGGGCCAATTTTGACAGATAATCGCTTGTTGGTCACAACCTCAACCGGTTATGCGTTTGCGGTGTCGCCGTATAACGGTAAAATTATGAGTTATGTTGATTTGGAAAAATCTATTGAAACAGCGCCGATTGTGGCTGACGGCGTGACAATTTTAACTACAAGCAATGCAGAAATGTATGCCTATAAATAAGCAAAGAGAGAATATTAATGCCTATTAAAGTTGCCATTGTCGGGCGTCCTAATGTTGGAAAATCGACCCTGTTTAACCGTTTTATCGGACGAAAAGCGGCTCTGGTTCATGATATGCCGGGGGTAACGCGCGACCGTAAAGAAGGTTTTGCCAATTTTTTTGACCTCAAACTCATGGTAATTGACACGGCCGGTTATGAGTATTCTAAGGAAGATAATTTAGAGCAACGGATGTGGCAACAAACTCAACGCGCGATCGAAGAGGCTGATGTTTGTTTGTTTTTGTTTGACTCCCGCGCCGGCGTGCAACCCTATGACGAACATTTTGCAGATTTGGTCAGACAAAGCGGTCGTCCGGTGATTTTGTTGGCAAACAAGTGCGAAGGAACATTGCAAGAAAACAGTATTCACGAGGCTTATTGCTTGGGCTTGGGAGAGCCGATACCGTTTTCGGCAGAGCATGGTTTGGGCTTAAGCGACTTATATGAACGTTTGTTGCCGTTTGCTGACCGTGATGACGAAGACGATGACGACGACACAGATTTCAGCGGTATGAGCGAAGACGAAATTAATGCCGCGAAAGACGCTAAAATTAAGGCAAAGCCAATTCAATTAGCGATTGTGGGACGTCCGAACGTGGGTAAATCTACGTTAATGAACGCCTTGCTTAATGACGAGCGGATGTTGACGGGACCTGAGGCCGGCGTGACCCGTGACGCCATTACCGTCAATTGGGAGTGGCGCGGACGAAAAGTTAATTTGGTTGACACCGCCGGTTTGCGCAAGCAGTCTAAAATTGATACCGATGTCGAACGGATGTCTGCCGCCAGTACCAAACACGCGGCGTTTATGGCGCAAGTCGTGGTTTTGGTTTTGGATGCCGACGCCGTGCTTGATAAGCAAGATTTGACTATTGCGCGTCAGGTTTTGGACGAAGGTCGAGCCTTGGTTATTGCCGTCAACAAGTGGGATGTTGCCAATCGCAAAGAGGCGTTGCAAAAACTCAATGACAAGTTGCAAACATCTTTAACGCAGGCTGAAGGTGTGCCAACGGTGACAATTTCCGCCCTCAAAAAAGAGGGTTTAGATAAGTTGATGAGCGCCGTGTTCAAGGTTTATGACCGTTGGAACGTGCGTATTCCGACCGCTCCGCTCAACCAGTGGTTTGGAGATATGCAGGAGCGGACGCCGCCACCGCTGGGTAAGAATAAACGCCGGATTAAATTACGCTATATCACACAAGCTAAGACACGTCCGCCTTCGTTTTATATCTTTTCGAGTAATCCCGAGGGGCTGCCTGACGCTTATTTGCGGCATATTACTAACAGTCTGCGAGAAACGTTTGATTTGCGCGGGATTCCTATTCGGATTGTTGTGCGCAAAACCGGCAACCCATTTGCCGATAAGGCTAAGAAAAAGTAAGGGATTTCACAATCCCTTTTTTTATGCGCGAAGGTGAGTTTGGTGTGCTACTTTCATGCGTCACAGTGAGTTGACATGGCGAAGCAATCCCCTCCTCGTTCGTCATTGCGAGTCCGACAGGACGAAGCAATGACGATGAGTGGGGTAACGCGGATCGCAATGACGATCGGAGGAGGTAGGCGTAGCGGGCGCAATAATGATAGTAAGAAGGATAATGATTGTTCAAGAGTAATAGGTATTACCGGTAATTGAGATTATGAAAGTGCTATTTCCCCCTAAAATTGCATAGTTAAAACCCCAAAATATGGCTGTAACAAAATCTTCATAAAAAAGTTAGTGCATTATTAACTAATAGATGATATTGTATAGATGTAAGTGATTTATTTGTCTAACATCTGTATTATGAGGAGAAGTGTTATGAAGTTCTTTAAGAAAAATTTTTGGACTATTTGCTCTTGGGTTGCCGTTTTTGCTTTGGTTGCCGCAGACGCTTTTGCTGACGGAGCATCTTTAATGGATACTGCAACGTCCAAAACATCAAACGTATTTATGAAAGTTAAAACCATCACCTTTATCTTGGGTGGTTTCGGTTTAATCGGTATCGCATATCAAGCCATTATCGGTAAGGTTAAATGGTCTTGGTTTGCCGGTTTGGCTGTCGGTCTGGCGATTTTGGCTGCCGCAGGTGCCGTTGTTGAATATGCTACCGGTGACAGTGTCAATGATAAATTTGGTGACTCATTTGGTAACAGCGTAAACTACTAAGGTTTCCCATATTATTATGTATGAACCAAAGGAGAGGAGTTTTTTATAGGCTTTTATCCCGTCGGTTATAAATTAATACATCTACAAACAAACAGGGCTGCTCGTCTTCTGGCGGGTGGCTCTTTTTTATGCTGTAATTTTATGAAAAAGGCAAAAATAAAACCCTGATTTTTCAATCAAGGCTTTCGGATTGGTAGGGGTAGTCAGACTTGAACTGACACGGCCTGAGGCCACAAGATTTTGAGTCTAGCGCGTCTACCAGTTCCGCCATACCCCCTCAAAACAAGAGCATTAATATAATATAATTTTCAATTCGTCAATAGTTTTTTTACTCCAATGTGATAAAAATTTCAAAATCGTAATCCGACAATTTTTTATGCGTGTAAAATGAGCAAAGAACTTTTGGATAAGGCACTGCAACTTTATAATAACGGCGATTTGTACGCGGCGCAAAAGTGTGTGGCTAAAATTCTGCGGCGGCAACCGTCTCACGCGGCGGCGCTTATGTTGCAAGGCAATATTTTCTTCCGTCAAGACGCTCTGCCAAACGCGCTTAAGGCGTATCAGGCGGCATTACAGGCAGATTCGACACTACCGGCAATCAAAAGCAATATCGCCAATGTTTTGTTTGAACAAAAAGATTATCAGAAGGCTTATGATTATGCCGTTCAGGCACTTGACACCGGTGCTGAGGACTTTAACGCTTTGGTGATATATGGTAACGCGGCGTTGGAGTTAGAAAAATATAATGAGGCCAAAGCGGCGTTTTTACAGCTTTTAAGAATCGATTCCGCCTATGCGTGGGGATATAACGCCCTCAGCCGAATTTATCAAAAACAAAAGGATTTTGCACGAGCATTGGCGTATAGTTGGCGGGCACTTGAGCTCAATGCCGATGATGACGCTCATCACCTTAACTTTGGTTACCTGCTTTATGAAATTGCAGATGAAGTTCCGCGCGCACAATGTGAAGAATACGCCCAAAAATGGCTGACGACATACGGGACAAATCCGATTGTTAAACATATGGCGTCCGCGATTTTGCACTGCGACAAGCTCAGCCGTGCAGATGAAGACTATGTGCGGCTAATTTTTGACGCGTTCGCCGGAGATTTTGAAGACGTGCTGCACAATTTGGATTATCGCGCCCCGCAGCTGATTGCGGAAGAGTTGGAAACGCGGTTCGGGGCGCCGTATTATAAAAAAATACGGATTTTAGATGCCGGTTGCGGCACCGGTTTATGTGGCGATTTTTTGAAAAAATATGCGCGACGGTGGCAGCTTTACGGCGTTGATATTTCTGAAAAAATGTTAGAAATTGCAAAGAGAAAGAAGGTTTATAACAAGCTGTTGCAAGCAGATATTGAAACCTGTTTGCCTCGTAAGCATAATTTTTTTGATTTGATTGTGGCTGCCGATGTGTTGACTTATATCGGCAACCTTGAAAAAGTTATCGGTCATTTTAAGGAATTGCTGCGTGAGGACGGATATTTAATATTTACCGTCAGCAAAAATTATGTTGACGAAGCAGATTATTACCTGCATGACTCGGGGCGCTTTTTACACCACAGACGCTATATTGAGAAGCTATTGGCGAACAATCATTTTCGGCTGAAGAAAATCTCAGAGAATTTTCTACGCAATGAAGGCGATAATCAGGTAATGGGCTATGTGATTGTAGCGGAGAAGGGATGAGCCTGTTTATTGCAGGGGTCAGGCAATGGTGGTGATGAGGCGGTAGAGTTTGGTCGCCAGTTCTTGCTCAAAGCGGATGCCCTGCGCACTAAAGCGGCAGGCGTCGGTGTGCCAGACATAGCCCTTAGGCAGGAAGTCGGGAATATAATATTCAACATCCGGATGCTCGGGTTTGAGGGTACGGGAGGTGTCAACCACCAACCAACGCATAGGCTTATTCCCGCGCATTTTCTTAATTTGGTTATACAAAGCCTCAAACTCTTGCGGTTGGCTGTAACAGATCGGTTCGCCATAGTGGAAAACAAAAATCAACGGCTTGTCGGCTTTCAGCGCCTCGCGAAAATTTTGAATACGTTTATCAAAACGTTGCTTGAACAAATCTACGCTCTCAGGCGTATCCGTCAAATCGTCTTCGTGAAAATAATAACTGCCCGAGCGGGTATTGAGAAAACAATTAAAGGCGTTGCTCCACGTCAGCCCGTTATAAAAATCGGCAAAGTCTGATTGAAGATTGCGCACCATACCGGTAATATTATTGGCGCTCAAGTCAAAGGGGTAGCCTTTCTCGCCGTCTTTTTTGCGTGGTTTCAGCCGCCAAAAAGTCGGTAAGGTGCGACTGAGGCAATCGCTGCCCAACGAGATGATTTGATAGCGGTTATAATCAATTTCACCGCATTGTTGATAAAAAGCCTTTTGTGCCTGCGCTAACAGTTTTTGACATTTCGGATTGTATGGCTGAGCGCCGATATGCAGCCACCACGCCAGACGCTGACGCAGATTTTTACGCAGAGACTTCGGAAAAACAGCAAAGGTCAACAGCTTAATCAACAGTTTTTTGCTTTTGATACAGCGGGGCGCTTGCGGTTGCGGCTCAAACATAGGGATATCGGACATTTATCTTCTCGCAATGTTATGGTTTGAGTGTATGTTTATCATCAAACATTGCGGATTGTCAAATATTTACGCAAAAACACCCCCGCAAGATGTGTTGCGAGGGTGTTGGGAAACCTTAATTTTGAAATTAGGTTTAGAGTTCGCCAGCGGCGTAGCGTTTTGCCATAACAGACATCGGAATCGCCTTAATTTGGTCGGCGTGACCTGCCGCACCAAAGGCAATGTAGCGAGCTTCGCAAACTTTTTCCATTTCTTCAATAGCGGGTTTGAGATATTTGCGCGGGTCAAACTCTTTCGGATTCTCGGCAAAAATCTTACGGATAGCACCGGTGATAGCCATACGGCAGTCGGTGTCAACATTAACTTTGCGAACGCCGGATTTGATACCGCGGACAATCTCTTCAACCGGAACACCAAAGGTTTGAGGAATAGCGCCGCCGTAAGCATTAATCAAATCTTGCAGCTCTTGCGGAACAGATGAAGAACCGTGCATAACCATGTGCGTATTCGGCAATTTTTTGTGAATTTTTTCAATCACGTCAATCGCCAAAATCTCGCCATCCGGCTTACGGGTGAATTTGTATGCGCCGTGAGACGTACCAACAGCCACAGCCAAAGCATCCAAATGAGTCTCAGCCACAAAGCGAGCTGCTTCATCAGGGTCGGTTACCAAACGTTTTTTATCAATTACGCCTTCAGCGCCGTGACCGTCTTCTTTGTCGCCTTTACCGGTTTCGAGAGAACCGATAACACCCAACTCGCCTTCAACAGAAGCGCCGACAGCGTGCGCGCGGGCAACAACTTCTTTGGTGACGTGAACGTTGTATTCAAATGTTGACGGGGTTTTGCCATCAGCCGCCAAAGAACCGTCCATCATAACCGAAGAATAACCGTTGACGATGGCCGACTGGCAGATGTCTACCGACGCACCGTGGTCTTGGTGGATACAAATCGGCAATTCAGGATACATTTCAATACCGGCCTGAACCATATGGCGAATCATCGGGTCTCCGGCAAATTTGCGGGCACCGGTAGAGGTTTGCAAAATAACCGGCGCGTTTACCTTTTTGGCGGCGTTCAAAACCGCGATAACCTGCTCCATATCGTTAATGTTAAAAGCCGGAACACCGTAGTTGTTTTCGGCAGCGTGGTCAAGAATTTGACGCATAGTAACTAAAGGCATATTTTTCTCCTTAATCATTATAGTTTATTCATTTTAGAGAATATAATATGCTGATTTATATTTGCAAGATTTTTGTTTGGTTTCTGCCACCGTGTTTTAATTTCTTATTAAGGTTGTCCACGCACGTTTTCAACAACCGAATTTTTAAAATTCGCGGCGTAAAAACAAAAATTGATAAAATTGACGATTTTTTGCACATTTTCGGTCGTTTTTCGCCCGTTTTTTAAATTTATGTTGTCTTTTTGCAAAATAAGGCTAATATCGGGGTTGATGTTTATGTAATTATGACTATCGAAAGTGAGAATTTTATGTCAAATCCATTGGATACAAAAGTTATTAGCAAATTGGCTGAAATTTTGGATAAAACCAACCTGACAGAGTTGGAATACGAGGACGAGGGGTGTCGTATCTGCCTGACTCGTAATTTTGGCGGCGCACAGGTTGCCGCTCCGGTTTATGCTCAACCTGCAGCCGTTGCCGCTCCGGTTTCGGCCGTGGTTGAAACTCCTGCCGCAGCGACTGCTCCGGTGGCTTCTGCTCAGGCTGATGAAGATTACAGCAACGCCAAAGGCGCGGTCAAGTCTCCGATGGTCGGCGTGGTTTATTTGTCAAGCGAGCCTTCCGCTCCTGACTATGTTAAGGTTGGCGACAGCGTCACCGAGGGCGACACCGTTTGCTTGATTGAGGCCATGAAGACCTTTAATCCGGTTAAGGCGCATATGTCAGGCAAAGTGGTTAAGATTTTGGTTGCAAGCGGCGATCCGGTTGAATATGGCGAGCCGTTAATTGTTATTGAATAACTTTTTTGGGATGATGTGATGTTTGAAAAAGTTTTAATCGCAAACCGAGGAGAGGTTGCCCTGCGTATTCACCGTGCCTGCCGCGAGATGGGTATTCGCACCGTTGCCGTTCACTCTGAGGCCGACGCCAACGCTATGCACGTTCGGTTGGCTGACGAGGCCGTTTGTATCGGTCCGGCTCGCTCCTCCGAATCTTATTTGAACAAGCCGGCGATTATTTCCGCCGCGCTGATTACGGGCGCCGACGCTATTCACCCCGGATTTGGCTTTTTGTCTGAAAACGCCGACTTTGCCGAGATGGTGGAAAAACACGGCATTACTTTTATTGGGCCGACCGCTGAGCAAATGCGTTTGATGGGCGACAAAATCACCGCGCGCAAAGCCGCTCAAGAGGCCGGTTTGCCCATTACCCCGGGTTCTCCGGCGTTGGAAAGCGTTGAACACGCCATTGAGTGGGCAAACAAAATCGGGTATCCGGTGATTGTCAAAGCCAAAGACGGCGGCGGCGGCAAGGGTATGAAGACCGCGTTTAATGACGAAGAAATGGCCGAGGCTTATACCATGGCTAAGGCAGAGGCAAAAGCCTCGTTCCCGTCCGATGTGGTTTATATGGAAAAATATTTGCAACACCCGCGGCATATTGAAATGCAGATTTTGGCCGATAAATACGGTCATGTGGTGCATTTGGGCGAACGTGACTGCTCAATTCAACGCAACAACCAAAAGGTGATTGAAGAGTGCCCATCTCCGGCTTTGAACAATCAGCAACGTCGTGAAATTGGTGAGATTGTGCGTAAGGCTATCGAGAAAATCGGTTACACCAATGCCGGAACGTTGGAGTTTTTGTATGAAGACGGACGTTTCTATTTTATGGAAATGAACACTCGTTTGCAGGTTGAGCACCCCATTACCGAGGCGGTTACAGGAATTGATATTGTTCGTGAGCAAATCAGAATCGCCAGTGGCGCGACTTTGGGTTATACACAAGACGATATTCAATTTAACGGACACGCCATTGAGTGCCGTATCAACGCCGAAGACCCGGAAACATTTGTGCCCTGCCCCGGCAAAATCAACGAGTGGCACGCCCCCGGAGGACTTGGGGTTCGTGTGGATTCCGAGATTTATTCGGGATATTCGATTCCGCCGTTTTATGACAGTATGATTGCCAAACTCATTGTTCACGGCAAAACCCGCAACGCCGCATTGATGCGTTTGCGCCGCGCCTTGGAAGAGTTTGTGATCGACGGTGTGAAGACCACGATTCCGTTGCAGCAGGAGATTATCTCTCAGGCCGAGTTTATTGACGGACAATACAATATTCACTGGTTGGAAAACTTTATGAAGTCTCGTAAGGCTCACAATCAGGAATAAAACCAAAACAAAAAAGCGGCGCTACGCAACGCCGCTTTTTTTGTGCCTGAGGGCTAGTTTTTGTTCTCTTTGCGAGGACGGAACGAACCGCGCTCTTTGGGGCGATATTCGGTTTTGACCTTCTTGGTCTTGTCATAACGTTTGTTCGGGCGTGAAAGGGTTTGCGCCACAACGTCGCCCTCGCCTTCACGGCGCGGACGGCGGTTGTCGGAACGAAAACCGCGTTGACGTGGTTCGCCGCATTTTTCGGCTCGCGAATCTTTACGGACTCCAAACGGCGTACGGCGAAAAGCTCGCGGCTTTTTCTCTGCAGACTGTTCAGCTTTCGGTTCGGTTTGAGGTTTCGGACGAGATTTGGTCTCCACAACCTCAATTTGCGCCATTTTCTGTTTTTGTTTGAGCATTTCTTTATTGACCGAAAAACCAAAACTGCCCAGATTGCGGCCGAGGGTATAGTATTTGCCGTGCGCAAACGCTAAGACGCCGGCTTTTTCTAAATCAAGTGCGCCTTTGTCGTTAATATAAGCGTCATCAACATTAACGGCGACAACTTCTGCCAAAAACATATCGTGCGTGCCATAAGAGGTGACGGATTTGACTTTGCACTCAATCGAAACCGGACATTCGGCAATTTGCGGCGCTGAAATTTGAGAAGAAGCCAACGGCGTTAAGCCGGTTTCTTTGAATTTGTCGATATTGCGACCGGATTTAACACCGCAGAAGTCAACCGCGCCGACCATTTTCCACGTTGGAAGATTAATCACAAACTCGCCGCTGTCCTGAATAATGCTGTGCGAAAAACGCGACGGACGAATCGAAACATAAGTCAACACAGGATCACTGCAAATTATGCCCGTCCATGCCACAGTCATAACATTTGGTTGCGAAATTGTGCCGCAAGATACCAAAACCGGCGGCAAAGGCGACAGCATTGTGCCCGGTTTCCACGTAATTTTTGTCATTTTGTATTGCCTTTTCTCTAAAATAGGATAAAATTCGGTTATTGAGTTTTATAACACATAATAATAAACAAGAGTTTAATTTAGGCAGGTGAAAATGAATATTTATCAACTTATGCCGGCAGTATCGGAGCTTATTCCTTATGACTACGCCAAAATTCGTTGCGCCGAATATGACCGGTTGATTGCTTATTATTTGAGCACCATGCCACGACAGAGGCAACCGATGTTTGCCCAAATCGGAGGAATCCCTGGGGCGGGGAAATCGACTTTTTGTCAAAGATTTTATCCGCAAAAGGTTTTGAGCTTTGACGCCATTATGGAGAGTATTCCCGCTTATCAGCAAGATTTGTATTTGCTAGGCAATGCCGCCGCGTTCAAAAAATGGGAGTTACCGGCGCGGATTATCGGCTATGAAATCTTATCAAGAGCGGTTTCGGAGCGGCGTAACATTATTATGGAACATAGCGGCGTTAATCCGGCTCATGTGCAATTATTTGAGCATTTGAAAAAGCTCGGCTACACCACGCAGATGTATTTTATTTTATGCGCGTTGCCCGTGGCCGTCGAGCGCACGCAGGAGCGTGAGAAAATCACGCATCGTCACACGCCTCAAGCGATGATTGAACAGCGGTTCGGGCTGGTGAACGACTATTTGCCGCAATATCAAAAAATTGCCGACAGCACTTTTTTGTATGACACTTCGTACGGCAAATTTGTTTTGCAACAATCGGTTCTTTAAAGAATAAAAAAAGAAAGCGCTTGCATTTTATTTTTTCGCGGCTAAAATAAGAACAAATTTAGAACATTTTAGGTTTTGTTAATATGCACCGCGCAATCTGTTTGGCTGACTGTGACTCTTTTTTCGCCTCGTGTGAGCAAGCCGATAATCCGGCTTTGCGCCATAAAGCGGTATGCGTGATGACCGGTAACGGAATCGGAGGTATCATCGTCTCTCGCTCCAAAGAGGCAAAAGCCGCCGGCGTGAAAATGGGCGAGCCTTATTTTAAGGTCAAAGACTTGTATGACAACGTGACGTATCTGCCGGTGCGGCATGAGAGATATCATCAGATTTCACAACAGATTATGACGATTTTCAAGTCGTTTTCGCCAGATGTGGAGGCGGTTTCGGTCGACGAGGCTTATATTGACCTCACCAGTTTGGACAAGCTCTATAAATCGTCTTATACCGACATTATCCGCAACATCAGGCAAACGGTGTGGCAAAAGGTGCATATTCCGGTTTCTATCGGGTTGAGCACCTCTAAAACATTGGCCAAGCTCGCCAGTGACCTGGCAAAAAAGCAAGGCGGGATTTTTGTGATTCCGCCGCATAAGAGTTTGGAGTTGGTCGGCAAGACCGACATTTGCGAGGTTTGCGGCATTGGGCGTCAAAATTATCGCCACTTGCAAATGGCGGGAATTTTCACCATCGCGGAATTTGTTGCGATGAGCGACACGCAAACGCGCAAAGCGTTCGGCGTGAACGGCGTGGCACTTAAGCACGAGTTGTTGGGCGAGACGGTGTCGCCGGTGAACAGCAAGCCAAAACCACCGAAGTCGATTCAAGACACCTCGGTTTTGAGCGCGTTTTGTCAGGACAAAGACCTTTTGCGCGCCGCCCTCAACTATCATATTCATCAGGCTTGCCGCCGGCTCAGACTATGGAACGGCTTTTGCGCCACGGCGGCGGTTATGCTGCGCACCAAAGATTTTAGAGTGGAAAGCGCTAAGATGAAACTGCCTATCGCCACAAACTCAGAGCAGGATATTGCCAAGGCGGCGGCGCAGCTGTTGGAGCAACTGTTCCGCCCGCGGGAGGTTTATCGCAGTACCGGCATTGAGTTGTGCGATTTGAGCTATCAAGACAGTTTTCAACCTTCGCTATTTGATGAAACGCCGCAATTTAAGGACGATAAACTCAGCCAAGCACTTGACGCGTTGGAAGAAAAGTTTGGCAAAGATATTGTCAAAACCGGATGGCTGTAACTTTTTTTAGCGGATAAAATTGGTTTTTTGTTTAGCCGACAGCTGTGGATGCGGCTGATTGTTTTTATCTGACAACGCCAAACTTTTGAGCAGCCATGCCATATTTTGTCCCAAAACAGCCATAGTTTGCAATCCCTCAACATCGCGAGAAACCTCTTCTGGCGTGCGACCGTGCACCATATTCCAATACTGCGACGAAACAACCGGCATATTGTTGACAGTAAAATATTTGTTCAAAACATCTAAAGCCGCCGTTGTTCCGGCTCGGCGAGCCGTTACCACCGCCGCCGCAGGTTTATAAGACAAATATTTGCCGCCGGCGTAAAATAAACGGTTTAATATCGAAATCAGACGTCCGCTCGGGTGGGCGTAATAAACCGGCGAGCCAAAAACAAAGCCATGCGCTAATTTGGATTTTTCCAACAACTCGTTGGCAATGTCATCGTCAAAAATACAACGCCCCAATTTGGCGCAAGCGCCACAGCCGACACAGTCGCGCACCGCCTTATCCCCCAACCAGACAATCTCAACATCTATGTTTTCCGCGCGCAGGACATTAGCAACGCCGGTGAGCGCCGTATATGTACACCCATGCTCGTGCGGGCTGCCGTTTATCATCAGAACTTTCATTTGTTATCTCCTTATCTGGATAACAAAGTAATAAAACTTTGGTAGTTTTCAACCGCGCATAAAAAAAACACCTTATGCGACAAACGTCAACACAAGGTGTTTTAATTGAGCATTACGGCTTGCCAACAATAATGTCGTCATAAATATTAACCGTGTCTCCGACTTCGTAAAAACTAGAAATCAACAACTCGTCTGCCGGCTGCGACGGATTTTGCGCCACAACACGCACTAAACGAAGTTTGACCCGCGTTGTGTCTGATGACAACGGACGAGCATATAAATAAAGCTCTTTGGTCGCAAGCATCTTTCCGGTCGGACTGCCGTCATCATAACTATCTTCCGTTTCGCCAATCTTAGTTTGCAACTCCGTCACCACACAAGGCACCGAGTTCAACCACTGATAGTTGTCTTGCCAATAATAAACGGCACGAATTCCGGCAGAGAACAGAAATAAAAACAAATACAGCAAGGCTATTTTGCCTCGCGCCGAGTGTTCCCAGAACATATCGGATTGAAACTCTTGCCACTGTTCCTTAAAGCCACAGAATTGCACCAATAATCCCAATACGGCCAGAGCAGACCAAATCGGCATCCCGTTGTCAAAACTGCCTTTTACAATCCAATGCGTGGCAATAAAACCACATACCCAAAAGAAAAGGCAATACAGTCCGCTGTGCTTTTTGTTGTGCCAAAATGCCAACTGAAAGAAAAAGAACACAATCGAGCAGACAACCGTTATCGTTCCGACAACGATTATCAAAAGATCAAAAAATATGTCCATAGAATTAAAAAAATTAATAATACAAAAAATTATATAAAAACAGACATATTTGTATAAGTTTTGCGTGATGTTGTCAAGGCGGTTGCCACAAAAAATATAAAGAAAAAAACAAAAAAAAGCCGACGCACATGACATCGGCTCAGAAAAAATTGGTGGAGCTGAAGGGGATCGAACCCTCGACCTAATGATTGCGAACCATTCGCTCTCCCAACTGAGCTACAGCCCCTCAACGCCTCTTACTCTAATAAATTTAAATTTTAAAATCAAGAGGCAATTATGTCCTGTTACCTAAAAATAAAAGGCCTCAAGGTGGTGGCACCTGAAAGCCTTTTCTGAATTGGTGGGAGTGGCAAGACTCGAACTTGCGACCTCTACGATGTCAACGTAACGCTCTAACCACCTGAGCTACACACCCATCATCATTGTTCGTTTGGTAAGTTAACCGATTATATTTTAAATGGCAAGAGGTTTTTGATTATTTGTTAATTTTTATTTTTTTGCCAAAATTTTTCCAAAAAAACCCTTGCATACTCATTTCTTTTGTGGTAGGTTCTCCTTATTCACATATTTTTTATTAATTATTTTAAATTTTTTTTCATATGAGTACAACATTGAATACTGTTGAGCGCGATTTTATCGTTGCTGCCGAGTCTTGCTTGCCTGAGAATTTGAGCAAAGACAATGTGATGAACTGCAACATTTCAGTTATCCGCCGCGGACAAATCATTGACATGCTTAAGAGCATTAACGTTGAGAAGCGTGCGCACAAATTGCCGGAGGTTAAGGTTGAGGCTTTTCTCAAATTTGCGGAGTATATTCCTATCCGCGAGGTTGCACAGACCATTGAAGAGTATCCTTTACTGACCAACGAGCAGATTGTTCGCTACTTTGCGTTTGCCGCAGGTGTTACTCCTGATGCGCTGATTGCCGGCACGCAGATTACACGCCCGATGCTGATTGATCTGGTTCATGAGTTGGAGGCTTATACCGGTTTCAAACTGGCAGCAGAGACTGACGCACCACTCTCGTACCTTGACGCACAAAGTGCTGAGACCTTGACGGTTCAGGACATCTGCGACTTCTTCTCTGACGAGCCTGACGCCCGCATTCTGAAGGAGTTTGACGGCACTGACAACGACACCCCACAGCAAATTCATTTTGACATTGCCAAGGTGCGTTCGGATTGGAGTGCCCGCGGAGACAACTTTGCCGGTTCTCCGCTGTTCCCGTCAGCTCAAAGCAGTGCTGAGGCTCAGGACGATCACTTCAAGTACAACGCTAAGCACGCCGTGCTATCCATTATGGCGGTTAAGAGCTATCTGGCGGCGTCTTGCGGTGTTGACAGTTCGGAGCTGAACGAAGACATGCCTATCAAGTGGCTTCAGGTCGGCGACGTTGATCACTTCACGATTGTCAGTTGGATTGAAGGTCTCTTCGACACCAAGCTGACTTCTGCTTTCCTTGAGCAACACAGAGTCAGTGACTTGTTGAGTGCAGTGCTTCCGCGCATGTAGAGCTTTTGTTCTTGTACTTTTTAATGAGAGTCGAAACTTTAAGGTTTCGACTCTTTTTTTGTGCGCATTAAAACATCTTAAAAGATTTTGCCATATACTGCTCGACAGAAAAAAAGGAACAAAACAATGATAAAAACTTTGGCTCTCTGTTTGCATATGAGTTTGCTCGGTGTCGCCGTACACTCACGAATATTTACGGACACTTACGAATTTTCGGGCATTTTGATTTTTTTATATTCGTTGTTTTTTTGGCTGGCCGTGATTGGCAGGCACAAGTTGTGCAACCTGTTGTGGCTGACAACCGCGCATTTCTTTTTTTGGATTTTGTTGCTTTATCATCAATTTTTTCAAGACGCGTTGAGTCTTACTACTCTCAAGCTGCAATACGGCGAAGGTCTGCACGCCGCCGCCAACGCGCCGATATTGCTTGTTGCGCCGACAATGGCTAAAGTTGTTCTGTTCAGCTTGGTGATGGTGATTATTGTTATCATTAAAGTCTCTTTTGTTCCGTTGAGGACAAGTTGGCGGTTGATCGCCGCCGGCTTGTTAGGCGTATTATGCTCGGCTAATTGGTATTATTATCAGTCTGATGTTTTTTCGCAGGCGGAATTTAACTTTAAGGCGAGATATTTCGGTTACCCCAGCGCTTGGCAATACGAACTGACGGCATTTGCCGACAAGAACCAGTTGTATGACAAGCTCAACAACAGCAACCAAATTAAAACTTATGACGAATTTAACCATATCGGCAAGGCTGACAACATCTATATCATCCAAGCCGAAAGCCTTGATTATAATGCTATTAACAGCGGCGCTATGCCTTTTTTGCAAAGTATGACCACGCGCGGAGCATTTTATAAAATCAGACCGCATGACAAAAAGTCTTCCGCCAACTCCGATTTTTTTGTTTTAACCTCGCAGGCGTTTTACAACCACAGTTTCAGCGTGATTTATAAACTGATTAAACCGGATTATTACCGCGCGCACCCAACAATAGCGCAACGTCTCAAGGACGAGGGATATCACACCGCTTTTTATCACGGCAACATCGGCAGTTTCTTCAACCGACGTCCGCATATTGAAAACATGGGTTTTGACAAGATTGCTTTTGAAGAAGAGCTAAAACAACACTATTCTTTGGGCTCTTGGGGCGTTGACGACCAAAATGTCGCCGATTTTATCACGCAAGAACCGCGCCACGATAAAAACTTTTATTTTTGGATTACACTCAGTATGCACTACGACTTTGACCTCGGCTTGAAATATAAGCATTTTATTGCTCAGCCGCAAACACTGCGCGAAAAATATTTGAACTGCGCCAATTATACCGACGGGGCGTTGCAAAAGCTGTTTGAACACGCGCCTCAGGACTCATTGTTTATTATTTATTCCGATCACGACAGTGAAACCTCTGACAACGCGGCGACGGTGTTGTTACTCTATCACAAAAGCAAAGATTTTAAACAACACGGAGAAATTGTCGTCGGGGATGTGCCGATGATTATACGACAGATTGTTTTGCAATAGGGCATTATCGAAAATTTAATCTTTTCATGATAGGTTGAATACAGATTGAACGTTCGGACGGAGCAAAGGTTTTATGTCGCAAAATCACGTTGATTTCAGAGTTGATTATAAAAAGATTAAGGTTTTTGATGAAGCCAACACCGATAATATTGCTTATCCGTTGGTTTTGTCGGTTCCGCATAAAGGACAAATTTTTCCCGAAGAATTTATGCAGGCGACCTCCATGAGCCGCAACGAACTGCGCAAGAACGAAGACGCTTTTGTCGACGAGTTGGTTATGGAGGCATCTAATCAGGGGATTCCGATGATTGCCATGAACGTAGCGCGCTCGTTTATTGATGTCAACCGCGACAAAATGGAAATTGACCCGACCATGTTCTATAACTATCCCAACCCCGAGCCGTCAATGGGGCGGCGTTGTCGATTGGGATTGGGGGTTATTCATCGCATTACCGCCAAAAATCACCCCATTTATAACGGACTGTTGGACTACGAAGAGGCAAAAGAGCGTTTTGATAAAGTCTATGACGCTTATCACAAGCGTTTGCAACAGCTGATTGACAAATGCCTGCAAAAATTCGGTCGCTGTTTTGTGCTCGACTGCCACTCCATGCCCTCGGAAATCTGCTCGCTGTTGCAAGACACGCAAAAAATCGACTTTTGTCTCGGCACCCTGTTTGACCAAAGCTGTCCGGAAGAAATGCACGGCTTTTTCAAAAAAGGTTTGGAAGAAAAAGATTATTATGTTTCAGATAATTGCCCTTATTCCGGTGCATATATCACATTTAATTATTGCCAACCCCGCCGCAAAATTTATACCATGCAGATGGAGGTTAATCGCGGGCTGTATATGAGTGAACGCACCTACAAAAAAAAGGCTTGTTTTTCAGACGTTTGCTCGAATATTTCTCAGAATATTATTAGTTTTGCCAATTTTTTACTGGATTTTGAAAAATAATTATGTTATACACCTTTCGGCTTTATATGAGAAAGCGGTCGTTAGTTTGACCGTATGAGAGCTTTAATTTTTTAGATGATGCAATTATATAATTAAGGCTTTTTGTATTAACCGACCTCAAAATATTTTTTTGTTGTCTGCCGTGAAGCAAGCTGAAATCTGTGTAAATGAGGGATTCTTGTGGCAGTTTTGAGGGATGAGAGGGATGCGTTTTTTCGTATCGAAAAATTTAATGTTTTTATTAATTATGCTGCTGATATTGCTGCAGCCGTTTTTTGTGTCGGCGACTATCAACACAAACAATGTTGATACGGCTCATCTCTGCCTTAAGGCAACCCAGACCGTGGAAAAACAGTACAATATCAAAAGGCATCTGCTCACGACAATTTCAAGTGTTGAATCGGGTCGTTGGCATGAGGAAACTCAACAAAAATTAGCTTGGCCGTGGACGCTGAACGCGCAAGGGAAAGGGTATTTTTTCAATACCAAGGCCGAGGCCGTGCAAAAGGTTCGCGAACTGCAGGCGCAAGGCGTTAAAAGTATTGACGTCGGCTGTATGCAGGTGAATTTGTCTTATCACGGGCATGAGTTTGCCAGCATTGAAGAGGCGTTTGACCCCGTGCGCAACGTGGAATATGCGGCAAAGTTTTTGAACAATTTGTATGAAAACAACAATCACGACTGGTTGAAGGCCGCTATGGCTTATCACTCAACCTCGCCGGACAAAGCCAGCAAGTATCGCAAAAAGATTGTTGAAGCGTTTGAAACGGTTAAAACCGCGCAAAAAGATTTTACCTCGTCTTTGCGAGATAAAAAACAAATCGCGGAAATTAAGGTCAAGCCGCAAGCCGAGAAAATTTCTTTAGCTAAAGCCAAGCTTGTTTCAAAGGCGCGACAGGCTCAGATTGCGAAGAGAGCCAACAAACCTCAGCTTGATGTTAAGGCTTGGCGCGAGGCAAAATTGGAAGAGTACCGCGTGCAAAAACTGATGGCGCGCAAATACTAAACGAGCAAAAGAGGCGACCCCGTGATGGAAAAATTTGTGAAAAGTTACCAAATCCGCAGTTATGAGTGCGACAAACACCGGCAGTTGCGTTTGTTGACACTGATGAATATTTTGCAGGATATGGCAGACACTCACGCCGACCGTTTGGGTTTGGGCTATGACTTTTGCCGGAGTAAAAAACTCGCATGGGTGGCCGGCGCTTATCACATCAAAATAGAGCGGATGCCGCAGTTGCATGAGCAAATAGAGGTCACAACCTGGCCTAGCGAAGAGCTCAAATTGGCGGCTATCCGCGACTATGAAATTAAGGACGCGCAAGGCAAGATATTGGTCAGCGCCTCGACGCAATGGGTTTTGATTAATTTTGAGACCAAACGTCCGGTGGCATTGCGCGGCAATCTTCCTAGCTATGAAATAGTCACCCAAAAGGCCGACAACTTCTCATTTGGCAAAATTGCCCTACCCGAGAATTTTGATATTTGCAAAAAATTTGAGGTGCGTTTTGACGATATAGACGTCAACAACCATGTTAATAACGCGGTTTATCCGCTATGGGCAAGCGAAGCCGCCGATAATGATTTTCGCCTCAGCCACAACCTGAAAGAAGTTGAGATATACTTCAAAAAACCGGCGCTCTACGGTGACACAGTCTTATCAAAAGCGAGTTTTGAGGGCAAAACTTCGTGGCATAAAATAGAATCCGAGGACGAAACCAAAGAGTTGGCGCGCGCCCGACTGGTATGGGAAAAAGTATAAGTTCGGTTTATTTCGTTGTAAAAAATATTTTATCAAGTATAATACCCCAAGATTTTAACCACAAGGAAGGGGGTGTTTTATGGAATCGCAAATTTCAACTTTAGCCAATGGTCTGCGGGTTGTTACCTCCAGTCGTCCGAGCTTGGAATCGGTATCTTTGGGTATTTGGGTCAACACCGGCTCGGCCTGCGAACAAGAAAACATTAACGGCATTTCGCACTTTTTAGAGCACATGGTGTTTAAGGGCACGCCCAAGCGCTCGAGTTTGCAGATTTCAGAAGAATTTGAAGACGTGGGCGGACAATCAAACGCTTATACCTCGCGCGAGTTTACGGCTTTTTATGCCAAAATGCTTAAGCAAGACGCAGAATTGGCTTTGGATATTTTGACTGATATTGTGCTCAACTCAAACTTTCCGCAAGAAGAGTTAGAAAAAGAGCGCGAAGTTGTGGTACAGGAAATTAAGCAAACCATAGACACGCCGGACGACATTATCTTTGACTATCTGCAGGAGCAGGCTTTTCCGAATCAGGCCGTCGGACGCAGTATTTTGGGACCTGTCGAAAAGGTTCGCAGTTATAACGCTCAAACGCTCAACAGCTATCGTCAGCACAATTACGCCGCTGAAAACACCGTGGTTTGCGCCGTGGGCAACATTGAACACGACAGCTTTGTGAAAATGGTGGAAAAACGGATGTCGGGCATGCAGCGCAAGGCTGATTTTTGCCCCGAAAAACAGCTTTACGTCGGCGGAACATTCAGCGAAAAGCGCAGCATTGAACAGGCGCATATGGTGTTGGGCTTTAAGGGCGAGCCGTATTCTTGCGACAGCTATTATCCGTGCATTGTGCTTTCGACCATTTTGGGCGGAGGGATGTCTTCGCGCTTGTTCCAAGAAGTGCGGGAAAAACGCGGATTGGTTTATTCGGTTTATAGCTTTTCTAACTCGCACACGCAAAACGGTTTGTTCGGCATTTACGCCGGCACCACTCGTCAGGAGCTGAAAGAGCTTATGCCGGTCGCCTGTGAGGAAATTCGCAAAATTCGCAACGATTATGTGACCGACCAAGAATTGAAACGCGCAAAAATTCAGCTCAAGGCAAGTATGCTGATGGCGCTTGAAAGCTCATCTTCAACCGCCGAGGTTTTGGCGCGGCAAATGCTGATTTTTAACCGTATTATTCCGGTTGAAGAAATGGTTGAACGCATTGAAAAAATCACCAAAGAGGATATTCGCGCCACAGCCAACGCCATTTTCTCCTCAAAGCCGACTTATACCGTGGTGGGCGATATTGACGGTTATCCCGATTATGACGAGATTCAAAAACTAATTAGGGTTTAACACGACTATGGAGATTTTTATCGCCTGCCCTCGCGGCTTTTGCGCAGGTGTGCGCCGTGCCTTGGATATTGTCTCGCAAACGCTGACGCAATTCGGCGCGCCGATTTATGTGCGGCACGAAATTGTGCACAACAAGCATATTATCGAAGATTTGCGAAAACAAGGCGTGATTTTTGTTGATGAGCTGAGCGAGGTTGCCGACCGGTCGCGTCCGGTGATTTTTTCTGCGCACGGCGTCAGTCATCAGGTTAAACAACAAGCGCAAGACATGGGGCTCAAAACCATTGACGCCACCTGTCCGTTGGTGGATGTTGTGCATAAGCAGATGACACGGCTTTATCAGAGCGGCGCAGAAATTATTGTTATCGGCAAAGCGGCGCATCCCGAGATTTTGGGTACGGTCGGACAACTGCCCGCGGGGGCAAAGACGCATATTATCGCCTCTTTGCGCGAGGCGCAGAATTTGGAATTATCCTCATCGGCAAAAATCGGCATCGTCACCCAAACGACATTAGCGGTTGAAGACACCAAAGAGAT
Source organism: uncultured Alphaproteobacteria bacterium (assembly GCA_934273635.1). Lineage (GTDB taxonomy): Bacteria > Pseudomonadota > Alphaproteobacteria > RF32 > CAG-239 > Scatocola. The sequence continues at coordinate 147,570 of CAKQSV010000002.1, forward strand.
TGTCGATTATCTGCGCGCAAGATTTAACAACATTGTCAATTCATCCAATATAAACATTTGTTTTGCCACGACAAACCGACAGAAAGCCATTGAAGAATTGGTGCGACACTCCCCGAATATTGTTATTATCGGCTCAAAAAACTCCTCCAACTCCACCCACCTGAAAGAGGCGGCTTTGCATTTTGGCGCGCGGAAAGCATGGCTGATTGATGACGCGACAGAACTCGACCTTGGGGAAATTGACAAGTGCGAGAGTTTGGGTATCAGCGCCGGAGCGTCGGCGCCGGAGTATTTGATTGAGGAGCTTATCGGCTTTCTGAAAAACCGTTATAAAAATGTTAAGACTCACGATGTTATAGTCTCAAAAGAGGATGTTTCATTTAAATAAAAGGTGGCGATATGTCTCGCGCGGAAGATATTTTTCAGAAACTGGTGTACTTTGGCGAAGACGCCATTGACGAATTTATTATCAATATGCAAACCGAAGAATTGTTTTTGGATTTTAAACAAGCCATTTCGGTGGGCAAAAACGGTACAACGCTCCACAAAGATGACCGCAAAAATTTAGCCAAGTGTATTTCGGGTTTTGGCAACTCGGAAGGCGGCGTGGTGGTTTGGGGCGTGGAGTGTTCGCGCGACATTGATATCGGCGACGTGGCTAAAGCCAAAGTTAAGGTCAAAAATGTTTATCGCTTTTTGAGTTGGTTGGAAAACGCCATTTCAGGTTGCACTATTCCCAGTCACAACAAGGTCAGGAATCATATTATCAGCGTGGATGCCAACGGCGACGGGTTTATCGCCACCTATATTCCCAAATCTGATTTGGCACCGCTGATGTCTACCGTCGGCAACAATATTTATATCCGCTCCGGCTCAAACAACGTGCCCGCGCCTTATTCGGTGATTGCTGGGATGTTCGGACGGCGGCCGCAGCCTAATGTGGAACTGCTCATCAGCGACAAATCTCTCAACATTATCGACAATAACGACGAAGATATTTTATATCCGCAAAGCATTGATAATCCGCCTGAAAAATCGGTTAAAATCAGCTTTGCGATTAAGGGCAAAAATGATAGTAATGTCATTGCGCGCGAGTTGTATTTGTCGTGCGATGTCGGCTCAACCGGCAGTGAATATAACAAGGTGCGTTTTTTGAACTATAACCAAATGGACTATATTCCTAATCTGGACGGCAACCTGAACATTATCACACGTCCGGAATTGCGGTTGCCACCGCGCGGAAGTCTAAAGTTTTCTAACGTGGATATTATTTTATCGCCGCTTGCCGATGAAGATTTGCGATTGGATGGCGTTATCGGCGCAGAGGGCACAGCCCCCAAAAATTTTAGAATTTATCTGCCCAAAAACAAGCTACGTTCGTTTGTGGCGCGCGCCTTGCGTGAGGACGAGAACAAACAGTTGCTGTTGAGTGAATTTTTTAATGATTTTATGGTGATGTAATTATGGCAAGAGTGGAAATTTTCACCGACGGCGCTTGTTCGGGCAACCCTGGCCCTGGGGGATGGGGCGCAATTTTGCGCTGCAAAGACGTGGAAAAAGAATTATCCGGCGGCGAGGCAGAAACCACCAACAACCGCATGGAACTTACCGCGGTGATTGAGGCGTTGAAAGCCCTTAAAACTCGTTGCGTCATCTCGCTTTATACCGACAGCAAGTATGTGATGGACGGGGTTAATCAATGGCTGCCGAACTGGAAAAAAAATAACTGGCGCACCTCTAATAAAAAATCAGCCGTGAAAAATATTGACTTGTGGCAACAGTTGGACGCCTTGTTACCTCAGCACGAAATCTTATGGAACTGGGTGAAGGGGCATAATGGTCATCCGGAGAACGAACGGGTCGACAAGTTGGCCAGAGAACAGTCTTTGGCGTTTGCCGAGACAAAAAAAGAGGCGGAAAAATAAAATTCCGCCTTTTTTTATTTTACAGCCAATTAATTTTATTTGCTGTTATAATCGGCTTTCTCTTTTAAGAAAAAGATAATTCCCACCGGAATCGAACAAGCATACAGCAAGGTTGAAATTCCGAGTGTCAACCACGGTTGGCTGATGACAAAGCTGGCAAACAAAACCACAACCAACATCATCGGCACCAACAGGCACGTCGGCACGCGCATTTTTTTGGTGGAGATGGTCGGGATGCGGCTAACCATCAGCAAAGCCACAACCGCCATTAACGACGCACAAAAGATGTTAGAGTGCAAAAACTCATACTCCGGGAACTCAAAGCTGATTAAAATCGGCAAAATTCCCAACGCCGCGGCGGCAGGAGCCGGAACGCCGACAAAAAAGTGGTGCCAATATTCCGGTTGCGGCGCTTCTTCCAACATGGTGTTAAAACGAGCCAAACGCATGGACATACCGATGGTGAACAGCAGACAGAAGAACCAACCAAAGCGAGGCAGATCAAACAACGTCCATTGATACATCAAAATTGAGGGCGCAACGCCAAAGCTGACAAAGTCAGACAAAGAATCCAACTCGGCGCCGAATTTGCTCGAGCCTTTGAGCATACGGGCAACACGACCGTCCAAGCCGTCAAAAAACGCGGCTAAGAAAATGCAGATAACAGCTTTCACCCAATCTTCCTGCACGGCATAGCGGATTGAGGTGACGCCCGAGCACAAAGCCAACATGGTGACAATGTTTGGCGCAAGTTTGCGGAACGGCAAAACCGTCAAGCGAGGTCTTGCCAAAGTAATTTTTTTAATTTTTTCCATTAACGAATCTCCCCTTTCATTTGAGCGTCGGTCGAAGACAAATTGGCGATAATCGTCTCGCCGGCAACCATGGTTTGACCAAGGCAAACTTGCGGCTCGACGCCTTCAGGCAAATAGACATCAAGTCTGGAACCAAAACGAATCATACCAAAGCGTTCTCCGGCTTTGTATTCCTGACCTTCAACAGCCTCGCATAAAATACGGCGGGCAACCAGACCTGCAATCTGCACTACGGCAATGTCTTTGCCGCTTTTGGTTTTGACGGCCAAGAGCTGACGCTCATTGTCTTTGCTGGCTTTGTCTAAGGTCGCATTAAAGAATTTTCCGGGGACGTAAACGGCTTTGGTAATTTTGCCGTCAACAGGAGAGCGGTTGACGTGAACATTAAACACACTCATAAACACACTGACGCGGGTGAATTTTTTGTCGCCCAAGCCAAGTTCTTCAGGCGCTTTGACCTTGGTTATCATTTGCACAATACCATCAGCGGGAGACACAACCACATCATTAACCGAAGGGGTTACACGCTCAGGATCTCTGAAAAAGTAAAAACACCAGACAGTTGCGACAATGCCCAACCATCCCAGAGGCTCCCAAATCATTGCCAATAACGCTGTTATTGCAGCAAAGATGCCAACAAACTTCCACCCTTCCTGATGAATATTCGGAAGTATGTAGCGACGCCATGAGATTTCGATAGTTTTCATATCTTAATTTCCTTTATTTGTCGCCCGAAAGGCTTTGCCGTGACGTTGTCAACTGCCGCAAGCCGCGCGGGCGGTTAAAACCGTTTTCAGCTAAGCATATTTTTGCAAAAAAAACAAGTTTTATATAAAAAATGTCCCAAGCGAGTTTTTTTTATTGCAATTATGATAAAATATTGTATAAACACTCTTGTATGCGCTTGTGGCGGAATTGGTAGACGCTGCAGACTTAAAATCTGTTGCCCGCAAGGGCGTACCGGTTCAAGTCCGGTCTAGCGCACCACGTTTTTTAAGGCTCTCTTCGGAGAGCTTTTTTTTATGCTTTTGAGAGAAAATAAAATACATTTAAAATTGAATATCACTTTTCTCTAATTTTCTTTTATTTTCTGAGATAAAGCCTATTTTACACATAGTATATGCAAAAAAGCCGGTGAGACCGGCTTTGACGTATCCAGATTTTAAACCTAGATTTGAATTACAAAAACAATAAGGACAAGGGGGCTGCAATCAGATAATGCCCATTTTTTGGGCGAGGATGACGGCTTGGGTGCGATTAGTCGCGCCGACCGAGCGTAACAGCGCGTTAATATGCAATTTAACGGTTGCCTCGGAGACGCCCATTTGATACGCAATCTGTTTGTTGGACAAGCCCTGAGCCACCAGTCCCAAGACCTGATTTTGGCGGTTGGTCAGCGTTTTGGTCATACCGCAAGGCGGGCGGTCCTGCACCGTGGCATCGGTTGAGGGTTGCAACACTGACGGCGGCAGATAGGTTCCGCCGTCTAAAATCAGTTGCAAGGCTTTATTTAATATCACGGGCTCGGAGCGTTTGGGAATATAACCACACACGCCGAGCTCCAGACTTTTGCGGATAGTGCCGCTGTTTTCTCCGGCAGAAACCACCACAAAGCGCGCTTGCGGCGCTTTAGATTTCAGCTCTTTCAGCGCCTCTGGCCAGTTCATATCCGGCATATCCAAATCCATTATAACTAAAGAGATGTTATTGTCAGTCTCAACAAACTTCAGCGCCTGATTAAAGTTAGCGGCCTGCAAAATGATAAAGTCAGGATTAATTTTTTCAAGCTGAAGACTTAGTCCATCTCGAAACAAGGCGTGGTCATCAGCAATGAGAACTTTCATTTGATATCCTCCTCTAAATTGGCTGTCGTACAATTTTGTTCACAAAATCGGGTAGGCTCTATTGCATAGAAAAATAATTTCTATCCAAAAAATTTAAAGGCACGGCTGAACTTTTTTATATACGTTTTAGACTATAACTCTATCGGTCTAGCATAGGTTCCGGCTAAATGCAACCCCTTAAACAGCTCGGAGGCGTCTTGCAGGCTCGGCGAGGCGCTGTCCACATAGCCTTTAACCTCTATCAGCGTAAACTTCGTCTCCCCCACATTGGCCGACGCCAAAAGTTTGGGATCATCAAAACCCATGGCAATCAAGGTCTCAAAAATCGTGGAGTTGCTGACATCGACATCGCACTCAACACTCAACGCGCTGTTATCAATGCCGCTGGCGTCACTGGGGGAAAGCGCAAAGACATACGCCTCGTTCTCGGGCGCAATGTTGCGATGACGAACAAACGGCAGACGAGCCACAATATTTAAGCTCTCTTTATCTTTCTGCGCCGACAACGCGTTCCACCACGGCTTTTCGTTCATCTCGTGATTATAGCAAGGCACAATCGCCAACTGCGCCTCGTGAGTGCTGACCATATTAAACACCTGATTGTAACTGCTCAGCAAAGACACATCGACATAACTGCCAAAGTGCTCTTGCACACGGTGAAGGATGGAAACATCCTGCTCCTCGCCATAAACCGCAATTTTGAGTTTTTTATGCAGGCAAGCGCTGGCGCTTAAAATCTCGCGCCAAATTTTAGCCACAACATATTCAGGAAAATCACCGGTATGATATTTGAGCATACGGCGAATAGTCATAGCTTCTTGTCCCAAAATATTCTCAATTTTCACCGGTTGAGGATTTTCCTTAACCAGTTCGGTACGTTTCATCAGCAAATTATATAACTCGATATCAATGTTTTCGATTTGCTTTTGAATATCGCTTTTTTTATCGGGCATGGGTTGTTCCTAACAAGACTCCGGACTATATTCCAAAAATAACACTTTTGCTAAGCCGTATATTCGCTCATTTTGCAATTTGTAGCAAGCGGGAATTGCGATTTGTTCAGTTTTTTCAACTTCAACCATGCACAACGCCTTGTCTTTGAGCCAATTTTGCGTATGCAAGTTTTGCAGGGCGACCTCGCTCAAGCCTTGGTTATACGGGGCATCCATAAACAATATGTCATATCGCCTCGGGGCGGCGGGAAGTTTGGTCACATCGGCGCGCACGACCTTGATTTTGTTTTTTTCCTGCGGAAACAGAGCCACGTTTTTTTGCAAGCTGCGCGGGTCAACATCTATCAGGCAAACCTCGGCCGCGCCTCGGGACAAAGCCTCAAGCGCCACCGCGCCGGTGCCACCGAAAACATCCAGCAAAGCATAATTATCCCAACTTTTATCCAGTTGAAAATTAAGAATATTAAACAGTGCCTCGCGGGCGCGGTCTGAGGTGGGGCGCACCTTGTCCGAATTCGGCGAATAAAGTTTTTTACCGCGATATTGTCCCGAGATTATTCTCATAGTTTGAATTTTCCGCCCAGTTGTTCGCGCAAAACTTTTTGCGGCACTTCTTTGACCTCGCCTTTATTCAGACTGCCAAGCTGAAAAGGTCCGTAAGACAGGCGCAACAAGCGCGCCACATCTAATCCGACAGATTTCATCAACTTACGAATCTCTCTATTTTTGCCCTCGTTGAGGGTTATGCTCAACCACGCGTTGGTGCCCTGCTCGCTCTCGACCACGACTTTGACCGCGCCATAATGCACGCCGTCAACCACCGCGCCGTTCTCCAACTCGGCTAATTTGGCTTTATCTAAAAAGCCGTGCACCCGAACTTTGTAACGGCGGCTCCAACCGTTTTGCGGCAGCTCCAAGGCGCGCGCAAGTTCGCCGTTATTCGTCAACAGCAACAGCCCTTCGGAGTTTAAGTCAAGCCGACCGACAGACATTACCCTTGGCAAACCCGCGGGCAAATTGTCAAACACGGTCGGACGACCCTGATTGTCTTTGTGACTGGTAACCAGACCACAGGGTTTGTGATAAAGCCACAGGCGCGTCGCCTCCGGACGCGAGATTTTTTCGCCATCAAAGCGGATGTCTTCCGTGCCCTCAACATTAAACGCCGGAGAAACAACCGTCTCGCCATTGACGGTAATTCGTTGTTGGGCGATGAATTTTTCAGCCTCACGCCGCGAGCAAACGCCTGAACGAGACAGATATTTGGCTATTCTTTCACTCATGGAAAAATCTTTCTTATTAACGATTAATTTTATGTTTGTTGTTATCATACTTCTCAATATTAATCAATATTAAGTTTGAAAATGGAAGACGAGCAAAAATATATGCGACGGGCGTTGGAATTGGCAACGCAAGCGGCTCAGCAAGACGAAGTGCCGGTCGGCGCGGTGGTGGTTAATCCGCAAACCGGCGAAATTGTCAGCGAGGCCTATAACCTTGGCAAACACGGAGCAGACGCCTGCGCTCACGCCGAACTCTCCGCCATGCGGGAGGCGTGCCGAAAGTTAGGGCTTAAGCGGTTGTGGGATATGGATATTTATGTGACGTTAGAGCCCTGCACCATGTGCGCCGCCGCCATCTCTTTTATGCGGATACGCAAATTGGTGTTTGGCGCTTTTGACCCCAAAGGCGGCGCCGTGGTCTCGGGCGTGCGTTTTTATGAGCAGGCGACCTGTCATCACAAACCTGAAGTGAAGAGCGGTGTTTGCGCCGATGAGGCCGCCGCTTTACTCCAAAAGTTTTTCCGCGCTAAACGAGACAAAAAAGGTTGATTTTTAGACAAAATGTGTTATAGTGATAGTAAGATTAGAGAGATTCTAAACAGAGGAGCAAGAACATGGCTGATAATTCTCAAATGATGGATAAATATAATGACAAAGACTTTGAGGCATTTTTAAAAAGTGAGGGCAAAGGCTCTGCGGACAGCATTTGGAACAACGGCTCCGGAGAGGCTGAACTAAAAGATTTGTTTGACGCTTTTAAGAAAAAACAAGGCGAAAACACCGACGAACAAGCCGGTAATACCGAGGGACGCGGTACCCTCAATGTCTCGCAACAGGTCAGCGATGGCGACACCAACCAAAACTTGAACGTTTCGCAAAATCAGCAACAACAAGGCAATGACGGCGACTGGATTAAGAAAAAAAGAGAGTCATGGCAGCCGTGGTGCGAAAAAGAGCATAATCCTCCTTATATTTATGATGAAAATCAAGAAGTTAAGGACGGTTTGAAGTTTGATGTTTATAAAACCGCCGAGGACAAAGCCGCGGGGAAAAAGGCTGCGTCTATTCATTACAGCAGTCCGCGTGACGTGACGATGGAAACCGAGGCAGGCAAGACTCCTGATTATGAATTTTTCAACAAGCTCGCCAAAGAAGCGAAAGACGACAAAATCCCAGGGGTGACTTTTGAAGGCGATATGACACCGGACTTTAAGGCTAAATTGGCCGCCGCTTGTTTGGAACACGGTTTGAAAATGGAAAACGGACCGGAGATGATTGACGTCAATTTGCTGGGCAATGTGAGTGAGGACGTTAAGAAAAAAGTTGAAGCGTTTAACAAAACCGCCGAGAACAAAAAGTTTTATGAACAGGCAAAGGCCGACGCCAAAGCTCTGAAAGAACAGAACGGCAGCGCCTCTTTCAGCCTGAAAGACGAGAAAGACCCAAGCAAACAAGCAATGCTTTATGCCGCTTATTCCAACGCCGGCGTTAAGGTGACCGACACTTATGACGCCACCAAAGAGACCAAAGGATACTTCAAAACCGAAGGGCTGGACTTTATCGGCAAAGAAGAGATGAAACCTTTGGAGACATATAACGGCAAGCAACAGCGCATTGACGATGTTAGAGCTAAATCTCACGCCCGTTTGAGCGAGAAAGTGATGTCAGGCGATCAGGAGGCTTTGGCGACCATGGAAGAGCGCGAAGATGTGGGCATGGCGCGCGCCAATATCCGCGCCGGCAAAGGCACACAGGTCGATCAAGACATTATCGCGAAACGCATTGCCGCGCAAAGGCAAGCCACGCACTAAAAAGTTATATTCTTTCATACAACTCCTCAGAACCTCTAAGGAGTTGTTTTTTTTGCGAAAATAGCCAAAAATAAATATTGTAATTTGGGTTTTAATATAGTATATTTAATACTGTATAAATCTTATTTTGGCTATTATTGTATTGTGTTTCTGTTATTTGGTTGAAAACAAATAAACCCGAAACCCGCATAATGGCCTACTGCTACATTTTCTTTCTCGCGAAACCGCAAATTTCGCGTCGATATATATTTTTTTCTTAAGTTAATAATAAAAAACAAATTTATAATATGAAAAAGATTTTTAGAAATGCAGTTTGGGCCGTAGTTATGGTTCTCTGCACAGTTTTGGTTGTTGCATGCAATAAGTATGGTTTGGACGAAGATGAAATCATCGAAAACAAAGAGGTAAAGCAAACATCTTGCGTTACGGTTAAGAACACTTATAAGGGAATTGGCGTTGTTAAGACCCGTTCTTCTTATACCGGTGTTCCTGACGGCGAGTTGATTGACACTTCTTTCCACAAGGCTACTTTTGTTTGCGGCACTCAGGCACTCACACCAAGAACGTATGTCGGCATCAACAAAGTGAAAGCTTATGATGTCAACAGACCGCGCTACGCCACCAAAGTTGATATTTTCAAAAACGCATCTATGAAAGAAAGTATGCTTTCTGACGGACGCGTTCTGAATTATGTCAGCTTTGCAGACGGCAGCCGCAATTTTGGTTTTGCATTGGTTGAAGAGCAGTTCTATGACACCGACACTTTGATTGTTATGGGACAGACTTTTAACAAGTGCAAAAACAACTTTGTTTACCGCCGTTTGGCAGGTGACCCTCAGGTTGAAGATTTGAAGGCAGATTCTGCAGACTGGCACGCTTATCGCGTGGTTTTACCTTTTGAGTATACTCTCGAAGGAGGTGAAAACAAGGTCGCTAAGTTTACTGTTACAATCGCCAAGCTCTGGGTTGCAAAAAGCGGAACCAATCCGAACATTCCTGACGACGAGCCGGAAGTGGTAATGTTTGAAGACAAGGACAAAGGCTTTGATTATGTTGACGACACAACATCTAAGTCTTGGTTTACACTCGTCAAAGTATTATCCGACGGCACCAAGAAGGACGGAAAGACTATCTCGGTTTTGTTGAACAATCAACTGACCGCCCCTGATTATCAGGAGAAAGTTGTTTCTAACCTCAACTGGAGTGAAAAGACCCCCGCTTTGGCCAGCGCAGTAAAGAACGGAGCTCTTTATGAGAAAGAGAAAAACATATTCGTTCAGCCTTACAAGCAGCTTTATACCACCCGTACCGACAAGTGCGAGGCGATATTCAGCGCAACTTATGAAGGTTCGGCCTATTATGTTGACTCTCTCGGCAAGGCTCATGACTTTATTGACAAGAAATGGGAATTTGCCAACTCTGACGCCAAGTGGAGCAGCGAAAAACTTTCGGCTACCGAAATGTTTAATCGTATTTTGCTCACATCTCAGGTTGTAGGCACATTTAACGCTCATGCACACACCGCAAAGGGTGAGGTTGAGCTCAAGTGTGCTAAGGACGGCAATATCTCGGTTTTGAAGTTTGAGTATAAAGACTTTGACATTAAAGAAGTTATTCCGAACAAACAATACTACACTTCCTGCACTCAGTATGCTGTTTACAGCAACGATAAGACTGAAAAGGTTGGTGAAATCGGCGTTGATATTTATGTATCAACCGAAAGTCCGGAAAAACAAATCATTGATGTTGAAGACTTTAACATTAAGGACGGCAAAGCCACATTGTCAAACGCCGTGCGCGTGAGCAGTCGTTCAGAGAAAGCATCTTCCGGTTCGTTCAGAATCGAAAAATATCGCAAGACCTATACCACCAACACCAATAAGTCTGACTGCAAGTTCGTTACTCATTATGAGGGCGTGGTTGTGTTCACCGACTCTTTGGGCAAGGAGGTATCGTTTAAGGGTATTGAGGCTGCTTTCAAAGACCTTGGTTCATCTCTGGAGGATTTGACCGAGCAAGACGAAAAGGAGCGTAAGCTGTTGACCAGCACCATTACGGTGGCTTGTAATAACAGCGAGGCTTCTTCCTATACAGGACAAGTCGAGTTCCGCAAAGACAAAGAGAAGGCACCTGAGGAGGAATTGACAGACTGGAGCAAGACCCAGAATTTGGTTTATGTCGGCAATGGGGTTTGGAAGTCTACCACCGTGATTACTTATAAGTATAAACTGGCGGGAGAAAAGACCAACACCATTTCACAAGACCTTATCTGGAACATTGCCGGAGAAGCTAAAAAGCAGGTGATTTTGAACGAGGCTAAGGCTGACTACAAGAGTTTGTCCGAAGGCTCAGAGACATCTTCAAGCGCCAAGAACGGTAATATTACCGTTGTGACCAAGAAGAAGGCTTTGAACGAAGATTACACAACCTTGAAGGACGCCTACACCCTCACCTCTCAGACGGCTTCTTATTCTGAAACCGTTTTGGGCAAAACCGTCAGCTTTGACTTTTTGGCACCAAGCTCTATGACTGCGGCACACAAGTCAGGCTCTTTGACCAATGCCAACACTACTCGTGAAGTGAGCGGCGTTCTCTATGACGTTTATAACCATGCAGGCAGCGTATCTTGCACGGTTGACGGCAAAACCGAATCCGCTACGGTCGAGAAAGAGGTTTTGGTCAAGAAAGTGATTGAACCATACAATCCGGCATGGGGTAAGGTTACCGGCTTGGGCTTTGCGTCTTTGGTTTATGAGCCAAACGCAGGCAAAGACGGTAAAGGCGCGTTCCACAAAACTCTGGTTATCAATTTTGAAAAAGGTAAGCTGATTGCAACCACCGCATCTTACGGTCCTGACGCATACGACTTTACTTTTGACGAGAAAGATTTCTATGAGTACGGCAAAGAGATTCAGGAGAACTACAAAATTAATTCTTCTGCATTATTTGGCGGTCGTTGGATACCTGCTCTTATCTCTATGGACGGCACGGGTTGGAAGTATGTTACAATGAACGGACAGGTCGTGAATATGAGTCAGAATCTGGCTTTGATGTGTGGTATCAAAAACTTTACCGGACAGAACACCGCGGAGAACACGCCATACCTTAACTACGTTGGCGCTGTCTCTTCAAGCGATGTTTTGGTGGTGAGAAACCATTTGGGACTTGTTGTTTTCACAATCAAATAAACTTTATTTTTAAGAAACAGACAAAAGGAAAAACCTGCCGCTTTTATGCCGCAGGTTTTTCTGATTTAAAAAAAGAAGAACTATTGTTAAAAAAACAAATTATCAATTAATTAATATTTAAACATTATAAATATCGTGATAGACTGATTATATTGACTGTTGGCATGTTATGTGTCAATTTTATACTCAATCATTGAGCTTTGTCCCATTGTTTGGAGGGAAAACTATGACTAAAAAGAATTTGTTGTTTTACGTAGTCTTAATGTGTGTTATAGTTTTTCCGACCATGGCTAAATATTGCGTCAAATTACCCTCCTGTGAGGAACTTGGCTATATTTTTCCATATCGAGAGGGACGGCGCTCTATCCATTGCCCGTTTGACACGTCAAAAGTTTTGTATTTGGACTATTGTCAGGCTTATGGTTTGAAGTCTAAGCCGGATAGCGCCGCGGGTACATTTCAGGAGTGTGTTGAAGAAAAAGCCGATGGCACCAAAATTAATGCCGGCTATTATCGTTATATACGATGCAATTCAGGATATACATATGAAAGCGGCAACTGCGTATATTCTTGTTCAAGCAATAAAGATTATCCGCTTGCAGAAGCGGCTGAACATTGCAAAACCCCTGCCGGTAGTAATGTTTTTAGCGGGGTAACTTGTTATACAAGTTCGTGCGCTACCTGTGATAACGGTTATGATTTGGATTCCGACGGCTCTTGCGTGAACTGTCAGGCTGACTCATCCGGTCTTGCCTATGGTTTGAAAATCTGCAGTGCGGACGAAATCGGAAACGAGGAGAAAAGAAAAGTTACCTGTGCCGGAAAAACTTATTACGAAGAGTGTCAAATTCCACCGAACTGTTTCAATGAATATCGAGAGGTCGAAAAGACCGTATGTTCATCTGGGATTCAACAGTCTCACCTTGAGGACACCGGAGAGTACACGGTGCGTTGTATCGGCACGGGATATGAGTTTTTGAGAGACACGCGTTGTATTCGCGCTGCCGACATGACACCTTATTATCAAATTCAGGCTTGCAATATAGGCTCTTGCAACGGTCGTAAGGAATGTCCTTTTGACGAAGGCGCTGACGGGGAAACGGCTTGCGAGTGTGGCGGCAAAAAATATTTCAAAAAATGTAAGAGAAGTTGTGACGACAATGCGGATTATCCGCTTAATACACCGCCGCAATATTGTCAAACGGCAACTGCAAGCAAAGTGATTAACGGTATCACCTGTTACGCGGCAACCTGTCAGTCATGTGAGACGGGGTATAGCTTGGACACCTCCGGTCAATGTATGAACTGCAAAGCTGACTCGAGTGGTGCTACATACGGTTATTATTTGTGCGGTTCTGATAAAGTCGGTAACGAGAACAAAGATAAAAAGTCTTGCGCAGGATCGACTTATTATAAAGAATGTCTGGTGAAAGAGACCTGTTTTAATGAATATCAAGAAGTGCCAAAATCACAATGTTCGACTGGTATTCTGCGATCATATCTAAACAGCAGTAACTATTACACCCAAAGCTGCTACACCTCATCGGGATATGAACTTAACAAAAACACGTCTTGCGTACGCAAAAGTGATGGTCAGACTTATTATGACACACAATCTTGCAGTACCTCTGGCGCCAGCTGTGGCGGAAAAAAACAATGCGTTAAAGACGAAGGCGCTGACGGGGAAACCGCTTGCGAATGTGGCGGCGCAAAATACTTCAAAAACTGTAAGGAGACTTGCCTATATAACTATAGCAAAGATAGCACATGTACCTCTTCTGGCATTAGGTATTCTTATCAATCTGGAAATGGCTTCAGCAGTTTTTGCAATAATGGTAATGAACTAGATACTACCAGTAAAAGTTGCGTTCGCGATGGTGTAACTTATTATGAAAAAGTAAAAACGTGTACTTCCAGTGGAGCAACATGCGCTTCTTATAAGAGTTGCTCTTATGGTGGCGCTGATGGAGCCACAACTTGCGCATGTGGCGGGAACACATATTACAGCGCTTGCCAAGATTTCTGTGGCGGATACGTTAGTGATTCTAGCTGTCCTTATGGGATAAGAAAGCATGAACCTTCGAACAAAGATTGCTTAACATGGAGTAAGGGATATGAAGTCAACCCATCTTCCTCTTCTTGTACTTCAGCAGGCAAAACCGTGTATAGCGGTGTGCGGCAATGCACATCCTATGGTGCAAGTTGCGACGGCAAAAAGAAATGTCAGAACCCAGGAGGTAATATATGCTCGTGTGGTGGTGAGCTCTACGGTGACTATTGTTTGACGCAGTGCAATTATGAAGATACCGAAGAATCGTGCAAACGTCAGGGCAAAGGCTTTAGCCTCAGATGTCTGTCTGACAGTACGGCTTATGGTGAGTGCGTTTAAGAAAATAATTCACTCGTGACCGCATATACAAACGCAAACCATATCGTCATTTCAATCAATGATGATATGGTTTGTTGTTAAGATAAGTATATCAATGTTTTTTACAGCAATCAGATGTGGAATAAAAACGATAGCGTGAAAAAATATTAAGCACGGATGTCAAAAGTTTTGAAACGACTTCGCAAATAGGCGAGCAATTCCTTGTCTTTGAAAAAACTTTCGCACATGCTCTCGGTGCTTTCATTATCCGAGGGAATCGGGCGGTATTTTTGCAGATAATACGCCGTCACTCCGCGGTCTTTGAGGCTGTCGGCAATGGCGTAAATATCTGCCGTGCTCAACAGGCGCGGGTCGCAGGTGGTGCGGGTTTCATAATCTTTGCCCGATGACAAAAGCAGGTCTAAACTTTGCAACACGTTTGTCAACGGGGTTTTGGCGCCCATTGCGCGCTGATAATGCGCCTCAACAAACGGGGCTTTGATGTCAAAACCAACCCAATCCACCAAAGGCAGAACTTTAGCAAAAGCCTCGGGCGAGCAACCGCCGGTATGCAACCCGATTTGATAACCCAACTGTTTGACCTCGGTCATTTTCTCTTGCAACGCCAACGGTTGCAACAAGGGTTCGCCGCCACTGAACACAACAGCGTCAAGCACGCCAACGCGCTTTTGCAAAAAAGCCATAAATTTTTCCCAAACAAAGTCTGTGGGCGCAGCGCAGTCCTGCAGGTGATGATTGTGGCAAAAAGGGCAGCGCCACGGGCAACCCTGCATAAACACCACCGCCGCAACTTTGTTCGGATAGTCGACGAGGCTGAATCGCTCAGCCCCGCCTATTTTAATATTTGTCATTTTACGATTTTACCGTCGTATTATTCTGCGGCATAAGACATCGCAGCAGCTTCATGCTCGGCAACAGCTTTGTTTTCGCAAAAACAGGTGCGAGAATAAAACTCTGATTTTTTACCTTTGTTGAACTCAGAAACCGGACGGAAATAGCCCATAACACGAGTCCAAACCTCACAAGCTTGTCTTTCTTCATCTGCCAATTTGATATCTGCAATATTGATAACGGTCATAATTATTTCTCCTGTGTAAAATTAGTTATTTCAAATTTTTGTTATTCAGCTGCGCCACTACTTGCCATAGCTGCTTTTAGTTTTTCTGCCTTTTTCTCTTCATCGCAAAGCGGGCAGAATTTGTGTTCTCCGGCGATATAACCGTGTTTCGGGCAGACGGAGAAAGTCGGAGTAATGGTGATGTAGGGCAAACGGTAGTTGGTCAACACGCGTTTGACAATATCACGGCATACTTCAGATGAAGAAATTCGTTGATTCATATACAGGTGCAATACAGTGCCACCGGTATATTTTGCTTGCAGGTGAGCTTGCAAATCCAAGGCCTCGAACGGGTCATCGGTGTAGTTTACCGGCAACTGCGAAGAGTTGGTGTAATATGGATTTTCGGCTGTGCCTGCCTGAATAATGTTCGGATAGCGTTTTTTGTCTTCACGGGCAAAACGGTATGTCGCGCTCTCTGCCGGTGTGGCCTCAAGGTTATACATGTGACCGGTCTCTTCCTGAATTTTAACCAATCCGGCACGGATGTAATCCAAGAATTTTTCGGCAAAAGACTGTCCCCACTCGTCGGCAATGTTATGCGCGCCGTCGGTGAAGTTCATAATCATCTCGTTAATACCGTTTACACCGATAGTTGAGAAGTGATTGCGCAAAGTGCCCAAATAACGTTTGGTGAACGGGAACAAGCCGTTGTCAATCAGGCGTTGGATAACTTTTCTCTTAATTTCGAGAGAAGTGCGGGCAATGTTCATCAGCTCGTCAACGCGTCCGAACAAACCGGACTCGTTGTGCTTGTAAACATAACCCAAGCGAGCGCAGTTGAAAGTGACAACGCCGATAGAACCGGTCTGTTCAGCAGAACCGAACAAGCCGTTACCACGAGCCAACAACTCACGCAAGTCAAGTTGCAGGCGGCAGCACATTGAGCGAATCTGCCCAGGTTTGAGCGAAGAGTTGATGAAGTTTTGGAAATAAGGCAAGCCATACTTCGCAGTCATTTCAAACAACAACAAAGTGTTCTCGTCTTCCCAAGGGAAGTCCGGCGTCATATTATAGGTCGGAATCGGGAAAGTGAACGGACGACCTTTGATATCACCTTTCATCATAATGGTGATGTAGGCCTTGTTAATCATATCCATCTCAGGCTTAAGGTCGCCATAAGTGAACGGCTGTTCCTCACCGGCGATAATCGGGTGTTTGTCGCGCAAATCTTCAGGGCATACCCAGTCAAACGTAAAGTTTGTGAACGGTGTTTGAGAACCCCAACGAGACGGAACGTTCAAATTATAAATCAGCTCTTGGAAGTTTTGCTCAACCTGCTCATAGCTCAGATTGTCTTTACGGATGTAAGGCGCCAAATAGGTATCAACCGAAGAGAAAGCCTGCGCGCCTGCCCACTCGTTTTGCAATGTTCCCATAAAATTGACCATTTGACCAACCGCGGCGCTCAAATGTTTGGCCGGACCAGCCTCGGTCTTCCCTGGGACGCCGTTAAAGCCTTCATGCAACAGGTTTTTCAAAGACCAACCTGCGCAATATGCCGCCAACATATCCAAATCGTGAATATGCAAATCGCCCTTGCGGTGAGCCTCGCCAACCTCTGAGGGATAAACATGGCTCAGCCAATAGTTGGCGGTCACCTTGCCGGAAACGTTCAGAATTAATCCGCCATTGGAATAGCCCTGATTGGCGTTGGCATTAACGCGCCAATCCAAACGCTCCAAATATTCGTTAATCGAGCTTTCAACATCAACCATAACTTTGCGGTCAGAACGCGTGCGGTTGCGTTGGTCACGATACAAGATATAGGCCTTGGCCGTGGCAAAATAGTTGGCGGAAATCAAAACCTGTTCAACAATATCTTGAATATTTTCAATGTTTGGCAGAGACTCGGCATATTTATGCTTCATTACTTTCAAAACCTGACCGGTTAAGAGCCAAGCCTCGTTATCACCAAACTCACCGGTATTGGTGCCGGCTTTTAAGATAGCCTGATAAATTTTGTTGCTGTCAAACGGTGCCAAAGTACCATCTCTTTTGGTAACTTGAGAAATGTTGATATTCTCATTGGCGATTGTGCTGTGGTAAACTTCTTCTGACATTTCGAGCGAATCTTTCTCTATAAATAAATGGGTTATAATCTATTGTTGTCATCCAACACTAATGTACAATATATAGTATTAAAAAAATGTAAACATCGCTAGATATTGTATGCACAGATTTTTTATAACGACATTGTGCCGGCCGCTTTATGTTTGGTATTGTGGGTAATAATATTTATATAATCAATAGCAAAAAAGTGATTTTTACGGCTTGACAACTCTAACGCATTAAAAATCAAACATAAAAAAAATCCCCCTTCTGGATAAGTTTGTGAACAACTTGCGGCACCCGATTTTTACGCCTGATTCTCACCCTTGAGACTCCGTTTTTATGACACGAAAAAAAGCCGCAGAAACGACTCCGCGGCTTGTGTTTTATGTGTGGTACGTTTTTACAAATGAGGCTCGACCTCAACATCTTGTCCGATTTCGGTCTCATCGACATAAAGGTCTTTACATTTGCTACCGACACAGCGTTTGAGGACGGTGGCGCGACTGCCCTCGGTCAAACCGCGAATACGCATAGACTCGGTATAAACCTGTATGATTTTGAGGCGGAACTCAACGTAACCCAAACGATTGTCATCCGCGCTGATATAAACCTTAATCGCATAGACACCCTCGTCTCCGGGCATAGCCATGCCGGTGAAGGTGTAGTTGTCGGGATTATATTTCAAAAACTTGGGCAATGGTTTGTGGTTGGACAAGCCGGCGCGAGTCACAAACTTGCCTTTGATCTCCATTTTATCAAACACGGTTTGCGGCACGGTGATTTTAATGCGCTGTCCGGTCTCATAAGTCACATCGGGCATCCATGCGCCGCTCAAGTTGATGGCCGGACGTTTGCCGGGGACTTCGGCAGCATAAGGACGATTGTCGGGAATAAACACGCCCTTGCGCCACTGCTCCATGGTTTTACGCAAAGCAATGGCAATTTGCGACGGTTTCTTCTCCAACAGCGAATAAGGAATCGCGTCTAAACCGATGGTGGCATACAAATTGCCCAGAGCATCCTGCACCTCGGCATAAGCCAAGAAAGCGTTAGCCTCGTCGGCGACCGCGCGGGCGGCCTCCAACTGCGTTTTGGACGACTTGTGACCGTCAGTCAATGACGTGTCCTCGGCAATATCCTCAGAGGCGGACGCAATCTCCATATTAACCTGATAATCCTCCACCGCGGACGTATACCACGCCCAAGCCACATAAACCTGATTGAGCACCAGATTGGTCATGCGACGGCGGCGCAAATCATCAGCCTCGCGTTCTTGAGGATTATTGACATTTTCAATAATCGTCATACCGACATCTTTCGCCTCTTTAGCCCACAGGCGATTGTAGTAGTTCGGGTCGTTTTTATAGCGAGACTTCTCACCGGCGCGAAAACTTTTGACCACAATCTGCAGCTCGTCGGTATTGGTTTGTAAATCATAAATGCGCAATTCCGGACGATTTATCAAAGCCAACCACTCCAGTTGCGCCAACTCATTTTTCATCGCAGGCAGGGCAAAATTGCCGTATTCCTTGCCCACCAGTTTATACTGCGTGGTGGGGTGAAAACCCATTAAACCGGCTAAACGAATCTCCGCGGTCTCCATTTTGCGTTTGATTTCGAGCATTTTCTTAATGGCATCCATATACTGACGTTTGCGCTGCAATTCTTCCGTGCTCAACGAGCCGCCGCGTTGCGCCAGTTGTTTGGCTTTAACGTTCAGCTCGTCAATATCAAGAGTCATATACTCGGTCATTTCATCAATCACCGGAATTAACTTTTGCGCCGCCAATGTCTGCCAATAAAGACTGCGGGTCTCTTGCATAATGTTATGAATCACCTTACGGCTGCGCTCCGCCGCGGCACCGGCCTGCAAGCCCTCGGACGAGTTTTGATAATAAATACTGGAAATATCCAAAATATTCCACGCCACTTTCATATCCGGCGCAATGCGATTATTCAGAGAATCCGAGTTATAACCGGCACCAGCCATAATCTCCGGCAATTTGGAAACCGGAGATTTTCCCGCTTCAAGCAAACTCTGCTCATAGCTTATCAGGCGGCGCGAATAGTTGTATTTTAGCGCTAAGGCCATCGCCATATAAATATCAATCGGCTTTTCTATTTTTTGCGGCGCGTCAACAAACATATTCTGCATATCAACGTCAACGCGAATCGCTCTATCCCAATCGCTGTAATAAACAGGCTCCGGTCCCGAGACCATGACATCGTCGGGCAGACTCGTCGCACAGGCCGCCACCGCTAACACAAACGCGCTAAAAATTTTTTTCATAACATAAACCCTTTATATACTTCTATGCTATATAATTATATCAATAAATTGAAACTGAACAGTATTTATTTGATTTTATTCAGCTTTCGTGTGTACAATACGCCATATGGGCTTAACTTGAGGTTAAATTTTTATAATGTTTGATATTTTTAACACCGTATTTAAATACAAAGAAAAATCCAGCCCCGACAAGTTAGGCGCTTATCCCGAGCGTGTACACGTGAAAGCCATGCCCGAGCGGCGTTACCTTTGGTCGTCCCGCGTGTTGGTGATTATGGCGGTGTTCAGCATTTGTTTTAATATGATGTTGGCGAGCACGATTTATATTTTGTTGCCGCAACGCAGCAGCGCGCCGAGACTGCTTTACGTTAATAAAAAATTCAATCAGCTTGATTTGTTGGAACCATCGGAAATTGAGGTGCCGGCCATTAACCTGATTACAGAAGAGCAAATCCGCAACTACATTATGTATCGCTACATTATAACCGACCGTTACGACGAGTTGGTCTCGCGTTGGGCCACCGGCTCGGCGGTGTATTGGATGTCGTCTTCGGGCGTGTTCAGCACCTTTAAGGACGGTGAGGCCAAACAGGGCATAATATTGCAACGGCTCAAAGGATTGCAACGCGATGTAGAGATTGACTGGATGACGCAAATTGCCCGCGGCGTGTGGCAGACCCAGTTTCGCACCATTGATTATTATCCCGAGAGCGATGAGCCTGACGTGACGATTTGGCGCGCCACCATGCGCGTGGCCTATGCCAACATTAACTATCCTGACCGCAACTACGCCATGCGCAACCCGTTCAGTTTGGTGATTCAAAACTATTCCCTCGCCTATCACGGCAAGACATCCGCTTCTGACCACTACTTGAGCGAAGTTAACCGCCGTTCAAGACGTCAACAATAAAAACGGCAGGCTACCACGCCACGCCGTCAATACAACGTTTGGGGTTTTGTTCGCAGATGCCATCGCGCCCCATTTCGTGCAGGCGATTGCGCTCGGGCGTAAATTTTCCGGCCTCGCAGGCAGTCAGCAACAGCAACAAAGCCACAACAAAAAATTTTTTCGTCATCTTAAAAAACCTTGGTTATGCAAATATAAGCAAACAAAATTATCAATCCGCGCGCGGCATATTTAATAAACACGTTTTTGTCATATTCCGCCGAGCTGCGCCAAACCCCCAAAACGATTGAGAAAATATAGGCGCAGAAAATGGCCAGACTGGTCAGATAACACACGGTTGACAACAAAATATCGGTGCCGTTATGAAAAAAGTTGTAAAAACGGGTGAAGAACACATAAATGCTGTATCCGTGGAGCTGCGGCGCCAAAATGCTACCGAACACACGCACCACAAACAAGCCGAGCAATCCGCCCAAAATTCCAAACTTCCAAAAAGTTTCGCCGAGGCTTAACTCACCGGCAACAAGTTTTTTATACATTGCAAACTCTCATCAAATTTTAAGTCATATCAAATTAAGTTTAGGGATTTTATTGGTTTTGGCAAGCAAATAAAACACTTTTCCCTAAGCTAGAAGTGAGACACCAAATCAATATAGTTTTTGAGACCCAGTTCTTGCTGAACTTTGGCAATATATTGCGAGTGTTCACCCCACGCCGTGTAGCGGTCAATAAACTCTTTGGCCTTTTGCGGAGACTTGGAAAGTTGTAATTCAACCGTATCGCGCAACAGGCTCCACGCCGCGTCATGAAACTTGTCAAAACAAATGTGGACTTTATGTTCCGAATCAAAATAAAACGCGCCGCGCTCCAACAGATAGTTAAAATGAATCAACTCAGCCACGCGGTGAACCTCAACCGGCTGCGCTTTTAAGAACAAGCGATAAACCACCCAGGTGGTGTAGATTTTTTTGAGCATTTCGTCATCAATCACACCCGCTTTCACATATTCGGGCATAAAAGTAATGGAAACCATATCGGCTTTATGCTCCTCAATCACACTTTTGTAGTTGCCGAGCGAACGCTGATAAGTATTATCAGGCCCTAACGAGTGACCATTCTCATGACCGATAACAAACAGATGATCCGTCTCGACGTCAAAATATTGATGATATTCGGGGGCGACCAAACGCTCCAAAAGTTTTTTGGTACGCTCCGCATCATACGACTGACGAATCTGACGGTGATAAACATTGCGGCGACCACCTCCGGTCTTAATCGACAGCTTGTCGTTATTCGGCAGGTTTTGCGCTGTGGTCACGCCACCGCGGCACTGCGCATAGTCGCCGGTCAAAATCACAATATCGGCATCGACCATGGTTTGCTTGAGCTCGCCACCCTCAGCCACGCTTTGGGTATATTGCTCGCTCAAAGGCATAAGTTTTGCCAACTCGGGCATATAAGACTTAAAGCGCAAAATCAAATCCGTACCTTGTTTGTTGACAATGCCCACGCGCACGCCGAGCATATCTTTGGCATTGACCTCAATGCGGCGGCTCTCCAACATTTGCAACAGCTCCGGATTGTTATAAATCTCGGGTGTCAGTTCGTCGTCATAACTTTCGCGACTGAGCGTAAACTCCAGCTGATTGTTGTTTTGCAACACCGCCCAATGTTTGTCGGCGAGCATATCCATATCCTCGTTGTTTTGCAGCAAAGCCTGCGCCTGCCACCCCAGATAATCTTTAAAATCTTCGTCGGTGGTATAATGCGCGGCAACTTCAAGCTCGTTGGCGACCTTGGAGAAGATGTCGGCAAAATATTCGGTATAGTCAATGGCCTTAAGGTATTGTCCGTTACGGCGCACCATGGTTCTGACGTTCAAAATCTTGCGAACTTCATCATCTTTGCCCTCTTCGAGCATTTGTTTGATAATCTTAAAAAACTCAGGCACGGTCAAATCTGACGGATAAAAATTGCGACCTTTGGCGCCTTTCACGCCCTTAAAAAGTTCTATCGGTTGCAAATCAACCCCGTTGTGTCCCTCCACGCCGCGAAACATATTAAACAACTTGAGCGCTTTGGCGGCGTGCGAGCTGGTGGCGGCGGTCTGTTCCAAGCCTTTTTGCAACAACAGGTTCAACTCGTGGTCTTGCTCAGCGGCGACCGTATTAAAATATTTGGCGGCGGCGACCAAATGTTGTAAGGCTTTTTTGTTGCCGTCAGTCAGGTTTTGATAACCGCTGAAAGTTTCATCCACAAAATTGATGTGGCGGGTTTTAGAATCTAAGATTTCATCAAGTTGTTCTTCAGTCAATGCCAGTTCATAACCGTTAATCTTCATTTTTTATCTCCACTGTTCTAAAACGATAAACGTTAATACGATTGTTCCAATAATTGGGGTTCATACCAGCCTTTATTTTAAGTTGTTTGAAAAATTCTTCTTTGTGCGGAAGTTGCTTCCAGACACTCGGCAAAAACACCCCCTGACGGTTGCCGTCACGAATCACAATGCCGTCAACGCCTTGTTTTATTTTGCGCAAAACCTCAGCCTCGTTGGTATAAGAAATTTTCTCAAACCCGCTCAGCAGCGAGACTTCATACGACAAAAGCGGCAACTCTTCGGCACTAACCGGCGAGAAACGGCTATCTTCCAACGCGGCGGCGCGCGCGTTGGCGGCAATATCCAACGCTATGGCGGTTCGCGGCAACACGCTGCCGATGCAACCGCGCAATTCGCCGTTTTTATAAATTGTCACAAACGCGGCGCCTTTGTCAAAAAGCTGTTCGGGATAATGACGGCGGGAAGGCGAATACGCGCCACCGCGGCGCACGGCTTTTTCAACCGAACTTTTGGCAATCTCCAACAAATTCTCACTATAAAGCGACTTATAAGCCTTCAGGCTCTCAACCTGTCTTTCCAATCTGCTCGGCTGAGGCGCGGGCGAGGAATCCGGATAAAAGCTCCAAGCGCCATAGCCAACCACACGGTCTTTGTCGCCACCGGTGTCACCCGAATTTATCAGTTCCAACAACTGCGGGCGGTAGTGATTATCTTTCGCCAACAGCAACGCCGTGTTTATGCCGATAGCGCCACAAGAATCATGATTTTCAAGTTTGTCGCCTTTGGCTATTTTATCGGCGGTCGCAAGGTCTTGTTTTTGGGCGGTTTCGTAGTCGTTATAATGCGACAAATCGGCCGAAACCAACAACACGGTATCGGGCGAGGCAAGGTATTTTTGCAGGGCTTTTGCCAAATCTTCCGGCGCTATGTTGCCATAGAGAATCGGCACAATCTGCGCCTCGGGCAAAACTTTTTTAAGAAACGGCAGCTGTACCTCTATGCTGTGTTCTTTGTCATGCGGTTTATTGTTGAATTTAAACAACGGAGAGGTTTTCACCAACTCGCTCTCAATGTCTTTGTGCACTTTCAAGCTACCTAATGGCGTGGCAAAATAGTCGGCATCACTCAAAAAAGCACCGCGCGCCCCCTCATAATGAGAAGGTCCGAGCATAATCACCTTTTTGATAGTCGGCGCGTATTTTTGCAACACGGCATAAGCCTTGCCCGCGGTTGAAGCCGAATACATATAACCGGCGTGGGGCACAATCACAATTTTGGGCTGATAGGCGGCATAACCGACAAAACGACCAGACTGAACATATTTATCAACCTGTTCTGATAATTCTTCTGGACGAGCCGAATAAAACACGCCGGCAACCGCGGGATTGCGATACTGCGCCAGTTCATCGTCCGGCACCTGAAACGCGGTGATATAGCCGGCGTTAGACGACAGATATTTGTTGAGGTACCAATAGTTGAGAATCCCCAACGCAACAATGACCGCACCCCATATAATACGGCGGCCGAGTTTGGAATTTTCTGTATTCGGATTATGACTCATCGGCTATCCTAACGTGAATTTTGCCCCTTATTTTTGAGAATAAAGGCGCTGTTCTCATTGACCCGTGTTTGCGGCGCGCGGTTTTTGTGACTGAGAATAACGTACGAAAACGGTTTTAAGCCATAAACATCACCGGCGTGAAAGTCTTTTTGCTCATCGACAAAGCCCGATTTTGACGAATCAAAAATCAACTTCCAACTTCCTCCTGACGGCGGGGTCGGTAATTGATAATCAACGGTGTGATAGTCTTCGCCCGAGACCATAATCATAAAGTCGTCATCGGCGCCGCCGGCCTGTTTGCTACTGCCGTTCAGCATATACGCACCAGTTTTGGCATAAGGCGTCTGCCAATCCTGAGGCTCCATCTCTTTAGCATCGGGACGCAACCAGACAATATCCTTGACGCCGTTGGCGGCAACTTCTTCTCCGGTAAAAAGCTCCAGACTGTTAAACACCGGATGTTTTTTACGAAAAGCATTCAAGCGGCAGATATTCAAAAACAATTTTTTATTCTCGGCGTCAAGCGCTTTCCAGTCGATC
The DNA here is from genome assembly GCA_934273635.1 of uncultured Alphaproteobacteria bacterium. Lineage (GTDB taxonomy): Bacteria > Pseudomonadota > Alphaproteobacteria > RF32 > CAG-239 > Scatocola. Next base: position 172,589 of record CAKQSV010000002.1, read on the forward strand.
CATACGGTTTTGTTGTCTATGCAATAAGGATTGTTATTGGGGCTGGAATAACCTCGCTCGTCGCCGGCACGCATAAACGGCACGCCTTTGCTCAAAATATCAAACGCGGCATTACTGACTGAGCGCAGATACAACTCGTCTCGATTGGACGATTTGCGATATTCGTCATGGCTGCCGTCACGTCCGTCTTCGCCATTGGGGCGAGTATCTTTCACATGCTCAAACGCGCCAACCAGACTAAAACCATCGTGTGAACGTCCGGTGCCAATCACGGCACTGCTGTGTTCCTGCGGGTCAATCAACGCCGAGCCGGCGACTTGCGTGGCAAACTCACCCTGCAAACCGGCGCGGGAGCTGAAAAAGTGCGCGTCAAATTTATGTCGGCGGTCGCTCCACTCCTTAACGCCTTTTATTTGCCCTGAAAAACGTCCCGAGAAATTACCCCGCAGAGCGCTCCACGGCTCAACGCAAATATCCAAATTTAACTTCTCGCGCGCATAACGCAGTTCCTGCATAAAGCCGCCGTTATCCAAAAACTCGCCATACTGATTGAGAGCGCAGTCGCCGCCCAAATCAAAACGAAGACCGTCAATGCCCATCTTGCTGACAAAATTGAGGTAATCGTGCAAGACTTGTTGTCCGGCAGGCGTGTTCAGATTAAAGTTATTATCGCAACCGGTGGTATTGGAATAATGCGCCAAATCACCGCCGTTGGAAAGATAATATGACGGGCTGTCGAGCAGTTTATAAGACAAGGCGCGCCCTTTCCACCCCTGCGCCTCATACTCGCCGGTGTGATTAAACACCACATCGAGCGTGAGTTTCATCCCGCGGGAGTGCAAAGCATTAATCACCGCCTTCAAATCCTCATGCGTGCCATAACGCGGGTTGACGGCAAAGTGGCAATAAGGATTATAGCCCCAGTTGTCGGTATATCCCTCATCTTGCCGCAGAAAACGTCCGGGGCAAGTCGGCGTTATCGGCATAAGCTCAACATTATTCACGCCGAGTTGTTCCAGATAATCAAGTATTTGCGGATTGGTCAGCGCTTTCAGGCGACCGCGCTCATCTTCCGGCAGGTTGAAATTTTGGATGGTAAAGTTGCGGACGTGCATTTCAAAAATGCTGTTTTTACCCCACGGAATTTGCGGTTTTTGGTGCAAATAAGGATATTTGGCGGCGTCTTTAAACGGGTTTTGCTCCACCACCACCGACTTGGGCATATACGGCGCGCTGTCAATATTATTGCCGCCGTCGAGCGCGTCGGTCTCCCAATCTTTAATCACAGAAGAGACTTCTAAGCCATAAGGGTCGACCGCCAATTTTTGCGGGTTGAAAAACAAGCCTTGCTCGGGATTATAGTCGCCATAAGCGCGATAGCCGTATTTTTGCCCCGCTTTGATGTGCGGAACTTTAACCGACCAAACATCTTGTTCTTTGATCATGGGAACACGGGTTTCGGTTTGTTCGTCATCAGAGAACAAACACAATTCTAACTTTTGAGCATGAGAAGAGAATACGGAAAACTCCGTAGAATCGGGGGAGAAAGTCGCTCCCAGTTTATACGGTTCAGACATTAATACCTTCAATAAAAAAACGTTTACAATTAATGCTTAAAATATAAAACCTTTTCCCCGATTTTCCAAGAACTTTAAGCGTTTGTCCCGATATTTTGGTAAAAATCCTCAAAATTGTTAAAATAAACAATTTTATTGTTGTATTCTCCTTCGTCTCCCCAAATGGAGCGACCTATGCGAATCGGCGTCACATTTGCATCAATCGCCGCCTGACTATCCATCGGACTATCGCCAACCATCCACGCCGCCTCGGGAGCAATCGCTTGCTTTGCCACATCATCAGCCAGCGCGTATAGAATCTGTTGCGGCGAGGGCTTATCCGCCGGTGCCTCGTGCCCGCACACGATTTTACGAAAGCGAATTTTCGGCAATAGCAGTTTGCGCTCAAGCTCCAACAAACAACGCTCTTTATTGCTGACAACGTACAACTGCACACCCTTGCCGCTCAAAAGCTCCAGCACCTTTTCAGCATAGGGATAAACCCTGATTTTTTGCGGCATAATTTGTTTATAAACCTCACGGTATTCCTCATAAGCCTTATCCGCCGCCGCGCCGAAAATAAGCGGAAAATTATCCTTAAACGACAAGTTACGGTCACGCCGTTTCTTGGCCTCTTCCCAACACGGCAGATTATATTTTTTCAGCACAATCTCCACCGCCTGCGTCAACGAGCTACGACTCTCAACCAATGTGTTATCCCAATCAAACAGCGCGTATTTTAACTTTGAAACATCCAACATATATTTTCCTTTCGCTTTTTGATATATCCGCTTTTGCCTTAAAATCAACTAACCACGCACCACGCGCGCCACTGTTAGCGCGTCCACGCTCAAAGCGCCCGCCGCCAACAACGCCAAAGCACACTCGCGCAATGTCGAGCCCGTGGTCATCACATCATCAACCACCACTACTCTTTTGCCTTTGAAGACATTTGGAGCTGATACGCTGAACGCGTTTTTGACGTTACGGGTGCGCTCGCGACCATTAAACTCAACTTGAGGGCGCGTATTTTTGTGCCGTTGCAATGCCGTATAATCCACCGGCAACCCGCTCAACTTTGCCAACTCGGCGCACAGCAACGCCGCTTGATTGTAGCGACGGTGACGCAACCGCGCTGAATGCAACGGCACAGGGACAATCATATCAACACCCTGTTGCCAAATATCATGACCCGCGGCATATAGCCACCGCGCCAAAAACGGCGCGTTTTCGGTCTTGTCATAAAACTTTAAGCCCAATAACAGCGGGCGGCTATTATCGTCATAATAAACCTGAGAGCGCAGCATACGAAACGGATTGTTCTTATCACTCACGCAGACAGCGCAACTCGGCACATTGCGCCCCGACGGCAATGGGGTTCCACACCGACGACAAATCGGCTCGCTGATCAAACGAATTTTTTGAAAACAGTCGGCGCACAGCCCGTTCTCGCCGCTCAAAACTTTACCGCACAACAGGCACCGCGGCGGCAGCAGCAAATCAATTATATTTTGCAACCAACGACACATCATGCTAAAAGTTTTGCCAACTCGTCGCGGATATCGTTGATGTTGTCAACCATAATCATCCCCGCCTGACGCATGGCGTTGATTTTGTCTTGCACGGTGATGTTGCCGTTGGTGATAAGGTCGCCGGCATAGCCCATTTTATGCCCCGCGGGAACGGTATTGCCCGCCACAAAACCAATCACCGGCTTTTTGCGCTTCAGCGACTGATAAAACGCGGCGCCCTGCTCCTCAAACGTGCCGCCCATTTGCCCCAACATCACAATCACATCGGTATCGTCATCTTCGTGAAAAGCCCGCAAGACATCAACAAAATCCATACCGATAATCATATCATCGCCCAAACCGATGACCGTCGATTGTCCGGCATTGGCGCGCGTGGTCTCCAACACCGCCTCATACGTCAGCGAAGAAGATCGAGACACAACGCCCACCCGACCGGGGTGGTGGATATTTTCAGGAAACACACCGAGATTTGCCGCCTCGGGGGTGATGATTCCAGGGGTATTGGGACCGATGAGTTTGGTTTTGGTGCCTTTGAGAATCGCCTTCACTTCCATCATATCTTTAACCGGCACATTGTCGGCAATACACACCATTAAGTCTAAGCCTGATTCAACGCCCTCAATAACGGCGGAGACAACTTGACGTGCAGGCACAAACATAACCGACGCGTTGGCTCCGGTTGCCGCCACAGCCTCGCTCACGCGATCAAAAACCGGCACACCCAAATGCACCGTTCCGCCTTTGTTTGGCGTGACACCGGCAACAATATTCGTGCCGTTAGACAAACTGCGTTTAATGTGGAAAGAGGCTTGCGTACCGGTGATACCTTGCACCAAAACTTTGGTATTTTTATCAACAAAAATCGACATCAGTCACTTTCCTCCATGGCCTGCAACAATTTGTTGACCGAATCTTCCATGTCTTGCGCGATAATTACCGGCAGGTGCGAATTTTCTAAAATCGCGGTTGCCTCATCTTTGTTCGTGCCCTCAAAACGCACCACCAACGGTACGTTTAAGCCAACCTCGGAGGCGGCAGAGACAATTCCGTCCGCTAACAGATTACACCGCAAAAAACCACCCACGGCATTAATCAAAATTCCTTCAACCCGAGGGTCGGTCATAATCAACTTAATACCGGCGGCGATTTTATCTTTATCAACACCGCCTTTAACGTTCAAAAAGCAAGCCGTATTCTCGCCCTTGGCTTTTATCAAATCCATCGCAGACAGCGCAATGCCGTCACCGTTGACAATACAACCGACACTGCCGCCCTCAAACGAACAATACTGAAAACCGTTTTTGACGGCGCGCAACTCGCGCTCCTCTATCTCATAAGCGTCAAACAACGGCAACAATTTTTGCTGACGATACATAGCCTTATCATCAATCGACAACTTGGCGTCAAGCGCGATAATCTCGCCGCGCGTGTCAATCCCCGCCGGATTAATCTCAAGCATAAGCGCGTCGTTGTCGCTAAAAGCCTTAAACAAGCCTTGCAAAAACTTTTTAAGATTGGGCAAATAGCGCGGTTTGAGTTGCAAAAACGCCGCAACTTCTTTGATTTGAGCCAGATTCGCGCCCTTTTGCAAGTTGAGCGGAACACGCAAAATTTGTTCCGGCGTCTTTGCCGCAATCTCGGTAATATCGGCTTTGGAAAGGTTGGCCACCATTAAGGTTATGGCGGCGTTAAGACGGTCTATGACTAAACCGGCATAAAAAATTTGTTTAATTTTATGAAACGCCTCAACATAAACACGGGTCACACGCTTGCCTTTACTGCCGGTTTGCGGCGTGACCAAAGTCGCCCCCAACATACGCTCGGCCTCGGCCGCGATGTGGCGACGATACTTAATTTGTCTGATGCCGGTACCTTTACCTGCCGATTTTTCAATAAAATGACCTTTATCACGCGCGCCGGACTGAATTTGCGCCTTGAGCATCCACGGACCGCGTTTGGAAACAGCCGCCGCAGCGCGCCGCGCCTCAAGCGGAGTATAGGCAATGCGACCTTGCGGAATTTTAATGCCGTAGTTACTGATTATGCGCTTGGCTTGGTACTCGTGTATGTTCATAATTTGTCCCTAACCTAAGGTTGCCGCGTAATATTTGATTTTTTCAACCATAGAAAACAATCCGTTACGGCGGCTCGGACTTAAATGTTCTTGCAATCCGAGTTTAGCAAAAATTTCTTCAACTGCAATATTTTTAATCTCTTGTGCAGATTTATTTGAATAAATCATCAGCACAATCGCTATCAGCCCTTTGACAATAAACGCGTCGCTGTCGCCCTTAAAGCTGATTTTGCCATCTTTGACTATCGGTTCCAACCAAACTTGAGACTGACAACCACGGACTTTCCACTCTTCGGTGCGAAACGCTTCATCTAGCGGTTCCAAATGCTCGCCAAGCTCAATAATATATTTATATTTTTCTTCCCAACCGTCCAAAAACGAAAAATTTTCAATCAAATCTTCAATATTCATCTGTTTACAAAAGCTCCATCATCGCTTTAGCCTCATCGCTCAGGCGGTCAATACTCCACGCCGGCTCCCAAACGATTTTAACACTCACCCGTCCCACGCCTTCAACCAACGCCACGACATCCGCCGCCTGTTGGGGCAAGATTCCGGCCACGGGACACCCCGGGGCTGTCAGGGTCATATCAATATCAACATCGCCGTTCGGACTTTGGCGAATATCATAAACCAGACCCAAATCATAAATGTTTATAGAGATTTCGGGGTCGCACACGGTTTTCAGCGCCTCAATAATATCTTCCTTGGCGGCAAGATTTTCGCCCTCGGGCAGTGGTTGACCCGCCGTCGCGGTATAGTCGGCAGGCAATTTGCCCTCGTCTTCGGTCGAGGGTTGACCTTGGGTCATCGCGCTCAAAAGCCCGAGTTCGTTCATATCAATATTACTGTCTTCGCTCATTATTATTCCTCAACCATTAAAATAAGGCAAACTATCGACACCAACAGCAAGCCTAAATACCATGGGTTAATCTTTATATAGTGCTGATTATTTGATTTGGCAAACAAATATTCTCGTCCGACCACAATCCACACCGGATAAGCATGAACGATCGCCGCCACATAAGCCGGATTAGGACTGAGGTACATGGTGAAAGTTTTAAGCACGCTGTGCGCAATGGCAAACAGCACGAAAAACCACGCAAAGCGCAAATTTTGAGGTTTGAAAACATCAAAAAACCGGCGGCGGCTCTGAAACGCAATATTGCACACGCCCGCAACGAGCGAGGTGATAAAGGTGTAATAAAACACCGCGGAGGCAATATTGGCGGCGCCGAGGTGGGTGGTCTCTTTGTTGCTGACATCAATAAAAGTTTCGCAAGCCATGGCCGCCAGCAAAAACCATAAGGCGCGGCGGTTGGCGCGGGCGCGGCTGATTAAAATCAGAGCCGTCGCCGTGCCACATAAGCACAGTACAATACCCGACAATTTTAACGGCGTGGCGGTCAGCACCGTCAGCTCAGAAGGGTGTAGCGCCATCCAGATGATAAAAATCAGGGCGATACTCACGGGATGTATCAGACTGGTGACCTCGGCGCCAAAGGTTTTGGCCGAATTAAGGATACGATTTTCGCCCAAAGAAAGAACAACACCTTGCAACAAGCAAAGCACATAAAACCCGATATTGGGAATCGGCTCAAAGCTCCAACAAAACGGCAGCAACACCAGTGCCGTGCCAAGCCCGCGATAAGCCATGAGCACCGACCCCTTAACCTTAATAAACTGGTTTATACCGACATAACTCGCCGTTAATACACTCAGCATAAGCGCGAAAATCCACCAGTAATTTTGCATTATTTTCCCCTACGCGCCGAGTTTTTCAGAAAAACTTTTGCGCTTTAATAATCGCGGCGCACAAGGCGTCAACATCTTCTTTGGTGTTATAAAGTCCTAAAGACGCGCGCGCCAAAGATTCATACCCCATACGGTTGACTATCGGCTGCGCGCAATGGTGTCCGGTGCGTACCGAAACGCCCTCTTTGTCAAGAATAAAAGCCAAATCCTGCGGGTGCATACCATCCACCGCAAAGGAGAACACGCCGCCTTTGTTCGGCGCGTCGCCCACAATATGCAAACCTTTAATCTCACGCAATTTGGCGGTTGTATAGCGTGTCAACTCGTCTTCGTGCGCGGTGATATTTTCCATACCCAAGTTCATCATATAGCGCAACGCCTCGCCCAAGCCGATGGCTTGCATAATCGCCGGCGTGCCCGCCTCAAACCGAAACGGAGGCTCGTTGAACTCGGCTTTTTCGTAGGTGACCGAAGCCACCATATCGCCTCCGTACTGATAAGGCGGCATGGTGTTTAGGACATCATACTTGCCATACAAAACGCCGATACCGCTCGGACCATAGGTTTTGTGCCCCGAAAAGACCAGAAAATCACAATCCAAATCCTGCACATCTATTTTTTGATGCACGGCATACTGGCAGGCGTCGACTAAAAACAACGCCCCAACCGCATGCGCCTGCGCTATCATTTTTTTTATCGGGAAAATCGTTCCCAAAACATTTGACATACCGGCGACTGCCACCAATTTGGTTTTAGCGGTCAGTTGCTTGAGGTATTCTTCTTCAAGATATTCGCCGTTATCCCCGAGTTTGAAAATTTTGAGGGTGAAGCCGATTTCATCTCGTAAAGCCTGCCACGGCACAAGGTTGGCGTGGTGTTCCGCCTCAGAGACGACCACCTCGTCACCCGCTTTGAGATAGCGCCGTCCCCATGTCGACGCCACAAGATTAACACCCTCGGTCGCATTGCGCACAAACACAATCTCTTTATCACTCAATGAGTTCAAAAACTCATGCACTCGACTGCGCGCCTCTTCATATTCGGCGGTGATGGTCTCGGACAAATAGTATGACCCACGGTGCACATTGGCATAAGCCTGCAAATATAGGTTGCGCATTTTTTCCAAAACCGGCAGCGGTTTTTGCGCCGACGCCGCCGAATCCATAAAAATATTAGGTTTACCGTTAATCAGCTCCCCCAATATCGGAAAATCTTTGCGAATCTCATACACATCATACATCGTTACGCCTGCCTTTGCCTAAAAAAAATAGGCTTTCAGATTAAACTTTTAAACCACTCACGCACCGGCTCATCGCTGATTTTATCCAACACGTCGTTCAGATAAGCGTCTATCAAAATTTGACGAGCCTCCTCAAGCCCGATGCCGCGCGCCTGCATATAAAACAGTTGCTCGGGATCCAGTTCGCCACTGGCGGCGCCGTGCGAACATTTAACATCATCGGCAAAAATTTCAAGCTCGGGTTTGACATCTATCTCGGCGTCATCGCTCAACAGAATCGCTTTATGCAACTGCGTGCCGCTGGTACAAACCGCGTTGGGCGCAATGTGTATCCGCCCCTGAAAAACGCCCTTGGCCTCGCCGCCGACCACGCCTTTGACCAACTGCGCCGACCTGGTGTGCGGCACATAGTGATAAACATTGGTGGTGGTGTCTATGGTCGCCCAACCGTTCATCAGATATGCGGCATTGACTTCAGCCTCCGCCCCTTCGCCATTGAGGACGACTTCGGTCTCGTTACGCGCGATGTTCGCGCCTTTCTGCAGGCAAAATGAGCGGTAAACTCCGTCTTTGGCAACGCTCACGCCGCTGAAAGCAATGTGATTGGCCTTAAACGCCTCGTTTTGATATTTGTAGTGTTGCAGAGCGGCGTTTGAGCGCACAAAAATCTCGTTCACAATATTCGCCAAATAGCGTGATTTAACCTCGCCGTCATAGGTGTATCGCTCAATCAAACGAACGTTGCTGCCGCTTTCACACACAATAACATTGCGCAGATTGTAAAAGTAGTTTTTGCCGTTTGGAACAACATGGTAGTTGAGCACCAAAGGCTTGTCCAAGTTGCCGGTAACGGTGATGAACAACCCATGCTCAAGATAATAGTCGTTAAGAGCCACAAACGGATGTTTTGAGGCGGCGGCATTTTGCCCAAGATAGGATACAGCCTCGGTTATCGGCGCGATTTTAACACCGATGATGTCGGGCAAGTCGGCACTGACGTATCCGTTGCCGATATTGATGACATAAGCCTCAAACGGCAATTCAGGCACTTTATCCGCTTTGAGTTGCGGCGGAAATTCATAGTCATCAACCCGCAAGTCACGCAGACGAGTATATTTCCAAGCCTCGGTCTTGGCGGTCGGCAAGCCGTGATTTTCAAATGCGCGCAGACCGTTTTGGCGGATTTGATGCAATTCCGCGCTGTCATCGGCGTGCGCTAAATTTTGAATCAAATTATCCATTTATTTTTCTTTCACAAACTCGGCATAGCCGTTTTGCTCCAGCTCCAATGCCAAATTTTTGTCACCGGACTTAACAATGTGACCATCGGCAAAAACATGCACAAAATCGGGCACAATATAATTGAGCAAGCGTTGGTAGTGCGTGATGACCAACATGGAGCGATGTCCGTCACGCAGGCGGTTGACACCTTCCGCCACCACTTTGAGCGCGTCAATATCCAAGCCGGAGTCAGCCTCGTCCAAAATGGCAAAGTCGGGCTTGAGGATAGACATTTCAAGGGTTTCCATACGTTTTTTCTCACCGCCGGAAAAACCAACGTTAATCGGGCGTTTGAGCATATCGCCATCAATGCCGAGCTGAGCGCCTTCGGCACGCACCATTTTCAAAAACTCCATGGTGTCGAGCTCCGGCAAACCGCGGTGTTTGCGCACGGCATTAACCGAGTGTTTGAGAAACGCCGTGGTCGCCACCCCTGGGATTTCAACCGGATATTGCATAATCAGAAACAAGCCTTCTCGCGCGCGTTCTTCGGTGCTCATTGCCAATAAATCTTTGCCTTTGAAGCGCACGCTTCCTGAGGTTACCTTGTATCCTGCCTTTCCGCACAGAACATAAGACAAAGTCGACTTGCCGGCGCCGTTCGGCCCCATAATGGCGTGAACCTCACCTTCATTAATGGTCAGGTTAAAGCCTTTGATTATGGATTTTCCGCAAACTTCGGCATGCAAATCTTCAATTTCAAGCAACGGCGTATTCATATTTTTTATCTTTCCTTCTCTAAAAGATTATTCAGCGGCAACACCCTCGGAATAACGTGATTTTAACTCCGAAAGCATAGTCTCGGCCTGTTCAATCGGTGCCAAATCTTTCTTTTTGATATTTTTCAAAATTCTTTTGGCCGAATCCGACATGGCGTTTAATACTTCGACAATTTCTTGGTCGTTCAGTTTTTTTGACATAACAATAGTCCTTTCTGTTTGATAGTCATTAACGTTCTGTATTCAATTTTTTTATTTTGCAACCTACCCCACACTGCTTTCAAGGCTGATGTTGATGAGTTTGGCCGCCTCAATGGCAAATTCCATCGGTAAATGCTGCATAACATCTTTGCAAAAACCGTTCACAATCAGGCTGACCGCCTGTTCCTCGCCAATACCGCGTTGGGCGCAATAAAACAGCTGTTCGTCACTGATTTTTGAGGTGGTCGCCTCGTGCTCCAAAATGGCGGTGCGGTTGCGGTTTTCAACATAAGGCACTGTATGCGAACCGCAGGTCGCGCCAATCAACAGGCTGTCGCACTGCGAGTAATTGCGGGCATTATCAGCCTGAGGCGCAACTTTAACCAGGCCGCGGTAGGTTTGGTTGGAGCAACCGGCGGAAATGCCCTTGGAAATGATTTTTGAGGTGGTGTTTTTGCCAATGTGAATCATCTTGGTGCCGGTGTCGGCTTGTTGGCGGTTGTTGGTGACCGCCACCGAATAAAACTCGCCAACCGAATTGTCGCCTTGCAGCACGCAGGACGGATACTTCCACGTCACAGCCGAGCCGGTCTCGACCTGCGTCCACGAAATTTTAGAATTAACCCCGCGACAAGCCGCCCGTTTGGTCACAAAGTTATAAACGCCGCCTTTGCCGTCTTTGTCCCCCGGATACCAGTTTTGCACCGTGGAATATTTGACCTCGGCGTTGTTCATAACCACAATCTCAACAATCGCGGCGTGGAGCTGATTTTCATCGCGTTGCGGCGCGGTGCACCCCTCAAGATAAGAAACATAGCTGTCGTCTTCGGCGACAATCAGCGTGCGCTCAAACTGTCCGGTGTTTTTGGCGTTAATTCGGAAATATGTTGAAAGCTCCATCGGGCTTTTCACGCCTTTGGGAATATAAACAAACGAGCCGTCCGTAAACACCGCCGAGTTGAGGCAGGCGAAAAAGTTGTCGGTATACGGCACAACCGAACCTAAGTATTTTTTAACCAAATCTGGGTGCTCTTTAACCGCCTCGGAAATGGAGCAGAAAATAATGCCTTTCTCCGCCAATTTGGCGCGATAAGTGGTGGCTACCGACACGCTGTCAAAAACAGCGTCAACGGCGACGACGCCGGCTAAGGCTTCTTGCTCTTTAAGAGGAATCCCCAGTTTGTCATAAGTTTCAAGCAGGTTTTTATCAACCTCGTCAAGGCTTTTGGGCGCTTGTTTGCGACGAGGCGCGGAATAATAATGCAGGGACTGATAATCGACCTTGTCATAACTCAGCTTTGCCCAATCAGGCTCGGTCATCGTCTGCCAAAACTCAAAGGCCTTTAAGCGCCACTCCAACAACCACTCCGGCTCTTCTTTCTTGCGCGAGATCAGGCGGATAATATCCGCGTTCAGCCCCGCAGGCGCGGTGTCGGCCTCAATATCGGTAACAAAGCCGTATTTATATTTGTCGCCGCTTTCATCTAGTATCTCCGGACGCTCGGATTGTGACATTGTTTTCCTCTATCCTCAAAAACAGAATCGAATTATTTACCTAAAAACTAGGTAATAATGGTTAATTTGTTGTAAATCTTCTTAAATATCGCGCATAACTTAGCTTTATTTGCACAAAATTGCAATGTTTTAATTATAAAAATAAGGAAATTTTAATCTTATCGGCATTACAATCCCCAATGTATATATACAAACCGCAACAAACAAGGTGGTCGTCGTGCTGAAACTGCAAAAATTGGCGGTGTGGTTGACCGTGATATTTTTTTGCGCCGGATGTTCGTTTAACTCCGGCGGGGTGCGGCTTATGTCTTTTAACGCCTTGTGGGGCGGCAGCACACCCGACACCGTGACCGTCAGTCGGGGCGACACTCTATACAGCATTTCTCGCACCTATAACGTTCCTATCCGCGATATAATCGAAGCCAACCACCTCACGCCACCGTACACACTTTATGTGGGGCGAGTATTACGAATCCCAAGCGCGCGTTATCATACCGTGGTGCATGGCGACACGCTGTACAGTATCTCTCGCAACTATAATGTTGACGTTACCACTTTGAGCCGGCTCAACAACCTGCGCGAGCCTTATACCTTGAGTATCGGGCAAAAGTTGGCGTTACCGGCAAGCGTGGGAGGCTATCACGCCGCAAGCGAATCGACACCGACGAAAACCGTCAGCTCTGCGACAACACGCCAAACTTCAGGCAAAACATCGTCTTATTCTTCATCTAAGAGTTCAGCAAAAGTCACGACCTATCGCAAAAACAAATTTGCTTGGCCGGTGCGCGGCACTATTATTTCGCGATTTGGGACTATCGGCAAAGGACGCTCCAATGACGGCATTAACATTAAGGCGGCATTGGGAACCACGGTCAAAGCCGCGGACGCGGGGAAAGTCGCCTATGTCGGCAATGAGCTGAAAGGCTTTGGCAACCTGATTTTGATTCAGCATAATGACGGGTGGATTACCGCCTACGCCCACAACAGCAAGTTTTTGGTGACCAAAGGTCAACGGGTGCAAAAAGGCACGCCGATTGCCAAAGTCGGCAGTACCGGCGGCGTCAATACTCCCCAACTGCATTTTGAAGTTCGCTCGGGCAAAAAACCCTTGAATCCACTGGCATACCTGCCCTAAATATTCACTTTTTTTCACAAAAAAGGTTCAAACTTTCGGATTATTGCTTGTTATCCTTATATAATGTTGTATAGTACGAGGGGTATTTAATTTTTAATTGGAGAATAAAAGTATGGTTGACAGCACTTTATATCAGTTGTTGATACTGTTTTTGTTGTTTTATCTGTTCTTAATCCGCCCCGAGATGAAAAAAGCCAAAAAGCATCAGGCTATGCTTGACGCTTTGCAAAAAGGCGACAAAATCATCACTCGCGGCGGCTTGTATGCCACCATCACCAAAGTGGCTAACGAAAACGAGTTTTTGGCAGAAATTGCCGACGGCGTGGTTGTGGTTTTGAACAAAGCCGGCGTTTTGATGAAGGCTGAAGAAGAGGCAAACACCGCCGCTCCGGTTGCACCAAAGGCAAAACCGGCGAAAAAAGCCGCACCTAAGACTAAAACCGCCAAAACGAAAAAACAATAAAGGACGCTGGTATGTATAAGTTATCAAAATCTCGCGTTATCCTGATTTTGGCTATTTGCGTAATCGGCTTTTTCTTTGCCGTTCCAAATATGCTGAAGGATACGTCTTCGTTGCCGAAATGGTGGCAACCGGTCAACCTCGGATTGGATTTGCAGGGCGGTTCAAACCTGTTGCTGCAAGTTAAGATGGATGATGTTCTCAAAGAAAAAATGTCTACGGTGGAAGATTCCGTCAGACAGATTTTGCGTGAGAATCGTATTCGCTATACCAACCTTAAGGCCAATGACAATAATGTTACCGTGGTGATTGACAATGCCAACGCCCGCGCTCAGGCTGTTTCTAAATTTAATAAAATTGACGACGGTATTGAAGTGACGCAAGGCGATAACGGCGAAGTCACCATCAAATACAGCGACATGGCTATCGGACAGTTAAAGGCTAGAGTTGTGGAGCAATCTATTGAAATTGTCCGCCGCCGTATTGATGAACTCGGCACTAAAGAGCCGGTTATTCAAGGACAAGGCTCAGACCGTATTGTGGTACAACTCCCCGGGTTGCAGAACCCCGAGGCGGTTAAGGCATTGCTCGGCAAAACCGCTAAAATGTCGTTTCACTTGGTTGACAGCCGGTCAACGGCGGCTGACGCCCGCCGCGGGATGTTAAGCTCCGGCTCTCGTTTGGTCAATGGTGACGGCGGCACTTATGTGATTAATCGCAAACCGGTTGTCGGCGGCGAAAATTTGGTTGACGCTCAAGTTGCTTATCAGGAAGGTCAACCCGTGGTCAGCTTTAAGTTTAACACGCTCGGCGGCAAAAAGTTCGGTGAAGCCACCAAAAACAACGTGGGCGAAAGACTGGCGATTGTGTTGGATAACGAGGTTATTTCAGCCCCGACGATTCAGAGCGCTATTTTGGGCGGCAGCGGTGTGATTACCGGTAACTTTGATGTTAAATCAGCCAATGATTTGGCATTATTGCTACGCTCCGGCGCGTTGCCCGCACCGTTAGAGGTTTTGGAAGAGCGCACCGTGGGCGCCGGTTTGGGCGCAGACTCAATTCATGAGGGAATCGTCGCCTCCGTCATCGGTTTGGTTGCGGTTGTGGCCTTTATGATTGCCGCTTACGGCTTGTTTGGATTGTTCACCACCATTACCGTGTTTACCAACCTGTTTTTAATGCTCGGTGTTTTGAGTATGATGGGCGCGACCATGACTCTGCCCGGTATCGCCGGTGTTATCCTGACAATCGGCATGGCGGTTGACGCCAATGTGCTGATTTTTGAACGCATGAGAGAAGAAGTTAAGGCCGGACGCTCGACCAGAGACGCCGCGGACGCAGGTTTTACAGAAGCTTGGAGAACCATTTTGGACTCTAACCTGACAACGTTGGTTGCCGCTTTTGTATTGTTCTACTTCGGCACCGGTCCGGTCAGAGGTTTTGCGGTTACGTTGACCATCGGCGTTTTGACTTCTATGTTCACATCGGTCACCGTGGCGCGTTTAATCATCACCTATTGGCTCAACAAATATAAGCCGAAAAAGCTTCCAATCTAAGAAAAGAAGGATATTGCAATGAAGATTTTTAGTTGGGTAACCAAAGATACCAATATCGACTTTATGAAAACAACCAAATTGTCGTTCATTTTGTCGGGATTGATGGTTGTTTTATCTTGTGTGTGCATTGCCGTTAAGGGTTTTAATTACGGCATTGACTTTTCGGGAGGCATTCTGATTGAGGTTGCAAGTCCGCAGGTCGTTGATTTGGAAAAAGTCAGAGAACAGTTGTCGCACATTAATGTCGGCGAGATTAATCTGCAAACCATCGGCGAGAACGGCAAAGAGTTTGTGATTCGCGCACAGGCGGAATCTCTGAACGAGAAAGCGCAGATGCTTGCGGTTAATGAAATTAAATCAACTCTGGGCAGTAATTATGAATACAAGCGCGTTGAGTTGGTTGGTCCGCAAGTTGGTGGAGAACTGAAGAAAGCCGGCGTGATTGCCTCGGTGATTGCGATTTTCGCGATTTCAGCCTACATCTGGATGCGGTTTGAGTGGCAGTTTGCTCTCGGCGCGATGATTGGCTTAATCCACGATATGGTGGTCACCGCCGGTTTGCTGTCACTGTTTGGCTTTGACTTTAGTCTGACGACGGTTGCGGCTCTTTTGACTTTGGCCGGTTATTCGGTCAATGACACGGTGGTCAACTACGACCGTATCAGAGAGAACTTGCAAAAGTTTAAGAAAATGAAGCAGACCGACTTGTTAAACAAGAGTATTAACGATATTTTGTCTCGCACGATTTTGACCGGACTGACAACGCTGTTTGCCGCCGCCGCACTGTTTATTTGGGGCGGAGACGCATTGCGCAGTTTTTCGTTCACCATTATGTGGGGCGTGATTATCGGCACATATTCTTCAATTTATGTCAGCGGAACGTTTTTGAATTTGTTTGACCTGAGAGCCGCTCAGGACGAGAAATACATTAACCCGTTCGGTAATGTTGACTAGCCAAAACTTTCAAGCCCCGCCTCAAAACGGGGCTTGATTTTTATCGGTGTTAAATTATTTTTAACTTATACTATATATATTGTAGTGTGTGGGGGTGTAATTTTTGATTACGACTCTTGCATTTTAAAATAAACTGTGTTAAACAAGGTTACGGTTTTTAATTGGATGCTTTGTCATGATTATTGATGGTAACAATAAAAAGCAACGGGGTATTTTAACCAATAAGTGTTTTTATCAGACCACGGCTCAAATTATGAAAGATTTTGAGCAGAAAGGGTATGCAAATTCCGCCGACGAGACATTGAAGGTGATTGCGGCCTATCATGACCTTGTGCAAAAAAAGGTTAAAAACAATTTTAGTTCCGACTATAATAGCGCTTTTCAAAAAATCGACAACGCCATCAAGTCTTTAGCCAATCAGGTTTTTTATAACTGCGAAGGCAAAAGCTATGATAACGCATACAAATCCTTTGAAGAATTTGACTATATCAACGCTATTGTCGCTCGTCAGCACAACAAAAACTCAGCATTGTAAATCTGGTCTTGTTAGTTATTCCCCTTTAAGATTGCAATTATGCAAAAATTGCGGTATCTATGTTGGTATTGAAACAGATAACTTTTATCAGGGGTGACAAATGACAAACTCTTCGTTAATCGGGTGCGGACGCTGGGGCACCTTTTTGGGTTGGTATTCCGTTAATTACGCCAAGTTTAATCAGGTGGATATGTATGATATTCCGACCTCTCCTAATTTTATTGAGCTTAAAGAAACCAGAAAGAATCCATATTTGTCGCTGACCGACAATATGATTTTGCATGAAGATATTGCCGATGTGCTCAAAAACGACTTTATTATCATCTCTATCGGGTGTCAGCATTTTCGCTCTTTGTGCAAACAGCTGAACGGCTATGACTTGAGCGGCAAAACCTTTTTGTTGGCTATGAAAGGTTTGGAAGAAAACACGGCTAAAACGATGTATCAGATTATGCGCGAAGAGGTTAAGCAACCGATTCATATTGCGGTTTTGGCAGGTCCGGGACATGTTCAGGATTATATGAAAAAGGTGCCGTCATGCGCGGTGATTGACAGTGACGAGCCCGAGACCACCAAGCACGTTATCAGCCTGATGCAGAGCGAGCTGATTCGTTTTTATTTTGGCTCGGATCTTATCGGCAACCAAATCGGCGCCGCCTTGAAAAACGTTATCGGTTTGGCGGCCGGCATTTTGGACGGTTTGGAGTGGTATGGGCTCAAAGGCGCATTGATGGCGCGCGCGCCGGTTGAAGTCGGGCGTTTTATCGGGCACTTCGGCGGTAATCCTAAAACCGCTTACGGTCTGTCGCACTTGGGCGATTATGAGGCGACTTTGTTCTCTAAGCACAGCCACAACCGTATGTTTGGCGAAAAGTTCGCCCGCGGGGAGGACTTTGGCAAGTTGGCGGAAGGCGTGCCCACCTTGCAGGCGGTTAAGACCATCGCCGATAAAGAAAATATTGATATGCCGATTTGTCAGGCTTTGTATAAGGTTATTTATGAAAAAGCCGACATCAAATCGACCATACGTTCAATGTTTGACCGCGATTTGAAGCAGGAATTTTAATCCGCGTCTTTATTTTTGTTAAAAATTATGCTAAAATGCCCCTCAAAGATATTGATAAATTTGAGGGGTGTTTTGTTATGGAGTGGAGAAGCAAGTTATTGACGGCAGTCACATTTTTCGGGTTGGCAGGCAAGCCCGCCAACGCGCCGTCAGGCTCAAATGAGATAAAAAACCCAGAGCTCCCCAACAAAACTGAGCGGTTGACCATGCAAGAGGCGCAAAAACAGGGCAAAGCGGCGAGCATTTCGGAATATTTGGAGACTATGCCCGACGATCAATGGCGTAAAGACACGGTAATCATCAACCGTTGCAACTATCGTTCCCGCATTTGTTTGGGGGCTTATTTTGACCACAAAGATTCGGTTTATATGCACTTTTTTCTGCCCGACACCACCAACGCCACCCCGCAAGAACAAAAAGCCATTATGGCGTTTATCAACCGTTTTAATGCGCCGCACGAGTTTGAAGGCAATAAGGCGCATGAGTTTAAGCATTTTGATTATGTGCATACCATGCTCAACCAAAAATGGGGAACGTTGCAAAAATCAGGTTTGGTTCTGCGCGCCGATTTAGCGCCCGAGGACATTATCCGCCTCAATCAGCACAATGAAATTTCGGCACGGTTGGCAACCATTTTGTATCAGCGCGAGCAATATATTAAAACCGGCGACCTCAAAGTGTTCTCAAACTGGGCAAAGCAATATCGCAAAGCCATTGAAAAAGGTATTTTCAAACCGGGGAAGATGAACGCTTATCAAGACGAGTTGGAGAATATTTATATGGCGAAAACCGCGCGCGACTGGTGGGTTTCGGCCGAGCAAAAAGTTAATGTGTTTGTCAACCGCAAAAAGTTGTCATCGTGGTTCAAATATGGCTCGCGCAAGCCGGAAGAACGAAACGTCGGCGCTTATAAAGACGTGTTGGACGCAACTTACACTTATATTAAAGACGGCAAGTTGGTGTGCCTCAACTATTTTTACAATCCTTACGACTTCAGTCGGCAGGGCAAAAAGGGTATGCCGTTTGATGAAATTGAAAAAGAGGCCGCGACCAGCTCGGCGTTTAAAATCCCGACAACCTTTAATAAACCTGCCGTACTTGGCGATGTTGAGCCTCAGAAAAAAGTTTTGGATATGGTGCCGGCGTTGCGTCATGCCGAAGACCTACGTTTGCAAAAGGCTAAAGAGGCTCGTGAAGAGGCACAACGCAAGAAATTTGAGGAATTAATGCAAAAACTGGCGGAGAATCCACCGGTAACCACAAAAGATTCCCTTTCCAAAGACAAGCTGAACGTGGCAATGACAGTCGTCAAACAAAGAGAATTATAAGCAAAAAAAAATACCGCGAGGCAAACTCACGGTATTTTTTTGATTGATCTTGCGCCGAATTAGTCAACCGAAAAGCTGTTTTTCAAATTTTTCAGGTTGTTTTTAACGTTATCGGTTTTGGCTTTAACAGCGGCTTTTTTAGCCTCTTGTTCTTGTTTTTTGGCCTCTTGTTGGGCTTTATAATCAGCCTTTTTAGCCTCAATCTTAGCCTGCGTGTCGACAATTTTAGAGTTTACGCTATCCAGTGTTGAAACAATGTCTTCAGCGGCATAGCTGTTGGCGGTCAAAAGCATAAGCGCGGCAGCACCTAAAATGATTTTTTTCATAGGAATCTCCTCAAAAAACAAAATTACGGCTTTATATCAGCACAATTTTGTTTGAATTACAACCAAAGTTGTTTTATCTGTATATAATATGTTTGATTGTTAAGGTAAGAAAGGTTGAAAAATGGCAACAAAACAAGTGGCGGCAGGTATTGTGGTTTGTAACGGCAAAATTTTAATCGCGCAACGCAAACACGGCAAAAGTTGCGAATATTTATGGGAATTTCCCGGGGGAAAGTTGGAAGAAGGCGAGACCCTGCCCCAATGTTTGGCGCGCGAGTTGCAAGAGGAGTTAAAGCTCCCCGTCACGGTGGGCGACTTTTTTATGAAGTCTGAATACACCTATGACTTCGGCACCATTGTGCTGAACGCCTATTTTGCCACCTGCGACAATGCTGATTTGCCGTTTCATCCCGACCATGAGCAGACGCAGTGGATTAGTCCGCAAGACTTTGACAATTTCACCTTTGCACCGGCAGACCAACCGATTGTCGCCGCGCTAAAGAAATTTGAGTGGAAAAACTAACAGAAAGTTTAACGCGATGATATTATACGCTATTTGCGGTTCGGTTTTAGGCTTTATGATTCCCTGTTTGGCGCGACGATTGAGCAAAATTTTGCCTGCCTCGGCTCCAGAGGCTATTTGGCAGTTGTTGCGGGGCTTGAGTTTGCCGCAGTTGGGCGAAAACGTCCGTCATGCGCGGCGGCGAATTTTGCGCAAGGCTTATTTTTGGCGATGCGTGATGTTTGCGCTTGTTGGCTGCGGGCTTTTTATCGCTTCCGCCCTGCACTTTTCTTCCCCAGCGATAGCGGCATTTTTAGGAACATTACTCTTGTTGTTGGAGGTTGACTATAAAACCTTGTTGTTGCCTGATGTTTTGACCGTGCCGTTGATGATTGGCGGTTTTGTTTATGCCGCATTAGGAGGCGAGTTGATTATCGCTCCCGAGAGCGCTATCGGCGCAGCGGTCGGCTATTTGCTCCCCACCATCGCCGGACTGATGTTGGTTTGGCGGCGGTCGGACGCTATCGGCGGCGGCGACATTAAGTTATTTGCGGCAATCGGGGCATGGTTGGGCATAGACGGCGTGCTTTATACGATTGTGTTGTCATGCTTGTTGTTTGCTCTTCAGGCTTTGGCAACACGTCAAAAAATCGGCGCGTTTGGTCCGGCAATCTCGTTGGCGGCAATAATTGTTGCTTTTTATGTTTTCTGATGTAGACTATGGCTATATTGGAAGGCGTCTTGTTGTTACGCACTCGGCGTTGGTCGATTGGTAAGGCGATAAGGCTTTATTGGCGGACCGGATTGCCACGACCGCGGGGCGGTCTCGCAAATGACAACGGGTGTGGTCACAATGAAAAAGGATGAGAAACCCAAAAACTAAGGTGGTAAAGATGAAAAAAAAGGCTTTTGAGAAAGATAAACGCAAAACTAAAAAACTGGTGGAAAGTTCAAACTTTGACCTACTGATTATGTCTTTGATTGTGATTGACGCCATGGCATTGGGCTTGATGGCTTCTGACATCAAAAACATTTTGTTTGATAAAATTCTGTTTGTGCTCGACCGATTGTGCATGGCTATCTTCGTGATTGAAATGCTGATGAAACTTTATGCCTACGGTCTCAGCTTTTTCAAAAAAGGTTGGAACGTGTTTGACTTTGCGGTCGTTGCGGTTTCTTCCATCCCCTTTGCAAACTACTTTATCATTTTGCGAACATTTCGTTTGTTTCGCTCGCTCAAATACATCAACCGTTTCTCACGCCTGAAAAATATGGTTAACACCTGTATCACTTTGCTCCCCAATTTTTTGGCGATGTTGGCGGTGTTTGTAGTGTTCTTTTATGTATTCTCAATCATGTCGGTTTATTTGTACGGCGGTGTGTTTGTGGAGTTTTCGACCTTGTCGCACGCTATGTTCACTCTGCTACAAGTGTTCACGCTTGACGGCTGGGCATCTAACATTGCGCGTCCGGTCATGTCGGTGTTCCCCAACGCATGGGTATTTTTTGTCTCGTTCGTGTTTGTGTCGTTTCTGATTGTGGTCAGCTTTGTGCTGAGCGCGTTTGCCGAAATCGTCACTCGTGGCGGAAACAGCAAAAAAAACAAATACTAACTCAGCTTAACGCCACAAAAAAACCGTTGAACCACGCAGGTTCAACGGTTTTAATTTTTTTGCATGAAAATCAGAAATCACAATTAGACAGCTCCAAACAATCAATGATGTCTGCAACCTCTTTTTCTTGAGCAAGCAACTCCGGATGAAGCAACCAGCCTTGCATAATCACACGCAAAGTAGCATTGGCAATGCCCGAAACTTTCTCTCGACCCTCTTCGTAAGGTGTATCACCCAAATAAGAGAGCATACGGTGCTCAGCCTCGACTAACTTTGTTGACGGAGCGAATAAACCCGGATATTCAACATCATTTTTCCAAGCCGTCAAATAGCGTTTCATCTCCGGATTGAGCTTTTTTTCCAAAAACTTGTTGAGGTTCTGCTTGTCAAGGAGGCAAAGTTCTTTTCTTTGCGCATCTCCGTCTAACTTAAACAAGCCACACTCTCCATAGGGAAAAGCACGTGTAACCGGATCAGCAATGACAACACTCCAAAAACGCTCATTTCCTTCAGAGATAAGCTCTTTAAACTGCTCTTCTGTCTTAGCCTTTGACCAACCAAAACGAACAGCTGCGGTGACAGCGTATGAAGAAATGACATTTTCATCATAAGAAAAATGTCTACCAAGCATGCAGAATATCTGCTCTTGCAAATCTTTTTTCATATATAAAATAATATTAGTGAATAAATAATTTAATGAATTACCCTAAAGATACGTTTTTTTGAATATTTTGTCAAAAACTTTTTTATGATTTTTGCGATTTTTTTTTGCCGACGCGCTTGACTTTGGCTTTTTTGCTACCTAACTAAGTGACTAGGAAAAGTTAAAATGCAATAAATCTTATATTGAGGAGTTTAAAATGAAAATTGTTCCTTTGCATGATAAAGTTTTGGTAAAACGCGTGGACGAGGTTAATAAAACCGCGGGCGGTATTATTATCCCCGACAACGCTAAAGAAAAACCGAGCGAGGGTGTGGTTGAGGCTGTCGGCAACGGATTTAGAGCCGAAGACGGTAAAATTATGCCAATGTCGGTTAAAGTCGGCGACAAAGTTTTGTTTGGCAAATGGTCAGGCACCGAAATCAAATTGGACGGCGAACCGCGTTTGATTATGAAGGAATCTGATATTTTGGCAGTGGTTGAAGATTAATTTATAAAATATTTTAGAAAAAGGATAATTAAATATGTCAGCAAAAGATATTGAATTTGGCACCGACGCCAGAGCTAAAATGCTTAAGGGCGTTGAAATTTTGGCAAAAACCGTAAAAGTCACCTTGGGTCCTAAGGGACGTAACGTGATTTTGGACAAGTCTTACGGCGCGCAGAAAATCACTAAAGACGGTGTTTCGGTTGCTAAAGAAGTCGAATTGGAAGACAAATTTGAAAATATGGGCGCTCAGTTGGTTAAGGAAGTTGCTCAGAAAACTGCCGACAAAGCCGGTGACGGTACCACAACCGCAACCGTTTTGGCTGAAGCTATCATCAAAGAAGGCTGCAAAGCCGTTGCCGCCGGTATGAACCCGATGGATTTGAAACGCGGTATCGATATGGCGGTCGAGGCTGTGATTGCCGATGTTAAGTCACGTTCAACTGACATCAAAACTTCTGAAGAAATCGCTCAGGTTGGCACAATTTCTGCCAATGGCGACCGTTCTATCGGCGAGTATTTGGCTCGCGCTATGGAAAAAGTCGGCAACGAGGGTGTTATTACCGTTGAAGACGCCAAAGGTTTGGAAACCGAGTTGGACGTTGTTGAAGGTATGCAATTTGACAGAGGCTACCTGTCTCCGTATTTTGTAACTAATCCGGAAAAAATGACCTGCGAATTTGAAAATCCGTACATTTTGCTCTATGAACAAAAACTTTCCAACCTGCAACCGTTAATCCCAGTTTTGGAGGCAGTAGTTCAGTCTTCTCGTCCGTTGGTTATTGTGGCTGAAGATGTTGAGGGCGAGGCTTTGGCGACTTTGGTTGTCAACCGTTTGCGCGGCGGTTTGAAAGTTTGTGCTGTTAAAGCCCCCGGTTTTGGTGACAGACGCAAAGCCATGTTGCAGGATATTGCCGTTTTGACCGGCGGTCAGGTTGTTTCTGAAGACCTTGGCATGAAGCTCGAAAACATTACTTTGGATATGTTGGGTTGCGCTAAGAAAGTCGAAATCTCTAAAGACGAAACCACTATCATTGACGGTATCGGAGACAAAGAGCTGATTGCGGCTCGCACTGCTCAAATTCGCAAAGAAATTGAAGACACAACTTCTGATTATGACCGCGAGAAATTGCAGGAGCGTTTGGCTAAATTGTCGGGCGGTGTTGCCGTTATCAGAGTCGGCGGCGCTTCCGAGGTTGAGGTTAAAGAAAAGAAAGACCGTATTGACGATGCTTTGCACGCTACCCGCGCCGCGGTTAAAGAGGGTGTTGTTGCCGGTGGCGGCGTCGCTTTGTTGTATGGCGGTCGTGTTCTGGACGGTTTGAAACCTGCAAATCAGGATCAGAAAGTTGGTATCGACATTATCCGCAAAGCCACACAGGCTCCGATTCGTCAGATTGTTGAAAACGCCGGATTGGACGGTGCCGTTGTTGCCGGAAAGTTGCTTGAGAGCACAGACACTAACTTTGGTTTCAACGCTCAAAGCGGTGAATATACCGATATGGTTAAGGCAGGTATTATCGACCCGACTGAGGTTGTTCGCACAGCTTTGCAAGACGCGGCTTCTGTTGGTGGCTTGTTGATTACAACCGAGGCTATGGTTACCGAATTGCCGAAGAAGGACTGTCATTGCGGTGACGGCGCGGCTGCTCCGGCCGGCATGGGCGGAATGTACTAAGTTCCTCAATAAAAGCGAAAAGGTCTCTGTTATGCAGAGGCCTTTTTTGTTGCCTATTGCTTATGGTTCGCAACGGATTTATAATCAAAACATGGAGGAGTGAGCAATGACCGAAGATATTGAGCAACGTCTGCAAGCTCGGCGCGCGATGCGAATTATGCGCGGGGCAAAAGAGAATGTCGGCACTAAAAACGGCGCGGTGTATGTGTTGTTGGCGTTTTTCGCCTGCACTATCGGTCTGCACAATTTTTATGCCGGATATATCAAAAAAGGAATCATCCAACTGTTACTGACAATTGTTTCGCCTCTGTTTATGTTTTTGCCACTACTGGCGGTGTCAGTCTGGGGATTGTTGGAAATGTTGCTGGTGAACAAAAGCGCGAACGGCAAAGTCTTTGCAGGCAATAAGGCGTTGATTTTAATATTAAAAATTGTGTGCATTGCAATCTTGGTTTATGCTCTGCAAAATAATGAATTATTTTTTTGATAAAAATGCAAAAAAGTGCTTGCAATTATTTTTTTTTATGATATTAAATATCTCGTTGTTGCGATGCGGGTATAGCTCAGGGGTAGAGCGCAACCTTGCCAAGGTTGATGTCGTGGGTCCGAATCCCATTGCCCGCTCCAATTCTTAAGTCGTCCTTTAGGTCGGCTTTTTTTGTTTTAAATTGTATGTGGGTAATAGGGGTTCGGAGCCACGAGAAAGTGGGTCCGACTACCAGCGAGAGGCAGACGGAAGTATGCCGGCGCTTTTTGATAGAAAAGCGTGAGCGCCTGTGCAACCGGAGCGACAGCGACGAGTCATCCCATTGCCCGCTCCAATTAAAACAAAAATGCTCCCTTGTGGAGCTTTTTTTTGTTTTAAATTGTTGTGAGAAGGATAAAAAAACGACAATTTTCCCCAACCATTATTGAACAAGACTTACAGCGTTTTTTTGGAACGATTTGAAACGAAATGGAACGTTTTGGAACAAATTGGAACTCTGACCCTATGGAATTTGCTGTTTAAACTATGGTAATATACCACCTTGTTAAAAAAGTGCATAACAATATGAGGAGGGAAAAATGGCATTTTGGAAACAGTACAGCTCGCCACTGGGGTATGCGAATAACGGCAACCAAATCGACTCTTATGGTGTTGATCACTCGGGTTTTTCGACACAAGATGAAGTGCAATATCAAACCGCACGAGTAAATCGAGAAAACGAACTGATGTCACAAATGAATAGTCAGGGCGTGACTGATTATCCGCAATACGGAACAAACTTTTGGGGAAATTCCGCTGACAACAACTACGGCTTTGGCACATCAAACATTACCAATAATATTGAGAATATAAAGTCAAGTATGTCTCCTATGTCACAAATGACAGCGCAACCAAGTACATCACAAGCTCCTCAGCCCACTGTTTGGTCTGATCAGGCAAAACGAGATGCTGAAAACAGTTTGTTAATGAGTGGCTTAGATACGCTCTATGGCGCCAACAGAACCATTAATGGAGCAACATTTGGCGGCTTGGATTGGTTAGGTAATAAATTAGGAATTGACACACAGATGAACGAGTATCTAAAACTTAAAGCTTCTCAAGGGCTAGAAGATACTGCTCGAACAGCTGGTCAAATTGATGAATATGGTGGCGGTATATTAACTTTTAATCTTGGAAGAGCTGCTTATGAGCCTACTCAAATGATGTATAACGGGTATAAAATTGGTAAAGCATATAATAAACTTTCAAATAACCCATTTCAAGGAAGTGGGAGCGATGTTATAGCTACGATGAAAAATCATGCTGGCGAACCCGTTGTTTTACAACGAGGTGAAGCCATGTTAGGAAACAATGGAGAGGTTATTGTTCATGGTAAACCTTTAGGAAGAGAAACAGGAACAGTGCAGAATTACGGACTTGATAAAATTATATATAGACACGGGATGCCCAAAGATGAAGTTACTCAAATTCCAAAGTATCTTAAACAACAGCCTGTTGAGACAAACGCTTACGGACAAAATATGTACGTTGTTCAAGGTCCAAATGGAAAAATAAGATTAATTACGTCTCCTACACCTACTGGCTCCACTGTAGCTTCAATGTATCACCTTTAATAAAAAAACAAAAGCCCTCTTACGAGGGCTTTCGCTTTTCTGTCTTCTAACCGGCAGTCCAGCTCGATTAGAGATACGCAATAGGCGATTAAAATCTTTCGTTCCTATTGGAGAAAAGTACCTTAAGGATGCGATTAATGTAACATATTTTTACTAAAAAGCAACCCTCATACTTTATATTTAATATAATTTAGCTGAAAGGATAATTATGCAAAAGAATCAAAGTCTACGAAAAAGATTTTTACATAAATTATTGAAGTGCGTAATATACTTAATTGTTGCGGTTGTCATGTACTTTATTGCTTTACTAAGTTTCTATTTTTATGATAAAAGTAAGTTTATCAATGAGTGCCTGACAGAAGGATCTTCTCAGGAATATTGTCAAAGTATTTGGGCTGAAGTAGACGCTTTGAACTAATTATATCATACGCGATTGGTTGGCGGTTAAATGATTGAGGACTTATAAATGCACATAACATTTAAGAAAATATTTTATTGGGGATTGGGATGCGCCAAACGGGGAATAATTTTGGCGTTTCCGATGTTCGGCGTTGCCATGGAATTGATTGATATTTTAACAATCGCAAACGCTTACTATCCCGACAATTTATCGGCTTTTATCTTTGGTCTTTTTGGAATATTCTTTTATATTTCGTGTTTGTATTGTATTCTTGTTCCTTTTAATACATGGAACAAACGGCTGCTCATCATTTCGCTTTGTTTGTTGGTGGGGATGTGCAAACTTGATCCCAATATTAGAAAAATGTTTCAATATTCACAATGCATTGAGGTTTCAAGCGTGCCTTGCCCTGATGGCATTGTACTTGGCGGGGGTTAGAGAATAAAAGCTCTCATATACGACAAAAGCCCTCTTACGAGGGCTTTTCCTTTTCCTGTCCTCTAAGTGATGAGTCTGACCACAGAGAGATACGCAATGAGCGATTGTCCTATTTCGTTCTCATCGGAGGAAAAGTACCTTAAGGATGCGATTAATGTAACGTATTTTTACAAGAAATCAAGCCTTTGATTTCATTACCTCCCCTACACCATTGCGAAACAGCCACCTATCTTCCTTAAATCGTCATTGCGACTTGAGCCCGTTCCTCTCTCTAAATTGTCATTGCGA
The DNA here is from genome assembly GCA_934273635.1 of uncultured Alphaproteobacteria bacterium. Lineage (GTDB taxonomy): Bacteria > Pseudomonadota > Alphaproteobacteria > RF32 > CAG-239 > Scatocola. The sequence continues at coordinate 199,989 of CAKQSV010000002.1, forward strand.
GTTCGTTTCACGAACGAAGCAATCCACACTCGCAATGACGATTGAAAAGAAACGGGTCTTAAAGTGCAATGACGATTCTGGGGGGGAACGTGCCCTTGCCTCTTTGAATTTTTAGAGAAAGAAGAATTCTTCCCTAAATTTTTAGGGAAGACGGATTTCTTAAGAGGACAGGAGCTAATAGCGAACTGTGCTCTTGTTGAAATCCTGATGAGTTTAAGATTATATCCGAGTTCTTAATTTAAAGTCTTTCCCTTCCTATAAACTCACCCTGCCTACGGCTTCCCTCTCTAAATATTTAGAGAGGGAATTATAAGGCTACTTTGCACTTGGATCACCACGCTCGCAGGGCGGGCTCGTGATGACATTTGGAGATAAATGTGCGTTGCGGTGAGGCAGCATGCCGATAAAGTTGACCAGATTAATATTGACTCCTTTATTGAATCTAAAGTACCACCGGCTTACGCCGGCTGGGATTAGACAAGTTCAGAAGTCAAGCTCCGCTTGTGCGCAATCTTCTTTTCCTTGATGCTCTATATACTTCTATATAACATGAAGATTGCGCAGGCGCAATCCCCAACCAGCTTACGCTGGTTGCACCCTACGCGCCTCAACCTGGATTGCTTCGCCCGCTCTGCGGTCTCGCAATGACGGTCGGGGGTGGGGGATTGCTTCGGTGGCAAGCCACACTCGCAATGACGATTCTGGGGGGAACGTGCCCTTGCCTCGCTAAATTTTTAGAGAGGCGGAAAATAGAATCTTTCTCTAAATTTTTAGAGAAAGAAGAAAACCTCAGCGAACAAACTTGTTCGCGCTTGGTTTTCAGATTGAGTTTAATGTTATGTTATGTTCGGATTTTTAATTGTGGGCACTTAATTTTAAGACTTTCCCTTCCTATAAACTCACCTCCGGCAGCTGACGCTGCCACCTCCTCTCTAAATATTTAGCGAGGAGGATTCTTTTAAAATCGAAAAAGCTCTGTTACGACACAGAGCTCTTTCGACTAAGATAACTTTCGGATAAATTAGTTATAAATCCATTTCAGAGTAGCATCATCCGTACACTGAGACATTGCGGTTGCATAGTCAATCGGCAACTTGTTAGTGGCAGCATTTCCTGCCCAATCATGTTTGTTTTGGCCAATTGAAATACTAACCAAACCGGAAGATGCGTTCCCGCCCCAGTCTGAAGAGGCAACCGTACCGCAAGCGGCTTTAGGTAAACCCTGAAACTCAATTACAAAACTCGGGCAATAATCAACATCACACGCTTCACCATTATCATTTTTTCCGGCAGTAATGGTAACTTCTTTATTAAACGCATTGGTCAATTTTGACGCACTACCAAGGGTTAAATCATTACCGACAATTTCATAAGCAATGGCGTTTGCCGTGGTCAGCCCCTTGTAAGAAGATTGGTTACCGAATGTGGTACGAACGTTGGTGATAATCATTGAAAGTTGATCCAAAGTCTTGTTGATTTTGTACTTGGCCATAGCTTTTGAATAACCGGCAATACCACCGATTGACAGAACGCCAACGATGGCCAATACGCCGAGCATTTCCACCATTGAACGTCCAGATTCTTCTGTAGTTCTCATAATCTTAGTCATTTTAATCTCCTAAATGTGCTTAAATGTAACTCATAATACCATCTTCTACCAGCATTATTTTTTATACTTTATAGTATAAATGGTTAAATTTTTATTTACAATACTGACTTTAGTTAGGGGTGGTCTTATCTTTCTCCGGTTGTATTTGATTTTGTTGAATTTTTAGAGGTGGGCAACCGGCTGAGTATCCTCAAATTTCCGCAGTCGTTGCCCTACTCTTTATCCAGCGTTTTATTTTTACTCCTGTCAGCGCCTCTTGCAAAGATATAATTTTAGCCTGTGAATATTTGTGAGGATTTTTTCTGTTTTTTTGGGGGGTGAAGGGGTGAGCTCTTTGAATTTTTAGAGAAAGAAGGATTCTTCCTTAAATTTTTAGGGAAGACGGATTTCTTAAGAGAACAGGAGCCAATAGCGAACTGTGCTCTTGTTGAAATCCTGATGAGTTTAAAGTTATGTTTGGATTTTTAATTGAGACACTAAACTCTAAGGCTTTCCCTAACTTTAAACTCACCCTAACCAATTCCGACTAAGTTTCGCTGCGCGTCGGTTAC
>CAKQSV010000003.1 GCA_934273635.1 uncultured Alphaproteobacteria bacterium
CTTGCGCCAATAATTCAACTTCTCTTAATGATTTCTGCTATTATGACGGGAGCAAAAAATATCGTTGCTCGTGCGATCGGGCGCGTTATCCTTACAGCAATTCAGACAACACCACCTGCGGTTTGGGCGGGGAATTTGACGTTAGCGATGTTTGTGTCGCGCCCAATGCCAAAGGCGAGAACATCAGTTATTACAGCGGGTGTTGTCCGAACTCTTATCAAGAGTGCGACGCCAACAATCACGAAGTCGGGTTGGGCAAGAGCTGTCGTGTGCAAAGCAGCAAAGGCGTGGTGAACAGGTATGAAAGTTGCACCTGCGCCTCGCACTATGACACGGTTTGCTCGGACGGCAAGTTGATAAATGTGGATAATGTTTGCAAGCGCAACGGTCTGAACTACACCACCGAGAGCAACTGCGAAAGCCTGTGTACCAAGACTTCCGAGACTAACATTGACGACTATTTATATGGTAATGTGTGGCACTGTTTGTATGAAAATGACGGTGCGACCTTAAAAGAAACCGATGAGGAGCTGAAAGGTAAGTTATGTGATGCACCGTTAGCGTTAGGATCAATGTTGGGTGTTGAAACTGAAAAAGCCTATGAAACGTGTTATTATCAGGGGTATACTAAAAAGATTGAAGATTGCTATAATGCTGAAGCGGTTGTGCGTTGTCCGACAGATTCCAGTCGTGTGTGGTGTTTGGAGGGACGTTATTGTACCGGTTATAATGTTGGAGCACAGGCTTGTTTGACAGGGAGAACGGCTAATTTGGGTGCTAATGTTGAAATTTGCACCAGCTCAACCGCAGATAAAGGCATAAGATGTCGTTATAAGTCTGATGATTGTAATGTGGCATGGAATGAAGGAACTTTTAATGCAAGTAAGTTTGTGAATTATGACGATAGCGATAAGGGTGACAGTAACCACTGTTGCAAACTTGGTTATGTGATGAACGATAAAGGGATATGTGTGGCAAATGAGTGCGACCGCACTAAATATCCCTATGAACAAAATCCTAATGATGATTTGGGAATAATTGAAAAATGCTATGAGGCGGATGAGGAAGAGCCTTTGGGATATAAGTTGTATTTTGGATTTTCGTCTTGTAATGATGATCCGGCAAGCGGGGGTATGTGGTTGCAAGATGAGGATAATCCGCGCCGTTGCGTTTGCGCTCGTAAAGGTGAAAACGGACGAAGCTATTATTTGCCGTTTGATTTGGATTTGTTTTTTGGGGCTAATGAGGCTGCGCCTTATGGATTCAATCAGGGGAGATATGGCAAGTCACAAAGCTGTACCGATGCCGAAGGTTCTTATTATGGCTATACAGAGTGCTATGTTTCGGAAAGATTAGGGACAACGGAAAGCACAAAAGGGATGTGTATCTATACGGATTATAATTCTGATTATGATGTTTATACTTATCCTCCGGAGGAGAGGGGGATTATTAATCATCTTAATGAAATTTTAGCTGCAAACGGAAATTCTGAAATTAAAAAAACCGACAGTATTATAGATACAGTCAAAGGCGAAGAAAATAAGGACAATTTGTATTGCATTAATTATAATATGCATTGTCAAAACAATATTGATGCCGGAGTTAATCCGAATAGTGATGATGTTTGCAAAATGAGTTATAATCCGAGCAATGGCAAAAAGTGTGCGACGGGTAAGGATGAAGACTGCGCGGTTTGTTACCACCTTTCTAATTTGAAGACGGATGCTGACGGAAACCCTATTAAGGAAAACGGCAGGTATGTTGTTGATCCTAAAAACTTGGGATTGAGAGTAAAGACGGCATATCATGGCCGGCGATTAAATTTCGGTTTTGAAAAATGTCCGAGTGGTTATCTGGGCGGGTTATTGTCGAACGGATTTGGTACTTGTTTTAAGTTTTGCGATAAAAACAATTTGAGCAAGTGTTATTTGGGCGATATCGTTGTTGATGGTAATAATTCTAATAAAGTTTTGGGAATTGTGTGGCGTAAGACTAACTCTCAGGTTTATATTTATGGCAAGAGTATTTTTGCAACTTATGATGATGGTGTAAAGTATGTCGCCGGATATCAACCCGCAGGAAATACAGCCGCCGATTATGGTGTTGGTAAGTGGCATATGCCTCGGTATGACGAAGTGAGCGGAACCAACTTGCCCCGATATATTCAAAATTTATTGAGGGGACCTGGACAACACTTGAGTTATGGTTCTATTGATAGCTTTTGGGTCGTTGGCAATGAGGATGGCGATTATGCTCATATTCGAGATTGCTGTGATTCAAATTCTGATATTGTAAAATATAGTAAGACCAGACAGTGGAAAGTGTTTCCTCTTATAACAATGTCGATAGGAGGCTAAGTTATGAAACATTTGGTATGGATTTTGAGCGGTTGTGTTAGTTTGTTGCCTTTGTCAATGGTTCAGGCCGGAGAAATGGCTGATACAAAAGTTTCGTGTGCAGATTTGGGCTATGATACGGATTATGTGCTTTGCGCTATGCAGAGTATGTCGGTGCCGTTATTGTGCCCGATGTCCGGAGCTTCCGGTAACTTGAAAGCAATGTGTTTTGTCTCGGCTTGTCGTGGCTATCCGCTGACGGAAGAAGATTTGCAAGGAAAGGCTGCGGATGGTAGCTCGCTACTATCTCATATTAAAGGAGAAGTGCGTTTTAATGCTGTTGATGGGGGCGGAATTAGTGGGTGTAAGGCCGGATATGAGCAAGATGGCGACGGTCTGAAAGAAATTTGGCGTTATCGGATTAATCAATGCGCCGAGGGGAGCGCTTTTCAGAACAATTTGTGTGATGTGGGGTGTGACCGAACAGCTAAATATCCATACAATGATCACCCGGGAAACCTTGCCGGTACGGTGCAGAATTGTATTGATGATAAGGGTGAGTGTTTTGGATATGTCAGTTGTCGCGATGGTTGGACTTTAAGCAATGGACGCTGCGAATTAAATTCTTGCAGTATCAGTGAATATCCGTTTTTGAGGCATCCTGATAAACTGGTTGAGGGTAGTCGTGGAACGGTGGTTTCGTGTAATATCGGTGCTAATCCGTATTATAAATATATCAGTTGCAATAAAGGGTATACCCTCAAAGGTGCAATGTGTGTCGGAAATTGTGAAATTGATGCCGGCAGCTGTCATTATACAACTGAGCCAAACGGGGTCAAGCGTTGGTCTTGCAATTTGAAAAATGCTTCAACCTGTGCGGTGGGTGACGATGCTGTTGTCGGAGGTAAAATTCTGGGAATAATCATACATTTGCCCGATGATACAGTCAATAAAACTTTGATTATGGCAACGGAAGATACAAGCGTTTGGCAAAAATATTCTTATTATTCTTGGGCAACGGGAATTTGTACGACTTCGCTTTCTATTGAGGGTAGCGATTCATATACCAACTATAATGGCAAAGTTGATACCGGTTATGTGAAAGCTTATGCAGATGAAGTAACGGCATCTGTTTGTACATTTCCGGCGGCAAGAGCTTGTTATAATTATAAACCGAGCACTTGTGTTTATGATTTTTGCGACGTGGGGGAGTGGTATTTGCCTGAGGGATATGAATTGTATGATTTTATTTATAAGAATCAGTATTTATTAGCCAGTGTCAGCGGGGATAAGAGGTTGATCGCAAATGAACGTTTTTGGTGTTCTTATTGGGGCTGTCGTGAATTGAATATGTATAATGGTATGTGGTATAGTTATGGACGTCAGCAAGTGAGATTGGTGCGACCAATACTGGAAATTTGAGGAAAAGGAGGTTTCCACCTTGTTTTCTCTCTATATGCTGGTGAGGGATTTATAGAGGGGAGAGGGTGATGATATTAATCTCGTGGGTTAAGAGTGTGTTGTGTGTTTGCGCCAAAATTTCAATTTTTTGTTCCGGTGAGACGGCAAAGCTGTTGCCGGTTGTTATGGAACCAGTCGGGTCGGTGAACGTTTGATCGTTTAAGTGTCCTTGCATAAATACCAATTTTTTATCGGGCATATCTAAGACTTCGGCAACGGTGGCGTCGGGGATGTCTTCAAAATCATTGGCAAAACTGATTATTGCGCAGCTACTCACAATTATAAAAGTACACAAACTCAATATATTACGCATATCACTTTCCTCAACACTTTAAGTTGCCGTTTGATTGTTAACGTAAGTATTGTTTGGTTTTTTTCAAGGTGAGGGAGAGGATTTTTTGTGATATGGATTCCATTGTTATACTGGATCACCACACCCGCTCTGCGGGCTCGTGATGACGATAGCGGAGGTGGAGGGTGCAATAAATTAAAAGTGCGTGTATGGATTATAAACTCACCCTGCCTACGGCGTCCCTCTCTAAATATTTAGAGAGGGAGAAATAAGGATTCCATGGGGCGACTGGATTGCTTCGGTGGCAAGCCACACTCGCAATGACAATGCAGGGATGGGAGTATTAGTCAGGGATAATAAACCAATGGTCGATGACGGTTTTGAGGTCGGCGTAGGTGTCGAGCAACACATAGTCATGTTTGTCATAGGTTTGGTAGCAATTCTCCTGCTGATTATAGACCAACCAGTCAAAGTTATTATAGCCCAAAATCAGGTAATTGTTTTTATCAAACATTTGGTTGTCTTCGTTGGCGCTGACAATGTCGCTGATTGTTTCGGGCATAATGCCAAAAATGGTCGCCAGTGGGCTGTGGAGACCGTTGGCGTATTTGACCAACAGGCAATAGTCTTTGGGTAGTTTGATTTGATAAGTATCCTGCAGATAACTTTGACAGGCGCTCAAAAAGTCAGGATTAACGCTGTCTTCGCAAAAAGTGTAATTATCGGCTTGAATTTGTTTGATAAGTTTGTGCATTAGCGATCCTTTCCTGCTTGGGTCTTAGGTGCGGGTGATTGTTGTTTGGTTTGAGATTTATACAGTTCTTGCGGAAAATCAAGAGCGGCTGCGTCTTGTTCTCTTAAGCCGGATAACACCAACATTTTGTTTTGCTGTTTATATTTTTCAACGCGGGTATCAATCATATGAAACGTAATATCGCCATTGTGACGTCTGTCCAACTCTACGGGAATAAATTCGGGGTCGTTATTGCGCTCGGGGTGGGTGTTGCGGCGCAAAACCATATCCGCGGTGTGCATAAAATCGTGAATATCATCGTAATCGGCGTCGTTTTTATGCTCTTTTTGCTCGTCTTTACTCAGATACGTCATCATAATAGAGAAAGTACCGCCGTTGGCCTGCACGCCATAGGTGTTAATCGGGTCATTGTGATGCACCTCTTGTCCGAGGGCTTTACCGTGACCGATTGAAACGGAATCCAACGCCATATTGAATTTTTTCTTGAGGCGATCGTTGTTTTTTAAGCTGTCTAAAAAGGTTTTGCGCTCGCCTTGGGTACATTCGGGATTAAGGCTCTGATAGCTGACAAACCTACTAACACTGCCACGAAACTCGGTGAATTTTGCCGGCGTCATCACATCCATAAGGTCAACTGCGTTCAGGTCTTTGACAATTTGCGGCGGAATATGCTTGCTCACCAACGATTGACGCAAATGCGGCTCCAGTTTGCGAAAATTCTCACTTTGGCGGCAGGCCTGCCATGCGGGGCAGTTGTCAAGGTCATAATCGGCACCGGTGGTGACAACGCGGTGTCCGCGGTTCTGGGGTAACAAAAATTTTTGATAGGTTTCGGAGAAAGGATTATGTTTTGCCAAATCAGTGCTGGTCGGGGTGTAAAATCCGCCGTTGAAGTCTGCGCGGGCGACCTTGCGGCTGTTAAACTCAAACTCGGCGTTCTCCATAACATTGTGCGAATTGATGCTGGAGTGATACTCCTCCTGCACGATTTTTTTGTGGAAATAGCCGAGCAGGGTATTGGTGGTGTTCAGTTTGTCAATAGAGGGTTTTTCTTTGAACTTGGCAACGGCGGCGTTCAAAATACCAAACAGTCCTTTATTGCCAACGGAATTAATATAATCCTCAACTTTTTGCTTGTCTTCGGGCTTTTGCGACTGGTTATAGGCGGTGATAAGCCCCAACAGCTGTTTGGCACGCTCAAAATACATAGTGCGGTTGACATCGTTCTTCAATGAGCGGAGAGCCATAAGGTTGCGACCGCCTCTTTGCGTGTCGGACTGGCGGTAGCGCTCGGAAAAAATTGTGGCGTCGCGGGAGTTTTTAAGGCGGAGTTGCGCCATGGCGTCCGTAACTTCACGTTGTTCGGTTTCTATTAACCTATTAACATCACGCCAGTTGTCGTGGCGAGCCATTAAGCAGGCTTTTCGTTCGGCGAGGCGCTCTAATTTACGGCTCAACTGCTCTAAAGAGCGGATGTAGTCGGAATTGTCGCGATTGCTGAGTAGACTGCTGATGCGTGGTCGCTTTCCCATAATTAAAACTCCAATTTTGTCATATATTTGTCTAATAGTATATACAAAAAATATGAAGATTTCCATAACATTTTATTTTTTTTGGGGTATAGTAGAGAAAAAATTGCTTATATGAGGGAAAAATGCGCAAATATAACAACATATTTATTTTAACCGGCGCCGGTATCTCTGCCGAATCGGGATTATCAACATTTAGAAGCAGCAACGGGCTATGGAATAACCACAAAGTGGAAGATGTGGCGTCAATCGAGGGGTTTGAACGCAATCCGGCTTTGGTGCACGATTTTTATAACAACCTAAAGCAAGAAGTGCAGGCGGTTGAGCCAAATGCCGCGCACCGTGCCATTACTCGTTTGCAAAACGAATATCCGGCAGAGGTGAACGTGGTGACGCAAAACGTGGACACGTTGCACGAAAAAGCCGGCAACCGCAATGTGTATCATATTCATGGACAGATTAATCAGGCGGTGTGTCTGAACTGCGGACATATTCTTGAGACCTGGGGCGATGTCGACACCGAGACCGTTTGTCCGCACTGCGAGGTTATGGGGATGATGAAGCCGAACATAGTGTTCTTTGGCGAAAATTTGCTGTGTATGGACAAGGTGGAAAGTTTGCTGCGTCGGTGCGATTTGTTCTTGTCGGTCGGTACGTCGGGCGTGGTTTTTCCGGCCGCGGGATTTGTGCAGACCGCCAAATATTATGGCGCGGATACTTGTGAACTAACACTTGAAACAACCGTTAATAACTATTTGTTTGACAAACATATTTATGGTAAGGCAGGTGAAACTTTGCCTCGTTTGGTTGACGAGTTAATCAAAAGTGTCGGCTAAGTCGTCTAAAAACGGTGGCTTGTAGTTGGGACCTTTGAGGTATTTGCCGTCGGCGCGTTTGAGCACCTTGCCATTGACCAATTTGGTCATATTGCTGGCGTGAACACGGGCAAAAGATTCTTCTAACGGCAGACCGAAACTCACCGCCATACCGCTCAAAACATATTGCAAATCACTCAGCTCTTTGAGCATACGGGTGCGGGTGTCGTGATTGGTTTTGCCCACAGTGGTCAGCTCCTGGCACAAGGTGTCCATCTCAGTCTTAAGCTCGCCGAGTTCTTCTGCCAACAGTTTGTAGCGCAACTCAAGCACCGCAACCGAGAGCGGCTCATCAACAGGGCAGTCCATTGCCATGTGGCACTCACGGACCTGGTCTTCGTACATGGTCATTGTTTCTACTTTCCTTGATTTTTCTGGAGTTTGGTCGTGATAAAATCTTGCAGTTCCTGCGGGTTTTGCCAACGGATGCGGATGTCTAAAACCTTAAAGCGAGGTTTGAGCTCAGGTGGAATTTTCACATAATCTTTGGTGGTGGTAATCGCCTGCGCCTGCATTTTATCAGCCAAATCAAGAATATTTTGCAATTCTGCGGGTTGATAGAAATGGTGGTCGGGGAAGTCAATGGTTTTGACAATCTCAATGCCGAGTTCTTGCAGAGAGGTATAAAATTTTTGCGGACGGCCGATGCCGGCAAACGCCACGACGCGGTTGTTGTCAAGTTGCGGTTTTTGCGGCTCTATTACACCGTTAAAGCAAGGCAGAGGTAAGACCGAGGACAAATTCCAACAATCCTGACCAATGATTAAGGCCGCTTGCGCGCGGGCAACCCCGTCGGCGATGTGTTCACGCAGAGGACCGGCCGGAATACACTTTTGATTGCCAAATCCTGTAGTGCCGTCAATGACCAAAAACGACAAATCTTTATAAAGGCTCGGGTTTTGAAAGCCGTCGTCCATCAGTACGCACTCGGCTTGGTTGTTTTGCGCCATTAATGCGCCCTGATAGCGGTCGGCGTTGATAAATGTCGGAGCAATTTGCGCCAACAATAACGGTTCGTCGCCGACTTCCTGCGGGGTGTGGCGCGCGGTGTCTACCTGCGTGGCTTTTAATTTACCATGATAGCCGCGTGAGATGAAGTTCGGATAAAATCCGGCGTTCTGCAACATAAGCGCCAAAGAAATCGCGGTCGGCGTTTTACCGGTGCCGCCGGCGGTCAGGTTGCCAATACATATCACCGGAATCTTGACTTTTTGCGGGTGGCGCAGTTTAAGCCGCAATTTGGTGGCGAGGGCATATAGCTCGCCCAACGGCGTCAGCAGTTTGGAGACCAGATTGTTATGTTGCCAAAATTCGGGCGTTTTCATTGATTGATGTATCCTTTGACTTTTTCAACAATACCGTCAAGCACTTTGGCTTCTCCCGCCGCCCAGTTGTAGGCCAGACTACGCTTGGCGTCGAGCAAATCAGGACTCTCCAGAAGTTGGTGAACATTGCTGATGACCTCAGCGGCATCGGTCGCCTGAATAATGGCGTTGGCTTTTTGCGCGCGTTGCATCGCCTCGGTAAAGTTGTGCATGTAGGGACCGACAATAACCGCGTCTTTCATGCGGGAAGGTTCCATAAAGTTTTGTCCGCCGTGCGGAATTAACGACCCACCGATGAAAACAATCGGGCATATACCATACCAAATGCCCAGTTCGCCGATAGTATCGGCAATGTAGACCTGCGTTTGCGCCGTAATCGGTTGTCCTGCCGAGCGCAGAGCCGTTTGCAGACCGAGTTCTTGTAATTGGTTTTGCACATCGGCGCCGCGTTGCGGGTGGCGCGGGGCGATAATCACCAACAAGTCGGGGAAGTCGGCGAATAATTTGGGCAGTTGCCGCCCGAGTTGATATTCTTCATTGTCATGTGTGGAACTAATGCAAAACAGGCGGCGGTCACCGATTTGCGACATAATCTCGTTTTTTTTCGCCTCATCAACCGGTATGGGCAGTCCGGCAAACTTCAGGTTGCCGAGGCAGGTGGAATCGCGCGCGCCTAAAACTCGCAGGCGATAGGCGTCTTCTTCCGATTGTCCGAGGCAGAAAGTGAAACACGATAAAAGTTCTTTGCTGATGTAGTCAAATTGTTGCCAACGTTTGAACGACTTGTTAGAAATGCGACCATTGACCAAAATCAGCGGAATATTCTTCTTTTTAATGGTGGAAAGCATCGCCGGCCAAAAGTCAGATTCAAACCACAACACCAAATCGGGTTGCCAATATTTGACAAAACGGTTGGTGAACGATGGATTGTCGATAGGAATATACTGGTGAAAAGCCCGTTCCGGCAGGCGTTTGGCCATCAGGTCAGCCGAGGTCGTGGTGCCGGTGGTGACCATAACGTGAACATCGGGGCTGCTCTCAAGCAAGCGATTGATGAGCGGCAGCATTGAAACCGATTCTCCCACCGAAGCACCGTGAAACCATATCAATTTGCCCTCGGGGCGTTCTTTTTGCGGACGTCCAATACGCTCATTAAAACGTTTGACATCTTCTTTGCCGATTTCGATACGCTTTTGGATATAAGAGCGAATCACAAGGGGATATAAAACACGAATAAGAGAATTGTAGATACCGATAAACATTGTTATTGTCCTTGTAACGGATATTTTTTTGCACGGGCGGATGTGCCTTGTTCAACTTTGGGAAGACCAAGCTCGGCGTCAATTTGCCATGTCAGCTCATTTAAGGCTTGTTCAATTTTGAGGCGCTGTTGCTCAAGTTGCTCTTCACTCAAGTTATCTGCCACCAAAAAAGGCTCGGTGGCGGCGGCAATTCCGCTGGAGAACAGGGGCGGTAAGAGCATTTTGTCCCAACTGTTGGCAAATTTAGCGCCTTTAACGCTATAAGTCATTCCGACAATGGGTTTGCCGCTCTTTTGGGCAAAGTATAAAGCGCTGTGCCCAAGTTGCATATTCGGACCTTTGGGACCGTCAGGACTGATGGTGATGGCGTTATTGTCTTGCAGTTCTCGCATAAGAGACAGGGCGGCGCTTCGGGCGTGTTCGTTGGTCGAACCGTCAATGACTTTAATGCCAAAGCGACGGAGCACGGCGGCAATCAGGCGACCGTCTCGGTGGGGCGACACAAGCGCGCTCATCGGAAATTGTTTTTTATTTTTCCAAAAATAACAGGGGAGCAAACTACGTCCGTGCCAGATAATCAAAATGATGGCGCGGTGTTGGCGCCAAGCCTTATAAACTTCGGTCAAGCCGCGAATTTGCCATTTGGTGGTCAAGCCGACCAAACAAGCATAGGCGTATATCAAAAAGCCTATCAGTCCCGTTATCGGAGCCGAGGTCTCGAGCTTTTTCAAAAACTTTTTAATACGTTTACGCAAAGGGTAGGGTGAAGGCATTGTACTTTACCCCTTTTTAACCATGTCGGTCACGGAAATGCCGATGGTTTCGTTCTCGGTGATAACAACCTCGCCATGACCGATTAAAACATCGTTGGCATAAATATCTACGCAATCGTTGACATTGCGGTCGAGTTCAACAACCGCGCCTCGACCGAGCTTGAGTAGCTGATTGATGCGCAAATCGGCGGTGCCGAGTGTGACGGAAATATCAATATCAAACTCGTTATCATGAGAGCGGGTGTTGTCGGTTACGGACATATTATCTTAACTCCTTTGCTGTTGACATTATCATACTCAATTTTTTTTATTCTTCAAATATTATAACGGTATTCCACAAATTTTATGCGGCGGATTGTGGATTAGTGGTTTTGGTGGTTGCGGAGGAGAGAAAAAAAGCATATTTTTAGGCTCGGGCTGTTGCAGTTTGCAATACGCTCTCTTATATAATTATTGGTGTACTTTATTTATCGAGGATGAAGAATATGGTTGCAAAAATAAAAACGTATCCGGTTTTGCCGCTGCGTGATATTGTTGTCTATCCTAAAATGATTGTTCCGTTGTTTGTGGGGCGCGAAAAATCTATCCGCGCGCTGCAGAGCGTGGTTGAAGGCGAGCAAAGCGTGGTGTTGCTGACGCAGAAAAACGCCACGGTTGAAGACCCGACCAATGATGATGTTTATCATGTCGGAACAATGGGGACGATTTTGCAACTGCTCAAGTTGCCCGACGGCACGGTTAAGGTTTTGATTGAGGGCGTGGAGCGCGTTAAGGTTAAGAAGTTTGTTGATAATCCCGATTTTATGGAAGTTAAAGTCGATATGTTGCCGCAAGTCGATGAAGTCGGGGATGAAATTGAGGCTATGGCGCGCGCCGTGGTTTCTCAGTTTGAAGAATATGTTAAACTCTCTAAAAAAATTCCGCCCGAGGTTTTGGTCGCTGTTAATCAAATTGAAGATTACGGCAAGTTGGCTGATACCATCGCCTCGCATTTGGCGTTGAAAATCGCCGATAAGCAGGCTTTGCTTGAAGGACAGACGTTGCAGGAGCGATTTGAGAAGATTCTGGGCTTTATGGATGCCGAAATCACATTGCTTGAAGTGGAAAACAAGATTAAGAGCCGCGTTAAAAAGCAAATGGAAAAAAGCCAAAAAGAATATTATCTCAACGAGCAGATGAAAGCAATCCAAAAAGAGCTCGGAGACGGTGACGAGGCGGACGAAATTAATGAATATATGAGCAAAATCGAGAAGACAAAGCTCTCAAAAGAAGCCAAAGAAAAGGCTTTGTCCGAAGTTAAAAAGCTCAAGTCAATGAGCACAATGTCATCTGAAGCCACGGTTGTGCGCAACTATCTGGACTGGATATTGGATATTCCGTGGAAAAAGCCTTCTAAAGTGAATAAAGACCTGAACAAGGCTATGGAGATTTTGGAGGCGGATCACTACGGTTTGGATAAGGTGAAAGAGCGTATCGCCGAGTATTTGGCGGTGCAGGCGCGCGCCAACAAAATCAAAGGACCTATTTTGTGCCTTGTCGGACCTCCGGGCGTGGGCAAAACCTCGTTGGGACGCTCGATTGCCAAGGCAACGGGGCGCAATTTTGTGCGGGCGTCGTTGGGCGGTATGCGTGACGAGGCCGAAATCAGAGGACATCGCCGCACCTATATCGGCTCAATGCCCGGGAAAATTATTAAAGGGATGAAAAAAGCCGGAACATCCAACCCGCTGTTTTTGCTTGATGAAATTGATAAGTTGGGCAATGATTGGCGCGGTGACCCGAGCTCGGCGTTGTTGGAGGTGTTAGACCCCGAGCAGAACGCCACCTTTAATGATCACTATTTGGAAGTCGATTATGATTTGTCGGATGTGATGTTTGTGACAACGGCAAATTCTTTGGATATGCCGCGGCCGTTGTTGGACAGAATGGAGATTATCCGCCTGTCGGGGTATACCGAAGATGAGAAAATCGAGATAGCCAAACGTCACCTGATTCCGAAGATTTTTGAGGAAAACGCCGTTAAGCCAACCGAGTTGTATATTACCGATGAGGCTATTCGCGATATTATTCGTTATTATACCCGCGAGGCCGGTGTGCGTAACTTGGAGCGCGAGTTGGCAACCATTGCGCGCAAGGCGGTTAAGGATATTTTAACAGCAGAAGACAAAACCTCTAAGATTACGGTTGATGACGCCAATATTGAGACTTATCTGGGGGTAAAGAAATTTCACTATGGTGTGGCTGAAGAAAAAGACCATATCGGCGTGACCACCGGTTTGGCTTGGACGGAAGTCGGCGGAGATATTCTGTTTATTGAGGCTGTGGATATGCCCGGTAAAGGGAATATTAAACAGACCGGTAAATTGGGCGATGTGATGAAGGAGTCTATTGAAACCGCGTTTTCGGTGGTGCGTTCACACTCGCGTGATTTGGGAATAGAGCCCGAAGTTTTTGAAAAAACGGATATTCACGTTCATGTGCCTGAGGGTGCAACACCAAAGGACGGTCCGTCGGCCGGTATCGCCATGTATACGACATTGGTTTCGGTACTGACCAAAATTCCGGTGCGCAAGGATGTGGCGATGACCGGTGAAATTACCCTGCAAGGACGGGTTCTGCCTATCGGCGGACTGAAAGAAAAGCTGTTGTCAGCTTTGCGCGGCGGTATCAAAACCGTGATTATTCCGCAAGAAAACGTTAAGGATTTGGCAGAAATTCCCGATAATGTCAAAGAGGGACTGAAGATTATTCCGGTTTCGGAAGTTTCGGAAGTTTTGAAAATTGCGTTGAACGGGGAGTTGAAACCTTTGCCGCCGGTATCGTTGCTCTGTGGTGACAAGTCGCAGGCGCAGGCTTTGACCAACTGAGTTTTGATGTTAAGGTAAAAATAAAGGACTGTGAGACACAAGTTTCGCAGTCCTTTATTTTTGAGGCTATCTTAAAAAATTATTGGCTGACGCTGTCGACAGTATCGCTGTCGGACTTGTCATCTGCTTCTTCACTATTGCACTCGGCATAGTATTTTACATGGTTGAAGAGGCAATAATCTTGGGAATATTTGGCTCCCGATTTTTCGCAACGTTTGTTATAACCGGCGTCGCAAGCGCAAGAGGCATAATAAATATCGCCGTTGAACGAGCAACTGTCACCGGTACCGTGCAGGCGGTAGCTTGAATTGCATTTGGCATAGCTGGACGAGCACATACAACCGGTATAATAGCGGGTTTCATGGCGGGTGCCACTGGCGTCATAATATTTTTCAGCGCAATAGTTGATTTCGTTATAACTGAACTTGCCGGTGCAGGTTTCGCGACCAGGACCTTTGGGATATTCGGTCTCGCTGCAAACACAACGGTAGCGACCGCCACAGGTTTCACTACTGGGAACGGTACGCCCTGAGCACAGCCCCGGCATAACATAGGCATAACGTGCCGAGCAGCAAGTGTCGGTGTAATCGGGGCTCAGCGGACACAACAGACCGGGGAGCTCTCCACCTTTGCAGGAATCAGCCCTAACGCCAAAACCTTGTGCGAGGCACTCCTTGGCAAACTCTCCGTCAACATTGGCGTCTTTACTTTGGTTGGCAATGTCATCGGTGTTCAAAATAAAATTGACGCCGGCGAACGCTTGTGTGGCTGCAAGGGTTTGACAAGCGAGAATAACGGCTAAATAAGAGTTTTTTATCATGATAAATTTCCGATAATGTTATGTTTTTCTTTGTTTATAGCATAAATCAGCGCTATTGTCTAACGGTTTTATAACAAAAAATCGTTAAGAAAGCCTTGCAAAAACAATCATTACATAAAGTGGCGGATGTGCAGATAAAGCGCGGCGATACCAACACTACCCAACATGACCGGAATTGACCACAGCAAAAAGCGCATAAAGTGAATCGGGTGACCGTCACGTTGGGCAATGCCCGCCACAATCACATTAGCCGACGCCGCAATCAACGAGCCGTTGCCGCCATAGCATGAGCCGAGGGACAGAGCCCACCATACCGGCATCATCGCCTCGCGTCCGCCCATATCAGCCTCAATGGTTTTGACCAAAGGAATCATGGTGGCGACAAACGGAATATTATCAATGGCCGTAGAGACAAATGCCGAAGCCCAAACCACCAACATGGTGGCTTTTTCGATGCTGCCGTTAGCCATTTGACTGAAGTGGTGTCCCATAATTTGCAACACGCCGGATTCTTCCAAACCATAGACAATAACAAACAAACCGGCAAAGAAAAATATGGTTGTCCAATCCACAAACGAGAAGGCTTCTTCAACCAATTTATCGCGCTCGGAGTGAGATTTTCCCAATGAATAAATAAACAGCAGCACAGCGGCGCCAAAAATGGCGATTGTGCCATTGGCAATATGCAACTCTTCCGCCGCAATAAAGCCGCTGATGACGCAAGCCAACACCGCGACCGACTGTTTGAGCAATTTGGCGTCGGTTATCATATCGTGCGGGTTCATCTTTAACACTTCAATGCGTTTGCGTTTGGTGGTTTTGAGTTTGCGTCCGTAAACCAGATAAAATGCTAAGATTAAAACCGCCATAGTTATCAAGACCATGGGGGTCAACTCACTGACAAAGTCCATGAACGAGAGATTGATTGCCGAGCCGATTAAAATGTTCGGAGGGTCGCCGATAAGAGTGGCCGTACCGCCGATGTTGGAGGAGAAAATTTCTAATATAAGATAAGGGTAGGGGGTGATGTCTAATTTGTGGCAAATCTGAATAGTCACAGGAGCAATCAGTAACACCGTGGTGACGTTATCAAGCCCCGCCGACAGCAAAGCCGTAATGCCAGCCAAGACAATCAGCAAGCCGTTGGGGTTGGCTTTGGCTTTTTGCACCGCCCAGATAGCCAAAAACTGAAACACACCCGACTTTTCGGCAATACCTACAATTATCATCATACCGATAAGTAAGGTCAGGGTATTAAAGTCAACACCGCTGAGAGCTTGCTTTTGGGTTAAGACGCCGGTAAAAATCATCGCGCCGGTGCCAAGCAGAGCAACAACCGCGCGGTTGAGCTTTTCGGTGAATAAAATAAGGTAGACAATGACCAAAATGGTGGAAGAAACAATTTTTGGGTCAAGCCCGAAAATGATGTTCGAGGTGTTGGCTAAAATTTCTGCGGACATATCAAAATTCTCCTATATTGTCGCTAATATAGGCATGGATTACCGATTAATAAAGTGATATTTGCGAATTTTCAGTCGTTTTGTTGATTAGTTGGTAGGTTTAGGTGATTGATAACGCCGTATAAGGTGTTGAGTTCTTGCTCGGTAATGTCGGCGCGGGTAAATATATTGCGCAAGTTTATTGTCATGCGGCGGCGTTTTTCTTCTTGTTTGAAAATGCCGCTCGGCTCTAATTTTTGTTCCAACGCTTGCAAAAACAGCAAAGTTTTTTCTTTGTCGGCAAATGCGGTTTTGCCTAGCTCAAAGTGTTCTGCCGGCGCTTGGATATGTTGTTGATACCACTCATAGCCCACCAACAGCACCGCCTGCGACAAGTTGAGCGAGCAATGCTCGGGGTTGAGCGGAATTTCAATAATCTCGTTGCTTAAACATACATCGTCATTATGTAGTCCGGTACGTTCAGGACCAAATAAAATGCCGTAGCGGCGAGGGTGTTCGCAAATTTTTTGCGCGGCGAAACGGGCGGTGCAAACCGGCTTTATCATGCCGCGGCGGCGGGCTGTGGTGGCGTAAATATAGTCACAATCGGCAACCGCCTCGGAGGTGGTGTTATAAATTTTGGCGTTTTGCAGAATTATATCCGCTCCGGATGAGGCGGAGATGGCTTTATCTGACAAGTGAGATTCTTTGGGTGCGACAAGGCGCATTTCGTACACGCCGCAATTTAGCATGGCTCGCGCCGCCATACCAATGTTTTCCGCCAACTGCGGATTGACTAAAATAAAAACCGGTTGGTTATTCGGGGAGGTCATCGTAAGTATACATCTTTGGGGTTAAAAATTCTTCAAGAGCCTGTTTGTCGTCAACATTAATTTTAATCGGCTCGGGCTCAGGCTCACCTTGTTTGACAGCCACACGACGGTTGATGCGGTTTTGAGCGTCAACCAACGCTTGCGCCTCTTTGCTTGTCAGGCTTTTGGCAGTGCGGCGCGCATCTTCAATAATCGGCGTGGTCATTTCAACGTATTGTTCCGGTTTGACCACGTTTAGTCTGGAGGCGAGTTCTTCCAAGTCTACTGCTTCATCAACATATTCGTCATCGGCGGCAACGGCAACCGACACACTCAGACTTAATGCGCAAACCGTGGTTAGAAAAAGTTTGGTCATGGTTAGTCCGTCCCTAATATATCCATCGTATTGAAGACCATATTGTTAATGTCAAGTCCGGTGCCGTCTTCAAAGCTGTTCATCAGCATTTTGAAACTTTCGCTCAAAGGATCTTTGGCGTTATTCACATCGGCAAAGCTCTTTTCCAGACGTTTTTTGTAGTTTTGCGGCATATTTTTGATGTTTTGGTCGTAGCTGTCAGGAATTTTGTAGCCCATTTTGCGCAAATGTTCCGTAAACACAACCATATTGTGACGATTAACTTCCGGCATTAACAATTCTTGACCTTGAGCGTCGCCCCAAGAGGTGGCCTCGCCAATATAATTAAGTTTGCCGTGCTGACCCGAGCCACGCCAGGTTTTGACGCCACTGGTGTCGCGCGCTTTAGCCCACGGATCAACGGGGAGAATTTCGCCGCCGTTGGAGTTGGTGGCATAAGCCGGCGCCGTGGTCGCGTTGCTCGCGGGGGTCGGGTCGGTCGCCACTTCTTCAAAATATCCTTCATTGGGGTGAACCCACGGATTTGCCGGCAACTGCGCCCATGCTACAGATGTCAGGCTCAAACAGCCTAGTAATGCTGCTGTTGCAAAGTATTTATTCATGGCGGCCTCCATCGCTAAAGTCCTTCTTATTATCTATAATACTATATTTTTATTAAAAATAATAGTTACAATTACGTTACATATTGCTAAACTTAAACAATAATGGTTAGTTTTTATTTAAGATTTGCGCCTGCAAATCGGATATTTGTTTTTTGAGCTCGGATATCTCTTGCGAAAGGCAAAGCACGGTGTCGTTCAGGGTGTCTTTGCTGTTCGAGTCGAGACCGTAGCTGCAGAACTTTTTGTTTTTGGAGGCAGAAGTCGGGTGCGCCGGAAAGCCTACCACGGTTGTATCGGGCGCAACATCTTTGATAACAATCGCATTGGAGCCGACTTTGCAGTTGTCTCCAACAGTGATGGGTCCTAATATCTGCGAGCCGGAGCCGATGATAACGTTATTACCGATTGTCGGGTGGCGTTTGGTTTTGAGTTTGCCGCGACTGTCAAAGACAGATGTACCGCCGAGCGTAACATCATGATAAAGCGTGACATTGTCGCCGATTTTGGCCGTTTCTCCGATAACAACGCCCATGCCGTGGTCAATCACAAATCCTTTGCCGATTTTGGCGGCCGGATGAATTTCGACTCCGGTTAAAAAGCGTCCGAATTGAGACAAAACCCGCGCGCAGAGGTGCAACTTTTTTTGCCACAATGCGTGCGACAGGCGATAAATGCAAATACCGTGAAAGCCCGAGCTGCAGAGCATAGCCTCTAAACGGCTGTTAGTGGCGGGGTCGCGGGCGAGAATCGCGTCTAAATCGTTTAAAATTGTCTTGAAATTTGATACCATTTTGTGCTAAATTCCTAAAATTAAAGTTATATGTTAATAAATAGATAACTATTGATATTATATATTAATAGAAGTTAATTTTTGAATAAAAAAGAGATTTGTTGATGACAGAAGTTTTATTTAACGGACACGCCGGCAGACTTGAGGGTCGCTATCATCAAAGTTCAAAACCGGGGGCTCCGGTGGCTTTGATTTTGCATCCGCATCCGCAATATGGCGGAACGATGAACAACAAAGTGGTTTACACTTTGTTCAGCTGTTTTCAAAATTTGGGATTTTCGGTGTTGCGCTTTAACTTTAGAAGTGTAGGGCGTTCGCAGGGCAATTTTGAAGACGGTCCGGGGGAGCTTTCGGACGCTACCGTGGCTTTGGACTGGCTGCAATCGGTTAATCCTGAGGCGAGACAATGTTGGATTGCCGGATATTCGTTCGGTGCGTGGATCGGCTTGCAACTGTTAATGCGTCGTCCGGATATTAACAACTTTATCGCCGTGTCGCCGCCGGCTAATGAAAAAGATTTTTCTTTCTTAGCGCCATGCCCGACTTCCGGCTTGATTATTCAGGGCGGAGCAGATGAAATTGTTAATCCGGCAAGCGTGTCGTCTTTGGCGCGTCGTTTGAATACTCAGCGTAATGTTGAAGTTGATTTTGCTTTGTTGGAAGAAGGCGATCATATGTATAACGGTCATCTGGTCGATCTGTATAAGGTTGCAGGCAATTACATTGTGGGTGCCGTGCAACGCAAACTACCGCAGAAAAAACGTCGCGGACGTCGCAAAAAATCTGAAATGGAGCAAGATAATTTGTTGTTGGAGGATAATTCCAATGACGATTTGATGGATGATGAATTGCTCGATGATGAAGAAGAATAAGAACAAAGCCCGTAAGGGCTTTTTCTTTTGTCTGACTGCAACTATTATAACGGAAAACGGCGGGGTTATACCGCCGCCGTCCTTACACACTATCGTTTGACAGATATGTAAATTCGGATTTTCCGAATAACAATAATTAATTTAATTATCATTATTATTTACCTTTCATGGTTGAAAGGGGAAAAACCGCGCTTATTTTGAGCTTGACAATAGCTCTTAAATAAGCTACCCTTAATCCAGAGGATGGTTAAAGGATTGGTTTAACCCCTTTAGGTTAGAAGAACGTCCAGTGTTACCGCACCGGACGTTCTTTTTTATATAACCAATGGTTGTGAAAGTCAAGTTTGAGGCTCAATCTTGCCCGCTCAGTTGCTGTTTGAGGTATTTTAAAATATAAATTCTTACAGCACTGGAAAGGTTGGGGGAGGTTCGGGTGCGGTCGATTTCCGTAATCAAATCATTGACGGTTTGATTTTGTGCCGAGGCAATAGACAACAGCTCGTCCATAAACTCTTTTTCAAGCGTTATGCTGGTGTTGTGTCTTCCGGCGATGATAACAGAACGTTTTTGCATTTATTTTTTACGGAAAGCGTCAATGGATACCACGCTGGCAATCTCGCCGGCGGCTTTTTTGGGGGCTTCTTCTTCTACATACAACGGTTCGTCGGCGTCGTCTTCCCTAGAGGCAAAGCTCAAGCCGAATTTGGCGTAAGGGTCACCAAAGTAGGTGATGCAGTCAAACGGAATAACCAACGTTTGTTCAATGCCGTTAAAGCTCAAATCTATCGAAAAAGAATCAGCATCAACTACCAAATTAGAATATTGATGTTGGATGACAATCGTCATTTCGTGCGGATATTGTTGGCGCAAGGCATCAGAAAGTTGCACCCGAGGATTGTCCGTTTTAAAGGTAATATAAAAATGGTTTTCTCCGGGGAGACCTTGTTGTTCGGCAATTTTTAACGCTGCAATCACAACATGTTTTAAAGACTGTTCAATTAATTTGTCGTAATTAATCTCGTCAATATAATCAACCATTTTATTCCTCACTCTAAAAAAAGAAAAAGCCGTTCTGTTGCTAGGTGGCTTCTCCCCCACTTGAGGCTAACCAAAGTCTCAAGAATTTTAGTTCGTCACTTTAGACTAAGCAGCCAAAGCAACTGGTGCTAAATTATCGTTAGCATTTATTTAGTTTGAACCGATAACGGTGGTGTCTCACCGAGTACGGCGTTGCATACCTTTATTGTACCCCATCAAGCCTAAATTCACCCCCATAATAGAAAACGTGCTCTTTAAGCGATTGCGACGTCCTTAGAGATTTTTCTTGGTCATGTACCGCTAGTACACTCCCTGCGAAAAATATCTAACTCCTAGCACTCATCTTAAACATCACGTTTTTGATGGTCAGTGCCGAAGTAATAGAAAACGCGCTGCGTTGTCCTTGTCTTATCGTCATTGCGATAATACCTCCTCGTTAAATATTTAGAGAGGAGGTGACAGCGCTAGCTGTCGGAGGTGAGTTTATGTTTATAGAAAAGTTGTATTCTCTATTTTAAAACTCTTCCTTACTTTAAACTCACCCCAGAAACCAATCGAGTTAAACCTCTAAGGTTTCTGACCCTCTCTAAAAATTTAGCGAGGGTAAGTTCGTTTTCTTCTTAAAAATGGTGGAGGT
This sequence comes from uncultured Alphaproteobacteria bacterium, assembly GCA_934273635.1. Classification (GTDB taxonomy): domain Bacteria; phylum Pseudomonadota; class Alphaproteobacteria; order RF32; family CAG-239; genus Scatocola. The sequence goes on from CAKQSV010000003.1 coordinate 20,861, forward strand.
GCCGGGTACTGCCCCCGGGTCTGAAATACCTATTTCGTACAGCCTCTAGTACCATAGCTGATTGCTCAGCGATTGTGATTATACTTATTTATTTATAATTTTCAAGTCAGATTTATGTTTTATCAGTTATTGACAAAACAGACAAATATGCTAAATTCAGGAGTCATAAATTATATTATTAACTAATTATTTTTTTATATGAACAAAAACAATATAATCAAGCACGCGAAATTGGCAAAGTTTGATTCCGCGGCGCAGTGCGACCTGCTTTATCTTCAGGTTGTTTCACAGTTTGATGAGGCTCGTTTGCTCTTTCTTATTAAGGAACGAGGGTATGCGGTTACACCGTTTTTGCTCAATCTTTTGTTAGACTATGGTCAGCAGAATTTGATTGGCGAGATAGTGGATGAGGCGGCAAATCTCAGTGATGAGGTTTATGACTGGTTGTGTCTCTATTGGGGTGTGAATAAAACGGAAGATTACTTCTGTTCTGATTATCGCAAGTATGAGCACAGTCTGATGAAACGAATCTCAGACGAGGGTTTGCAGCGTAACCGGTTGTGGCGTTTTCTTATTCGCCGCGGCACATACGATTTGGTACCGATTGAGGTTTTGGAGAATATAATCGGCAGCTCGTTTGAAGATGTGGACGGTGTGGAGCAGTTTTTGCTGAACAGACTGCTTTTTGACCACTATGCGCCGATTGTGTTCCGTAAGGGTAATAAGCAGAATCTGATTGCTGTTAAGGGTGGTCCGGAATATCTGTTGAAGTATGGCGGAATCAAAGAGGCCGAGATCGTGTTGGGTATTTATGAACACTTCGGACGTTGTGCAGGTGATGACAGCAACAACGGTTTTTTCATTGAAAAAGCTCTGGAAAAGATAAATGATAAAGAGAAATTTCAGAACTTTGAGATGATTTTGCTGGAGTGTAAACGTCCTAACCTGAGTGTGAAGTTTGACAGCGTCAATGTGGCGTTTTTGAGCCGTTATCCGAAGAAAGTCAACTGGGACAGATTGTGGCAGCTGAATCCGACGTTGCACGGCTATCTTTATGAAACGGCCGCAAACAACCCAAAGGTGAACGCCGCGTTTTTACAGTCTCACAGCTATACGTTTTTTGACAAGCTGAAAGACTGGTGGCGTGAGTTTAGAGCCTGAGAATAATTATTCTAAAAATGAAAAAAAGCTGTGGAATAGTCCACGGCTTTTTTTGTATTCGGAACAGAGTTTTGTTAAGGTAGGGCATTAATTTGTTTGAGGAGATTCTGATGAAGATTGCGGTATGGTGCAGACACAAAGATGACAATATTATCGGTATCGGTCCGAATATTCCGTGGCGGATATCGTCTGACTTTAAGCGATTTCGCCGTTTGACCGAGGAACAATATCTGGTTGCGGGCGAGCGCACTTATGAGAGTTTTCCCAACCGCACGCTGCCTAATCGCAAAATTGCGGTTTTGACTTTTAATACCGATTATGAAGTATCTGATCCGACAGCGCACAAGGTGGTTAATGATATTAAATTTTTTAAGGACTTTGAGCCGGATTTATATATTGTCGGCGGCGCCAGTATTTATAAAGCCTTTGTGACCGGCAGTGCAAAATTAGTGCCTGATATTATTGTTGATAGTATGTATTGCGGAGATTTAAATCCCGAATTGGAGGGACAGCCAGTGGATATTTCCGCCTGTATTGAGGTAATGCGCAAGGATTATCGGCAGATTTCGCAAAACTATGAGTTAGACAATGTTATAACCACCGTATGGGTTAAGAAAAACAGTTTTATTGAGCAAGCAACGCTCAAACACATTATTCAGGCAATTGAAAACTATTGAGCATAAAACACTGTTCCGGTTACGGGGGTGCCGTTTTCTTGCCTTAAGGTTAGTGTTTGGCTTTGCACCGTGGCGTAAAGAGAGCTTAACAACTCGGTAACAAACCAAGGATTGTGCTGATAGCGTCCGCTGGCGGAAAGTTTGGCTTGAGCCACCTCGGTAGGTGCGTTTTCGATTGAAAAAATTATAGGGCAGGGGGCGCAGGCTTGCAACAACGGTGTCAAGTCGTTCAAATAGCAACAAACATCGGCGGCAGTAATGAGTTGCGGGTGGAGTGTTGGTAATTTTTGCACGCAGAATTCTAAAGCATCCTGACAAATTAGTCTTTCGTAGCAGTGTTTTTCGGCGGCTTTGGCGAGCATTTTTTCGGAGATATCAACGCCGACAAGGCTGGTGAAATCGGTTTTATAAGCCACGCCGACAAGCCCCGAACCACATCCAAGATCCACAATAAGCCCTTCAACATCCCCTGTAATTCCTCTAAACCTTCGCGGAAGCTCATAACCAATATTCGCGAGAACCAACTCGTAATTATCAGCGAAATTGTCAAACAGCTTTTGAGTATAAATTTGATTATTATCACTTAATTCTCCTCTAAACGCCGCGTTAATGCGGGCGGCAAAAATGTTGTTCGGGGCTTGAGAATACCAGTTGGCGGTAATTTTTTTGGCGGTATCGGGGTCTTTATAATAAAGCAAAGTCAGTGTCTCGGCAATATTCAAGGCGTATTCATCGGTTTGCGGCGCGCGGGTAAAAGCATTGAAAAACAAGCCCAAAGCCTCGGTATAATCCCCCGTTTCTTTAAGCAAAACGCCAAGATTATTGCTCAGCTCGGGACTGTCGGGGTTGAGCAACACCGTAGCGCGATATTCTTCAAGAGCCTCGGCACGGCGATTGGCACGGCACAACATATCGGCATAACCTAAATGAGCGGCAGGCTCATCGGGAGACAGTTCTATCGCGCGTTTGTAATAGCGCTCGGCGGTGATAAAATCTTGGCGGACGGTTGCAAAATTGCCCAGATTTATCAGCGCATGCGGGGAATCCGGATTAAGTCTCAAGGCACTTTGAAAATAGTTTTCGGCGTGTTCCGGCGCCAGTTGCAGAGCCAGTTCGCCTAACGCTAATTTGAGGTCAAAAACATCCATATCGTGGGCTTGCAATAGGTCGAAAGCCTCTTCATTGCGATTTTGGTTGCGATAGAGCAAGCTCAAGTAATACACCGCCATGGCATTATCGGGGCAGGCGCTGACGATTTGCTCCAGTTTGGCGGTGTCTGCCGTCATAAAACTGAGGTTGATTTGCGCCTCGGTGTAGTCCGGCGCAAGTTTTAGAGCCGCGCTATAATGGTGGATGGCTTTGTCTTTATCGCCCAAACTGCGGTAGACTTCGGCCAAATAATTGTGTGTTTCTTTAACCTCGGGCGCTAAGACCAGTGATTTTTGAAAAGCGTCAATTGCCTCATAGGGTTTGTTGTCGTTATAGAGCGAAAACCCGAGATTGAAGTAAAACGGCGCGGCGTTCGGAGCCTGTTTTACCGCCTTATAAAACCACTCGCAGGCCTGATTGTGCAACCCTTTAGCCTGAGCAATCAAGCCCATTAAATTAAGCACATCGGCATTATTCGGCGCGGTTTCTAAAATTTGACGGTACAGGTCTTCGGCCTGTTTAAGCTCTCCGGCCTCTTGTAAGCGCACGGCCTGTTGAAATAATAAATCGTATCCCATGGCAACTCCTGATAAACAAAATAATATGTATTTGTAAATATTTGGTCAATTTGTGAAGATTTTGCTTGTGTTTTTGCAAAAAATGAATTAGTTTATGGACACTTTCGGGTATGTGGAGTTGCGTTTTGCGCCTCCCGTTTGGGGATTTTGCCTCAAACTTCCGGGACAATAATAATTGATAAAAAAAGGAAAATTTAATGAAAAGTATCGTTTCTACCAAGAAAAAGGCAAGTCGCCGTTATGGCGCTAATTTGTGGGGTGATGCCAACAGCCCGTTCAACAAAAGAGAATATGCTCCGGGTCAACACGGCGCTAAAAGAAAAAAGCCGACCGATTACGGTGTTCAGTTGTATGCTAAACAAAAACTGAAGATGTATTACGGCAACATTTCTGAAAAGCAATTCCACAAATATTATGTTGAGGCCGTTCGCCGCACCGGTGACGCTGCCGAGAACTTTGTCGGTATTTTGGAATCTCGTTTGGACAACTTGGTTTATAAAGCAAAGTTTGTTCCGACCGTTTTTGCTTCTCGTCAGTTTGTAAACCACGGTCACGTTACCGTTAACGGTAAGAAAGTGAACATCCCTTCTTATATGGTTAAGGTTGGTGATGTGATTGAAGTTCGTGAGAAATCTAAGCAGATGGCTATGGTTATCAGTGCCTCTGAGTCTACTTCTCGCGATGTTCCGGGATATTTGGAAGTTGACAGCAAAAAGCTGACTGCAAAATATACCTTTACGCCGAAGTTTGAGGACATTCCGTACGCTTGCGAAATGGAACCGAATCAGGTTATCGAGTTCTACTCAAGATAATAGGAACAATCCTTTATCAAGAAATCCCCAGAGCTGTGCAGTTCTGGGGATTTTTGCTTTAAATATATGTCTAAATATGTTTTTATGTCTGCAATGGTGATGGTTTTATCATAAAAGAATTGTGTGAGAGGTATTATGCAGGATATTGTTTTGGATTCTCGCCACGGACACCAAACCAACGGGTTCAGCCGGTTTGGAAACTTTTTTAAGAGTATGTTGTTGGCGCTGATTTTGGGATTGTTGTTCGGACTCGACTTTGTGTTGTATTTACGTTCGGGAACCGTACAGCTGTTTGATGGAAGTTGGAATACCTCGGTGTTTTTGGTTTTGGCAATGATTGTTATCGGCGCCATGGCGGCTATGCTGTCGTTGTTTTTCTCGCGCGGATTGCAAAAAATGTTGTTCGCATTCGGGTGCGCCGCTTTGGTATGGGGCTTTTTCTGTCAGTTTTTACAGATTGACAAAACGCAATATCTGGGGGTGTTGCTCTCGCCGATGCTAGGATATGAAATCGCCTCGCTGACGGACGGTTACTCGCACTGGATTATTTGTGGTTTGGTGTTCGTGCTTGCCTACATCATCGCCGGCAAGCTCTCTAAAACCAGTATGCTGTATTTTATCGGCTCGCTGCTGTTGATTATCGGCGGTTTTCTGGCGTTCGAAATGTTTGACGCGATCAAAAAGCCCGCGTTTAAGGAAGTGTATAAGGCGACGGACAGCGGTTTCTCCGAGAAAAATAAAAAGGTGGTCTTTTTGTTTATGCCGAATATGACGTCTTTTTCGGCAATCAACGCCGGTTTGGGCAAAGATTTGGACAAGAGCAAGTTGTTACGCAATGTGGAACTGGGATTCTTTATGAAAAACGGTTTCAAGTTTTATCCCAACGCTTATGTACCTAATGAAAATAAAGATGCTAACCTTATAGAATTGCTCAATATTTTAGATAATAAGCCTTATTATGAACATGTGTTGAACAGCACCGGTTTGGAAAAGTTGTGGAAGTTTAAGTCTCCGCAACGGACGGATGTTTTCTTGCAAGACAGCCAAATGCAAGATGTGTTCCGTAAGGCCGGATTTAAGTTGAGTGCTTATCAAAGCCAAAATATTGAAATTTGTAAGAAAAATAATCAATATGCGGTTGATAGGTGTATCAACACCCAAAGTCTGCCGGTGGATGTGACAAAGGCTAAGTTCTCTGAGCAAGAGCGCGCGACCTTGCTGCTCAAACAATGGTTGAGCAGTCTGGGTTTTGTAGATAACCGCACGGTTGCCGGCGTGTTGCAATATGTGTTGGACAGACAGACGGTGCAAAACGTGTTTTTGCCATACGAACGGATGTATGTGGTCAACTCACTGCAGATTTTGCAGACGGTGTTGGAGAATATCAGCAGCGACAAAGGGGCAGGGGTTTATTTTGTTTATTTGAACTTCCCCGATAATTTGCTGATTTATGATGAATATTGCGGCATTAAACCGCAGACAGAGTGGAACTCATTGATGCCGAGCGTTAAGCTACCGATGATTGCACGCAACACCAAAGAATATAATGAGCAGATGTTGTGCCTGTTCGGGCAGTTGAGTGACTTTATGAGTAGTTTACAAGAACTTAAACCCGATGACAATATTACGGTAATTTTGCAAGGTTTGAGCGGTAAAAAAGTCGGTGCGGCCGAAAATTTGAACTTTGTGGAAAAGTTCAAAGAACAAAATATGGTGATGACGGCTATTCGTGACGGCAATTCCCGCTTTGGCGTCAGCAACAAAATTTGCAACAGCAAAGACATTTTGCGCAGTTATCTGTTTAAGGCCAAAGGGTGCGATGAGTTCAGCGGGGTTAAGGTTTCTAACGGCACGCAGGAGACTTTGCGCAGTGAGCTGAAAAACGACAGAATTAATAAAAGTATGTTGCCGGAGGCGGTCAGTGCTTATGACAACTGGTTACAACAGTGGAAGGAAAATAAAAAGCTCTCGGTTATTAAGCTGAAAAAGGCGATTGTTGAGCAAGTAAAAGTTAAGGCGGAGGAAAAGCCGCAGGATAAAGACTCTTTGCAGTCAGAAATGGCTGTCAGAGCGTTGGTTGACAATCTTGACAGCACTGTTTCTCCAGAAAAAACAACAGATACAACCGAAAAAGCTAAAGCAGAAGTTGAAAAGTCTCCGAAAGTTGAGGCTAAGACAGAGGTTGAGGATGTCCCGTTGGAACATTCCGGCAAAAATAAGGTTAAACCGGAGCCTCAACCTCAAGCTGAGGAAAACAGAAACGAGGTTGTTAATAAGGATGAGACCGTAAAGGCCGAGCCTGTGGCGCCTGTTGTTAAAGAAAAAGCGGATGAAAATAAGCCGAAAGAAAGGGTTGTGCCTGCTGAAGATAAAACGGCAAAAGCCTCCGAAACCGAAAAAAAGGTAGAGGAAAAAGTTGCAACACCGACAGAAACGCCCGAGGTATCTCGGACAGAACCTGTTGCACCGACTGAGGCTAAGATTGAACCGAAGTCTGCCAACCAACCGGTAGAGCCGACTAAACCGGAGGCTAAGCCGGAACCCGTAAAAGCGGCGGCGGATCAGCCTAAAGCCGTGGCGGTTGAAACCAAGGTTGAAGAGAAAGCCACCCCGACTGAAACGGCGGAAATTAAGGAAAAACAGGTAACTTCCCATAATCAGCCGCAGGCTAAGGATGATAGTAACGCTGAAAATTCGGTCGACTTTCTGTTGGAAGACGAAGAGGACGAGTGGGAGCTTGATCCGGCCAAGGCTCTGGGGGTGAGCGGTGATGAGCAGAAACCCGAAGAAAAAATTATTGTTAAAGTAAAATAAAACATGAAAACAAAGCCGTACGGACATATCTTTGGCAAAAACAAACGCGCGTTTGTGTCTTTGGTATGTTTGGCGGCTTTGTTGTTTTTGAGCTTTTGCGCAGAGTTAATTGCCAATGATAAGCCTTTGATTTTGAAATATAATGGCAATTATTATTTTCCGATTTTGGAGACGTACACCGATAAAGACTTTGGGGGAGATTTTCCAACAGCGGCGGATTATCAAGATGAGCTGATTGTGCAAAATATAAAAGAAAACGGTTGGATGATTTTTCCGATTATTCCGTTTTCTTTCAATACGGTAGATTATAATCTTAAAGTTCCGACGCCCTCAGCGCCAAGTTTAAAACATTGGTTAGGAACCGATGACGAGGGGCGCGATGTTTTGGCTCGTATCTTATATGGCATCAGGCTTTCGGTTGTATTTGCGGTTGCGCTGACGGGTATATCTTCGCTACTGGGAATTGGCGTGGGGGCTATTCAAGGCTATTTTGGCGGAAAATTGGATATAATCCTGCAGAGAATTTTGGAAATTTGGGACTCTATGCCGCAACTGTTTATTCTGATTATTGTCGCCAGTGTTTTTGAGACCGGATTTTGGACACTTTTGTTCATTATGTTATTGTTTTCGTGGACAAGTTTGGTCGGTGTGGTGCGCGCCGAATTTTTGCGGGTGAGAAATTTTGAATTTGTGAAGGCAGCCAAAGCGCTCGGAGCCGGTAATTTTAGAATTATGTTTCGACATATTTTGCCCAATGCCTTGGTGGCGACAGTCACATTTGTGCCGTTTTTACTCTCGGAGGCGATTGTCTCGCTGACAGCACTTGACTTTTTAGGCTTGGGTCTGTCGCAGGATTATCCGTCTTTGGGCGATTTGGTGCGACAAGGCAAAGACAATCTGCAAGCGCCGTGGATTGGTATCAGCATTTTCGTGGTGCTGTCTTTCCTATTGACTTTGCTTATTTTTATAGGCGAGGGGATGCGTGACGTTTTGGATACAAGGAAAAATCGCTGATGTTGCTTGAGGTAAAACATTTGAAAGTGGCGTTCAAAAACAAAGACGGTGATTATGTTCCGGCGGTCAAAGGCGTTTCTTTTCGGCTCAGAAAAGGTCAAATTTTGGGTATTGTCGGAGAATCAGGTTCAGGAAAATCGGTTACAGCCTTGTCTATCCTCAAACTTTTAGCTTATCCCAAAGCGCAGACAGCTTACGGTTCCGAGGTTTTGTATCGTCAACAGAATCTGTTGCAATGCCGTGAAGATTATTTGCGACAAATCCGCGGCAAAGAGATTGCTTATATTTTCCAAGAGCCGATGTCGTCGCTTAATCCATTGCATACGGTTGGACATCAGATTATTGAAAATATCAGAACTCATCGTAAAATCAGTTATAAACAGGCCTATGTTAAGGCATTACGTTTACTGAAAAAGGTTGAAATTCCACATCCTGAAGCGCGGATGAAGTCTTATCCGTTTGAGCTGTCGGGTGGTCAGCGGCAACGAGTGATGATTGCCATGGCGATAAGCAACCATCCAAAACTTTTGATTGCCGACGAGCCGACCACGGCGCTCGATGTGACGGTACAGGCGCAAATCATTGATTTGCTAATGAAATTGTGCAAAAATATGAATATGGCGATGATTTTTATCAGCCATAATTTGCGTTTGGTTGAGAAAATTGCCGATAGAATTTGTGTGATGCAAAACGGGCTGATTGTGGAGCGAGGCGAGACGGCGGCTTTGTTCGGCAACCCGCAGCATGAATATACGAAAAAACTGATTGAAAGTACAAAAGTTGAGGAAAAACAGAGTACTAAAGGTAATATTGAAGTTTTGAACGCGCAACACCTTAATGTTGAATTTGCAATAAAAAAGAACTTATGGGGTAGGGTGACCGAGTGTATTAAAGCGGTTGATGATGTGAATTTGACGCTGTTTGAGGGCGAGACATTAGGGATTGTCGGGGAATCCGGCTCGGGGAAAACCACGTTGGGTATGGTGTTGGCCAAGTTGCAAAAAAGCGGCGGAAATATTGTTGTCGGCGGCGAGAATATTAAAGAAATTTCCGAGAAAAAACTACGCAAACGGTTGCAAATTGTATTCCAAGACCCGTATAACTCTTTGAATCCTCGTATGAATATAGCGCAAATTATCGGCGAAGGTCTCAAAATTATTCATCCGGAGCAGTCAAAAGATGAACATTTGCAGAAAATTAAGGATGTTTTGCGCGCTGTGGAGTTGGATGAGAGCGTGTTGATGAAATATCCTCATGAATTTTCAGGAGGACAACGGCAAAGAATTGCTATTGCCAGAAGTTTGGCTGTTGAGCCTGAAATTCTGATTTTGGATGAGCCGACCTCGGCGCTCGATGTGACAATCCAAAAGCAAATTTTGGAATTGTTGCTTAATTTACAGCGCACGAACAAACTGAGTTATGTGTTCATTTCTCATGATATTAACGCGATTAAAATGGTGTCTGACAGAATTGCCGTGATGAAAAACGGAAAAATTGTTGAAATCGGCGCAGCTCATGACATCTTGCATCATCCGCAAAATCCATACACACAGAAACTTATCAACTCTAGTTTGTAAAATTTAAAAATTAACCGCGATTGCTATAATATATTGAATTTTAATAAAAATAAAAGATATACTATACATAATATACATTATGCGACAAATATTTAAGGGTGTATTTAAGGGAAATTGAGGTTAAGAATTTGGGCAAGTCTATGAAAAATTGAGCGAATTTGAGCTTGGCGCGGTGCCGTTATGGCCAATAACAACAGTGCTGTAGCGCACTGTTGTTGAGGAGACGTAATAAGACTGAATGTAAACCAAACTGCAGTAACTGTTTGGTTAAGTGCTTAATTAAAAATCCTAAAAAGCCAAAACCGGACGAACCCATGCATAAAATTCCTTAACATAAGACTGATACATAGACTTCATACCTTCAAGAAGCCATGCCCCAACAGAAGAGGATTCCGTGGATGACCAGATGTCACATTGGTTTATTGTATTTCCGCCAACACTTACCATCCCCTTGTCAATTATAGCAACGTTTGTCCATATTATCTGCAATTCTCCCAATGCCGGCAGATACCACTCACCTGCCCCACAGATACTGCCGTTGGCGCAGACACTCGGCGCGTATTTACTGGTGGCAGTTGCCGCCTGTGCTGTATAACCTTTTGACTTAATATAAGACAAAATCTTTTGAGTGTTGCTCTTACCATCCATATCCTTAATAGCCGTACTTTCACTATCAAAATTTGTCAGTCCGCTAACATCATAAGAATAGATGTCGCTGTCTGAGTAAGGGGTACTCCATGTTATAGCTGGAACTCCGCCTGTATCCTGATCGCCACTAGCGTTGATGTATGTTAGCGCCACAACCTTGGTTGTTTTGCCATCATCATAATAGACCACGCCAATTGCGGTGTTATTGTAATAATAAATATCACCGATATTATATTTCTTGCGACTAGAAACACAGTCGCCGCTTTGATAGGTATACCCCGAATTGCAGCGGGTATAACGATAATAACCGGTATTGATTTTGGTGCCGTCGGCTTTTTCTTCAACACACTCCTGATAAGCGCCGGCCTCTCCACTTGGTTTTGAGCTGAGCCCATAAGCCTGACAATAGTCTAAATATAAAACCTTTGAGGTGTCAAACGGGCAACGAATTGACCGGCGTCCCTCTTTGTAGGGGAAGATGTAGCCCAATTCTTCGCAAGTTGGGAGCTTAACACAATACTTGGCTTGAGCGAAAGAACCTGCTCCACCCCCTACGAAAACCGCGCAAACAAATAATATCTTTCGCAACATAGCTCATCCCCTCATCATAATGCCTTGTTGGTTTTGACTGCACCGTTCTGACTTGGTTTATGAGTTTGAGTTCTTAAAATGCAACAATAAGAACCGCGGCACAATCAAAACCAACACTGTTACTTTAACATATTCTTAGCTATAAATCAAATATAATTGGAGGTTATTAATATTTTTCTCTAAAAATATAATTGGGATGAGAGGAATATACCCTAACCTCTCTAAATTTTTAGAGAGGCAAGATTGCTCAGTAAATGCGACAGCATTTGCGCTTAGCAATCTGGTGAGTTTAAAGTTATGTTCGGAGTTTTAATTTTAAGCCCTCCCTTTACTATAAACTCTCCTCCGGCAGCTATCGCTGCCACCTCCTCTCTAAATATTTAGCGAGGAGGTTTATGTTCAACAACAGTGCATTACAGCACTGTTGTTATCGGCCGTTCTAAATATTTAGCGAGGGAATATATAGCTACTTTACACTTGGATCGCTACGCTATCGCTCGCGATGACGACTCAGGAGAACGTGCCCTTGCCTCTCGGAGTTTTCAGAAAATAATAACGGATTATCAAGCTTGTAAGGTATTTTTGTTGAACGAAAAATAATTTTTTTCAATTTGAAAATTTTTTATGGTTGTAAATTTTGTCTAAATGAGATATATTGTTTCCTGATAAATTTTATTATTAATTTCTAAACTTTATAATTATGAATAATAACAAAAAATTGGAACAGATTATGCAACAGATTGATGAGGCTGGTTTGCCCGTTGAGAACGTTGTGTCTTATTTGTTGCTTATGCAACAGATTGATGAGTCTGGATTGACGAGCAAAGACATTGTGTCGTATTTGTTGTTTATGCAACAGGTTGATAAGACTAATTTGCGCGAATCAGACGGGGTGCCTTATTTGTTGGGAACAGGTAGATTGAAACCTGATGGCTCCAAGATTTTACCCCGAGAAACATCTTCCTCAGAATATAAAACTCCTTCAAAAATTTTGCCTGGGATGTATGTTTATGCTGACGGTTTAATTCATCCTGAATTTATTAAAGGACGTCAGGTTAAAGCGGTAGTTGGGTATGTAGATGGTTCTGAAGTGTTGGCAGTTTGTCGTCGAATGACCATGCGCCCCTTTGCTAGTAATGAATATTTCAAGCAGACAGCTGATCAATGGTGTCACGATTATGAAGAAGACGGAGTTAAACAAGGAGAAGCATATTTACCGTCATTGGAGCAGCTTAAAAAGTTGTATGAGTTTCACAAAGCTACGATACCTGCTTGGAGAACTTTGGGTGTAAAGTGTCCTTTTATCAATTTCACTTGGTCTTCAACCCCAAGAAATTACGATCATACTTGGGCTTTGGATTTTAGTTATTTTGGTATGACCTTTGCCTTAAAAAATTATTGTTTAGGTTGTGTTCGTCCGGTTATCTCAATAAGAGTTTAATTATTTATATTGCTTAAATTAATCCTCTGCGGCTTTGGACTGCGGGGGATTTTTTATATGTATTAGGATCCCATACGAAAAATAATTTTTTTCAATTTGAAAATTTTTTTATAGTTGTAAATTTTGTCTAAATGAGATATATTGTTTCCTGATAAATTTTATTATTAATTTCTAAATTTTATAATTATGAATAATAACGAGAAAGTGGAACAGATTATGCAACAGATTGATGGGGCTGGTTTGCCCGTTGAGAACGTTGTGTCGTATTTGTTGCTTGTGCAACAGATTAAGGATTCTAGTTTGAACATCAAAGACGTTGTGTCTTATTTGGTGGAAACAGGTAGATTGAAACCTGATAGCTCAGAGATTTTACCCCGAGAAACATCTTCCTCAGAATATAAAACTCCTTCAAAAATTTTGCCTGGGATGTATGTTTATGCTGACGGTTTAATTCATCCTGAATTTATTAAAGGACGTCAGGTTAAAGCGGTAGTTGGGTATGTAGATGGTTCTGAAGTATTGGCAGTTTGTTGTGGAAGGGTAGTACTCCCCTTTGCTAGAAATGGCTATTTCAGGCCGACAGCTGATAAATGGTGTCACGATTATGCTAAATATGGAGTTAAACAAGGAGAAGCATATTTACCGTCATTGGAGCAGCTTATAAAGTTGTATGAATTTCACAAAGCTACGCTATCAGCCTGGAGAACTTTGGGTGTAAGGTTTCCTTTTTGCTATTATGTTTGGTCTTCAACCCAAGCGGATTGCAATCGTGCTTGGGCTGTGGATTTTTGTGATTTTGGTATGGTCTGTGCCTTAGATAAACGTGATTATGGTGATGTTCATCCGGTTATCTCGATAAAGATTTAATTATTTATATTGCTTAAATTAATCCTCTGCGGCTTTGGACTGCGGGGGATTTTTTTATTCGTCACCTGCGGTTGGGGCTGCGCCCTACCCTGAAATGTTAATAAAGAAAAATATGAGTGTAAAAAATGTTGGATAAATCATCAAAAAGTTATTGACGAGAGGTAAAAGATAATATACATATATTCCCGTACCGCGAGTGCAATGGAGAGTTGGCAGAGTGGTAATGCAGCGGATTGCTAATCCGTCATCGTGAATAACGATGCACAGGTTCGAGTCCTGTACTCTCCGCCACTGAAGGGCTGCTGAAAGGCAGCCTTTTGTTTTTGGTAAAATCCCTTTCTCTTTTGGTTTATCTCTTTATTCTCCGGTGAAAATGTGATATGCTTTGCGTGTTCTTTTGAGGAAAGGAATTAAGTATGAAATTATATCATTATATTCCGAAAGACAATACTGTTATGGCTGAGGGATTATTGTCTTTTGCAAAAAGTAAAACCGTAAATTTGAAAAGCTATGTGTGGCGTGCAGAAAATTTGAAAACCAAAGAAGACGTGGTTGCGTGGATGGAAAAGTGTTTTAAGGGCAGAAGCCGTGGTATTCGATTTTTCACAGAACCGATTAAATGGTCTGAACACTCCGTTGATTTGTTGAAAAATTTTGCGGAACATAATGTGCTGATTTCGATTGATGTTGACCGATTGAACGCCGATAATTTGATTGAGGCGATTTATGTTTCTCCACCGTTGGGCGAACAACATCCTGAATGTCTTGAACATCCTGAAATTATGAGCCAAGGTGATGAATTTTACGATAAAGTAGCGTCTATTGATGATATTGACTTTTCTCCGATAAACTGGGAAATTTGTAATGATAAAATTGGGCGGCGGTTTGCCTTTGTGCGTTATTATCTGCTAATTTTAAAAAATGGGATTATTCCGCCACAATATATTACCATTGAGGGGTGATTACGGCTTTAATGACTGATTTGACGGAAAAATTATTGAATTGGTTTGATATGCACGGGCGAGAGCTACCCTGGCGTGTTAAAGGTGGCGCGCACCCCTCCCCTTATGTGATATTGGTTTCGGAATTTATGTTGCAACAAACCACTGTTAAAACCGTTATTCCTTATTTTGCACGGTTTATGGCGAGGTTTCCTGATGTTGAGAGTTTGGCGGCGGCGAGTTTAGAAGATGTTTTGCAATATTGGCAAGGTTTGGGCTATTACACACGGGCAAAATCATTACACAACACGGCGCAACAGATTGTAAAAGCCGGAAATTTTCCTTGCACACATAAAGAGGTTATGAAACTCAAAGGCATTGGTAAATATACGGCGGCAAGCTATTTGTCGTTGGCTTTTAATATACCTGAGCCGGTCGTTGACGGCAATGTTATGCGGATTATCTGTCGGATGTATCATCTGACCGCACCACTAGACGAGTTACAAGACGAGATTTATCAAAAAGCGGCGGAGCTGACCGACAAAAATCGCGCGGCGGATTATGCCTCGGCGATTATGGATTTGGGCGCGATGATTTGCACGCCCAAAAATCCGCAATGTTTGTTGTGTCCGTGGCAATGCGCTTGTCAATCTTGCGGGGGTGATGATGTGGAACAAATTCCCGCGCGCAAAAAGACAACCAAAATCTTAAAAACACATCCTGTCTATTTGATATTTAATCAAAAAAATGAAGTTTATTTGCGCAAACGTAGCGAAAAAGGTTTGCTTTCGGGACTATATGAATTTCCGTGGGGTGATGAGGTCAAACAACCACATAAGGCGGTTGCCTGCGAGGAAAGTGTGCGACATATTTTTACGCATATCGACCTGATGTTGCAACTTTTCTCTTGCCGAGATGACGATTATCAAACTGACGGATTTTTCGTGTCTTGGGATAAAGTTTCTGATTATCCTCTCTCGACTTTAATGAAAAAAGTATATAATAAATACGGAAAAGTAAAGGGACTTAACAAGTAAGTCCCTTTTGATATTCAACTAGTTATCCAGTTTTTCTTTAAGTAACTTATTAACTATCGCCGGATTGGCTTTTCCTTGCGACTGTTTGATAACTTGTCCGACAAACCAGCCCAACAAATTGGTCTTTCCGCCCTTATAAGCGGCGGTGTTGTCAGGATTATCGGCAATAACTTTGGTAATAATTGCCTCAATCGCGCCGGTGTCTGTCACCTGCTTAAGCCCCTTCTCTTCGACTATTTGCTCTGGGTCTTTGCCGGTTTGCGCCATCATCGCAAACACATCTTTTGCAATTTTGCCGGAGATGACTTCTTTGCTGATGAGGTCAACCAGTTTGCCTAAATGTTCAGCGCTAATCGGAGAATCTTTCAGCTCCAAGCGCTTTTCGTTCAACATGGCGAAAAAGTCACCCATGAGCCAGTTGGCCACCTTTTTGGCGTCACGCCCTTGAGCCGCTTTCTCAAAAAACTCGGCTACCTCTTTGCTTTCGCAAATAACTTTTGCGTCATAAGCCGTTAAGCCCAGTTCTTTGACGTAACGCGCTTTTTTGGCATCAGGCAATTCGCACATTTCTTTTTTGATGTCTTCAATGTAGTCATCGGTCAGCACCAACGGCAACAAATCCGGCTCGGGGAAATAGCGGTAATCGTGCGCAAATTCTTTTTTACGCATGACTCTGGTTTGTCCGCTAATTGGATCAAACTGGCGGGTTTCTTGTTCAATCTGACCGCCGTTTTCATAAACTTCAACGTGTCTTTTTGCCTCGTTTTCAATAGCTTGCATAACAAACTTAACAGAGTTTACGTTTTTCATCTCGCAACGGGTGCGCAACTCATCTGAGCCGTAAGGACGTACGGAAACGTTGACATCGCAACGCATTGAACCTTCGTCCATATTACCGTCGCAAGTGCCGAGGTAACGCACAATCGAGCGCAGTTTTTTCAAAAACTCACCGGCCTCCTCAGGTGAACGAAAGTCGGGCTTGGTCACAATTTCCATTAAGCCGACACCGGCACGGTTGAGGTCAATAAATGAGCGTTTGGGGTCAAGATCGTGAATTGACTTACCGGCGTCTTGCTCAATATGCAGGCGCTCAATTCCGATTTCTTTGGTCGTGCCGTCTGACAAATCGACCGAAACTTTGCCCTCGCCCACAATCGGAAACTTGAATTGGGTGATTTGATAACCCTGCGGCAAATCGGCGTAAAAGTAGTTTTTGCGGGCAAAAGCTGAATATTTGTTGATTTTGGCGTTTAAGCCCAAGCCGGTTTTGACCGCCTGATGAACACACTGACGGTTGAGCGTGGGCAACATACCGGGCATACCGGCGTCAACAAACGAGACATGCTCGTTGGGATCGGCGCCGAAAACGGTTGACGCGCCGCTATACATTTTAGAGTTTGAAATAATTTGGCAATGGATTTCCAAGCCGCAAACAACTTCCCATTTACCTTTTTCGGTAGTGATAATATATTCTGACATCTTATTTTCCTCTAAAATTTGCATCTTGTTCCAAAGCCGAGGCTACCTGAAACAGGCGTCCCTCGTCAAATGCTTGTCCAATCAGTTGCAAGCCCAAAGGCAAACCGTGTTCGGACAAGCCCATCGGAATACTGATTCCGGGGAGACCGGCAAGGTTGACCGATACGGTGAACACATCGTTCAAATACATATTAATGGGGTTTTCTTGCATAGACTTATCGCCAATCGGAAAAGCCGGCGTCGGTGCAGTCGGGGTCAGGATAACATCGCATTGTTCAAAGGCTTTGATAAAGTCATTACGAATCAGACGGCGGATTTTTTGCGCTTTGAGATAATAGGCGTCATAATAGCCGGCAGACAAAACATAAGTTCCAATCATAATACGGCGTTTGACTTCCTTGCCAAAACCTGCGGTGCGGGTGTTGATATACATATCGTCAAGTCCGTTGCTGTCAACACGCAAACCGTAACGCACGCCGTCATAACGCGCCAGATTTGACGACGCTTCCGCCGGAGCGATAATATAATAAGCCGCTAACGCATATTTGGTATGAGGCAGAGAAATATCGACGATTTCGGCGCCGCGAGCCTTGAGCATTGCCGCGCCCTGCTCCCATAATTTGGAAATTTCGGCATTTAAGCCCTCGGGGTGATATTCTTGAGGAATACCAATGCGCAAGCCCTTGATATCACGATTCAAAAACTGCGTGAAGTCAGGCACGGCAACATTGGCCGAGGTGGCGTCTTTGGTATCAAATCCGGACATAACATTAAGCAACAGAGCGCAGTCCTTAACGCTTTTGGCAATCGGACCGGCTTGGTCTAAGGACGAGGCAAACGCGATAATGCCATAACGAGAGCAACGACCGTATGTCGGTTTGATACCGGTTACGCCGCACAAGGCTGACGGTTGGCGGATTGAGCCACCGGTATCTGTTCCGGTCGCGGCGGCACAGAGATTGGCAGAAACCGCAGCCGCAGAGCCACCGGAAGAACCACCGGCGACTAAGTCTGCGTCAGAATTGTCGGCTTTGTACGGGTTAATCACCGAGCCAAAATAACTGGTTTCGTTGCTGCCGCCCATGGCGAACTCGTCCATATTCAACTTGCCCAAAATGCCGACACCGGCATCTAACAACTTTTGGGTGACTGTGGATTCATAAGGTGGCACAAAGTCGTCTAAAATATGAGAGCAAGCCGTGGTGCGGATGCCTTTGGTGCAGAACAAATCTTTGATACCCATGGGGATGCCTTCTAACGGGCGGTTAGCACCTTTGGCATAATTGTTGTCGGCAACTTGCGCCTGAGCCAGCGCCACCTCAGGGGTTTCAAGCACATAGGCGTTAAGACGGCGATTGTCCTCAGCCGCTTTGATATAATCTTTTGCTACTTCAACGGCCGAAAACTTTTTAGCCTTAAGACCGTCAAGCGTTTCAGAAACTGTAAGTTTGGTAATTTCAGTCATTTAGGAATCTCTTTTTTGATTATTCAATTACTTTAGGAACGGTAAAATAGCCATAGGCGGCTTCTTTGGCGTTTGACATAACTTCTTTTGACAAATGGTCAGCGGTCACAACGTCCTCACGGCAGGTTATATTGCTATCATTAACAGAAACCAGAGGTTCTACCCCGTCGGTATTGACTTCGTTAAGTTGTTCAATCCATTGCAGAATTTTGTTAAATTCGGCTTCGGTGGTCTCAATTTTATCATCATCAACTTTCAGACGGGACAAAAACGCAACCCGTTTGACGGTCTGTTTATCAATAGCCATAATTTTGTGTCCTCTTTGTTATTTATTAATTAAAAACGGCGTTAATATACAATTATATCGCATTTGTTTTAGCACAGAAAGGCTTGGAATATCAAGCCCGTTTTTGCTTGCTAACCGATTAATTGCGACTTGGGGCGTTGAGCGCAACACCGCGCTGATTTTTTCCGCCAACGTTTTAGGTTTGGGATAAACCAAAATCTCAAATTTTTCGGCGGGTTTGATGCCGCCCAGTTTTTTGGCGGTCAGCAAAGCGGAATCTATGGTGCCGATTTCATCAACCAGACCGTTGCTTGCCGCCTCTTGTCCCAACCACACACGACCGCGGGCGATTTTGTCAAGCGCGGTGATTTCAATATTTCGGGCGGCGGAAACTTTGGTGGTAAAGTCGCGATAAATGTTATCAAGCGAGCGATTGAAGGCTTTTTTCTCGGTGGTGGAAAACTTGTGATTGGAGCTTAAAATACCGGCATTAGTGCCAAAATTGATATTTTCCCAGTTGATGTTGAGTTTTTTCCACAAATCTTCGGTAATGATTTTACCACCCAAAACGCCGATAGAACCGGTTATTGTCGCCGGCTCGGCAAAAATTTTATCGCCGCTCAGCGCCACAAAATAGCCGCCTGACGCCGCGTAGTCGCCCATTGAAACAACTATCGGCATTTTGCGCTGCTGTTTGAGGCGCTCAAGCTCGTGCCATATGGTGTTTGACGCGGTGTAGCTGCCCCCTGGGGAATTGATACGCAATAACAGTGCCTTAACATTTTTGTTTTTAGCAATATCGCGAAGACTTTTAACCACCGTGTCGGCGCCGGAAGTCTTCTCTCCGCTGAAATCAACATCGGCGCTCTCTCCGTCGACAATCGTGCCTTCAATCGTCAAATAAGCTATCGTCGGGGCTTTGCTCGGTCTGCTCTCAAAATTAGCCGCATAATCTGACAGGGTTATGGTTTTGCCATTGACTTCTTGTTGCAACTGTTGTTCAACGTCGCTGTAATAGGCGACACCGTCTATCAATTTGTGTTCAAGCGCTTGTTCTGCAGTCAGCGGGGCGTTGTTGATTAATTTTTCTATGGTTTGCGGAGAAAGGCCGCGGTTTTGCGCCATGCCGTCCCGCATAATATTGAAAAGACCTTTGCCGAGATATTTTAACTGAGATTTGTGCGCGGCACTAATTTGCTCACCGGTCAAGGAGGCGGCGGCGTTTTTGTATTCGTGGCGCGTGTAAAACTCCGCGTCAAGACCGAACTTATGCATACCGCCGTTCAAAAACGGCACTTCAAGGCTGATGCCGGTAATACCTAAATCGGCGTTAGGCTGCATGAAAATTTTATCAAACGACGTGGCTAAAAAATACTCATCCGTGCCCTGCCCCAAGTTGCCCATGCCGGAAGAATAGATGTAGGCTTTTTTGCCCTGTTGGCGAAAACTTTGAATCGTTTGTTGCAGGTTTTGAATTTGCGCCATGCCCAAGCCGGTGGTGTTGATTTTGGCCAAAATGGCTTTAACATTATCGTCTAAAATTGCAACATTAAGATATTTTATTAAATCAAAATAGCTTATGGCGTTATCATCCATAGCGCCCCACAAGCGGTCATCGGCGCTTTCTGCAAATTTTTTATCAAAATTTATGGTCAATATTGCGTTCTTCGGAATAGTCGGAAGCTCAATGCTCGTCCCTTGCCCCAATAACTGTAACAAACCAAACAGCAACAAAACAAACACCATGCCCAAAACAGCCAAAGCATAAACCACAGGTTTGAGCAATTTGCGATAATCATCGCATTTGAATTTGGTCATTTTAAGCTCGGGAAAAGGCGTTGTAAATTTTATCATCTCTATCACCATAATTTTTATCGGATAAAGTATATTACACTCCGGCGGAGAGACAAGTATTCTGTCGGCTTTTCCACAATGTATCAAAAATTATTGCACGCCGGCGGCGCAGTTGTCGCCCTCAAAGGCAAAATCCGTCACATCGCCGTCGGTCACGGTAAAGGTGGTGCGGCAAAACTCTTCGCCGTTGTCGTTCATTTGAAAGTAAGTCAGCATCTGCTGATTGGGCGTGACAAAATTAATTGACGCGGGGTCGCCCCAGATATTAACCAAACTTTCCTGACTGGCGCCGACCCATGGTTGCAAACTTTGGCTATAATCAGGAGAGCTGACGCAACCGGTCAACATTAAAACCAATAAAACTATCATCTGTTTCTCCTTTTATCTTTTGTGGTTTGTAAACAGATGTATGCTTTGTCGCGGCTAATTCAATAGCGGCAGGCGAGATTTTAATTGCGCCCATTTGGAGGGAGAAATTTTTATATTCAGGCGAATTTTGTCTTCAATCAGCTCTTTGGCGCAGATTTGCGCGTTGGCGTGCAACCACGACAAAGTTTTGCCGTCAGCGGCGGATATGGTTAGTTGCTGAGGCAAGCTGTTCTCGGAGAGTTTGTCGTCAATCATTTGCAAAAACGCCTCTCGCCCCTCACCGCTAACCGCTGAAGTCAGCACCGCATTACCACGGCGCGCGGTCTCTTGTTGTTGCGATTGGTAAGCGTCTTCAGACAATAGGTCGGCTTTGTTCAACAGCTCAATATAGTTGCTTTGGGTCTCTATGTCTTTCAGTCCCAAATTGCGCAAAACCTCCAACACGTCTTTCTTTTGTTCTTGAGTGTTCACGCCGGCAATATCGCGCACGTGCACCACGACATCGGCCGCCAAAACTTCTTCCAACGTGGCGCGAAACGCCATAATCAGCTCATGAGGCAAGTCTGAGATAAAACCGACGGTGTCGGACAAGATAACCTCTCGTCCCGAGGGGAGTTTAAGCCGACGTATGGTCGGGTCAAGCGTGGCAAACAACAAATCTTTGGCAAAGACGCCGGCGTTGGTCAACGTATTGAACCAACTTGATTTTCCGGCATTGGTATACCCCACCAAAGCCACCACCGGATACGGAATTTTTTGACGGGCAGTGCGTTGCAGACCACGGGTTTGGCGGACTTTTTCCAAATCTTTTTTGATTTTGAGGATTTTGTCGTCAATAATACGGCGGTCAAGCTCGATTTGCGTTTCTCCGGGGCCGCCCAAGAATCCGGCGCCGCCGCGTTGACGTTCAAGGTGCGTCCAACTGCGCACCAGACGCGAGCGTTGATAGCTCAAATGCGCCAACTCCACTTGCAACGAGCCTTCTTTGGTATTGGCTCGCTCGCCAAAAATCTCTAATATCAGCGCGGTGCGGTCTATGACCTTGATTTTGAGTTTTTTCTCAAGATTGCGTTGTTGAATTGGGCTGAGGGCATTGTCAACAATCAACAGCTCAATTTCTTTGTCCTGCAAAATCGGCAACAGACTCTCAATATAGCCGCCACCCAGAAAAGTTGACGGTCTTATTGCGCGCAAGTTGGTTATGTCGCGGTGGACAACATCCAGATTAATCGCCAACGCCAAGCCGCAAGCCTCTTCCAGCCGCGCTTCAGGCGATAGCAAAATGTGCGCCTCGGGCACATTGGCAAACACAACGGCGGTTTTGACAGCGGCGGTTATATTATTGATTATCGGCAAGGTTAATTTCTACCGGCGTGCTAGGCATAATGGTTGAAACGGAGTGCTTGTAAATCATTTGCGTAAAGCCGTCGCGACGCAACAAAACGGTGTTGTCATCAAACCAGGTGATAATACCCTGCAATTTTACGCCATTGACTAAAAAGACCGTCACGGAAACTTCTTTGTTTTTCAGTTCGCTTAAAAAAGAATTCTGCACATTTTGAGACATTTTCTTATCCTTCTTGTTATTGTTTGTTTGATGTAATCATAGTCGCAGTTTGTTAAAATAGGTTTAAGCAAATATTTTTTCCGCCTTTTTTATGCCCTTGGCGCCAATAAACACAATCAGTTTGTCGCCTGCCTCCAAAACCGTGTGAGAGTTGGGGAAAATAAGCTCGTCCTTGCGGCACAGAGCGCAGATTTGGCTGGCGGTGGGCATATCTATATCTGTGATTTTTTCGCCAATGCACGAGTTTTCGTCACTAACGGTCACCTCCCAGACCTCGCCGAAATTATGCCCCAACGAGTAGGCGTCAATAATTCTGGCTTTGCGCAATTCCTGCAACATACTTGAGATAATCACCGCCGAGCGGTCGACAATCACGCTATTGATGTTTTCAATAAACGTATTGTATGATGAGGCGTTGACCAGAGAGATTGACAACGGAATATTGTGTTGTTTGGAAAGCAAAGAAATCAGCAAATTGTCTTTATCGTGCGGAGTGACGGCAATAGCCGCGTCACAGGAGCTTATACCCGCCTCTTCCAAAATAACGTCACTCATCATATCGCCGTTGATGACCGCGGTGTTTTTCAAAATTCGCGCCAGATAACGGGCGTTGTCGCGGTTGTCTTCAATAATGCGGCAGCTCAAAATATTGTCGTCTTTCTCCAAATTGCTCGCCAGATAGCCGGAAATGGCGTTGCCTCCGAAAATCACCACTTTTTCGACCGCGCTCTTCTCCAATCCCAGATTGTGAATAACATTATCCAAATCCGTCGTCGGTGTTAAAAAATAAACCACATCGCCACTCTGAATCTTGTATTCCGGCGCGGGAATAAAGCTATTGTCGTTGCGGATAATGCAAAAAACCTTCAGCTGTGCCTCGGGCAGAATATGCTCCATTTGCATAACGCTCATATTTTGCGTGTCCATTTGCGAACGGCATCGAAAAGCCAACATTTGCAGTTTGCGCCCGAACAATGGCGTTGCCGCCGTCATGCCGGGGTGTTTGAGCAACGCATCTATCGCTTTGGCTATTTCGGTCTCAGGAGAGATAATCAAATCAATCGGAATTTTTTTATCACCAAACAGACCGCCCCACAAGGGATTGAGAAAATCTTGATTGTCAATACGGGCAATTTTTTTGGGAATATTAAACACCGAAGCCGCCACCTCGCAGGTTATCATATTCACCTCGTCGACACCGGTCGCCGCTATCAACATATCAGCATCCGCCGCGCCGGCTTTTTCCAAAACCTCGGGGTGCGACGACGTGCCGAGCACCGGCTGAATATCAAACTCTTTGGCAATGGCGTTCAGGCTTGCGGAATCGCTGTCAATCACCACAATATCGTTGTTACCCAACACCAAATAGCTGACAATACTGCGACCGACGTTGCCGGCGCCACAAACAATAATTTTCATTTTTCATCCTCGCTTTGCTGTGCGCAAAAATCAAAATAGCGGTTAATTTCGTCATAAGCCTGCACATAATCGGTGATGTGCATATAGGTTTCGCGAAAACGTTTGGCGTCGCGCAGACTTTTGCAATACCAACATACATATTTGCGAGAGATTTGCAAGGCCATATCCTCGCCGTAATATTCAATCAAGTATTGTAAATGGCGCAACAAAATCTCTTTAATCTCGGTCACGGTCGGCGCGGGCGATAAAGTGCCGTGTTCTAAATATTCGTGCGTGCGCGCAATCAGCCACGGCGCGCCCAATACGCCTCGGGCAATCATAACGCCGTCGCAACCGCTTTGCGCCAGACGCTCAGCCGCTTGTTGCGGCGAGGTAATATCACCATTGCCAATCACCGGAATTTTAACATTTTCCTTCACCTGACGGATAACATCCCAATCAGCAGAGCCGGAATAAAACTCACTGCGGGTGCGACCATGCACCGTCAGATAAGCCGCGCCGCAATCCTCGCACATTTTAGCAAACTCAACCGCGTTAACATGGTTGCAGTCCCAACCTTTGCGGAATTTTACACTCACTCTTAACTTGGTGTTTTTGATTGTAGTCTCAATTATTTGCGAGGCTAACTTAATGTCTTTCATTAAGTATGAACCGGAATTGTTGTTCACGATTTTTTTGACGGGGCAGCCCATATTGATGTCAACGGAACAAGCGCCAAGTTGCTCGATCATCTTGACCGCATCGGCAAACAACGCGGGGGCTCCGCCCACCAACTGCACCACCACCGGATAAGGCTCGTCCCGCACGTCCGCAATGCGGTAGGTCTTGGGGTTGCGCCACTGCAAAGCGTTGACTGCCACCATCTCAGAGACAATCACGCCCTTGCCGAACGATGACACCAATCGGCGCAACGGGCGGTCGGTGATGCCGGCCATGGGGGCTAAAAAAACGCGACTGTCAAATCCTAAATTGTTCATGCTTTCACATCAAAGTTACGGTTGTTCTTATGCATAAAGTCAATCACAACCTTATGTTTTTGTTCTAATGTCGACAAGTGATTATACGCATCCGCCGCATATTCCGCCGGTGTTAGATTTTGCTCGGTAAGAGCGAATTGTTGAATATTAAACTTATTATCTCCGTTCAGTGTATTGATATTGCTGCGCAAATCGTTATTCAGCGATAATATGAAATCATCGTTTGCAACCGCCGATGAGGTGGTTGCATCGGTCTTTCGCTCTTTTAAGCGGCTGACGTATTGCCTGATTTGCGCGGTGACGCTGTTATTTAAGTTTATATTCTCAGACATCTGCTACCTGTTTATCAGTTGAGTTTGTCCAGTGCTTTGGCAATCACATAATAAACCTTGCCGACATCTGACCCCGAGATAACCGAGAGCAAAACCCCTGCCCGCTCATTGCCTTTGGCCTTGCTGATGAGCATTTCAAAATCAGCCACATAACGGTTGACAAGACTGCGGAAGTCAGCGTTTTCCTCATATTCCTTGCGGATAGCGCCAATCTGGTTTTTGGTCATCACTTTGGCTAAATATCTGACAAATGCCGCCGTGTCGCCGCTGTAATACTTTTTCCAAATCTCTTCTTCTGTGGTTGGATTGAAAATGCGGTTAATATCAATCGCCACGGTTTCCATCCGTTCAAACAACGTCGCCGCGTCTTTCAAAAAGCTGTCAACCTGAACCTCTTGATATTTAGTCTCGAGTTTGCGCAGATTCTCTGCCGCTTTCAACGAGGTGGAGTCAATAATCTCGGACTGACGTTCAAAGACTTTGGTGAACTCATCAGATTGTTCCAACCACATTTTACCCTTAACGCTGAGGTCTTCCGAGCCGTTTTTGAGAGCGTCCATAGCCGCGTTTACTTTAAGCAACGTGTCTTCCGTAATACCGCTCAGCACGCCGGACTGTTTCAAAAACACCTCGCCTGACGAGCGGATGTCGTTGGAAATTCGCTCGGCATTGGCGGCGATTTCATTAATGCTGGCACGCATTTTATCGCCGGCGTTGCTCATGTGTTTGGCGGTCAGTTGAGTGGAATCCTCCAACTGCAGGCTCAATTCTTTGAGTTGCGCGCCAATACCATTGATTTGTTCAAAGGCTTTGCCGGCGCGTTTACTCAACTGATTTGACGCCTCGTTCAAAACCACGTTAAAGCTGTCAACCAAGTGTTTGGTGTCTTCAGAAATTTTTATCATCTTGTCGTTTTGTTGCGAAATCAGGTTATTAACCTCAACCACGCCACTGCTCGCCTCTGCCGTAACAGTGTTGAAACCGGCGACATAGTCTTGGTATTTGGTGATAACGCCGTCAACACGTTTGTTGGTGTTGTTGACGGTCTCGGTCAACGTGTCGCTCAGGTTGTTTAACGACATCCCCGCAGACTCAATACTGCTGACAGATTGTTTTGAAACCTTACTAACATCTTCACCCGCTTTGATAATTCTATCACTCAACGCATTGATTTCAAAAGCTAATTTACTACTTGTATCAAACACGCTTGCGGTGTTGTTTTGGAACAGGGCTTCAATCTCTTTCATCTTGGTACTGACATCGTTTGCCGCATCGGACAAATATTTGTATTGCTGTGCCAAAGACGCCTCACCCAAACGGGTTTGGGTCGATACCAGATTCACAACATCGGCAATGCTGTCTTTTTGCTTGTTAAAACTACCGCTGATTTGCTCGGACTGGCTCTTGATTTTGGTCAGACTGCCATCCAAACTCTTGACCTGACTTTCTAAAATTTGTGCAATATTGCGGCTATCAGTCAATAGTGAGCGTCCGCTCTCTTTCAGGCGGTTGCAGCTGGTATTAATCTCAGATCCGGCGACGGAACTCTCCTCTTTAATCGCCTGAAGATAGTTGTTAAAACCGCCCAAAGTTTTGTTCAAATCTTCGCTGACGGCCTTGATTTTGCCGCTGATAACGCTAATAGAATCTTCAACCTCTTGGTTTTGTTGGTTGAGAATATTATTAACATTGAGCAACTTATCAATCGTTTGGTTGGAGGTGTTGTTCAACAGCAAGGCTTTTTTAGAGAACTCTTCTTCAA
This sequence comes from uncultured Alphaproteobacteria bacterium, assembly GCA_934273635.1. Classification (GTDB taxonomy): domain Bacteria; phylum Pseudomonadota; class Alphaproteobacteria; order RF32; family CAG-239; genus Scatocola. The sequence goes on from CAKQSV010000003.1 coordinate 47,678, forward strand.
AACCGGCCATACGATTAAAGACGCGGTCGCTGCTTTGCTCCAACATCATAATCTGATTTTTGAGAGTATCGTTAATGGAGACGGTATTCTCGGAAAGTTTGTCGCAAATATTGAAAAATTCGGACTGCTGATTTTTGAACAACAGATTGATAGTGGCGGCTTTTTCATCTAAGGCCTGAACCATATCTGCCACATAATGCGCGGTGTTTTCCGCCGTGCTGTTCAAAATTGACGACTGCTGATTGAACAGTTCAAGCAGTTTGTTGTGCTTGTTGGTGGTGTTGTCGGTCGCGCCGTTGACAGCTTTGATTTGCGCCTCTAAAATTGAGGCCACGTTCTCGGCACGGGAGACAATATTTTGCACCAAATTTTCAAGGTTCGACTGGTTGTCACGCAGGTTTGATGAAAAATCGCCGACTTTTGCCAAAGCCTGATCCGACAACAAAGCAAACTGCTGCGTTTGGGTTTGCAACTCTTGAGTGGCGCCGTTGGCTCGACCAATCACCTCTGACGACTGTTTCAAACTGTTTTCAAGTTCGTTGTTCATACGTTTAACGGCGTTGACGGTTTCGTCATCAATTGAGTTTGCCATACGCAACAGGTCGTCCATTTGTTGTTTAAGGGTGTCTTTGCTGTTTTCAATTTTGACCAAAGCCGCAGACAACAGTTTGTTTTGCTGTTCCATAACCGAGCTGTTTAACTGCCCTTGGGTTGACAAGGTGTCGGAAATTTTCTGCAGGCTGTCAGACTGGCGGGTAATAAGGGTTTCGACCTCTTTCACACTGTCAATCAGCACATTGGCCGAGGATTTGGCATTACCGACGTTGGTTTGCATTTTTTCGCACACGCGATCAATAACCCCCTCAACATTAAGCGCCGTTGCCGACATGGAGTTGCTTCTGTCCTCAAGCTCAAGGCACAAAGCCTTGGTGGTTTCAACCGAACTGAGCTGTTCCTGATGAAGCGACTTTATCTTATCATCAAAGGTTTCCGAAGCACTCACAACATTGGTGACCGCGGCTTGAGAAATGTCTTGCAAACGTTGCAATTTATCGGCCATGTGCGCGTCAACATCGTTCATACTCTGGTTAATTGTGTCGGCCAAACCGGTTAAATCCTGCACTTTCATATCAATACAGTCCGAAATGGTTTTGGTACGCGAAATAATGGCGTCAACCTCTTTGTTCAGATTGCTGCGGAACTCTTCAAATTTACCGGACGCCAAAACCGAAGTTTTATCCAGATTTTTAAGATAATCTAAAATCTGCCCCGACTGATTGGCGAACGTTTTTTCAACATTAGCCGATTTTTCTTGCAGTTGCTTGTAAATATCCTGATAATTGGCAATAATTCCGGCCGAAAGTTTCTCCAGACGGGTGCTCTGAGCGTTGATAAAACTGCTGATACTGTCAAAATCGTTATTGAGCTTGGATGAGCATTTGTTCAACAGCTCGCTGTTCATATTCACAATTTGGTTTTGTCCGCTATACATTTTGTTCAGTTCGCCCGAGGCCGACTGAATATTTTCCAACTGTTGCTTGATGGTGCCGGTCACCTGTTCCATTTCGGTTTTGACGGTGTTGGCCGTGGCGGAAAAATCGGTAATGCGTTTTTCAATAACGTTGGCCGTGGTGTTGACTTTGTCATTGATATAATCCAAACCCTGCGACATCAGTTTCATACCGTCGTTCAACTCGTTCATGGTGGTGCCAGAATAGCCTTGCAACACCGAGACCAACTTTGAAAAGTCCGTCACATGCTGTCCTAACTCGGTTTTAATGCGGTCGGTTTCTTCAGTAGCCTGTTTGGTGGCCTGACGAAGTTCCAACACCTGCGCGCGGATGGCGTCCGTCATCGCCTTTGAGGTTTGCGCCGCGCCGTCTTCAGGATAAACCAACTGATTCATATAAGCGTGCAATAATTTGGCCTCTTGCTTAAAACTGGCACCGCGGTCGATATAAGCAATCACCATCCAGATAATTGCCAATGGCAAAGTTATGCCGGCCAGAAAACCGCCAAACTCATCGGGCATCATCAAAAACAGGTTAGACCAGCCGAAAAACTGGGTGATGTATATAATCACCACCAAAAACCAAACCGAGCTGATACCGAGCATAAGTTTATAGAGCTTGCCGGCGTCCTTACGGATGCTGTCTTCGGCAGGCGTTTCAACTTGCGGTTCTTCGGTCATAAATTGCGGAATTTTAACGGCATTGACGTTCGGCTGATTTTGCTGTTCAGGCATAATATTCCCCATAAAATAATTATTACACTATAAACGCCCTTACTCTACACTAATTTTTTTTGATTTTAAAACATTAAAACACTTTGCGATTGACTTATCCACACCACCGACAAAAAAGAGCCTTTTTCAAGGCTCTTTGGATTTTTATTGATCAAGGAACGAACGCAACTTGCGCGAACGGCTCGGATGTTTGAGCTTGCGCAAAGCCTTGGCCTCAATCTGACGAATACGCTCACGTGTTACGTTAAACTGCTGTCCGACTTCTTCCAACGTGTGGTCGGTGTTCATACCAATACCAAAACGCATTCTCAGCACACGCTCTTCCCTCGGCGTGAGTGAAGACAAAATGCGGGTGCAGGTTTCTTTGAGGTTGGAGTGAATTGCGGAATCCAAAGGCTGCAAAGCATTGTCATCGGCAATAAAATCGCCCAAAGAAGAATCTTCTTCATCACCCACCGGCGCCTCTAATGAAACCGGCTCTTTGGCTATCTTCATAACCTTGCGGACTTTCTCAAGCGGCATAGACAAACGTTTTGCCAACTCCTCGGGCACCGGCTCACGCCCCATTTCAGCCAACATCTGACGAGAGGTTCTCACCAGTTTATTGATAGTCTCAATCATGTGTACCGGAATACGGATAGTGCGCGCCTGATCGGCAATGGAACGGGTAATTGCCTGACGTATCCACCATGTGGCATAGGTTGAAAACTTGTAGCCGCGGCGATATTCAAACTTGTCTACCGCTTTCATTAAGCCGATATTGCCTTCCTGAATCAAATCAAGAAACTGCAAGCCGCGGTTGGTGTATTTTTTGGCGATAGAGATAACCAAGCGCAAGTTGGCTTCAATCATCTCTTTTTTAGCTCTATCGGCCTCGCGTTCACCTTTCTTAATGGTATCAACCATACGGCGATATTCATTAATCGGCAGACCGCACTCCTGCGCCATTTGCGCAATGGCGTCACGCAGTTCAACAACCTCGGCGCCATATTTTTCAACAAAGGCTTTCCAGTGTTTGTCGTTTTTGGACGCAACTTTTTTGAGCCAATCAGGGTCTAATTCGGCTTTTTGATAAGCCTCAAGAAAATCTTCACGTTTTACTTTGCAAGACAAGGCATAACGCAATAATTTTCCTTCCAACCCCATCAGGCGTTTATTAAGGTCGTTCAGCTGTTCGACCAGTTGTTCGATACGAACGGCATTGAGGTGAATTGAGCTCATCAACTCAACCAACTCTTTTTTAACCTGAAGATATTTCTTTTCAGTCGCGGCAGGAATATTTTTGCCGGAGATAACAGCGTCAACACGCTGTTTTTGAACCTTGCTCAAGTCATCATAGTAACTTGAAATTTTGGTCAAAATCTCGAGTACCGGCTCGCGCAAAGCCTCTTCCATTGACGAAACCGAGGCTGAAGAGTGACCGCTTCCGCTTTCATCATCATCGTCATCATCAGAGCCGTCCTCGCCTTCTTCGGAGACATCGTCATCATCTTCGTCTTCTTCATCATCGACGGTATCTTCAAGTTCGATATCGTCTTCTAAATCGTCATCAATATCATCTAAATTGTCTTTTTTGGCGATTTCATCAGCGACGTGATCCAAATCTTCTACGGTTTCTTCTTCATAAACCATGGCCTCGGCGTCATCACCGTACATCATTTCCAAATCAATAATGTCACGCAGCTGCATTTTGCCTTCAAGCAAATCATCACGCCAACCGGCAATAGCTTTAATGGTCATCGGGCTGGCACACAAGCCGTCAATCATAACGGTTTTACCTGCCTCAATACGTTTGGCAATGGCAATTTCACCCTCGCGGGACAACAGCTCAACCGTGCCCATTTCTTTCAGATACATACGGACAGGGTCATCGGAGCGACCGAGCTCTTTTTCATCAAAATTGCCGGAGGCATCGTCATCGTCATCATCGTCTTCTTCAATATCGTTGTCCAAATCACGATCGGGCGCGTCGGCATCGGTCTCGGATGTAATGCTGATACCCAAATCCGAAATCTCGGCCATAATATCTTCAATCTGCTCGGAAGTCTCACGCTCGGACGGAAGAGCCTTGTTGAGTTCTTCAACAGTGATAAAGCCCCTAACCTTGCCTTTTTCTATGAGTTTTTTAACGGCATTACCCAATGAGTCTATCAGTGGCGCATCCACACTGCCGCCTTCATAAAAGTCCTGATTATCCATATCTGACATAGAATTTTCCTAAAAATCGATTTTTATACGAATGTTCCGTGGTGGAACCTAATAATTGCTAGCGACTTAGCTTTTAATATTTTACGGCGAATTTGTCAACCGTTGTGTCACTCATAACTAATATCCTTAATTTGTAAAATCAACGTTAACGGCGGAAAATAAGGCGTTTTATCAGATTTCGCTGTGCGTATTCAGCAAAGAATTTTTTTCTTTTTTAAGGGTTTCGTAGCGATTGTACACATCTTCGGGAAACGACTCGGAGGTTTGCATTATGCGCAGGCACTCTTTTATCTCGTTTTCAAGCTGATTAAGTTGAACCTCGGCGATTTTGGTATTGATTTCTATCTTGAGTTTGCCGACAAACGGTTTTTGTTGGCGCAACATCTCAAGCTCCCACAAATTGGCAAGCTCTTTTTCAAAACCCGCCTCAGACAGCTCTTTTCCCAGTTGTTCAGGGGTGAGCTCTTCCTGCTCGTGCGAAAGATCAAAGATAAAATCAAGCATATTGCGCAGGCGCGGGTTGCTGATGTCAAACATTGAAATTTGCTCCTCGTATTCCGCAATCAGCTCCGGCATATAAAGCATCGCCGCCAAAATGAACTTGAGCACCAATTCATCGAGCGTGATTTTTGCCGCCACAGAACTTGCAACCGGTTTGGATTTTGCCGTGACGGAACGCGCGCCGCCATAAAACTGCTGTTGGCGTTCCTGACGCTTTTTCAGTCGCGCGCCCTGCCCCAACTCATTATATATATAATCGCGCATTTCCTGTTGATAATAACCACGGACGGTTTCATCGGTAATTTTGGCGACTTCTTCGCGGATGTTTTTTTCTATCAAAGCCTTTTGCTCGGGGGTAGCGGTGTTTTGTCCCTCAATATTCTTCTTCCACAACAAGCTGACTAACGGCGTAGTGTTGCTTAAATATTCCAGAAAAGCGTCGTGCCCGTGCGCCTGCAAAAATTCGTCAGGGTCTTGTTTGTCAGGCAAAAAAACATATTTGAGCGAATAACCAGCTTTGAGTATCGGCAAGGCTCGGTCAACCGAACGGATTGCCGCCTTAATGCCGGCGCCGTCGCCGTCAAAACACAAGGTCGGCTCGGGACAAACGCGCCACGCCTCTTGGATTTGTTCTTCGGTCAAAGCTGTTCCCAACGGCGCTACGGCATAGCCAAAACCGTAACGGTCAAGCGCGATAACATCCATATACCCCTCGCACACAATAATATTGCGCGCGGCAAAACCTTTGTCTCGGGCATTATTCAGATTATAAAGCACGCGGCGTTTATTAAACACCGGTGTTTCGGGCGAGTTGAGGTATTTGGGCTGTCCGTCGCCCATAATGCGACCGCCGAAGGCAATTACTCTTCCCTGCTTGTCCATAATCGGGATCATCACCCTGTCGCGGAAAAAATCGTGCGGACGGCGGCTTTTGTCCTCAGGAATAGTAAGCAGGCCAAGCTCGTTCATATCTTTTTCGCTGACGTTTTGCGCCGCCAAATGCGCCTTCAACCCATTGTTGTTCGGCGCATAACCCAGTCGAAACTTGCGGATGGTATCATCATCAAGCCCGCGATGTCTAAAATATTCAAGTCCGCGCGCGCCGTCCGGCAATCGTAACTGTTTTTCAAAAAAGCGGCAGGCGACCTCCATAATATCATAAAGGCTTTTCTTTTTTTCGTGCTCTTCGTGCTGTTCGTGATTGAGCACCGGCATCGGCACGCCGGCTTTATCGGCCAGTTTTTTAACAGCGTCGATAAATGGCAGGTTGTTGGCCTCCATCTCAAACTTAATGATGTCACCGTGCGCGCCGCAACCAAAGCAATGGTAAAAGCCTTTGGCCTCGTTGACGGTAAACGACGGGGTTTTCTCGTTATGAAACGGGCAACAAGCCTGATACTCTCTTCCTTTACGGATAAGTTTGACCTTGCTGCCGACAACATCTACGATTGAGACCTTGGCGCGCAACTCATCACAAAATTTTTGCAAATCGACGTTGGACAAATCAGCCTGCCCGCAAAACTATGACAACAAGCTTTTGATTTGTGCCGAGGCTTTACCAAAGTCAAGCTGACCGGCGTACTGCGTTTTGAGCGCCCCCATAACTTTGCCCATATCTTTCATAGAGGCAGCTCCGGTCGCCGCAATCACCGCCTTAATAGCCTCCAAGCTCTCAGCCTCGGACATCTGTTTGGGCAAAAACTTTTCAATCACTTTAATTTCAGACATTTCTTTGTCGGCCAAATCCTGACGTTTGCCGTCCAGATACATCTTAATTGACTCATTGCGTTGCTTAATCATACCCTGCATCATTGAGAGCAAATCGGCGTCACTGGCGCGCTCTTGACCTTTGCCACGAGCGTCAACGTCTTTCTCTTTCATACCGGCAATAATCAGGCGAACCGCGCCGGTGGTGGCGGTATCGTGACTTAACATTGATTCTTTAAGCGCTTTTTGCAATTCATCTCTCAGCATATTATCCTCCAATTATTGTTTTGTGGCATAAGCATAATCACATCTCCGGCAAATTGCAAGAATTTCTATTTTACTTTTTAGCAAATTTGCCTATATAATCAACCGCAGTTTGAAACCTTACGGAGTGAAAAAAAATGAGAACAGGCGCCTTTTTGATTTTGAGTTTGGCGGCAACATCGGCTATGGCCGGCGAGCCGGAAGTGAAAAATCAGGAATATTACGACCGTCAGGTTGCCGAGGGTATGCAGGCGATGACCAATGAGCTGCAGAATATGACCGGCGAAATGGTGAAATATATGAACGCGTTTAACAAAGCCGTGGGCGAATCGATGCCGCAACTGTCACAAAATATGAGCGAGGCGCTTAAGAGTATGCGTCCGGTGGCGGAAAATATGCAAAAAACTGCTGAAGATTTTGCCAAAAATATTAACGCACAGCTGCAAACCGCCGCCCCCGCCACACCCAAAAGTGAAAATACTTATAAGCCGGCGGCCATCAAACCGGTTTTGGCGATTGATGACGATAATCATATCCGAAGCGATAATAATGCAGTGCAAAACAATCACAGTGAGCTGAACGCCGCTATTGACGAAGAACTGCAAATTTTGCAACAAAACCACATAGCTCAAACGCCGCAAGCCAAAATCAAACTTTTCCCCTCCAGCATTGAGTAATTAAAAGAACAGGCTGCCTCTCAGCAAGGTTTCTTCTTCATCATGTCCGTGGTTGTCGTTATAACGGTATTGCAGGCTGACAGCCGTGTTTTTGCTCGGGCTGACGCTCAGTGCCGCTTTATATTTGATTTTATCGGCGTATTTCTGAGTGGCAAAAATTTTCTCAGCGCCAAGGTGGGCGCGCCAAGCCCCAAAATCAGCATAGACACCGGTTTCTCCCCCTATTCCTGCCCAAGAGTTATGCGGCAGAAAACCGCCGTAGCCAAGATGATTGTTAATCATAACATAAGCCGTTATGTTTTCCAACGGTTGGTACGCCGCGCCGCCGCCCGCCTGCAGGTTGAAAGCATAGCCCTCGTCCTCGTTTTCGGGGTTAAACTCACGGTCGATTGAGGCTTTGATATTGTATGATATGGGCTTAAACATAAAATCACGCGGTGACAGCGAGCTGATTCCGATAATATCAAGATTTTGCAACACTACACTGTGACGGGTATCATAGCGGCGCGCCGTCAGGTTTAAGAAATTGATTTCCGCGCCTGACAACAATCCGTAACTATTGTCCAACAAGGAGGTATAAGCCGGACGAACGCTGATTTGGGTAAAACCCGCGCCGTTGCGCCGCCCTACTCCCAAGCCGACAGCCGCGGAATCGTGCGACATCAGCGGATTTTTGCCGTGTTGCAACTCGGTCAGATTATCTTTGGTTTGCAGGCGATTGCGTTGGCGCAAAACCGCAAAACTTTGGCGGCGATAATCCGCAAGCTCTAATTTTTCGGCAATGTATTGGTATTGAACATACTGATACGCCGTTTCCAAGACACCGGCTTGCTGCTCCGGCGTAAGCTCGTCAAGTTGAAGTTCGCCACGGTCTACAAACCTGCGATAAGCCTGTTTTTGCGCTTTGGTCATCTGAGAATAGCGGTGTTTGATTTTGTTTTGGCGCGACGGGCGGTAGTTGATGTTTTTGACCAAATTCGGACGGCTGTTGACGGCTTTGAGCGTGTCTAAAGGAATCACATAAGACGGAAACTGCGCCGCCAATTTAAGTTCCGGTCGGACGGCATCAAAGGTCTCGAGCAACATATAAGAGCAGTTTTCGCTGAAAAAATAATAACGGGTTTTAGTGTGTCCAAGCTCCCATAAATGCGCCATAAGCATATCTAATTCTTCAGGTGAAAAATTAAGATTAAGCTCCCAAATGTCGCGGTTTTCAATGTTATTGTATTGGTTGATGATGTCATAATAAGGTTTGACGGTAAAACCGCCGTAATACCCGCCGGTCAAGCCGTAAAGCGCAAACAAAACGCCGTTTTGCTCGCCGGTAAACGCGCCATAATTCGCCCCGTGAGCCAAAAGTTGCGTTCCCTTGCGGGCGGTGTCTATGCGTAGCAAAGTGTGTCCGAACAATGACGCCGGATTATTCATATAAGCGTTGGTAAACAGTAGTGTCACGCCGGCGGGGCGGATATCGTGATAAAAACTTTCATATTCCGGACATTGCGGAAAAGCGCTACGCACCAATCCTTGCTTTTTGAGCCATTTGTATCGTGCCGGAAACAGGCATTTGCGCTGATTGTCTGTGCCGTTATCAAATAAATCTATGGTTGCTCGCAGTTCGGCGGCGGCATCGGTTTTGCCTTGAGGACTAATAAAAAATTCGGGCGAATCAATCGAGCTTTCGGAATAGCCGAACATTTGCGGCTGAAAATGGAGCAAAGCCAACCACTGCGGATTTTGCGACGTCTCTTGCGCCGAGGCGGCAAAACTGCATAAAAAACAGATTATAAAAATAACAACAGGCATATCTATAATAAAAAAATATCCCCCTCCGCCTCAGCAGAGAGGGATATTGCACAACTTTTTAGATTAAGGCCAAAAGGTTGGCGGTTACGTCAACGGCGTCAACATTTTCTGAGGGAAACAAAGAAGCAAAGTTGTTCTTTGAAATCTCACCCAACTTCTCGCTGTCAACATTTAAGATTCCGGCAAGAGTATCAATGGTTTCACCTTGTCCGGCAGAAGCGTCAAGCGCGAACTGCTCCATGTTGTTCTCCAGAAAAGCCAAAGCCATACGACCAGTACCGCCGCTGATACGTCCCTGAGGGTCGCAACCTGAAGTGCCAGAAGAAATACCAAATGTTTGGTTGAAAGAAATTCCGTTGGTGGTGACGGCCAAAATCTGCGGAATCGGGCCTTTTTGTCCGCGCCATGCCATAGAACCCAAGCCGCAACCTGTGCTGTCAACGGCGTGCGCGTCAGCAGAAAACAGCGCAACAGCCAATGCAAACATTGCTAAATACAGTTTTTTCAAATTTTTTCTCCTTATAAAAAAATTTATCATTAGAAGATTAACATTGCGAAAATGTTTGTAAAGCAATTTGCTGATTTTGTGCAGTGATATTTAATTTTGTGCAAAAAGGCTTGCAGTATCGTTTTTTTGTGCTATATTAGTTCTATTGTCATTAATATTAGCAGGCTGTGAGTAGATTGTGTGTCTTTCGCAGTCTAATTTTTTCTAACTTTTTTATTGGAGTTGTTAAGATGGATAAGTTCCCTGTCACTAAAACCGGTTTTGCAGAATTGGAAGCCGAGCTGAAAAGACTCAAAGGCGTTGACAGACCTAATATTATCGCGGCTATCGCCGAGGCTCGTTCTCATGGCGACCTTTCGGAAAATGCTGAATATTCCGCCGCTAAAGAAAAACAAAGCTTTATTGAAGGTCGTATTCAGGAGTTGGAAGTTGTGGTTAGTCGCGCGCAGGTGATTGATCCGTCGCAAATCAAAGGCAACATCGTGCGCTTTGGCGCAACTGTGGTTGTGACCGATGAGGATAATGACGAAGAACAAACATATCAGATTGTGGGCGATTATGAAGCCGACATCAAACGCAACAAAATTTCTTTGTCTTCGCCTTTGGCTAAAGCGCTTATCGGCAAGGAACTCGGCGACGAGGTTGAATACACCGCTCCGGGTGGCAAAAAGACCTTTGATATCGTTGATGTTATTTATAAATAATTTTTTAACCCTCGCCTCTGCCGCGGGGGTTATTTTTTTTGTATCAATAATTTTTCCTTAACCTTGCCTCTTTGAATTTTTAGAGAGGCAAGATTGCTCTGTAAATGCGATAGCATTTGCGCTTAGCAATCTGGTGAGTTTAAAGTTATGTTCGTATTTTTAATTGACCGCACTCAACTTGAAGTCCTTCCTTTATTTTAAACTCACCCTTGCTCGCAAGCTCGCTTTCCCTCTCTAATAATTTAGAGAGGGAATAAGCGGCTACTTTACACTTGGATCGCCACAGCCGCAAGCGGCTTCGCAATGACGTCTCTGGGGGAACGTGCCCTTGCCGCTCTAAAAATCCAGTGGGGATCCGTATAACCTGAAAGACAACATGGGGTGGTAGCGTAAATCGCCAGTACCACTGGCATATATTGAACCTGTCCCATCTCCTGCAAACGCAAGAACTGTAAAGCCTTGAGAATAATACTCTGTTGAAGTACGAAAATATCCGCTTTTAAACCTGTCTCCTTGTGTACTACGGGTTAGGTTGTATAATACTTGCCGATAATCATAAATTTGTTTAATCTCGCCGCCAGCATAAATATACCACTCACCTTTTTTGCACACTTCCGAACAACCGGAAACCTCAAAATCAAGCATGCTCTTAAACACCGGATATTGATAGTAATAGCTTGGCTCTAATGTTTTGTTTTTTTCGCGGGCATACGCCACCAAAAAATTGGTATTATATTTGCCATCTATATCTTGAATCATTGCACTACCCGGAAGATCAGGCAAAGGTGAGCTTTCCGAGCTATGAGTGCCGGCTTTTTCTTCTCCTGACACACTAGATAAATTAATAATTCGCACTTTATCGGAAGACGATGTCGGCAGGTGTGTGATAATTCCCACCTTAACGCCACCAATAACTGCATCGTCCCCTACTTGGCACTTGGCTGTTGTCTGTTTGCAACTCCACTCATTAAAGCTAAACGTTCCCAAACTCTCCGGCAAGTTCTCGGTTCTGACCGTTTTTTTACAACTGCTAAAGTGACATTTCTTGGTGCAGGCTGAATTTATCAGTTGATAATCATTGGTTTTGCCACAAACCTCATCCCCGACCGGCGTGCCATCCGCCTTGTTTTCCGCATAGCGATAATAGGTGTTGCCGCCAACCAAACATTGCAAAGTGCCGCCGCGGTTTTCATATATGTTGGGATTGCTGAGATAAGGATAATCCCATGGGTCACAGGCGCTAAGCTCACAAGCGCCATTATGCCAATTCCACCCATCATGACACTCTTTATAACCAAATACCTCGCCTTGGCTGTCTATACAATTTAGAACCGTTCCGGCAAAGTTTCCGGGGTGTTTGGTATATGGATACTTGTTGGCACGATCACACCCTTTGTCGCAAATGTCATTTTGATAGGTACTGGTGTTTTTGCACTGCTTAATCTTATAATACCAAACCGGTTTTAACGTATCTCCCTCTTGAGTATACCCCGCCAAGCAACCAAGCACACCGCCGGAATCTTTTTGTTGGGGCGTGAAACCGCCACCGAGGTGATCTATAACCGTTTTGCCGTCTGATGTGGTTTGAGATAAATCACTTTCACTTAAGGGATAACCGCGGCAACTCTCGACCATACACAGCACTTTTTTGGAGCCGCTGTTCGCAAACGGACACACAACTGGCACCACGCCTTTGGCAATACATTTGTCATAATCAACCGTATAACCCAAACTCTCGCAACTGGTGTTGCTCGGGGTCGAGGATGGCGTCAGCGCATGAGAGAGCGACGAACTCAACAGCAACATTGCACTACCGGATGCTATAATCTTATTTGCTTTTGTCATTATTCCGCCTCCTCTAATATGTAATATTCAAAACAGGTATAACACTTACTTTAGCTGTACGGAGTAATAATCGATCAGAATCGCCAAATCTCCTTTGATACGCTCTGTTGCCATCTTCTGACAGGTCATCAATCCAAGTCGTTGATGCGCCGGATATAGATTCAGCACAAATTACACCCAGATACTGGTATTCTCTACTTTTATCTCCTGGGGTCATTTCTCTTGGTGGCATAAACCATTTACCTTTACCAACTTTAGAATTACTTTCCAAACCCTCAGGCGCATAGTTTGCGGCATAGGTTTTGGCCTCATCCCATGTAAGTGAGCCTTTGGCAGCACCAGCAATTAGAAGCTCTTTACCAGATTTTCCGAATACCACACCGACTTGCGTCGAACCGGAATAGAGCACATCAGTCGGCGCACATTTGCTCAAATCTGACATATAGCAATATTTGTAGCAGATACCATAACCACAACCACCATGTTTGAAACCTGTCGGACAGGTTGATATTCCGGGGAAAATATACCCATTTCTACAAGTGTTAATTTCAATAATCATTTTATCTGTCCTGATGTGATAGAGCCCATCCGAGCCCTTGACCACACTTGCCACATGACGACATTTGTTGCACGCGGCTTCTATGCCCTCATTGCAACCCTCGGGCACCAATGCGCAAACTGCGTCATCCCCAAGTTTTTTGCCATCCTGCGACAAACAATGCGTATATTTATGCACACAATAACTATCCGCCGAAGTGCGCGGTTCTGATTTTGCCGAAACCGTTGCAAAACCATTATCACTTAAAAAATAATTGAGCATATAAATCCCTGGATAATATCCATAATAAGTTGTATACCCCGTCGGTCCCTCGATCAAGCACATACCTTTGGTCACACCATAGGTTCCCAGATAGCGCCCCATGTAGCACATGGTGTAGCCATAATATGAACCGTCGGCGTCGGTGCAAGATGTTGACTTGCCATAATATCCGGCGTTAAAACCCGTATTGGCGTAATTATTTGAAATGTCACCATTGGTGTTATAAAACGTCGCGGTGGTAAACGGCAGATAATAATCTCGACCGCCCTCGCCATTGCGCGCACAAACACAACGCCGATTGTTGTTCGGATCGACAATCCACAACTCGCCTTTACTAACATCATCGTTGCATTTGCTATAACCAAAATACGCTTTATACCCTAAAGACTCACTACTGTCCGCCTCATAACAGGTCTCTAAAGTGCCGGCATCTTCTCCCGGGTTTTGCGCATAAGGAAAACGGGTTTTATCGCAAACGTTCTCAACACACTTATGAGTTGTGTTATCCATACGATAACCGCGATTACAACATTTTTCGGTGTCGCCTTTGTTTTGGTTGTCGTCCAAATTAACCCAACCACTACCGGTAAATTTGCCCTCGCTCCAGCCTTTGTTACAATCATCATGTTGATATTTACAACGCACACCTTGCGACAAATCGGCGCAAAACTCAACCTTGGCGCCCTTGTTTTTGAGTGTGTTAATATCCGTCGAGCCTGAGGCTAAAGCGCTCTGTTCCACGCACGCAGACGTGCCGACATCGTAACCGGTGCAATATTTGCTATCATTGCACCAGACCTTACTGCTGTCGGTCGGACAACGCACGATAATATTATTGTTGTAGCAATCGGCATCGCTCTTGGTATAGCCCTGCGCGTCACACTCGTTTAAGGCCGTATCTGAGATGCTGCCGCTGTTGGCGCCCGACAACGCATAGCCGCGACACAGGTAGCCGTTGAGCTCTTCGCTTGTGGGTTTTAAGGTTGCACCCTCCGGCTCATACAAACAATGCCAGGTCGCGCCGTATAAATATTCATCTAAGTTGGTCTCGGAGGTTTTGGTACAGCCGCTTTCACAGTTGGAATCCGTGGTGAGAATACTGCCGTTCAGTTCGCAATAATATGACGAATTTATCAGCATGGATTTACTGCAGACCGTGTCAAAGTGCGAGGCGCAGGTGCATGAGGCATATTTGGGAACACTCTTGCCACCCTCCCACACGTTGCACGCCGTGCCCATGCCGATAGTATGGGTGTTGCCGGTGCCGCACTCGACATAACTGTTGGGACAGCAACCACTATAATAAGTTTCTATTTTTTTGGTTTTCGGCTCATAGGCGCGGCAGGTGTTGGAGACATTAAAAGAACCCTTGTTGCCGCAACTTTCCTGATAATCGCCGTTTTGATTTTGGATGGTGCTGTACGGATAGCGGCTACGGTCGCAGGAACAGCGATATTTCAATCCGCCCTCGGCAAAATAGCAACTGTCGGATACTTGCGCCGTGGAATTGTTGTCACAGGCATCAGTACTGGTTGCCGTGTAGACTTTAGCGTTGCAGCAACCGGAGGTATAGGCACTCGCCCCTTCGCGATTGACATCCTTGGAGCAAAGATAAGACGGTTTAAGGTCGCCGGTGCACGCCGAGACCGGAATTGCATACCCAAGCGAGGCGCATTGCGTCCGAACGTCTATCTCCCCCTTGCCAAAGTCAAGTTTGGTATCATCCGTCAAAAAACTCACACTTGCATATTTAGGATAAGGAGAAGTTGTAGGTTTTGACCTAGTTGTAAGGTTGGGTTTGATTTGATCTACGAGGTTGGCGCCTGATGATGATATAAGCCCCGCACTGACATTAAGCGTTGTTGCACACAACAAAATAAGTATGCCAAAACAAAAGCGCATATTCATAAGACACCTCTTGTATAAAACTAAATCAAAACCTACGATTCTAACTTATCACAAAAAATCAAATTGCACAACAACTTTTTAACCTCATACTTTTTTCTGTCTATTACTCTCACTCTTGGAAGTCGGCTTTTTATTCTTATATTCTTGGTGACAAATAATATTATGGAGGATAAAATGTCTGAAAACAAAAGTAGAGTTTGCTGTTTTTATGATTATGCCGACAAATGTGACTGCGCCGAAGATGATCGTTGCGGTTGCAATTATCCCAACAACACAGACTGTTCATATAAATGTGTGAAGTCTGACAAAACGCTAAAATCACCCGAACAGCCTCTTGAGATTAAACCAAACACTGTCTGCTTTTGCAGTCCGAAAGATTGTGATTGTAGCGGCAATCAGAAAATTGCGGAAAAATAAATATGGCTGAATATAAAACTAAAATCTTGATTATCGGCTCGGGACCGGCCGGATACTGTGCGGGAATTTATGCCGCGCGCGCCGGACTTGAGCCGATTATTGTGACCGGACAACAAACCGGCGGGCAACTCACCATGACTTCTGAAATTGAGAATTACCCTGGGTTCGCTCAGCCGATTAGCGGCGCCGAACTGGTGGAAAATATGCGCAAACAATGCCTGGCTACCGGTTGTCTGATTGTTGACGACACGGTGACTGAAGTTGACTTCGCGCACCGACCGTTTGTTTTGAGCTCTGAGAAACACAATCAATTTTGCGGCGACAGCGTGATTATTGCTACCGGCGCGTCAGCGCGTTGGCTAAATGTTAAAGGTGAAGAAAAGTTTCGCGGTTGGGGTGTTTCGGCATGTGCCACATGTGACGGTTTTTTCTATCGCGGCAAACGGGTGGCTGTGGTCGGTGGCGGCAACACCGCGGCGGAAGAGGCTTTATATTTGGCGGGGTTGGCATCGCAGGTTTTGTTAATTCACCGTCGAGACGCTTTGCGCGCCGATAAGATTTTACAAGAACGTTTGATGAAAAATCCTCGGATTAATCTGATTTGGGACAGCGTGGTGGAAGAGGTTTCGGGCTCGGAGAATCCGCTCAGCCTTAATACCGTACGCGTGAAAAACGTAAAAGACGACTCTGAGGCGATTTTGAACGTAGACGGCTTGTTCGTGGCTATCGGACACACGCCGAACACCGCTATTTTTAAGGGGCAGTTAAAGTTGGATGAGCAAGGTTACATCATCACCGCCGCAGGCTCTTGCAAAACCAGTGTGAGCGGGGTGTTTGCCGCCGGAGACGTGGTGGCGGGCAACCACAAACAAGCCATTATTGCCGCCGGAAACGGTTGTCAAGCGATGTTGGAAGCTGAAAAATATCTTGCAGAAATGCAATAATCAGGCTATACCACACCAGTAATAATTTGTTTTAAGGAGAATACTTATGGTGGAAGAAAAATGTTCTTGTGGCTGCGATTGTGATTGCGGTTGTGACTGCGAATGCTGCTGCAATACCGACAAAGAAATCGCGTTTGAATTGTGCCGCACTTTGATTGAGGGTCGCACCTATACCGCCGATGCGGTTGCCGAAGCCTACAAAAAGATTTTTGAGGCTGTTAAAAGCTGCAAGTCTGAGGACTAATTTGTTATTTTCAGGAGACTTCCAATCAGGAAGTCTCTCTTTTTTTGATTTTTATTTTAACAATCGGATAAAATTATGCTACATATCGGATGTCATCTTTCAGCCGCAAAGGGCTTTTTACATATGGGAAAAGAGGCGTTATCTATCGGCGCCGACACTTTTCAGTTTTTTACACGCAATCCGCGCGGCGGCAATGCCAAAGAGATTTCTCATCAAGATGTGCAAAGTTTTCTGAAACTCAGTCATGAACATAATTTTGCCCCGATTTTGGCGCACGCCCCCTACACTATCAACCCTTGTTCCGACAATCCGCAAACGCGTGAATTTGCTGAAATGGCCATGACTGACGATATGAAACGGATGGCGTTTGTGGATGGCAATCTGTATAATTTTCACCCCGGAAGTCATGTCGGGCAAGGCGTCGAGACAGCCATAACTCTGATTGCGGATCTGCTTAACCGCGTGTTGCAACCAGACCTGAACACCACAGTTTTATTAGAGACGATGTCAGGTAAAGGCAGCGAGGTCGGCTCGCGTTTTGAGGAGCTGCAAGACATTATCAGCCGCGTGGAATTGTCCGACAAGCTAGGCGTGTGTTTGGATACGTGTCATATTTATTCCGCAGGTTATGATATTGTAAACAATCTGGACGGGGTGTTGGAAGAGTTTGATAAAATTATCGGGCTGAAACGCTTGCGCGCGATTCATCTTAACGATTCAATGACGCCGTTTGCCTCCCACAAAGACCGACACGAAAAAATCGGACAAGGGACTATCGGCGCCGAAGCACTCATCCGTTTGGTCAATCACCCCAAACTCAAGCACCTGCCATTTTTGCTGGAGACGCCGAACGAACTGTCGGGTTATGCGCAAGAAATTTTGCTGTTTCGGAATAACTTTAACGGCTAAAGCGTTGACATTGTTTCTAAATCAAGAAGTTTTTGTTTTATCTCGGTGCCGCCGCCATAGCCGCCAAGCGCGCCGCTATTGAGCACAACACGGTGGCAGGGGATGATAATCGGTAACGGATTTTTGTGGGCGGCGCTGCCTATCGCCCTGCTGCATTGGGGATTGCCAAACATCTCCGCCACTTGTTTATAGCTCCAGACCTTGCCGTAGGGAATCTGCCGCAGGATATTCCACACTTTTATTTGAAACTCAGTTCCGACAAGTTTGGTCGGCACCGTAAAGTTTTGACGGGTGCCGTTCATATATTCCGCAATCTCGGCTTTGGCTTGTTTGAGAACCGCTGTTTCTTTGTGTTTGCCCTCCAACGGCGTAAAGCTCACCCGCAATAATGCCTTGTCATCGGCGCCAAGCCACAAACGACCGATACCGGTTGTCATTGTCGATATGTACATGAAACTCTTCCTCATCAAAAAAAAGCTATCCGACTTATGACAAGCAGGATAGCCTCGAAAAACAATTTTGACAATTATTATTTATCTAAAATAACTTTTATCAGATTAAGCAGGAACACAACCACCAAAAAGGCAAACGCTCTGACCAAAATGATATATAAGCTGCCGCTGGTGCCAATGACAATATATTGAATTATTAACGAAGTTGCGGCGGCAACACCGGTGTTTATCATCCAATATTTACTGTTGTTCATAAAAATAAAGGCACAAACGGCGGCGGGACCGAAAATCAGCGGATTTTCAAGCCAAACCAACGTGTTTGAAACCAACATATTAATGTAGCTGATACGCATAAATTTGCCGATTAAAATCAACAGAAGACCCATTGCAAATAAAAACAAGTAGGTTTGTCTTTTACTCATATTGCATACTCCAAATATTTTTGTTCTCGGACTAATGTAGCCAATTTATATAAAAAGAAAATCCATTTTAGCGGGATTTGCACAACTTTCACCCCTATCCTTGCGCTGCGTTTATTTGCCACGCCAAAGAGCCAACCGGCGACGCAAGCGATTGTACACACTACAAGTGTTTTTGTGGCGGCGGATGCACTCCGGATTACCTTTGGTACGGTGATAAAAGGCAACGGCGTCATCCTCGTTTTGCAAGGGGAAGAGTTGCGCGTTTTCAGGCGCGTCCGACACCGCCCAAACCACGTTTTCTTTAACCACGCGCGCGGGTTGTCCGGCAACAATGCAATGCGGCGGCACGCTCTTGCTGACAATACAGCCAAAGCCCAAAATACAGCCGTTGCCCAGTGTGACGCCCTTCAAAACCGTGGTTTTGCGCCCTACCCAGACGTTATCTTCAATCACAACGTCTTTATTGGGGTTGAGCCGTTTGCCCGAAAAGTCATAAATCGGGTGATAGTCGGTGTTATAAATGACAGTATCGGCCAAGCCACAGTCGCCCAAGGTGATTTTTCCGCCTTTGGCGGCAACCAACGGCGGCCAGGTGCACCACAAGCGTTTGGCGGTGATTTCCGCCCCGTCTTTAAGGTCAAACTCGCCGGTCAGCGTGGAGTTGGCGCCAATATCCAAATGCGACTTGTCGTAGGCGTAAACCCCAACTTTCATCATCTCGGTATTGCGCCCGATGTGCACATGGGAATCTTTAATCATAAAAATAGTGCCTTCCATATACACGCCGTCGTCAATCTCGAGCGATGAGTTGCCGAACAGTTTGATTTTGGTGTTGCGCATAAATACGTTTTTGCCAAAGGTCACCTGATTGTTGCCGCCTTTCAAATAAACATCGGAACACTTCCAATATGACGGCACGCCGTTGATGTGATTGTTATGTCTGCTCATTTGTTATCCTTGTTTTTCAGGAAGTTTGAAACCGAACTCCGAGGCTATCAGGTCAATAATCTCTTGCCTGCGGTAGACGGCTTTGCCCTGCCCTTGATCGACCCAAACCGAGTGACCGCTGTGACCTTGCCATTGGTGTTGGTAGTATTGCGCGCGTTTTTGCGCGTCAAGCAGCGGATCGCAAATTTTATAGCCTTTCTCTATGCCTTTGCAGAAGATATACGCGCCAATGTCGGCGTCTCGGTAATAATTGCCAAAATAGCCCTGAGACCAAGCGCTCACCTCGCGCAATTTGGCAACATCAGCCAGACAGCTCCACTCATTGACGCGGCAATCCATTTTGTAGCCGTCTTTACGGGTGAAGTTTTTAATATCTTGAGCAGGTGATTTCGGCGTTAGAGGCCACGTCGGCGACGGACGCTCACCGTTCATAATTTTGGTCGGGGAGCAAATCTCCTTAAACCCGCAACGCCAACACTGCCCTAAATCGCCCACCAAAAACAATTTATCGTCTTGGGCGAAGCTTTGCAAATACAAATCTATCACATTGTCGACAAAACGCACATCATCATGGATGATATAAAGATATTTTTTGTCGGTGTGGTCGATGGCGTATTGATAGCGAATATTGTCAACATTGTGCTCATAAGACGGACTGACAAAGCGCACCCAATGTTGCAACATATATTTCCAATCCATATAGTCGGCGCGTTTCCAACGCGGATAAACCTCTCTGACCCAAACATTGCGCGGATTTTCTCGTACATTTAACTTCCACGGGCGGAAATATTCCTGCACCTCAGGCGCAAGATAAACGCCGCAGGTGCCGTCGCCGGAGCGGTCATCGTTGATATAGACCGTGTCAACCATATCTTCAGCCACGCGTTTGAGGGTCATCAAGGTATAAATCAGAGATTCCGGTTTTTTGAAAGAATTTACGGCAACGTCAACTTTTGTCATACAAACAACCTCGCTAACTTATAGTTTCCACGGAAAAACAATTGGCACGCCAACCATTTTCTGACACCAAGCAGTTGCGGACGCAACGCGCCCTCGCCAGCCAAAGAGACGGCATATTCCCGCGCTTTTTTCAAAGACGCCAAACGGGTTTTCTCATCTTTCAGGCGGCGCAGAGGTTGCGAAACCACCGACTTGAAGATAAAACGAGTGATGTATTTTTGCAAAATTTTGCGCTCGTTAGCGGCTTTGACGCGGGATGATTTGAGAAAATAATCCGACATAATTTTACCGGCCTCGGCATGCGACTTGATGTATTTGTCGTTAATGCCACGGTTCATAACCGAGGTTGAACTGTCCCGATAATAAAGAAGTTGCGTGTCGGTGTGAATAAGGCTCATGGTGTGAAACATAACCTTAAGGCTGAAGACCGTATCTTCGGCAGGTTGCACATTGACCGGAAACTCAATGCCGGCAATCGCGTCTTTTTTATACAAACGATTCCAAACCAACACCGAACCGCCGCGTTTGTTCTTAAAATAAAAATTAAACGGATTTTGATAAACTTCAAACTTGATGTCGTCCAATTTATACGACGGTGGATTTTGCAACACAAAATCATCGGGCACGGTTTTGTTGACAAACTCGGCAACGTCATAATTGCCTTTTTGTATCAGATAATACAAAACTTCCATAGCCTGCGGGTGGAGCATATCGTCCTGATCAAGCAGTGCTACATAAGGCGCGGTTGCTTCTTTAAGCCCGTGATTGCGCGCCGCCGAACACCCCGCGTTGGGCTGGTTTATCAAGCGAAAGCGAGCGTCTTTCTCGGCAAAGGACTTAACAATATCTTCGGTGCGGTCGGTTGAGCCGTCATTAACGCACAAGACCTCAAAATCCTTAAAGGTTTGCGCGGCAACGGAATTCAGACACGGCCATAAATATTTTTCGGCATTATAAAGGGGAATAATTAAAGAAATTAAAGGCATTTGCTATCCTTCAAGAGTTGTAAACAATACCCAATCTTATAACGGTAATCCGCCGTTTTTGCAACTATTTTAAACTGTTTGTTAAGTGTAATCATTTATGCTCTTAAATAAGGAGAATTTTGATGAAACAGATTAAAGCCGCGATTATTTCTATTGCCGCAACCTCTCTCTCTGACGAAGAAAAGAGGTTGCTCGCCGCGCATCGACCGTTGGGCGTTTCGTTATTCGCACGCAATATTGAAAATCCCGAACAGCTCAAAACCTTAACTCAAAGTATTAGAGACGCGGTTGAAACCGATGATATACTGATTGCTATTGATCAGGAAGGCGGACGGGTTTGTCGACTTAAACACCCCTTATGGCGAAAATATATGTCACAGGCGGCTATCGGCGCACTGCCACTCGTACAAGCGCGACAAGCCGCTGAATTACACGCGCGTTTGATTGCCGACGATTTGCACCACGCAGGTATAAACTGCAACTTTGCGCCAACGTTGGATGTTTGCACGCCTGATATTACCGCCGCGCTCAAAAGCCGTTGTTTCAGCTATGATGAAAAATTAACCGCCAGACTCGGGCAAGTGATGTTTGACGCTTATAATCAAGCGGGAATCGTGCCTTGCATCAAGCATTTTGCCGGTCACAGCGGCGCGCGTAACGACCCGCACTTGCAATTATCAATCATCAGCAAAACGAATCGCCGCTATTTTTATCCGTTTGCACAAATCGCCCCGCAAGCGCTGATGGGTATGACCGCGCATATTGTGTTGCAAGAATTTGACTCTCTGCCGATTACGATGTCCGCCAGGGTTATACGCTCGCTTATCCGCGAAGAATTCGGTTTCAAGGGGTTGTTGGTCTCTGACGCCTTGGAAATGCGGGCTTTATCCGGCTCGTTGGCTGAAAAAACACAGGCGGCAATTATGGCCGGTTGCAATGCCGCGCTCTATTGCAAGGGGGATATTGACGGGTTGCGCACGGTTTTGGACAACTGCGGATACATTTCCGATGAGAATCGCGAGACATTACAACGTATTTTTGCCCTCACCCATCGGCCTTATGCCTCCGAAAACATTGAAAGTATGGACGCTGAATATGCCAATTATGTGGCGCAAGCTCCTGAAATTGTTGATGATTATGACGCGGTTGAGGTTTTGAATAAGCTTTAAAACAAAAAAGTCACCTTAAGAGGTGACTGGAAGTTGAGGACTATATAGAGAATAGTGCGACATATTAACCGGATAGTCTTTCGGTTTATTTTGCCACCTTCCAGCCATATAACCAAAAGGCATGCAATTTATCGTCTTTACACTGACGCTCTATTGGATTCTCACAACCAAGGCAGCGCTAACTGCTCCACTTCTAAGAATACATAAAATATTGCATAAGTCAAAGCCTAAAATTGATTATTTCATAACTAAATGCAAAAAAAGCGCAATAATTATATAATTACTGCGCTTTAGCCTTTCAATATCCTGTTTATCTTTCGGCTTTTATAGATGCTATATTTCTGATATAAGCCCTATCGCCCTCAAGTTTTTCTAACGATACGGGCAATTTGCGCCGCCAATTGGGATGTTTGTCAATATCCGTCCCCGGGAGATTCTGCAATTTTTCAACGTGCAAAATATCTTCCAACTGCGCCAAAAAGACTTTGGACGCCGATTTTGCCACATAGCGGTTGACAGCTTCTTCAATGCCCTCAGGGTAAGCCTCGCCATAGAGATAATCACCCTTGCGGCGGTTATCCTCCGGCCACACACCACTACCATCAAGCGCTTTCAGCAACAGACGGCGGTCGGTTTCGCGTTTGTGATAAGCGGCGGTCGTGTCTTCGGCACTGACGAGTTTGAGGTCTTTCATTAACGCCAAATCGTAGCCAAACCACCACATACGCAACGGGCTCATATCGTGCGTGCCTACCGAGGTAAACGCCTTTTCAGGGTATTCACTCGGCGCGCAGAAATCGCCCCACCCCGAATCCTTGCGCTCTGCCCACAAAACGCTCAGCGAATAAATGCGTTTGTCTTGTAAAGCCTCTAAGAATCCTTCAGGCACGTTGCCAATGCTCTCGCCCACGATATGACACTGATTGAGGCAGCTCTCAATCGCCAAAATGTTCATCATATCCTTGAAGTTGTAGTAGATATAAGTACCAAAATCCTCACTGTCTGGAATAACATATAATCTCATCAATCCCATAACGTGGTCAATGCGCAAGGCGCCGGCATTGTGCATATTGGCTCTTAAAATTTTGATAAACGGCTCATACGCGGCATCTTTCAAAACATAGGGATTAAACGCGCCAAGGCACCATCTTTGACCGGTGGTAAAAAAGGCATCAGGCGGAGCGCCGGCGCCGCTTTCTTTGATGAACAAATCGTTTTCAGCCCAAAGTTCGGCGCTGTCTTTGCCGACACCGACCGCCAAATCGCGATACAATCCGACTTTTAGCCCGCACTTGTCAATCAAAGCGCAAGCCTGATTGAACTGTCTGTCAGCTTCAAACTGCATAAATTTAAAAAATTCAAAACGCTCGGCATTGGCCGCGCAATAGTCTTTGACCGCCTTGGATGACGGGTTGCGGAACTCGGGTTCCCAAGAGTTCCAACCGCCCCATGACTGTTGATGTTTGTCGGTATAAAGCAGTTGAAACGCCGCCAGTTTATCCAAATCTTCGCCGTATTGCGCACAAAAAGCTTTATAATCCTGCTGGCGGTCATAGTTTTTCTCGGCACGGAAGCGCGCGTAGGCTTTCTCAAGCATTTTGACTTTCAGCGGATAGACCTCTTCATACTTAATCAACTCGCTGCCGCGCAACTCCTGCAATTTGCCTTCAAGCCCTTGCATATCCTCAGCCCTAAACTCCGGCACGCGCTCAACGTCAATATAAATCGGGTTGAGAAACAAACGGCTGATAGAACAATACGGGCTCGCGTTTTCAGGAAAATCGTGCATTAGCACGTTCAGCGGATTAAGCCCGATAACATCGGCGCCGCAACGACCGCAGATTTTGATAAACTCCGCCAAATCGGTAAAGTCGCCAACACCCCAGTTGCGCTCGCTGCGAACCGAATAAAGCTGCAAAGCATAACCCCAAACTTTAGAGTTGCGAATCACCGGATTTTCATAACAGCTATCGGGAGCGACCGCCAACACCATTTTATATTTGTTGCCGCTAATTTCTAAATTTACATCATAGTAACCAACCGCCAACTGATTGTAGATTTTGAAACTCCATTTGATATATTCCGTTTTGCCAATCATCCGGCGTTCTTTGGTGTCAAAAATCTGAAAATTAACATCTTCAACCTGACCGGTTTGACGATTGCTCAGGCTGAACTTGAACTCAGACGGAGCGACATCGGAGGCGACAACAGCGTCAAACCAAATGTCGGCGCAGCTCACAACGTTAATGCTCTCAAGCGTTTTTTGCCAACGACGTTTATCAAAGTCAGCCAACGACTTGGTTATCTCTTCATCGGTACCGGCTTTATAACCCAACTTTTCAGCAAAAAAGCGCACAACTTTGTCTTCAACCTTATATTCCTTAGGAACAAGACCGCCGTCTCTGAACGAGGTGGCTATACCTAACTTATCAGCAAGCTGCTGCAACAATCCGTTCATAAAAATCTCCTAATTTTTAATTTCAAATAATAAAACACTCCACGCCGGAACTTGGATAACGCTTCCGGAGCTGATTTTCTTTTCGTTCTCGAATTTGGCGGAGCTGTCAACTAACAGGTTCCAACCGCCGCGACCACCGATACTGGGCAGTTGCCAATCCAAACTATAAAAGTTGGCATTAAAAATACACATATAAAACTTGTTGTCGGCATAAACGCAATATGCCAGTGCCCGACGATTGCCGTCATGCCAATCGTCACCGCTCATCTCTGCTCCGCGCTCGTTATACCAACTGATGTCTTTGACGCCCTCGCTCACCTCTTTACCGCTGAAAAAATGACGGCGGTTGAAAATCGGATTAGAGCGACGAATCCGAATCAATTTCGCCACAAAATCCGCCAACTCCAGATTGCGTTCCGACAGTGCCTCCCACGCAATCCACGTCAGCACATTATCCTGACAATAGGGATTATTATTGCCATACTGAGGCTGTGCAAACTCGTCTCCGGCAACCAACATCGGCGTGCCGAACGACAGCAACAAGGTTGCTAACATGGCGCGCATACGGCAATAGCGATTATCAATAATCTGGCGGTTGTCGGTCTCGCCCTCGGCGCCCGAGTTCCAACTCCAGTTACTGTCGGTGCCGTCGCAGTTATTTTCGCCATTGCTTTGGTTGTGCTTGCAGTTATAGCTAACCAAATCGTGCAGGTTGAAACCATCGTGCGCCGTGATGAAATTAACACTACTCCAAATATCGCGATTGTGATAATTAAACACATCGCTTGAACCGGCCAAGCGGCTTGCCAATTCTGCCGTTTGATACTGGTCGCCTTTCCAAAAACGGCGGACGACATCGCGGTATTTATCGTTCCACTCTGCCCAACCTGACGGAAAAGCCCCCACTTGATAACCGGCATAGCCGATATCCCACGGCTCGGCAATCAGCTTAACCTGTTTGAGCACCCTATCTTGCGCTACGGCATATAAAAAACCGCTTTGTTGCGTGAAGCCCCTATCAATACGGCTCAGGGTTGGCGCTAGGTCAAAACGGAATCCGTCAACGTGCATTTGCTCCACCCAATAGCGCAACGAATCCATTACCAACTCCAACACATAGCGGTTTTGCAGGTTGAAACTGGCGCCGCAGCCGGTGCTGTCGTAATAATAACGGCGGTTGTCGGGGTTGAGCACATAATACGAGCTGTTGTCTATGCCGCGATAACAAAGCGTCGGGCCAAGTTGGTTGCCCTCGCCGGTGTGGTTATACACCACATCCAACAGCACCTCGATGTTTTGCGCGTGCAGTTTTTTGACCAACTGTTTGAACTCGTCAATATTGTCCTGATAAAGATAATGCTGTTCGGGCGCAAAAAAGCTAAAGCTCTCGTAGCCCCAATAATTATCCTTAATGTAGCCTTTTTTATGACGGTTGCCCATAAACGCGTGAATTGGTAAAAACTCAACCGCGGTTATGCCTAAGTTGTGCAAATGCTTGATAACGGCGTCGCGTCCAAAACCCGCAAAGCGTCCTCGTTCGGCATCGGGAATCTGAGGATGAAGTTTGGTGTAGCCGCGCAAGTGTGTCTCATAAATCACCGAATTTTCCATCGGGTGCGCGGGGTGTTTATCCTCGCCCCAATCAAAGGCGTTGTCATCCACCACCACCGACTTAGGCACATAGGGCGCGCTGTCTAGCGGTGAAAACGACAAGTCTTTATCCGGACTATCCCAATCGTAACCAAAAATTGCCTTATGCCAAATCAGTTTGCCGACCAGTTTTTTGCCGTACGGGTCATACAACAATTTGTTAGGATTAAAGCGCAAGCCTTCTTCGGGTTTATACTGTCCATAGACGCGGTAGCCATACACCTGCCCCACGCTCGCGCCCTCAAGGTATATATGCCAAATGTTATTGTCATTTTCGGCAATCTCGTAGCGCTCCAGTTCGGTTGAGCCGGACTCGTCAAACAGGCATAATTCTACCTTTTCGGCATGAGCCGAAAACAATGCAAAGTTCACGCCCTTTGCATCGGGCGTTGACCCCAACGGATAAGTTTTTCCGCTTAATGTTTTGAACTTTGACATTGTTTTCTCTCCTGATTATCTGATCGGTTTGAGAACAATAGTCGCCAACGGCGGCACGGTGACTTCAAGCGTATATGGTTTGCAATTCCACTCACCGTCATGCGCCTCAAGCACGCCTTCGTTTTTAACGCCGCTACCCCAGTAATTTTTATCATCACTGTTGAAAATTTCCTGATAGCCGCATTTTTCGTTCACACCGATTTTATGCGCCGTACGCACAACCGGTGTAAAGTTACAAATCACAATCATATAATCCGCCGGATTATGCCCCTTACGGATATAAGAAATGATGCTGTCGTCAGCGTTGGAGTGCTCAATCCACTCAAAACCGCGGTAGTCAAAATCAACCTCGTAAAACGCCGGATTGCCCTTATACATCAGGTTCAAATCACGCACGCAATTTTGCATACCCTTATACATCGGATAATCCAACAAATGCCAACGCAGGCTGTCTTCAGAGTTCCACTCCCAATCTTGTCCGAACTCACAGCCCATAAACAGCAACTTCTTCCCAGGGTGGGTATACATAAAGCCGTAATAAGCGCGCAGGTTGGCAAACTTTTGCCACTCGTCCCCAGGCATTTTGCCAAGCATTGAACCTTTGCCATGCACGACCTCATCGTGAGAAATCGGCAAGATAAAGTTTTCATTAAAGGCATAAAGCAGACCAAACGTCAGCATACCGTGATGATATTTGCGGTGGATTGGCTCGTGAGAAATGTATTTGAGCGTGTCGTTCATCCAACCCATATTCCATTTATAACCGAATCCAAGTCCGCCCATTGATGTCGGACGAGAGACCATCGGCCACGCGGTCGACTCTTCGGCGCAGGTGCAAGCGCCCTTGCACTGACCATAAACCAGCTCGTTCATTTTGCGCAAAAACGAGATAGCCTCGATATTTTCATTACCACCGTAGATATTGGGAATCCACTCGCCGTTTTTGCGGGAGTAATCCAAATAAAGCATTGAGGCAACCGCGTCGACACGTAAGCCGTCAATATGATATTCCTTCAGCCAATACAAGGCGCTGGCGCACAAAAAGTTGCAAACTTCGGTGCGACCGTAGTTATAAATTTTTGTTCCCCAATCCAAGTGCTCGCCCTTGCGCGGGTCGGCGTGCTCGTATAAGTGCGTGCCGTCAAACTCAATCAGTCCGTGAGCGTCTTTCGGGAAGTGTGCCGGAACCCAGTCCATAATCACCGAGATACCGGCCTGATGAAACTTGTCTATCATATAACGCAAATCGTCCGGCGTGCCAAAACGACTGGTGGGTGCGAACATACCAATCACCTGATAGCCCCAAGAACAATCTAACGGGTGTTCGGCAAGCGGTAAAAACTCAACATGGGTAAAGCCCATATTGCAGACATAAGGCACCAGATAGTCAGCCATTTCGCGATAAGTCAAAAACTCTTTGCCATCTTTGCCTTTGCGACGCCATGAACCGAGGTGGACCTCATAAATCGACATCGGCTTATCAAAAGTGCTGTTTTCCTCGCGGTTATCCATCCATGATTTATCGTGCCAATCATAGTGGTTGAGGTCATAGACGACCGACGCGGTTTTCGGGCGAACTTCGCTCCAGAATCCGACAGGATCAGACTTGGTTAAAATGTAATCTTCTTGGGTTTTGATTTCATATTTATAAATCTCACCCTCGCCAATGTTGGGGATAAAAACATCCCACACGCCGCAGTTGTGGTGTTTGCGCATGGCGTTAATACGTCCGTCCCAGTTGTTGAAATTACCGATGACAGACACACGTTTGGCATTGGGCGCCCACACGGCAAACGCCACACCCTTAACGCCGTTGATTTCCATAACATGCGCGCCGAGTTTTTTATACATTTCAAGGTGATTGCCTTCCGCCAACAAATAAACATCAATATCCCCAAGGGTGGAAGGAAAAGCATACACATCAGCGTGCTCAAACTTTTCGCCTTTATCATTTTCGGTACGGAAGCGATAGTCAAAACTCTCCACCGCGCCGAAGTTTATTTGAAAGAATCCTCTGTCATCAAGTTTGGTCATATAGCCCAGAGACGAACCGTCGGTTTTGATAACTTCTATTGACGCGGCGTGCGGGTCATAGGCGCGGATAAAAATCTCTTTACTGCCCTTATCCTTATGGATACCCAACACTGAAAACACGTTGCCGTGATCGCCGTTGATAACGGCTTCCATCTCTGCTTTTGATAATAAATTTTCCATATACTAGCCCCCTAATAGACTATTAAAAACATAATTAGACTTGATGATAATAATCATGCGCATATTTTATATATACCCACTTTAAAAACAATCTATAAATTCTTATCATTTTAAATGCAAGCAAATATCTGCGTTCTCCAACTTTATTTTATTTTAAGGATAAAAAACAACGATTTGTAGTTGACGTATTTATTTTTGATTGTATAGTTATCTTGTTATCTAACAATTTTTTATTATTTGGAGTTAGTTATGGCAAATAAACTTAATGAAAATTCTATCAGAGAAGCCGCTTATTATCTGTGGCAGAATGCCGGTTGCCCGCAAGGTAATGACGAATATTTCTGGTCTCAGGCTGTTGAACAGTTGAGCCCGAAATCTTCTACAAAAAAATCTTCGAGCAAGGTTTCTGCAAGCAGCACTTCTTCTGCTAAAAAGTCTTCTAAAAAATCTAAGTAATTTTTTAAGAAGATTTGGATTTATCACACAAAAAACTCTGCTTTATCAGCAGAGTTTTTTTGTTGTTGCGGAGGGGTGGAAAAGGCATAATTTACACATTTTGGCAATGTGTTAGCGTTAAGCATATACCTAGACGCTCCTTCGTGCCACGTTCAATTTTTGCATTTTACAACATAAAGATGTTCATTAACTGTATTATTACTGTTTTTATAATGTCTGTGTTCATTGTCTAATTCTGTTCTAAAACGCCTGTATTCTTTTATGTATTCTTCAACATCGCCTTTAGCTTCTAAAATTTTCAATATTCTGTCCCTAGAAATTATGCCTTCATCATTATAACTTAGTACTATGTATTTTACTTTCGCATGCTCAATAAGATCCTCTAGTGTTTCAGCTGCTTTTGCTTTTTTACAGTACAAAGACTTTTTATCACTATAATCTCTTTGTCCTGTTTTTCCCCTTAGATCTTGCTTATCCCAAACGGCAAGTGTTTCTAGAACATGAAAATTAGAAGCATATTGTCTTTCGTTATAGGGCGGATCCAAATATAGTATATCACCTTTGATTTCCCGTATAAGCTTGTTTGCATCTTCTTGTCTCACTAAATTTTCCTTATTATTTGAACTTATTTTAGGCAACTCCACATGAATAGGTTTTAGAGCCATTGACCTCCATATTTTTAAATATGCCCCATATGTGCCCGATATATTTGCAACAAAATCGACCGCATCAATCAGAGATGAAAGCAAAATATAATATTCTGACTCAGATATTTTTTGTGTGATATACCATTCCTCAATTTGTTCTCTCATTGCATCAATTCGTAATGCATTACTGTCAGAAAAATATTGCCGATTATATTTTCCAGATGGAGCAAAATTTTCAAAAAAATATCCTTTTTTTATCAATCGAGGATTGTTTAATATATCCAATACACCTTCTATTCCTGAAGAAGATATCTTATGATATTTGGGCATATGGTTTGCCTCTATCAAAGCATATTGAACTATATATGAATATGTCATAATATCATTGGCTATCACCCTCAATCCTTTCTGTTTGAAATATGTTCCAACAGCTCCTGTTCCCCCAAAGATATCAATAAGCGTTCCTGAACAACATATTCCGCTGTGCTGGATTGAACTTTGAATAAATTCAAGCAATCGTGTTTTATTACCTATATATTTCACTGGTTAAATTCCAAATCTAATTTGTTTTTCAGTTGTTCATCAAAGTAAGGAGAATATACTAACTTAAACTTTGTTTTATTATGTATATCTGTATATACAATTATTACTATAAAATTCTGTTCTGAGGTCACATCGGAAAAATGTCCCAACTTTATTGCTCCTTCAACTTTGACATACTCAATCTTAACATAATACTCTGGATCTTTATTAGGTTGAGTTGGCAAATTGTAAATAAAAGCATCAAATTTTATATGATTATTTAAACATAAACTATCAATTATCTTTCCTGCATTTTTCATTGCTGTTTGTATTTTTGTATCAGAAAGTAGTGAAAAATAATCATTTTTTCCTTCTGCCACCATGAAAATATTTGCGGCATCCTGCATTATTAAATCAACTTTCGTTGAGACTCTTTCTATTCTTTTGTAGGTATCTAAGTCTCTTTGGTGAATAATCAATTGTTGCCATGATGAGTGGTGTGTATGAATAAAACACAGTAGCCAACCTGCCCGAATAGTAGACATGTTTAAATATGTGGAAACTACGGCCGTTTCTTCTGTTTGCATGAGAGGAATTGTATTAATTAAAGAAGACGGACTATATTCATCAGTACTATCAATTTCATTTTCTAGTTGTGTAATTAGAACAGAATTATTCAACACCAAAATATCAATATAATTTGCAATAGCTTTATATAATTTCGTTCCTTTTTTAGATTTAATATCAAAGTATTCCGGCGTTTCTACTATACCATATCCAATAACAGGTCTATTTTTATTTCCTCTATAGTCATACCCAAACAATTCACAAAAAGCTACAATCTCACCACTCTCTGGATCTGGAGAAAAAGTTAGAATTCCATTTGATTTTTTACAAATTCTAAGAGGAATGATTATCACTTCCTTATATTGCTCTGATAAGAGTGTATGAATTATCGTTTGCATATGAGGAAATTTATTAATGAGATAATTTTTACAACTACTTAAATCAGCTATTCCTATTTTTACATTTCCTGTGATATAACTAAGTGCTGGTTTATTTTGCTTTTTCAGAAAACTCAACATCTCTGAAATCCACGTTTTCTTTTCATAGGCCTTCCATATTGTTAACAAACTGTAATTTATTTCATCAATGGGATATTGAGTAATAAATGTTCCATCATCCTCATTATACAAATATTTATCCAAATCACTCGCGAATTTTTCCGGATATTCAAGTAAAGCTTCTTCAATTTTTGAATTAATTACAGGAAAATCTAACTTTAATCTAGCTTCTGTTCCTATTCCATTTCGTCCATACTTTCCTTCTTTCAGATAGGACAACATATGTATAATAAAATCTTTTTCATACCTTCTTTGTTTTGAAATGTAAAGTTTATCAACATCTGAAACCAACACTGATTTTATATATTGTTCAAACAATTCTTTAGCATCTTTAGGTGTACGAACCCGTGTTGAGGAATCATTAAAATTATTCTCTAAATATGCAACAAATGAAGGTGTTTTATAGCGTATAGAATACAGCAAATGGTTATATACCTGTAACGAGGTTGGCTCTCTCACTGTATTTTGAGAAATATCTTTTCCTGAATAAAATGTTTGATAAATAAATGGAACTCCATTTTTTGCAGCTCCAAGTTTACGCCCTTCTCTTTGCCATTGTGAATTTCCAACAGATGCTGTTTCTGTATTTTCACCTGCTAAAATAGGTTTATTTGATGTTAATGAATAGAATATATAATCAGGAAGATCTATGAATTTTCTAATATTGTCTACACTTCTAGGTAAATTCCATTTATTATACGTTCCGCAAATTTTTATTGCATATAGCCTACCTTTTTCGTCTCTGAAAATGTATATGGGTTGATCAATGGGCTCATAAACCACACCATAAAAGGCAAGTATATAATCAGAATTAGTAAGCATATTTAACAGTGCAATACCCTCTAAAATATTATCGCTATACAGTAAAAATTCATACACAGATGATAGTGACCTAAATTCATCCAGAGAGATAATTTTAGATGCTGTAATTTTAGGATTTACTAAATTTGATTGCATATTATACCTCTTTACGAAAAATCAGAATATGCTGGTGAATTAAAGATGGAATATATGCAAAAGGATACCCATATATATGTAGCATTTTTGAATCATCATGCCAAATAATATCTGATTTTAATACAAAGCCAGGAATTGAAGAAATTGTCCGAGCCAACTCACCTGACAATAAATGAAACTCTTTTCCCCTGTACATATCTCCTATAAAAACTGCCATGTAACTATTTTTTTTCAGTGCAGGCAGTGTGCTTTCAAAAATAGATTTCATTTCCTCAAGCCATTCTTCCTTTGTTTGCAACGACTTGTTATTAAACTTTGAAAGATTAGATTTTCGTTCTGCCGCAGATGATCGCGTTTTGGTTAACCGATCCATAATCCAATAAGGAACATCCGTTATCACAAAATCGACACTATCACTTTGTATTTTTTTTAATTTCTCTTTCGCATCTCCAATCAGAACAGGAAATTGTTTTAATTTTTCCAATTTGCACACTTCATTGTAAATACTTACCCATTTTTCATTAAGTTCTATACCTATTGCTTCTCTGCCGCAAAGTGCCGCACCTAGTAAAGACCCTCCAACGCCAGCCAAAGGGTCAAGTATTAATTGTCCTTTTTTAGAAAAAACTTTTATTAAATCAGCACATAATTGTGGTGGTTTCTGCCCTCCATGCTGAGCTCTTAGCTTATGTTGCAGATTTGACGGATACACCTTAGATATGACGCTTTTTGTCCAAAATTGCCACTCTGCTCCAGTTAGATCATTCAATTTATTTCTTGGATCATACACTGGTTTTCTATTGTAACCTTGGTTACTTTCATTATTTTTTGGCACTACCTTTCCAAACAAATCTTTCATTAATTACCTCTTCCTTTCAAAAGTAATTATAGATAAAGTTTATTCCAAAAGTCCAGTCTTTATTTATGTTTTACATTTTAGGTGAATAAACTTTTAAGTTACTTTGTTTTTTTATTTGTACTTTATCATCTGTTTACGGCAATGTCCAAAAGCGGTTGCCTATCCATGAACTGACGGTTTTAACAACCGGTTGATTATCTTCAAAATACACCTCAAATGCCGCGTGGTCGGTGTAATCTTGATTATCTATTTTAACGCCGCCGCGCTTATGCAAGACAATGCGTTTTTTATAGGTGCACTGTTTTTCATCACAAAGCAAATCGACAAATTGCGGGTTTGTCTTCTGCCCTTTATAAATTTGGCGCAGGGTTTGCTTGTCATCCTCGGTCAACGGGCGTTGCGCCAGACGTTCTTGCCACATCTGTTTGGTAAAATAGTTGCCACGGTTAGGGAGAATCAGCATTTTGCCATCGGTTGCCTTCACCGCAAAAGTTTTGGCTTTAGCATCGACCAACACATCCGGTTCTCGCACGCAACATATTGATAAAAATCCGAGTATTATTCCCAACCAACCAAAATAACGCCACCTGCTTTGCCACAGCGCCAACCACAATCCACCGATGACAATTAAGCCCAGACCCCACGCCGGCATTGCCACCACCTGATATGACGCGTTGTCAAGCCCCGACACCCAATGGGTGATGTTATTGACCTTGTCTATCCCCTCGCCCGTCAGCAACAGCGGATATTTATCCAGACCGAACGGCATTAGCAACAGAGAAATCAGCACCGAAGGCATAATCCACAGACCAATAATCGGTCCTGCCGCCAGATTGGCGATACTGGTATAGACCGAAACCCGATTGAAATGATAAATCGCAAACGGGAGCGTTGCCATACTGGCAATAAAGTCCGCCACCACAATACCCGTCAGGTAAACTATCGTTATTTTGACCGCGCGGATAAGCCAAACGTCTGCTTTGTTGACGTGCCAAAAATTTTGAACTTTTGCGGCGTGTTTTTCATAAAAAGCCACCAACATAATCACCGCGGCAAAAGACATTTGGAATCCGGCGCTAATCAGCACCTGCGGTTCAAAAATCAAAATTATCAGCGCCGCAAAGGCTATCATACGCATGGAAATGGCTTTGCGTCCGACCAACACGCCCAACAGCACCAGCGCCGTCATAATAAACGCCCGTTGCGCCGAAATTTGTCCGCCCGAGATAATCAGATAAACAAAACTTATCACAATCGCCACCGCCGCCGCAATCTTTTTGGTATCGTGCTTGAGCGCTAACGACGGAATATAAGACAATCCGCGACGGATGAGCAAAAACATCAGTCCGGCAATCATACCCATGTGCAGGCCGGAAATCGACAAGAAATGCGCCAGACCTGAATCGCGGTAATCTTTGGTTTGAGGTTGAGAAATTTTACCCCGTTCTCCGGCAACAATCGCCGCGGTAATACCCGCCGTTTCGGGCGGCAGGGTTTGATAAATGCGAGCGACCACTTTCTCGCGGAGTTTGGCAACCAAAGGACTGAAAATATCTCGGCTTATGCCTATGTCGCGGCAATCAATCGGATTAACCGAAACATCGGTATAAGCAGTGGCTTTCAGCCCCTCAAAATATTGACGGCGGTTAAACTGGTAGCTATGGCGCATATTGGGCATCATCAGCGGACGAATCACCGCCACGGTCTCCACACAATCGCCGGTATTAATATTCTCTCTGAGGTTAAGCGGCGTGAGGCGGATTTTGCCTTCAAGCGGCGCACCATCAAAGTTTTGCATATCAGACAAAATCAAATATTTTTTACCGCGATAATTATAGCCGCTACTTTCAACATAACCACGCAGGTAAGTCGTTTGCTCTTCGGTTGACAAAGGAACTCTGTTGAGATAATGCGCGCGGATTTGAATATTGGTAAAGCCCAGAACAAAAACCGCCAACCAACCCAAAATTTGCAATTTTTCAGGTTGGTGACGGCACATATAAGCGGCAATAATCAGTAGTTCAATCGTCACGGCGGGCAGCCACAGCGACGGCTCAAACGGCAGGCAGAAATAACAGGCTATACCTGCGCCAAACACCACCGGCAGCCACAAGAATATTCGCTCTTGCTCCTGCTCCAAAATTTTTTCAAGCCGATATGTAAATATGTTCATAGCCTTACCTCTTTTGCGCCCAGCATAGCCGACAGTCCGCCAAATTGCAAATTTTTCGCGGGTTCTACGCACAAAAAAACAGCTCTGTACCGATTGGGGCACAAAGCTGTTTGAATAATGTTTGAGAAATCAGAACTACTTGAGCGGAATGCGCTTGATGATACGAACCTTGGCTTTAGGTATCAGCAGATTGCCTCGCGTATCTTTGCTTTGATGAGGCCAACCTGTCGCACCGTTGCAAAGATTGACGGCCTCGGTTGGCTTGCCATCGGCTGAAGACGCTCCGTAAAGTGCATCGCCCCAGTACCAGTTGTCCCACGTCGGCCAGTTCAGAAAATGGCAACGATCGTTGATAACGTGCGCATAGCGGCTGATGGTCTTGAGCTGTGCGGTATCGGGGATTTCTCCGCCATGAACGTGCTTGAGGCACTCATCCGTATCTCCGCAGAACTCTTTGCCGGTGTCGACATAAACAAACTTATCATCCACAAACAGAACAATACCTGTCAAGTTGTGAGACACTGTCAATTCGTTGGTGGCAAGACCCGCTCTGTTGATAAACATACCCTGAACAATGTTTGTTGCATTGCTTTTTGTTATTGCTAATTTCATATGAAAAATAATTTAGTGAATAAATAATATTTGATTGACTCGCAATATAGACGATTATTAGACAAAAGTCAACAACAATTTTTATATCAACTGTTTGGCGATTGCAATATAGGCCTTGGCGTATTCGCTTTCAGGATGTGCATAGACAATCGGCGTGCCCTCATCGGCGTTTTGTCGAATTGCTATATGCAACGGCACTTCACCCAAAAACTTTTCGCCCAATTTTTGAGCGGTCAGGCGCGCGCCCTCGTGTCCGAAAATGTCTGCGCGGGTGCCGCATTTCTCACAAATATAATAACTCATATTTTCTACAATACCGGCAATGGGCACACCGGTTTTTTTGAACATATTCACGCCTTTGACCGCGTCGATCAGGGCAATATCCTGCGGGGTGGAGACGATTACCGCGGCGTCAATCTTCATTTTTTGCGACAGGGTGATTTGAATATCACCGGTTCCGGGAGGCATATCAATCACCATAACGTCAATCTCGCCCCAGTTGGTGTCATTAAACAGTTGTTGGATTGCACCGCAGGCTTTTGCTCCGCGCCAAATCAACGGCGTATCCTTGTCTATCATACTACCGATAGACATAGACTTGACGCCGCAACTTTCAAACGGTTCAAGGGTTTTGCCGTCATAAGAGACAACCGGCTGATTTTCATATCCGAGCATAGTGGGAATCGAAGGTCCGTAAATATCGGCGTCAAAAATCGCGGTTTTTTGCCCCAGTTTAGCCAGTGCCAACGCAATATTGACAGCGGTGGTCGACTTGCCGACACCGCCCTTGCCCGAAGCCACGGCAATAATTTTTTTGACCGACGGCAAATTCCATTTATCATCCTCCGGTTGCAAAGAGGGCGCGGCTTTCTCCGAGGTTAAAATCACCGATACTTTACGCTCAGGCGCCAATGCCTCAATCTTTTGCCGCAAAGCCTCAACCTTGTCATTGTCTGATGACTTTAAGGTCACAATCACTCGTTTGGGCAAAACGCTGACACTTTCAACTTCGGATGCCGTAAAGTCGCCATAAACCAATTGTTTGATTTTATCTTCCATATTTGTTTTCCTGTTAATAACCGCTCACAAAAATTGTTTTATGCATATATTTATATTATATATATCTGCAACGCAACATAAATATAATGAGGTGCATAAATGGCAAAAAATGACGGACCTTGGGGCAAAAACGAAAATATCAGCCCTTGGGGCGAAAGCAGCGAACAGCTCAGCAAACCTAAAGTTGTTGACTTTTCAACTATCGAACACCTGAAGAATAATGATGGTTTTGACTTTAATATCGGCATAATCGCCCTGATTGTGATTGCTTTGTGGCTGTTGTCGGGTTTTTATCAAATTCAACCCAGCGAGCAAGGCGTTGTCACCCGTTTCGGCGCCTATGTTTACACAACCGACGCCGGTTTGCACTATCATCTGCCGTTTCCGATTGAAAGCGTGGAAAAAGTCAACACCACTCGCGAGCGCAGTATCAACCTCGGTGTGATTGAAAACAACTACCGCAATCCCGCAAAGTCGTTTACCGAAAGCCATATGCTGACCGGTGACGAAAATATTGTCGATATTAACCTGACGGTGGTTTGGCGTATTAAAGACGCTAAGGACTACTTGTTCAGTATGCGTAGTCCCGACACCACCGTGCAAGTTGCGGCGCAGTCGGTTTTGCGTGAGATTGTCGGACAATCGCAAATGCAACCGATTATTACCGGAGACCGCGGTAAGGTTGAAGACGACACCAAAGACGAGTTGCAAAAAGTGTTAAACGAGTTTGGCTCGGGTATTGAGATTGTGCGTGTTAAACTGCAAAAAGCCGATCCGCCCAAGCAGGTTGTAGACGCGTTTAACGAGGTTCAGCGCGCCAAGGCTGATATGGAACGATTCAAAAACGAGGCAGAGGCTTATCGTAACGAGATTATTCCGAAGGCTCGCGGTGAAGCGGCGCAAAAATTGCAAGACGCCGAAGCCTATAAAGCCGCCGTTGTCAACAAAGCCAAAGGTGAAGCCGACCGTTTTAACTCGGTGTATAAGGCCTACACCCAAGGGCGCAACGTGACCGCCAAGAGGATGTATCTGGAAACTATGGAAAATATCGTAAAGCAGTCGGACAAAGTGATTATTGACCCATCGGCCAAAGGGGGCAATGTGTTGCCGCTGTTGCCGCTTGATCAGCTGAAAAAACAATAGGAGAAACCGCATGTTTAATAACATTAAATATTATCTTGTCGCCTTCGGGCTAGTGGTGTTGTTTGCCGCGGCAAACTCCGTGTATGTGGTTAATCAGGCAGAGCAAGCCATTGTATTGCAATTTGGCGAACCCATCCGCGTGGTAAAAGATGCCGGTCTTAAATTTAAGGTGCCGTTTATTCAAAACGTGGTGTTTTATGATATGCGGTTGCTCAACCTTGATCCACCGGCGCAAGAAATTGTGCTCAATGACAAAAAGCGTCTTGATGTTGACAGTTTCACCCGCTACCGCATTATCAATCCGCTGCGTTTTTACCAGACCGTACGCACCGAGGAGCAGGCGCAGAGCAAACTCGCCGAGATTGTCAACTCTTCGGTTCGCAAAATTTTGGGTCGTATCACATTGCAAGAGTTGTTGTCGCAAAAGCGCACCAAAATCATGCACGACATTAGTCAAGCGGTTAAAGTCGACGCCGAGCAAATCGGCGTGAGTGTCGCTGACGTGAGAATCCGTCGAGCCGACTTGCCGTTAGAGGTTTTGCAAGCGATTAACGCGCGGATGAAGACCGAACGCGAACGTGACGCCAAAGAGTTTCGGGCTCAAGGTCAGCAACAGGCGCAACAAATTCGCGCGCAGGCCGAAAAAGAAAGAACCATTATTATCGCCGAGGCTGAAAAGCAAGCGCAAATCACTCGCGGTAACGGCGATGAGCTGGCAATTAAAATTTGGAACGACGCCGCCAATCAAGACGCCGAGTTTTTTGAATTTTACCGCTCATTGGAGGCTTATAACAACTCTTTAGGCAACGGCGAGGCTTCTTTGGTACTCTCTCCGGACTCTGAGTTTTTCAAATATTTCCGTAAATCTCTTAACGCAGGAAAATAACCGTTGATGACCCGCAAGTTTCGTTTTTTGTTTGTGTTGGGCGCCGTTATGCTGGCGGCTCGCGCCGCGTGGGCGCAGTTGCCGTCATTTGCCGATTTGGCGGAGAAATTGTTGCCGTCGGTGGTGAATATTTCAACCACCACCCTGCCCGAAGATGACGCCGCTTTCACGCCCGAGACCGAAACGCTCGGCTCCGGCTTCATCATCAGCAAAGACGGATATATTGTGACAAATCAACACGTTATTGATAAAGCGAAAAGTATTAACATTACTTTATCGGACAATCGCAAGTTTGAGGCGGAGGTTATCGGCGAGGACAAGCAAACCGATTTAGCCTTACTCAAAATCAGCAGTGACAAGCCGCTTGCTGAAGTAGTGTTCGGGGATTCCGATGCTTTGCGCATTGGCGACTGGGTGTTGGCTATCGGCAATCCGTTCGGCTTGGGTGGAAGCGTGACCGCGGGCATTGTCTCGGCCAAGTCGCGCGACATCGAATCCGGCTCTTATGACAACTTTATTCAGACCGACGCGGCCATTAATCAGGGGAATTCCGGCGGACCGATGTTTAACCTTAAGGGTGAAGTTATTGGTGTAAACAGCGCTATTTTCTCATCAACCGGCGAGTCAATGGGTATCGGGTTTGCCACGCCGGCAAAAATGGCGCAATGGGTTATCAGTCAATTACGACGTGACGGTAAAGTCACTCGCGGGTGGATCGGGGTTTCGATTCAGCCTAATCCGTTGCAAGAGGACGGTATTTTGGTCAGCCGTATTACCGAAGGTTCTCCGGCGCAGAAAGCCGGAATTTTGGCCGGTGATATTATCAGCAAATTTAACAAGATGCCGGTTACGGGCGTGACTAACCTATCACGGATTATTGCAGAAAGCGCGGTTGGTGAAACCCTAAATTTTGAAATTCTCCGCAACGGTGAGGTCTTAAATATTAAAGTTAAGGCGCAGAAAATGCCTGATAACACTTTGCAAAAGGAAGAGAAAACGTCAACGGAAAATACAGAAAAGAAAACCGACAAATCGGCGTTTTGGGCTGGCGTAAAGATTGAAAACATATCAGATGAATTACAGCAGCGTTATCACCTGCCCGACGGCGCGCATGGCGTGGTTGTGACTGACGTTGAGCCGCAGTCTGATGCCGCAAACAAAGGATTGCAAACCGGAAATCTTATCACCAAAGTTGATAAAAAAGAAGTCTTTGACCTTAGTAGTTTTAACGATTATGTCAAGCAAGCGCAAGATGAGCACAATCGCCCTGTTCTGCTGACTGTGCAAGACACCGAGGCGGAACACTTTGTTGCCATAAAGCAGGATAGTCATGAGCCGTATTGATTTTTATCATTTGCAAAAACAAACATTGGAAGACGTGTTGCCTAAGCTGTTGGAAAAGGCTTATGCCACCGGCAGTCGTATTAAAATAAAAATCGGCAACGAGGCGCGCGTGGAATTTATCAACTCGCTGTTGTGGACATATAACGACGAATCTTTTATTCCGCACGGTTCCAAAAAAGACGGCTTTGCCAAAGAGCAACCGATTTGGCTGAGCAGCGATGATGACAATCCCAATAACGCCGAAATGATGTTTTTGGTTGACGGCGCGCATTTAGATATTGAAAATCAAACAAATTTCACCCGCATATTTAATATTTTTGACGGGAACGACGAGCAGTCTTTGCAACAAGCGCGGCAACTGTGGAAAGATGTTTCCGCGGCGGGGTGGGAACGCAACTATTTTCAGCAGGACGACAGCGGTCGTTGGAACAAAAAGGCCTAACCCCTCCCCCATGCTTATTGCAGTGTCGGCCACCGATTATCAGACAGAGCCTCCATTGACGGATGTGGCAATCCGAATCTGGCCTCATACATCCAATAATTAGCCATCACACGTTCGATATAAATACGGGTCTCTCGCGAAGGGATTACCTCAATAAACAACAAAGGATCGTTATCGTACTTAACTTTTTTCTGCCACTTGAACAGGTTTCCGGGGCCGGCGTTGTAGGCGGCAATCAGATAAAACATATTGCCGTTAATAAATGATTTTTCAGCCAGATAGTTGACATATCTTTGCCCCAAAGACAGGTTGTAGTCTTTTTGGTAGAGCACATCGTTATTTTTTTTGAGCTGCGGATTTTTGGTGATGTGCACCGCTGTCGCCGGCATTAACTGCATTAAACCCTTGGCGCCGGCACCGCTTTGTGCCTGCGGTCTGAACGCAGACTCTTGACGAACCAAAGCCCACACCAAAGCCTGACTGATTTTCCATCCGCCGCGCGGTTTCCACTGCGGCACAGGATAAGCCGCCTCATCATAAAACAGGCCGTTCTCATTGTCTTTAATATCATTTGCCAACAAAATTGCCAACGCGTGCATTTGGTAGTTTTGGGCAATAAACAACAGCGCCTCTTTTTGTTGTTTGTTCATATTTTGATAAGCGGCGCGGATTTCTTTTTCCGCCAACTCCGGATTTTTGGCTTTCAAAAGCACCAACGCGCGTCTGATTGCCGGCGAATCCAACATTTGGCGCACATACTCATCTGACGAGTAGTCGTTAAAAAAGGCGGAGCCTTCCCAGTTGTAACGCCATGACAGCCCCAGTTTGTAGGTGGCAAGCATACCGTAAAAAGTACGTTTATAAATTGCAGCGGTGTTGAGCCACTTTTCAGCCTCAGACTTTTTGCCCATGCGACTGTATGAGCGATAAGCCCAATAAGCGCCGGCAGCCACCAACCACTCGTTTTCTTGATATTTGGCGCCGAGTTGCGCAAAAAAGGACGCCGCATTTTTATATTGTTTCATTTTCCACGCGGCAAGTCCGCCAATCCAATAGCCCATAGCATTGTGACTGCGACGCACCGCTTTTTGCACCCTGTTCCACGCCAAATTATTTTGATTATCAAGCAAATAAACCGTTGCCAATGTCACAGACATGGCGTCATACTCTCTGTCGGGAATCGTTTGGCGAAATTTTTTGTCGTCCAACATGGTTTTGGCGGCTTTGGTCTGACCTTTATTGATAAGTTTTCTAAACTTGCCGACCTGCGCGCGCAAATAAGCTCGTTCTTTGTCGGAATAGTCCTCGTATTGATTGCTGAACCACGAGTACGGCGAATAAATTTTGGGATATTTTTCACCCCAAGGATTATCGACATTGTTCTTACCGGCTTTATTGACCGCTAGGTTATAAATCGACCGAGCCTGCGGTAAGTCGCTATATTTTTTGAGCCAGTTTTTAAGCTCTTCGGGCGATGATTTGTAGGATTTGGAAAGATAAATCTGGGCTTTGACGTGACCGAGCAAAATGTCGTTCTCAACACTTTTAAGGCGTTGTTGCGCCGATTTAATATCTTCTTTTTTAATATCGCGGAAAATATTTTTATACAGCCGCACATCACGGTCGGAAACATAAAGTGTGTCTAAAATTTTGGAGCCGGTATCGTCATCCAAAACATTTTGCGCACCCCACGCGGCTATCGGACAAACCAGACCGATAAATAATATGCTGACAAATTTTCTTAAAAGCAATCTCTATCACCTTACGGCTTACATTTTCCGTATCCAACGCACACGCTGAGCGCAATCTTCCTGCGTCATCCCTTTCACACGGCAACGATTGACGATGATATTCGGAATTTTATCCATTGAATAACAACCGTCACCCAACAAAGTATACATAAAATGGTATTTCTGGTTGG
This sequence comes from uncultured Alphaproteobacteria bacterium, assembly GCA_934273635.1. Taxonomy (GTDB): domain Bacteria; phylum Pseudomonadota; class Alphaproteobacteria; order RF32; family CAG-239; genus Scatocola. The sequence goes on from CAKQSV010000003.1 coordinate 91,227, forward strand.
GGTTGACGTCAATAAAGTTGAGCGGCGTCTCCATCTTTGGCCATTTCAGGCGGATAGCCAAAGAATTAAGTTTGCGGTCAAGCGTCGTGACAATCTGAAATTTAACATCACAAGTGGTGGAACCGCTCATCATACTGCCGACCGTAAAGTCGGAATAAAAAATATAAATATAGCCCTCGGATTTGACAGATCCGTCCTGAACAACCGGCACAACCGAGGTTCTGCCCCGCTCCACGCCGTCTAAGGTCGGACGGTCGATTTGCGGCACGTTTTTATAAATGTAGTCTTCCGGATTGTAAACATCTTGCTTTTTAGGTGTGAAGAAATCTGATTTTTCGCCTTTAGTCTGTTGTTCTGTCGTTGCCTCTGATTTTTCAGCATCGGTCGGGGTCGGTTCGTCTTTTGATTTGTTGTAAAAGCGTCCCCAATCCGCCGTATTATCAGACTTAGAGGTCTCGGTCGCAGCAACGTTTTCATCGGCAAAAACCTGCGCCGAGGCGGGCACGGCGGCGGTCATCAGCAAAGCCGCCAACAAACCGGAAACAATTTTATCTTTCAGCAAAGGCATTTTCGGGTCTCCGGATAAAATTACTTGATACTTTCCAAAGTTTCGGTCATAGCGTTCAGACTTTCAATCATCTTTTTATAAGAGGCGTCTAACTCGTCCACGTCTTTTTTGCGTTTTTCGGCACGCTGTTTAGCCTCTTCATTAAACGAAACCTTTTGAAACTCGCGGTAATATTCAGGGTCACGAGGAGAAACAAAACGGAACAAAGACTTGCAGTCTCCGCCACTGGTATCTCCGGTGCGCGCCATAGGCAAACGACGGTTGCCGGTGGCATTGCTTTGCTCGGTCACTTTACAGTTGGTAAAACTAAAGTCGGCGTCTTCAATCATCAGAAAACATCTGTCAGACTTGATTTTTGACTTTAAGGAAACCTGACGGAAAGGTTTAATCTGCGGCAAGATAACAGCGGCGGTCAGATTTTCGGAAACAAGGTCGGCAGTTTTTGGCTGTTGCGCCTGTGTCAGGCTCTTAATCTGTCCTTTGTCGGTTGATGACAAATCTTCTTTTTCTTCGGTTTTGATAACTTCGGAAATCCCGTCATCTTTCCACGAAAGATTGATGGTGGCCGCGTCAACGCTCTTGGGCGAGCGGTTATACAACGTCAGTCCGAACTCACAGTCGGTGACAATACCGTCTTCGTCCTTAATCGGATTAACATCATGAATCTTAAAAAGCACCACATTTTCGCCGCTGGCAATTTTGCTGGCGAACTCGTCATCGCTCGCGTTATCGGCATTCTGAGCCACAGCCGCGCCGCTCAGCAACACGCCGCAAGCCACACTCATTAATAATTGTTTACAGCTTTTCATCATCAAATCCTTACAATTAAATTTAATTATAGGTATCATAACAAAAAAATAGTGAATAAAAAGATAATTTTCTTAATTTTCACACAATTTTTGCTTAGTGCGCAACAAATCGCTCCACGCCTTGGCTTTTTGTCCGCTGTTGCGCAGCAGGTAGGCAGGGTGGAAACTGGCCAGAACCGGAATTTTGGCACCGTCGGAGGTTTTGAACTCCAACCACTTGCCGCGCAGTTTGGATATTGGCTCGCCGTTGTCTAACAACGCGTTGGCAGCGCTGCCGCCCAAAATCAAAATCACATCGGGCTTAACCAGTTCAATTTGTCGTTTCAAAAACGGCAGGCAGACGGCAATTTCACCCTCGGTGGGCGTTCTGTTTCCGGGGGGACGCCATGGCAAAACATTGGTTACAAAACACTCATCCCTCGGCACGCCAATGGTTGCCAACATTTTATCAAGCAAATGTCCGCTTCTGCCCACAAAGGGAATACCGCTTCTGTCCTCATCCGCCCCCGGCGCCTCGCCCACCAACAATAGTTTGGCCTGAGGATTGCCATAGCCGAACACGGTTTTGTTGGCAGTCAACTTGAGGGCGCAACCGTCAAAATTTTCCACCAGTTTTTTAAGTTCTTCCAGAGTCTCGACCTTAGCGCAAATCTGGCGCGCGTTTTGACAAGCGGCGACCGTGGCCTGCGCCAGTTCGGTGGTGGCCGGACGGGCATCTTCAACCTTTTGAGCGACGTTAACGGTTTGCGGTTGCGGCGCGGGCGGCGTCAGGTGTGTTTTTTCGCACTTTTGCCACGGCTCATCACCGCACACGGCGTCTACTCCCGCGGCGATATACCACTCCAAAATCTGTCTGATGTCTAAGTCTTCATTAATCATGTTTTCTTTTGTAGCGCATTTCTTTCTTTTTGTCATTTAATAATTAAATATTTACACATAATGTATATTATTTGCAAAATAATGTTGTATGATACGCGCTGCGGGCATATACTGCCTGACGGTTAAAACTAAAGTTTGGGATAAATAAAACCATGACCGGATTTCGATATACTTTGTTGGCTGCCATCAGTTTTTTGGCGTTTGGTTCTTGCTCGAATCGCCCGTTTCAGGATTCAGCGGAACAGCAAAACACGCCGAAAGAAGTGTCGACTTCGGTTCCGGCGAGCAGTTACGGCTCTTATTTGGCGGGTCGTATTGCCCATTATCGGCAAGACTTTGACTCCGCCGCCGAATATTATATGAAAACCGCGCAGAAAGACCCCAACAACGCCGCTCTGCTCAACCGCACTTTTTTAATGTTGGCCTCGCAAGGACGTATCGCTGAGGCGGCACAATACGCTGAAACAGCAAAAGCCAAAGGCGACACCAATGATTTTATTGCCGTGATTATCGCCGCCGATAAGGTTAAACAGCAGAATTATGACGAGGCGATTAAGATTATTAAAACCAACACCTCGCCGCTTTACAGCCGGTTGATTACGCCGTTTGTCAAGGCTTGGGCATATACCGGACAAAATCAATATTCCAAAGCTATTGCCTCGCTCGATGTCATTAAGGGCGAAAAGGGATTGGAGGCCATGTATCATTTTCATGCAGGTATGATACACGACTATTTTGACAAGCCCGATTTGGCACGCAAACATTTTGACGCCATTGTGAACGACACCAAAATGGATATGTCGGTGCGCACGTTGGAGGTTGTTTGTAACTTTTATCTGCGCAACGGCGAAAAAGACAAGGCTGTGGCTCTGTCGGCAAAATACGCAAACACAACCCCTCCGGTTGAAATTTTGCAACGTATAAACAAAAATGTTATCAACACGCCGGTTGAGACCGCCTCGCCGCTGATTACATCCCCTCAGGCCGGACTGAGCGAGGCGTTGTTCAATATTGCCGCGATAATCAAAAACAATTCCGAGATTTTGGACTTTTCACACATTTTTATCAGACTCGCAATTTATGAAAACCCGCATAACGATTTGGCGCGGATTTTGTTGGGCAATATTTTGGAAATAAGAGAAATGTACGCGGATGCGATTGCCGTTTATGATGAAATTCCGGAAACATCAAACGCCTATTACATCGCGCAATATAAAAAAGCCTCTGACCTGCGCAGCCTGAACGACTATAAGGCCTCGGAGCTACTTTTAAAAGGTTTGGCGATTGACTATCCGAACGACTATCAGCTGTTGCTCGATTTGGGCGACACACTCCGTCTGCAAGATAAATATCAGGAGGCTCTGAAGTATTATAATAAAGTGTTGAAGCAAAATCCCCGCCTTGCCGGTAGTATGTGGCAGATTTATTATGCTCTGGGCATTACATACGAACGGATGGGCGACTGGAACAAAGCCGAGCAAAACTTGCAAAAAGCTTTGCAGATTAATCCCGACAACCTGTTGGTGCAAAATTACCTCGGGTACAGTTGGCTCAAGCAAGGCAGAAACACCGAACAGGCTTTTTCTTATATTGTCAGCGCCTATAATCAAGCCTCTTTCAACAGCAGTATTATTGACAGTTTGGGCTGGGCTTTTTATCGTCTGGGGATGTATAATCAGGCTATATCTTATTTGGAAAAGGCGGTCGACAACGATCCTTCAAACGCCCTTATCAACGAGCATCTCGGCGACGCTTATTGGATGGGCGGACGCAAAAATGAAGCGCGTTTTCAGTGGAATCACGCCTTAACGCTCAAAGACGACAGTGGAGAGGTCAAACCCGAGGAGATTAAGCAAAAACTGGCCAACGGCATTGACACTTATGCGCCCCTTGCTTTTGACCAAGCCCAAATTGAGCAAAGCATTGCCGAGATTAATAATGAAGGGGCTACTTCTGAGAAGTAACCCCTCGCCTGCTGTTTTTTATCACTCAGCAACTTAAAGCGTTTTTGGCAATACCCGCCAAAGACGTTTCTTTGTATTCGCTCTTTAGGCTGAGTCCGGTTTCGTACATGGTTTTGATAATACTGTCAAGGCTGACAATATGGTCGCCGGTGCCCTGCAAAGCTAAGCGCGCGGCATTAACCGCCTTAATCGCGCCCATGGCATTGCGTTCAATACACGGAACTTGCACCAAGCCGCAAATTGGGTCGCAGGTTAGTCCCAAGTTGTGTTCCATGGCGATTTCCGCCGCGTTTTCAATTTGTTTGTTATTGCCGCCCAGAGCCGCAACCAAACCGCCGGCGGCCATAGAACAAGCCACGCCGACCTCACCCTGACAACCGACTTCGGCACCGGAAATCGAGGCATTGGAACGATAAAGACTGCAAATGGCCGAGGCGGTCGCCATAAAGATGATGGAGGCGTTCTCCTCTTCTTTGGCGGAGTTAAACTTGCCGTAGCGTTTCATATAGCGCATAACCGCGGGGATGATACCGGCAGAACCCATGGTCGGCGCCGTGACCATTTTGCCGCCGGAAGCGTTTTCTTCCGCCACTGCAAAAGCCCAAATATTAATCCAATCAATCGCCGTGAGCGAATCGGTGCAATTCTGTTCAAAATTAGCCTTTAAGCGTTCGTACATCTCTTTGGCGTGGCGTTTGACTTTCAGCCCGCCGCGCAGATAACCGTCTTTTTGCAAACCGGCATCAATATTGTCTTGCATAATTTTATCGAGTTTGAGAATATTTTTAACCGGTGAGCAATGATAAATCGCCCGCTCGTTTTGCAAAACCAATTCGGCAATCGTCAGTTTGTTGTTGTCACACAGTTTCATCAGCTCTTTGCATGAGTTGAACAAATAAGGCACTTTATATTCCTCACGGTCGACACGGCGTTCAATCTCGTCTTGGCGGGCAATCGTACCGCCGCCGACTGAAAAATAAGTTTCTTCAAGCACGGTGTTGCCATTGCCGTCTTGCGCCACAAACTTCATACCGTTGGAGTGCTCGGGTAAAAAGATTTTCTTTTCAAGCGTGAAGTTTTTATCCATAACAAAAGCAATGTTATGCTCGCCACCCAAGGCCAACTGTCCGCTCTGTTGCAAATTTTCAATGTAAGGGGTTTGCGGGTCAAACGCCTCGGCCGTCAAGCCCATCAAGCCATACACAATCGCGTCTAAAGTACCGTGTCCGACACCGGTCAACGCCAATGAGCCGTACAGATAAACTTGTAACGACTGCACGCTTTGCAACTTGTCTTGCGCCCGCAGGTTGTCAACAAAGCGTTTGGCGGCTTTCATCGGACCAACGGTATGAGAGCTCGAGGGACCGATGCCAATGGCGAAAATCTCAAAAAGGCTGTAATACATAAACAAACTCCTTGTTAAGTGAAAAAATGCAACCGACGGTCAGATAATACCGTGGTCTTTGAAGCTGTAAACGGTGTTTTTGCTGATAATCAGGTGATCGAGCACTTTGATATTAACCAACTTTGCCGCCTCTGCGACTTGGCGTGTTATGTCAATATCGGCCTTGGAGGGCGTAGTGTCTCCCGACGGGTGATTGTGCGCTAAAATAATGGCGGTTGCGCCGCTGTTGATTGCCGCTTTGATAACCTCGCGCGGGTGCACCGAAACCTGATTGACCGTGCCGCGTTGCTGCGTCTCCTCGCCAATCAATTTGAGCTTGGCGTTCAAAAACATAATTCTAAACTCTTCAACCTCGAGCCACCCCATCGCCGCGCGGCAATAATCAACCATAACATCCCAATTAGCAATTACGGGAGCGTCATCGTTTTGCAGATTTTGCCAACTCATACGCAAAGCGCATTCCTTAACGATTTTAAGCATAGTCGCCGAGTTTTCCTTAATGCCGTCAACTGATTGTAACTCATCTACCGAGGCATTGAGCACGCCCGCCAAGCATCCGAACTTTTTGAGCAGGCTTTTCGCCAAAGGTTTAACATCTCGCCTTGGAATCGCAATCATCAACAACAGTTCTAAGAACTCGTAGTCAGGCATATCTTTACCGCCACCGGATAAAAATCTGGCGCGCAAGCGTTGGCGATGGCCTATGTAGTCGGGCTCAATCTCGGTCATGGCTTAGTCTATTTGATACGGATATTTATCCAATCCTTTAGGTGATAAGGTGAAAATCTCATAGCCGTCTTTGGTCACACCCAAAGAGTGCTCGTATTGAGCCGACAGCGACTTGTCGCGCGTGACGGATGTCCAACCGTCTTGCAAAATCAGCGCGTCGGGCGTGCCGATATTAATCATTGGCTCAATGGTGAAAAACATCCCCTCTTCCATAATCGGACCGGTGCCTTTTTTGGCAATATGCATCACGTTCGGTTCATCGTGGAACACTTTGCCCACGCCGTGCCCGCAAAACATATCAACCACCGAATAGCCGTAGTGGTGAGCGTATTCGGCAATAACGGCGCCGATGTCGCCAAAATGCGCGCCGGGTTTAACAACATCTATACCGCGCATCATACACTCATAGGTCACATCGCACAAACGTTTAGCCTTAATTTTCGGCTTGCCGGCGATATACATACGACTGGTGTCGCCGAACCAACCATCCAAAATGACGGTCACATCAATATTAAGCATATCGCCATCAACCAATTTGCGTTCATAAGAAGGAATACCGTGGCAAATAACGTGATTGATAGAAATACACACGGTTTTCGGATAGCCGTGATAGCCGAGGCACGCCGGAATCGCATTGTGCGACAAGATAAACTCGCGACACAAATCGTCTAACTCTCCGGTAGAAACGCCGACTTTTACATAAGGGGTTATATAATCCAGACACTCAGCCGCCAACTTTCCGGCCTTACGCATACCCTCAAAATCTTCGGCGGCATAAATTTTGATGCCGTCACGTCTTTTTAATACCATTTTTATTGTCCTTCATAATTTCGACTATTGATATGGTTATACTCTAAAATAGATGTAATGCAACAAAAAACTCTCCACACACGGGAGAGTTTTTCATCAAGGAGAAATTTGTCGGTTTACATATCGCGGGACTTGTCCGGAACGATGATGTTTTTGGTCTTTTGAGCCATACGACGCTCGGCTTTTTGCTGTCTGAGCTTGAGCGCTTTTTCTTTGCGGGCGGCAATTTTCTGCGCCTTGGCTTCGGCATCACCTTTTTCTTTTTTACTAAAGGTTTTGTGCTTGCGGCGATTGTTCATAGGCTCATGCAAAACGGCATCTTCGTATTTGTCATCAAACATCTGACCGTCAGAAACGCGATAATCTTTATCCCCCGGACGATGAATAATAACGTTGTTTTTCTCGCCAATTTTGCGGAGCGGCGTGTAATATTCGTCAATGTACCAATATTCGGTTTTGCCCTCATAAGGCACATCCTCGCTCGGTTGCAACGGGTTGTAATAAACCTTTTTAACCCCAACCCAAACCGTTGGCTCGGCAACTTTAAGCTCTTCGGTTTTACCTTTGGACAAGCCCAGTTCCTCGGTGTTGGAGGCCAAATGCGTTGCCAGATGATGTTGCGAGGCAATATCGGCCGTATCCTGACATTGTTGCGGGTTGCCGTGAATCGGAATAATGACGGCTTTGGGCGCTTGTTTGTGGATGCACTCCATCAGCTCGCCCATAGCCTGCGCGTTGACATGGCCGGAATCCTGCATTTGAACTTCAGCAAAGTTGCCGATTTTTCTGCCGCTCGGAGTCATCACCACTTTGGCGCCCTTAGAGGCCAACAGTTGCAACATTTTCGGACCGGTTTTGCCGTTAATCTCGTCAATAATGCGTTGGCGGGCAATGACCAAAACATTGCTGTTAATACGCAAGTCTTTGTGTAAATCAAGCGCCATTTTGGTCGCCGAAGCCATGGGGATGTTGCTGGTGTCAGAGCGGTTTTGTTCATATTCTTCCAAACCTTGGGCAAAAGCTCCGGTGCAGACAATATATTTGCGACTGATACTCTTATCTGTCAAATATTTATCCAACTTACCCTTATAAATAACATCGTCAAAGTCATCATTGCCACTCAGGGTCATGGCCTGATGAACCAAACTCAGCCATTTGCCGTCAAGACAGATTTTGGTGTGCAGTCGGCGGGCGGTCTCAACATCAATGGCAATGTTTTGCACACTGCGGGAGATGACCGGAGAAATGATAATGTGACGGTCGGCGTTGTCCATAATCGCGCCATAAGTGTTGACCACGGCTTGTTCAAAGCCAATACGCTCTTTGCCATGCGGACGGGTTGAGGTGGAATCGAGCTCAATGTGGGTGGTTGGTTTGCGTTTGAGCAAATCCTGATATTTTTCGGTGGAAAAGCTCTCGCCCACGGGCATATTCTCTTCAGTCAGAAAGTCGCCGTTATTGATGATGCCGGCGCAGGGTTTGTCTTTGAGAAAAGTCAGGGTATGATAGCCCATGGCGCCAATCACGCTATGGCTGACGGTGAACGGCTCAACAACCATATTGTCACCGATTTTAATGTTATCTTCGGGCTTGACGGTATCAATGGCAGGCGGCTCTAGCCCCTCTTGCTTGAAAGCCAGACGAACCAACGCGCGGGTAAAACGGCTCGCCTTTATCGGCGGCAGACGGTAGCCCATTTTGGTATAGTCAATCATGGCGCCGATATGGTCTTCATGCGCGTGGGTCAAAAACAATGCCGAAACAGGTTTGGCTGCCGGAATAAGCGTGTCGGTTTCATCATCAAATCGCGAAAAATATTCGGTCACATCAGGCAACGCCGAGTTAAAACCACTTTCATAGGGCGTAAACATAGTGCCCAAATCAAACATCACGCGAGTGGTCTCGCCTTTTTCGTCAGTATGTTCAATAATCGAGCAGTTGCCGCCAATTCGGTCACGGTTGACACCGCCGATAAATTTTAACTTTGTGCCTGATTTTACAGATTTTTTTGCCATCGCCTCAGCCTCCAAATTTTTATGATGTTCTTTCATAGCACATTTTTTGTCGAAATTCAAGACAAAATATAAATATTTTTGTCATTTTATAGCTATTGAAAAAGCCAATTCCGTGATTATTAGAAATATATCAACAAGAAGAGGTAAAAAAATGACCGCTAAACTGAAAAATTTTTGTTTTTCTTTCTTTATGGTTGCCGTGACCGGCGCGCTGTGCAGTTATTTCACTCGGTGGGGTGTGCGCCACTGGTACAATGATTTTATCAAACCCGTATATGTGCCGCCGGCGTGGTTCTTTTCTGTCGCTTGGGGGCTCATCTATGCGCAGATGATTGCTTCATATTATCGAATTTTGAACAGTGGCACGCTGTTTTTGCACGAGGCCGGACGATTGTTTTTGCTGCAACTTATGTTACAGGTGTTGTGGTGCATTTTGTTTTTCTATAAAGGATTGTTTTTAGCCGCGTTTCTGGTTATTTTATGGCTTATATTTACGCTCGGGCGCATGATAAGTCTGTTTTTGAAAATTGATGTCGCCGCAGGCGCGCTAAACTTCTTTGGTTTTTTGTATGTTTGCTATGCGGCGTTTTTGAGTTTTGCTTTTTTATACGCCAACGGTTATGTGATTAATTTTTAGACTAAAACGTTATCTTTTAACTAGACATCACCAAAAAAATGGGCTAAAAGTGTGAGGTTTACAAATGTTTACATTTTTTTGGGAAGATTTATAAAAATGACAACGACATTAAAAGATATACGAAACACTTATTTGAACTATTTTGCCAGAAACGGGCACAAAATTGTGCCTTCGTCATCTCTGGTTCCCGACAACGACCCTACCCTTATGTTCACCAACTCGGGCATGGTGCAGTTTAAGAACATTTTTACCGGCAACGAAACCCGCGACTACAAACGAGCGACAACTTCCCAAAAATCTGTTCGAGCCGGCGGAAAACACAACGACCTTGACAGCGTTGGTTATGATGTTCGTCACCACACTTTTTTTGAAATGCTCGGCAACTTCTCTTTCGGCGACTATTTTAAGGAAGAGGCGATTAACTACGCTTGGGAGCTGGTTACTAAAGAATTTTGTATTCCGAAAGAAAAGTTGGCGGTGACGGTTTATCACACCGACGAGGTGGCTCGCAATATCTGGAAAAAAGTTTCGGGCTTGCCGGAAGACCGCATTATTAACATCGCCACCAAAGACAACTTTTGGCAGATGGGCGACACTGGTCCTTGCGGCTACTGCTCCGAGATTTTTTATGACCACGGCGAGCAGGTTTGGGGCGGTCTCCCCGGAACACCTGAGGAAGACGGCGATCGTTGGATTGAAATTTGGAATCTGGTGTTTGATGAGTTTGAAGACTTGCCCGACGGCTCTCGCATTGAATTAAAACAAAAGTGCATTGATACCGGCATGGGATTGGAGAGAATGTCCGCCATTTTGCAAGGCGTACACTCCAACTACGATATTGACCTGTTCCGCAACCTGATTAAAGACATTGCCGATTTGGCGAACTCTGACCCGTATGGTGCTTTGCAATCTTCTCACAACGTGATTGCCGACCACCTGCGCTCCACCTGCTTTTTGATTGCCGACGGCGTATTGCCTTCCAATGAAGGACGCGGCTATGTTTTGCGTCGTATTATGCGCCGCGCTATGCGTCATATTCAGCTCTTGGGTGTTAAAGAGCCGATGCTCTACAAATTGGTACCGTCTTTGCAGCGTGAGATGGGCGAGGCTTATCCCGAACTTTATCGCGCTCAGGCATTGATTACCGAAACTATTAAAACCGAAGAAACCCGTTTCATCAAAACCTTAGACAAAGGTCTTAAGATTTTGGATGAAGAAGTAGCCAATTTACACGGTAAAAAGATTTTGTCCGGCGACACGGCGTTTAAACTTTATGACACCTATGGTTTTCCGCTTGATTTGACGCAAGACGCCTTGAAAACCCGCAATATTGAAGTTGATACCAAGGGGTTTGACGCCGCTATGGAAAAACAAAAGGCTGAGGCTCGCAAAAACTGGGCCGGCAGCGGCGATGCCGGTACCGAGAAGGTTTGGTTCGAGGTACAGGAAAAAGTCGGACACAGCGAATTTTTGGGTTATAACACCCTGCGCGCTGACGCTCAGATAACCGCTTTGGTGGTCAACGGGCAGATGATTAACGCCGTTTCAAATGTCGGCGGCGAGTTCTGTCTGATGTCTAACCAAACGCCGTTTTATGCCGAAATGGGCGGTCAATGCGGTGATATTGGTCTGATTAGCAACGAAAACACGACTATTCAGGTTTTGGATACTAAGAAAAAGCTAGACGGTGTCGCGGTTCATTACTGCAAGCTGCTTAAGGGCAGCGTTAAGGTTGGCGACACCCTCACCTTTCAGGTTATGGCTGAAAACCACAAAGCCATTTGCGCCAATCACTCGGTCACCCACCTCGCCCATCGCGCGTTGCGAGATGTTTTAGGCGACCATGTGGCTCAAAAAGGCTCTTATGTATCCGCTGACAGGATGCGTTTTGATATTTCTCACCCCAAGCAGATTACCGCTGAGGAATTGCGTCAGGTTGAAAATATTGTCAATCAGGCTATTCGCAAAGATTATGCCGTTACTACGGTATTGATGACGCCTGACGAGGCCATCAAAGAAGGTGCGACCGCTCTGTTTGGTGAAAAATACGGCGATGTTGTTCGTGTGGTCAGTATGGGCGATGACAAAGAGCTATTCTCTCGTGAGTTGTGCGGCGGTACGCATGTTAAGTCTACCGGAGAAATCGGCTACTTTAATATTGTGTCAGAATCGGCTGTTGCCGCAGGTATCAGACGTATTGAGTGCGTAACCGGTTGCGGCGCCGAAAAGTTTGTTCAGGATATTGAAGACAAACTCCACAAAGCCAGCTCCTTGCTCAAGACCAATCCCAATGACTTGGAAAACCGCATTAAGCAGTTGTTGGAAGAAAAGAAAAAGCTCGAAAATCAGATTTTGGAAATTAAGAAGAGCTTTGTTGCCAACAAAGCTGCTGACAATCAGGACAAGATTGACACAGTCAACGGGGTTAAGTTTGTGGGTCGCGCTATTCCTAATGTTCACCCCAAAGAGCTGAAGTCGTTTATTGATGAAATCAACGCCTCTATCGGCTCGGGCATTGTGGTTTTGGCGACCGCTAATGAAGACAACAAAGCCTCGGTGGTAGTGGGCGTTACCAAAGATTTGACAGCCAAATATTCAGCCATTGATTTGGTTAAAATCGCATCCGGCGTTTTGGGCGGTCAAGGCGGCGGCGGTCGTCCGGATATGGCTCAGGCCGGCGGTCCGAACGGTGAAAAAATCGCCGAAGCCATTGACGCCGTCAAACAGGCTATCTAACAACCATAAGCCCAAAGGCTAATGACATAAAAAGAACCAATGCGAGAAACGTGTTGGTCTTTTTTTGTATAATACTTGACATTTCGTCATAAATACGTCAAACTGTTGCCTGTAAAAAAATTATGATGAATATTATTAAAGCTTATATGTAAATTAGGTTACTGATAAGCTATTTTGAGTGTGAATTTTTATATGTCAAACTTAAATTTATAACATTATGAGTAAAAAAATTGCGTGGCTGCTGATTGCTTTAATAGCAATTATTGCAGCGGGTACAAATGTTACTAAACATTCTTTTGTCAAGGTTGACCCTGGACAGAGAGGTATTAAAAAGCAATGGGGACAAGTTGTGGATTCGTCCTATGTTCCGGGGTTGGTGTGGTATATTCCATATACTCAGGATATGGGAAACGAGGTCATAACTATGGATATCAAGCCTCATCGCTATGAATATACCTTTAAGGTTCGAACCAAAGGTTTGCAGCAGATATCCTTAAAATGCGCCGTATTATGCGAAATGAACGATTCTAAAGTTCATAAGCTGTACGACAAATATCAGGGGTATGACGCCTACGAGCAAAAGGTTATTAAAGATATAGTTAACAGCACAATGCTGACCTTGTCTTCCTTAACCGATATTTGGTCTTTTGTGGGACGTGAAGAGTCTATGACTATGGATGCTGTACAATACATTGTCAACGATCAACTCCTAGTTGACAATTTGGTAAAGGTTAAAACTTTCAGACTTTTGAATTATCAGGCCTCTCCTGAATTTGAAAAGCTGATAGAACAAACCGCGCAGACTCAGCAAGGCATCAAACTTGAGGAGTATAAAACGAAAATGGCTCAGCAAGCGACAGAGCGCGTCAAGCAAGAAGCTATTCAGGCTTATGAGCGTTTGGCTGCCGAAGCAAAAGCTAAAGGTTTGGAAGTGCAGATTTTGGCTGAAGCTCTTAAAGGCAATCCGTTTGTGGCGCAGTATGAAATGGCAAAAGCTTTGCAAAAGTGGAACGGAAATGTTTCATTACCGCAGACTCTTACCATTATGAAAGGTGCTAATGACGGCAGCAATTTTCCGGTCTTTCCTTTTATGAATGTCGGTAAGTAATTTGTTTAACTCTTAAAATTGATTTAATATGTTGTATTTAAGCATTGTAGCAATCGTGATTATTTTAGCGATTGCTTATAAAAATGAGTTAAAGTCTTTTTTCGGAGAACTGAAGTCCCGAAAAAAAGAAGTTTCAACATCCCGTTCGGCGGTAAATGACAGTAAAAATAATAACAAAGGTATATCGTTTTGTTTTTGCGTTATAGCTTTTGTAATTAGTTTTATTTTGGGAACTCTGTTCGGAATTTTTGGGTTTGCGCCTAAACCAGATGATACGGAATTGCCGATAAAAGAGCGTGTAGTGACTATCTTAGGTATTGGAGAGAATAGCAATAACGGCTGCGTATATGTAAAATTCTCTGATGGGCATGCCTTAAAAACAGGTGTGAATTTTAAAGATAATACTAAATGGGTGTTGGCAAGAGAAGGTGACAAGGTTCGTAAATTGATTTATGCCAACAAAGAGCCGGAGTATACGCCTGAATTTGATGATAATAAAGACGAGGCTACAAAGTAACTAAGCAAAAAAAACAGCTGATAAAAAATATCAGCTGTTTTTTTATGCTGTGAGAGAGCGTGCCTTTTGCTAAATCAATTAATTCAGCCAAGACAACATCAGTATAATTACTTTTTGCAAAAACAGCATTATAGATTAGCCTTATGGAAAAAAGGCAAAACGATATCCGATGAGCCGGATATCGTTATTGACCGAGGATATTTATGGCTTCCTGAAGAAAAAAATGCAGATTATATTTACGATTTTGCCAATGAAAATCATTTTTGTCGTTTTATTAGCCATACAATCGGTCCTATTGACCAACCACGATACGATATTACATTATATAAAATGCAATTTTCTGAGTATCCTAAAGTTTATGAATAACAACTTGGTTATTCATAGAATTTACCTTGTAAAGTAAACATAATTTTTGCATCATTACGGAATTGATTGTTATCCCGAATAAGTACATTATTTGTTACATTTTCAAATACTCTAAAAACGCCTGACAGCCCTCGTAAATATCCCAGTAGCTCTCGTCAAAGTTACCGGTATACCAAGGGTCGCGAATATTGCGCGGGTGGTCAGTAAAATCTAATAAGCGATGGATTTTGTTTTCCGTATCCGGACCAACGAGTGATTGGATGTCCTCAATGTTGCTGTCGTCCATCACCAAAATATAGTCATAATAAGCATAATCGCGCGGACGAATACGCCGAGAATAATGTTCCTCAAACGGTACATGCATAGATTTCAGCATCTCGCGCGTGCCATGATGAATGCCGGCGTGGCACATCTCGTTATAACTTTCAGTCGCCGCGGAATCAATTTCAAACTGATTGGACAAGCCACGTTCTTCAACCATTTGCTTAAACACAAACTGCGCCATCGGCGATCGACAAATATTCCCTAAACATACAAACAAAACTTTAATCATCATACTTCCATTACATTATCCGTCCAGAGTTCGCATTGCATTATAACAGTTTGGACGGCATCTTCAACGCCTTCCGGTGGATATTTGTATTTTTTGAGCAGACGTTTAATCATCATACGCATTTTGGCGCGCGCCGTTTCTTTTTTCTGCCAATCTATCGTTTTATTTTTGCGCAAAGTTTCGACAAGCTCTTTGGTAATAGCAATCAATTCGTCATTTTCATAAAAATCTTTAACAACTTGAGGACGTGTCAAGGCATCATAAAATGCCGTTTCTTCGGTGTTAAGCCCCAAATCTTCGCCTTCTTTTTGTGCCGCGGTGATTTGTTTTGCCAGATTAAGCAGCTCCTCAATAACTTGTTCATTAGTCAGCATACCGTTCAAATAGCGGTTCATAGACTCTTGTATCATTTCGCTAAACTTTTCCGAGCGCACAACATTGCTATGGCGATAAATAGAAATCTGCTCGGCTATCAGCTTTTTCAACAATTCCACCGCCAAATTTTTCTCTTTCATCTTGGATATTTCTTCCAAAAATTTCGGGTCAAACAGCGAAAATTCTTCTTTTATATCCGAAAACAGATTGATAACACCATCGCTTTTTATACTCTGTTCCAACAGTTCGTTAATGCGTTTATTCATTTCAGGCAATGATATTTTTTTACCGCCTCCGCTTTCGGTTAAACGCAAAATCATAATTCTGACTGCCTCTAAAAATGCCGCCTCAATACGAAGTTCTTCTTCAACAATGGACGCGCAAAGTGACAGAGCCTGATGTAACATAAGAGCTTGCTTAATAAAGGCGTCTTTTTCTTTGTTTTTCTCTCTAGCAATAATAAAGTTTGTGGCACCGCTTATCAATCTTGCTCGGACTAAATTTGAACCGGTAGCAAATTCGCCATAATCAAAACCACGCAATAAATCGCGGCAGACTTGCAATTTTTCTTTGAATTTATTATAAGCGGTGGTGGCAATGTCCATATTGCCATAGTTTTTTCTATCACGGATGGTATAATCATTCATTGCCTTTTTCAAAGCACTGGCGATACCGATATAATCAACCACCAAACCGCCTTCTTTATCTTCAAACACGCGATTAACCCGCGCAATCGCCTGCATCAGATTATGCCCTTCCATCGGCTTATAGACATACATTGTTGCAAGTGAGGGCACATCAAAACCGGTTAGCCACATGTCAACGACAATGGCAATTTTCAAAGGATCGTTATTATCTTTAAATTTGCGAGCTAAATCTTCTTTATGTGATTTATTACCGATAATCGCACGCCAATCCTCCGGATCCTTGTTATCAGAGGTCATAACCACCGCAACTTTATCTTTCCATGCCGGACGCAATTCCAAAATTTTATGATAAATTTTCAGGGCAATCGGGCGGGAATAAGCTACAATCATAGCCTTACCTGTCAACAAATTCTCGCGATAGTTTTCGTAGTGATCCAAAATATCGCAGACAAGCGAATTGATGGTATCATCATCGCTCAAAATAGTTTCCATTTGCCCGAGTTGTTTTTTGCTCTTTGCAATAACTTCCGGATCGGCATTTTGCGCCATTAAATCATATTCAGCGTCTATAAGTTGCAAAATTTCCGGCTTTAGATGAAGTTTTATAACGCGGCTTTCATAATAAACCGGACGCGTTGCGCCATCTTCCACCGCTTGTGTCATATCATAAACATCAATATAATCGCCAAATACCTCTCGCGTATTGCGGTCATCAAGAGAAAGCGGCGTACCGGTAAAGCCAATATATGTCGCATTGGGTAGAGAGTTGCGAATAATTCGCGCCGTGCCGACTCTTATGTTTCCGTCTTTATCTATCTTTTCGCTTAAGCCATATTGACCACGGTGCGCCTCATCAGCCATCACGATAATATTCCGTCGTTCTGACAACGGCTCCGCTGATTCCTCAAACTTTTGCATTGTGGTAAAGAAAATACCGTTGGCTTTGATGCCGTCTAAAAGCTGTTTCAAATGAGCACGACTTATTGCCTGCACCGGTTCTTGGCGCAAAAAATCTTTGCATTTAGCAAATTGCGTATAAAGTTGATCATCCAAATCGTTACGATCTGTAATAACAACTATTGTCGGGCTGTTTAAGGCACTTTGCAGCAAATGAGCATAAAACACCATGGAAAGTGATTTTCCGCTACCTTGCGTGTGCCAGAACACACCGCCTTTACCGTCTGTTTGCGTGGCATGTTTGGTAGATTCAATAGCTTTTTTAACCGCAAAATATTGATGATAACCTGATAGAATTTTAACGGCACCTTTGTTTTCGTTAGAAAAGCAAATAAAGTTCTTCAAAATATCCAACAGGCGTGACTTTTCAAAAATTCCATTAAAAAATGTGTCAAACTGCGCATATTTGGTATTTTCATAAGAACCGTCAACCGTTTTCCACTCCATAAAACGTGTTTCATCAGAAGTAATCGTTCCGGCTTTAGACACAGCCAAATCACTCATCACGCAAATTGCGTTATATATAAACATAGACGGAATTTCGTGTTTATAGTTTTGAATTTGCCGATACGCTTCCGAAGCATCCGTTTCTTCGCGGGACGGCGATTTAAGCTCCATCAGCACGAGCGGCAAACCATTGATAAACAGCAGAACATCCGGACGTTTCTCGCTGTTTTCAATAAAAGTCCATTGGTTGGCAACAATGAAGGAGTTATTATCCTGATTTTCATAATCAATCAAATACACAATCGTGTCGCGAGGCTCGCCTTTTTCGGTATAGCAGACGGTGATGCCGTTTTGCAAATAATCCATAAAAACAGCATTTTTCTGCGTTAATTCGGCATTTTCAAAGTTTTTGAGCTTAAACAGAGCCTCGTTTATCGCCTCATCCGGCAAATTAGGATTGATTTGGTGGAGAGAATTTGTCAGCACAGCCTCATATAACGGCGAAGTAAAATCCCGCGCTTCCACATCCGGCCCGTAAACATGCGTATATCCAAGTTCCTCAAACAACTCAATAATAGAGTTTTCATACGCTTCTTCATTTACCGGATTTGTGTAGGTCATCTGTTATCCTTATTACTTTTTTTCTGTTGGTTTTTGTGCCTGATTCTTAGATACTGTCGGTTTACTACGTTCAACACCATTAGATATTCTGATATTTTTCATAGGCTTTTGTGTTGTAGGCTTATTCTTTTCGCAGCCTTCACATAAAATTTTATTATTAGTCATGGTAATATTTTCCTTCTGTTTTGGTTCAAAATTAGTGTTAGCATATACAAAATAAAAAAAGAATGCAACACTCAAACTCAAGCAAATCATTGCTAAATTATTTAAACTATTAATCCAATTTGAGTATGGTGTTTTAATTTCATTATGAATATCTTCTCCTTGTAAATATTTTTCATCTAGTTTAACATTACTTACGCAAATATCTTTTACAGAACACCATGAAGAATAGTAATTACACATTATACTTAAGCAGGCACATAAAATAGAAAAACAGAAGTAAGTTAAAGATGTAGGACTTTTATCAAAAATTATACCCATAAAACCAAAACCAATACCTATCAAGCCAATGTTACAGTTAAAAATGATTTTATCCATTTTTCCCTGTTCTTGAATTCGTAGAGTATCATTTTCATTTCTGAAACGCAAATAATCTTGATAACGTTCTTCTAGTTTCTTATCTTCCTCTTTTTTTGTCATTGACTACTCCTCTGTAAATGATGATTTATTGGTGGAAGTGAGAGCCGAAATATCCACGTTTGAAGCATCAATTTTCCCAGACATCAGTTTTGGTAATAATGTGTCTCGGAGTGCAGACAACCGAGTGTTTTCGTATTGATTTATGATTATTTTTTCAAAATATGGGCGGCAAATATTATTAAAATCTGAAATAATATTTTCATCAGGATAAATACAAGTTATGGACATTATATCATTTCCACTGATATTTGGTTGAGCACTGCCTTGTCCTCGATTTATTATTTCTGAAACAACTTCCGGCTGTTTTAATGTACAATAAATAAATGGTAGTTTTTCTAGCGGATTATCCCCTAAAAAGAATTTGCCAACACGCTGATTAACTAGTAATATTTCATCTACATGAGGAACTATTGCAAATTTACCAATAGTTGCTCCCGTCATAGCAATCAATAAATCCCCACCTTTGACAACAAAATCTTTAGCTATTGAAACTTTATCTTCTGAAACGTAGGAACAATCCTGTAAATTTAATCTGGAAGGTTCAATATTTTTTATTTTTATAACACGAACACCAGCATCCTGCCACCAAGAGCTTTTAAAAGCAAACCCTGATTTAATACTACAATAATCTCCTATGCATCCTTGCTTAGGATTATTTAATATTTTTTCATTAAACAGAGCCTGAGCCTGTTGTTCTAAATTATTATTTATTCTGTTATTCAGCTCGATTTTATCATCCAACGCACCCAACACCCCCGCAATCTTCTTCTGAACATCAAGAGGAGGAAGAGGAATTTCAAGACTTTTTAAGCCAACAATTGTTATAGCTTTTTGTGTCGTTCCAATAGAAATATTTTCTAATTTTAATTTTCCTTCTGATGAAGCTAAAAAATAGTATAAGTATTCAGGCAAGAGATTATTTGATCTTTTAATCCAAGTCAAATTTCCATCTTTAAAATAAAATCTTTCATTTTTTCTTACAACGTAAGGTATTCCTAAAGTGCCAACTGACGTAAGTAATATATCGCCTTCTTGAGGAACAGAGAACTTTTGCTTTATTTCTTCATATTTTTCTTCTGTAATAAATAACTCCGTTGTTATATTATTACCTCTTTGTCTTTCTATAATTTCTTTTGAACGATAAAAAGGGATGCCTGAAGCCACATAATCAGCCATAAAAATGCGTTTACTCGATGTAATTTCACAAATATCCCCTAACTTAACCTCTCTCCATTTTGTCATTTACCACCTCTATTTTTCTCTAGATTGCTAATATAAGCCATAACAGGTTGAGATACCCTTTCTTCTTTCATATCAAGTAACTCCATTAGATCTCCAACCTTACTTGCCAAATATTCTAACTCTGTCTTTATTTTACTATCATCAAATCTATTTGAGCGTAAACTTTCAAAAACAAGTACACCTTTTTCTTCTGCACCTTTTTTTATTGAAATAGATGCATAATAACGGCTCTTCATGGAGAGATTTCTAACTTCCGAATGGCTTAATCCATATTGTTGCCGAAAATAATCCTCATATTCTTTGGGACTCTCTTCAAACGAGGGAATATTGCCTCTTTCGACATACCATCCGTTACTATACCCTTTAGCCATGCATCCTTTTTTTGTATCATATTCCTTATTGCTTAGTTCTCGAAAATTGGGATTATCTGAATACCTAGATAATCCAAAAAATTTTTTTGTTCCTGTAATATCTCTTAAACCAAATACTGTTACCCTATCTTGTTGAATATCCTCTTTATCTAGTTCCATTTTTTTTGAAAATTCAACTAAGCTACTATATATACAGGATTGTACCAAATTTAGAACATGATCTATCCTGCTTTCAGATAATTTAAGTTTATTTTCTAGATTTTTAAAATCCATTTTTATGTATTTAATTCCTATATTATAAGCAACTATAAATAGCAAAAATAAATATAAAAATAAATATGTTTTTATATCCCATATATTCTTTACATCTGATATCCACCATTTTTTTTGATTTAGACTAAATATTATATATGGTTGAATTATTGTGTTTAAAATTGTTGAAATATAAACATTATATTTTGCTAAAAAATCTTTTAAATTTACCAAGATAATTGTCATTGATTACTCCTTTGTAACCAATTTAGCTTCTTTTATATCGCCATTTTCACAAATAATGACTATTTTATCTATTATTTTTTCAATAGATTTACCGGATACATATTTTTCCAGTTTTTCTTTTACGTTGTAAAAAACTAACTGCATAGCTTTACTTGGAAGAGCTTTTTCTATTTCACTTTCACCAAATTCATCCTCGTTTACTTTAACCATAAATTTAATTGTAATTTTTATCTCCTATTCATATACCACCTTTTGAGCTAGCAATATAAGTTTCTGTAATAAATCTTTTAGTTTTTTCCGATATTTGTCATTTTGTGGATTTAAGTCCCAAAGGCTTCTTGAAGGATGAAGTCCTGAAGTATATGGAGAAATGTAGGGGGGAATAAGATCAATGGGTGTGAGCGGTATGTTATAATCATATCCTTCTATTCCATATGCAAGGTAGTTAGGATTGTACGCTTCATCTACCATTTTTATGGTGGAATCTGCATATTTTTTAAAGGCATCATATAGATCTTTATCCAAATTTTCATTTGCTAACAAATCTATCCCTTTACTGAGGACTTCAAGTAATTCTTTTAATGCTTTTTGTGTGCTATTATCAAACATTACTTATCCCCCTTTTCTGCTTTTGGTTCTTCTTGTTTAGCTTTTTCTTCCGTCTTTTGGGCAAGCAACTTATCAAAATTGCTTTTATTTTCTTTCTGTTCTTCAACAGTTTCCGGATTTAACTCAGCCCCAAGTGGTAATTTGGTAATTCTCGCGAGCATTTTTCTTATATCTTTTCTGTAATATATAATACATCCGCCGACCAAAATTGGCCAAGCCAAGTGTTCACATAATCCTAGGATGAAAATTTGCCACGGATGCATTACTTTATCTCCCAGCCAATCGCTTTCAGTTTTTCGCGGATTTCGTTTTGGAGAGTGTCAGATTGTTTAAACATTTCAGAAAGTTCTCCGGTCAGACGTTTCATTTTATTTTCAAAAGGTTCGCCGTCATCTTTCTGATCTTCAATACCGACATAGCGACCTGGGGTCAAAATATAATCCTGTGCCGCAATTTCCGCTGTTGTGGCAACGGCACAGAAACCTTTGATATTCTCTAATGTGCCATTTTGAAATGCCGTAAATGTATCCGCCAGTTTTTTAATGTCTTCATCGGTAAAGTCGCGGTGCTTGCGGTCAACCATATAGCCCATTTTGCGCGCATCAATAAATACGGTGCGTCCTTTTTGTTGCTTATTCTTACTGATAAACCACAGGGTTACCGGAATTGTAACGCTATAAAACAGTTGCGGAGGCAAAGCGATAATACCTTCTACCAAGTCATCTTCAATAATTCGTTTTCTGATTTCACCTTCACCACTGGTTTGCGTTGAAAGTGCACCATTTGCCAATACCAAACCTATTTTACCATTTGGTGCAAGGTGATGTATCATGTGCTGAATCCACGCATAGTTGGCGTTTCCTGCCGGTGGGATACCATATTTCCAACGCACATCATCTTGTAACTTATCTTGTCCCCAATTAGAAAGGTTAAATGGTGGATTAGCCATAATAAAATCAAATTTTTCATGCGGGTGCTGGTCATTAAAAAATGTATCCGCCTGATATGGTCCAAAATCAGCATCAATACCGCGAATTGCCATATTCATCTTAGCCATTTTCCACGTATCCGCGTTCGCTTCTTGTCCATAAACAGAAATATGGTCTCGGTTGCCGCCGTGCGCCTGCAAAAATTTGACAGACTGCACAAACATACCGCCGGAACCACAGCAAGGATCATAAACACGGCAATTATCAAACGGTTTCAAAACCTCAACAATGGTTTTTACAATGCTTGACGGGGTATAAAATTCTCCACCTTTAGTCCCCTCATACGCCGCAAACTTGGCAATGCAATATTCATAGGTGCGACCAAGCAAGTCTTTATCTTCATCTGTTTCAGACATATCAATATTGTTGGTAAACAAGTCTACAACATTGCCCAAAACTCTTTTATCCAAAGCCTGATTAGCATAATTTTTAGGCAAAACATCTTTCAGAGATTTATTTTCCGCTTCAATGGCTCGCATGGCGTCATCAATAATAATGCCAATTTCCGGAGTGTGTGCCGCTTCAGCAATTTTGCTCCAACGGGCGGCTTCCGGAACATAAAATATACCGTCCATAATGTAGGCATCTTTCTCATCCTCAAAACCATCGCCCTCTGCAACAAGCTGTTTATAGCGTTTTTCAAAGGCTGCAGAAATATAACGCAAAAAGATAAGCCCAATAATTACTTTTCGGTAATCTGCCGCCGGAATATGTCCCCAAAGTTCACAAGCAGCATCCCAAATTTGCTTTTCAAAACCTAAATTTGCATTATTTTTACCAGCCATTTTAGCCCTCTTATTATTGTAACCCTTATAAACTTACGAATAAACGTGTTGGTTGTATAGTATTCGGTGTGGTGTTAAAAGTCAAAATAAATATAAATATTTAATCCGGAAACCAGCGTAAAAATTATTAAAAAAATCTTGTGGTCAAACTTGCTTCCCGCAAGTTCGAGCTGTCTATATTTCACCAACAAAAAACCACCCGCAAGGGGTGGCTTTTTGTTGGTGGATCCTGCTGCGATTGGCTTCGCTTTGCTCCGCCGACACTGCGTTCATTGGCTTTAGCCAACCGGCGTTCTCCCGAACGCCTTTCTCTTGTGGTCAAACTTGCTTCCCGCAAGTTCGAGCTGTCTATATTTCACCAACAAAAAAACCACCCGCAAGGGGTGGCTTTTTGTTGGTGGA
This sequence comes from uncultured Alphaproteobacteria bacterium, assembly GCA_934273635.1. Taxonomy (GTDB): domain Bacteria; phylum Pseudomonadota; class Alphaproteobacteria; order RF32; family CAG-239; genus Scatocola. The sequence goes on from CAKQSV010000003.1 coordinate 114,908, forward strand.
TCCTGCAAGACTCGAACTTGCGACCAGACCGTTATGAGCGGCCTGCTCTAACCAACTGAGCTAAGGATCCGTCCGTATCATTTATAACAGCTGAAAAGTAATTTATTATCCCGTCGCTGTCAAGACTTTTTATTATCTGATAACACGGTTATTAGTTTTTCTTTAATCTAAATGTGTTTTATTGTCCTCATTACATCAATGAGGTTTTTGCCATGACTTTACCCTATTCCACACTGACTTTTGCCGAGAAATTTGTTTGTCAATACGAGCATATTAAAGTTCCCGCCGCCCCGTTGAGTATTTTATATATTCACGGATTATCATCCAACCCATGGGGTAAAAAACCTGAATCGGTCAAAGCTCTGGCTCAACAACTCGGACTCAATTTTTTCCGTTTTGAACTGGCCGGACACGGTATAGACAGCCATAATTATGACGACACCTGTCTTGATGTGTGGAAACATCAGATTTTAGATATTATAGAACATCAAATTCGCGGAGATGTTATTTTGGTCGGGCACTGTATCGGCGGTTGGGCGGCCTTGCTAGCGGTCATTGATTGCCCTGACAAAATCAAAGGGTTGGTCTGTTCTTCAACTTCTCCGAATCTGTACAAATTACTGATGAGTCAAGCCACGCCGGCGCAAAAGCAAGAACTTGACACCAATGGTAAAATCACCGTCGGTATCGAGCGGATGTCGTTTACTTTCACCCAAAAATTTATGGACTGCGCTGCCGCCAACGCCTTGACCGAAAGAGAGGTCATTCCTGTCACCTGCCCCGTACATTTGCTACAAGGTATGCAAGACACATTTATCGACTGGCGCATTGTTTTGAAGTTAGCCGCCAAACTCGCGACCTCTGACGTGACCACCAAATTGTTGAAAAGCACCAATCACCATATTCAAAAACCGGCTGACTTGCAAGAAATCAACCGGTCGGTCACAGAAATTGTCAGGACTGTTTTTCCTCAACTCGTTTTTTGAGAATATAACTGAGTTTTTGCAACGCCTGATACTGCATTTGCTGTTCTGTCAAACCGCGCGGCACGACGACCACCGCCTCGGTTTGGGTCTCAGGCTCAATCGCGCAAACCTTCATATAAGCCCCTTGCGCCACATATTCAAAATAAACCTCTGACATTAGCCACTTATTTGAAAAATTTGTTGGTTTTCAAAAAGCCAAACGGCACCAGCTTGCCGACTTGTCCGCGATGCCCAAGCCATGTCAGCAATTCGGTCTCGGTTTTGGTGCTGCTGTTCTTGTCAAACACAAACCCCTCTTCTTTTTTGAAAATTTGCATATCAGACAAGCCGCCGTCTTTATATTTTTGCAAAGCCACACCACGACCACGCGCCATAGTCGGAATTTCTTCAATCGGGAAAATCAACAACTTACGGTTTTCGCCAACTATCGCCATCATATCGCCGGTAATTTTTTGACAGAACATTGCCGTTTCGCCATCCGCCAAATTCATAATCTTGCGACCATTGCGGGTTTGCGCCATCAGGTGATTTTCATCAACGACAAAACCATGTCCGGAGGTGGAGGCAATCACATAGTTTGCCTTAGGCTCAAACGCAAACATGGCGCAAATATTGTCATTGTTGCCCAAATCAATCATCAAACGCAACGGCTGACCAAAACCGCGACCGCTCGGAATATCACACGCCGAAAGGTTGAAAAACTTGCCGGAGGTGTCAAACAACACGATTTTATCGGTTGTCTGCGCGTGAATTGCCAGTTGCAAAGCGTCATCGTCCTTAAACTTGAACTCGTCGCTCAAAGACACATGCCCTTTCATACAACGTATCCAGCCCTTTTGCGACAAGATAACCGTTATCGGCTCTTTCTCAACGCAAATTTCCAACGGCACTTCCACATCTTCGGAGATTTCCGCAAACTCGGTGCGACGGCGACCCAGAGCCGTTTTTTTGCCGAACTTTTCTTTAATCTGGCGAATTTCATCCGAGACCGCCGCCCAACGTTTGCCCTCATCGGACAACAAAGCCTCGAGCTGCTCTTTTTCTGCCTCAAGGTCGGCATATTCTTGACGAATTTCAGCCTCTTCCAACTTGCGCAGGCTACGCAGTTTCATATTCAAAATCGCTTCCGCCTGATTCTCAGTCAGACTAAACTTGGCCATCATACAGGCTTTAGCGTCATCTTCTTCGCGGATAATACGAATAATCTCATCCAAATTCAGGTAAGCAATCAAATATCCCGATAAAATCTCAAGCCGCGCGTTAATTTTATCAAGTCTAAACTGAACACGGCGCAGCAACACGTTGATTCGGTGTATTAAAAATTCGTGTAAAACTTCTTTAATCGCCATCACTCTGGGCACGCCGTCAGAGTCAAGAACGTTCATATTCATACTGAACCGAACTTCCAACTCCGTCTGCTTAAACAAATGTTCCATAAGCAGGTTTGCGTCAACCGCGCGGTTTTTGGGTTCTAAGACAATACGAACATCTTGCGCCGACTCATCACGCACATCGCTCAGCATCGGCACTTTTTTGTCGTTCAGCAAGGTTGCGATACGCTCTATCAGCTTGGATTTCACCACCTGATACGGAATTTCCTTCACCACAATCTGATATTGTCCGTGACCTAAATCTTCAGTCTCCCACTTGGCGCGAATACGAAAATAGCCCTTGCCTTGAATATAGTTGTTCAAGATAGTGCTGAAATTATCAACAATCACACCACCGGTCGGAAAATCCGGTCCTTTTAAACGACGCACCAACGGCTCGTTCTCGCAATCGGGCTTTTCAATCAAATAAAGCAGCGCGTCGCAAACTTCGCTCAAATTATGCGGCGGAATATTGGTCGCCATACCGACGGCAATACCTGTTGAGCCATTGCACAACAGGTTCGGCACCAGTGACGGCATAACCACCGGCTCGGACTCTTCGCCGTCATAAGTATCCATAAAATCAACGGCGTTTTCGTTTAAGCCCTCCATCATCGCAATGGCAAACTCGGTCAACCGTGCTTCGGTGTAACGCATGGCGGCGGCACCGTCACCATCGATATTACCAAAGTTGCCCTGCCCGTCCACCAATGGATAACGCACTGAAAAATCCTGTGCCAAACGCACCATTGCGCCATAAACGGCACTATCGCCGTGCGGGTGATATTTACCGATAACATCGCCGACCACGCGCGCGCATTTCTTAAAACTTGACTTTGGGTCAAGGTGCAGTTGGCGCATGGCGTAAAGCAACCGGCGGTGCACAGGCTTTAGTCCGTCGCGAACATCGGGCAACGAACGAGCCACGATGGTTGACATTGCATAAGACAAATAGCGGCTGCTCAGCTCTTCAGCCATACGGACATCTCTGATTTTTTCGGCGACGGCGGTATTTTCGGTCATTATAAATTGTATCCTAAAAAAGCTAATCTAAATTCAAATTTTCAAGCAAATTAGCACGGTTGGACGGGAATTTCAAGTAATGTGTTCTAAAAAAGTTTTTATGGAGGAAAAACTCTGTCATCCGCAACAGATTTTTCATCTCTTTGGCTTTGGGGTGATGATTATTGTCTAAAATAAACTGCGGATAAGCATATAACCGATTGCGATACGGCAAGCCGATTTCTTCACAAACGGCCTTACCGGTGCGCGGCGATACATATTTGAGGTTTTCATAACTGCCGGTCACCGAGCATTTTTCCAAATCAAGCGCAATACCCAAAAACGACATCAAGTAAAACTCAAAAAAGCAATAATTAGCAAGCCAGTTCACCTCGTTGATGCAGCTAAAAAAATCTTCAACATAAGTAAACAGCTTTTCAATCGGTTGAGCCTCGGGCATTGCCTCGTTGCACAAGGCGCAAAACGCCGACAGCGCCGACAGTTTGGCTGAATCTTGCATAAAACACGCCGCTCCGGCCAATGCCAGCTCTACCTGAAAGCTCCACATATTTTCTTCAACGCGGGTATAAGCCTCCACCGTCACGCGATTGCCGATTTGATAAATTCCCAAATTTTTTTTGGTTAGGCAGTTTTTAACATAACCCACCATTTTACCGTGCTCTTTGGTGAGCACGGTAAGAATAAGCGACTTTTCGCCATGGCGGCGGAGATTGATGATATACCCTTCGTCACTAATAATCATGGATGCGAGATTTGTTTACCTCATCAAACGCCATTAAGTCGGAAATGACTTTTTCCATATCTTTCAAAGCGATAGTGTTTGGACCATCGGATAACGCTTTGTCAGGGTTTTCGTGCGTTTCCATAAACACGGCAGCCACGCCGACAGCAACGGCCGCGCGCGCCAACACCGGCGCAAACTCTCGCTGACCGCCGGAACAGCCGCCCAAGCCTCCCGGTTGTTGCACCGAGTGGGTGGCATCAAAAATCACCGGACAACCGGTATCTTTGGCCATTTCGGGGAACGAGCGCATATCCGTCACCAAAGTGTTGTAGCCAAAACTGGTGCCGCGTTCAGTCAAACAAACGTTAAAGTTGCCGGAATCTTCGGCTTTTTTAACCAGATTTTTAACATCCCAAGGCGCTAAAAACTGTCCTTTTTTAATGTTCAAAACCTTACCGGTCTTAGCGGCGGCAACGACCAAATCTGTCTGACGGCACAAAAACGCCGGAATCTGCAACATATCAACATGCTGCGCCACAACAGCACACTGCTCTTTTTCGTGAACATCGGTCACAATCGGACAATGATAAAGTTTTTTAATCTCGTCAAAAGTCTTCATCCCCTCATCAATTCCAACACCGCGCGGACCATTGATTGAGGTGCGGTTGGCTTTGTCAAACGAGGCTTTGAAAATATACTTCACGCCGAGCTTGTTGGTCAGTTCAACCATTTTTCCGGCCAAATCAACCGCGTGCTGATGGCTCTCAATTTGGCAGGGACCGGCAATAATAGCGATGGGCAAATGATTGCCGATTTGAAAATTGCCGATCTTGATTGTTCTTTGTTCCATAATGTTATCCTTATGTTGTTAAATTTTTGATAGGGTCATCATAGCAAAATTTAACTTTCGCGCAATCAAACACTCAATTTAATTCACAGCCCGTAAGAAGAAGCAGTCCTGATTTATATTGACTCCTTTATTGAATCTGGATTGCCACACCCTATTGGGTTCGCAATGACGTATCTGGGGTAACGTGCCCTAACCTCTCTGATAATTTAGAGAGGGAATAAACATTGGTGGAGAATTTTTTAATAAACACACAAAAAACCCCGAGGTGGAAACAAGCCGCCACGGGGTTAATTGTTAAATCATTTTCATGCGGAACACATCTATGCGTCGGCGCAACCAATACAGCTTGCGACGCCAACCGGAAACCGGCTTGTGTTTTGCCAAAATGTCTTTGTGAACATCATCACCGCACTGGAACGAACGCTGAGCCAGTTTTTCAACATCGTTGAGCAACAGTTGGCGACCATAACCATCGCAGAAGCCCCACAAGTTCTTAAACTCAGCCTCGCTCACATAGAACAAAGCCTCGCTCAACTCATCGGTCAGATAAAACTTCTGCTGCGGCAACACCACAAGAGTTTGCTCTGTCTGGCAAAAATCCTTCAACTCTGCCAATGATGACACCACATACGGAGACACGAACTCATCTTGCCCCTCCGCATCAAAAATGCTCAAAAAGCAACGACTGGCATACGCGTTATACTTTGCATCATCAGCGTCTGTCACCAACACCAATGTGACTGACTGCTGCGCATAAGTCGCGCGCACACAACTGCACAACTCCATTGCTATACCCCATGAAGCACTGTCGCTCACCAATACGGCAACGACCGACACCGGTTTAATCACGCGGTCAATCTCCATGCCCGAGAAATACAAACTTAAATTCTCGGAACACAGCAACGGAATATTAAACAGCTCCGGACGAACAATCTTGATATTTTTGCCCAACTTTTGAGCAAACACTTTCAACTGTCCCTGCAACCACTCGCCGCAAACGACCAAACTCTCATCTTTGACAAAAGCATTCATCATACGATGAGTCACACCAACCTTTTGGGCTGAAGTACCGCCATTGCTTCTCTCACACTCACGTTCAGTCCACAAACTGCGGATGCTGTTGACCTCAACCTTGTGACCGTAAGCCTCGGAAACATAATGTGCAATCTCATGAGCGGCATTTTCATACGACTTGCCCTGCTCATAATAAACACACTCAATTTTCTCACTCAAGTTAGGAAAAATCCAACAAGATTTCAGCGGACGAGAATTCAACTCGTAAACACTCTGAGCTAATTTTTTTAATTTCATATCTTTTTTGTAATAATTAAGTGAATAATAATTTTATCAAGGGCGCATTGTAGCCTTTTTTTGTCAAATTTCAAGCATTTTTTACAACAATCTGCTTTGCTTGATAGCGGCCGCAATAAACGACACAAACAGCGGGTGCGGCGCAAACGGCTTAGACTTAAGCTCGGGGTGGAACTGCACACCCACAAACCACGGATGATCTTTGCGTTCCACAATCTCGGGCAGCTTGCCATCCGGCGATTTACCGACCACAAACATCCCGTTATCGTTCAAAACTTTTTCATAACTCAAGTTCACTTCATAGCGGTGACGGTGACGTTCGGAAATCATCTCTGTGCCGTAAATTTCTTGAACCAAAGAGCCCTCACTCAAACGACAAGGATATGCACCCAAACGCATAGTGCCGCCCAAATCTCCGTCCTTGCAACGAATCTCCTTAGCGCCTTCTTTGTCCCACTCGGTCATCAAGCCGACAACCGGCTCGCAATCCGCGCCAAACTCGGTGGTATTGGCGTTTTTGACCCCTGCCAAATGGCGCATGGTCTCAATAACCGCCATTTGCATACCAAAACAGATGCCCAAAAACGGAATCTTGTGCTCGCGGGCATATTCAATCGCCGCGATTTTTCCCTCTGTTCCACGGTGTCCGAAACCTCCGGGGACTAAAATGGCGCTGACATCATTTAAATGCGCCGCGGCGCCGTCTTTTTCGATATCCTCGCTGTCAATCCACTTAATTTTAACCTTATATTTGTTGGCAATACCACCGTGCGTTAAAGCCTCGCCCAACGACTTATAAGCCTCAAGCAACTGCATATATTTACCAACCACCGCGACCTTGACCGTGCCTTCGGGATTGCGCAACACATCAACAATATGACGCCATTTGCTCAAATCGGCCGGCTGACTGCAATCAATGCCGAAATGCTTGCAAACCTGCTTGTCCATCCCCTCTTCCGAATAAGAAATCGGCACTTGATAAATGCTGTCGGCATCGCGGGCGGTAATCACGTTTTCTTCACGGATGTTGCAGAATAAAGCAATTTTGCGCTTTTCGTTTTGCGGAATATCGCAACAGCAACGGCACAACAACATATCGGGCTGAATACCGTATTCCTGCAATTTTTTTACCGAGTGTTGCGTCGGTTTGGTTTTTAACTCGCCGGCAGTCGGAATATATGGCAGCAAGGTTACATGAATAAACATCGCGCGCTCACGACCCAAGTCATACGCCACCTGACGAATAGCCTCCAGATAAGGCTGACCTTCAATATCACCAACCGTACCGCCGATTTCGCACAACACAAAATCTTCATCGGTAATATCTGATAAAATAAAATCTTTTATCTCATTAGTCACATGCGGCACAACCTGTATTGTCGCGCCCAGATAGTCGCCGTGTCTTTCTTTGTCAATCACACGCTGATAAATCTTGCCGGTGGTCACGCTGTCGGTCTTTTTGGCAGGCACGCCCGAAAAACGCTCATAGTGCCCCAAGTCCAAATCGGCCTCCGTACCGTCATCCGTCACAAAAACCTCGCCATGCTGATAAGGGCTCATTGTTCCGGGGTCGACGTTGAGGTAAGGATCGAGCTTGCGCAACCGAACCTTAAAACCGCGACTCTGCAAAACAGACGCCAACGATGCCGACGCCAAACCCTTGCCAAGCGAAGAAACCACGCCGCCGGTGATAAAAATAAATTTTGCTTTGTTATCATGTATATCAGTCATATTCAGTCCTTGGATTTAAAGTGACAAGGGCACCTTTGAGAAAAGGTGCCCTTAACTATGTGATTGGGATTATTCATTATTCGCCGGCTACCGGTGCGCTCGGAGCGCTTGGTTCTGCGGGCGCGGATTGCGCCGCCGGTGTTTCTAAGATTGAGGTTGCTTTGGGCGCTGCCGATTTATAAAGCAAAGACAAAGCAATAGCCGCCAAAAAGAACAACGTTGCCAAAACGGAAGTCAATTTGGTTAAAAAGTTGCCGGTGCCGCGAGCGCTAAAGATTGAACTTGCGCCACTGCCGCCGCCCAAACCATTAAGCGCACCGCCTGATGAGCGTTGCATCAGGATAACGGCAACCAAAAAAATGGCCACCAACAAATAAAACACGAGTAAAACTGTTTCCATACCTTATTCCTTTCTTTGAGGTGCACTATAAAACGGATTTATAAAATTAGCAACCCGCATTTTCAGCAATACCCAAGAAATCTGCCGTCTTAAGGCTGGCGCCGCCGATTAAGGCACCGTCGACATCAGGCAAAGACAAAAATTCTTTGGCATTGGAAGGTTTAACCGAACCGCCATACAAAATGCGCATTTTATTGGCGTTGCCCTTGCCCAACTTTTTGGCCAGGGCTTTACGGACAGCGGCGTGAACATCTTCAACATCTTGAGCGGTCGGCGTTTTGCCGGTGCCGATAGCCCACACAGGCTCATAAGCGATAACCGTATTCGCGGCGGTAGCGCTTTCAGGAACCGAACCCAAAATCTGCGAAGTGCAAACCTCGATGGTTTTACCGGCGTCTCTCTGTGCCTCGGTCTCGCCGATGCAAATAATTGCCTTTAAGCCCTGTTCGTGAGCGGCAACAGTTTTTTTGCTGACCAACTCATCGGTCTCGCCATGGTCGGCGCGGCGCTCGGAGTGACCTAAGATAACATAGGTGCAACCGATTTCTTTGAGCATTACCGGACTGATGTCACCGGTATGAGCGCCTTTTTCGGTGAAATGGCAATCTTGCGCGCCCAACGCAACCTTAGCGCCACGCAAGGCTTTTTTGACAGATGTCAAAAGCGTGAACGGCGGGCAGACCAAAAACTCGCACTCCCATTTGCCTTTAGCTTTAACGCCGGCGGCAATGCCTTTGGCCAATTCAACACCGTCCGCGAGCAATCCGTTCATTTTCCAGTTTCCTGCAATCAAGATTTTTCTTGCCATTTTATTATCCTCTGTAAAATTAAATTAACGTCCTTTTTCGTCTTGATAGCATAGCTTAAAAAACTTTTCAACACGAATATTTATGAGATTGCATATCTTGTAAAAATGCCCCATAATCACCGCAGAATTTTGATAATGGGAATAAATAAATGATAACGAAATTTAGAAAACTTCAGGACACTTGGTTTGCCAAAAGCATTCTTATCCTGACCGGACTGAGCTTTGTGTCGCTGTTCGGCGTTGCCGGATATATGGGCAGTGTGGGCAAAAACCGTCCGGTAATCAAGGTGGACAGTTATGAACTTTTGCAAAGCGAGGCTTATGCCCAACTCGATAAAGAAATCAATGTCGCAAAAAAATTGTTCGGAGACACTTTTGAGGTCAGCGACACTATTCGCTTGGGGATGTTGCAAGATATTGTGCAGAAAAACCTCAACAATATGATTGTGCGCAATCTGGCACAGAAAAATAATGTCAGCATCAGCGACAATTTGGTGCGTCAGGTGATTTATTCACAGCCTGAGTTTCGCGGCGCCGATGGTCGTTTTGATATTAACCGTCTGCGGCAGATTTTGTCCGCTTCCGACTGGACCGAACAACAATATATAGACTCTATCCGTCAGGATATTGTTAAACAAAGTATTGTGCAAACACCAATCGAAGGCATCAACGTTCCGCAGGTCTTGTTGAAATACGCCGCAAAAATCAACAATCAGAAGCGCGTTTTCAAATATATTTCTTTAGACACAAAAACTCTGCCGATTGAACGCAAAATCTCCGAAGACGAAGTTTTGCAATATTATCAAGACTTCAATTTGAGTTTTATGGCACCTGAAACCCGCGATGTTTCCTTCTTCTATCTGTCTAATGATATGATTGAAAAGCTCATCAACATCAGTGACGCCGACGCCGAAGAGTATTATCGCCAAAATCAGGCGCAGTTTGAAACTCCGGCAACTCGTAAGGTTTTGCAAATGGTGTTTGACAACGAAAAAGCCGCTGCCGAAGCCGCTGCCGAGCTTGCCAAAGGCGCTGATTTCTATGACGTTGCCGCCCGATTAGCCAAGCAGTCAAAAGCGGATACCGACCTTGGCTTTGTGGCAAAAGATATGTTGCTTGAAGAGCTCGCAGACCCTATTTTTGAAGCCGCGCAAGGAAAAATAGTGGGACCTGTCCAAACCGGTATGGGTTGGCATGTGGTTAAGGTTGAGGCTTTGAAGGCTGGTTCTAAAACCGAAAAGAGCAAGGCTTTGGCGCAGATTAAAGACCACCTGAAAAAAGAACGGATTTATGATGAGGCTTATGCCCTCGCCGCCAATATGGAAGACAAAGCCGGCGCAGGCTCCAGCCTTGAGAATATTGCAACCGAGATGAAAGCGACTGTTCATAAGGTTAAAAATCTGCAAGAAAACGGCACTGCTCAGCAGAGCAACGCTAACCTCAAAAAAATTGTCTCAGCGCCTGATTTTATTGATATGGCATTTTCTTATAACGCCGGAGAAATCAGTCAGGTGATTGAGCTTGACGACGGTTTCGCCCTGCTTCGCGTGGACGCGGTTTATGACACCCACCCCAAAGAATTGGCGGAGGTTCGTCCTGAAATCGTTAAGATGTGGGAAGCGAACGAACGCGCCGCCATTGCGCAGGAAATCACCAACGATGTCTTGCACGATTTGGAAAACGGCGACAGTATCGACGAGGTTGCCTCCCGTTTCAAACTCAATTTGAAGAGCACCGCGGCGATTGCTCGCAATCAGCCTTTTGCGGAACTGACAAATGCTGAGATGAACGACCTGTTCTTGGAAAAAATCGGCACCCCGCGGATTTTTAACAACGGCGACAAAGAGATTATTGCCGTCACGGCCGACATTATCAACAGCGCCGCCGACGCTAAATCTGACGACGCGGTTTTGCGTCAGGTCAAGTTGGATTTATCTCAGGAATACGCCAACCGCCTGTTGTCTGATTTTAGCAGCGACTACGATGTTCGTGTCAAATATCGCCTGTTAGGTTTGGCGGACTAAAATTCAGGTCTCCCGTGGTTTGAATCGCCTTAGTTTAAGGTAATTGAAACTTCGGGAGTTTTTTTTGCTTGCATTTCTTGCCAAAATTTGCTAAAAGCGTTGGTGATAATGTTATTATTAATTTAAATTACAAGTTTATGGATAAAGTTATTATTGTCGTTTGCAACAAGTATCAGTTGTTTTTGGATGAGCCTTATAGCTTTGATTTGCCTAAGGTTGTCCGCTTGAGAAATGTAGTGCGCAATCTTATGGCTCACAAGCATACGCACATTGTTAAGAACAAAAAGCTTTTGTTGGAACAAAATCTGCCAAAAGGTCGCAGAGCAAGAATCGAAGCCAGTCTCAAACTTGATGAAAAACATCATGAGACATTGGCTAATATCTTCCCTGCCCTTGAGCAAGATATTGAACGCAGAAAGTTTTCCGGCAAATAGTTTGAGCTGATTGTATCTATTCTAACTCCGCAATTAACGTTGCGGAGTTTTTTGTTTACTTTTCAGAATATCGTTTTATACTGCCCCTGTTGTCTGCCTCAGTGGGGAGGCGGACTTTTAATTATGTAATATTAAAAAAGGAATAAATTATGGGACTTAAAAACACAAGAGCAGGAAACTATCCTGAGTGGTATCAAAACGTTGTCAGCGAAGCCGATATGGCTGAAAACTCCGCCTCTCCGGGGTGTATGGTTATCAAACCGTGGGGATATGGCATGTGGGAGCGTATCCGCGACGTTTTTGACGAAAAAATCAAAGAAACCGAGCACGAAAACTGCTACTTCCCGATGTTTATTCCGTTGTCGTTTTTTCAAAAAGAGGCCGAGCATGTTGACGGCTTTGCCAAAGAGATGGCTGTGGTTACTCACTCGCGTTTGTCTATGAAAGACGGCAAACTGACGCCTGATTCCGAGCTTGACGAACCGTTAATCGTACGTCCGACATCTGAGGCGATTATTGCCGACTCTTTTTCAAAATGGGTCAAATCATATCGCGACTTGCCGGTTTTGGTCAACCAATGGGCAAACGTTGTGCGTTGGGAAATGCGCCCTCGCCTGTTTTTGCGCACGCGTGAATTTTTGTGGCAGGAAGGTCATACCGCTCACGCAACCGCCGCCGAGGCTGAATTTGAGACCACAACAATGCTTGAGGCTTATCGCGATTTGTGTGAAAACACTTTGGCTATGCCGGTGTTGAAAGGTCGCAAGCCCGAGCATGAAAAGTTCCCAGGGGCGGTAGACACCTATTGCGTTGAGGCTATGATGCAGGATGGTAAAGCTCTGCAAGCCGGAACTTCGCACTTTTTGGGGCAAAACTTTGCAAAATCGGCAAACATCTCTTTTGTCAACTCACAAGGTCAGCAGGAATACGCCTACACGTCTTCTTGGGGCGTTTCCACCCGCTTAATCGGCGGTGTGATTATGACCCACGCCGATGACGACGGTATGGTTGTTCCGCCGAAAATCGCGCCGTATCAGATTATTTTGATTCCGCTGATTAAAAAGCCTGAAGACGCCGAGAAAATTATGGCTTATGTCACTCAACTGCAAACCGAACTCAAAACACAGTTCCCGTTTGGCGAAAAAATCAGAATCAAAATCGATAAGCGAGACAAAGCGCCAGCGGATAAATTCTGGGAGTGGACTCGCAAGGGTGCGCCGGTTATTTGTGAAATCGGTATGCGTGACGTCGAAGGTGACAACATTATGGTTAAAGAACGTATTAAACTTGGCACGCCTGAGGGCAAAACCGTGGTGGCTCACCAAGAATTTATCAGTTCTGTTGCCATGCGTCTGGAGGGTATTCAAAAGGCTATGTACGATAAAGCTCGCGCCCGTATGGAGGCGAATATCCGCACAGACATCACCACGCCTGAAGACTTTAGAACCTACTTTGGCAACTCTAATGTTTGGATTGAAGACGGCAAGCAAGGCAAAGTGGCGTTTGTCCGCGGCAAGTGGTGTGCCGATCCTGAGTCTGAGGCTATTTTGAAAGAGATGAAAATCACCATCCGTTGCATTCCGTTCGACCAAAGCAACACTGAAGGCGTCTGCCTGTTGACCGGTAAAAAAGCAACGTTGGATGTCATCTACGCCCGCTCATACTAATAAGGAATAATTCCTTAGATGAAGTGAACTACTATCGGCTTACGCTGGTGGTAGTTCATTTTTATAAGGCCTTATTATTCGACTGGATCGCCACGCTGCGCTCGCGATGACGAACGGAGGGAGAACGTGCCCTGCCTCTCTGAATTTTTAGAACGGCCGATAAAAACAGTGCTGTAACGCACTGTTTTTGAGGAGACGCAATGAGACTTACTTTTGTGAGTGAGAGTAATCGAAACGATACAAAAGTTTTAGTCGGAATTGTGAGCAAGATTGCTCAGTAAATGCGATAGCATTTGCGGAGGTGGAGGGAGGTAAAAATTGTCTTTATTCCTCAGTCTGCGGGGTTAGGTAGTTGTGGACTTTGTGAGCCGTTTGTTGACCGGAGGCAATCGCCTCGACAATGGTTGAGCCTCCGTTTTTGCAGTCTCCGGCATAAAAAACTTTATCAGAATCGACAAACTTATCCGCTCTGCTGCCAACGGCTTTTATGATATATTTGAAGCCTTTACGCTTGATTTCTGAATCTTTTAGTTTAACAATTTTACCATCAATCAACTCATTGCGCGCTGTCAACAACGCCAACATCTCGCCGTCTTGCTCAACCTTTTCAGGGCTGGTCATGGTGGTAATATCAATTTCATAATGCAACAGTTCTTGATATTCTCGGTCACTAACGCGCATATCAGACAAACGCCGCCGCACAAACATTTCCACATTTGCAGCGCCAAGCTGTTTAGCCGTGACCGCGCAATCAGTTGCCACCGCGCCGCCGCCGATAACCGCGACATTGCCGTCTGTGGCGTATTTATCCGGATTTTTCAAATATTCCAAATGAGTGAGTAACAAATCCTCCCCTTCGATATTCAGGTTCAAAGAGTTAGGCTCACCGGTTGCCACAATCACCGCGTCAAAATTACACAACAAAACCTGCGGACTTGAAATTTTCATCCCATAATAAATTTTCACCAAATCGGAAGATAAAATAAAATCGCCGTCTTTTTTAATCACCTCAAACGGCAAACGACTGCTCGGAATCAAATTCAGCGCGCCGCCGATTTTGTCTTCCTGTTCAAAAATAGTCACTTCATAGCCCCAAGAGCTAAGTTTTTCCGCCGCTGCCAGACCGGCAGGCCCCGCCCCCATAACCGCCACGCTCAAACCATTAGGCGACGGGGTTTGGCGCTTGGTGTTTTTGCGATATTTTTCCAACAACGTCGCCTGCAACTTCGGGATGCGAATAGCCTCGTCCAGATTACGCCGCACGCAGGCTTTCATACAAAAATTATCGGGACAAATCAGACCGCACGTCTGCCCTAGCGGATTGTTTTGACAAATCGACTGCACCGCGCCTTCATAATCTCCCGCTTTGGCTTTGGCAATAAAATCTTGCGGGCAACACGCCACCGGACAAGCCTTTTGACATGGTTTGTTCGGGCACTGCAAACACCGCTCAATTTCAGCTTTCATTTGCGGCACTGTTAAATATTTACTCATTTAATCTATCCCTAATGGCTTAAAACATATCGCGATTGCGCTCAACATTGGCGCTGACGGTGTTCGGCACCGGCTGACCGCTCTGCAAACAACGCATAATTTCCGCCACTTTTTCCGGCGTGTATTTTTTATAGCAAAAATCCGCGCGATAAAAATCAGGTTTCATCTGCGCTGCAAACGCGCTGATACAATAAGGCTTGTCCGCAAACAACATCAGCTGACACCGGCTTGACAACGCCTGATACTTCACACCGTCTTTTTTAAGTTTCAGCCATTTATCCTGATGATCGCACTGCGCGCAGGTGTTGGAGCGGATACAGTTGGCGCTGATAAACAACGGCGTGTCCTGATAGACCACAAGCACCGTCGGCAAAACAGATTTTTTGTTCAAAACCAACAAATTAGATTCTGTGTCTTCAACTGATAGCGTAACTCTTGAAGCGTTCATTTCTTTGGACATAAGCGTGGCTTGCGAGTTGAGCGTATAAATCGAACTGTCAAAACTCAAATCAATGCCATGCGGCGGCAACACGCCCAAAGCCCAATAGTTGGCCGCCTCCCATTTTTTATATCCGGCGTCTAAAAAGGTTTTAATCACACGAGTAAAAGCCTCAACCTGACGGCACACCGCCGGCAAAGCCAAACGCACTTTATTTCTGGGCACGCCCTGCAAATTCTCAGGTTTCATCTGCGCATTAAGCAAAACCTGCACCTCGGCTATGGTATCCATATCAAGTCGGTTCAAATTGTTCAAATCATCGGTGCGAACAATCCACTTGGGCGCAGTCGGCAATGTTCTTTCCGCCACCACCGACAAACATCCAAACTTGTGAGGCACCACAATTTGAGCATATAACCCGCGACGCAACTCGTTTAAGATAGAAAGCGGCACAAACAGCCCCTGCGGATTATCAACCTTAATATTATGCAAACAAAAATCCGTATCTCCGGTCTTGCCAAAGGCATTGCGCACCGCCTGCGCGGTCTTGTCGGCAACCGTTGCCGGTGCAAAGCAACCGTTCGCCACTTGCTCATAATCTCCGCAACGCGCCGTCACCTTGTCTTGCGCCACCGCCACCGTCACATCTAAGGGATAGCGCTGCTTAAACGCGCCGTTTTTGGGATGAAAGTAGTCATAAGCCCCCTTGACTTTGGTGGCAGACGCCAAATAAACCGCCTGCCCTTTCTGAATTTGGGTTGCTTGCGGCGGCAACATAATTTCCACCTCGTCACCGGCTTTTGCCTCAAACACATTTTTACCACTAACGCGCAACGACTGCACCGAGAACCCAAACGGCTTTTCCTGACCTTCCATATCAATTTGCACCCCGTCATAACGGGCGATGTCATGCAAAGTTTTAAACATCAGGCGCGATTTTTGCACCCGCTCCACTTTACCGATATACAAACCGCGGTGCCCCACAAAATTGCGGTCAATCACATCTTTATTTTTGCCTTGCAGATGAAAGTTTGTCCACGGACGCGAGAAAATCTGCTTAATATTTTCCTCTCGTTTAACATCGGCACCGTCACCGTCTAAAATATGCCGATAATAATCGGTCACCGCCGCCACATAGAGCGCATTTTTCTTACGTCCCTCAATTTTGAGCGAAGTCACCGACATTTTGAGCACATTTTTCTGCAACGCCATATCTTTCATCGAAAAATAGTGCTTAACCCCGTCTTCTCCCTCAAACGCCGCACGACACGGATACAAACATTTACCCCGATTAGCACTACGCCCGCTCTCAAAAGAAGACATCATACACAATCCGCTGTACGAAAAACACAACGCCCCATGAATAAACGCCTCGGTCTCTAAGTTTGGGATAGCGGCAATCTCCTTAATCTCACGCAACGACAGCTCACGAGCCAAAACCACACGGCTAAACCCCAGTTTTTGCAACGCCAAAGCGCCTTCTTTGTTATGCACCGCCATTTGCGTGCTGGCGTGCAATTCAAGCTCGGGATATTGCGTCTTAATCAGTTCCGCCACGCCCAAATCCTGCAAAATCACCGCGTCAATATGACACCGCGAGCAAATATCCAAAGACAGTAGCAAATCGGTGAGTTCGTGCTCTTGCACCACGGTGTTGATTGCGGCATAGACCTTGCGATTTAAGCTGTGCGCATAGCCCACAAACTGGTTGAGGTTTGCCTCGTCAAAATTGGTGGCGGTTGCCCGTGCCGAAAACTTTTGCAACCCCAAATAAACCGCGTCCGCCCCATAATAGAGAGCGGCGTAACCTGCCTCAATATCGCCTGCCGGCGCCAACAATTCTTTCTTCATGATGTTTCTCAAAAAAAATAAAAGTACAACCTGTCTTAAGTTATACTTTTATTCTTTTTTAATTGCAAGGCTATAAACACAACATCGCTACCGTCCGCGACCTCTTGAAGCCACTCGTGTTTTTACAGGGGTGCTGCGCGGCTTGGTATTGCGCTTAATTGTATAGCTTTGTTGTTGTGCCAACTGCTGCTTAATGGCCACATGCAGAGAATCTGTCGGGCAGTAGTATCTTGAATCGATGCTGAAACGGCTGGCGATTTTTTCGGGGTCACCGTTGCAGCCATAAAAAGCGCCCAGCGTTGCCTTTTTCAAATTAACGATATGTTCGTCAGACTCGATATTGTCATCAACGGTAATTTTAATTTCGTTATGAATCATGGCCAGTTCATTGGTGCGGCGCTCTTGCAACACCTTGTTGACCTGCCCTTTAACATGGCAATAGTTCAAAAACTGTTTATCAAACTCTTTCGACGATGCGGCGGTATGCGTGGTATAAAAAGCATACGAGGCTTTAGCAAAATCAGACGGCTCACCGGTTTTCTTGTTTTTCAGCGTGCCGGTGCCGCAGTTATAAAACATACTGCCCATCAGCGCAATTTCGTTTATCTCCATCTTTTCCATCGGCAAATAGTGCACCATATCATCGGTCATGGCTTTTTCAACATGCGCATCAAACGCCTCCAAAGATTCTTCGGGCGTTTTTACCTTGGTGTTCGGTCCTACCGGCTTGCCGTTCGGCTGAATCGTGTTGCCCAGATTATATGTCCAAATTTTGGCGGCTTTATCCCAATAGGCATTACTGCGCACACCCTCAAAGTGGGCAATAACATAAAGCATAAGCTCCTTAGCCTCGTTCAAACGGGTTCGGCGCGCCTCCAACAGACTGTCGCTGACATTGGGACCGATTTTGTTCAACATTTCTTGCGCGGCGATGTTGGCCTTTTTATCCTTAGACAGCTTTTGCTGATAAACCACATAATCCGCCACCGTGTCCGCGGCATGATACTTTACCTCAGCCTCACGCGCGACCGATGCTGTCTGCTCCGTCTTAACCGTTTTTTTATTATTATTCGGATTTTGAGCATCGGCCTTGCTCGGGCTCAACCACGAAGACATAACAGTCATGGCAATCGCTGCTTTAGTCTTTATGCTCATACTGACCTCCTCATAAAAAAAGCAATTTATTCAAATCGTTACCTTTAGCAGTATAATATCATAACCCTAATATTTTGTAAACATCTTTAGACAAAAAAAGTGACGGTTTTCAACAAACCGCCACTTTTTTTAGATTTCAGCCCACACAACGAATTTCAATTTGTTGTTTATCGTTGAAATGAGCGATATAATTCTTGCCGTTCCAAGGCATTACCTGACAATCGAACCTAACCTTTTCAATCACGCAAGCCTTGTCCGTCTCACAAACGCCGCTGTCAAAAACCGCAACCAAATTGTTCTGCGACACATCAACAGCCATCCAGCAAAAAAACGTTTCGTTTTGATGAGTTATTTTTACCAAACTAATCTCCTTGGCAAAAACCCCGCGTCCCCACAAAAACATTTTAGCCTCATCAGATGTTCTGATACAAACACCCTCTCCGGAACCGCAACGCTGAGACAACGCCACAAGCTCCCTTGCTCTGGTACTATCAGTCATACAACATCAAAAATTTAATGAATAAAAATAATAAGGTTAAAAACACCCCCAAGCCAAGCTCGGAAGCGTTTTTAACAAATTTTACAACACGATGAACAAACGCACGCAGTGCTCTAAGGTTTTGTCCGAAACCTCCGCCTTATGGTTGCTGAAGTCATAACGCCAGGCCAGAGTCTCGTTCTCGCCCTTGTTTGTCCAATAATTGGAGAATATCCACTTGGCAAAGCCCAGAAATTTGATGGTGTTGCTCACAATACAGCGCTGATCGCCGTTAAGGTGAGTCACTTCATCATCAATCCACTTAAACTCGCGCGGGCTCAACACTCGGGCTTCCCCTCGTTCAACAAACTCGTTCTGGAAGTTGGCGGCAAAATCATTGACCTTGTTCCAAGGCATCCAATTTGCAACGCCCAAATCCACATAAAGTCTGCCACAGTTCTTCAACACCATACCCACAGCCTGCTTGGGCATAATGTCTTTAGACAAAGTACCGTCAGCATAAACAATGGTGAACGAATCAACTTCCCCTCGGTGAGACAAAAGTGCCTCTTTCCAACGTGTATCCTTTGGTGGATTAAAAATTGCCAAAAAACGCTTATGAGCAAAAGATAATCCGATTTTAATGAAATTAACCATAATTATAATGTATTTTAGAATTAATAATAAATTTTAATCCTTGGAATATAACACAAAATAGACAAAAGTCAACAAACAAAAATCTCTGAGGAGATTTTTTTTGTGTGGGAGGGGGACGTGGCCTGCAATCGGGCGCGATGACGATTTCCCTGTCTGTGCGTCACTGCGAGTTTGGTAACAAACGAAGCAGTCCAGATGCAATATGGAATCCTTGGTTCGACTGGATTGCTTCGCCCGCTCTGCGGTCTCGCAATGACGATTATGTGGGAACGTACCCTGCCTCTCTGAATTTTTAGAGAGGCAAGATTGCTCAGTAAATGCGGCAGCATTTACTGAGCAATCTGGTGAGTTTAAAATTATGTTTGGAGTTTTAATTAAAAGTCTTTCCCTTACTTTAAACTCACCCTAGCCCTCTCTAAAAATTTAGAGAGGGAATATTTTGTCGCCTGCGGCGGAAATATGTTCCAGCTCTACCCACCCCGCCCTAACGGGCGAACCCTCCCTACGTCAGAGGGAGGGTAATAGGTAAATGGGTAAGAAATTTTTAAAAAGCTAGAACTGGACGAACGTAATACGTATAGTACTTACCGTTAAGCCAGCGTCCACCGCTACCGAAGTAAACGTACCACGCGCCCGTGGCAGAGCGCTCGGTAGAGGACCAATAGTAGTCCGTTCTGATTGCGGTTCCGCCGGCACTGCTAAGTTTGCTGTTAATCGTGCTCATATTATTGTATAAGGTCCACAGTTCGCCAAATGCCGGAAGGTACCACTCGCCTGCCCCACAGATACTACCGTTGGCGCAGACACTCGGCGCATATTTACTGGTGGCGGTTGCCGCTTGCGCGGTATAGCCTTTTGACTTGATATAAGCCAAAATCTTTTGAGTGTTGCTCTTGCCATCCATATCTTTAATTGCCGTACTTTCATCTGTGATATTTGTCAGTCCGTCGACATCATAAGAATAATTACCTGAGCTTGTACTCCAATATAAATAGGTTGCGCTTGAGTCTTGACCATCAGCATTGATATCTTTCAGCGCCACAATCTTGGTAGTGCTGCCGTTATCATAAAAGACAACGCCGATTGCGGTATTATTGTAATAATAAATGTCTCCAACCGCGTATTTCTTACGTTCGCACAAGCCGCCACTCGTCAGGCTATAACCGGACTCGCAAGTTGTGCAGGTTGCGGCATAGTAGGTTTTCTCTCCCGCTGACGAACCGAGCACGCACGAGCTTGCCTTACTGCAATGGCTTGGCAATCCGGTGGCGGTATAGTTACAGGTTTTACTGCAAGTGCCGTTGCTCAGACTATATCCGGTATAGCACTGCGCGCATTTATAATAAGTGTTATAGCCTTGTTTGCAAGATGAGGTGCTACGGCAGCCGTTTATAGTGGAGGAAGTGCTGCCGTAACCTGAGCAAGATTTTTCATCACACAATTTGGTGGCGGCATTGAGCGTCCACCCCTCTTTGCACGAGGTGTAATAGGTTTTGGCTACCGTGCCGGCATAGCAATAAGACTTGGTGCAGGTGCCTTTTGCCGTCTCGCACTTATCAACGGTCAACGGATATCCCGCGCACTCGTTCTCAACGCAATCATAACCCGACAGATACCACCCTTGTTTGCAAGAATCGTACTTCCAGTTATCGCCTTTGCCACACTGTACGCAACTGCCCTTGTTGCTGTCGCAGCTGCTTAACTTATATTCTCGACAATCTTCGGGACAATAAACATAGTTGTTGTCAAACGGGCATTTGAGCGATTTTATCGCAGCCGGACAGCCGCCCGCCGCCGTGGTGTATCCCAACTCGGAACAAGTCGGGACTTTAACGCAACTTTGCGCCCAAACCGATGTGGCGCCGCAGCCAAGCAAACAAGCGTAGCTCACTGTAAACAATATATTCTTCATTATAGCCTCCAACTTTTTCTATTTGGCAAACAAATCGCCGATAACCGGAAAGTCAACCCATTTGTGATTGCACCAGTATTCGTCATAAGAATAAACTTCGCCCTTTGCCAACTCACAGGAATAGCACTCTTTGTAATAGCGGATGCCGTCAGTCAGATTAAGGCAATAATCCGTCGGACTAACCGGACGGCTCGAAACGCAGGTTTTGTTATAATTATTTTCACAACCGCAATTATAATAGGACTTTTTGCCATAGCTCTCGCAGGCCGTGCCCATGCCTTTTTCATGATTGCCATTGCAACTCAGCCAGTTTCCGGGGCACAGACAGCCGGCATAATATGTTTTTTTGTCGCCATTGGCCGCAACTTCCGTGCACTTATTATCTTCGTCAAACGCAAAAAAGCACGGGGAACTGTCGCTATAAGGATAAGTCTTGGTATTGCAACTGCAACGCCCCGAAGACGCCGTCAGCCCTTTGGCGCAACTCAGGCAACGGTATTTGTAGCCGGCACCCGACTGGCAGGCCTCGGATTGCTCGCAGTTGGCAGTCTGCGCCACATTGCTATAAGGAAAGCCGTCGCAGGCGTTTTCTTCACAAACACCGTTCTTGCGAGTGTAGCCGTCGGGGCAGCCAAAACTTATTTGCGAGGCGGAAAATTCTGGCAAAAATGAAACGTGCGCCAATTTTATATATTGAGAAGCAGGTTTTGACCCTCTTGTAGTAGGGTTGGTTTTGATTTGAGTTACGAGGTGGGTGCTATTATCAAGAATTGAGGCAAATCCGCTATACGAATAAAACAATACAGCCAAAAAATTTGCACAATAAAATATCTTCATAATACACCTCTTGCACATCTAGCGGGTCAAAACCTACTATATATACGCTAGCATTGTTTTTATTATATGTCAATGATGTTTTGAAGGTCTGGGTTATTTTTTTCTAAAAATTTTATTTTATCCCTCTCAGAGAGTCTTAAATCGCCTTACAGAGGCATATTTTAGGGTGATTTAACTCTTTTAGTTGTTAAATATTTATTAATTCTATTTTGAGTTTGTTTAAATGGGGTATTGGGGGTTCTTTACGTCACTGCGAGAACGTGGCACGATCTTCTTCGTTCGTCATTGCAAGACCGTGGAATACGGGCGAAGCAATCCGTTACCTCCTTGTTCGTCATTGCGAGTCCGACAGGACGAAGCAATCCAGAATCTATTATAAGGCTATATTTGTCGGACTGGACTGCTTCGTTTGTTACCAAACTCGCAGTGACGATTTTGATGCCTTTACACTTGGATTGCTTCGCTCCGCTCGCAATGACGAAGAGAGACCGGACTGGATCGCCACGCTGCGCTCGCAATGACGATTCTGGGGGCAAAAAAAATCCCTCGTTAAGACTGTGCTTAACAAGGGATTTGATAATTTTTACTTTGTGCTGACAACAAATGCCTCTTTGGTGTCGCTCCAACCAGGAAGTTTCTTCAACTGTTTAAGCTCTGCGGCAGAAACATAGTCTCCTTCACGTTTGGCATTAATCTTAACCCACCGCCCTTCGTCATAATAGAGGAAGTAATTGCCTTTTGCGGTTTCTAACAATGCAAGTTTGCGATTGTCAGGAACAAGCAAGGTGTCATTAGCGGTTGTGATTGCACCCCACCCTTCGTAAACCTTAGAAATGAGGATGTTGTCTTTCAGGACATAACCTTCTGCCAGCGCATTGAACGATTTTTTGGTGTCAGGAAAGTACAGGCTGTATCTGTGGTTTCCCTCAGCACCGCTGGTCGCTACAAAGTAACCATCCTTGAACTGAACGCTTTCACCTTGGATGACGGTTTTACCTGTCTCCGGATCAATAAGGTCGTCGGAAGATATTTCACTCCGGCCTAACTTCTCATAGAACTTACCAACGAACATACCGTTGTTGTAAGACATGGCGATGAACTTGTTATCGACAACCTGTTGATTGTTCTTTGAGATACCGTACTTGACTTTGCCTTCAACCTTGGTTGAGGTAATCGCATATTCAGTACCTTTGACAGGAGTTGACACAACTTGCTCTTCTTTTTTTGAAGAATTGCCACAAGATGAAACGAACACGATGCACGCTGCAATAGCTGCAAAAAGATTAAATTTTTTCATATTAGTAAAAATTTTAAGTTAATAATATATAAAAAATACATTTGATAGCGCCTAATATAGCACAAAAAAAGTTTAATGCAAGCATTTTTAGACAAATTTGACGATTTTTTTTGCGAATTTTATATTTTGCAGGTGTGAGGAGCGCTTGAAATGCCACGCACCTTGTGTTTATGCGGGGAATTTTTGTTGACTTGGAATAATTATCGTATTATCGTTGAGGCGAATTTAGAATTGGAAGATTTTATGCGTTATTTTATCATACATACTCCTTTCATTATTATCCCCTAGGGGATAGGTCTTTTTTATACATAAAATTCTAAACACACTTTCTTTTTTTACCAACGATACAAGGTTTATTTGATATGAAACATTATGCTGAAGTTAAAGCTAAAGCAGATTTTGTGGAACTGGAGAAAAACGTTCTCAAATTCTGGGAAGAAGACAAGACTTTTGAAAAATCGGTACACAACCGCGACGGCGCCGCTGAGTTTGTGTTTTATGACGGTCCGCCGTTTGCTAACGGAACACCGCACTACGGGCACATTATGGTTTCTTATGTTAAAGACGTGGTTGCTCGTTTTCAGACCATGAACGGCAAAAAGGTTGAGCGCCGTTTGGGCTGGGACTGCCACGGTCTGCCGGCCGAGATGTCTGCGGAAAAGCAGTTGGGTGTTTCCGGTCGCAAGCAAATTGAGCAATACGGCGTGGAAAAGTTTAACAACTTCTGCCGCTCCGATGTTTTGAAGTATTCCGGCATTTGGGTCGAGATGTTTAAGCGTATCGGTCGTTGGGTGGATTTTTCGCACGACTACAAAACCATGCAGCTGCCGTTTATGGAAAGTGTTATCAATAACTTTAAGCAGCTGTACGACAAAGGCTTGGTATATGAAGACTTTAGGGTTCAGCCTTATTCTTGGGCGGCGGAAACCCCGCTTTCTAACTTTGAGGTCAACCTCGGTTATCAAGACAAAACCGACAACGCTATTACCGTGATGTTTAAGCTCGAAAACGGCATGAACATTTTGGTATGGACGACCACGCCGTGGACGTTGCCGTCAAACCTGATGTTGGCTGTCGGTAAAGATATTGACTACGCGGTTATGGAAGAAAACGGACAGAAATATGTTTTGGCGCAGGCTTTGCTCGGTCGTTATAAAAAACAATTAGAGCACGCCGTGCAGGTTGCCACCATTAAGGGCGCCGAGTTGTTGGGTCTGGGCTATGAGCCGATGTTCCCTTACTTTAAGCAACTGAAAGACCAAGGCGCGTTTAAGGTTTTGTCCGGCGAGTTTGTGTCTACTGAAGATGGCACGGGTGTGGTTCACATTGCCCCGGGTTTCGGTCAAGACGACTTTGAGGCTTGCCGCGCGTATGACGAGAATTTCCCTGTGGTTTGTCCTGTTGACGAAGCCGGTAAATTTACATCGGAAGTTCCTGATTATGAGGGCAAGCAGGTGTTTGAGACCAACGAGCCGATTATGCAGCTGCTGAAAGAGCGCGGGATTTTGGTGAAAAAAGAGCAATACACCCACTCTTACCCGTTCTGTTGGCGCACAGACACACCGCTGATTTATAAGGCTATGTCAAGCTGGTTTGTGAAAGTGACGGATTTCCGTGACGAAATGGTTCAAAACAATCAACAAATCAACTGGGTTCCGGAGCACATTAAGGACGGTCGTTTCGGTAAGTGGCTTGAGGGCGCGCGCGACTGGTCAATCTCTCGCAACCGTTTTTGGGGTACGCCTATTCCGGTTTGGAAGTCTGATAATCCGAAGTTTCCGAGAATCGATGTGTTTGGTTCTATCGCCGAGATTAAGGAAAAGACCGGCTTTGACATTAAAGACCTGCACAAGCCTTATATTGACGATGTGGTTTATCCCAACCCCGACGACCCGTCGGGTCAGACCATGATGCGCCGCGTGGGCGACGTGTTCGACTGTTGGTTTGAGAGCGGTTCTATGCCTTATGCGCAAGTGCATTATCCGTTTGAAAACAAAGAGTGGTTTGAAAACCACTTCCCCGCCGATTTTATTGTGGAGGCAATGGATCAGACTCGCGGATGGTTCTATACTTTGACCGTGCTGTCGACCGCTTTGCACCACCGTCCGGCGTTTAAAAACTGCATTTGCACCGGTTTGCTTATGGCTGAGGGCGGGCAAAAACTCTCGAAACGTTTGAAGAACTATCCTGACCCGAACGAAGTTTTGGACACCATCGGTTCTGACGCATTGCGTTGGTTCTTAGTTTCTTCTCCAGTTTTGAAGGGTGGTAATTTGGCGGTTGACAAAGAAGGTAAGGAAATCGCCAAAGCCTCTCGCGTGGCTTTGATTCCGTTGTGGAACGCTTTTTACTTCTTTACGCTTTACGCCAACGCCGAAGAATATAAAGCCAAAGAAATCAGCTCTTCAAGCGAGGCGATTGATAATTATATTCTCTCAAAGCTCAAGCATTTGCGCGATACGGTCAAGCACGGCATTGAGACTTATGATGTGGCTGAGGCAACCTCGGAAACCGCGTTGTTTGTGGAGATTTTGAACAACTGGTATATTCGCCGCACTCGCGATCGTTTCTGGGAAGGCGACGCGCAGGCGTTTGACACCTTGTACACCGTTTTGGTCAATGTGTGCAAAATCATTGCGCCGTTGATGCCGTTCTTGAGCGAATATATCTTCAAGACCTTAACCGGTGAAGAGAGTGTGCATTTGTGCGACTACCCTGCTCTCAGCGCCGTGAAATATGACGAAGAGTTGGTTAAGACCATGGACTTTGTGCAAGATTTGTGCTCGACGGGTAAATTTATTCGTGAAGAGAAAAACTTGCGCAACCGCTTGCCGTTGCAGAGTTTGACTCTTATCGGCGCCGATTTGTCCACCGCCTATCAAGATATTGTTAAAGACGAGCTGAACGTTAAGGAAGTGCGTTTTGACAATCAGCTTGACAACTACGCCGACAAGAAGATTTATCTTTATACCCCGTTGTTGGGAAAAGCCTTGGGCAAGGACATGGGCGCAGTTATGGCCGCCTATAAGCAAAATCAATGGGCTTTGAACGAAGACGGCACTTTGAGTATTGCCGGCAAGACCTTGACGCCTAACCTGTTTGAGGTTCGGTTAGAGATGAAAAACGGTGTTGCCGGTCATGCGTTTGCCGACAACAAAGCGGTGATCACACTTGACACCAACGTGACCGATGAACTGCGCCGCGAAGGTATGGCCCGTGACTTTATCCGTTTGGTTCAGACCTTGCGCAAAGACAAGGACTTTGATATTTCTGACCGCATTGAGTTGTGCTATCAAACCAATGACAGCGAGTTGGCTCAGGCGTTGGAAGAAAACAAAGACTATGTTGCCGAGCAGGTGTTGGCGGTTAAGTTTGACAATAGTTGTCAAGCCGGCACCACCGCCGATATTGAAGGCAAAAATATTTGCTTTGACGCCAAAGTCGCCTAAGACAAGCGCAAAAGAAAATCCCCGCTCCTTAAAGGAACGGGGATTTTTGTTATCTGATTTTATCGTTGCGCTGCAAGTGTTTTTTCAAAAACTCGGGCAGTTCTTTCAAACCCGAAGCGCCGGAAGCGTGGAAGTGTCCGCCGCCACCGAACTCCGCCGCGATTTTAGAAACGTCAAAATTTTTATAACTATAAAACGACAGATTCCAACAGTTGCGCTTGTTCATAAAAAAATTAACCATAAAATCAAAGCGGTTCAGGTTGTCAAGCGAGTCAAAAAACTCGGACTTGCCCTGCGGCATATTGGCGCAAATGCACTTGTGCCCCTTATATTCACTGGTAAAGCTAATGCCACGAACCAAGCGATAATTGCGCACCTTGATATAAGACAAAATCGCATTGCCTTTGGCGACCGCCTCGTCAATATCCATTTTGTTTTCCATCAACTCAACCCACACATTATCATCGGGGCGGTTGACGCCCATCGACTGCATGGCATATTCAAACGGACGCACCCGCTCATCGCTCAGGTCATAAATATCGCTCATTCCCAACAGTTTGATACCCAACGGCACTTCCTTATCCGGATAAAAATACTGCCAACTCAGCACAATGGCGGCGGTGTCACTGCGGCGCAAACCTTTAATCTCCGGCGCGCCTGCGGCCACACGCTCGTCATATTCCTTAATAACCGAAATGTGGTGGTCTATCCATGTGAAATCTTTGGTCGCGTTAAGCTCAAACATAAAATCCATGGGCAGGCAATAGTCACAGATAATGATTTTATCGTGCTGTCTAATCTCGTCAAAAGGCACTTCCATATCGTGATTAAGTCCCAAGAACTCGACCTCGGGATAAACACTGCGGACAATCGCCGCAGAACCTTTACCATCATGGTCGGCAATGTGATAAATACATAACATTTGGTCTTTTCCTCTCTAGTCTAAAATAATTTCCATACCATCATACGCGGCCTCAACATTGTCAGGCGTGACAGCATTAACCCAGCCATAATCGCACTCGGAGGCCATGTGGTTGATAACCGCGTGCTCGGGGTCAATGCGTTTGATAACTTTTAAAACATCTTCTAATCCGGCGTGTGTGACCTGACCGAACGGCGTGGTCAACGGCAGAATCAGCAATTTAGGGCGTTTCAAAATCCGTTTATAACCGCTCTCGGCAATCACCTTAAAATCAGGGATATAAACAATATCGCCGTCATTAAAAATATATCCCAAGCTCTCGGGGCAATGTCCTAAAATTTTTATCGGCATAATCTTAAGCCCCTTAATCTCAAAAGCGCGGTTGGCTTTGAGGATATTAGGCACCAGACTCGGCATACGCACAACATCTTGCACCCTATTGGGTTTGGTTAGCAAATATGAAAAGTTGTGCTTGATATATCTGGCGGTTTTCGGACCGCTGTAAAAATTGAGGTTTTGGTGCGTTACCCGATTGATACCGCGCATATCGTCAATGCCATGGATATGGTCGGCGTGAGCGTGGGTATAAAGCACCGCGTCAAAACGACAGATTTTTTTGGAAGTCAGCTGATGATTAATATCCGGATTGGTATCAATCAAAATCGTGGCGCCGTTATATTCAATATAAGTCGAGGTGCGGGTGCGGTAGTTTTTGGGATTGTCAGGATTGCAATCGCCCCAACCGTTGTTGATTGACGGTACCCCGGGCGCGCCGCCGGAACCTAAAATAACAACTCTATTCATGATAATCGTACCTCCCCTTATCGCTAGCCTTACGGAAGAGGCGATAAAAGTTGTCGGAAGTGATTTGCGCCAGTTCGTCAAGCGGAATCTCTTTGATTTGCGCCAGACGTTCCGCCGTGTAACGCACAAACGCAGGCTCATTGCGGCGACCACGCATGGGAATCGGCGCTAAAAACGGCGAATCGGTTTCGACCAACAGGCGGTCTAACGGCACGGTGGCGAAAATATCGCGAATATCCTGTGACTTGTTAAAGGTCAAAATGCCCGAAGCCGACAGGTAAAAGCCTATCGACAGCGCAAAGTCAGCCAATTTTTGCGAAGAAGAAAAACAATGAATCTCACCGCTGAAGGGCTTTTGCTGATACATCTCGCGCAATAGCGCAATCGTGTCGTCATCGGCATCACGGGTATGAATAATCAACGGCAAACCAGTCTCTTGTGCGGCGATAATCTGCTCGCGAAAGACCTTAATCTGCACATCTTTCGGGGCATAGTCGTAAAAATAATCCAAACCACACTCGCCGATACCAACGATTTTGCGGTGCGAAGAACAATTAATAAAATCCTGCGCCTTGATATTCTCGTACTCAGAGGCGTTGTGCGGGTGCACGCCGACCGCCGTGTAGATAAACGGATATTTCTCAGACAAAGCCAACTGCTTGTCAAGCTCGCCGATATTGTTACCGGCATTGAGCATAGCGGTCACGCCGCTTTCTTTGGCATGCGCCAAAATGTCGGCAAAATCCTCATCAAAATCGTTATAATCAAGATGACAATGACTGTCTACTAACATTTCTCTTACCTATATTGCTTTTATCAAACTATGTATAACATTTATTAATACTTGCTTTTTGTCAAGGTTCAAGCGACCTGCCTCGTCAAATATTTTGATTGTATTTTCCCAAGCGCTCGCCAACTCGTCAATATGCGCCGAGTTCAAAATATTTTCCGCCACAAATTTGAGTATCAGCTCTTGCACCAACGCGTAAGCGTTCTCATCTTTGACTGCGTTGTCGCAATAGCTTATCAAATCGCTCAGACGGAACTTGTCTTTGGCATAAATAATTTTGCACAAACCGTCATAGTAGCCCAAGGCATTGTTATCGGAATAAGTTATCGCTTTGCCGATACTGCCGCCACTGATAGCCGCCAAACCGGCAATCTCTTTCTCGGACAAATTCGGACGATAACGGCGCAACAAACTGGCAACCTCATTATCCTGCAACGGCGGCATTTGCAACTTGGCGCAACGCGAGCGAATTGTCGGCAACAGTCTCATCGGGTTGTGGCTAATCAGCAGCAAAATGCTTTTGGCAGGCGGTTCTTCTAAAATTTTGAGCACGGCGTTGGCGCTTGAGGCGTTCATATCATCAATACTATCAATAATCACCACCCGCCAGTTGTTATCAGCCGACTTCTTAGACAAGAAGTCATTAATGGTGCGGACATCATCAACTCTAATAAACGCGGATTTTTTCAGCCCCTTAAGCTCTTCGTCCGACATCGCCTCGCCGTCTTTGATGGCTTTGAGCACTTTGCGCTTGTCGGTATCGGTAAAGTCGCGTTCAATCACTTTCAGGTCGGGGTGGGCGTTGTTGACCACCAACTTATAAACCGGATTGTTTTCGCTAATCTCAAGGTTGGTGTAGGTGTCTTTTTTGAGCGGATCCGCCGCTAATAAAAACTTGGCAAAACGATAAGCCAACGTGGACTTGCCAATGCCCTCAATGCCGCACAACAGCCACGAGTTGTGTATGGAATTGTTCTTCCACGCCTCAAGCATTATCTGCTCGGCTTTGTCCTGCCCGAGCAAAAACGTGTTATTTTTGGGTGATATGTTACACGACGCGTCCGCCATTAAGCTAAACCAAACCTTTCATTAATCAACGCCACCACATCTTGATGCAGGGATTCAATACTTTTGTTGGCATCAAGCACCACGCAACGCTGCGGATTTTGGCGGGCGATTTCAAGAAAGCCCTGACGCAAATTGTTATGAAACGCCGTGCCGCGGCTTTCGTGACGGAGCTCTTTCTCACTCATTCCTGAAGCCTTGGCATAAGAACGCGCCAAACCAATCTCAACATCAATATCAAAAATCACCGTTAAATCAGGCTGAAAGTTGCCGACAGCCAACTGATAAAGGTTATCGAGCACGTCTTTTTCAACCTTTTTGTTATAGCCATAATACTGATAAGCCATGGTGGAGTCGGCAAAGCGGTCGGACAACACCCACTGCCCGCGCGCCAATGCCGGCCATACCTTTTTGGTCATATGGATACGGCGATCGGCATAATAGAGCAATGCTTCGGCAATGGCATCCATTTTGTCTTTATCTCCGGTCACCAAAATATGACGCAGTTCAAGCCCCACATCTGTTCCCCCCGGCTCTTTGGTCGAGACAACATCAATGCCGCGCGTTTTTAAATACTCTTGCAACAGACGCAACTGTGTCGACTTACCGCAACCCTCGCCTCCTTCAAAAGTAATAAAGCGTCCAGCCATTAATTTGCTCCCATTAACAAATATTTGAGATTTTCAACCATCTTACCGAACATACCCAATTTTTTAACCGAAGAAGCGGCAACCAACGGCACGTCAAATTCCGGCTGTCCGGGGATTTCAATTTTAACAAAACCGAGTTTGTCGCCTTTATTAATCGGCGCTTTAACCGGCTTGTCATACTCGGCGGTCATTTTGATTTTGGCGGCTTTATTCTTGCGTAATGTGCGGAAAACCGTGTCGGCCACAACCAAATCAACATTATCTTCCGAGCCAAACCATACCGGAACGGAGGCAATCTTTTGACCGGCGGTCAAGACCTCATAGTTGTTAAATTCGCGAAAACCCCAAGACATGAGCTTTTCGGCCTCTTCCGAGCGCTCTTTGTTGGAGGACATACCGGTCATAACCTCAATCAGGCGGCGATTACCGCGTTTGGCCGAGGCTGTCAGACTAAAACCGGCCTCTTCAGTGTGACCGGTTTTGAGACCGTCGGCATCACTCATAGAATAAAGTAGCGGATTGCGGTTGCCCTGTTTGATGTTGTTATGCGTGAAGTTTTTAACCGAGAAAATCGGATAGTATTCCGGAAACTCTTTGATAATGTGACGTGCCAACACCGCCAAATCTTCAACCGACATACGGTGGTCGGGATGAGGTAAGCCGGTCGCATTGGCAAACGAACTGTTCTTCAGACCGATTTTGTGCGCATATTTATCCATCTCGTGCACAAACTCATCCTCACTTCCGGCAATGTTTTCGGCCACAACAATGCAGGCGTCATTACCGGACTGAATCAAAATGCCTTTAATCAGGTCTTCAACCCTAACCTTCTCGCCGATATTCAAAAACATCGTTGAACCGCCACTAGCGGCTCCGCCTTTGCGCCATGCGTTTTCGCTCACGGTGAAGGTATCATCCAAAGACAGCGAGCCGTCCTTGAGTTTGGAGAACAAAACATAAACTGTCATCAGCTTGCTCATAGATGCCGGCGGAACCATCTTGTCGGCGTCTTTGGCATAAAGATACATCCCTGTATCAAAATCAACCAAAATAGCATTACGCGCCTTGGTCTCAATCGCAGCCGCCGTCCCCACATTAAGCACAAACGCGCTCAAAACCACACTACCTAATAAATTATGCAATTTCATATTATTACATCCTATTCTTAAACTAATACCTTACGACACTGGCGTTTTTAACACCATAGTTTTTGACTTTTGCCAAAGTTACTTCAGCCTCTTCCTTAAAGCTGAACGGACCAATTCTCACCCGATAAAAGGTTTTGCCCGAGACATTGGCGGTTGAAACCCTCGCCTTGCCAAACTTGGCAAGTTTATTTTGCAATCCCGACGCCGATTGGCGTTGCGAGAACGAACCGGCCTGAACATAATAACTATTATCGGCCGCGCGACTATCGGTAACTTTATCGGCGGTCGAAGGATTGTAAATTACTAAAGTTTTACTTTCAGATATTTGCGGTACTGATTGTTTTTTCGCATATTTTATAGAGCCCACATCATTGCCAAGCAAAGCCGCTTTGAGCTCCTTGCTCTCTTTTTCAAGCACCTCGACCCTCACCTTGGCCGTGCCCTGAACCTGATAGCCCAGTAGCTGCGCGCCGCGTTTTGAGATGTCGATAATGCGGTTTTTGGCATAAGGTCCACGGTCGTTCACACGCAAAACCAGCGAGCGTCCGTTGTCCAAATTGGTGACCTTAACAATAGACGGCAACGGCAAAGTACGGTGCGCGGCGGTCAAGGTGTTCATATCATATTTTTCGCCGTTGGCGGTGCGTTTGTTATGAAAATCACTGCCATACCAGGACGCAATACCAACTTCGGAATAATTGTAGTTTTCTTCAGGATAATAAGTGGTGCCGAAAATTTTATAAGGGTTGCCGACTTTATAAACGCCGCCCTGCCCTTTAATGGCGGCAGCCTGAGAATATGGAGAAGAATTGAGGTCTACTCCATTGCTGGCGCAGCCGGCCACAAACAAGACCAGCGCGGCTAACAGAAAATGTATTTTATATCCGGTCATTTATATTCTCAGTCAAATTGCAATTTGAGCTCAATTTATACTCTTTTTTCGGCTTCGTAAAGAGGCTTGTTTCCCTCTGTGTAATTTTCGGGCGGGAACGGGCGCGGCATAGCCGTTTTGTTCATAATTATCAATGCGTTCGAGCAATCTGTCATCGGGGTAGCCGTCGGCAGGAAGTTTGAATTTTTGCTGCAACTTCTGCACCGCTTTGCGCGTTTCGCCGCCCAAATAGCCGTCTGTGCCAATTTTGGCGATATGGCGCTGATTAATAAATTGCTGCACTTTCAAAATATCCTGATTTTTGAGGCGATAGACATTATCATTGCCTTTAATGTTTTGCAGAGCGTTATTCTGCACTCTGTCCGCCAACAAACCGACCGCCAACGCATAGTTCTCGGAGCGGTTCCAACGCATAATAATGTTAAAATTGTCAAACACCAAATAAGCCTGCCCTCGGTGTCCCTCCGGCAAAATCAGAGCCGCCTCGGCATTGTCGGCAATGCTTTTATCCGAAAGCTGCACACCGGCTTTTTTCCACGCCGCAACAGTTTGGCGATAGTGACGTCCGCTCTGCGCATAGTCAAAATTCCAACTCAGCGTTACCGGTTTTCCCCATGGCAAACGATTATCCCATCCCATTTTTGACAGGTAGTTCGCCGCAGAAGACAAGGCATCGGGAAAATCGTTCCAAATATCTATCTTGCCGTCATTATCACCATCTTGACCATAGCTCTGAAAGGTGGAAGGCATAAACTGAAAATGCCCCATAGCGCCCGCCCATGAACTTTCCATATTTTCAAACGAGATATGCCCCTCGTCTAAAATTTTGAGAGCATGATACAGCTCCTCGCGAAAAAACTTGGGACGGCGGCGGTCATAACTCAAAACCGTCAGCGCCTCAATGGCATTATAGCCGCCTTTATTTGTGCCAAAATTGGTTTCTATGCCCCAAAACGCCACCAGATAGCGCAACGGCACATCTGACACGCCTTGCGGATATTGACCGCGCAATTCGGCATAGTGCTGTCGTCCTTGCTTAACACGAACGGGCGCAACCACGCGGCTCAAATATTCGGACGGACGCAACACAAACTCGTTTTGTTTGCGGTCGTGTTTAATAACCTGATGTTGCGGATGATAGTAGTTTTTGGCAAAAGCCTTATCCAAAGTCGGTTGAGAAATCCCGCGCGCCGACATTTCATCTTTTAAGTTGCTCAACCACTGCTGATAATCCGCAGGCACGGCGTTATCGGCGGCAACCACGCTGCACGCGCCCAACATCACGCCCGACAATATGCTCAGCCACACGCTTTTATTCATCATTATTGCCTCTAAAGCCCTCGGCGACCAAATATTCCTCCGGCGAGCCCTGACGGCTGGCATCAGGTTTGCAATGCGAAACTTTGCGAAAATTCTTTTTAATATCAGCTAACAATGTGCCTTCAGCTCCGCCTTTAAACACTTTGGCGATGAAAATTCCGCCTTCTGACAAAACCTCTTTGGCAAACGCGTAGGCGATTTCAACCAGACCGATAGTACGCAGGTGGTCGGTCTGTTGGTGTCCGGTCGTATTGGCCGCCATATCGCTCATCACAATATCGGCCTTGCCGTTTAGGAGTTGTTTGAGTTTTTCGGCGGCGTCATCCTCGGTAAAATCTTGCTGAATCAGAGTGGCGCCCATGACCGGCGCGGTCTCTAAAATATCAATTCCGACAACCTGCCCCGCCCCTTTGTTGCGTTGCACGGCAACCTGAGTCCATCCACCGGGGGCGCAACCCAAGTCGACAATGCGTTTGCCTTTGCCCAAAAACTTGTACTTTTCATCAAGCTGAATCAGCTTAAACGCCGCGCGGGAGCGATAGCCCAAACGTTTGGACTCCGCCACATAAGGGTCGTTCAACTGGCGCGCCAACCAACGATTTGACGACTTGTCGCGATATTTTGAGGTTTTCACTTTAACGGCAAGCTGATGTCTGCCCCGCACCTCTTTGGCCGATTTAGTCAGATGTCCCATGGTTCGCCTCTTTTATAAGTTCCATTATAATACTGTCTTTGGCGCTTTTGTATGACGCCGTCAACACCGGAATTTGCAAATTGTCATATATGGTTTTGAGCAAGATACAGCCGGACACAAATATCGGAGCGCGTTTTTCGCCCACATAGCGAGAAGCGGCGCGCTCGGGCTCGGTAGTCTTGAAAATCTCGGCAATGGCGTTATCCATTTGCGCCTTGCTCATCTGACTGCCGTCTTCCGCCTCGCGATTATACTCCGCACGCTGATTAATGTAAGCCGAAAGCCGCAACGGCGTGCTTGATGTTGCTACAAACGACACCTGACCGGCATAGTTGTCATAATGGCAACCTTCCTTAAATTTTTGCAAATAAGAAACAATCTCTGCCTCAAACGTCTGCGCGCTTTGCGGATTATAATCATTAATGCCGAAATGCTCCGAGGCATTGCGCGCACCCCACGGGATTGAAACCGTATAAATAATCTCGGTCGTATTGCGGTTGGCCAACGTCACCTCGGTTGAACCGCCGCCGATATCATAAACCAAAACATAAGGCTTGGTCTTATCGGCATTAGCCAAAGCGCCCAACATATTCAGCCGCGCCTCTTCCACTCCGTCAATCACCTCAAGGCAAACACCGCACTCGTCTTTGACCCGTTGCACAAACTCAGCGCCATTAGCGGCCATACGACAAGCGGCCGTGGCTACGGCGCGATAACGACTATGACTGTTGCGGATAATCTCGCCAAATTCTTTGAGCACCGCCAGACCGCGGGCAACAGCCTCGTCCGTGAAGCGGTTGTTTTTGCTCATGCCCTCGCCCAAACGTGTGGCGGCGGAGTGGTTGTAAACATAGTGTCCGAGACTGTCGGCAACCACCAGTCGGCACGAGTTAGTGCCCAAATCTATCGCGGCAAAATGTTGTTCGGTCATTTGTGTTTTTTCCTTTCAAACAAGCGGGGTTTGCGATGTTTCGGAAAATGTTTGTCGTTGTGGGCGCCACTGTGCATGAGGTCTAGCAAAATGCCTTCTCGAATCCCGCGGTCGGCAACCGTAACCTCGCTAATCGGCCAAAACTTGAGCAGAGATTCAATAATCGCGCAACCGGCTATGGTCAAATCGGACTTTTGGCTGCCGATACAGGGGTGGCGGCTGCGTCCCTCAGCACCCAAACGTTTAATTTTGGCAATAGTTCTATCCAAATCGGCGGTAGAAATTGACAATCCATCGACAGCCGAACGGTTATAGCGTGGCAAGTTGAGGTGCACGGCGCCCAAAACCGTTACCGTGCCCGAGGTGCCAATAATTTGGATCTCTTGATTGCGCACCGCGTCCATAATTTGATATTGTTCTTCAAAATCAGCCAAAATCTCTTGCGTGCGCTCAATAATGGTGTTGTAGGCCAAGTCGGTCATCTCGCTCCCGGGAAAGGCCTCGGAGACGGTCACCACGCCATACGGCAGCGAGACAAAGCCCTCAATAAAGGTTTTGCCGGTATTGGTCACCCGCGCCAAAGAAATTTCGGTTGAGCCACCTCCGATATCAAACACCAACGCCCGTTTGATATTGCGGTTAAGCAGTGGAATACATCCCACCACAGCCAAGCGAGACTCCTCTTTGGAAGAGATAATCTCAATATTAAGACCGGTTTCTTTTTTGACGGCGTTAATAAAATCAGAACAATTCGTCGCCCGACGACAAGCGGCGGTTGCCACAAAGCGCGAGCGATAAATCGGGGCATATTCGTTCAACACGCCGGAGCAGACCTTAAGCGCCGCAATCGTGCGCCTGATCGCCGGTTTTGACAGTTCGTTCTCGTTAATAATTCCCTCTCCCAAGCGCGTGACTTTAGAATAGGTTTCAACAATACGAAAGGAAGACGGTGTCGGCGAGGCGATAACCAGTCGGCACGAGTTGGTACCCAAATCTATCGCAGCATAGTTTTTGACGGCAGGTTCGGTTTTGGACGCCGCAGGCTGATTTTTTGGCGGCAGGCGTTTGGTTTTGTGGCGGCGAAGTTGTTTTTTGCCCTCCAATTTGACCACGCCTTCCATCCAGTCCCGACAATCTTCAGGTTCGGGCACAGTTTCAGGCACCAACTTGCTGATTTGGCGCAAATTATTATGGTTATTCCATTTTTGCATTTAGGTCTTTATCTTACAAAAAAATTCAAGTTGTCTTTAGTTATAATGTATAAATGCGTGATGTACAACAATTTTATTTGTTCCGAGCAATAAAAAATGCCGACGGAATATCGGCATTTTTTACACTTTAGAGAAGAGTTTAACTTAAATCCGGATATAGTTCTTCGCGGATATGTTGGCGGAGTTCATCAATGCAAACCAGACCGCGCTCGCTGTCTTCATAATACCAATAGACCCAACCGTTGCAGGCAGCCGCATTTTGCGCCGCAGCGCCAACCTGATGGATTGAACCTTCCAACAGCTCGCTTTTAACCGTACCATCCGAACGCACCGCCGCACAATGTTTTTTGCCGGCATCATAAAGAATATCCCCCGGCGACAGCAAGCCACGTTCGACCACGGCACCGAACGGAATACGCGGTTGACGTTTTTTGCAACTATACTCCAAGCAAATTTCGTTTTTAACCGGTTCGACCTCGTCAATGCGTTTTTGCGCGCCCTCGACATAAACTTTGTCTTTTTCAATACCAATAAAGTGACGACCGATTTTTTTGGCCACGGCGCCGGTAGTTCCTGTACCAAAAAATGGGTCAAGCACTACATCGCCAACATTTGAAGACGCCATAATCACACGATAAAGCAGACTCTCGGGTTTTTGCGTTGGGTGAAGTTTGGCGCCGTCCGCACCTTTCAAGCGCTCTTTACCGGTGCACAAAGACAGTTGCCAATCGCTACGCATTTGCACATCGTCATTAAGCGCTTTCATCGCCTCATAATTAAAGGTATATTTTGATTTTGGATTTTTCACCGCCCAAATCAGCGTCTCGTGCGCATTGGTAAATCTGGTGCCCTTAAAATTAGGCATCGGGTTGGTTTTGTTCCAGATAATATCGTTCAAAATCCAAAAGCCTAAATCTTGCAAGATGTAACCGACGCGGAAAATATTGTGATATGAGCCAATCACCCAGATAGCGCCGTTATCTTTCAACACACGGCGCGCCGCTTTCATCCAACGGCGGGTGTATTCGTCATACGCTGCGATACTCTCAAAATTATCCCACTCTTCATAGACTCCGCTGACACTGGAGTTATCAGGACGCGTTAAGGCATCGCCAAGTTGCAGATTGTACGGTGGATCGGCAAAAATCAAATCGACGGAGTTTTCCTCCATTTCGTTCATGACCTTAACACAATCATCATTAATAATAGTATTCAGGATATTAAGGGTACTTATGCTGCTCATAATATTTTCAACCACTTTTCTAAGGTTTACATCCGATAGAGGTAATATATCCCCTGATTGGTTATAAAATTATTAACACCATTGCCTCTTGGCGGCGCAATCGTACATCGGTTTGATTATTATGCAAAAAAATAAAGAGGTGTCAGGCGGCACCTCTTTATTGCTCTCTCATTAAAAACTTTCACAAAAGAAATTACTTTAACTTCTTTTCAACGAACTCTTCGTGTTTTTTAGACTTCTTGTCATATTTTTTCAGAGTCAACTTTTCAGGGTGAGTTCTCGGGTTCTTTTCAGCCAAATAAAAAGATCCGGTACCCGCGGTGCTCTCTAATTTTACTTTAACTTTTACTGCTTTTGCCATTGTTCCATACTCTTATAAATAAAAAATTAAATTAACTGTTTATGCGTACTATACATATTTAGCCGCACTTGTCAACATAATTTTACGGCATGGAGCAACTATTTTTCGCGCAACAGCCGTTCAATTTGGCGGCGAACACAAGCCACAACCCCCGCCTCAAATTCAAAACCGGACTTGCGGTATTTGGTGTTAACATCCATATGCACATAGTCTTGCGGATAATCTGCCCGATAAACGGCAATGTCCGAATCTATGCCCTGCGGCAGAGGATGATTGAAAATCATATACACCAGCTTAAACCTTTTATGCGGGCACAACTGCTTTAAGACCTCGTTCAACTCATTAATCCGCGCCACGTCGGCCTCGGTGTCGGTATAAGCAAAAAACAGACACGGGCGCTCGTCTTCCACCGCGGCGTAAAAGGCTTCAATGCGGTTGGCGTAGCGTTTTTTGAACAGTTCGGCGTCGTTTTCGTGGTCATGGACAAAAGTTATACCCAAATCAGGATTTTTCCAACATTGTTCGGTCCGGTCATAAACCATATTATCAAAATAGTCGGCAAAGCGGGTTTGCAACAATTTTATGACCGTTGACAACGGATGCACCGAAATATCAAACGGCATCGTCTTTTCGCCGTCGGCTTTGCGAGGCTTGAGCCCCCAATAATTAAACGTCATACGACCAAAGCAATTATAGCCCAATGACACCAAGTGATAACGTTCAAAGCCCAAAGCGCGATTGTCTTGCAATATTTGCAAATAAGCCTGCTCGCAACGGTAGCGTTCGGTTTTGAACACACGATGCAACAGTTTTTCAACCTTAGCGCGGGCATCTTTGCGCTTATTTTTGTTCAAAATCGGCAAAGTGAGCAGTTTGGCGGTTTTACGAATCAGATTCATCAGGATTTTCCTTCTTCACGCGGTTTGCAACCGCAATAATTCTGTGAATATAAATTAAGCTCTTTAATCAGTTCGGCGCGGCGTTCTTGCATACCGCCTTTGCGTCCCTCAATTTCAAGATAAGGCACGCCGGTTGCCGCCGAGGCTCGCGCCGCCGCCTCATTAACCTGCGCCAGATTTTTATAACGCGACACCCCAAGCACTGAGGCGACAGCTCCAAAGCCATTGGCTTTAGCGTATTCCATAACTCGTTTGAGGCGCATATAAAAACACACACTGCAACGGCTGCCGCGTTCCGGCTCATTTTCTAGTCCATGAGTCAGTGCGCACCAGCGGTCGTTATCATACTCCAGCTCAATAAACGGCAGATGATATTGTTCGCAAACCCGCTTGTTTTCGTCACAGCGTTTGCGGTATTCAGCCACGGGGCGAATATTGGGATTATAAAACACCACGGCGGCCGCCCGCCCCTCTTGCGCCAATTTTTCAATCACCGCGCAAGAACACGGCGCGCAACACGACAGTAATAAAATTTTATCCGCCATAGCCGTCTATCCCGCGTCGATGCCAAAAAACATTTTGGCAACCCAACCGATGAGGAACGAAATCAACGCCACGGAAAGGCTGATACCCGACATCTCAAAAAACTTGGGCAAAAACTTTTCACTGCGTACCACGGCAATATAAAAGTTAAACGCCGCAATCAGCAAAATCACCACCAAAATCATGCACCCGAGCGCAGACACAAACATATTCTCGGGCATGAGCAGATAAGGCAGCACCAAAAACACCACGGTGAACAAATAGGTTATGCCGGTATAAACACTAGCAGTCAGCGCCTTAGGGTTGCCGTCGGCGCGCTCGGCCAGATAGTTTGACGCCGCCATGGACAAGGTTGCGGCAATGCCGGTGATGATTCCGGCCATGGCAATCAGCGATGTATTCATCAGCACAAAAGTTAAACCGGCAATGGTCCCAGTCAACTCCACAAGTGCGTCGTTCAAACCCAATACCATAGCGCCAACATAATTTAACCGCTCTTCGTCAAGCATATCTATCAGGCATTTTTCGTGCTCTTTTTCCTGTTGGATAATTTGTTCGGTCTCGGGAATTTCTTTGTGCAGTTGCTCCAAGCTCTGCGCACCTTTATATTCATGCAGTTCCAACAGCTTAATCACAAAAGTGTAGCCAAACAACATAATCAGCAGTTTATACCACCAAATCGCCGCATAATTCGGCTTGACCGCCTGCTTGGTGTAAGACTTCCAAACTTCGGCGTGGCAGGCCTCTTCCTGCGCAATACGGATGAGCACGGCGCGGTTCTTTTTGTCGCTCACTTTGGCGGCAAAGTAGTTATAGATAATCGAACTGGTCAGCTCGTCTTTTTGGAACTTGAGCATTAGTCGTTTTGAAGTTTCCGAATAGGTTTGGGTCATATTATTATCCTTATATTAAAACATCAGGTTGCCGAGGCTGAACACAGTGAACGCCACCAACCACGCCACGGTACACTGTACCAGAATAATCAGCACCGCGCTGCCGGCGCCAAGCTCTTTTTTGACGGTGGCAATGGCGGCCACACACGGCGTGTAGAGCAGAGAAAACACCAAAAACGCAAAGCCGCTCAACGGTGTGAGCAAGGTTTTGATTTGCGCCACATCGCCGCCCAACAACACACTCAGGGTGCTGACAACGCTTTCTTTGGCGGCAAATCCGGTTAAAAACGCCGTGGAAACCCGCCAATCGTCAATCCCGAGCGGTACAAATATCGGGGTGATGAGGCGACCGATAAAGCTGATTATGCTTTGCTCGGAGGACGGCACCACGTTTAACCTAATATCAAACGTTTGCAAAAACCAGATAATAACCGTGGCTGCAAAAATAATGGTAAAGGCTTTGGTGATAAAATACTTGGCCTTAAAGTAAATCAGGTGCCAAACGTTTTTCAGCTCAGGCAGACGGTAATCAGGCAGTTCCATAACAAAAGGCACAGCCTCACCCCTGAAGAAAAAGGTTTTAAGCAACAGCGCCAACAGCAGACCGACCAATATACCCAAGGCATAAAGGCTGATAATGACAATGGCTTGGTGCTCGGCAAAAAACGCCGCCGTCAGCAAAACATAAATCGGCAATTTGGCCGAACAGCTCATAAACGGCGTTAAGAATATGGTCATTTTACGATCACGCTCGGAAGGCAGAGTCCGCGCCGCCATAATCGCCGGCACCGAACAGCCGAATCCTATAAGCATGGGCACAAAGCTACGACCGGAAAGCCCGACCTTGCGCAACAGTTTATCCATAACAAACGCCACGCGCGCCATATAGCCGCTGTCTTCAAGCATGGAGAGCAAAAAGAACAAAATGACGATAATCGGCAAAAAGCTCAACACACTACCCACTCCGGCGATTACACCGTCAACCATTAATGAGGTAACAACCGGATTCATCCGATAGTTTTCAAGCCCATGGCGCACACCTTCGCCAAACATTTCTATCAGCGCCTCAAGCATATCGGAGCACCAGGTTCCTATCGGACCGAACGAAATATAAAAAACCAAAGCCATAAGCAACACAAACACCGGCAGCGCCGTAAATTTTCCGGTTAGGATTTTATCGAGCTTTTCACTACGGCGGCGCTCGCGGTTTTCTTCCGGCTTATAAACGTAGCGACGGCAAATTTGTTCAATAAACGCAAAGCGCATATCCGCAATCGCCGACTGTCTGTCCAAACCGCTCTCTTTTTCCATTTGCGCAATAATATTTTCTATCACTTTGCGCTCATCTTTGCTCAAATCAAGTGCCTTGTTCACCAACTCATCACCCTCAACCAGTTTGGCGGCGGCAAATTTGGCAGGAACACCGACCTTTTGCGTGTGAGGCTCTATCAGGTGGTTAATGGCATGAATACAACGGTGCACGGCGCCGTCATCATGTCCGCAATAGCCGCAGACATCAATTTTATCAGGAACCTCGCGATAACGCGCCACATTAACCACATGATCAAGCAGTTCGTCTATACCCTCGTTTTGGGCAGCAGAAATCGCCACCACCGGCGCGCCGAGCGACTGTTCAAGCCCGTTAAGATCTATCACGCCGCCGTTCAGGTTGACCTCGTCCATCATGTTGAGCGCCACTACCATGGGGATGTTCAGCCCCAGGAGCTGTGTGGTTAAAAACAAATTGCGTTCCAGATTAGAGGCGTCGACAATATTAATAATCGCATCGGGCTTTTCTTTGAGCAAAAAGTCGCGCGTGACAACCTCCTCCGACGAATAAGTCGACAGCGAATAAATCCCCGGCAGATCGGTAATGCTGACATTGTTAAAGCCTTTTATCATGCCGTCGCTGCGTTCCACCGTAACGCCGGGGAAGTTGCCGACATGGCAGTTGGCGCCGGTCAGGCGGTTAAACAGAGTGGTTTTGCCCGAGTTTTGGTTGCCTATCAACGCCAAGCGGATATTTTGGCTTTCGGGGATAATCTCGCCACAGCTCTTCATTTGCAGCTCAGACTTTTCACCCTTGCGGGTACAGATATCTTCCTTATTCGGATTGCAATTCACGACGGCGGGGACGGTTTTGCTCACCTCTCCGACCTCAATTTGCGCGGCGTCTGCCAAGCGCAGAGTGAGTTTGTAGCCCCTGACCTTGATTTCTATCGGATCCCCCAGTGGCGCGGTTTTAACAAAAGAGACCGTGGTTTTTGGGGTTAAACCCATATCCAGAAAATGGCGGCGCAACTTTTCTTCCCGACATGACAATTTGAGAATTTTGGCGCTTTGCCCCGCTTTTAGCTTGTTTAATGTTGTCATTTTCAGCCTGCCGAAAAAAATTTTTCAATCGGCGAAAAGATATAACGTCTCACAGGTTTTGTCAAACAATATAAGTGTTGATTATTGCCTTTCGTAATGTTACATATAATTCTGAATTTAATAACTTATCGGAGGCAAATTAATGGAAACAAATTTGAAACTTCGCACTGCCAGCGTTATTTTAGGTTTAGGCATTGCTTTGGGTGGGTTCTTCCCCGGGTATTACTATTATCTGAGCCAAAAAGAAAACAGCACCGTCACGGTTAAGGGGTTGGCTGAAATGGATGTTAAGGCTAATTTGGCGGTTTGGAACATTAAGTTTAAGACCACCGGCAGCGACCTTAACGCCGTTCAACAAAAAATGGAAAACGACCTGCGGTTGGTAACCTCTTTTCTGCGGGAAAAAGGCTTTAAAAACCAAGAAATCATCGTGGGCAAAATCAACACCAACGACCTGATGACCAATCCTTATCGTGATGAAAAAGCCACCGACTCAAGATATATTCTCGACCAGACAGTGACGGTGCGTTCCGAAAATGTTGACGGCACCGACGCCGCCCTGCGCGAAATTGGAACATTGGTCTCGCAAGGGGTGATTTTTGACAGTCAGGATTATCAATATCCGGTATCATACCTGTTTACGGGCATTAACCAGATTAAACCGCAAATGCTTGAAGAATCTACACGCAACGCTAAACAAGCCGCTGAAGAATTTGCCAAAAGCTCAGACAGCAAAGTTGGCAAAATAAAAACCGCCAATCAGGGTGTGTTCTCTATTTTGCCGCGCGAACAAACCCCCGGCGCCAGCGAATCCGCGCAAATCAACAAAAC
Source organism: uncultured Alphaproteobacteria bacterium (assembly GCA_934273635.1). Taxonomy (GTDB): domain Bacteria; phylum Pseudomonadota; class Alphaproteobacteria; order RF32; family CAG-239; genus Scatocola. The sequence goes on from CAKQSV010000003.1 coordinate 159,375, forward strand.
GGTCAGAGTGGTTTCGACCATTGTTTATTATCTGGAGTAGTCTCCTCGCCTGCTTTATCTCATAACGGCTGTTGCTTCGGCTCAGCCGTTTTTTTGTGCTTTTATGTTCTCTGCAAATGTCAAGTTTATGGTTTTAAAATATCGAAACCATAAAGTTGAAGTAAGAAAAAAAATTACCAAAATCAGCCGCATGGAGGCGGCGTTTGGGGCGGGTTAGGTTTTGCGGTTGAGGAACAAGTGGTCTTTTTCTTCCCTGAGGGCGGGGTTGTAGACTTAAAAAAATATTTCTGATTCAGGAAGATAAAAGCGAGAGGAGAAATCTTTTCGCTTTTTGCTTGATTTTTGTCAAATTGGTGATTATAGTCAGAGCAATTTTATATTTTTAAGTAATTATTATGTCTGATTAGCAAAGGTGTTTGTTATTTCAGACTTTTGTCTAATTAATAAAATTTTATTCATATGAAGAAAGCAAGTAGAGCTAAGGAGATTCATCCCATTGTTGCGCCAAAGGTCGAAAAGGCCGCTGTTGTTTTGATGATGCCCGAGGGCAGATTCAACGCGTTTGGTTATGATGACGAAGGTTATGATCGAGAAGGATATGACTGTATGGGTTATAATCGTGACGGAGTCAATCGCTCGGGTGAGAAAAAGGCTATTGTTCCGGTAAAGGCGTATGACGCCGACGGCTATGACAAAAACAGTTATGAGTATTTCAACCCTTTTGACACTTTTGATCACGAAGGCTATGGTCTTGATGGCTATAACCGAAAGGGTTTCAATAAGTTTGGTTGGGATAAGGCTGGCTTTGACGAAGACGGTTTGGATGCTGATGGCTTTAGACGCGATGGCTATAACTTAGCAGGTTTCGATCGCAATGGTTATGATCGTTGCGGCTATGACGAGAACGGTTTGGATGCTGATGGCTATGATCGTTGGGGCAATGACAAGGACGGCTATGACAAAGACGGCTTTGATATTGATGGTTTCGGACGCGACGGCTACAACCGCAACGGTTTCGACCGTCGAGGATTCAACAAGTTCGGATTAGACCAACACGGCTTTGATGTTGATGGTATCAATAGCGAAGGCTATGACCGCAACGGTTTCGACAAGAACGGTTATGATCAAGAAGGGTTCGACAAGGACGGGTTTAATGTCAAGGGTTTTGACCGAGAAGGGTTCAACAGGGATGGTTTTAATGCTCAGGGTTATGACCGAGACGGTTTTGACCGCGATGGCTTGAACAAGCAAGGTCTTGACCGTTATGACGTTATGGCTCAGGATTATGCCGACACTCACTCCCTACTTTTTGGCTTTTAGGCTTTAAGCTACACACAAAAAATCCCAAACTCATTTTCGAGTTTGGGATTTTTTCTTTAAGCCTTAAATGTTTGTCCGTCACCGCACAAAATCTCAGAGCGGTCGAAGTCTATGGCATCAATATCACCACGGAAAACTTCGCGAAGCGCCTGCTCTTTGCTGTCATACGCGTGAACAACAGACTCTCTGGTTTCTTCATCATAGTGAAAAGCAACCTTACCGGCCTTAGACAATATGGTCGGACAGCTTGTTCCCTCAACGTAGGTCCCGTCCTTTTTCGGAAGCAGAACACGCAACGTTTTATCATCATGAATAATGATTTCGCGGGTTTCAAGGCAAACATTAACCGACTTTTGGTCATCGTTGTACCGCAGAGAATATGCTCGATAAACATTTTTGTTCTGCACCACAACGGTCGCCTGCGTCTTCTTACCGGCATTAAGCACACACACTTTTTTACCCATAAAGAAACTGTCGCAGTTGAGATGTTCAACATCATTGTCACCTACCAGAATAATCGCTCTTGAAATGGATTTTTCCTTAAGATAAACACCAACACAAAGTCTTTTACCGAGGTAAATCCCTGACGCAAATTTACCTATGCAATCAGGGTCATAAAGGTGAGCCTCTTCCTCAGACCAAAGAACCAGACGGCGAGCTTTGCCGTGTTCTTTGATGATTTTATACCCTAGACAATCCCACTCATGAACCGAACCATGATTCTTCTGCACATAAATTTTGCGGTGGTTGTCCGACATTTTATAGACATAAACCTTAATCTGCTGACCAAATTTTTCGCCTTGCAAAACAGCATAATCTCCGGCACAGCAAATCTCACACAAAATCCATGCAAACGCAAGCAAATAGCCTAAAATACCGGCAGCTTGCGGAACCTCCTCGTTCATGACGTACCCCATTGTGTATATCACAAGCAATACAAGGATAATCACGGCATAAGACCAACCAAAGTAAACCCATGCGGACTTATCAAACAGACGTGACAACTTAAATGATTTTAATGTATTCATAATAATGTTTTTAAATTAATAATATTTTTTCTGCCAATTATCATAGCGCAAAATTGCGATTTTTTCAAGCACTAATCCAAAATTTTGTCTATGAAGATATTTTTATTGCATTGAGGTAAAATATCTGCCATACTTTGTGTGATTGAGGTGTTGTTTTTGAGGGATGATACTTTGACGGGCTTGTACTGGTAGTTTTATCAGTACAAGCTTTTTTTGCTTTCAGCTTCAAACACTGCAGATTTTTAGACAAAATCAAAGATTAATCGTGATTATAAATTTTGTGCCGCAACTTTTTGCGAATCCGGCGATTGGGGATGCAATAAAGCAGTTTTCGCGCCGGTTTAAACCACCATGGCTGACGGAGTTTGAACCGTCCGAAAGCCTGCTCGCCCAGAGCCATATTTCCCATAACATCTGACAACGGATTACCTGTTTTGTTGCTAAACATATTGTAGCGGATTCTGATGATGTTGTCCGAGAGCTGCTCCTCAGTGATATCGCTCAGGTTTTTATCATTTTCCACCACCAGAATATCCACCCGCTGCTTGGGGAACTTTTGCGCCAGTTGCCGCTGTGCCTCTATAATCTGCTCGGTCTCTAACCAATCTTGCGCGCAAAACCACACAAACAAAACCTTTTGGGCTTTTGCGATGCGGCGATAAAGACGCCCAATGCGGCGCTGATATTTCTCCCGCACCGCAGGATAAGACTCGTTCAAAGGTATGCCGATCGGAAAGTCATGTAAAAACAAAAAACCGTTTTGAGTGTTGCGATAATAATCACAGCTGCGGTCGGATTTTTCCTCATCTTCTTTGGGGGTAAATTGCAACTTTTGCAGATCTAAAAAGCCGGCAAAATCGTTCACAATAGTGCGGATATGCTCATCAAACGAGGCGCAGAAGTTCCAATCAAACGGCAGAGAGGCATATTGCAGCTTACACCGCCGCAAAAACCCGCTGCACCCGCAATTCACCCCAATCGAGGCTATTAAGTCGTATGATTTTTTTTGCACTTTTGCCAACCTTACTCAACTCCTTTGGGCTAAACGTCTTAGCGTTTCAGCTCCTCTCTTATAGCGGTTGTGGAGCGAATTGGCAACAAATTTTTGGGGATACGGTTACTAACAACGTAGCGAATTCCCAAACTCTCAACAAATTGGCGCTTTTCCGGACTGTCGCCATCTGCGTTTACAAAAAAGATATCCGGACGAATAGTCTTTATTTCTGCGCTAAAATCGAGTTTTCCTGAGCCTTGGGCTATAAATGCCTGATGAACAAAACGAATAGAGGACACCATATACAGCCGCTCTCGCTCGTTATACAGTGTTTTGCGGTGTTTCAGCTCCTCAACCGTTTTGTCTGAGCCAACCGAAACATATAAATCACCATAAGACGACGCCTCTTCAAAAAAACGAATATGACCGCTGTGCAAAACATCAAAACAGCCGGAAACAAAAACTTTAACCATGGTTATGTTCTTTCTTTTTGTAATTAAACTCCATTTTTTTGCCCAACACGGTCAACACCATTTTTTTGCTGTGTTCGGCAAAATTTTTGATACGCACCACAGAAATCAGATAAGGAATTTTAAGGAGTGTTTTCTCTTGTATATCCTGCTTGGCATACAACGCAATTATTTTATCTTCATCAAGCAAAGATAAGGTTCTCTTATTCATACCAAACAAGGTGCTCCATGTTTTTTTATCCATTTGCGTCAATGAGTTCATTGCCCAAGCCACAAATTGCTCGCAATTTTTCCTGTCCGGCCAATAACGCTCAAGATATTCCGATACAATTCTGATTTGTCTTAAATGATTTTTGTGAATATTGCTGCCGTGAATACGATATTGGCAAATCGGCGTATGAAATATTTTAAAATCAGAAAGGTTTTGATTTTTCATCAGTCTGAAAACTTTTGTTCTTAAAACCAAATCATCTCCGGTCATATCTTCATCAAAACCGCCGACTTCCGAAACAATATCTTTTCTGAAAAATGTGCCCTGAATATAAAAAGCGCCAAACTCCAAATATTCCAGCTCAAGCAAATCATCAACCGTAGGATTGCTCAGCGTTGCCAACTTCAACGGCGGCACGTTGTCACACGGCTCACCACGACCATTGACACCTTGGATACAATCAGCGGCAACAAATGCGCATTTTTTATCGGCGTTCATATAATCAATGCAAGGTTTAATCGCATCTGATATTAAAACATCATCCAAAGAGATGAACGAGACATATTCGCCTTTGGCTTTTGACAATGCCACGTTAAAATTATGTCCGACTTTGCCGGTATTGTCTTGTAAAATAACAGTCATCGGCAACGGGCTTTGCTGTTGCAAGGCGGTTAAAATCTCACCGCTGTTATCTTTTGAGCCGTCATCGACAACAATAATCTCAATATTTTTATAATCGGCGTTCCAAATTGCGCGAATACTGTTTTCAATAAACTCGGCGTGATTATATCCCAAACAACAGACTGATAATAAACCTTTATTTCCAGTCATTAACAACCTCCACAAGTTGCTTAACCTCATCATCAGTCATCACCGGAGAAATCGGCAACGAGATAATGGTTTTATGAATTTCTTCCGTTATCGGATAAGATTGGTTGTTCAGTTCCTTATAGGCCTCTTGCTTGTGCGGCGGGGTCGGATAGTGAATAATCGTTTGTACGCCTTTATCGCTCAGATATTGCTGAAAACGGTCTCTCTCCTCTGTTCTGACCACAAACACATGCCATACGGCGGCTTTTTCATCATAGGTTTGCGGCAAAATAATTTTGGGGTTGGTGATGTGTTCGCGATAATATTTGGCAATCTCACGGCGGCGAGCGTTATCTGCATCCAAATGCGGCAGTTTGACATCTAACACAGCGGCCTGAATTTCATCCAATCTTGAATTTAAGCCTTTGTAAATATGATGATATTTTCTATCAGAGCCATAATTAGCCAGAGCCTTAACCTTATCAATCAGAGTTTTATCATTGCTAACGACCGCACCGCCATCGCCCATACAGCCCAAGTTTTTCCCAGGGTAGAAGGAAAAGGCGGCGGCATCAGAAAGGTTGCCGACTTTGCGGTCTTGATAATATGCGCCGTGAGCCTGAGCGCAATCTTCAAACACTTTTAAGTTGTATTTTTTAGCTAAATCCCAAACTTTTTGCATTTGTACCGCTTGTCCGTACAAGTGAACCACCATAATGGCTTTGGTTTTGGGGGTAATTGCCTGCTCAATCAAATCAGGATTGATGTTGTAGGTGTGAATATCGGGCTCAACCAAAACCGGCGTGCAACCGTTGTCGGAGATTGCCAAAATCGTGGCAATGTAGGTGTTGGCGGGTACGATAATCTCATCACCGGCGCCCAAACCCGAAGCTTTGATAATCAGCCGCAAAGCATCTAAGCCGTTCGCCACGCCCAAGGCATATTTTGCGCCGCAGTATTGCGCAAAATGCGCCGAGAATTTATCATTTTCTTCCCCTTGCAAATACCAACCCTTGTCTAATATATTCGTAATACGCTCGTCAACCTCGGCTCTGAAACGATTGTTTATCTTTGCCAAATCTAAAAATTTTATCATCTTATATATCCTTTCAATTTTATTGATAATTTTTTGCACCCTATGGGATTCAAGTGGTCAAAATCATAAAAATCTTCGTTTGTAAAATCAGAATCGTTAAAGAAATCAACAACTTTTGCTTTTTCATCCGCCAACTTTTGAGCCTCGGTCAACAATAGGTTTTGAGGAATTAAAACTTGATAATCTTTTCTAACCGGAGCTATCAGAATATATACATCAATATTTTTAGATACACACAGCTGTATCATGTCTGTTAGGTGGCAATATTGTGTCTGTTCTCGATTGTGCTCTCTCAAATGAGATTTGACTCTTTCTTCTGCAGAATTTGTTAATATTAATCCGGGAGGGTTTAGATAGCCATTTTTATTTTCTTTAACTTTTAAATCCAGTTTATCCAATTTTTTACATCGTTTTAAATTGTTATGGTGGTCAACAAACAGCGGATAGTCAATACCATATAAATATTGGTATGAGGCACAGATATGTTCTGCACTGGTGCGGGACAAATTCCACCCTTTGGAAAAAACATCAAGACAGATAACAACCTTTTGCAAATTAGGCAGTTCTTTTTGCATATATGTTAAAATGCGCTTTGATGTGTATAAATCTTGAGAATTAGAGCATAAATTGAAACAGTCCTCCCCTACAAACTCAGGATTTATCCCATAAGCACCATGAGAGCTTCCCAAGATAATAACTTTGCATAAACTTTTATGATCTACAACAGTATCTCTCTTGGTTTTGATTTCCGTAAAAACTGTTGCTAAATCTCCAAATGCGTTTAACTTATTCATTTTTTGTCGGAAAGATTTTCTGACTGATTTAATAGGAATAAATAAGCTCAAAAATTTAATCAAATATCTAGGCATTATCCATTTATTCCTGACTTGATTTCTAAATACAATTTTATAAAACTTTTCCAAAATTTCTTTTTCACAAACCAATTCCATTTTCTTTTCGGGTTGGCTTGGTGATAGGCGTACAAAATCAATTCTTTGGGAGAAAAATGCTTTGCAATTTGATTTTCTGAAAAATAGGTCTTTCCAAATATACCATCTAAGCGAGTTGTATTCAGTAACGCTTTGATTAAATTGTGCCCAAATGGCTGACCGTGCACGTCTGACGCATATTTCAACACTTTAACATTTTGCAAGTTCTTTACTTTTTCATATTCAGGAGCGTCTATATCGCTGAACATCGGATAGATATAATAAATTTTGGTTTCTGTTTTATTGACCAGTGGCAAAATATCATTATATTTTCCGTATTTCTGAGTATATTTTTGATATTTCTGCGTACTGTATTCACTTTGAGGAATATATTTTGCATTAAGAGCAATACTTTGATTAACATCAAAACAAGGAGATGACACAAAGCACTTTTGAGCACGCAATAAGCAACCAAAAACCAGAGCGGCGTAACCACCCGCAGAGCTACCAATACAGACTATGTCGTATCCGGCAGTTTCCTTTTTTAATATATCAACAATTTTATCAATACTATCCAAAGAATCACTAATACCATCCTGATACCAACTCATATTGATATCTCTTAGAAAAATATGTTTTGAAGCTTTTTCATAACGCGTTTTATACCACTCAAAACGGTTCTTTTGCACTATTGTTGATTGAAAAGTTTCTAAATTTTTAGGATAAAAAATTCCATTTGATGAAAAGTATATAGCACAAATGTTGGTCTTGTTATTTTTATCCGTCTCTATCAGATAATTTTGTAAATTATTCCTTGCTCTGACAATTTCTTGTTGCAACTCACTATCAATATCGGCGACAGGCTGTTCTCCGTTTTTATCCAGCAAAATGGAATTGGGTAAATAATGTGCTGCCGAGGCATAATAGCCTAAAATATCATCTTGAGGAATCCATTGAGACGGAAACACAAAAATTTTATCAGAGTTCTGATTTAAGAACGCACCCCAAAATCCAAAACTTGAATTTGAGGAAATTTGAGCCTGACACTGAGAAATTAAGTATAAATCCAAGTAACCGGTGTCATTTGAATTGACATCAACAATTTGATACTTAATATCAGAGCACTGCGGGATTATGTCTTTTTTAACGTATTCTATATCATTTGAAAAAAAGAAAAAACAACAATCCGGCTGTTTTTTTTGCACCTGTTTGATGGCGCTGATATAATATTCCGGCGTGAGAAATGCCAAACCTAATCTTACAAAATCTCCGCGTCTGATATGTACGGCACAAGAATAGTCACAGGCTTTGATAGCCGCCAACATATCTTTATTAGCATTATCTAATTCTACATTGGCAAAGTTTAGTTTTTCATACAAAATATTTTGGACAGGTTTTAAATATGCAATACTTTCATAGTAACCGTCTATATATAATGGAAACTTTTGAGACAATAAAGCCGTGCAAAATTTGTAGGGATTGTCATTAACAAAGCAGTTGGCAGCTTTTACGCTCGCAATTTCTTCATCCGTGGCTATTTCAAAATCTATATCTTTGAAAACTTTGTTGATGACCAATTCTCTTTTGAACTTGCCGTCACAGTCCATACCATTGTTTTTGAACCACGAGACATCGTATTTGACCTTAACGTTCAGCTGCTGTTTTAAAAATTCGCCCAAGGCATATTTAACCAATTGAGAACAAAATCCTCCGTCAACCATTATTATGGCGAGTTTATTATCTGTCATCTTATTTTTTCTCCGTTGAGGGATTACCGATAAACGTTTTATGTGCCGGAACATCTTTTGTGACCACAGAACCGGCGCCAATCATGGCGTTTTCACCAATCGTTACCCCTGGCAAAATGGTGGCATTGGCACCAATGCTCGCGCCTTTTTTAATGATGACTGGTTCCAACTTCCAATCCTTATTGCGAGACTTCGGGTGACGGTCATTGCAAAAAGTAACGTTGGGACCGATAAACACATTATCTTCAACAACCATGCCGTCCCAAATTTGCACTCCGCACTTAACCGTAACATTATCTCCGATGATCACATCATTTTCAACAAAGCAATTAGAACAAATATTGCAATTTTTGCCTATTCTGGCATTTTTTAAGACAACACAAAATTGCCAAATATTGGTATCTTCCCCAATGTTGGGGCTTTGAACGTCTGCAAGAGGATGTATCATTTTACGCTCTCCAAAAAATCATCATAATTACGAATATAATCGCTTTCGTCATAGTGCTCCGAGGCCAAAACCATAACAACGCAATCCGGACTGAAATTGGTAAATTCGCGCCAAATATTGTTTTTAATATGCAAGCCTTCCGTCGGGTTGTCTAAATGAATTGTCTCCCTCTCGTGCCCGTCATCCAATATAAAATCACAGCTGCCGGAGGTGCAGACAATAACCTGCTCCAGTTTGCGGTGGGCGTGCTTGCCGCGGACGGCGTTTTTATCTGTGCCCCAAATGTAATAAACGCGCCTGATGTCAAAGGGAAAATCTTCGCCCTTTTCCAGAGCCACTAATGAGCCTGTATGGTCTCCGTGTACCGGAAATTTTATTAACTGATAGTCCATTGGCTTTGCTCCTTTTGTTTGTGAGATATAGCTTTGGCTACAACCGGAATTTTGAATATTTTAATGAGTAGTTTGTTCTTTTTGGTGATTTTGATTTGCACAAACAGGTGCAGAACAAAGACCGCAAAGTGTTTGATTTGTTGTCTGCAACGGCTCAAGTCCCACTTCATTAAGATTGGAAAAGGTGGAAAATGGCGCTTGTTATACTGCACAATGTCTTGATAGGTCGGTGACGGCACCTGTTTTAAGATTTTGCGAGGGTTTTCCATACAGTCGACCGCATTCAGAAAAACTTTTTTCTTCACCAGAGGGAAACCGTTTTGATAAAGCAAAGACGGATACGAGGTCGGATTTTTCGTTGCTGATATTTGCAAATTATCGGCGGAAAGAAAACACCCCGCAACAAACCCTTTTTGTTCCAGATATTCCTTTAACGGCAATTCATATTGGTTGACAACATCCGCAAAATTATCCTGGTGTCGGACTGCTGACAAATAAGTCTGTAATGCGTTTGACCGAATAACCGGCTTGCGAAACACCAGAAAATAGCCTTGCAAGTGCTCGCGCTGATAAGTTCGGCGCATTAAGCCCCAAAAATCACATTTATGCTCAGACATTTGCGCAAAAATCGGCTCCAGTGCCGCCACGCAAAAGCAACTGTCGTTACACAGCACCAACTCATCCGCCGTATCCAACCACCCTTGCGCTTGGGCATAGGCATATCCCCGCTTATACGAGCCAAAGTCGTATTCTCCGTGAGGCTCAAACTGCGCATAATCAACCAGACCCGACAGTTTGTCTTTCTGGCTTTTATCGGCCGTGTTGTCGGCAATAAAAATTATTTTGGAGGCAACCGTTTTTAACTGCCGCAAATAGCTGACAATATAATCACTCACAATGCCCTGACGGTCAAAAGCCGCAAATACAACCACACGTTCCATTTATGCCTCCTTCTCTGGTGTCCGGTGCGACTTGAGCGACAGCACGGGGATTTTGCAGAATTTAATACAGAGCTTGCCGGATTTGGTGGTTTTGACTTGCAAGACAAAGCGCAAAATGTTTTTTATCAGCCTTTTCAGGACATCGGTTCTGACCACCACGCCTTTGGTGATTTGCGACATATCGACGATGGAAATATAAAGATTATCCGCGTGCTCATGTTTTTGGCGCAGATATTGCAGCTGCTGATAAAAACGTTCGGTCACGTTGCCGTATGACCAATGGCAGCATTTTATCGGTAACACTTTTGACGGAATTTTATAGTTTTCTCCGGCAGTTATGCAAAAATCTTCAACATACAAATCAAATGTTAAGTTCTCATCAAAACGCAAATGATGTTGCTTAATTAATGATGAGTGGACTATCACGCACTGGCAATCAAAGGTTCCGACACGCGGCAGACCTTGGCTCTGATTACCCTGTAATATATGCTTGGTGCCGTCTTTGGCGCATTGTTCAACCTGCCCGATAATTTTTGGCGACCACAAAATGCGATGCGCGTATGGCACGCCTATCGCTCCATACAGGCAATTTTTATCCAACTGTTCCAGCTTGGTGCTCAAGTCTTCTTTAAGCTCCCAATCCTCGTGGCAAAAAACAAACCAGTCCGCGTCGGCATAATCATAACCGTCTAAAAAACTGTTATATCTTTTGCTGATAGACTCATTGTTTTGGTTGTTATCAAACGCGATAAATTCCGCATTTTGGTTAAAACGGTTCTGTTTCACAAGCCGATTATACAGTTCAAAATCTCTGACGACCGATATTATTTTCATCGCGTAATGCTCCCTGAATAAATCGGTAGTTTGCAGATTTTGATAACTAACTTATTGGATTTGGTGATTTTTTTCTGAAACAGAAAGCGTTTCAGATAGCGCAGGCTCAGCCAAAACGCGCGTCTTACGCCAGCAAACGGCGTGAACACATCTTGGATATGGCAATGGTGCGCATAAACCACCTCGCCCAACGTGCGTTCCATAATGTGGGCAAACTGCATGGAGTGTCGGGCATCCGGCTCGTCAAAAAGTTCTTGCTTAATGCTCATTTTTTGAATATCCGTCAGCAAATCCGCCCTCATGATAAACATGGTTCCCGCCACAAAAGAATAAGACGGCAGACCGAACATATAATCCTTATAGCGCTCCCGCGCCTCCGCCGAAATGCCGCGGAAATTTTCAATCGGATGAATACATTTATAATAGCAACACGCCCCCAAATGAGGATTTTTTGCCAATGCCGAAAGGCATTTTTCCAAATGCCGCGGTTGCATAAAACTTAACAACCACTCACGCCACATACCGCCCAAACAGCCGAAACCGTTGCCGATGTCGGACACTTTTTGTTGCAAATTCCGCTTGGTGTGAAGTTTTATCACATAGTCATAATTGTTCAGATTTATATGATTAAGAACATAAATAAACGCTCCGACATCGTAGCCACGGTTCTCAACCACAAAAATTTTTACCGTCGGCTTAAAAGCCTTAATCTTGCCCTCTAACTCCGCATTGGGCTTTACCAACGTCACAAACAAGTCATAGTCGTGTCCTTGCAACGCCCCCAAGCAACCCGCAAGCTCGCCCCACATCTCCTCATAATATATATGAAGATGCACCGCTATCGTCTTGTTTGTTTTTGAAAGCATTTATCAATAATCCTATCGTAATGCAAAAATACCGAGGGAAAGACGTTAAGTTTTATTAAACGAACGTTTATTTTTCTTATATCTTAGCGGTGTGATTTTTTCAAGCAAAAATTCTTGAAAGGGCAATAGCTGTGGTTATTTCAAGTATTTGATGATTTTACAAGAGGTTGAAAAAGAATATTATGTAAATTATTCGTTGTTTTATTTTTCACATTTTATTTATTATATTGCAGACACAAAAAAACGGTCTTGAGTATGGTGTCTCAAAACCGTTTCAGAGATTAAAGACTTGAAGTGTCTTATGCTGCCTTGTTCATTTTGGTGGCGGCAAATTCGTTCATCTTGCTGATGACATAGTCCAAATCTTCATTATCAAGATATGGTGTCATCGGGATAGACAACACGGTTTTAGAAAGTTTTTCACAAACCGGCAAAGAACGCGTGTTCCATTTTGCATAAGCCGTTTGAGTGTGAACCGGACGCGGATAGTAAGCGCCGCAAGGAACGCCGTTTTCTTTAAGGAAAGACATCAGTTCATCACGGTCAGCGCAGTTAATGGTGTACAGCGCATAAGCCGACTGGCAGTTATCCAAAATTTTCTGCTTGCCAAAGTAGCTACTCAATTCGTTGTCATAACGACTAGCTACGCGGTAACGGTCTTTAAGCTCTTGCTCAAACACTTTCAGTTTTTGCAAAACGACAGCGGCCTGAAATGTGTTCAGACGACCAGTCATACCCAAACGAACGTTGTCGTAGTGGTCTTCTGGGCTCATACCGTGAACGCGGCAAGACTTAACCAACTCGTTTTCGGCATCTGAATTGGTGAATACGGCGCCACCGTCACCATAACATGCCAAAGGTTTGGTCGGGTAAAAAGATGTGGCGGTCATATCAGCGATTGAGCCGGCTCTTTTGCCTTTGTAAACCGAACCATAAGACTGACAAGCGTCTGACAAAACTTTCATACCGTTTTTGTGCGCAATTTCAGTGATTGCGTCATAATCACACGGAGAACCGAAAATATCAACAGCCACAACGGCTTTCAGATTGAGTTTGCCTTCAGCCTTAACCTCAGCAATCGCTCTTTCCAAATCTTTCGGATCCATATTGTAGGTATTGGGGTCAGAATCCACAAAAATCGGGGTGGCGCCCAACAATACCGGAGCTTCGGCAGAAGCAACAAATGTAAAGGAAGAAACGAACACCGCGTCACCGGCTTTAACATCCCACGCCATCAAAGCCAGCGTCAAAGCATCGGTACCGGAACCGCAGGTCGAGCAGTTTTTAACACCCGAGAAAGCAGCCAACTTGGCATCGAGCTCGCGGGTCTCGGGTCCTTGAGCGTATCCACCGTGGTTCAAAATGGTTTTAAATGCGTTCAAAAAGTTTTCTTGTCCGATAACTTTCTGAGAAGTTGCGCAGTCAAACAAATTAATAGGTTTTGCAGGTTTAGTAGTCATTATTCATTCCTTCTAAAAATTTCAACTGAGGGCGATGATAGCAAAAAAAAATAATATTGCAAAACACAAAACATTTCTGTCTTTGTAACAAAGTAAGAAATATTGTGCTGAAGATGTAAAATTGATTGATTTAGAAAAAAATAATGTTATATTACAGAGTGATTTTTTATATTTATGGAAAGGATTTTTCTGTGCAAAACATCTTACGGCTCTGTACCTGTCTGTCGGCATTAGGTTTGATGACAACCGCCTGCTCTACCTCGGGCACCGCAACATCAACGGCTGACGACGGCGCTTTGGAAAGCTATAACCGCGCGGTTTACACCTTTAACAGCAAGTTTGACAAATATCTGTTAAAACCGGTGGCGCAAGGGTATCGCAACATGACCAACCAATACACCCGTGACCGCGTCAACAGCGCTTTGGCCAATATTAAAGAGCCGGTTTCGGCTGTCAACCACCTATTGCAGGGCGAGCCGGTTAAAAGCGGTAAGAGTGTTGCCCGTTTTGCCATTAACTCAACTTTGGGCTTGGCCGGAACGTATGACGTTGCCGCTCTGGGGTGGAATATGCCAAAGCAGAGAACCGGTTTTGACGAGACTTTGGCCAGTTGGTGCGTTCCGGACGGACCGTTCCTGATGGTACCGTTCTTAGGACCGAGCACGCCTCGCGCCCTTGCCGGTTTGGCCGCTGACTCTTTTGCAAACCCAATGTATTGGGGCACGCTTAATGACGCTAATATCCGCGACAAAGTTTATCTGCCATATCTGGCCATCAACGCTGTGGCTTTGCGTGAGTCGGGGCTTGATTTGCTTGATGATTTGGAGCGAAACTCGGTTGACTATTACTCGACGTTGAAGTCTGCTTATACCCAAAATCGTCAAGGCATGGGTTGCGGTGGTAACGGTGATAACGCGGCCGCAAGCTACGACTTCGGTATGGAAGAAGAATTTGACGAATTTGATGAAGAAAACAATTAATTTTCAGGAGCTCTTTTGATGAAAAAAAATATTTTTGTTGCTTTTATTGCTGCTCTCTGCCTGAGCGCAGGCGTGGCAAAGGCCGAGGTTAATGCTAAGGGTGCCGAGCAGTTTGTTAAAAATATGACTAATGAGGGTATTGAGCAAATTATTAACGCCAACGTATCTCAAAGCGAAAAACAAGCTCGTTTCAAAAAACTGTTCAATCAGGCTTTGGATTTGGATTTTATCGGCAAATATGTTTTGGGTCGCTATTGGCGTACCGCCACACCGCAACAGCGCACGGCTTTCGTCAACACCTATCGTGAGCTGAACACCAAAGTTTGGTCTGAGCGCTTTGACGAGTTTAAGGGCAAATCTTTTGAGTTTAAGGGCACTTCTCCGTCAAACTCAGCCGGTCAGATTTTTGTGAACACTCAGGTGGCAATGGATCAGGGCGAGCCGGCAAGCGTGGTTTGGCGCGTGAGAGAAAAGAACGGCGAGTTCAAAATTATCGACATCATTATTGAAAAAGTCAGTCTGACCATGGCGAATCGCAATGAATATACCGCGTTTGTCAAAAACAACGGTGGTGATGTTGACGCTTTGATTGCCAATTTGAAAGCTAAGCTGAAGTAAGAAAAAATTTTCCTTTGGTTGAGAAAACTCCGCTCCGGCGGAGTTTTTTTGTGTTTGGAGCCACCCGCCCAAAGAAAAAAAAGGAACCCACGCGTAAAACGCGTGGTTCTTCCTTGACGGCTAGAAGCCTTTACCACTGCCCCCCCCCTGAACGGGGCACTCAAATGTCTGCCAGACGCAATTTGTTACTACTTACCCGTGAACGGGTCGTTCAAATCCATTGTTAATTGCTCAGCTATCTGATCTTCTTTTAGCTGATTCTTGATGTAATCGGTTATTTTCTCGGTATTCTTACCAACCGTATCAACATAATACCCCTTGCACCAAAACTCTCTGTTGCGATACTG
>CAKQSV010000004.1 GCA_934273635.1 uncultured Alphaproteobacteria bacterium
TCCTGTCCTCTTAAGAAATCCGTCTTCCCTAAAAATTTAGGGAAGAAGTCTTTATATACCCTCTCTAAATTATTAGAACGGCCGATAACAACAGTGCTTTGACGCACTGTTGTTGAGGAGACGCAATGAGACTTGTTGAGCAAGCTAGAGTAATCGAAGCACAGCGAAACTTAGTCGGAATTGAGGTGGCAGCGATAGCTGCCGGAGGTGAGTTTATAGTTGGGGAAAGGCTTAAAATTAAAAACTTGGACATAACTTTAAACTCATCAGGATTTCAACAAGAGCACAGTTCGCCATTGGCTTCTGTCCTCTTAAGAAATCCGTCTTCCCTAAAAATTTAGGGAAGAAGTCTTTATATACCCTCTCTAAATTATTAGAGAGGGTTAGGGTGAGTTTAAAGTAAGGGAAGGGCTTTTAATTAAAACTCCAAACATAACTTTAAACTCATCAGGATTTCAACAAGAGCACAGTTCGCTGTTAGCTTCTGTTCTCTTAAGAAATCCGTCTTCCCGAAAAATTTAGGGAAGAATTCCCTCGAAAGTCATTGCGAAGCCGCATTATCCCCTCCGTCGTCATTGCGAGACCGCAGAGCGGGCGAAGCAATCCAGAATCTATTATAAGTCTATATTTTTTTTACTGGATTGCTTCGTTTGTCACCAAACTCGCAGTGACGAGTGGTGTCTGGACTGCTTCGTCTGTTCCAGTCTCGCAGTGACGATTTTGATTCCTTTGTCCGACTGGATTGCTTCGTCCGCGTTGCGGTCTCGCAATGACGACGGAGGTGGCAGGATTGCTTCGCCCGCAAGGTGGTCTCACAATGACGTAAGAGGAGGTAGTGGACTACCGCGCGTTTACTCGTGGTGACAATAGTTTGTAAGTCACAATGATGGTGTAGATAAGTTATTTGCAGCGGTAGATGAGGGTGCGGTTGATGAGGTTTTGCGAGCTATAACCGCCGTTGAAACTTTGGTAAGTTGTTACGGGGTTAAAGCTGCCATTAAAAGAATCCATGGTACCGGTCACCTCGGAGGCTTGATTGATAATCTCAAAATTTCCCATACACTGTTGACCAGCCAATTTATAACAATCACCAAGGGAGCGGTAAGCGCCGCGGCAAGTGGCTTGATAAACAGTTTTGCCGTCGGGCATATTATACAGAGGTTCGGAATAAAGACCGAGGCTGCAGGCTGACAGCAATAAGGTGGGAAGAATAAATTTTAATTTGGTGGTGTTCATAATACGGTTCTCCTGATGATATAAAACAAAACCCACCTTCAAAAAAAAGGCGGGCGGATGTTCGAAAACCGTATATCACCAGACGGCTCGGCTTATTGGGCACACAGCTTTATTCACCGACATCCGTCCGAAAAGGATAGAGGTCGGCATATGAGTTTAAAGTCGCTATGCAGGCGACCAGTGATATAAAAGGGTTTTCGACGCCCTAAGCGGAGAGCTGTTCTCCACTCGCGGAAAAGGATAGCAAATCTTAGCAACATTGCAAGTGTTTTTTGTGGAATCTAAAAAACTTATTGTCATTATGAAACCGCTTGCGGCTGTGGTAATTCAGATTTAAATAAGGAATCGATTTTTAACTGGATTGCTTCGACCGCAAGGCTTCAATTCCGACAAAGTTTCGCTGCGCTTCGATTACTCTAGCTAGCTCAACAAGTCTCATTGCGTCTGCTTAGCCAAACGGCCACTGGCAGTTTGGCTTGCGCCCGATCGCAATGACGTAAGAGGAGGTAGTTGACGATGGGAGGTGTCTTGATTGCTTCGCCCGCGCTGCGGTCACTCGTTTTGTAGGTTCATCGTCGAAGTTGGGCAAGAGCAAAATATGTAAAAAATATTCATTTTATTTTAAATAGAGCAGGTATATAATATGCTGAATTTATTAAGAGGCTCAATAAAAATGAGTGAAATAACAGATTTATTATCAGAAAAACGATTAGCAAAATATAAGGGCATCAGCAAAGAGGATGCTGTTGCTTGTCATTTGTATAATTGCGAATTGGCAGAGTCTTTTTATTCTTCATTATCATATTTTGAAATTATTCTGCGAAATAAAATTGATAAGGTGTTTTCCAAATATTTGGGCGATGATTGGATTTTCAAAGAAGAGTATATCATCGGCAGAAATCAGGATAATATGAAAAGTGCCCTTGCTCATATGAAAGATACGAAAAAAAGTTCAAAGGATAAAAACCACATTATATCCGAATTGAGTTTAGGTTTTTGGGTGTATTTGTTTTTGCCTGCATATAATGAAGCTATATGGAAAAAGCATCCGCAGATGTTGCAAGAGATTTTTGATGGTTGTAAAGATATTAGTGTGTTATCAAGAATTTTTAATAAACTAAACCGAATTAGGATGTATCGCAACAAAATATTTCACTATGGTTCTTTACTTGTTGTTGCAGAAGAGAATAGACCTGAAAAGGTGCATAATTTAATATACCGTATGGTTGGAGATTTGAATGCCCCTAGATTACTGAAAGAATTAAGAAAGATAGATTCTTTTAATGAGAAATATTTAAAAGGGAAAAATCTCGGGATTTTAAAACAATAAAGGATGACAGCAAATACAACCAGAGAAACTCCTGCGTGAAAACGCTTAATGTATTTTATAGTCATCCTATCTGCCAGAATATATAACATTAAAATTTATAAATGTCAAGAGTCTTAGGTTTCGTATCTGGTTATGGGGGAAAATGTATCCTGTGTCCAATGTGGTTTTCTTTATATTCGTAAAAATTAATCTCTTGATTTAATCTCAGCAACATTGCAAGTGTTTTTTATAGGGGCATAAAAAACGAGAATGCTAAATTAAAAGAAATTGGGCATTGCAAAATTGGAAAAATCTGGTATTTTCCTTTTCTGAAATATTAATTATTAATTTTATAATTTATGAAAAATAAAAAGTACGAACTTATTTTCACCGGTGCGGATTTCTTATTGCAATATCATTGTGATGTTGGAATTTGGCGCACGATACGAGGTGCAAGGTATGACAGTCAGCAGAAAATTTTGGTGTTTTGGGAGCACAACAATTCCGAGCCGAAAGTATTTTACAAGCATGATGGCTATTTGCAGTTGTTAAAGTTTCGCAGCGTTGAGGCTTGTGACAGTGTGAGGCGCGCCGAATGCTGTGGTGATGTGGTGTTATGGTTGCCCTCTGATGTTTTTAAGGTTGTGAGCAATGAGCAAGATTTGCAAAAAGTACTTGAAAAACTGAATAAAAAGTTGTAATACTCTGCTTACCTGATGGACACCCCTGGAGGTTTGTCGGGCGTTTGTAGTAATTTTTTTAAGGACAAAACAAATGGCAGATTTAGTATTTGATGCAAAATTGCGTGAAAAAGCAGGTAAGGGGGCAGCACGTGCATGTCGTCGTGAAGGTCGTATTCCTGCAGTTATTTATGGTGGAAAGCAAGATCCGGTTATGATTAGTTTGGATCCTGTTCAACTGACCAAAGCTTTGGATATGGTTGGCTTTTATGACGCTGATATTGAAATCAATGTAGACGGACAGAAGTACAAAGTTGTTTGTCAGGATGTTCAGTTCCATGTGGTTTCTGATGCGCCGATTCATGTTGACTTTTTGAGAAAGTAAGAATCGTCAAAAGGGCTTTGCCGAATAAACTCGCTGTTCGCGGCGGGGGTATTGTGGCAAGCCCTTTATTTTTTTTTGCAGAAAACCTGTTGATTGTGTTTGACGGGTTTTTTTATTGAGGAATTTGAAATGTTTTTGATTGTCGGATTGGGTAACCCCGGGGCAGAGTATGAGTCCACACGGCACAATGCCGGTTTTATGGCCGCGGACGCGTTGGCGCAGTTTTATAAGTTTTCGACATTTAAGAATAAATTTGACGGCTTGATTGCCGATGGGGTGATTGACGGCGAGCGTTGTTTGTTGCTCAAGCCGCAGACTTTTATGAATTTGTCGGGCAATTCGGTGGTGAAAGCCGCGTCTTTTTATAAAATTTTGCCGGAGCAGATTGTGGTTATTCATGATGATATGGATTTGCAACCAACACAAATTAAGGGTAAAGTTGGCGGCGGCGCCGGCGGACATAACGGTTTGAAGTCAATCGACGCGCATATCGGCGCTAATTATAACCGAATCCGTCTCGGCGTGGGGCATCCTAACGGTAACGGCGAGGCGGTCGTTAATCATGTGCTGTCGCGTTTTGGCAAAGCGGAAAGCGAGGCGTTGGCTCGTAATATTGATTTGGTGGTGAAAGATATTCCGATTTTGTTGCGCAAGGGGATGGCGGCGTTTTCTAATCAAATCGGGATGGACAGCAAGAAATAACAAACCATAAAAAAAGAACATCAACTATAGTGGAAGATGTTCTTTTTTTTGAAGTTTTAACCTCTTAAACATTAAACAAGAAGTTTAACAAATCACCGTCTTGAACGACATAATCTTTGCCCTCGGAGCGCATTTTTCCGGCGTCTTTGCAGGCTTGTTCGGAGCCGTATTTGATGTAGTCGTCATAAGAGATGGTCTCGGCTCGGATAAAGCCGCGTTCAAAGTCGGAGTGGATGATACCGGCACAGACAGGTGCTTTTGAACCCTTGATGAACGTCCACGCGCGAACTTCTTTCGGTCCGGCGGTGAAGTAGGTTTCAAGTCCGAGAAGTTTGTAGCCGGCTTTGATGATTTTGGCAAGTCCGGACTCTTCCAGACCTAGAGAGGCTAAAAACTCCTGCTTTTCTTCTTCGCTTTCCAGTTGCGCGACTTCAGATTCAATCGCGGCTGAGATAATGACGGCGCTGGCGTTTTCGGCAGCGGCTTTTTTGAATACGGCGTCGGAAAATTTGTTGCCTTCTGCGGCAGAATTTTCATCAACGTTGCAAACGTATAACACCGGTTTGGCAGTTAGAAGTTGCAACATTTTATATTCACGGCAGGCGTCTTTGTCAGAAGCGTCCGGCGCCGCCACGCGGGCAGGTTTGCCGGCGCGCAGAGCCTCAATTATCGGTTCCATCACGCGAACGCGGAGCTGGTCTTCTTTGTTAGCGGCGGCGGTGGCTTTTTTCTTAGCTTGGTCGTAGCGTTTTTCCAAAGATTCCAAATCGGCAATCATCAACTCGGTCTCGACGATTTCAGCGTCGCGGACAGGGTCGACCGAGCCTTCAACGTGGGTGATGTTGTCGTCTTCAAAACAACGCAGGACGTGGATGATGGCATCAGTTTCGCGGATGTTGGCTAAAAACTGGTTGCCGAGACCTTCGCCTTTGGACGCGCCTTTCACCAGACCGGCAATATCAACAATCTCCAGCTGGGTCGGGGTTAGTTTTTGTGGTTTGACCAGTTCTGCCAATTTGTCTAAGCGGCTATCGGGAACGGCAACGCGACCGGTGTTCGGCTCAATGGTGCAGA
Source organism: uncultured Alphaproteobacteria bacterium (assembly GCA_934273635.1). GTDB lineage: Bacteria > Pseudomonadota > Alphaproteobacteria > RF32 > CAG-239 > Scatocola. The sequence continues at coordinate 5,387 of CAKQSV010000004.1, forward strand.
ACGGAAAGTTGGCGGCTTGCGCGGCTATGGTTTGGGTCAAAGCATTAAAAAGAGTCGATTTGCCGACGTTTGGCAGGCCGACGATACCACAATTAAAGCCCATAATTAAAAACTCCTGTATTTTTTATTAAATTGAGCTAGGGATAACATTTTTTGACGGAGAACTCAACCCCTATTTGTTGAGTTTCGGAAAAGAATCGGTTTGACGCAGGCACTCCCCGATAACCATAACGGCGGATACCGCCACGTTAATGGAGCGGGCGTTGGCGTTCATCGGAATTAATAATCTGGCGTCAGCGGTTTGGTGCACTTCTGCCGGAACGCCGGCGGACTCTCGACCCATTAAAATAATGTCATTGGGTTGAAAGTTAAACTCGGTGTATGGTTGACTGGCGTGGGTGGTGAGCAATACAATGCGACCATATTCATCGGGGTGTTCGGCGCGGTATTGCAAAAAATGTTCCCACGATTTGTGGCGACGGTATTTTACCAGTTGCAGGTAGTCCATCCCGTAGCGTTTGAGCGCGTGTTCGGAAAAAACAAAGCCGCAAGGCTCGATAATATCAAGCTCAATGTCAAGACAAGCGCCGAGGCGCAATAATGTGCCGGTGTTTTGAGGAATATCCGGCTGAAATAAAGCCAAACGCATCTTAATCTCCTGCTTAAAGGGTCGTTATTTGATTATTGTTTGTAATGCGTGCAGCGCAATATTGCAAGTTTAATTTAAAACAGAAAAACGCCGAATATGATAATTCGGCGTTTTTAGCAGAAGAATTTGGTTTAGAATCGACCCTTGCGATAGTAAATGTCGATCAACTCGCGCAGAGTGTGAGCGTTCTCCAATAAACTTGGGTTTGGATAATACTCAACCTTGGTGTACATACGTTTGGTGAGCGCTTTGTAAACCGGAAGGCAATGCACATAGTAGTTACCCTCTTGAGATTCTTTGACGTTACCATGGTGCAAATGCTCCGCATACAACTTGCTGTCAAGCGTGTATTCAGGATGACCTGAAGTCTCACGAATAATGCCTAACGCTTTCTCAAAGAACTCTCTTTTGAAGTTGTCTTCGTCAATGGCTTTGTTAATGTATTCGCCAAGAGTTCTGAGTTCACCACAATGACGATAGCGCAAGTCAGGGTATAACTGCTGAATTTTACGCTGGAGGTCGTGCTGAAGTCCGTAAAGCACTTCCTGCTCCAAAATGTTGCTCTTAAGCTCAACATTAGGGTCAACGAGACTCTTGAACATTGCAACAATCTCGTCGGTTATTTTCTTTCTGTTCATATAATAATTTATTTAATAGTAAATAATTGTCGGTAATATAGCACATATTTTTTTATTTGTCAAATTTTGCCGAAAATTAATGATATACGGTTAAATGAAATACGTTTTCAAGGAAAAACAGTGAGATAAAGCAAATTAGACAAGCGACGAGCGGGGTGGTTACCCAACCTAAGGCAATACGTCCGAGGGTTCCCCATTTGATTTCGTGTCCGCCTTTGGCTATGCCGATACCGATAACCGAGCCGATAACAGCCTGAGAACTGGAAACCGGCACCAAAGGAATCGGCGGAAGGTGCATATCTATCAAAAAGTTTTGCAAACTTTGAGATGAAAAGATAAATAGTACCAAACTTTGGGAGAACACCACAATCCATGCCACCTGCGGCGACATAGACATAATATTCTTGCCGATGGTGGCCATAACTTTGTGCGAGTAGGTGAAAATTCCCACACTGATGGCAATACTACCCATAAAAAACAATACCTGTGTTTTGTTAAAGGTGAATTTTGACACGGTGATGTCTTTGAAGGGGTTGGCATCAACAAAAGCGCCCATCACATTGGCGATGTTGTTGGCGCCTAAGGCATAAGCTCCGAAAGCGCCGGTGACAATCAATGCAACGCGGGTGTAAAAGTCAAGGCTGACAAGGTGGATGCGAGAGTGCTTGATTGCCCAACGCACGGCAAAATAAATGACAATGGCAAAGCCGCCGGACAGAGCGGGGCAGAGCACCCAGGTGCTGACAATTTTGCTCAGCGTACTGATGTCGGTCGGGGTGCCGCTGTAAAGATTCCAACCGACAATGGCGCCGACAATCGCCTGTGTGGTGGAAACCGTTAAACCGGAATACACCATCCAATAAACAGTGATGGCGGCGGCAAGAGCCGTCATGAAAGCGCCGGCGATGGCGTTAATGCTACCCAAATCGCCTAAAGTATTGCTGGCGCCGCTACCGGCATAAACCGCGCCGAGCATAACGAACACTGAGGCAATGATGGCGGCGGTGCGGAATTTGACCATTTTGGTGCCGACAGCGGTACCGAAAATGTTGGCGGCGTCGTTGGCGCCCAATGACCAACCCAAAAACAGACCGCTGCTGATGAAAAATAAAAAGCTGTAATCCATTAAATATCTCGCTTGATGGTGAAAATGAGCAGTTCGTCAATGCAGTCTTCGGCAATGTCGGCAATATCGGCGATTTCCGTTATTAAGGCACTCAACTGCAGTTTGTTGGCCAATGGGAGGTCGGAGTCAAACAACGCCTCTTTCATGTGACCGGAAGTGAGGTCGGTTTCGTGCTCAATAAAATAAACTTTTTGCGAGTAGTCGCGCACGGTGCTGATGTCCCGGAAGAACGAACGTGAGGCAATGGCCATATTCTCGCAACAGTCGGTCACCTGCTCGCAAAGCTCTGTCAGACGCATGTGATATTCGGACGGAATCTCAGGATGCTCAATGTAAAAACGATAGCCGACTTCATCAAATTTATTGATGACTTTATCGATGTTTTCAACCAAATTCAGCACATCGGCGCGCAAATCGGGAATCAGGTTTTGGGTGTAGAGCTTGTTCTCAATATCGCGGCGCAAACCATCGGCGTCGTGCTCGATTTGTTTGATTTGGCGGTTGATTTTTTTGAACTCTTCACTGCGCCCTTCGCTTAAATAAACTCTGATGCCTTTTTTGAACATCATGGCGGCGTCAATGATTTTGTCGTGGAAGTTGTCGATTTTAAGTTCCAGAGCTTTGGTTTGTGAAAACAGTGATAATTTAACGTGAAACATGATAATCCTCGGTATATTTTTTTTTAATGTTCAGTATAGGTTAAGATTATGAATAAAGCGTTTAGTTTTTTATACCAAACTTGAAATTTATTTTAAAATCCTCTTGTAAATAACTTTTAGATTATATACATTATTTGTGTTGTAATTTTTATATATAAAAGGATTGTGATATGAATAAATCTAGTTCGATTTTCATTTCCATTGCGGCTTTGGTTGTTGCCGTTGCTGCTATGGTTATGTGCATTTTGTGCTGCAATAAAAAATCTGATAGCAGCGTGGAAGCCGCTTTGATGGCAAAACCTGAAATGGTTATCGACGCCATCAAAAAATATGAACAAAATATGAGAGATCAGGCTGCGGCCGAGGCTCAGAAAATGGTTGAAGCCAATATGGAAGAAATGAACAATGACGCCGACACGCCGTTCTTTGGTCCTGAAAACGCTAAAGTTACCGTTGTTGAGTTCTTTGACTATTCTTGCGGCTACTGCCACAAGTTGTTCCCTGAGTTGAAGTCGGTTGTTGACGCTAATCCGGATGTTAAGTTCGTATTCAAACCTTTGTCATTCTTGTCTGACGCTTCTGTTGCCGCGGCTAAGGGTGCTTTGGCTGCTTCTAAACAAGGCAAATTTATGGAAATGCACAATGCTTTGTTCTCTGTTCAAGATCGTTTGACATCTGAAAAAATCAGATCTATCGCCGAAGAGCAAGGTTTGGATATGGTTAAATATGACAGCGATGTCAACTCTGCCGAAGTTAATGCTCTGATTAAGAAAATGAGCCAGTTGGCTAACAAGATTCAGGTAAACGGTGTTCCGGTCTTGTTCATCAACGGCAAAATGCTGCAAACTCTTGATGGCAGCGAAATTCAATCTGCAATCAACAACAATAAATAATAGCTGATTGCAAGAAGAAAAAAACAGCGTTTGAAAAAACGCTGTTTTTTTGTGCTTTAAATGGTGTGCACCATAAGTATTATTGTTCCCATTTGCGGTATTCGGTTTGCATGGTTTCGGTGCTCACTTCGGTGTAGCGTTGGGTGGTGGTGAGTGAGGCGTGTCCCAACAATTCTTGAATTGAGCGCAGGTCGGTTCCTTGTTCCAATAGGTGGGTGGCAAAGGAGTGACGCAGCGCGTGCGGGGTGACGGTGTCGGGCAGGTTTAGTTTAAGGCGAATTTTTTGCATTTGGCGTTGTACAATGCGGGGTAATAGGCGTTCGCCACGCGCGCCCAAAAACAGCGCCTCGCCGGTTTTGAGGGTGTAGGGGCATTGCTGTTGGTAGGCGTTGATACTGTTAATAATCACCGGCAGTAGTGGCACAATACGTTCTTTGTTGCCTTTACCTTTAATACGCAGATAATTCTCGGAGCCGATGTCGCCGACATTAAGCGCGAGCGCCTCAGAAATACGCAATCCGCAACCGTATAGCAACATAAAAATAGCGGTATCGCGCAAGCCTTGCCATGGTTCAGAGCTAAGCTCTTTGGCGTGTTCTAAAAAGTCGAGCGTATCATCGGTGTCTAGCGCTCGGGGCAAAACTTTGGGGCGTTTGGGTGATGACAGGGCGCTGATGGCGGTGTTTTCAAGGTATTTGTTGCGATTAAGCCATTTGTAAAAATTTTTGAGAGATGAAATCTCACGCGCGATACTGCTTTTGTCAATGTGTTTTCTTACTCGTTTGGTTAGAAAACCGCGAAAAGTATGAAGGTTGAAATTTTGAAAATCATCCAAAGAAAGTTCGGTTTCCTCTGCTGCCGCATAAGCGGTAAAAGCCGCCAAATCGCGCGCGTAGGCGTCAATGGTGTGGGGCGAATAGCGTTTGACATCCGTTAGCCATGTCAGCCATTTGTTGATAAGCTCTCGCATTTGCGAATCGGTTTTGAAATCAATTTCTTTCTTCATCTTTTCTATTCCTTGTTAATAAAAATTATAACTTGTTTCAGCAAATATTTGGTTAATGATTTTTTGTTGACACGCCGCATAAAGGGCTTTATGAAAAGGAATAAGTTTTAATTGGAACAACGGAGGCGTTAATGCGTAAAAAATTGAGTTTTGTTGTGGCGAGCAGTTTTGGTGTGGGGTATTGTCCGTTTGCTTCAGGCACTGCCGGCTCGTTAGCCACATTGCCGTTGGCGTTCGCCGTGGCTTATTTTTATGGCGTGTGGGGAATTTTAGTCGCCGCTGTTGTTGCTTTTTTTGCAGGTGTCGCCGCGTCACGAGAAGTTTTGAAATATACCAAGCACGACCCGTCTTTGATTGTGATTGACGAGGTGGTCGGGCAACTGTTGGCTTTTGCGTTGGTCGCCGACAAGCTCGTTGCTAATACTCAGGCGTGGGCGGTTTATGTTATCGGGTTTGCTCTGTTTCGGTTGTTTGATATTTGGAAACCGCAACCGGCGCGTTGGGCTGATCAAAAGGTTTTGAACGCGTGGGGGGTTATGCTCGACGATGTGTTTGCCGGCATTTATGCCGCACTGTGTTTGTACGGCATTTGTTATTATTTGCCTTTGTTATAAATTTTTAGTGGTCGCGGTCGATGATAAACTGCGCCAAATCTTGCAATAAGGCGGCTTTGTCACCAAAAATTTTCAGAGCGGCTTTGGCGTCGGCTATCAGGTCTTCGGCAATGCGGCGGGCTTTGGTCAGACCATAGAGGCTGACAAAGGTTACTTTGCCTTCCGAATCGTCCTTGTGCAGTTTTTTGCCCATAAGCTCTTGATTGCCGGTGACGTCCAGAATATCGTCGGCAATTTGAAAGGCGATGCCGATGTTGCGGGCGTAGCGGTGCAAGGCTTGCGTTTGTTCGGTGGTGGCTTTGCCTAAAATAGCGCCGGCGAGGCAAGAAAAACAAATCAGCTGACCGGTTTTCATTTCTTCAATGTGTTTTATCAGTGCTTCGGGCGCTAAATCAGAATTGTGTTGTTCGGCCATAAGGTCAAGCATTTGACCGGCGACCATACCGCCAAACGCGCCGGCTCCCCGTGCCAATGCCGCAACTAATTGACAACGGACTGCGGCGTCGGGGTGGGTTTGTTCTTGTGATAAAATATCAAAAGCATAAGTGAGTAAACCGTCGCCCGCTAAAATGGCGGTTGCTTCGTCGAAGGCTTTGTGACAAGTTGGTTTGCCGCGCCGGAGGTCATCATTATCCATAGCCGGCAGGTCGTCATGAATTAAAGAATAAGAGTGCAGAAACTCTATGGCCGCGGCGCAGTTGAGCGATTGTTTGAAATCTAACCCGAACAGCTCGGCGGTTTTGCAAACCAAAAACGGACGCAGGCGTTTGCCGCCGTTGGCAACCGCATAGTGCATAGCCTCAACGACGCGTTTTTCAGCGCCGCTCGGTGTGGGTAAAAAGGCTTCCACAGCTTGATTAAACTGTTGTGAATAGGCTTTGAGTTCGGTAGTCACATTCATGATTATTCTTCTATTTTTTCAAGGGGCGAGGTGGCAACGGTGCCGTCGGCTCTTAACTCGATTTTTTCGATTTTGAGTTGGGCGTCTTTGAGTTTTTGTTCACAAAAGTTTTTGAGGGCAACCGCCTGCGTGTAGGCGGCAACGGCATCGTCAAGTTTAATGCGTCCGGCCTCAAGCTCACGCACAATGTTTTCAAGTTTGGTCAGGGCGTCTTCAAATGTCAGTTCTGCGGTTTCGCTCATTAGTGGTTCTCCTTGTTATCTGAGCACGAATATATTATATTCTCGAGTTGTTGGCAATCTTATTATCGCCCTTGTGATTAATCATTAAAGTTAGGGTATTTATAACTATGATTATAAAAAAAATTGTGCTAAATTAGAATTGTTAAAAATGGAGATTGAAGATGAACAGTTCTACGGAAAGTTTTGGCTGCAATGTTTTGAAAGCCATGGGCAACGAAAAAAGGCTGAGAATCCTCAACGCTTTGCGGCGGCAGGAGATGAGCGTCGGCGAACTGGAAAAAGTGATGGATTTGAGCCAATCGGCACTGTCACAGCATTTGGCTATTTTGCGGCGCGAGGGGATTGTGAAAACCAGACGCAAAGCCCAGACAATTTTTTATTCGATAAAGAGCGAACTGGTCACGCGCGTGCTTGATGTGGTGAGAGATTTTTATAACAACAGGTACAGTTAGTTTCTGCAAAATAAAGTTGCATTATTTTTAATTAAAGTTATATTGGTGGCAGAGGAGACTCCAATATGACAGAGCAAGAGACTAGAAAACAACTTGAAAACAAAATTGACGTTCATGTCGGTGAGCGAATTGAAATCAGACGCAAACTTTTGAAGATGACTCAGAAAGATTTGTCAAAAAAAATCGGCGTGACGTTTCAGCAACTGCAAAAATACGAGCAGGGGTTTAATCGGGTCAGCGCCAGTCGTTTGTGGCTAATCAGTCAAGCGTTGGGCACTGACATCAACTTCTTTTTTGAGGGACTGCAGTCCGAGACGTTCGGCGGTGATGACGTGATGCAACAGCAAAAGACTTTGGAGCTGATTATGGCTTATTCCAAAATCAAAAATGCCAAAGTCGCCGATATAGTTTTTAGTCTTTTGCAAGAGATGGGGCACTGATTTTGATGTCAATGCGGTGCTTGACGTTGTCATAACCGATATTGAGGCGCCCCTCGCGCAGAGCCAGAGCCTGATTGCCAAACAGCTCTTTGCGCCAACCTTTGAGTATGGGGTTGTTTTTGTCGTGATAGGCCGAAAAATTGCGCAGATCGTCGTCGGTGGCGATGAGTTTGGCGACAACACCGCTTTGCTGACTGGTGATTTTGAGTAATAGTTTTAAGAGCTCAAACAGTGCGGCGCGTGCGGTGGGTACTGATGGTTCTTTGTTGAGCTTGACGTATTGCTCGGGCGGAATCTTTTTACAACTTTCAATAACATCAATAATTTCTTGCGCCAGACGACCTTTGGCGATGTCTTTGCGCAGGTTGCGGATATGTTCAAAGTCTTCAACGCAGGTGGGGCAGACGGCGGCAATGTTGAGCAGGCACTCGTCTTTAAGCAGACTTTGGCGCGGCGTGTTTTTCTTTTGAGCACGCAACTCCCGCCATGCACAAAGCTCGCGCAGAATTGTCAGATATTTGGTGCTGTGCGAACGGTGCTTGATTTTTTGCCAAACGGCGTAAGGGTCAACCTGATAAGTTTGCGGCGAGGTCAAGATTGTGGTTTCCTCATCCATCCAATGCAGACGACCGTTTTCTTGCAGTGTTTTTTGAAAATATTTATAAATATTCACCAAATGCGTGGTGTCGGAGAGTGCATATTCTAACTGAAGCTCACTCAAGGGGCGGATGCTCCAATCCGACAGACGCGAACTTTTGTCTAAGGATACGCCGCAAATTTTGTTGACGAGCGTCTCATAGCTGACGGATTCGCCAAATCCGCACACCATGGCGGCAATCTGGGTGTCAAACAACGGGGTGGGGATAAAACCGCCGAGTTGGTATAAAATTTCAATGTCTTGTCGTCCGGAGTGAAAAACTTTGGTTATCCGTGGTTGGCGAATTAGCTCAAAAAAGGCGTTGAGGCTCAATTCCGGCGCTAACGGGTCAATAATGGCGGCGGTGTTGCTGTTGGCAACCTGTATCAGGCAAAGTTTGGCATAATACGTTTTTTCTCGCAGAAACTCCAAATCAATGGTGATGAAGTCTTCTGTCGATAAATCCTGACACAACTCATTTAATTCGTGATTGGTTGTAATGATTCTCATGTCTTTTTTCTTACCTTAATTCTATGAATTTGTGTATTATTTCAAAATTTGTTTAATATTTAGTGAAAATTTGCGAAAAAAATACTTGCTATTTAATAAAATTGGTGTATATATACAGCCATAGATTATATCATTTTAGGCAATTATTATTGACGTGTTCGGGCTTGGTAACCTGAATATTGAATGTTTACCACATATTATTTATTCACTTTCAAAATATACATAATTATGGAAGCTAAAGAGACAAAAAGTGTTAAGGTTTTCTTGTTCGCACCTGAGAATGAGCAGTTGAAGAATTTGTTGAGCGCCTATGTTAATGTCCGCAAGGCTGTGTATGTCACTGCCACAGATATTGTTCCTTACATGCGTGCTCGTGTTCGTCAGAAGTCCAATACAGTTGTTGGCATCGCCCGTCAATTTGCCCAGTCTTCCGGTCCGATTTTTAAGTATAATGTCGGTAAGGGACAGGGTCGCAAGAAGGTTGCAACAATCCGTGTGGAGAAGGAAGGTTGCTTTGATGAGATTGTCAAGATCGTCTCGCAGGTATGCAAGGACGTGACTGAAGAGACACATCAGGCCCATGTTGCAGATGCAAAACAAAAGGAAGTTCACCTTACTTGCCGTGTTTCTGATATCGTGGCGCGAGATGAAACCCCTTGGGTCGAGATTTTCGCAGTGCAGAAACATCAGCCTCCGGTTGAGGTCTGGATGGCAGCAGTTGAAAAACTAGCGGCAGCCGTCGGTGCCAAGGCTCAGTTCCATGACGCAAAGATTGAGGAGTTTTAATTCCTTTTGGTCTTTGCTCGTCGAAGTTGTTCTTTGACAGATTTAAGGAAAGGTCAATCTCTTTTTTGGAGATTGGCCTTTTTTCTGTGCTCATTTCGGGATTGTGCTTGCATTTGCGCAAATTTGATTCTAAAACAAATGATATTTTAGTTTAACTTTTTTATGAGGTTTTTATGAATCAGTATAGAACTCATACTTGCGGACAGTTGCGAGTGGAAAATGTGAACGAGACGGTGACAATTGCCGGCTGGATTCACCGAAAACGGAATTTGGGCAGTTTGTGCTTTATTGATCTGCGCGACCATTATGGTATTACGCAGTGCGTGTTGGACAGTTCTTCTGATTTGTTTGATAAAATTAAAGATATCAGAGTTGAGAGCGTTATCGGTGTGACCGGTAAGGTAGTTAAACGCGAGAGTGTGAACCCCAATATGCCGACCGGTGATATTGAAATTGCCGTCGAGGCGATTGAAGTGCACTCTACCGCCGAGGTTTTGCCGTTTCAGGTGGCTCAGGAAGATGACGCGCCTGAAGAAATCCGCCTGAAATATCGTTTTTTGGATTTACGCAAAGAGCGGATTCACAAAAATATTTTGTTGCGTTCGGCTGTGATTACGGAAATGCGCCGTTTGATGACGGAGCAAGGGTTTACGGAGTATCAGACGCCGATTTTGACCGCTTCGTCTCCTGAGGGCGCGCGTGACTTTTTGGTGCCGTCTCGTTTGAATCCCGGTCGTTTTTATGCTTTGCCGCAAGCGCCGCAGCAGTTTAAGCAACTGTTGATGGTTTCGGGGTTTGACCGCTATTTTCAGATTGCGCCGTGTTTTCGTGATGAAGACCCGCGCGCTGACCGCAGCCCCGGAGAATTTTATCAACTCGATATGGAAATGTCTTTTGCCACGCAGGAAGATGTGTTTAAGGTCATTGAGCACACGATGGGCGGCATTTTTAATAAGTTTGCAAACGGTAAGGTTGTTGATCAGGCGCCGTTTATGCGGATTCCGTTCCGTGAGGCTATGCTTAAGTATGGTTCGGACAAGCCGGATTTGCGCAACCCGTTGACAATTCAGGATGTGACGGCCTTGTTCGGTAACTCGGGCTTTGGGGTTTATGACTCTCGTGTGGCAGAGGGCGACAGTGTTCGCGCGATTGTGTTGCCAAATCAGGCGGAGAAACCACGCTCGTTCTTTGATAAACTTGACGCGTTTGCCAAGGAAAATGATATGGGCGGTATGGCTTATATTGCTTTGGCTCAGGCCGGTGCCAAAGGTATTGCCAAGTTGTTGAGCGCCGAGAAATTGGCTGAGATTAAGCAAACTTTGGGTATGAACGACGGTGACGCCGTGCTGTTTATGGTCGGGAAGGGCTTGAAGTTGGCTAAGTTTGCCGGCAGAACACGTTTGAAACTCGGCGAAGAACTGAATTTGGTTGATAAAAATTCGTTCAAAATCTGCTGGGTGGTTGATTTTCCGTTCTATGAAGAAAACGAAGAGACCGGCGCGGTAGAATTTTCGCACAACCCGTTCTCAATGCCTCAGGGCGGTATGGACGCGTTGTTGAACAAGAATCCGTTGGATATTTATGCTTATCAGTACGATTTGGTTTGCAACGGTGTCGAATTGGCGTCCGGCGCAGTCAGAAACCATCAGCCGGAAATTATGTATAAAGCGTTTGAAATCGCCGGATATGACCACAGCGTGGTCGACAATAAGTTTGGCGGTATGATTAGCGCGTTTAAGTATGGTGCGCCTCCGCACGCCGGCTGTGCGCCGGGAATCGACAGAACGGTTATGTTGCTCTTGGATGAGCCGATTATCCGTGATGTGATTTTGTTCCCGTTGAACGGCAAAGCGCAAGATTTGATGATGCAGGCGCCGAATACGGTTACCGAGCAGCAGTTGAAGGATTTACACATTAAAATTGCGCTTGATGACGAAAAATAATAAAAAAAGGAATGTTTTAAGAAAAAATGTTTTGACAATTCAGAATAAATGTGCTTAAAACATTCCTGTTCATTGCTTCATCGTCTAATGGTAGGACACGACACTCTGGATGTTGGTATCTTGGTTCGAATCCAGGTGAAGCAGCCATCACAAAAGCCCCGTGCACATAGTGCATGGGGCTTTTGTTATGTTAGCTCACCGGATGAGAACCAAGGTTCGGAGCGGATAGTTGCCAAGCGCAATTTTAAGAAGCGCGCGGCTTACGACGCGAGGAGGACCCGCTTGCGGGAGTACCCAATCCAGGTGAAGCAGCCATCACAAAAGCCCTTTCGGTTACGGATGGGCTTTTTTGTATCAAGAAAACTCCGAGTTAGACGCGTGGTTCAGTAGAGCCTATGGCGGTGAGATTGTCAAAGCGCTCCAATTGGGTTAAGATTTTGCGGTCTGCCAAGACGCAAAATTCCCAATTGGAGGACATTCGTTATGAATGATATAGATAAGTTAGCACATACCACATGGAATTGTAAATATCATATTGTGTTCGCACCAAAATATCGCCGTAAAGTATTTTATGGAGGTAAGCGAAATGAAATAGTAAAAATATTAAAAGAACTATGTCGCAGTGAATATTTCCTTGTATAGTTGTATTGGGAGTTAAAATATTTAAAAGTTGACTTCTAAATAATAAATAATTATATGTTAAATGGATTTGTGTATTATTTTCACAGAGAAAGTCTTAAAATGCTTGTTGAATTTAATTTTCGTAATTTTAGAAGCTTTAAAGAAGATGTGACGTTTTCTATGGAGCCGGCATCTCAAAATGGAAGAGAATATAATGTTATAAACACAACCTTAAAGCGAGTTAACCAACTTTACTATTCTTCTGGTATTTTTGGGGCCAATGCTTCGGGTAAATCAAATGTGATAAATGCGTTTAAGTTTTTGTGTTTTATGGTTAAACATAGCTCTAAATCTGTTGTTGGAGATAGTTTTCCTCCAGAATTTTATGCTTTGGCTGATGGTTATGAAAAAGTACCTATGGAATTTGGTATTAAATTTATAGTGAACAGCGTATTGTATGATTATAAATTTAGCTTGTTGACCAATATTGTTGATAAAGAAAGTTTGTATAGCTATGATATTTCTCAAACGGGCACAAATAGAGCTAAATTAGTTTTTGATCGGCAGTATATTGACGGTAAAATGATTTTCAAAAAGTCAACAGGTATTTTGCAATCATGGTGTAATGAGGTGTTAGATAACCGTCTGTTTTTGTCTGATATTATAAATAATCGTAAGTGCGAGTTGACAGAAATAAAAGAAGTTTATGATTTTATAATAAGGAAATTAGTTGTTGCTGATATTTCTATGTTAAACAAAGGATTTTCTCTCAATGAAATTCAGGAAGGACATGGAAAGACAATTATCGACTTGATAAAAAAAGCTGATTTGGGATTGGAAAATATAACTGTGCGAAATGTTTCTTCAGAGGAAATTATGAGTGCATTTTCTGAAATAAAAAAGGAAATCCCAACAAAGGTTAAGCAAGCTCTGATTGCTGGTACGGCGAAAGTCTTTGATACCAAAAGTTATCATAAAACAGAAGCGGGTAACTTAAAAGCATTTGATTTTAATGATATGGAATCAGAGGGAACCGAAAGATTTTTATCAATAATAGGTCCTGTTTTGAATTCAATTGAAAATGGAAAAGTTTTAATTGTTGATGAAATGGATAATGCTTTGCATCCATATTTAGTGAGATACATTGTTGATATGTTTAATAATCCTGAGATAAATAAGAATAATGCTCAGCTAATCTTTGCTTCACACGCTTATTATTTGATGGATGGCAGACATTTAACCAGGGATCAAATATGGTTTGTTGATAAATCTATTAATAATGGTTTTTCTTCGTCTTTATATTCATTGAGTGATTTCAAAGATATATTGAAGCGTAAAAATGTTTCATTTAAAGAAGCGTATATGGATGGTGTATATGGGGCAGTCCCAAATATAGAGGATTTTTAAATGGTTAGAAAATCAAATACCCGTGTGTCATCTCACTATCCAAATAAGATTTATTTTTTTGTTTGTGAAGATGAAAAATCTATGTGCTATTATTTGAAGGGGTTAAGGTCATATCTGAAACCCAATATAAAAATTGATGTTAATCATTCTGATGAGGGCAATACAGCAAAGGAAGTTTACAAATGTGCAAGAAATAAGCTGAGAATGTTGGAGCAAAATAAATCAGCGTATCCTAAAGGGTTTGAAATTGTAGCTTGTTTTGATAAGGATGATAACAAAAGTGATGATATTTATAGAATAATGGAAAATAGAAAAGATTCAATTTCTAAGATATACAATAATCCTTGTTATGAATATTGGCTTTATTTACATGTGATTAAAAATTCTCCTGTATTTTGGGGATCAGATGATTGTGCAAAGAAGTGTTTAAAGCTACTGAATTCAAAATACCATACGCATTTTTCAAGTGTTAAAGAATTAAAAGCTTGTGAAAATATATTTGAAATATTGAAAAAGGATTTTTCTAATGCAGTTAAAAATGCTGCTTTTTTGCATTTTTCAGACTATGAAGAAAACTACACTAATGCTCAAATTATTTTGGATAAGGTAGTTGATTCTTCCAGACTATAATCTATTTTAAGTTAAAACTTATGGAGTTTTATGCTTGGGTGTAAGGTTAAACATTAGTCTATTGTTGGTGGGTACTTATATTATATTCAGCTGTTTTAAAATCTTTTTCAGCGCAATTTCTAATCCAACATTTTTGATTTCATTATAGTATATTATGCTTCTGATATATTTCAAATCGCATAAAATAATTTCATCGGTTTTGTCGGCGTAAAAATTTGGTTGATATATGATGTGGCGACCGGTGATTATGGCAAAGTTGTTTAAAATATTTTCATATTTTTCAATATACTTAGCAAGTAGTTGGATTGCTCTTTTCCTATCATAGTTTTGGATAGTCTCGCTAATCTCGTGGGTGCTTATTTCTACCTTTGTCAGATTATGAGCTTTGCTCAGTAAATCAATCATTGTATTAAATATCGTATTATTTTTTTCATTTTTGTTCATTTATGTTTTCCTTCTGATTCTATTTTTTGAAATATTACCTCTCAATCATCGTTGATTGAAAGTCTTGTGCAAGGAAAATTGGGGAGTTATATACATAGACTTTAGTATAATACACCTTTTCTTGAGACAGTTTGTTAATATATCGTTAATATCGTTAAAGCAAGGAGGTGCTAAAATGAAAGTGAATATAGCGAATTATCTGATTGAAGATTTGAGCAATCGCTTTCCTATGGCACATACCGGTATTATTGACAATGACATCATTGATGTGATGGTGGACGGTTGGTACAATCATCGGTATCATACTCCCAGTTTTAATGGTATGGAGGGTGAGAAAAATACCCCTCGCGAGCGTCTGTTGATGTAAATCATCAGCTCTGACGTGGTGACTAAGAATCCCTGTCCGGTGGTGGTGCCGTGACAGGGATTCGTGGTTTAAAAACCTATACTTTTTTGTAAAAAAAATAATGGGGGTAACGCGTACCCCCTCATCTTGCGGCATTTTCAGCTTGCGCCAATCAGCCTTATTATATATGTGTTGAACCGTCTAATTAATCTCTGAAAAAAATTGCTCAACCATACATCAATATTATTGTAATATATTGATTGAAATGTCAATTAAAATATTATAACCTGTTTCATATTACTACTAAAACTATATGGAGTTTGGCAATGAAGTACTGTTTGGGATTAGATTTAGGTGTTGGTTCTATCGGTAGCGCAATAGTGGAGATTGATGGACAGAATTGTGCCAAACATATTGTTGACGCGGGTGTGCGGATTTTTGAAGTATCAGAAGGGGCGGAAGATAGGCGTATTAAGCGGACAATGCGCAAAAATTTGGTGAGAACCCGCAAGCGTCTTGAGCTTTTGGCTAAAAAGTTGCATGAAAACGGATTGTGGGTTGATGGTACCCCCGAGGGCACAGTGAGGTTAAGAGCTAAATCTCCGTATAAAATTCGGTTTGATGCAATTCATGAGCAACTGACTAATCCTAACTATATTGGTCGGGCAATATTGCATTTGGCCAAACATCGCGGAGCCGGTTTTGTTTCTGCCAGTGAGGAAATGCAGGAAGAAATTTTGGAAGATGGTGAAAAATCAAAACGTAAGCTCTCGCCTTATGAGCAACTTGATGCGGATTTAAGAAAAGAAAATTGTCAGACTGTGGGCGAATATTTTTATAAGCGTATTTTAGATAAAGAAAAAAGGGTTGTTCGTCAGCATGAATACGCTTTGAAGAGTGGTATTGTCAACTATGCTATTCCGCGTTATTTGGTGAAGGATGAATTTAATAAAATTTGGGATATGCAGGCACAATATTTTGAGCAAATGCGCCAATCCGGTTTAAAACAAGAAATTTATGATATTTTGTTTTATGAACGTCCGGCCGCGCCATACGCAACGGGAAAATGTGTTTATTTTCGTGATGAAGACCGCTTGTTAAAAGCTCATCCGCTTTCGGAAATGCGTCGTATTTATGAGGAAGTGAATAATATCAGAATTGTTAATGATATGGGCAAGCGCAGGTTGAGCATTGAAGAAAGGGATAAAATTGTTCAGGCGCTAATGCAGGGCGAAAATGTCGGAAAGCTGAAAATTAAAAAATTGTTAGGCTTGAACGGGCAACAGAAAGTTTCTGTTTCGGATGATGATAAGCCGATTAAGGCTTATTTGTATTCCAGACCTGAGTTTGCCGGTATTGAATATATTCAAAATTTGGATGATGCAAAGTTGGCTGAGCTGGTTGAATTTTTGGCTAATCCGATTGATGTTAGTGATAAAAATGGTCGTTTGTATAGTGAAGATGCCCTGATTGGCAAGCTGAAATCAATTTTGGGTCTTGATGATGAACGGCAAATCGGTAAATTGTTGACAATGTTGCCTAAAGGTCGCGGTATGTTGGGTGTGAGCGCAACTAAGATAATATTAGAAAAACTGAAAGAAAAGGTTGTGACGCACCGTGAAATAACGGATGAATTGGCCAAAACGGATGCTCGTTTTATGGCAGAGGAAGAAATTGCCCGTCAGCAACAGGGGAAAAATTGGGAGTTACCGTATTATGGACAGATTTTGCAGACAGATACGCAGCCTCTGCCTCCTTTGGTGATAAAAAATAATTCAAATCTGAATCCGGATGAAGTTAAATGGGGAAAAATAGCCAATCCGGCTGTGCATATGATTTTGAACCAAATTCGATTGGTTGTTAATGAAATTGTCAAAATATACGGTCGTCCGTATGCCATAAATCTTGAGTTGGGACGGGATGTCGGTATGTCTACCAAAAAGAAAAATGAGCATGATCAACAGCAGCGGGCTAATGAAAAACTCAATGAAGAAGCCAAAATGTATTTGAAAGAACATCGTTTGTATGTGAATAGTGCCAATATTTTGAAATATAAGTTAGCTAAAGAGCAGGGCTGGAAAGACGCTTACAATCCCACCTCTAAAATTCCGCAAAATTTTTATGGCTTTGAAATTGAACATATTGTGCCTCAGGCTAAGGGTGGAACAGATACGTATAACAATCTTTGCTTGGTGAATCGCAATGACAATTTGAACAAGGGTGATAGTTTTGCCTATGAATATTTTGAACGCGCTAAACCAGAAGAGCAAATTAGGGAAATTTTGAAAAATGCGCGGGCGTGTGCGCCTGATAAGGCATGGCGTTTTGAGCCTGATGCTCGTGAAAGATATGAGGAAAGCGGAGATGAGGAAGAAAGTAATCGTTATCTGACCGATACACGCTATGTTTCTAAAATGGCAGGGCGCTATTTGCGTGCAATTATTGATTGCGGCGATTGTGATGAGGTTATGCAAAATCGCATATTGGCTGTAAAAGGCGGTCAGACGGCTATTTTGCGTCGCAACTGGAATTTGTTAGGATTAGAATATGACCTTATGGGGTTGGATATTCCGCGGTATGTTGCTTGCTCACCTTATTGGGTGGAACAACAAACCGGACTTATTGAAGAAGGCGTGAATAAACCGGACGTTGATGGAAATTGGCGCTTTTTTGATAAGGCGAAAAACAAAGAGTGGTTGGCAAAACCGCGTATTGACCATAGGCACCATGCAATGGATGCCATAACAGTTGCTTGCTGCACACGCTCATTGGTGCAAAAGTTGGCCAATGTGGAAAAAATAAATCATGTGCAGTTTCCGTTGCCTTTGACAGAAGTTAGTTCTGTGGGGGAATTTCGCCGCAAAGTGATTGAGATGTTAAAAGAGGTTAGGGTTTCTCACAAACCTAATCATAGTGTGGCTGGACAAATGCATAAGGAAACGGGACGCGTTGTTTTATGCAAAAATCCGGATGATGAAAATTCTTTGATAACGGTATATTCAAGAAAAGTTTTGCAAGTGGTTAAAACGGCAAAAGATTTGAATAAATTGCTTATTCCCTATACAATAAAAGACAGTTGGTCTCAGGAGATTGCTGAGAATCGTGCTAAGCAAGCAAAGTTGGTTGATGACTTTGGTATCTATATGAACACGGCAGAGCAGATTTTGATTGCAGAAAATGAGCAGGGCGTGGCTGAGGGAAAGAAAGAAATTAAAATTACCGAAGGTCGAATTATAGCTCAGGCTTTTAAGATTATTCAAGACAAAGGCTTGTGGCATGGTGATAAATTCAAGTGTTATGAGAATAACTCGTCTTTGGTCTATATTCCCAAACATGGTGTTGCCTATGTTGGCGGAAACAACCACTGTGTTGATTTTTATGTTAAAGACGGCAAAATCGGTTGGGAGGTGATTAAGCGTTTTGATGCTAATCAGAAAGATTTTGTTCCGCAATGGAAGAAAGACGGCGGTAAGATTATCTGGTCAATTCAACAGGGTGATATGCTAGAATTGGATACGCCGGATGAGTGGCGGTCATATACGGATAAGCCGAGGTGTTTGGCGAGAGTGAAGAAGTTTTGGGATGGCCATGTTACTATTGATTATGTTACAGATGCGCGGATGACATCACCTAAAGATAAAAATTTAAAATATATGTTTGTTGATAGTTTAGATGGTAGGGGACTTGGCTACTTTATTAAAAATCATGCTCGTAAGATTGAGCTAACGCCGTTTGGTAAGGTTAATAAAAAACATAAGGTTTTGCGCAATGGCTCGACGGCGGCGGCTTGAAAATCTGACTGGGTGGTCGATGATGTGGATAATCTGTATGTTTGATATTCCAGTCAGAACCAAAACGGAAATGCGCAAAGCCACAAGGTTTCGTAATCTGTTGTTGGATAATGGTTTTGTGATGAAACAGTTTTCGGTTTATATCAAACCGGTGAAAAGCCTTGGTGTGGGACAAACAATAACTAAGAGTCTTTCAAAATATATTCCAGACAATTCTTCGGTGTCGTTTATTTATATTACAGATAAACAATATTTGATGACGGAGAATTATCTGGGGGAGAATTATGAGGAAAATGAAGAAGAGAATCGCGAAAAAAATGGTCAATTATTGCTGTTTTAGTCCGATTCTATTTGCTTTTTTGTTATAAAGAAACGCCTTGAAATTGTTAAATTTCAAGGCGTTGTGCTATTAGATAGCTTATCAGAGATTAATTAGACGGTCAACTATAACGGCAGGAAAAAATGAACAATAGATTTAAATAGCTTATCAGAGATTAATTAGACGGTCAACTATAACGGGTTATTATTGATATTATTTCCTCTATTTAGCTTATCAGAGATTAATTAGACGGTCAACTATAACCCAGCTGACACCATTATATTAAAAAAAATATATTATGAATTAAGCATAAATTCAGGATATCGGAGCAGTATTTTTTTAGTCTCAAAACTATCGACCAATGTTCCGACAAAGTCATAAATTCCATCGGATAAAGATACGCAGCCTTTAGTTGTTTGTACGGGAGCGGTGATTATGGTGGCTAAATTTCTTTTGATTTCAGGGGTAAGTTCTATGCGGTCGATATTAACAAGTTTATTAAGTTCTTCAAACACAATTTTATCAGCTAAGGCTCTAAAGGGTTCAATCAAGTCGTCTACCAAAGGCATGGGGTTGGTAATAGTACAATGTTTAAGTCCAAGGTGTGGTAGTAATCCATTGCCGGAAACAGCTCTGGCAACCATAGCCCTCAGTACGGTATAGGTATAATTAAGCAGGATGTTTGCGTCACTATTGAGACGGTCGCGCACAAAGTGTTTGCCAAGCAGTGATTTGAAATAGATAGCAGCGGCAAGGCCTTCATTGTTTTTGGCATCATTACTCAGAGTGTCACGAGATAGTTGTTTAAGTCGTTCAATATTGGGATTATCAGGAAAAAAATATTGCAATATTTGGGCTTGGTTAAATATTTTGTGCTGAACAATACTTTTCCATAAGTTTTTTTGCAGTGGTTTAGAGCAATTAATTTGCTGTCTGACTCTGGGAGCTACCAGCCAATGCCCTGTGTATGGAACTGTTATGGATAAGGGTAAATATGTTTTATCACAAAATATAATGTTACCGCCTTGTTCACAAATAGCATTGATAATATTTTTGGAAATTACAACATTGTTGGCAGATAAAATCAAGGCCAGAATATTGTCTAAGGCAACTTCGGTTTTGATTTGCTGATCCTTGTTTTCAATTAAAATAAAACCGCGGTGTAATGAAAGCGTAAAGCCGTCGTTCATAATTTCTAAGATTTGCTTATCCATATTTTCGCTCCTTTATTTTATGTTATGTAAAAGTTGCAAAAATATCGTTAAAATATGTTAAGTTGCTTTGGAGTTCGGGCACAAAAAAAAGCGCCGGAAGGGCGCTTGAGAAACACTCAGTGAGGCGAAGCTCAGAGAGGTTGTTAAATACTTGCTGACAAAGCTGAAAATGAGCAATATCAACGAAAACTAACACTAATTTAATTTTTTTCTAAGGTCTGTCTCTCATCATAACGCGGGTTTCTTATATGGTTTATAAAACTTTCGTTATGAGAGAGGTGAGCCTCGATTTTGGATTAACTGGTTCATACTAAATTAAATTTTAGCGAGACAACATTTAAGAGTTCTTGCTGATTTGAGCAGGACTTTTGTTTTTTGTGTTCATGTTAAAGTGAATTTAGGTTTCAGTTAATTTGGTTTGTTAATCATGATAATTGTTTAATAATTTGTTTATGAGTTGAAGATATATTAAATTTGAGGTGTTGTCAATACAAAAATAAACAAAAATACAAAAATTTTGTATATTTTGTGTAGAAATTGTTTTTTATGAGGTTTTCAGATGCGGAATCTTGAGGAAATTTTGGGCCATTACGGCATTAAGGGACAAATTGTGGGGCAGAATCGCGGTCCGATGTTAGAATTGATTGATTTTTTGCCTGAAAACGGTGCTAAAATCAAAAATGTGGAGTCGGTGTTGGATGACATTGCGCGAGAATTGGGCGTTGAGACAGTGCAAGTTAGTGTCAATATCGAGGCGAACAGTTGGATTTTTGCGATTCCGGCGGTTACGATGCAGACGGTCGATTTTAAGGCTTTGTTGCGCAATGCACCGCGGATTTCGGGCGAGTTGCCGATTTGTTTGGGCGCGGATGTGCACGGTCAGCCTGTGTTTGCCGATTTGGCAAAAATGCCGCATTTGTTGGTGGGCGGTACGACCGGTTCGGGAAAATCGGTCGGGCTGAATACCTTTATTTTGTCGCTTATGGCGGCAAAACGTCCGGTTGAACTGAAATTGGTTTTGATAGACCCCAAGCGGATTGAATTTGGTGTTTATAACCGACAGAAATATATGCTGTGTCCGGTGGTGACCGAAACCGAGGCGGCCGCGCGGACACTAATGTTTTTGGTGGAAGAAATGGAGCGCCGCTACGGGGTGTTGGAGCAGTCTTGTTGTAAGAATATCAAGGATTATAACGAACAGACCGAGGGCAAAATTTTGCCTTATATTGTGTGTGTGGTTGATGAATTTGCGGATTTGACCGCAGCTGATAAAACCATTGAAAAAAGCGTGCAGCGCTTGGCGCAAAAGGCGCGTGCTTGCGGCATCCACCTGATTTTGGCCACGCAACGTCCATCGGTTGATGTGATAACAGGCGTTCTGAAGGCTAATTTTCCGTCGCGTTTGGTCTATAAGGTGGCGAGTGTGGCGGATTCTCGCACTATTTTAGACGCTTCCGGCGCGGAAAAATTACTGGGTCGCGGCGATGCTTTGTTTTTGTCGAGCAACGGACAACTGCAAAGAGTGCACGGCGCTTATATTACCGATGACGAGATTAAGGCTGTGTTGGAGCCGTATCGGGCGGAGGTTAAACCGTTGCCGGTGACGTCCAAGCCTCAAAGAGCAGAGGCTGAACAGCAGGAAAAATCAGAAAGCTGGTTGATGAAAATCCTCAACTTTTGGGCATCTTTGGGCAAGCGTAAACAAAAAGCGATTGTGGATACAATTATTTATTTGTTCTTCGGTGCCGTCTCTAAGAGAAAAGGTAAGAAAAAATAAGCAAAAGGTGATTGACTTTTGTCTAAAAATAGCGTAAAATCTGTCTCAATACATTAATTATTAACATATTATATTATGATACAAACAAATAGCAGTTTTCCTTATCAGGGAATTAAATTTGATTGGCGTCAGAACTTGAGAGACAACGGCGCATCTTTGCAGGTAGGACAGGCGGTTTATGGTGACGGAAAAATCGTGAGCTGTGCCACGAGCGTTAAGAATCTGGTTGGCGTGGTGTTTTGCAAAACCAAAGATATTGTGGTGATTGATTTGGGGGTTCAGCAAAAGTTGTCATGGCACGAGGCAAAAAAATTTGCCGCAGATTTTCGCAACCGCTATATTCTCCCCGGAGAGGCATGTTTGCTTAGAGCTCCGTCTTTACGTCATGGTGTGTGCCAGAGCGATTGGCAGGCTTTGAACAAGCAACTGACCCGTCTGAATTTGGATGCTTGGACTATTCCTGAAGACGGAGATGAGCCGGCGTTTTATTGGTCATCTACGGTGTTTGATGAAGAAGATGCTCGTCAAAAGAAGGAAAGTGATGTTTTGTGTGTCAGCTCTTGTAATACGGAGGTGACCAAGCGCGGTGACTATTTTGATAGTGATGTGCGCAGTTTGGAATATGCTCGTCCAATGTTGGTGTTGCGTCTGCATTAAATTAAATGAAAAAAAACAGCTGTGTATTTGAGGTGCACGGCTGTTTTTTTGTGTCCGGAAAATCCCGCGTCAGAGGCGCGGGTTCCTTTTTTGTGTTTATTATTTGTTGTTTTTTTAGCAAATATTAAGATTGTTGGGCGTATAATCGGCAAAAATGTTTTTTGTGCGACAAAATGCTTGATTCTCGGGCGGAAAAGTTGTCTCATAAATGCAGATATTCGGAGAAAAGAGGGAAAATGTTAAGACAGTATGAATTGGTTGACTTGGTAAAGTCTTATGATCCTGACGCAGATGAAGACGCCCTGAACAGAGCGTATGTTTTTGCCATGAAAAAACACGGCGCGCAGTTGCGAGCCTCAGGCGACCCTTACTATTCTCATCCGGTGGAAGTTGCCGGTATTTTAACCAAATTTAAGTTGGACTCAGCCTCTATTATTGCCGGTTTGCTGCATGACACGGTGGAGGACACCGACACCACGATTGATGAAATCCGTTCGCTGTTTGGTGAACAAGTTGCTCAGTTGGTTGACGGTTTGACCAAGTTGGCTATGATTGAATTGAAGTCTAAAAACGACAAGCAAGCCGAAAACTTTAGAAAACTTTTGTTGGCGATGTCGGAAGATATTCGAGTGTTGCTGATTAAGTTGGCTGACCGTTTGCACAATATGCGCACATTGCACTTTTTGCAAAAGCCTGAAAAGCGCGCCCGCATTGCCCGCGAGACTTTGGATATTTATGCCCCGTTGGCCGAGCGTATCGGTATGCAGGAGGTTAAGAGCGAGTTGGAGGAAATCGCTTTTGCCGAACTGCATAAAGAAGCGCATGATTCCATTGTGGCGCGTTTGAACTTTTTGCGTGAGAAAGACAGCAATCTGGTGCCGAAGATTATTGCTCAACTCTCTAAAGATATGGAAGAAAACGGTATTAAGGCCGTGGTTTCGGGGCGGGAGAAGACGCCGTATTCGATTTGGCGCAAAATGCAGATGAAAAACGCCTCTTTTGAGCAGTTGTCGGATATTATGGCGTTTCGGATTATTGTTGATGATATTGCCTCGTGCTATCAGGCGCTTGGTGTGGTTCACAGCAAATATCACATGGTGCCGCGCCGCTTTAAGGATTATATCTCCACGCCGAAACCCAACGGTTATCAATCTATTCATACCGGCGTTATCGGACCTGAAAATACCCGTATTGAAATCCAAATCCGCACCTTCGAAATGCACGAAGTCGGCGAGAAAGGTGTGGCTGCTCACTGGGCTTATAAGCAAGGGCAAAAAGCTGAGGGCAAGCACTATCGTTGGATACGCGAGTTGTTAGAGATTTTGGAACAGGCCTCTAATCCTGAAGAGTTTTTGGAAAACACCAAACTTGAAATGTATAACGATCAGGTGTTCTGCTTTACGCCCAAAGGCGATTTGATCGGTTTGCCGGCAAATTCTACGCCGGTGGATTTTGCCTATGCGGTGCATTCGTCGGTTGGTGATACTTGCGTCGGTGCTAAAATCAATGGTGAAATTCGGCCTCTGCGCACGGTTTTGCAAAACGGTGATCAGGTTGAAATTTTGACTTCTAAGGCGCAGCACCCGTCTACCGAGTGGGATCGTTTTGTGGTGACCGGTAAGGCTAAGGCCGCTATCAGACGTTATGTTCGCACTTATAAACGTGACCAATTTATTGTTTTGGGCAAAGAGATTTTGGAGCGGATGTTCAAAGGTGAGGCATTGGAATTTTCGGAAAAAGGTTTGGTGAACGTTTTGCCAAACTTTGAAGCCGACTCTATTGATGATGTTTTTGCCAAGGTCGGCGAGGGGTTGGTTTCTGGTTGGGATGTGCTTAAAGCCATGTATCCGGCCTACAAACAATCTAAGTTGGAAAAAGTGGTTGATAAAGTTCCGGTTTTGAAGAAAGTTATCAAAAACAAAAAGAGCGAACCGCTTAAAATCAAAGGTTTAATTCCGGGGATGGCGGTGCATTTTGCCGGTTGTTGTCACCCGCTGCCAGGGGACAGAATTGTTGGTATTGTCACCACCGGAAAAGGTGTGGCGGTGCACACGATCGACTGTCAGTCTTTGGAGCAATATTCTAATGAGCCGGAGCGGTGGTTGGATATTGCGTGGGGTGATAATGCCGAAAGCGAGATGCACACCGGTCGCCTTAAGGTTATGTTGGCGAACGAGCCGGGGGCTTTGGCCGAACTTTCAAATTTGGTGGCGCGAGCCGGGGCGAATATTTCCAACCTCAATATCATCAACCGCACCATCAGTTATTTTGAAATTCTCTTAGACTTAGACGTTCGGGATTTGAAACACCTTACAGACATTATAACCACCCTCAAAGGAGCGAAGGTTATATCGTATGTGGCGCGCACTAACAAATAAAAACCTCGTCTAATGGTCTATTACTAGTTTGCCCAGTTGCTTATGTACTAATTTGTACACTGCGCAACTGGGCAAACGTCGTACTAGTCTCGTTATCCGAGGTTTTGGGTAAAAGAGTACGCTGCGCTTTTTTCTCTTTCAAATCTTACTATAAACCGCATTATCCGAGGTTTTTGTGATAATTTTACACTGCGTTCAAAAATTTCCGTCGTATTGAGCTCATTATCCGAGGTTTTTTGGCAAATTTTACACTACGCTGTTAGGATAACGTCGTACTAACCTCATTATCCGAGGTTTTTTCTTCTTTATTGCCATACCAGACCACCACGCGTTCGCTCGTGGTGACGCGCGAGGAAGTGAGGGGCGCTTATAATGAGGTTTGATTAATCCCTACTGTTCGTCGGCGGCGATAATACCCTTGTTGAGCAAAAATTTTGGGGTTTTGCCGTTGAAGGAATTATATTTTTTCATGAGGTCAACCGCTTCTTTATCCAATACGTCAGAAAATTTGCGGCAATGATTGTTTGAGCATTTGCCGGTTTTTTTGCACTCTTTGGCAGGGGCGGTCGGCGCTTGTTCGGCCTCTTGCTCCTTATCTTTATTCACCTTGATTTCTTCAGGGGCTTTTAAGATTTTATCTAAAATGTCTTGCGTTTCTTTAGAGCGGCGGTTGGTGTATACAATATTTTGTTTTTCCGCCGGCAGAAGCTCTAAAATCTTTTCAAGGTTAGCAAGTTGCTTGTTCTTTTTAATCAGGTTAATGTCATCTACCACCAAAATATTAATTTTGCTCAAATCTAAGCGGTTTTCCGCAACCAATTCGGTCAGCAGTTCAGGTGAACCGATAATAACGTTTGCCTCTTCATCAATGTTTTCGGCACTGTCTTTGATGGTGGCTTCGTTAATTTCGTGGTATTTATTAAAAATCGCCAAACGGTCGGAGACAACAACCGATTGCTCAGAATCCGGCGTGATAATCAAAATGTTTTTTTTGTTGCCTGAGGCGGAAGAAATAATGTCAATCAGCGGAAAAACATAAGACGTGGTTTTGCCGCAACGTTGCGGGGCAATGGTGAAAACATCTTTACCTTGCAAAATTGAGGGGATGACATCTGACTGAACGGTTGTCGGTTCTTTTATGCCAAATTCGTCAATGGCTTTGATAGTTTTTTCGCTAAGACCTAAATCTGTAAAATTCATCTTCTTTCTTCTCTAATAAAAACAACAGGTAATCTTGTGCTAAATAATAGGTATTTTGTGGCAATAGTCAACCCATAATCCGCAACGGGTTATAATTCTTGCTGATTAAACGCATAGTTGACGGCTTTTAAAATGTTCAAAAAGTCAGGGTTTGACGCCAAATCAATTTGGGGCGGAAAAACATTTTCAACCAAGTGGTGAATATTAAAATCATCAGCCACCAGTTGCGGGGCAAAGCGGCGGGCAAAAGCATATTGCGAGGCGTGAAACTCGGTATCGCTCGTTGTGGCGTAACCAATGCTTTGCAACAGGGCTCTTACATCATTATTGGATACTTTGCCGGCGTCAGCCAAATCATACCACAGGCCAACACCGTTTTGCGCCAATGTCTGCCATGGAAAGGCTTTTCCAGGGTCGGGCTTGCGTGTGGGGGCGCAATCGGAGTGTCCGACAATATATTGCGGTTTAATATGATAGCGGCGGATGATGTCTTGGCCCAATTCGGTGAGGGCGGCAATTTGGTGCGGGTCATACGGGGTTTGCCCTAACGTCAGGTGGCAAAGCTCAATGCCGATTGAGTGAGAATTAACGTCAGATTCCACGTCTCGCCAACTGCCAAAACCGCCGTGCCATGCGCGTTTATCTTCGGGGGCAACTTGTGTGATGTCGCCATTAAAGTCAATGATATAATGGCAACTCAGCTCCTCGGCACGCAAAACTTCCACCATTTCGGCGGCGGTGTGTTGGGCGGAGCAATGTATCATCAGCATATTTACGGGCGCGCGACGCTCGTTGTAAAAGGGTAAAAAACTTTCAAGCATATCAGGCGGCTTTCCGTTGTTTCATAATGTGTTCGTAGGCGCTGTTAATCTCGGCCATTTTGGCGGTTGCCGCGGCAATTTCCGAGGCATCGCCGCCGGCGGCTTGGATTTTGTCGGGGTGGTATGTGTTTATCAGCTCAATCCAGCGTTTTTTGATTTCTTTGTCAGAGGCGTTGTAAAACACACCCAAAACTTCGTAATCATTGTTGCTGTTTTCGTCTTGGGGTTTGGCGATAAAACGGTTTTTGATAATCGTATAATTACCCTGCGGAATTTCGATAATGTCGGCAATGTTGTCAAACATAAATTGTTCTTGCTCGCTAAGGGCTCCGTCTGCCACGGCGATTTTGAACAGGTTTTCGATGATACTCTCTTTCATATCCAGATTGTTTTGAGAGAGCAGGCGGAGTTGTTTGGCATAAGGCTCGTAACCGTCACAGGTTTGTTTGGCAAGGTTAAAAATGCGGGCGACTTTGGGGTTGCGGTCGGCGCAAAAGATTTTTTTGAAGACGCGGATTTCATTTTCGCTGACAACGCCGTCGGCTTTGGCAATTTTTGCCGAGAGACCGGCCATGGATTGAATAAACGACACATCTTTGGCCTCGTTTGAGCGCAAAGACATTTTGAGAATATTCAGTTTTGACCAAAATTTGGTTTTGAACATACCGCGAAAGCCGTTGCCCAAGCGGTATTCGTCAAGCACAAAGCCAATGATTATGCCTACAAAAATAAGCGCCTGATAGTTAAGGGTATAGCCAATAATGCCGCCGGCTAATTTGCCCAGATTACGGTTCCAAAAATCTTCAAGTCCGTAGCGAAAGTCTCTACCGGACAGACCGGCGCGGCTGTCGAACAAAAAATGCCCGAATATGCAAAACACAATTAAGCCGTTCCAACCATAAGTCAAACCACCGAGGAGCGCCCCCCAGATTTTGCCAAAGCCGTTGTCGTGGATACGGTTATAAACGCAATACAAACGATAAGGCAACATCAGACGGATGTTGTCATCAAGCTCGCTTAGTTTGGATTTGATGAGTTTTTTGACCAGACTGCGGTCAATGACAATGTGTCCGAGCAGCATACCCCACAAAAAGCCGGTGGCGCCGAATAAGCGTAAACCGATAATCGCTAAAGTTAATTTTCCGATAGGTGTCATAAAGTTATAATCTCACAATTAGTCACATTGTTTGATTATACAAGAATTTTCAAAAAAATAAAGTTTTATAACATAATGGTTGATAAGTGACTTGGAAAATCTCGCGGCGCAGAAATCAGCTTTTGACGACAGCAGCGACGGTAGCTGAAATAGTTGTCGTTGGTGTAGGTGTTTATGCCCGAGGCCGAGATATTTTCAATGCCGTAAAGGCGCAGGCGGTGACGGCAAAAAGCCTCGGCGTCAAACAGATAAGCGCCGTTGTCGAGAGGGGTGAAAAACTCTTGGTAGTCTCCGGTTTGCAAAAACTCGTCACGCATATCGTCGCGGCACTCAAATGACAGTTTTTGCAAGCAAGGACCAATAGCGGCGGCAATGTCGGATTTTTGCGCGCCGTGTTGTTCCATGAGCGCGATTGTATTGTCAATGATACCGCGCAAAGCTCCCCGCCAACCCGCATGCGCCACGCCAATGACCCCGTGGCGGTTGTCTCTGAGCAAAATTGGCGCGCAGTCAGCAGTGCGTATGGAGAGAATAATGTCGGGTTTGTCGGTGACGGCGCCGTCGGCGGTTATCTCAAATCGGCTCGGGTGGTCGATATAAACGGCGGTGGTGCTGACGCCTTGCGTTAAAATGTTCAACTGAGAAAGCGAGCGGTGGTAATAACTTGCGGCAATTTCAAGATTTTTATAAATATTGTCGCTACTGTCAAGACTGCGAAGGCTGACATTGAGACTGGCGTATTTGCCCTGAGAAACGCCGCCGTGGCGGTTGAAAAAGCAATGTTTGTCATGCGGAAGGTTTGGGGCGAAAAAACTCATAGAAAGCTCCTTCCGCTTGCAAGTGGCGGAATGCCCAACCAGGTGGCGACGCTTTGCCCGAGATCGGCGTAGGTGTCGCGTTTGCCTAAGGGGCTTAAAGGGGCTGACTTGCCAAAGACCAAAGCCGGAACTTGTTCACGGGTGTGGTCGGTGCCTTCGTAGGTGGGGTCGTTGCCGTGGTCGGCGGTAATGAAAACCATATCGTCATCACGAAGAATTTTTAACAATTCCGGTAGGCGGCTGTCAAAATATTCTAATGCGCGGGCATAGCCTTCAACGTTGCGGCGGTGACCGTAGAGCATATCAAAATCTTCAAAATTAGTGAAAATCAGGCTGAAGTCGGGGGCGTCCTTTGCCGCTTGGAGCGTGGCGTCCCACAAGTTTGGCAATTCGGCGGCGTGTATGGGGTTGGTAATGCCGCGGTGGGCATAAATATCGTTGATGGCGCCGATAGCGTAAACTTTTCCGCCGGCGCGGCTGACACAATCAAGCAGAGTGTCGCCGAAAGGTTGGGCGGTGTAGTCGCGGCGGTTGGTGGTGCGGGTGAACGCGCCAGATTTTTCGCCGATGAACGGACGGGCGATAATGCGACCGATGTTATAGGGCTGAACGTGTTTATAAGCCACTTCGCACAGGCGGTAAAGGCGTTCTAAGCCGAAATATTGCTCATGCGCGGCAATCTGGATATTGCTGTCGGCGGAGGTGTAAAAAATCGGTTTGCCACTCTGAATATGTTCTTCGCCCAGCTCTTGGATGATAACCGTGCCGGAGGCGGCTTTGTTGCCCAAAATGCCCGAGATGTTACCCTCATTGCAGATTTGGTCAATCAGCTGTTGTGGAAAAGACGGATAATCGGGTTTGAAATGCCCCCAGCCGTTAAGGTTGGGCAGACCGGCCATTTCCCAGTGACCGGAGACGGTGTCTTTGTCTTTGCTGACCTCTTTCATACAACCAAAACTGTGGGGAAATTTGGCAAACGGCGATGTTGACGGACAATTAATCTTAACCTCGCTCCCTGAGGCGGTTTGGCAGGCTTGCGCCAAGCCCAGTGCTAAAAGATTGGGAATCCGCAGCTTGGGGAAATGTTGGGCAATATGGGCAAAAGTGTTGGCGCCGTTGTTATGAAACGCCTCGGCATCCGGCGCGCCGCCGATACCGAAAGAATCCATCATTAAAATTAAGGCTCTGCTCATGGTTAGTCTCCGATTTTTTCAATGATTTCAGAATTTAGGCGAGGTTGCGCCGCCGAGATGGCAACGGCTTGCAAAATGTTGTTTTGCGCAATGGCAAAGTCGTCCTCAGATTGAGCGTGAACGTAGCACAACGGGGTTTGAGCGTCAACAAAATCGCCGATTTGGCAAAAGCCGCTGAAACCGGTGGCGTAGTCAAGTTTTTGGTCGGTGCGAACGCGTCCTCCTTTGAGCTGTATCAGCGCCAATCCGATGTCGCGGGTTTGCATGGCGGAGACATAGCCCGCTTGCGGCGCAAATACCGGACGTTTGATTTGGGCTTGAGACAGATATTTTTGCGGGTGGTCGCAAAAATCAGCAGGACCGCCGAGCGCGGAAACCATACGAGCGAAAATTTCACAGGCTTTGCCGGAATCAAGACTTTTTTGCAACATGGCGCGGGCGGCGTCAAGGTTGGCGGCGAGTTTGGCATTAACCAACAGTTCGGCGCAGAGTTCAATGGTGATTTTATGCAGTCGCCGGTCAATGTTTTTGCCTTGCAGAAAATCGACAGCTTCTTGCATTTCAAGCGCGTTACCAACGGTGTGCCCCAAAACCTGATTCATATCGGTCAGCAGGGCAGAGGTTTTGGTGCCCGCCAAATTGGCCACGCGTACAATGGAGCGGGCGAGCTTGCGCGCGTCTTCAAGATTGTTCATAAACGCGCCGTTGCCGCACTTCAAATCCATTACCAGATATTGCAATCCCGCGGCAAGTTTTTTGGAGAGAATCGATGCGGTTATCAGCTCAATGCTTTCAACCGTACCGCACACGTCACGCACGGCATAAATTTTTTTGTCTGCCGGCGCCAGACTGCCGGTTTGTCCGATGATGGCGCAACCGACTTCTTTGACGGTGTTTTTGAAGAGTTCGTCACTGGGAACGGTTTGATAGCCGGGGATGGAATCAAATTTATCAAGCGTGCCGCCGGTGTGCCCTAAGCCTCGACCTGATATCATCGGCACATAAGCGCCGCAAGCCGCCAACATTGGCGCCAACATCAGGCTGACTTTGTCGCCAACGCCGCCGGAAGAATGTTTGTCAACCACGGGACCGTTGAGCTCGCTCCAGTCCAAAATGTGACCAGAATCACGCATAGCCAACGTTAGCGCCGCGGTTTCGTCGGCGTTCATACCGTTCAAAAACACCGCCATGGTCAGCGCGGCGGTCTGGCTGTCCATAATCGTTCCGGCGGTGATGCCTTTGACAAATTCTTGAATTTCGGTTTTTGAAAGTTCTTGGCGGTCGCGTTTTTTGCGAATAATTTCTTGTGGCAACATGGCTAATATCCTTGTTTGAGGGTTTTGAGAATATCATTGAGCAGGGAAGTCGCGCCAATGCGGAATTTTTCGGGGCGCAACCAACCACTGCCCATAATCGTATCGGCCAAAATCAGGTATTGCTTGGCGTCGTCAACGGTTTTGATTCCGCCGCTGGCTTTGAAACCGGTGTTGTATTTGCTGCTTTTCATGGTTTCGAGCATAACATTGGCGGCTTCGGGGGTGGCGGAAATTTTGGTTTTACCGGTAGAGGTTTTGAGAAAACCAACACCGGCGTCAAGCGCCAACAGCGAGGCGTTGCGAATATTGTTAGCGGTTTGCAACTCGCCGGTCTCTAAAATGATTTTGGAGGTGTGTTGCGTGCACAGTGAAGTGACGGTTTGCAAAAATTGACGACAAATGTCTAAATTGCCTGCCAAAAAATCACGATAAGGGAATACGGCGTCTATCTCATCGGCGCCCATGGCCAAGGCGTGTTCAATCTCATAGCCGATTTTTTTGAGGTCATTACCACCGGCGGGAAAGTTGACCACCGTGGCGATTTTGATGCCGGTGTCGGCGAGCTCTTGTTTGGCGGTGATGATAAAACGGTCATACACGCAAACGGCGGCGGTGTTGCCATATGGTGTTTGCGCTTTGTGGCACAAGTCGGCAATGCTGTATTCGGTGTCGGTATTTGATAAGGACGTTAAGTCAAGATAAGACAGCAGTTGTTTGGCGGCGGTAACGTTATCCATGGCTATAAGCCTCCTAAATAATTATCAATCAAAACTGCAAGGTTGTGGCAGGCTTTCTGCCCTTGCTCAAGAGTTTCGGCGTGTGACGTGGCGGCGTCTGCCATGCCGGTGCCAAAGTTGGTGATAACCGACAAGCCCAAGACTTTAATACCGCAACGGGCGGCGCAGATAACCTCGGGCACGGTGGACATACCGACCGCGTCGGCGCCCAGAATGCGAAAAGCTCTGATTTCGGCCGCAGTCTCAAAATTTGGTCCTAAAACCATGAGGTAAACGCCTTCGTGAAGGGGGATGCCCGCCTGTTTGGCAACCGCGCGCATTTTTTGCCGCAGCTCGGCGGTGTAGGCATCGGCCATAGATGGAAAGCGAGGGCCGTATTTTTCGTCATCAAAACCAACCAAGGGGTTGCGACCGCTAAAGTTGATGTGGTCGGATATCATCATAATGCTTGCGGGAGCAAATTCCGGATTGAGCGAACCGGCGGCGTTAGTGACAATCAGTTGCTCCACGCCCAAAACCTTAAGGGTTTGAAGCACGGTGTTAATCACTTGCGGGTCGTGACCTTCATAGAGGTGAAAACGCCCCTGCAGGCAGATGACCTCTTGTCCGCGCAATGTTCCGACAACCAACTGACCGCGGTGTCCGGCAACGTGACTTTGCGGAAAGTCGGGGATTTCGGCGTAAGGAATCACAACGGGAGAGGAAATGGCGTTGGCAATGTCGCCCAAGCCCGAGCCTAAAATCAGACCAATTTTAGGATGATGGTTGCCAATGCGTTGTTGAATAAAGTCAGCGATGTTTTCTATCATTTGAGCAGTTCTCCGGCAAAGAAACCGTGGGGCAGCATTTCGGCTAATTTATAGCTTTTTTGCAGACCGTTGAGGTTGGACAGGTGAATAATCGTGTCGGCAGTACCAAACTCGGCAATGCGTTGCAGGCAGGCGCCGCACGGGGTGATGATTTCTTGAGAGTCGGCCACAATCAAAATCTCGGAAATATGGTGCGCGCCGTGACTAATCATGGCGGCAATAGCACCGGCTTCGGCGCAGGTGCCGCACGGAAACGAGATGTTTTCAACGTTGCAGCCTTTGTAGATTTGCAGGTCGTCGGCATAAATCGCGGCGCCAACCTTAAACTTGGAGTACGGTGCGTAAGCATTGCGACGGACATCTAACGCGGAGGAAAAAAGTTTATCGGTAATATCCATTTGATTATACTCTCGAATTAAAAGTTTTGTTAATTATTTATGTTGTATAGTATATCAGTATAGATTAATTTTCTGCAAATATTTTGGTTGGACGGGAGAACTGCTGTGAAAAAGTTGATATTGGCCGTTTTGGGAATCGCCTTTTTAGGGGTTGTCGGAGTTTCGGTTTATGTTTCGACCATTGATTGGAACAAGCATAAAGAGAAATTGACGCAGCAGTTGCTGGAAATTACCGGTAAACGAGTGGTGTTTAACGGCCCCGTCAGTCTGACGCTGTTTCCGCGCCCGAATCTGACCGCTAAAAATGTGCGGGTGTATAGCACGGTTAATAACGATTTGGAACATCCGTTGATGAAAATTGAAAGTTTGGTGGCGGATTTGTCGTTTTCGGCCTTGGTGGGCGGCAGTTTTGACGTGAAGATGATGTCTTTGGTCAAACCGCAAATCTTTTTGCAACGAGACGACAACGGCATTAACTGGATGGATAACGCCAAAACCAACAGCAACGCCGAAATTAAAAACGTGAATATTGCCTTGGACAGCGTGTTGTTGAACGATGCGACCATGACGATTGTGGATGAGGCGCACAATGTGAACGTGACTTTGGATAATTTGAAGGCCGAGGTGGTTGCAGACTCGCTGAACGGTCCGTTCCGTATTGATGGTAGTTATGTTAAGGGTAATAATCCCGAGGGTTTTGCCATTTCTGTCGGCAGTTTGTCGGACAGTTTTGCCACCAATCTGAACTTTGTGCTAAATCAGCCGGCCTCCGAGACCTATTTGCGGTTTGACGGCACGTTTTTGCTCAGCAATACCGCGGTGAACGGTAATTTGATTGTGGAATCCAAAAAGTTTAAGGACTTTTGCGACTCAATGTTTGCGGGGCACAAGTTGAGTAGTTATTGGGATAAAAAGTTTGAGACCTCAATGGAATTGCGGGTGAACAAATCGCAGGCAGAATTGGCCAATATTATTCTTAAATACGGCAATACCGCCGGCGCGGGCAATATTACTATTCCGCTGCCGAAGAAAAATTATAATGTTGACGATGATGAGACGGACGAAAAACATCAGATTAACGTTAAGTTTGATATGACGGATTTGAGCTTGGAGCCGTTTGTGGAAGGGCTGAAAGATTTTGCTCGCAAGCAACAGGCGGCGGGGGCGGTTTATGCACCGGATTATCCGTTTGACGTTGACGTGGCATTGTCGGCGCTGAAAGCCGAATATAACGGTCAGACCATTAAAAACTTTAAAACCGCCATCAGTCTTGAGGATAATGTTTGGAACTTTGCTTTGGAAGACGGCGTGTTTCCCGGAAATTCGGATGTCAAGGCGAGCGGTAAGTTGTTTTCGGTGGAAGACGCGCTTAATTATTCCGCTGAGGTTAATGCTAAAACCGACAACCTTAAAAAGATGTTGGAGTGGCTTGAAATTCCGGTTAAGCAAGTGGCGGCTTCGACCTATTTGAAGTCTGTCGTTGAGGCTGAGATTTCGGGGGACACCAACAGCATTAGAATTGAGCCGTTTAATCTGAGTGTTGACAATACGCAGTTGAGCGGTGCGTTCGGCGCCAAAAAAGGCACGCTGCCGCACTATGATTTGACCCTGCAGGCCGAAAATGTTAATTTGGACAATTATCTGCCGCCGCTGACCACGCAGGAGGGTGAGGGTTTGTCCGAGGTGCTGAACGGTTTGTGGCAAAAAACGCAGTGGACGAACAATGTTGATATGAATTTGCAGCTGAGTGCGGGCTTGATTATTTTTGACAGTACGCCGTGGGAGAAAGTGGTGCTCAATGCCGCGTTGCAAAACGGAACGCTTAATGTGAAACGATTGGCGGCGGGCAATGTGTTGAAGTCTAAGTTTGAGGCTAACGGTGAGGTAAAAGGTTTTGGCGACAAGCCGCAGTTGAACAATGTGAACTATACGTTTGACACCGAAGATTTGCGCTCGTGGTTTGAACGTTTTGAGGTCAATGCGCCTCAGGTTAATTTGGCGGCGTTTCAGCCTTTCAGTTCGAGCGGTACGGTTTCGGTCAACGGCAATCGAATTTGGCTGAAAGCCGAAAATACCAACGGTGATACGGAATCGACTTATAACGGGCGAATTACGCAGGCCGAGGGCAAATATCTGTTGAACGGCGAGTTGCAGTTGCGTTCACCCAACGCCTCGGCTCTGCTCAAAAATTTGCAGTTATCTTATGAGCCGCAAGAGCAAAACTTGGGTCGTTTGGGGCTTAAGACGCAGATTGTGGGCAATGCCGACAAGTTCAAAATGTCGGATATGCAGTTGAGTGTGGGGGCTAATACGTTTCAGGGCACGGTGGGTGCCGATTTGGCGCGTTCGGTGCCTTATTGGGTGGCTAATTTGAAAATTAACCGGTTTGAGAGTGAGCGTTTTATGCCCAAGCGCAGCGCGGCGCCACGGTTTGGCGCAGATAAGAGCGCGCAGCGGGTGACCGAGTTGTGGAGTAAGCCGAATTTGAGCGATGCGGCTTTTGCCGTTGACAAATTGCGCAGATTTACGCTTGCTTCAAAGTTTGAGGTCAACGAACTGTTGCTCAAAGATAAGATGCTGAAAAATGTGACGGTCGGTATCGAAAACAAAAACGGTGAGTTGGCGATTAAAGATTTGAAGTCGGATTATAACAGCGGCAAGTTGGCGGCGAACATTAAGTTTGGTTATACGGGCAAGCCTCGCGCCGTCGGTGATTTTAGCGTGACCAAGCAAAATGTTTATGACCTCGGGTGGAGCGGCGATGTTTACGGCGTTAAAGCCGGCGAGGCGGATTTGAGCTTGGCGTTTGACACATCGGCGCTGTCGTACCGCAATGTGTTAGATGACTTCAGCGGCGTGGCAACGATTGAAATTCGGAATCCGGTGATATCCGGTTGGGATTTGTTCGCCATTTCCGATGACCTGACCAAGCGCAAGCAGAGCGAGGGTTTGCAGTCAGTGTTGTTGAACGATTTGCAACAGGGCGAGACGGCTTTTGACAAGTTTGCGGGCAAAATTGCCTTTAAGAACGGCAACTGGAGCTTGGAGAAGGCCGAGTTGTTATCAAACGATGCCAATGTTACTCTGGCAGGCAGTGGTAATTTGGGCGCGTGGACCATGGATACGGTCTTCAAAACCCAACTTAGTCATCCGGCAAATATTAATCCGTTTGACTTTAGTCTGAAAGGACCAATGTTTGCGCCGGAGCTGTCCGCCAACGCATCGCTGATTACGAAAGTTTATGATGACCGCAAGGCTAAGGTTGAGGCTGACGCTAAGGCTAAGCAAGAAGCCTATGAAAAAGATTTGCAGAACAAAATGGAAGTGCAGAAAGCCGTTTTGCAGGGTGTGGAAGATGACTTTGACAAGTTTATTAATGACAGCTTTTTGAAAATTTCCGAAAAATTGAGCAACGATAAATATAAAGCCGATATGGCGCTGCTCGGTAAAGAGATTGAGTTGCAACAGCAAGATTTTGCCAAAGCCGATGCGTTGTTTTTGGAAGACAAGCCCAAAGACGATTATCCGCAGGCGGTGGCTGATGTAAGCACTGAGGCAACTAAAAAGTTGGAGCATTTGCAAGAGGCAGTCAAGCAGCTTTATGAGTCCGATTTGGTCAGTGTGATTGCGGGTAATTATGCCAAAATCAGCGAGACGGTGGCCGCTAAGAACAAGTTGATGACAGAATCGGTCAACGCGCGTGATGAAAAGTTGTTTGCTTTGACAAAAATCGGCACGGACTTCAGATTTGAGCTGAATAAAATGTATCGTCAGTTGAGCCAGAGCATTGATGATGAGGTTAAGGCTTTTGACGAGGTCGTTAAAGGTGCTGAACGTTATGCCAAAGTCAAGCCTGAGGAAAACACCATTGAAGATTTAGAGCAATATGCGGCGGACAGCTCGGCGATGTTGGCAAAAGTGCAGAATCAGCAGGGTATTATTGCCGACAGTGTGCAACGCTATCTGAACTATATGGACGAGACGATTAAGGTGGAAGAAAAAGCCGCCGCCGACCGTCAGGCGTCAGAGGAAGAGGCCAAGAAGATTGAGGAAAACATCGGCACGATAAAGGCGCCCGCTACCGGTAAGGTGCAAACGATTATCCGCGGTATTGACGAGATTGAGAAAGACGATAACGCTTTGCCGAGCACCGATAGTATCGGCGAGGTGAAAGCCGATGATTTGGAAATCAACCTGCTGCGTAACGAGGCGCC
Organism: uncultured Alphaproteobacteria bacterium; assembly: GCA_934273635.1. Taxonomy (GTDB): domain Bacteria; phylum Pseudomonadota; class Alphaproteobacteria; order RF32; family CAG-239; genus Scatocola. Next base: position 43,129 of record CAKQSV010000004.1, read on the forward strand.
GGTTGCCAATGTCAGCGGTACAATCTCTAAAAAATAACTTAAGTTGTTGACGGGTTGGTATATAAACTTGAGAAATGGTTTTTTTGTGATATATATGAAACATAACTAATTATTCTATTTTTTTAGGAGACAGATATGTTCAAAAAACCTGAAGTTTGTATACTTCCCGTGGCAGGCTTGTCTACCCGTAACCTTCCGTCAACCAAAGTTTTGCATAAGGGCTTTTTGACCCTGCACAGCAAACCGATTATTCAATATGCCGTTGATGCGTGCGCCGAAATCGGCGTTAAAGAAATTATCTTTATTTACAGCGACCAATCCTGCAAGCACTTGTATGAGAGCTATTTTAAGCCTTATCCGTGGCTTGAAAACCACTTGCGTGAGAAAAATAAACTCGATTTGCTTAAAATTGTGCAAGAGGTTATTCCCGAGGGGATGAAGTTTTCTTTTGCCGAACAAAAAGAGCCGAAAGGCAACGGGCATGCGATTTTGATGGCGAAAGAGTTGGTGGGCGACCGCGATTTTATCGTGATGTGGCCGGATGACGTTTATGTTAATATTCGTGGCGAGGGCGTGCTGAAACAGCTGTTGGATGTTTATCAGCAAGAAGGCGGCATGGTTATTAATATTATGGAATTTCCTAAGGAAGAAATGGTGCGTTACGGCGCATTGGTCAACTGTGTTCGTGACGGGCGCAAGGTTTTGGCGCGTGGTTTGGTGGAAAAACCGGCGCTGGAAAACGTGCCCTCAAATTATGCCAGTATGGGACCGTATATTTTGCCTAATGAGATTATGAATATTTTGCCCGAGGTGCGCAAAGGCACAAACGGCGAGATTAATTTGACAGACGCTCTGCAGTTGGCGGCGCAACGCGGTATGAAGTTGACAGGCGTGTTGTGCGACGCTATGCGGTTTGACTGCGGCACCAACAAAGAGCTGGAAAAATCCAACCTTAAACTGAGCCTGATGGAAGACGCTGATTTGCGCCGTTATTGTCAGGACCTGTTGAACACGATGTTGGTTTAGGCTAAATTGAAGAAATGAAAGGCTGCTTTGCCGGAGGGTGAGGCAGCTTTTTTTATTCAAAAACATAAAGTTCTTTGCCGTGCTGTTTGAGCCAGTTCTGACCTTGCTCAAAGTTAGGGCAGAGGGAGGCAACGCATTGCCAAAACACGGCGGAGTGGTTTTGGTGTTTGAGATGCGAGACTTCGTGGGCGATGATATAATCAATCACAAACTGCGGGGCGAGCGCCAGTCGCCAGTTGTAATTGATGTTGCCTAATGATGAACAACTTCCCCAACGCGATTTGGTGTCTTTGATAACCACATCGTGCACCTGACAAGCAATTTTAGCCGCCAATTTTTGCGAGAGTTTTAAGAATTTGGCTTGCGCTTCTTTTTTGATAAAATCCTTCACGCGGCGGTGGGTGAACTCGCTGTCGCCCGAGACGTAAAGCACTCCTTTTTCGACGCGGGCGCCCCAACGTTTTTCGGGCGCGTGGCAGATTTGCACCTCTTTGCCAAACAAGCTGATGTTTTGCCCCGAGGCAAATTTTTGGCGTTGGGGCAAGGACTGCAAGCCCTCGGCTATCCAGTTGTAATGCAGGTTGACAAACTCAATCGCCTGCTTTTGGGTGCAGCGCGGCGGCAAGGTTAAAACCGGACAATGCTCTTTGGCGTCTATGCGCAGGGTCAGGCGTTTGGCACGCGGCGACTTGATGACTTTGAGCGGAAATTCAAACGCCTCTTGAATATTATAGGTCTTGCCAGTCAACAATGTAATTTTCATAATCTTCAATTCCGGTTTCACAAACTAAGGGGCGGTTTTGCAAAGACTGTCCGGCACGGTGCACACTGTCGGCGCGTCCGGTTTTGAGCGGGTGCCAGTCGGGGAGGTCATAGCCGTTGTCAAGCAGCCAATAGGCGCAGGTTTTGGGAAGCCAACGCGGTTTTTCCCGCACGGCGGCAAGGTCAATGTCGCGGCAATCGGGGACTTTTTCAAAACGGTGTTCGTAAATGCGGCAGAGGCAGTTTTGACAGTTGAGAAAACGGCAATAAGTGTTGGTGAACTTGATTTTGCCTTTAATCTCAAGTTTGTTCAGGCAGCACTTGCCACAGCCGTCACACAAAAGTTCCCACTCGGCGCGGCTCATTTGCTCTAGTTTTTTATGTTTCCAAAACTCGGGCTCAATCCCCTGCATATTGTCAAAACGGCTTTGCGGATCGTATTCTTGGGCAAAAAAATCGTGGTGTTTGTCGGTCATGGCTCTGCGAATCGTGGTTGTTTTTTCTTTATTTATAACTATAATGCAAGAAAGTTGCAAGAATTGTTTGTGAGGGAAAAATGTTTGAGTGGTTGGCAAAATGGTTGATTAAGGCGCCGGTAGTCGGTTCGGGCTGCACTTGTTGCGAGGCGAAAAAAGAACAGCTCAAGCAAATGCAAAAAACAATCTTGGGCGAGACAGATGACGCAGGAGAAAGTTGTTCGGCAGGTGGTTGCGGCTGTGAAAATTGCGGTTGCGAAAAGACGGAGCGTGAGGATTTTAGCACTTCGTGCCACTACAAATTATAAGTCTTCCCAATCAACAATATGGTCTTCAAGCGCGTCTTCGGGGACAAGTTCTTCCGACACACAGCGACCGCTGACGCTTTGTCTTATCGGCTTGGGACGGTTTTCAAACAACGCGCGATAGGCGCATGACTGCGGCATCCAGCTGATTTTATCCACGTTTTGCGGTGTGAGTTTCAGACAGGTCGGCACCAATGTGCAACGTTCGTCATAACGAGTGCAGGAGCAGGTGTTTTGGTCAAGGTATTTGCAGACAACATCGGTGTAGTAGATGTCATCGGTGTCATCATCTTGCAATTTTATCAGGCAGCATTTGCCGCAGTGATTGCAAATGGCTTCCCATTCTTCGGGGGTGTAGTCGCTAAGATTTTTGGTCATTTTTCTTCCTGTCAAAAAAGAGGTTGCACGCCAGCGAGGTTGTCAGCATAAAAACTGAAAACAAACTAAGGGCGCAAAAACTGATTATCATCATCAAATATTTAATGATGAATTTAGCCGATTTGGTCAGGTAGGTATTCATCTTTTGCCAGGTTTCCAAATTGGGCGAAGTCGCCGTTCCAAAACAGTTGCACGGTGCCGGTCGGACCGTGGCGTTGCTTGCCGATAATCACCTCGGCCACGTTGGCGGTCGCGCATTTGCGGTTTTCCCAGTCTTCCATACGGGCTTGCAGGTGCTCGGGGCTTTCTCCGGCTTTTTGTTTGGGCTCTTCGTTTTGAATATAGTAGTTTTCACGATACACAAACATAACAATATCGGCGTCTTGCTCGATAGAACCTGATTCACGCAGGTCAGACATAACAGGGCGCTTGTCATCGCGTTGTTCGACGCCGCGGTTTAATTGGGACAGGGCAATAACCGGAACATTTAGTTCTTTGGCTAAAATTTTCAGACCACGAGAGATTTCGGACAGTTCTTGCACACGGTTGCCTTCGGTTTTTTTGTTGTTAGAGCCGACAATCAGTTGAATATAGTCGATGACAATCAAGCCTAAGCCTTTGTTGCGCTTGAGGCGGCGGGCGCGGGTGCGGATGGTGTTGATGTTAAGGCCGGGGGTGTCGTCAATATAAAGCGGAATCCGCTCCAACTCACGCACGGCGGCGGCAATGCGGGTGAACTCGGCATTATCCAACTCGCCGGTACGCATTTTATGACCGTTGGTTTGGGTGACTGTGGCTAAAATACGGCTTGCCAGCTGATCGGCGGACATTTCGAGCGAGAAAAACGCAACGCCTTTGTTTTTGGGATCCATATTATTGTTGTGGCTCATATAATCGGCAACATTGTATGCCATATTGGTCGCCAACGCGGTTTTTCCCATTGCCGGACGTCCGGCGATAATAATAAGGTCGGAATCGTTCAGACCGCCGGTTTTGTTGTCCAAAGCGTCAAGCGCCGTCGGCAGACCTGAAATTTTGCCGTCTTTTTGGTAGGCTTCTTCAATGTGACCTAAAGAAGAGGTCAGCGCGGTGGCAAAGTCAACAAAACCACCTTGCGCGTCGCCCTGATTGGAGAGGTCAAAAAGTTTTTTCTCGGCGTTTTCAATTTGGGTGGTGGCGTCGTTGTCAATGTCTTCCTTAATGGCGTCGTTAACAATCTCGTAGCCGGTGTTAATCAGCTCGCGGCGCAGGTATTTGTCATAAATAAACTGGGCGTAGTATTCAACATTGGTGAGAGGCGAGGAGGAATCGGCTAATTTGACCAGATATTGAAAGCCGCCGACCTCTTGCAAAGTGCCTTCTTGTTCAAAGTAGTTTTTGAGGGTGATGACATCGGCAACGTGTCCGCGCTGAATCAGCTTGCTCATCACATCAAAAATTTTAACGTGAATTTGGTCGGCAAAATGTTGCGGCTTTAAAAATTCCGAGACTTTTTCATAGGCTTTGTTATTGGCTAAAATGGCGCCGATAAGCGCTTGCTCGGCTTCTAAATTTTGCGGGAGGAGGGCGGTGTCTATTTTTTCCATAGTCGAATCTCTTAAGCTGGTCGAATCAATATGCGCTCGTTATAGACGACTGCGGCGCAGAAGACAACCGCTTAAATGTTATCAACAGAGATATTAACAGTTCTGTCAACAGCTTTATGCACAAAAAAAACACCCCTTGAAAGAGGTGTTGTGCGAAAGCCTTAAATAAAATTAAGCGTTTTGGCTTTTGTTGATGGCTTTTTTAATCTTTTTAGCTTCTTCAGTCAATTTGCTGTTAGAAGTAGAGGTCAAATAAGCATCCAAGCCGCCATTGTGTTCAATAGAACGCAAGGTTTTTGAGCAAACTTTCAGTTTGAAGATTTTGCCCAGAGACTCGCTCAACAAAGATACAACTTGCAGGTTTGGCAAAAAGCGACGGCGATTTCTGTTGTTAGCGTGGCTAACGTTGTTTCCGCTCATAGCGCCAGTGCCGGAAATATCACATTTCTTAGACATAATTAACTATTCCTTATTATTAAAAAATAAAATCGTTTGTTGTGTTAATATACGCAAATTAATTATAAGTCAAGAGAAAATCTGGCGTTTTTCGGAAAAATAGGAGTTTAATCGCTCAAAGACGGATTTTTGTGCAAGAAAATAAATTAAAATTTAAAAGGTCGGAGATTTTTGCTACAACATTTTTTGTGAGGTTAAATTTTGTTAAGGAGAATAAAAGATGAAGTATAAATGTTTGGTATGCGGTCAGGTTTTTGATGTGCCCGAGGGACAAGAGCCGGTTTGTCCGGTGTGCAAAGCTAAAGGCGACAAGTTGGTGCCTTATAAAGAAGAGGCTATGAGTTGGCCGTCTGAGCATGTTATTGGCATTGCCAAAGGCGTTGACGCCGAGGTCGAGGAGGGTTTGCGCAACCACTTTAATGGTGAGTGCTCTGAAGTCGGTATGTATTTGGCGATGGCTCGTCAGGCTTTACGCGAGGGTTATCCTGAAGTCGCGGTGGTTTTGGAACAAATCGCTCATGAAGAAGCTGAGCACGCCGCACGTTTTGGCGAGATGTTGGGCGAGTTGGTCTCTTCATCCACTAAAGAAAATTTGCAAAAGATGTTGACCGGTGAAAACGGCGCTTGTCATGGCAAGACCGCGATTGCCAAACGCGCTAAAGAGCTTAATTTGGATGCGATTCATGATTCCGTTCATGAAATGGCACGTGATGAGGCTCGTCATGGCAAAGCTTTGGAAGCCTTGTTGAAAAGATATTTTTAATCAGTGCTTGAAAACACAAAACCCCGATGAAAATCGGGGTTTTGTGTTATGATTGGAGTTGGAAAATGAGTTTGAACAAGGTTTGCGCCAAACTAAGCTCAAATTGCAGTCCAATTTTGGTTTGGCGATAATCATTTTGATACCAGATATAAGACGCCGGCAGGTAGGGATAAGAACACAATATAATCTCAGGCGGCAGGCGGTTTGATTTTAATTTTCCGCTCAAGTCGACAATCAGCATTTTGAAACCGCGGTTTTGACGTTTGGCAGTAAGAGTGCGATATAACTTGTCATACAGACGGTAAATCTCGTCAGTAACGATGGGCGTATCAATATTATAGTGACTGATAAAAATTGCCGGTTTGGAATCTTGCTCAAGGATTTGGCGAAAATTGTCGATGCGGCGGTTGAAACGTTCAATAAATTTGTTTCTTTCTTCAGCAGAGCAATCTAAATCGTGATTATAAATTGTGCCGTCGGTACGATTTTTCCAGACCTTAAGTGTGTTGTCATAGTATAAGTCATCAAAGTAACCGGAAAAGTCGTTGCTCACATATTTGACAATCGCGGGCAGGGAGTTGACGCTCAGGTCAAACGGGTAGCTGAGTTCTCCTTGATTTTTGCGTGGTTTTAGCCCCCATTGTGTCGGGAGAGTGCGGGATAAGCAACTGGTGCCTAACGAGATTATTCTATATGCAAAAATGTTATCAACTCGGTGCGTTTTGATAAAATTGCGTTGGGTGCGGCGGTAGATAAATTGTTCAAGCAAAGGCGCCGGTTTGGCTGAACTTAAACCGAACAGATATTGCAAATGACCGGTAGCCTGCTTTTTAAGCGGTTTGGGAAAAATCCAAAAGGTCAGGGCTTTGATGAGGTGTTTTTTGAGGTCAGTCATATCAATAGTGTCTTTTGTAAACGGGAATATTGAACAGAAAAACGGTTTGCGCCGCCGGCTGATGTTTGATTTTGACAACGCTGATGCCGCAGATTTTGATACGGCGGGTGCGCACTTGATTGGTCTGGCGGAGCAGAGTTTGAAAGTGGCGGATGTTGCCGTTTTTGACCGCGTGCAATAACTCAAAATTTTTGGAAACCGGCAGATTTTGCAAAAAGTTTTGGAGCTTGTCTGTTATGGCGGTGATGCTGTCGGCGTTTAGATGTTCTGCCATTGAAATGAGCATTTTTTCAAGTTGGTCAAAGTAGGTGTTTTTGTGGGTTGAAAACAAATTATGCTGCTCTAAAAAGCGGTAGAGATCAAACTGAACGCCAATGCTGTCGGTCAGACGTTTTAAGCCCTGCGCCTGAGAGATTGTGCCCATGAGCGAAGTTTCGTTGGCATTATAAACATAGAGCTTTTCCGCCAACACAAAATAAGAATAACTGACATATAAATATTTGGCGATAAAGGCGGCGTCTTCACCATAGAAAAACGACGGAAAGCAAACGGAGAACTTGTCTATGACCGATTTGCGGAAAATGTAGCACCACAGCCCCATGCCGAGCGAGGGGATGTTTTGCGGCGTGTAGGCGCCGTGGTTTGATGTTGTCAGCTCTTTGGTGCGGTTGCGGGACTGAACACCTTCGACTTGTGCGTCGCACACGCCCCAGTCGGCGTTGTATTCCTCAATTTTTTGCAACATTAGGGCGCACATATTTGGCGTGTAGGAATCATCGGCGTCACAAAACATAATGTAATCGCCTGTGGCGTGTTGTAATCCGAGTTGGCGGGCGGCTCCCGGACCGCCGTTGGCTTGAGATAAAACTTTAAGTTGCGGGTGGCGGCGGGCAAAATCTTGCAAAATTTGCAGACTCTCGTCTTGAGAGCCGTCATCAACCGCGATGATTTCAAGGCGCTTTTCAGTCTGTAAAACCAAGGAATTAAGGCACTTTTCAAGGCAGTTGCTGGCATTGTATACAGGGATAATGATTGAGATTTTCGGCTGCACCATATCGATACTCCATAAATTTTAGCGATAAAAAAATCATACGTTCAATAAGTAATTGACATTTAAAGAGTTGTCAATAAAATTGTGGCGGAAATGTGTGTCGAGGGTGAGGATTGGTTCAGGCAAAACAAAAACCCCGATAAAATCGGGGTTTTTCACAAGACATAATTATTTATTTACGACGCAGAAAAGAAGGAATTTCCAGATTTAATTTGTCGTCTTGGAAGTCATCGTCAAAATGCGGTGCTTCAGGCGCCGGAGAGGTTTCTTCTTTTTCGGCTTTTTTGCGATATCTTTTCGCAATCGAAATACCGGTGACCCGTTCAATCAGGGTCGGGGTATATTCTTCGGTTTTATTTACAATCAGCTGTTCAGGCTCTTCGGTTTTGCGCGGAGCAAAAACTGAAGGGTGCGGATTGTGATTGGGAAATAATTCCGGCTCTTCTTCCACTGTTCTGATAGAAGTTTTGGCCGTAAAAGAGTTGGTGTTTGAAGACAAAATATCTTGCATTTGGCTGTCGATATTGATGTCTTCGTTCTTACTAATAATAGCTTTGAACAAAGAAGATGCTTGTGGCATTTCGTTGAGAATCGTAGATTTTTCTAATCCGCTGACCTCTGAAAAATGCTCTTCACCGGCAACAGCCTGCATAACGGGCTGTGTGGCCGGCTCTTCTTTGGTCTCCAGTGGCATAACCGAGACGTTTTCGATAATATCTTCTACGGCAATGCTGACCGGTTCGGCTGTCTCAGGCTCAACTGCGGGAGCCTCGACAACGCTTTCAACCTCGGCGGCAACGCTCAAAGGTTGAACTTCCGGATTTTCGGATTCCGGAGCAAAACTGTCTTCAATATAATTGGCGGCAACTTTCTTTTCAGGAGCTTTAACGGCCGGTCTGACCGAATCTCCAATGCCGGTGGCTACGATAGAAACTCTGATTTTGCCGGCTAAGGTTTCATCAAAACTTGAGCCGAAAATGATGTTGGCATCGTCGTCAACTTCTTCTTTGATACGGCTTGCGGCCTCGTCAATCTCAAACAAGGTGATGTCTGAGCCGCCGGTGATGTTGATTAATACACCTTTGGCGCCGTGCATTGAACAATCGTCAAGCAATGGGTTTGACAAGGCTTGTTCGGCGGCTTTAACCGCGCGGTTTTCGCCTTCGGCCTCGCCGGTACCCATAATGGCTTTGCCTTTGTCTTCCATAATGCTTTTGATGTCAGCAAAGTCCAAGTTAATTAACCCAGGCATTAACATCAGGTCGGTAATGGAACGAACGCCGGCGTACAAAACGTTATCTGCCATAACAAAAGCGTCTGCCAGTGTGGTTTGTTTGTCGGCGACGCGGAAAAGGTTTTGGTTGGGGATGATAATGATACTGTCAACCGAGTTGGTGAAGTCTTCAACGGCGCAGTTGGCGGTTTCCATACGTTTTTTGCCCTCAAACTGGAACGGTTTGGTGACAACGCCAACAGTCAAAATGCCTTTCTCTTTGGCTAAGCGAGCCACAACCGGAGCAGCGCCGGAACCGGTGCCGCCGCCCATGCCGGCAGTGATGAACACCATGTTGGCGCCTTCAAGCTCTTTTTCAATATCTTCTTTGGCTTCTTCCGCCGCCATGCGTCCGACCTCGGGACGAGCGCCAGCGCCCAAGCCCTGAGTGGTCTCAAGCCCAAGCTGAATGCGGCGAGAGGCTTTGGAGTTGCTCAAAGCCTGCGCATCGGTGTTGGCAACAATAAAATCAACACCTTCCAAATTTTGCTCAATCATGTTGTTTACGGCATTGCCGCCGCCGCCGCCCACGCCGATAACCGATATTCTGGGTTTCAGGTGCATAACGTTACTTTCTGGGATGGCAAGCTTAATTGACATGATGTTTATTACTCCAAAGTATTTTCTTTCTGATTGGTTTTAGCATAAAAAAAATAGATTAAGGTTTAGTTACCAACTTTTATTAATTTTATAAAAAAATGCAAAAAAAAATCACCGCAAAGATTTTGTTCTTTGCGGTGTTTGGTGATTGTTCGGGAACAGCCTTATTTTCTCTCGGCAAACAAATTTAACAGAGAAATAAAGATGTTGATAAAGTCTAAATATAAGGACAACGCGCCATAGACCGCACGGCGAGAGTTGCCGTCAGAGTGGTCGGATTCTAAATAAATTTGGCGGATGTTCTGTGTGTCATAAGCCGTCAGACCCGTGAAAATCAGCACCGATAAAGCCGACAAGGCATAATAAAGACCCGAGCTTTGAACAAACATATTTATCAGCATGGCAATAACCAAGCCCCATACGCCCATGATTAGGAACGAACCCATGGTGGTCAGGCTCTTTTTAGTGGTGTAGCCGTAGAGGCTCATGCCGCCAAACATCGCCGCGGTAATCAAAAAAATACGGGTGACGCTAGCGCCGGTGTAGGCCATGATGGTCGGGGTGAGGGAAATGCCCATAACCGCGGCAAAGCTCCAAAAGGTGGCTTGTACCTGCGCCATCGTGCCTCTGGAAATAACCCAATTCAGTCCAAATACCATAAGAAACGGCGCAAACAAAGCCAACCATCCCAAGCCCGACAGCCCGATAATGCCACCTGCCGGCGATAAGGTGAAGAACAAGCTCGCAATGGAGGGATTGTTCATGAGCAAAAAGGCAACCAATGCCGTCACACACAAGCCGCCGCTCATATAGTTGTAAACTTTCATCATATATTGGCGCAAGCCCTCGTCAACGTATAAACGCGAGGAGGAAGTCGCCGCAGTTTCTCTATTGGTCATCATTAAATTAATCTCCTTAATAGGGGTTAAAAGTATATCTATAAAATAATATAGGGAACAATTTTTTTAAAATCAACTCTCAACGCAAGGTTATGATTCTCCTTTTAATCTCGGGTGGCGATATTTTGAAATTCCGGCAGACCAACACAGCTGTAACTGATTGTTGGCTAACACGTTTATTATCTTAAATCCGTTAAGGTGATACAGTTTAAGCAGTTCGGTTTGATCCGCGGTCAGTTCCGCCAACAAAAATCGGCGTTGTCGTTGCAGGTAAATCAATAATTTTTGAGCGGCTCGCACGTTATGGCGTTTGTTTTTATATTCGTTCAGAGTAACGATGTTGTCACCGTGTAATCTTACCACTCCCTTGATTTGGTGGCGATCTACGAACACATAACAAACCTTCTCGGTCTCCGTGGGCTGAGGGATAAGGTTGCTGATGGTGCTAAAATCACGAGGCTGTGCCGGACGAATCATGGTTCGGACTATACTTCCGGAAAGATGTTCATGCCACGGGACAGGCGGGTCATCTGCTGTTCAATCGAGGTGCCAAGGTTGAGTTTTCCGCCTTTGATGATACCGCGCACCTGGTCGCCCTTGGTGGTGTCGGGGTTGGTGAACAGGTAAGAAATCTGCGGTTTCTTTTTGCCCACGCCGACTAAGGTTTGGTGGATGACGCCCAACATACCGCGCGAGAACAGGTCAAAAGCCAAATCCTCGGACATGGCAAACGCGGCGGCGTATTTCACAACCGAGTTTATGGCGTCGGTCACGTTGTTGGCGTGAATTGTGGCCAAAACCAGGTGTCCTGAGGTGGAGGCGCGCAAAACCTCGTTGGCGCATTCGGGGGTGCGAATCTCACCAACCATAATAAAACGCGGCTTAGAACGCAATGCCGAGCGCAAAGAGGCGCCCCAGTCGCTGTTAATCGGGATGGTTTGTTTGCACAAGCCGAGACCGCCGGCGCGTGAGTGATAGACGCCGTCAAGCGGCATTTCGGTCGGGTCTTCAATGGTGTAGGCAAATCCGCCTTCCATATTCAAATATTCTTTGAGCAGGCTGGAAATGGTGGTGGTTTTACCTGAGCCGGTGGCTCCGCCCAACAAAATCAGACCGGCGGCGTTGGCTAAAGATAATAGATGTCTGGTTACCTCAATCGGGTAGCCGAGTGTTGAAAACGGGGGAACGGATTTGGGCATTTTACGGGCGCAATACTGAATGCCGTATATGCTGACCGTGCGTTCAACACGGTATAAAATTTTGTCGTAAAGCACCGAATAACTGGTGTTTTTGCCATCGTAGGAAGATTCAACCAACTTGAAAAACGCATCAAAATCTTCGGGAGTGAAAATCTCTAAGCCGTTTGCGGTTTGGTTGTCGGGGATGTAAGCGATTTTTTCGGGGGTGATGTAAATATCCGAAAAATAAACGTCATTAATTTTTACCATGGTTGTTTTTGACCTTTGTTGTGCTGTTGTGAAACATAATTTAGAACCATTATATAAGATATTTGTTAAAATTTTGCATAGATTGCGGGGAAGGGGAAAAATATTCTTTAAGCGGGTCGAAACGAGCGGAAAAGGAAATATATTATTAAGGAAAAAGAGGCGCAACATCATTGTGTCACGCGGTGGAAATAGGGTATGGAATAGTTGTGGCAAAAGGTGAAAACGGAGGAGAAAATGAGCGTTAAATATTGGATTGTGGTGGCGGTTTTGCTGTTTGCGATAATAATTTCGCTTTTTTTCTGAATAAGGGCTTGACAAACGATATAAAAAAGCGTATGTATCTCTCGTGTTCGCGATGGATATTATCGCGGGGTGGAGCAGCCCGGTAGCTCGTCAGGCTCATAACCTGAAGGTCGTAGGTTCAAATCCTGCCCCCGCAACCATTAATAACAGTTAAGCCCCTCTTTGGAGGGGCTTAACTGTTTTAAACGATTATGACTTGGATTTGAACCTACGAGAAAAGTAGGTTCACTACAAACGAGAGGCGGGCGGAAGAACGCCGGTGAGGGCTGCAAAGACCGAACGAGCGCAGTGGAACGAGCATTGCGAAGCAATGTTGAGGACAAATCCTGCCCTCGCAACCGGAACCACTATATCCACACTTTTCATATTTCAACTCCTTACATAAGATTAAGAGTATACCGACATAATTTGTAGCCACACCATTGGAATAGGGACAGACTACCCATATTGGAAATGAAAAATATATCATCAGGAATATCAATAGTTGTCATAGTGTTCTTCCTCACAAAAGTTAAATAAATTTAAATTTCGAAATTATACGAATTAGAATATTTGAAGGTGTAAATATTTAAGTCATATAATTTAAGTTAGGCCATAAATTGCTTTAACAAATCTTTTGAACTAAAGATGAAGTAATGAATTGCAGGATAGAAAAGGAGAAGAAGATGTCCTCCCCATAAAAATTTTTCATATTTTATTAATTTTTCTAATTTTCTTTCAAAAAAATCATTAGGAAGAAAAATATATATCAATAACCAAGCACTATATATTATAAGTAAAATAGCAGTAAATTTTGTTGTTATACTATAAAATAAATACTTTCCAGGAAAGACATCCAATAAATTCAATAGAAATGCTCCTTGTTTTCCTCCAAATGCTAAAATGACAAGTAAAAATGTAATAATAAAAACAAGAACAAAAAGTGAAAAAATATAAGTTGTAACTTTTTTGATGAATATTTCTTTGCTATATACTTGAGAAGTAATACCTAAAAGTATTCCACAAAAAATAAATATGCAAAAATAAACCAATTTATTTTTCAAAATATATAAATAAATATGTACAAAAAAAGGAAATATAAAAATCATCAGAAGAAGAATATTTATTAAGCTCAGGTGTTTTTTATATATATTTATTAATGTTTTTAATTTTTTTGTCATTTATATATCTCCTTATATCCGCTTTTTGCATCCATGCTGCTAGCAAATTTCATCATCCCAAACATTGAAGACGCGGTAACCTCTATTGTCTTCATTCCTACAGGAATGCCATCTTCATATTTTACTAAACCATATCCGCTGTGTTTTCCTATTTGTGTTGCTCCATCAAGCTAAGATAAACTTTAATAAACATTGATTATTGAAGAAGAAAAATAATATTGCCGGAAAAAATATTATAAGTAAGACTGCAAAAAGTAATATCCCTGATGAAGTAAGCTTTTCATTTTTAATGAACAATAAATTGAAAGAATTACATATCATTACACAGAGTAGTAAAATACTCCAATGTAACAACTGGATAGATATTAATTTTATACAAAGGCCACTAAGAATTAAATTTATGATATTAATTTTTTTATATGAAATTTTAGGTAATTCAACTAAATGGAAAGAAAATTTTTCTAAAATAAAATATGTGCAATTTATTAGTGCGATTATGTTAACATAATATGTTGTACAAAAAACAAATAATAATGATATTAAATTAGTAATAACTATATCTTTGTGCATTGGAGAAAAAGCAACATACACTATTATTAGTGGAGAAAAAGCCAGTAATCCTATTGATATTGCATTGAAATATTGAATATACTTTCTTAGTAATTTTTTATCTGTAAAAAGAAATGCAATTAAACCTAAAAATAAACAACCTATCGCCGGTAACAAAACAACATAGAAAAAATAGACCTTACCAGAATAACTTACCGAGTTAACTTTAACGGTATCAGTTTGAAGAATATTTATTGAATAGCATACAAGATAAAACATCCCTATAAAAAAAATTAAATTTTTTTTCATAAACATTAAAAATAATTCTTTCTTTAGTTGCATATTTTTCATATTTCAACTCCTTACATAAGATTAAGAACATATCGACATAATTTGTAGCCACACCATTGGAATAGGGACAGACTACCCATATTGGAAATGAAAAATATCGCAATTAAAAAATAGATATATAAAATTATATTTACATATTTATTTCTGTATGAGAATAACCGCAAATTCATCGCAACATAAAAGGTTACAGCAAGTGCCAACCGCAAAAATTTTAATAAAAAATAAGCTGAAGGAAAAATGGCCGAGATATCATACATAATAGCAATCATTATACCAACAACTATTTCACCTGCAAAAAATAGATATAATTTTGAAATCATAAACCTTGCACTCCATATCCCGTATTATATTGCGCTAATTTTATCCCTATTAAAAAAAACGGAGAATAACTGCCACCGACAAACTCGTAAGACAATAAAGACAGAGCATAAAATATAAAAAATCCTATTTTTATATTTTTAAGAGACGCTGAATATTTACTTGCTAACATTGTATACACATATTGATAACAATAGATTACATAGCAAATTGCAACTAAATTAATAAAATAAATTACAATACTAAAATACGTTACATAATGATGGGCAACAAAATTAATTGTCCAAAACATACTATACCCACAAATAACCTGCCCACAAAGTAAGGCTATTATTTTCAGCATAATCAGATATTTTTCATTTTCTATTTTCATAAATGATATCTTTCACAATTTTAGATTAATTAAAATTTCATCTATTTTGTCACTACGTAAACCGCATGATTGTAAATACGAAGATAGCTCTATTTTTATCTGATTGGAATTAGTCGCTAAAGTCTTTTATTCGGTTAATATGTCGTCAGAAAGAGTTACTCTCTGGATCTCAGCTGTAACTTCGTTATATAGTCCTCCATCTATGTTTCTAATGTTTGTGTCTGCTCCGGCCTTTATTAATAACTCTACTGTTTTTGTATTTCCGTTTCCAAAGGCATAGAATAAAGCAGTATTTCCCATAGCATCTGTTGCATTTATATCTGCATTCTTTTTTATCAAATATTGCAACGGTTCTAGTGTTATATTTTCCGGATTTTGTGCGGCTAAATGTAGTGGTGACACTTTCATCCCAATTTCTTCATTTGCGTTAATTTGTGCTCCGCTATCTACTAAATATTTTATAATCTCTATAAAGTATGGTGCAAGATACTTAATTTTGGCAGTAAACCCATTTTGCATTGTAACTTTTATTTTTTCTATGTCTTCGGCGGTTATATCTTTACATGGCTTGGAAACGACTGTTGGAAAATTGCACTCTCCTTCCACTTGGGGCAAATCTTCCAATCTGGAATATATTTCTTGTTCCAAAAACTCTGTACTTCTTGGTAGAGAAACAGCCCAATGCAATGCCGACATAGAATTTTTCGGACATGGAATTAAATTAACATCTGCACCTGAATTAATCAGTATTTTTATTTTTTCTAATGCTTGTAAAGGATGTTGCAGGGCATTTTGTCCGAGAGTAGTACTTTTTACCGCTGTATTTAATAATGTGTTACAGAGATATATCTTATTAACATCGTAGCCGCTATTAAGTAATTTTCTAACATCGTCAGGAGTTCCGTCCATAACAATTTCATGAGCTTTTTCGTCACTAATTGGGGAAGTTTTAGATTGCGCCATAACTAAACTGCTACTGCCAAAAACAGTTAATAAAATCCATAAGCCCATTATCTTTTTCATGCAAAACTCCATTTTTTACTTATGTTTACACAACAAAACCTTCACCGAATAAACAGTAAAGGTTTTGATAATTTACAACACAATGCATCCCGCAAAGGAGAACAAACTGAACAAAACACCGCAAACAATGTTTGATATAGACAGTCCTCAATAACAGCCAAATCAGGCCATTTTATATGGTAGTTCATTTCATTTACTCCCAAAGGGATTAATCTTCGTCTATTCTCTATTATTAAGTTTAATTATGCAAGTAAAAAATTTAATTTTTGTATCAAGAAAACCCTGCGTTTTACGCGGGAGGGGTCTTTTTTTTGTGCGGGTAAAATAGTAATAAAAGTTGACTTCCGCGCGATATGCTTTTATGGTTATGCCGATGTTTAATTTAAATAAAGGATGTAACTAATATGACTTGTAATCATCAATGTTCGCATGAAGTTGCACAGATGTGTCCGGTTGCCAAGGGCGCCGCTCATAAATGCGCTCCGATTCCTGAGGAGGGAAAGTGGGTTAAGGCTACCGAAATTAAAGATATTTCAGGCTTGACACACGGCTGTGGCTGCTGCGCTCCGCAACAAGGTACTTGCAAACTGACTTTGAACGTTAAAGAAGGCGTTATTCAAGAGGCTTTGGTTGAGACTATCGGCTGCTCGGGTATGACACACTCTGCCGCTATGGCCGCTGAAATTCTCCCCGGTAAAACTATTTTGGAAGCCGTCAACTCTGACTTGGTTTGCGATGCTATTAACGTTGCTATGCGCGAGTTGTTCTTGCAGATTATTTATGGTCGTACACAAACCGCGTTTTCTGAGGGTGGTCTGCCTATCGGCGCCGGTTTGGAAGATTTGGGTAAAGGCTTGCGCTCTCAGGTTGGTACCATGTTCTCAACAGCCGACAAAGGTCCGCGTTATTTGGAAATGGCCGAAGGCTATGTTTTGGAACAGGGCTTGGACGCCAACAACGAGATTATCGGTTACAAGTTTGTTCATGTCGGCAAAATGCTTGAAGCCATCCGCAACGGTGTAGAACCCAAAACCGCTTTTGAACAAAACGTTAAGACTTATGGTCGTTTTGACGAAGCTGTTAAGAAAATTGACCCGAGAAAGGAGTAAGAACAATGCAACAGTTTGAAGGTTATGAAAGAAGAATTGACAAAATTAACGGCGTTCTTGCTCAATACGGCTTGAAAGATTTGGATGAAGCCAAGGCTTTGTGCTTGTCTAAGGGTATTGATGTTGAAAAGCTGGTTAAAGGTATTCAGCCGATTGCGTTTGAAAACGCTGTTTGGGCTTATACTTTAGGCGCTGCCATTGCTATTAAGCAAGGTGCTAAAAACGCTGCCGAAGCCGCTGAAAAAATCGGTTTGGGTTTGCAGGCGTTCTGCATCCCCGGTTCGGTTGCCGATCAACGTAAGGTTGGTTTGGGACACGGTAATTTGGCCGCAATGTTGCTGAGAGAAGAAACCAAATGTTTCTGCTTTTTGGCCGGTCACGAATCTTTTGCCGCTGCTGAGGGCGCTATCGGTATTGCCCGCTCTGCCAACAAAGTTCGCAAAGAGCCTTTGCGCGTGATTTTGAACGGTTTGGGTAAAGACGCCGCTTATATCATCTCTCGTATTAATGGTTTTACGTTTGTTGAGACCGAATATGACTACTATACCGGTGACTTGAAAATTGTTAAGGAAATTCCGTTTTCTAATGGTGATAAAGCGAAAGTTAAATGCTATGGCGCCGATGATGTTTCGGAAGGTGTTGCCATTATGATTAAGGAAGGCGTTGATGTTTCGATTACCGGAAACTCTACCAACCCGACTCGTTTCCAACATCCGGTTGCCGGAACTTATAAGAAATGGGCTGTTGAAAACGGTCGTAAATATTTCTCGGTTGCCTCCGGTGGTGGTACCGGTCGTACTTTGCACCCAGATAACGTTGCCGCCGGTCCGGCATCTTATGGTATGACTGATACCATGGGTCGTATGCACTCAGACGCTCAGTTTGCCGGCTCGTCTTCTGTTCCGGCTCACGTTGAGATGATGGGGTTAATCGGTATGGGTAACAACCCGATGGTTGGCGCAACCGTTGCCGTTGCCGTGGCTGTGGAAGAGAAAACCCGCTAAGGCTTAAGCGGATTGCTTAAACAAAAAGAGCTTGTATGTTGTTGATACAGGCTCTTTTTTTTGCGTAATAGTTCCCATGACGATTTAGAGTGTAAGTAATAGACAGAAAAAAGTATGAGGTTAAAAAGTTGTTGTACAATCTGATTTTTTGTGTTAAGTTAGAGTCGTAGGTTTTGATTTAGTTTTATACAAGAGGTGTCTTATGAATATGCGCTTTTGTTTTGGCATACTTATTTTGTTGTGTGCAACAACGCTTAATGTCAGTGCGGGGCTTATATCATCATCAGGCGCCAACCTCGTAGATCAAATCAAACCCAACCTTACAACTAGGTCAAAACCTACAACTTCTCCTTATCCTAAATATGCCAGTGTGAGTTTTTTGCAACCGGAGACAAAGTTAGACTTTAACGGGGGCGAGCCTGATGCGCGCACGATGTGTTTATCCGCCGGTTATGGGATGCAGGTGAGCAGTTGCGCCAAGCAGGGCAAAAACAGCAGTTTGTTATGTCCGCATGACAACACTTATACCGACGCTTGTTGCGACAAAGAATATAATTACACCGCGGATTCTTCATGTAGTCATAACGCCGTGCTCTCAAGCTCGTTTTGCAAGCGTACATCGGGCGAAAGTGCCGTCAAGTATTATAAATGCGAGTGTCCGGCGAGCGCGTACCCCTATCAGAAAGAGAGCGACTGTCCCAACGGGTATCGCATAGACTACAACCCCGCCAAAACCTGTGAGGCGAACGGGGAAAAGCGTTATGCGGCGTGTATGCCAAAGACGTATAAGGATTGCAGTCAAGAAGGGATTGTGAACGGAGCAAAAGGCGGTTTGGTCGGCAGCGGCAGTCAAGGGTTTGGGATGTTGGCGGACGGTACGGTTGTTTATGAAAAATGTATGTGTCCGTCACAGTTTATTTATTCTGACTGTGACACGTTTTTGATTGACGAGAGCGCCTCGTGTTATAATGACGGGCACTATTATTACAAAGCCGGCAACTGTTACGCCGGTTGCAGTGACAATGGCAGTACGGATATCGACTATTATTACAAGCAATCAGCCATGCGTTGTTTGTTTGACGATACGGGGATTGTCAGCAGCACCTCACCCGATAAGCAATATGACAATGTTATTAATATCAACTTTGGAGACAAAGACAAAGCCTTGTGCACGCGGGTGATAGACGGCTCGGAGCAAGTGAGCAAGCAGACGTGTGCGGAGTTGGGATATGTGTATAGTGAAGACGAGTGCCCCGATAAAGATAACCTGATTTTGCGGTGTCCGTCGAACGATAAGAAAGTTTGGTGCATGAACGCCAACGGCTGTATGAATTATCCGGTGAGCGGTGAGGCGTGCAATACGGGCGCGAAGGTGAGCTACTGCGGGTCGGATCAGCGGCGGTGCATTTATGACGACAGCGAGTGCAACCGCAACTGGAACGCGGGACAGCACAACGGCGGTTATGGCGGAAGTACGGACAAATGCTGCAAGGACGGTTGGGATTATATCAACGGCAAATGCGTGGAGCATGATTGCGGTAACGTGGCGTATTTGTATCCGTACGGCGATAAATATCCGATTGAAGAGGCGGCGGCGAACGGCGAGAGCAGTATTACGATGTGCAAGTCGGGGGACAAGGTTTATTACGGCTACGCGCAGTGCAAAGGCTGCGGCTATGGCGACACTTACACATCGAACAGTTGTGATGACTTGTGGCAACCGGCGGCGGACTCTCCGCACCGTTGTGTCTGCAAAACCGACGGTTTGCCTTATGACAACGTGACATTATACACCATGGGCGGTGCCGGTAAATACGGGGTTATTAAAACCTGCCGAGACACTGAAGCAACGTATTATGGATATAGCACCTGCAACCGCTATTATGCCGCGCAATATACCAGTGGAAACAGAAATGGGTTGTGTGAAGGCGCGGGGTGTTGGTATGAGGCGTATAGTGAATATGAGGCTACGGAAGTGTTTAAGAATCTCGGGTCTTTGCCGTTGGGATGTTCGACAACCGAAGAGGCGGCATGTTCGGCGGATGATGAAAAATGCCACGTTTGCAATAATGAAAAATATGACTTTATTCAAAACTGTTATAGATATGAAACGCGCACGTTTCGTTTTCATTGTAATAAGGACGGCAAATGTTGTCCGGATGATAAGGCTTATTATTCGGGGGACGATACCGGTGTTTGCTTTAACAAATGTATGTGGGGGAGTGCCGATTGTCAGCGCGATGACATTGTTTATGTTGGCAAAGTGCCGGTTGGCGTGGTGTGGAACGTGGGTGGCAAAACGGTTTATATTGTGGCTATTGAGGCTGACCGTAAAACTCGAAATTGGGATGACGCCAAAAAATATTGCGAGAAGGAATATGCCCCGAGTGGCTTGGAAAATGACGCTCGCGTGGGTAAGGGCAAGTGGTATATGCCGCAACGCGAGTGTGGCATAAGTGAAATGGGGCTTTCTCACGGTAAACCGCGTTGGGGAAGGGTTTATGCGGTTGTCAACTTTTTGAACAAAGAAGTCGGCAGCACAAAATATAACTGGACAGACCAGATGTGGGTGAACTGCGAGCGAGCCTCGTCAGACACTTCAGGTTATGATTTGGGAATTATCGCATATAAAGATGGAGCAGCAGAGACGACTAAAAAACACTTAGACTATGCGTATCCGATGATAACATACACCAAGCCATAAGGAGAACGAAGATGAGACGAGTAGGGATATTGGCAACATGGTTTTGTTTGAGTTCTTCAGTGGCATGGGGCGCGCTGTATAATAACGATGTTCCCGAGTGCGCGGCGCTAGGGTATGATATGAGCCTGAGCGAGTGTCAGAACCAAATGCAGAGCTTGCTCAGTGGTGATGAATATAAAAAGTATAATCCGTTGCACTGCCCGTATGACTATAATAAAGTGAAGTGTTGGAAGAATAACTGCGGCGGATATACGATTGCCGAGCCTAATGCGAATTTTGAGGCGGAAGAGTGCCTGTTGGGCATAGACGGCGGCAAGGTGCAAAAGATGTATCGTTATAAGAGTTGTTTGGGCAAAGACGGCGTGAACTATCGCTATAATAACGGCGACTGTATCGACCGTTGCGACCTCAGTGCCTATCCTTATGACACCCCTCCGGGGAGCTTGTACGGCAAGGTCGAAAGTTGTTATGATGACGCTATGCACTATGGATATTCGGCGTGCAACGAGGGTTTCGGCAAGTTGGTGAACGGCGAATATGTGCCCAACAATGGCCGTTGTGATATGCTGATTTGCGATATTAACGAATATCCATATTTTGAGCGGCCGGACGACAGCCGCGGTGGGATAGAAGTTTGCGTGGGCGGTACGAACAAGTATTATCGCTTTAATAAAGAGAGTTGCGAGAAGAACGGTTATCAATACAAAGGCGGAGTTTGCCGTAAGAGCTTTGATATTACACAGAAAAGTTTTGTCGGTATCAGTTATGGTGATATTTTGGCATATAATGGTCGGGAAATTGCCACGGTGGTGCATTTGCCCGATGAGCATGATAATCGCTATTTGGCAATGACCGGTGTGGTGAACGGTGGTCGTATGGGTAATGCCGGAACCGGATTGTGGAGCATTGCCACAACATCGCAAGAAAAAGCCTTGCAAGACCTGAAAGGCAAGTGCAATACCAAAAAGTTTTATGAGGCGCGGAGTGCGACGGTGGAATATCCGCCTATGCGCGCGGCGTATGAATATTATCCGGCTGTGTGCGGCAAAGATAACGAATATTGCGGTGCCGGACAATGGTATATTCCCGCGCTCGGAGAAGAGGCGTTTGAGTGGGAGAATAACCGAATTTATCTGTTTGTGGCTGTTGGATATGTGGGAAATGCCAATTATTGCTGGTCATCAACGCCTTATTCCAGTAGTTATATGTGGTATAAACGCGATATTGCCGGTAATGTTTATGCGGAAAGTATCGAGACTGGTTGGGTGCAATGGCGTTGGTTTATTGACTTTGGTCCCAATCGGATGACGTGCGAGTGATAAGGATTCTTGTAGTGGACTGGATCACCACGGCGGTTCCCGCCTCGTGATGACGATCGGGAAGGTGGAGACTCCCTCTCTAAATTTTTAGAGAGGCAGGGTAAGGATTCTATATCCTCCCTCTCTAAATTATTAGAGAGGGAAGCCGTAGGCAGGGTGAGTTTAAAGTTTGGGAAGGGCTTAAAGTTAAGTACACAATTATAAACTCACCTCCGACAGCTAACGCTGTCACCTCCTCTCTAAATATTTAGCGAGGAGGCAGATAGCCTTATTTTTATACTGGATCACCACGCTGCGCTCGTGGTGACGTGCGGGAAGGTGGGGATTGTACAATGACGGTTCTGTGGTTTTTAAGAAAATAAGTCTTGAGGGTGGGCGCGGGTGAAAATGGCGTCTTCAATGCGTTGGCGGGAGAGTTCAACGTATTCAGGGTTGGTGTCTATACCCACAAAGCGGCGGTTGAGGCGCATGGCGGCTACTCCTGTTGTGCCACTCCCCATGAACGGATCTAAAATCAGGTCATTTTCATGGGTGGAGGCGGTGATTATGCGTTCTAAAAGCGCTAAGGGTTTTTGAGTGGGGTGTTTGCCAAAAGTTTTTTCTGCCGGCGGGGTGGTGAAAATTGACCATACGCTGCGCATTTGCAAGTTTGGTTTTTTCAGGCAATCTTTGGGAAAGTCACCGTTTTTCATCGCGTCATAATTAAAATAGTGCTTGGCTTTTTTATCTTTACGCGCCCAGAGCAAATCTTCGTGGCTAGCGGTAAAATATTTGCATGACAGGTTGGGACTGGCGTTGGGTTTGAACCATGTGATGTCGTTGAGAATATGATAGTCTAGCAACAGCATGGCAAAGCCACACGATAAAATGCTGTGATAGGTGCCGGAGACCCAGATTGTACCGTTGGGTTTGAGCAGTTTTTTGCACAAACCCAACCACTCTTTGTGAAACTCAAAGTCTTGTTCAATGCCGTTGCTCTTGTCCCATTTGCCTTTGTTGATTTTGACCAACTTGCCGTTTTGACAACTGGTGCCGCAACTGGAAATCATATACGGAGGGTCGGCGAATATCATATCAAAAGAGTTTTTGGGCAGGGTTGCCAGAATCTTGAAACAATCGTCATTATAAAGTTGATAAGCGTCAGTCATAAAACCCTCGGTCTGTGTTGTTATGTTCGGTATGTTAGGCAGAATTGCGTTTGAGTGCAATGGCTTTGTCGCGCTTATCCAATAAAAAACCCGCTCACGCGTGTGAACGGGGTTAAATTTAAATTACTCTAAAGTAATGCCCTGACAAATACCAAAGGCTCAAAAGCGAGCGTTGGTATTTTCAAGGCGCGGGCGCAGTAAAATCATATTGTCGAAATTCTCTGCACACTAAAAGTTGGTCCTCTTGGCATAAGCCTAAAATTTAATTGGTTAAACAATAATGCCCTGACAAATACCAAAGGCTCAAAAGCGAGCGTTAGTATTTTCAAGGCGCGGCGCAGTAAAATCATATTGTCGAAATTCTCTGCACACTAAAAGTTGGTCCTCTTGGCATAAGCCTAAAATTTAATTGGTTAAACAATAAAGTTAATGTGTTTGTTCATGATTTTCAATTATCAGGCAACTACAATTTTTGTTTGTGTTGTTTCATGTCTTATTATGGCACATTTTTTAGGTTTTTGTTATGTCATTAGGTCATCGTTAAAATAATTCGTTATAAAAATAATATGAACAGGTGGGGAATATATACAAGTTTTGATTTTTGTCAATAAAAAAATGCGGCATTATTAAAAAATGTCGCATTTAAGTTTTTTTTGAAGGTTTTTTAGACGTCGCTTTCGTCAAAATCTTCGGCATCGCCGTTATCTTCATTAGGATCGTAGTCGATTCCAAGTTTGGCGAGAATATCTTCGTTTACATCTTCGCGCTGAGCCACAATCCAATCCGGAATAAACGGAGAGGGCGGAATTTTTGACTTGGCTAACATCTCTTTATCAAGATAAAAACGCGGAGCGTCAGCCATAATCGGACGGTCAATAAAACCTTGCATCAGTACAACCTGTTTGAGCATCGGCAAACTCAGTAACTGAGTGGTGCTGATAACCGACGTGCCTTGCAGTTGGTAGCTGACGTTTTTGGCAAACGGGTTGGTGCCCTTAGACAAGGTGAAACCTTCGCTCTTGGAATATGACGTGGTTTGCACCGTTTTGTTACCAATCATTTTAGAAAAACGTTGGGCGGTCTGCTCGTTGTTTTGGGATAAAATAATTTTGCAGGCCGTGGTAGAAATCACGGTTTCCAAGTCGTCTTTACCATATTTACCGGAGATTTGTCCGAGGTCTTGTCCAATCAGTAGGTAAGATACCTTTTGTCCACGTCCGACCGCCGGTCCTTCAATCACGGCGCGAAGTTTTGGCATGGTCGGAAACTCGTCGAGCACGAACAGAGCAGGGAACGGTCCCATTTTGCCATCGGATTTACTCTGGAAGTTAGGCGGGTTGGTGATGAGGTAGGACGACATCAGGTCAATAAAAGTGGCGCTGATAATGTTCAAGGCCTTGGCATCAACCTGGTTGACGGACAAATAAACCGCAATCGGCTTCCACTCGCCGGTAATGGGGTCTTTGAGGCCGCGCAAATCCTTAAAGTGAATATCAGAAAAACTGGTGCGGGCGACCACTGCCGAGTTTTTGAAGATACCAATACCGCCTAAACCGGTTGAAAGCACAGAGCCGCGCTCTTTGTCAGGCATGGCGCTAAGTTGGCTCAACTCAGTGATACAACGTTGCGAGTAGCCGTATTGACGGGCTTCTTCAATGGCGGCATCAAGCAAGTCACGCATGGGGTCTGCCATTGCGGCCATTTGGTCACCTTCTTCCAAGCGGCGTTTGATGTCTTCGGCTTGTTTGATTTGAGATTCTACCATCCACTCCAAAATCATAGCCAAGCAAGATTCGTGACCAATCCATTTTTCGGGCAGGAGATTCCAGGTTCCAATCGGCACATAGTTGTCGATGGTCAGGCTATTGGTGCGCAGGTTTTGAATCGCTTTAGCGGCTTGCGGGTCGTGCATTTTAATATAATAGCTTTCAAGCACGCGCTTGTCTTCGTCGTCTAATTTGCCTTCATATACGCGGCCGATGAAGTAGTCATTGGCGCGGGCGTTTTCGCACTTGAAGACAATAAAGTGAATCAAACCGTTTAAGGCGCCACGTCCGGCTTTTGACCAGTGAGGGTCGGCGCCGCCTTTGGGGTCTTCTACCAGCGTGTTACACATGGAGTCGATGTACATATCACGGTCAGGACCGGGTTCAGGCAGGGCGTTTGGAGACAATGGGTTCCAACTCGGGTAGTAAATGCCTTCTTTGGGGTTGTCTTCCGCGCCCCAGTTGATGACAAACACCGGACCATCTTTGGCGCGGGCGCCGGTAGTGGTGTAACACAACTCAGGCTTAGGGTCGTTGACAATAAGGCTAAGTTTTTTAGAGTTAAAAATGGTCGGAATCACAATTCCGGCGGTTTTACCAGTTCCCGGAGGCGCGCAACACAGGGTGGAAAGGGTTTCTTTTAACATCAGCATTTTGCCGCGGTAGCGTCCGAGCACCATGCAAAAGCCGTCGAACAAGCCCATTTTCTTAATGTCTTTGTAGTCGGCAATGCGGGCGGAACCGTGGATGTTGGATTGAAAGTGATAAGGGTTGGTGATGGCGCCGATAATCATACCCACCGGCAGCGAGATGACCGGCAGAATCGGAATCCACAGGCTGAGCGAAAACTCGCCGCGGTAGCTTGAAATTTGCTTAATCCAGTTCCAATAGCGCGAGACCAGATAGCTCGGGTTGTCGGCGACAATCTGCATGAAACGTCCGACATCGTTAAGGGTATCTTTAGAAATTCCGTTGCCCAACAGGTAGCCCAACGGGATTGAAATTATGCCCAAAAGTACTGTAATGACTACAGAAATAACAAACGAGTTGACAAGCCATCGACCCGCGTTGTTATATTCTTCCCACTCTTCACCTTCTCTGTTCATGTGATGCAACCTATGTTAAATTACGAACAATTTTTTTAATTTTTTCAAAACGTTCTATATCTATGCTCTTGTCGGCGTCTTCCAACGCTTTGGCGAATAATCTTAGCTCGCGCGGCATACCTCTGTCAATACGGGTGACGTTAATGTGCATATTTTGCCATGTCTCGAACATATCTTCGGCGTTGATAATGTTGCCATACTGGACAATGACATAGGTACTGATGGCGTAGTCTATGCCGTTTTCTTTGAGCTTTTCAGTCAGGTAGTTTTGAACAATGTCGGCACAGCGAACCGGTGAAATACGGTGACTGTTTTCTGAAAACCACAAAGGTTCTTCGTCGTTAAAACGTTCTTCATCGGCAAGCCAATCGCCGGATTCTTTATCAACCAGACAAATGCAGATTTGACCGTCGGCCACGCCGATAAAGTCAACAAAGTTGTTTTTGATGGTGGCGCTGGTGATAACCTGATAGCCTTTCTGTTTGATAATCTCAAGACTGGAGTTGCCGCTGTTTTTGGGCGTTTGCGGCTGATTTGTAATCGGCAGGGGCTTGTTGTTTTTGCGGTTGTTGTCACGAGGCGCGGGGTTGGAGTCTTTGTTGTTGTCTTTTTGACGGTTGCCGCGGTCGTTGCCGGTGTTGTCTTTGCGGTTGTTGCGACGGGGCTCTTGCGGCGTTGCCGACTGCGATTTTGCCTCGTTTTTTTGGGGCTGAGGCTTGGGCTCGGAGCCGATTTTATCCAAATCGTCAAAATTGAGGTCGAAGTCATCTTCCTCATTGTCAAGTTTGAACAAAGAGTGGTCTAAAATGCTGTTGTTGGGCGCAGGCGCTATGGATGGGTGCAATGGGGCAGGGCGTGACTCGTTCATGGTTGGTAGCGGACGAGACGCGGTTTGTAACGGAGAAGGTGTCGCCAACGGTTGATGTTCGGTCTGACCGCTTAAGGGAGTAGAAAGACTGCGGGGGCGAATTTCTTTGTAGGATTTTTTGCGCTTGATGGCCGGTCGAGCCAAAACAGTCGGCGCAGGTGCCGGTTGCGCGGTGTTTTTTTGAATAAATTTGTTATACATTGAGGTGAGTTTGACCAATAAGCCCGCCAACAAATGCTCCCATTTGATGAGGCTGAGACTAGCCCAACCGGTGAGCCACAGCGGAATAAAACTCAAGATAATCAGCACAAACGCCCACTCGCGGCTGTCATCAATCACCCAACCGGACATCCACAGGTTCCAAACATATTTCCAGTGGCGCGGGTCGATGAGGTCAAAATGCCAGTTGGTTAAGAGAATCACACGGATTCCCTCAAAAAAGAACAGACTCCAACATAGTCCGACAATAATGATTCGTATGAGTGTTGTTAGTGATTTCAATGGTTTAACTCTCCTAAGTTCTGCTTTAGAGTTTAGCAGAAAGTGGTTAATTGTTGGTTTATGGTCGGTGTTTCAGTCTGTTGTTGATTTGGGTGCGGATGTTTTGCGAGACTTTGGGGCTGTTCTCAATTTCGGACTGTTGTTGCTTGAGTTTGTTCTCAAAGTCTTGCTTGATTTCGTCCCCCACCGAAATACCAATATTGTTAATTTTGATGCGCGAGATTGACTTGAGGTAGTTTTTGGCCTCGCGGTTTTGATACCATGTGACGGGCAGAATAAAAAGCTGTACCCAACTCATTTTATAGAGTTTTCTCCAACCCCAGAGCCACAGCGGAATTAACAACAAAAGGCAAATAACAAACAGGTAGTCGCTGCCACTGCGGATGCGCCCGCCCTCGTTCCAAAACGCCGAGATAACCCTCCAGTTGGAGGCGGAAAGGTAGTTGAAGTCCCATACGGATTTAAACAGCAAAACGGTGCCGCAGAGATAAGCATAACTCCATACAACACCGATGATTGCCAGTTTGATAAAGGCTAATATTTTTTTTAGGAACTTCATCAGCGACCGTTACCTCCGTTGCTGTGAGTAAGCGGATTTGGGGTAGCGTCATTGCTGTTGCTCGCTTTTTTGCGCAAATGCTCGGGAACATTTGGAATATCCATACCGTGCAGACGTTGCATAAACGCCGCTTTGCGGGCTTGGTTGGCGATGTCGTCACTGCGGTTGGCATACATATTTTGTTTGATTTGCTCTTCATTGGCGCTTAACATCTTGTCCATATCCTGATATTGCACCAATTGTTGGTAAAGGTTCAGGCCGGTGGTGTTTTGCGGTTGCGGAGTTTGGATGTTTTTACCCTGTTCATCAAGACCTAAGCGGCTGTGAAGGCGTTGCAGAGCCTCGTTGGCACGGGGATTTTTGCTTTTGTGTTTGGTACTGGCCTCTTTATATTTACCTTTGTCTAAAGATTTGTTGACGCGTTTGTTGGCTTTTTCAATGTCTTTATATAAGTCAGCCATGGTTTTGCTCGGGTTGCGCGAGCCGTCAAGCTGTTGGGCAATTAATAGAGCGTTGCGTTTGGACTGCGCCTCAAACAAAGTGGGGTCAAACGGAGCCGGTTTGTCACTACCGAGAGTGTTTTGCACCATTTGTGCGCGGGTTAGCGCCGCCGCCATATAGTTGATGGCTTTCACGTTGTTGGAGGCATTGACATACATGTCCGCCATTTTATTACAAGCCTCAATGCGTTTGTGGGGTGGCAGCTCATTAATCACCTGAAAGGAGATGGTCTTTTTTTCTTCATCAGAGCCTTCGCCGCGGCTGTAACGATCCAACTTGTTCAAAAACTTATCTTGACTTTTATCGGCAGCAACTAGATTGGTTTTGCTGGTGTTTACAAAATTTTTATCAATATCTTTCACAAAATTGTTGGTGCTGTCTTGGAGCGCCGGTTTGGGTGAAAAGTAGTCTTTAACGCCTTTCCATATTCCACCGGCGGCCGGATAAATGATTTTTTCTGCGGTTTTATCTGTCAACCACACAACGCCTTTGTAAGTTTTTTTGAACGCCCAGTTGGCGCCGGCAAGCAGCCATTTGTTGTACATATAGTTTAAGATGTCGTCTTCTTTGAAGATGTCTTCAATATCTTCAGTGTCTTTGTCTTTTTCTTTTTTGAGGCTGTTGTCGCGTTTGATGTCAACGGCTTTTTCGTCATTGAGCTGATCTTCAAGCTTGTCTTTTTCGTCTTTTTCAGAGTTGGTGATGTTGCCCTCAAACTGTTTGGCCTTAAGGTAAGATAGGCGCTGTTTGACCGTCATATTTTGAACAGCTTTATCTTCTTTTTTATGATTGGCCGTAAGATAGGTCTTTTCCTCGGTTCTGTTTCGAACGGGAGTTGGGGTTTGCTCGGTTACTGCTACTGTTGTTTTTGCCATTGCGGTTGTCCTATCTTCTTATTTATAACTTTATTTTAATACAAAAAATCAATTTTGTCTATAATTTTCGTTAAGCCTTCAGTCGGCGCAGAAAGTTGCCCAGTTTTTGGTTGATACGGATGCCGTCTTGCGGTTTGACTTTGATTATGCCGAAAAAGCGGTCGCGCATTTTGCCAAAGTCAATCGGCGCAAAGGTGGCCGGATTGGTGGTTAGGGCTTTGAACGAGCCTTTGGGGTCTTTGCCTGAGAGGCGGAAGTAGTTGTTGACCAAGCGTTCGGCGTCTACGGGAAAGTTTTTTTCTTGAATCGCGCGGATGTAACATTGCGCTCGTTCAATGCGACGTTGGTGTTCTTCATAAATTTCTTTCTCAAGCTGTTTGCGCTCAAATCTGATTTTGCGTGCCTCATAGTCAATCTCACAACCTTCAAGCTCAATTAGGGTCTCAACATAAGAGATTAAGCCGAGTTGCAGATTTTCGTCTTCGCAACGCTCGGCGGCGTCTAAGAGTTGGTCGTCGGAGCTGTCGGGCTGAATATTTTGCATCTCGGTCGGGAACAGCTGCATAAGAATATCCCATCCGTTCAAAATATCACGGCTGACGTTGGTGCCGGCTTTCTTTTTGTAATGCGGATAAAGGTTTTCTTCAGAAACATGGCGGACAGGCGCTTCATAGCCGCCTTCTTCACACAGGGTTTCAATCGCATACATAAAGTTGCGATAGGCGCGGAGTAGGGAAAACTCGTGCTCGTTGAGCTTGAGGGGTTCTTCCTTCTCTTCGTCGGCGTATGATAATTCGGATGCCGCGCTTTCTTGCGTTTGGTGGTGTTCCTCAATCTCATCAACAGCTTGCTGAGCCTCGGCAAGGTTGTCTTCAAGCTCGTTAGAGATAAAGTCGCTCAGCATTTGCTCAAATTCATCGGTGTCGACGTCTGATGGCAAAATGTTTTCGTCCGTCGTGGCGTTGATGTCTGCCATTTTTTCTATCTTGCTCATGGTATCCTCGTTCTAAAGGTTCAGGGCAGAGGTTTTCTGCTTGGTTTGAGGGTTGTAGATTATAATCCTGTCCGGTTCGCCGCCGCCTTTGACCAAAATCGCCAATTCATCTCCAACCGCGGTGATACTCGCAATGCCGCTGCCGGTCGGTTGTTCCAACGCGGTTTCGGTATAAGCGGTACTCGGTGTTTGCGACTTTTTATAAATCATGGTCAGCAACATCAGGCTGCCAAACACCAGCATAAAGGTCATAATACCCACAACGCCTTTGACTATTTTAAGCTTGTTCATCATCTTAACCCTTGCATTTTAGCACATTTCTTCTATCTTAAGCAAGAGTATAACAAATAACTTTATTTTTGGTAAAAAATGAGCGACGATTCCGATATTATCTTAACCCCTGCGGTGACCGAGGCTGACAAGGGTTTGCGACTTGACAAGTTTTTG
This sequence comes from uncultured Alphaproteobacteria bacterium, assembly GCA_934273635.1. Taxonomy (GTDB): domain Bacteria; phylum Pseudomonadota; class Alphaproteobacteria; order RF32; family CAG-239; genus Scatocola. Next base: position 74,025 of record CAKQSV010000004.1, read on the forward strand.
GCGCAAAATGTCGGCGCTGTCTCGCGCTCCAGACTGCAACGGCTGATTAGTTTGGGGTTTGTGAGCTGTGATGACGATATTATTGCCGATAACTCTTTTAAGGTTCGGGCGGGCGATGTGTATCAGATTGTGGTGCCGGCGCCCGAAGAGGCTAATCCGCAGCCAGAGGATATTCCGCTTGATGTGCTGTATGAAGACAATGACCTGATTGTGGTGAACAAACCCGCGGGCATGACCGTTCATCCGGCGGCAGGCGTGCACAGCGGCACGTTGGTCAACGCGTTGCTCTATCACTGTCGCGATAATTTGTCGGGCGTGGGCGGGGTTAAACGTCCGGGGATTGTGCACCGCATTGACAAAGAGACCAGCGGGTTGTTGGTGGTTGCTAAAAACGATTTGGCTCATCAGGGGTTGGCCGAGCAGTTTGCCGTGCATTCGTGCGAACGGACGTATCTGGCGTTTGTTTATGGCGTGCCTGCGCCGCTGCAAGGCGAAATTAACGCCAACATCGGGCGCAGTCCTTATGACCGCAAAAAAATGGCCATTGTGCCCACCGGCGGCAAAAGCGCGATCACGCATTATCAAACGCTCAAGCTTTGCGGAAAAACGGCGTCGCTGGTGCAATGCCATCTGGAGACAGGGCGTACTCATCAAATCAGAGTGCATTTGTCGAGTCTGGGGTGCAATTTGATTGGCGACAAAGTTTATGTCAAAGCAAAAAAATCTATGGTGACCGGCGTGTCGCCCGAAGTGCGCGAGTTTATCAATAACTTTCCGCGGCAGGCGTTGCACGCCAAAACCCTTGGTTTTGTTCATCCGCGGACGCATGAGTTTTTGCAATTTGACTCGGAACTGCCCGCCGATTTGCAAAATTTGGCGCAAATTTTGGGGCTGAATTAAAACTAATTGCTAGGTTGTGTTTGTGGATAACTGTGATTATTCTGACCGCCGTCAACAAAACATTGAGGGAGGCTACGATGAAACAGGACTTCACTCTAAGCGGTTTTGACTTTTCGCCGGAAATTAATATGGCTCGCTATCTGCAAAGTATTCGCAAATTTCCGATTTTGACGGTGGAAGAAGAATACAATTTGGCGGTAGAATATCGTAAAACAAAAAATCATAAAGTGGCGCAAAAACTGATTAATTCGCATTTGCGATTGGTGGTTAAGGTGGTTTCAAAATACCGTGGTTACGGGTTGCCCGTCAGCGAGATGATTGCCGAGGGTAATGTCGGGTTGTTGTATGCCGTGAACAAGTTTGAGCCGGATAAAGGTTTTCGGTTTTCAACCTATGCGTTGTGGTGGATTAAAGCTGCGGTTCAAAAATATATTCTAAACTCTTGGTCTTTGGTGAAAATCGGCACGACGGCGGCGCAGAAAAAGCTGTTTTTCAACCTGCGCAAAATTAAAAACAAGCTCAATTTGCTTGATGATCGTGAGTTGTCGCAAAAGGTTTTGGCTAATATTGCCGGCAGTCTTGACGTGAGCGTGCAAGATGTGACCGATATGAATATGCGGATGAAGTCGCATGACGGTTCGCTGAACGTGATGATTGATTCTTCTTCGGACAGCGGTACCGAGTGGATGGACTTTATCTCGGATGGGCGACCGAATCAGGAAGAAACTTATGCTTATTCTGAAACGTTGGCTTATCGGCGCAAACTTTTCAGCAAAGCCTTGGGCTGCTTGAACAAACGCGAAAAAGATATTTTGTTTAAACGGCGGTTGGTGGAAAAGGCGGTGACGCTTGACGATTTGTCACAACTCTATTCGATTTCTAAAGAACGGGTACGGCAGATTGAGCTCAACAGCATTAAGAAAATTCGCAAAAATCTGCAATAAGGCGGTTCAAAAAAAAGAGGCGGAGAGAAAATCCGCCTCTTGGTGTGTGGGGATGGTGTTAAACCTCCCAACTTTTGGAGAACTCTTCGTCTTTGAAGAGCGAGGCCAGACCGGTAATTTGCTTGAGGCGCAAAACCTCGTCGGCAGACATACCGATGTTTTTGCAAATCCAAGCGTCGCTTTTGCCCATTTCAACCAACTCGGCGACAATATTGCTCATCAGATCCACATTGTGGCTGCCGCGGGCGCGGTTGTGGCGGATGGTGGACGCCATGCGTTCGCCTAAAGATTTGTTGATGATAACCACCGGCACCAAACCTTTCTCGCGCTCATAAATGCGGCGGCTGGTTTTCATAATCGTGTAGCGGTGGAAGCCGTCAACAATAATATATTCGTCTTTTTCTTTGTCATAATAGCACACAATCGGTTGCGTGTAGCCGTCTTCCCAAATTGACAGTTCCAACAACTTCAACTCCGGCGGGGCAACGCGGTTGGGGTTGTACTCATTGGCTTTGACTTTTTCTATGGGAATTGCCTTAACGTTATACACGGGGCTTAAAAATTGATTGTCTTCACTCATAACACTATCCTTACTGGTTATAAATTTTTATATTTTTCAATAAGTTCACGTTCGCGTTCGCTCTGCTTTTTGGTTTGGGCAAAGCCCATGTATTTGCAGAGGTGGTCGTTTTTCAAAATGCAGATGGCCATACGTTTCCATGACGGAATATCAATGGTTGACTTGATGTCGTCGGTATCGTCCGGCGTGCCTAAAAAGACAATCTGGTCTTTGGTGGAGCGATTGCCTTTGCCGCGGTTGCGGATGCGATAGTTGCAGGCCTCAAGCTCTTTGATGGCCTCTTCGTTCACCACGCCGCCATGTTTCCACCAAAAACGGATGGAGGTTTTGAACTTGGCAATGTAGTTTTCGCGGATTTCATCGGGCAGGGTGGCGAGCAAAAACTTAACATAAGAGCGCCAGGTGTGACCTTTGGGAAGGTCAAAGCGTTTGCTGCCCAGCACTTTGGTGTTGCCGTAAATCGCGCCAAAGTTGGCGCCTTGCACCCGCGCCACCACTTTGACCCATGTTTGGGGGTCAAGCACGCGGTAGAGGTTGAGGCTGTCTTTGGCACTCTCATGGTAGGGACTGGCGACGCGCATTTGGTGGATTGAAAGACCGGCTTTGTAGAACAGGTCGTAAATTTTGTTGTATTCAAATTCAAATTTGCCGTTGGCAATCCACACGTCTTTGGTTGCCCAGTCATAAAGCGGGTAACCGTGATAAAAACGTTCGCCCATTTTAGTTGTCCATTTGCCGTCGCCAAAGGTGATTTTGTGGTCGGACGCATAGGCGCGGAAACGGTTGAGCGACTCATCGGCGCGCAACCCCAACAGGCAAATGGTGTTGCCGGGGTGGTTGCGGGCATACCATTGCCCAAATTCGGCATAAAAATCTTCTTGCGCCATTTTATAGCGATAAAAATCAAACGGGTGATTCTTCAGGTTGATGATAAAGTCATATTTGGGCATGGGGCGCACCCACTCTTCTTCTTTGAGGTCGTCCCACGGGTACCAATACATTTGATAGTTGCTTACCGCGCAGCGCGATCCTTGAGGTATGCACACCCAGTAAGGGACAATGTCATCCAGATTTTTTAAGAACATACTTTCAACGTAGTCGGTAGTGGCTTGATATTGCGCCTCAAAATCTTGATGAAAGACACCGATTTTTTTGGCGATGTTGTGCCGGCGTTTGTAATCAAGCACTAAATTAAGCAACAGACCGCTGTCTTTGCCGCCCGAAAAGGACACATATATATTGTCAAAATTATCAAAAATATATTTAAGGCGGTTTTGCGTGGCCTCATAAACATTTATATCCAGATATTTTTTCACAGTTGCAATGCCTCTACTTTGGTTATTTTTTTATACACGTTTGACAATACGCTCTTTTTGTGCTCCAGACTGTCGTTGATGAGCTGTTCCAGATTGGTTTTTACCCAAAAGTCATAGATGTTTATGTATGACGGGAAACCCCGAAAAGAAACAGAATCTAAACTTTGCACCTTACAACGATAATCAAAAGTTTGCGAAAAGTATATAATATTATTGCAAAGTTGCATATCTAAACCGAATTTATCAACACCATATGTGCAAAACATAATGTCGGCACTGCGCTCAAAGGCTTTGATTGCCCTGCGTTTGTTGGTGCGACCGCTCAGCTCAATAAACGGGATGTTGTGCAAAATCTGTGTCTCTTCAATGAAGGTGATTTCATCTAAAAATTTGGTGTAGACTAATGCTTTCTCCTTACGATTGCAGATTTCCTCAATCAGAATCTGCAGACCTAGGAGCTTGTTTTGCGACATGGTGTACATTTTTTGAAAATTTTGCACCAAATCCATAAAAACAAAATGAGGCTTGGTGCGCAAATAAGATGATTTTTCTTGATGATAGCTTTCTTCTTCCTGCGGGGTGAGTTCAAAAAAGCGGTTGAAGTGGTTGATGATAAATTTGTTGCCAAAATCATAGCCGAGTATGTAGGGGGAGATGAGCTCAAGCAGGCGATTTTCGTCTTGCGGACGCGACCAACGCTTCATGACCATATAGTTGTTATAGCTGTATGGCAGAAAAATATTATTAAACTGACTTTCGTTCATATTCAATATTTTAGAGTCAAGAAATTCAAGTTGTGAATAAAAGTCTATCAAGCCTTGAGTGACGGGGGTGCCGCTTAAGATAAGTTTGTAGGTGAAAAAGCGGCTGAGCATGAGCAGGCGTCGGGTGCGACCGGATTCGGCATTTTTGATGGTGAGGCTTTCGTCAATGACGCAAAAGGTTTTGTGATTGGTGATAAAGTTATAAAGCTCAAGATATTTGATGTCGGAGACCGAGATGGTCTCGGCGGCGTAAAATTTGATACGGTGGCGAAAACTGCGACTGTTTTTTTTAATCTCATTGGTATAAATCAGCGTGCTTAAAAAACTTGACGGTGCCACCCAGATGACAAATTCAATTTCGGTCAACAACAATTCTATCAGCTCAAGCGCCATTTGAATACGCTTGTCCACCACGTTGACAAACAAAATTCCGGCTTTGAGACGGCGGAGTTTTTGGTGTTGCGCGCGAAGAGAATAATCTTTAGGCATTTGACTTGTCCTTTTGTGACCAACCCGCATTTAATATATATGTGGCGGCGGGGTTTTTCATCTTTTAATTGTCAGCCTGTTAATAGGTATTTGGTTTGAATAAAATTTGGCACGATATTTGCATATAAAGACATAAGTTTTTAGGCAAAATAATTGCAGGTATAATAAAATGCTGTCGTTAAAGAAAAATATAATCGCGATTTGCGGGTTGACAATGATGATGTTGAGCGGGGGCGAGGTTTGCGCCAGTTCCAGAATCAAGGATATTGCCGATTTTGAAGGCGTGAGGGAAAACCAACTTATCGGTTATGGTTTGGTTGTGGGTTTGAACGGCACCGGCGACAACATTAAATCTATTAATTTTGCCAAAGAGAGTATGATTTCAATGTTGGACAGGCTCGGGGTTAATGCCCGCGACGGTCAGCTGAAGTCTAAGAACGTGGCCGCGGTTATGGTGACGGCAAGTTTGCCGCCGTTTGCCCGTCAGGGAACGCGGATTGACGTTATGGTCAGCGCAATGGGCGATGCCAAAAATCTGCAGGGCGGTACGTTGGCAGCAACGCCGTTGATGGGCGCAAACGGCGAGGTTTATGCCGTGGCGCAGGGACAAATCGCCACCGCGAGCGTGGCGGCGAGCGCCGGCGGAACTTCGGTGACAAAAGGTGTGCCGACTGCCGGCAGAATTGCCAACGGCGCGATTATTGAAAACGAGATTGATTTTGATTTTGACAGTTTGGAGACGATTACTATCGCTTTGCGCAATCCTGACTTTACGACGGCGCGGCGTATATCTGACGCTGTAAACGCCATGTTGGGCGAGATGAAAGCCAAGGCGTTGGATCCGGCGACGGTGGAAGTCGAAGTGCCCGAGCAATATCAGGACAATTTGGTGGCGTTGATGACCAAAATCGAGCAATTACAGGTTCAGCCCGACCAGATAGCCAAGGTGGTTATTGATGAAAGCTCAGGGATTATCGTTATCGGTAAAGACGTGAAAATCAATCGTTTGGCGATTGCGCAGGGGAACTTGACCATTAAAATTACGGAAGTGCCGTTTGTGTCGCAACCGTTGCCGTTTGCTAACGGCGAGACAGTGGTGGGCGCAACCTCGGTGATTGATGTGAACGAAGGAGTGGACAGCAAGCTCAGCGTGTTGGACACCGGCGTCAATTTGCAGGAGTTGGTGGACGGTTTGAACGCTTTGGGTGTGACCCCGCGCGATTTAATCAGCATTTTGCAGGCGATTAAGGCCAGCGGAGCGTTGCAGGCGGATATTGAGGTGATTTAAGATGAGCGGTTTAATCGGAAATATGGATTTGTCTCAGGTGAAGTACAGCTTGCAACCGCAAGCCAATACCAAGCTGACCGCTAGTAATAAGGCCTTTGATTTGAACGAGGCAAAGCAGGCGGCGGAAGATTTTGAGGCGTTTTTTGTGACCACAACTTTGGAATCTATGTTTGAGGGTGTGGAGACGGACGGCTTTTTCGGGGGCGGTTCTTCTGAGAAAATTTATCGCTCCATGCTATTTAATGAATATGGAAAATTGATGGCCAAGAGCGGTACGGTCGGTGTGAGCGCGCAAGTTATGGATACGATTTTGGCCATGCAGGAGGCCGGCTCTCAGGAGCAGATTGCAGAATAGCGAGGTGTGAGATGGAAAACGAAGCAAAAACAGACATAGCGCAAAAAATCGGTGATTATAACGAGGTAATCGTGCGTTTTGCCGAGCTGTTGCGCGCCGAGAACGAGGCTTTGCGAGCTTTTGACGTGGCGCGGGTTTCGGCTTTGTTTGAGCAAAAAAGCAAGTTGTCGTTGGCTTATCGCTCAATGGTGGCGTTTTTTATCAAACATCAGGAGGATTTAAGGTCTGTCAGCGGGGCGCAAAAAGAGACCTTGCGTCAGCATTCGATGGAGCTGGAAAGCCTGTTTAAGGAAAATGACTTGTTGCTGAAAACCAGAATGGAAACCAGCAAGACCGTGGTCGGCGCGATTGTGGACGCCACAAAAATGGCGGCGGAGGCGCGGGCGACATCTTATGGCGCAAGCGGAACGTATGCCCGTTTGAGCAGTCAGAACAGCGCAATGGCGATAAACAGAACACTTTAGGAGGCGGAAATGGCGTTAGTTTCAGGATTAAACAGTGCTCTGAGCGGTATGCAGGCGGCGCAATCGCAAATTGGTATCATCAGCAATAATTTGGCTAATGTGGACACGGTCGGTTACACCCGTAAAACCGCGCAGCAGCAAAGCAGCGTTTTGGCGGGGATGGGCGTTGGCGTTAAGCTCGCCAATATTGACCGCGTGGTTGACCAAAGTTTGTTACGCAGTTATTTGTCCGCCAATTCGACCAATGGAAATTTGAATAAGTCTAATGATTATTTGAGCAAGACGGAGAACCTTATCGGAACGCCGGAGGGCGAAAATTCAATCGCCGCCGATGTGGCGGGGTTACAGTCAAGTTTTGATACTTTGGCGACCGATGTGACATCTTCGGCAAATCGACATTCTTTGGTTGCAAGCGCAAGCAGTTTGGCAAGTCGCTTGAAGACTTTGTCTCAAAATATTCAAAGCTTGCGCGGCGACGCTGATATGGAAATTGAAGAGGTGTGCGGCAAGATTAACACCCAACTTAAAACCATTGCCAACTTAAATAATCAGATTGTGAAATATAAGGCTTTGGGCACGGATGGCGCGGCGGATTTGGAAGACCAACGCGATGAGGCGTTGAAAACGCTCAGCGGTTATATTGATATTTCTTATTATACCCGTGATAACGGCGAGGTGGTGATTCAGACCAAGGGCGGCGTGTCTTTGCTTGATAAAGATATGCATGAGTTGTCACATGGCGCAATATCTCAAGCCGGCACCAATATGTCTTATGCAAATGGTAATATTAACGGCATTTATGTGGACGGCGAAGACATTACCACGGTTGTCAGAGACGGCGAACTGAAAGGTTTGATTGATATTCGCGACACCACGCTGCCGTCTTTGCAAACGCAACTTGACGAGTTGGCCGGCGTGATGAAAGAGACGATTAACGCCGTGCACAATCTGGGAACGTCTTATCCGGGGGCAATGACCAAAATTGAAGGAAGTCGCAGTTTTATTAAGCCTGACGAGCAGATTGTGAAGATTGAAAAAGGCGATGTGCGGTTTGCCATTTTTGACACCGACGGCAAGCAGGTGAAAACGGCGTCTTTGCTTGGTGATTTGGGGTATAATCCCAATGGCGAATCGGTGACGGACTTGGTTGGGCGCATTAATGATTGGCTCAAGCAGACTTTGCCCAACGCTTCGGCCGAGATTGACGAGAACGGGCGCTTGGTGATTGACAGCGGCGACAGCAGCTATTATTTCTCAATTATGGATACCGAAACTTCGGCGATGGGAAGCGCACAACAAAACGCCACGATTAGTCTTGACAACAACGGCGATGGTTCGGCGGATCGTACTTTTGCCGGATTTTCAAACTTTTTGGGTTTGAACGACTTTTTTGTGACCAATACCAAAGAATATGTTTATGAATCTAACGTGATGAGCAAAACCGTTGATTTGGGCGTGCGCAAGAATATTACGTTGAACATCGCCACACCGTCGCTCAATTCCAACATTGTGGTTTCGGCCGGTGATAATTTGCAGGATATTGTGAACAAAATTAATAATAATCCGGATCTGTCGTCGCAGGTTATGGCGTCTTTGGTGCCAAACGGCAGTGGGTATATGTTGCAAATCACCAACTCGAGCGGCGAGCAAATGGAAATCAGCGAAGTGGCGCAGGGCGGCGCAACCAGCGGCTTTTTAAATCGTATCGGGTTGAAAGTTTCGAACAGCAATGTGGCGTCGCAGATGCAGGTGCGTGAAGATATTGTGCTTAATCCGAATATGTTGGCGGTGGGCGCGCCCGAGTTCAATAAATCGACCGGTGAATATCAGCTTAATGACGGTAATAATAGTGTGGCCAACCAAATGGCCAAGGCGTTTGCGCAAGAACATGTGTTTGGACAATCCGGCTCTTTGGCTAAGATGACAACCTCGCTGGCGGATTATGCCTCAACCTTTGTGGGGAGCATTGCCAGTCAGGCGAGCAGTGCCGCAAGTGATGCCGATTATCAGTCGGAGTTGGTTAATTCTATTTATAATCAACAGGCGCAAATCAGCGGTGTGGACAGTGATACCGAGTTGGCAAACCTGATTATTTATCAACAGAGTTATTCAGCTTGCGCGCAGGTGTGGAGCGCCACCAAAGAGCTGATAGATATTCTGTTCAATGCTTTGTAAGGGGAGATTGAAACATGAGAGTTCCTACATATGCAAACTATATGAACATGGCCTCGGCCATTAACAACAATAAGAGTCTGGTTGATAAATACAGTTATCAGTCGGTGAGCGGGTTGAAGTATCAAAACTATTCCGGATACGGCATGGGCGCGTATAATATTGTGTCTATGGAGTCAACGCTCAAAGTGACAAACACGTTTATGGAAAACAATAAACTTGCCAATATTGAGCTGAAAACCTCAAATTTGGCGATTGAGACTATTACGAACTCTTTGGCTGATGTTAAAACCGCGTTGACCGATTTTTATGGTACGGATTTGAGTCGGGTTTCGCCTGATTATACCGGCGGGGAGCTGAAGTTTACGGATGATAATGTCAACACCTATCTGGGCAAAACGCTGACCATTAACGGCACGACTTATACCTTTGCCAATGATGACGCGGACGCCAACAACATTAATATTAACGGCAAAACCTCGGCGGCGGAGATTATGCAGGCGGTGGCTGATAAGGTGGGGAGCGCTGATTTTAAGTATGAAGAGGGCAAGCTGTCGTTTCCGCTCTATACGATTGACGGCAAATCGACCCTGTTGACCGAAGAACCGGCAAAATCTGCCGTGGAGACCGGCAAAACTTACACCATGAACGCCGATCAGTCGTTGGCTTTGGAAAATTTACAGAATTTGGCGTTTTCAACCATGCAGATGATTGCTGACGCGCTGAACACCAATGTGAACGGCAAGTATATTTACGGCGGCGGTTCAAGCACAGCGCCGGTCAAGTTTGACTTTGGCAGTTTGTCGGAATTTCAGGCTTATTATGACGGCGTGAATACTTCATATCCGTCATCGTCGGCGGCAGTACTCTCTAATTTTAAGGTTGACGCCTCAAATACCGGCGATGTGGAATTTGCGCTGAAAGCCGGTTCTAAAAATGAGGGCACGATTACCGCCACTAACGGCAGTTTTTTGAAACCGGCGGTGGCTTTGAACGCCGCTAATGCCGGCGAGGTTAGTTTTGACAGCGCCGCCAACACGATGAAAGCCACGGAATATGGCGCATACAGCACGCTGAAAGCCGGCGACACCATTGTGATTAACGGGGGTAACGCGCAGTTGGGCGGTAATGCCAAGGCTTATGTGGTGAAGTCGGTTTCGGCCGACGGGCGCACGGTGACGTTTGATGACAGCACCAGAGTAGCTGAAGACGCCACTCTTACGCCGGACAGCGATGTGGTGATTAACAGCACGTTCGCGGTCGGCAGCGTGATTAATTTGGACGGCTTTGACAACAAGAATCTGGCGGCGGGCGCGACGGTGACGGGAATCAGCGACGACGGCACTCAGCTTTATGTTAAGGTTGACGGCGATAGATTTCCGACAACATCTTCGACCGGCAACACCAAGTGGTCGATTGCGGCGGAATCGTATTACGCAGGTGGCGATTTGGAATATAATCAGCGTATTTCCGAAAGCCAGAATATCAGCTTTGACGTGAAAGCCAGTGATCCGGCGTTTGAAAAGATTTTTAGAGCGTTGGGACAAATCGCTCAGGGCAATTTGGTCGATACCTCCAATCCGGCAGAGACCGGCGTTGCAGATACCAACAAAACACTGGAGTTGGTGCAGAACGCGCTTGATTTAATCAGCAGCGCTACCAGCGGCACGGGCGATGTCAGCAGCGCTAAAAATTCGAGCCTGTATGCGGTGACCGCTAAGATTAACGCCAACTACACGGTGTTGAACAAGGTTATGGAAAATCAGACGTTGGCGGTTTCTAATTTGGAGACCAATATCGGCACGCTGAAAAACGCCGACAAAAACGAGGCGGCGGTGAAGTTATTGATGGCTGAGAGTGCGTTGGAGGCTTCGTATTCGGTCTTGTCAAGCGTTTCTAACTTGTCGTTGCTGAATTATATGAAGTAGTGAAACACGTTGCAGTGCGGGCAAGAAGTGCCACAAAAAAGAGGGGAAGAAATCCCCTCTTTTTGTGAATTGGGCAGGTGTTAGAAAACGCTGTCAATAATGCCGCCGCCCAAAACATATTCGTTGTCGTCATAAAGCACAACGGATTGTCCGGGGGTGAGCGCTTTTTGCATATCTTCAAACTCTATCTTAAGTTCATCGGCGGCAGTGAGGGTGGCAGTAGCCTCGGTCGGTTTTTGCGACGAGCGGATTTTGGCTTTGACTTTGGTTGGCGCGTTTAAGCCCGCAATCGACAGCCAGTTCAGGTTATGGGCAATCAGTCCGCGGTTGAAAGACTCATCGGCATATCCCAAAATAACTTCGTTTTTCTCTTTGTTTAAGCCAATAACATAGAGCGGTTTGTCGGCCGAAACGCCCAGTCCGCGGCGTTGACCGATGGTAAAGTTCCATATTCCCTGATGTTGACCGAGAATTTTGCCGTCTTTGGTGACAAAGTTGCCGGTTTTGGGCGCGGCCTGAATAATATCGTTAATGTCTCCGGAATAAAAATCCTGACTGTCGGGTTTGTCACAGACGGTGAGTCCGGCACTGCGGGCAAACTCGCGAATCTGCGCTTTGGTATAGCCTCCGAGCGGCAACATAATGCGCGAGAGTTGTTCTTGTGACAGGCGATAAATAAAATATGACTGGTCTTTGGTTTTGTCGACCGCTTCCTGCAACTGCCAACGATTGGCGGAGGCATTGTATGACAGGCGCGCGTAGTGTCCGGTGGCAAACTTGTCAAACTCAAGACCTTGCTGCTTGGCGGTGAGGGGCAGGGCGTCAAATTTTATGGTGGCGTTGCAACGTACGCACGGGTTGGGGGTGCGACCGTTGAGGTATTCTTGCTTAAAGTAGCTCAGAACGGTTTTTTGATACTGTTCGGTGCAGTCAAAAACATAATATGGTATGTCTAATTGTTTGCAGATTTGACGCGCCGCCTCAATATCCTGTTCTTCATGCGGACTGAAACAGGCGTCTTTGCCCGCGGCTTTAAATGTTTGATTTTTATCCCAAATTGACATGGTGGCGGCAATCACCTCGTGTCCGGCTTGTTGGAGAAGGTAGGCCACCGTGGCGGAATCGACACCGCCGCTTAATCCGACTAATATTTTCATTTATTTCCTCTTGGTTGCGGAGTTGTGCTAAACCAAAGAAACATAAAAATTCAAAGTTTTTACTTTCTTTGACACCGGCACTATAAGTTATTTTTTATTAAAATTCCAGTAATTTTGGCACAATTAAAGATTATCTCTTGCCAAGAGGGCAGAATATGTATAATGTTTGGGTGGTTTAATGTATATTTGAGACTGTGATGTTTAAAAAAATTATCAATAAGTTGAAGTCAACCTACACTGTTCAAAATTATCTGAAAATTATGCCCTATGTGAAGCCTTATTGGTTTCGGGGATTGCTCTCGGTGTTGGTGACTATTCCTATCGGCGCCATGGATGCCGTTATCGCTTGGGCTTTGCGCCCGTATATGGATATTGTGATGGTGGAGCAAAATACCGCTTCAACCTCGTATATTCCGGTTTTGATTGTGATTTTCAGCTGCGTGCAGAGCTTTTTGAACTATGCCGCGACTTATTTGAATACTTGGTTCGGTCGCAAATTGGCCAATGACGTTAAGTTTGATTTGTTCAAAAAGTTAATGCGTTGCGACGCCTCGTATTTTGACAACACCTCGTCGGGTGAGGTGATGATGCGTTATAACGGCGATGTTGACATTGCCTGCAGCGGTTTGCTCGTTAATATCAAATTGTTTACGACCCGCGTGTTCTCGTCGCTGTCGCTTATCGGCGTGTTGATTTATAACTCGTGGCAGTTGGCGATTGTGGCAATTGTGGTATTGGTGGGCGCTTTGTTCCCGCTCACAACCGTCCGCCGCCGCATTAAATCGTTAATGGACAAGTCTATTTTTTCGGGCGCGGCGGTTATGACGCACTTTAACGAGACGTTTGCCGGCAACCGAATTATTGCCTCGTATAACTTATACGGCTATCAATACGCACGGTTTAAGGACACGCTGAATACGGTGTTTAAGTTGGGTATTAAGATGGTGCAGCGTACGGGGATGATGTCGCCGCTGATGCACTTTGTGGTGTCTTTGGGTATTGCCGTTATTATTTGGCTCGGCAGCTATTTGATTGTGACCAAACAGATTAGCGCGGGCGCGTTTGTGTCGTTTATTACGGCGCTGATTATGCTTTATAATCCGGTTAAGAGTATCGGCAACAACTTTAACAGCGTGCAGATGTCGTTGTTGGCTATGGAGCGCGTGTTTACACTGCTTGAGAAAGAGCCGTGCATTTGCAGCAAGACTGATGCGCCGAAACTTAATAAGATTAAGAACAGCATTGAGTTTAAGGATGTTTGCTTTGAATATATTAAGGGCAAGCCGGTGCTTAAGCATATTAATTTGAAGGCAAAAGTCGGGCAGACAGTGGCTCTGGTGGGTAACTCCGGCGGCGGAAAGTCGACGATTGTCAGCCTGTTGCCGCGTTTTTATGATGTGCAGTCCGGCGCGATTTTGGTGGATGGCAAAGATATCAGAGACTTTGATATTGATTCGTTGCGCGACCATATTGCCATTGTGTTCCAAGATAACTTTTTATTCTCGGGCACAATCCGCGACAATATTATGCTCGGTAAAGAAAACGCTACGTCCGAGGAAGTTGACAGAGCGGTTAAGTCGGCTTGTTTGGACGAGTTTATCAAAACTTTGGACAAAGGGTTGGATACGGAAATCGGCGAACGCGGCGTTCTGCTTTCGGGCGGACAAAAGCAACGTATTGCGATTGCGCGCGCGTTTTTGAAAAATGCGCCGATTGTGGTGCTTGATGAGGCAACTTCGGCTTTGGATAATAAGTCGGAGGCGATTGTACAACAGGCGATAGACAACCTGATGACCGACCGTACGGTGTTTGTGATTGCGCACCGTTTGTCAACGGTCAGAAACGCCGACAAAATTGTGGTGGTCAACTATGGTGAGATTGTGGAAGAAGGGTCTCATGATGAGTTGGTCAATAAGCCGAACGGTGCTTACAGCTCGCTGTATAAAATGCAGCTCAGATAAATTTCTGGAAAGCTTAATAAGAGAGAGAAACAGTCTCAGAACGAGGCTGTTTTTTTTGCGCTTTCAGGGGCAGACTTGAAAATTGGGGCAGGGTGATTATGTTGTGTAGGGTCTGCTTTTTTGAAGGAGGATAAATTATGGGAACGTTTTTTAAATATCTGATTTATATTGCTGTGATTGTTATTGCCTATTTTGTTATTCAGGGTGTTTGGGAAGATAAAATTACGGAAAATTCCACGGTTAAAGAGGTGGTTAATCAGGTTGGAACAGGTATGGATAATGCTATGCAAAAGGCAACTCAGAATAAAACGGAATAATGGCACAAAATTTGCATATTAAAATCAAATAACTGTGAGGATTTTGATATGGCATTATCTAGTTTTACACCTTCGGTAACCGGTATGGCGGCTCAGTCTCAGGCTTTGGGCTCGGTGAGCACGAATATTGCAAACATCAGCACGGTCGGCTATCGTTCGGTAGAGACCATGTTTCAGACCCTGTTGGGCACTACGCCTTCAACCGGCAACACCAAAACCGGCGACGCCTCCTCCCGCGTGGGGATTAACGGTGTGTCAACCTATGACCGCACGCTTATCAGCCAACGGGGTAATGTGACGTCAACCGGCGGCAACTATGATGTGGCTTTGGATATTACCAACGGGTTTTTTATGGTGGAAGATTCTGCCGGTGATGTTTATTATACCCGCGCCGGAAACTTTACGACCAAAACGCAAAACGGTGTGACTTATTTGGTGGGAAACAACGGTTATAATGTTGATGGTTTTGCCGCAGTCGGCGACAGTGGTTTTGCCGGCTCGCCGAGCAAGATTGTGATTGATGTGCCCGATAAGTCGCCGGTGGTGCCGACCTCAAAGGTGACTATCTCGGCCAATGTGCCGGCAACGGGTGTGGACACGGCAAACTATTCGTTTGAGGTTTATGGTGCCAATAATGACGGTAACACTGTGAATATGACTTTTCATAAGGTCGAGGGCGAAAACAATGTGTGGAACGTGACTTTTTCTATGCAGAACGGCACTGTGACCTCGGAGCCGACCGAAGTGGTTTTTGACAGCAACGGTGCGATTTTGTCGCCGAAGAATTTGACGATTACGGCGGCAGCCGACAATGGCGATGTGAATAATGTGACAATTGATTTGTCGGAGATGACGCAATTTGCCGGTGATGACGTGATTACAAATATCTCGCAGGATGGCAAAGCCAGCAGTGTGTTGAAAGACACTTATATTGACAGCTACGGTGTGCTGAAAGCTGAATATGCCAACGGCACCAAAATTAATATCGCCAAGTTGGCGGTGGTGGCGTTTGAGTCGCCCGAGAACCTGATTCAGTATAACGGCACGATGTTCGGTGTGAGCAATGATACGGGGCAGAGCCGCTATCTTATCGGACCGGACACCACAACAACAAGCATTTTAACCTCGCAAGCGGTGGAAAGTTCTCCGGTTAATTTGGAAAAAGAGTTTTCGGACATGGTGATTATTCAACGGGCTTATACGTTGAACACAACCTCGTTTTCAACCAACAACGAGATGTTGCAGACCGCGGTTGATATTTTAAGTTGACAATATATTTGACAAAAATGTATTTTTGTATAAAATAGGCATAATTCATAATTGGGAGTTATGCCTATGCTTGATGATGCAACGCAAAAAAATTTGTTGTTGTTTGACGAGGTGCTGGCAGCCATGCGGCAGTCGTCTCAACAAGGGTGGAAACGGAGCGCCGGTTTTGTGCCGCTGTTCGGGGCGTATAAGATTTTGCGTCCGTATATTGAAAATTTGGCGTTGTATTGCAACGAATATTTGGGCGCAAAGATTGAAATTAGCCGTGAGGGCGCGGATGATATGGTGCGGCAAGCGGCAATTTGTCAGCGCGAGATTGCCGAAATTCATCGGTTTATCGGCACCCAAATTCCCCAAAAAAATCAGATTAATCTGTATGACGAAGACAGTGCGGCGCAGTTGGCGGATTTGTGGCGCTCGTTTGACAATATGCGCAAAGAAGACGCCTATATGAATCGCTATTTTTTGCGGGGCAGTATGGAATTTGCCGCTGCTGTGTTGGTTTATCGCCGCGAGGCCAGTGGTTTTAACACCGCGGAGGTTTTGGAGAACGAGGCTATAGCCCACGGCATATCCGAGGCTTTGTCTCAGCACGGCATTGACTTGGAAGACGATAAAAACGAGCAGTTGGTGAACGCGGTGTATGACGGTTGCGAAAATTTGCTTAACGGCGGGCGCGAGATTACATCCGAGGATTTGGACGAGGAAATTTATAAGCAAATCAGGCAATCTTTGCCGATTGAGGAACATTTGTTGAAGACGGCGATTGCGGGGCAAAAACAGTCGTTGTGGCACTTTATCTCCAAGGCTCGAAAATCAAAACAAAAAAATCAGGCGGCGTTGCGGCGGCTGCTGTTGTTGGCACCGGATATTAAGGCCGGTCCGCATGAGGATATGGAACAAATGATTTATTTGGGGCAGCTGCAAACCAGTGTTCCTGTCAGAGACAATTTGTTGCGTTCGGATTATCCGTTGCCCGATTATTTGAAAAATTGTGAGGGTGATGAGCGTTTTCAGGCTGTGTTGGCTCAGCTCAAAACACATGAACACTTTGAAAAACAATCTGAAAATTTTGACAAGGAAGAAATTTACGCCATCTTGGGTCGGATGAATATGCGGCGTTTGGGCACGGTTTATGAAAATTTGAGTACCTGCGAGGATAATTTGCAAAATCTGACCGAAGTGGAAAATGACGAGATTGATTTTGATGATGAAAATGACGAAAATCGTTTGCGTCCCGTAAAATATTTGCGCAGTGACGAGGTGATTGATTTTGCGCTTGATTTGGAGCAGACCACGCGGTTTGCACAAAAGTACAGTGATTTGAACCTGAACAAAACCGGTGTGGACAGAGCCCTGTTGATGCGGTTGAAGAATAAAAGCGAGTGGTGCGGGCAAGAGGCGCATATTTTAGACGAGTTTGTGCGTTTGGTCGGTGCTGAACTTGATGACAATCTGCCGCACGTCAAAGAAAGTGATGATTTTGATATGATAGAGGGCATTAACAAGGTGGTGGCCATGCCTCATGGTGAGGAACGGCAGGAGGCTTTGACCTGTGTGATTGGAAGTATGCAGTCCGTCAGTGATAGTTTGGATGAGGAAACGCAGGTTCAGAGTGATGAAATTGACAATCAAATCGGCTATAAAAGCCCCGACAAAGAGGCTTTGTTGCAAGATTTTTTGAACGACGGAGTCCGGATTTATGCCGATTTGAAAGATTGTGACACCGAGGCACTGTATCAACAAATTCATCAGGGTGTGCTCAATGCCTATGTGATTCCCGAATATTTGGAGGTGGAGTGCGATGGTGATAAGACTGATTTGGCGATGGCTTATGTGGATGATTATGATAATTATCAGCCGGAGACGCAAAAGTTTTTACACAGTTTGAGTACATATTATGCCGATAAAATTATGCCGTTTCACCGCGAGGCGATTAAAAAAGGCGAGATTTCCGATACTTTGGAGATGAATTTGGAAAGTTATGACATTGCCATGGCCGGATTGCAGTCAGTCGGGGTGACGGTTGATGAGTTGGGGACTGAATTGGCTGAGGAAAACAAAATTATGGCGGATTATAAGCGCTATCAGCAAGAAAAAGCCATGTATGAACAGCCGAAAATTTATGACCTGATGTTGGCGGCAATATTACAAGGACGCCGCGGTCGTATGTGATGCTCGGGACGGAATACGACGAATCGTCTGTGAAGGGGGAGTTTGCTTGAAATTGGTTCCGGAAAAACGTACCGCTTTGGCGTGGTGAAACTTTTCAAGACCTTTGAACAATGAGGCTACGGACAAGAAAGGCAACAATTATATTCTTGCTCTATATGTTGAAAGTTTTAGCTCATAAAATTTATCCACTTTTATTCACTTTTTCTTGTAATACAATTTCTTTATTTAAAATATTTAAACAATATATTTTTTTATCAAAAAATTTTCTTTTGTAAATCTGAATAAATCCTAAGTTAAAGTAATATTTTGATATTGTTGCTTTTATAAACATTTTTTTTAATTTACGATCGTTTTCACATAATTTTTGTTCGTGTTCTATTGTTTTTTGAGACATTGCCCAAAGATGTTGTTTATCCGATATTGTATTGTGTCCGTGTAGGCGGTAAGAAAATAAGACTTTATCAACAAATTTATATTTTCCTTTTTTGGAAAGCTGCAAATGCATAAACCAATCCTCTAAAGGGGCTTCTGGAGTATGTGAATAATTTTTTAAAACTGAAGCTAAAATGAGATAGCCATTAGGAATATAGTTTCTTTTTAATAAACTTTTGTAAGTTCCAAAAGTACAAGCCTGATAATAATTTTCGCTTGCTTCTCCGTTATAAAAATCACAAAATGTTTTATATTTTGCTTTATCCAAAGGTTGGGGTTGGAAATTTTTATCTATACCAATCGGCTTTCCATTTGCATCTATAAAATCCTCATTTCCCACAGCTAAAATATAGTTTTTATCAACAATGGATCTGTACAAACTTTCAATAGCATCTGGATACGATATATCATCAGAAGCTATTGAATAAGTATATTTTCCTTGAGCTTTTGCGATCACTTTATTTCCAGTTATACAAGCGCCACAATTTTTTTGTGTAGAAAAATCAACTCGAACAAAACGTTTTTCGCATTCTGCTTTCATTTCTTGAATTTTAGCCCAAGTATTATCCGTCGAACCGTCATCTACAATAATTAGTTCAAGATTTTGATATGTTTGGGCAATAATAGAACGTATTGTCTCCTGAATAAATCGTTCGTGATTATAAGCTGCTATAATCACAGAAATTAAAGGAAAGTTATTTCCACTCATTTACAATCTCCACAACTTGTTTAACTTCTTCATCGGTCATTACCGGAGAAATCGGCAGGGAAATAATAGTATCATGAATTTCTTCAGTAATCGGATATGAACGGCTATTCCATTCTTGATAAGCTAATTGTTTATGCGGTGGGGTTGGATAATGAATAATCGTTTGTACCCCATTATCGCTCAGATATTGCTGAAATTTATTGCGTTCTTGTGTTCGAACGACGAATACATGCCAAATATGTGCTTGTTCATCATAAGTTTGTGGCAAGATAATCTTCGGATTTGTAATATGTTCGCGATAATATTTCGCAATCTCGCGACGACGGGAATTATCAGCATCTA
This sequence comes from uncultured Alphaproteobacteria bacterium, assembly GCA_934273635.1. Taxonomy (GTDB): domain Bacteria; phylum Pseudomonadota; class Alphaproteobacteria; order RF32; family CAG-239; genus Scatocola. Next base: position 93,587 of record CAKQSV010000004.1, read on the forward strand.
AATGAGGCAATTTAATATCTAACACAGCTGCTTGAATTTCGTCAAGGCGTGAATTTAAGCCTTTATAGATATGGTGATATTTTCTATCAGAACCATAATTTGCAAGAGCTTTCACCTTATCCATTAATTCTTTATCATTAGAAACAATAGCTCCGCCATCACCTAAACAGCCTAAGTTTTTCCCTGGGTAAAAAGAAAAGGCTGCGGCATCAGAGAGATTTCCTGTGCGTTTACCTTGATAAATTGCACCATGACCTTGTGCTGCATCTTCAAAAACTTTGAGGTTATGTTTTTTAGCAATTTTCCAAATTTTTTCCATTTGCACAGTTTGTCCATAAAGATGAACCACCATAATTGCTTTGGTTTTAGGTGTAATTGCGGCCTCAATCAGATCAGGATTGATATTATAGGTGTTAATATCTGGCTCAACCAATACCGGTGTACAACCATTATCTGAAATAGCTAAAATTGTCGCGATATAAGTATTTGCGGGCACAATAATCTCATCTCCCTTTCCAAGTCTAGCAGCTTTGATGATGAGGCGTAAGGCATCTAAGCCATTGGCAACTCCGAGCGCATACTTTGTTCCACAATAGGCGGCAAAATGTTCGGCAAATTTATTGTTTTCTTCACCTTGCAAATACCAACCATTGTTGAGAATATTGGCAATGCGCGCATCTATAGCATCTCTAAAACGATTGTTTACTTTAGCCAAATCTAAAAATTTTATCATTGTATTAACCTTTTGTTAGTTGTGTTTCTTCTTTTTATCGTATATTTAATATTCTACATATCTCATCTTTTAATTTTTCTTTTCGTATTTTATAAAAAGACTCAAAAGCAGCAAAAGAAAGAGGGGTGTTTTCATCTAAATATGTTCCATAAAGATACTCTTTTCGCTTGTTTTCATTAGGATATTCACTTTTGACCCAGTCTTCAAATGGTGTATCATTTTTACTATTATTTGTTTTGGATTCTAAAATCTGCAAATTCGGTAATGTATCTGCCATTTTCTTCCATTCAGACATCTTTTCACTGTCTATACCCGCATCTTTATATGTCTTCACTCTTATAAAACTTGCCCAAGGATGCATATGATCTTGATCAAAATTGGTCTCTGCGTAGTTTTTTTCATACAGTAAAGATAATATTGAAAATGTATCCTTCCCTTTTCCCTGCAATAAAATATTTTCAATATCCTGTTCAGTAACGGTAAATTCTTTCATTTTTAAAATAGCTTCAAACGGACGATTTTTACTTTCCTCATTATTCATAACGGATAGGATGTTATTTAATCTACCTATAGTTTGTCCAGAAAAGACCCTTTTGATAGGGATAATTGACAGATATTTACGAATATCTTCCAAATCTTTTGTTGGATGCTGTTTTATCTCCCATGTTCCTCCATTATATATATAACAAACAATAGGAATTAATGCGTTGGTAGAAACTATAGTTTTTGTATCATATCCAAGAAAATTAAGTAATCTGGCTGTTTCTTTGATTGAATTTTTGATTTTATCCCAATTTTCTCTAATATCTTTAATGATATCTTTTGTTAATTTGTTTGTTGTTAATCTGGATACAGTCGATTTATTAACAGTGGCTAGACAAATACGCATAATTAAATCTTTATCAAAAATAGATAATTTTTTAATAATAGTTTCTTTTTGAAATTCTTCAATTTCCTGTCTAGCATCGCTCCAAAAAGAAACTATTCTTGAAAATATAAAATCCGTTCTTGAAAGCTGTTGTCCTTCACTGTTAATTCTTACAAAAATATCTAAAGCCTCATTTTCATCAAAATCTTTAGGAATAATAAAAACTTTAACTAATTCTTTCTTACATACGCATTCATATAAAAGTTTTAACTTATCAATGACCTTATCTTTTTGCTCTTCTAAAGCTTCAGCTGCATTGATATCTAAGTGTTTTTGGTTAATAATGTCATCATAAATTAGAGTGGCAGATGTTCCATCTTGCCACTTAGCATTTACCAAAATATCATTTACTAGGTACCAGTAATGTTTTTCATCTTGATAAATTTCATTATCTGCCAAAAATTCAAATTCGTATTTAATATTTTCTTCTTCACTCTTATCGTTATGCAAAAGATTTATATAAAAACGGTGTTTTAACAATTTATTTTTAGTTGTTTGCGCATAAGTATATGATCCCTTAAGAGCTAAACAAATAGCTGTTAGCCTTTGTTGTCCATCCAGTATAGCATACTTACTATGCATGGGTAGGGGCAAATTCATGACCTCTTGTTTGTCTCCTTGAACGTAATTTTCCTGAAACTGATAACATCTATAATTGTGGCGACGTTCGTCATTTATTTCCCAAAAAAGACATAGCCCTATTGAATAGCCTCGTAAAATAGAATCAAATAATAAAGAAATTTTTTGAGCATTCCAAACAAAATCACGTTGAAGAATAGGTAGAACATATTCTTTTGTTTGTACAGATTCTACAACATTTTTAAGTATTAAATCCTCCATAGATGCAGCTTCCTTCTATTTTATAATTCTTTGATTAATTGCAAATTTGTCTTTACATTCTTTTTTTACTTTTGAATTAGTTGCTTCATAATAAGCATATCTTCCCCACCAATAACTATCAAATATTTTTATTCCAAAAACAGAAAAAGAACTTTTATAACTATCTTTAATTAATTTTATTATTGGAATTCCAAAAAAGTAAAATTTTCTTTTTATTCCATAATTATGAATTTTACAAATCGGCAGTCCAAAGAAAAAATATCGTGTTTTTCCACCCCAACGCTTTGCCTTCAAAAATGGAATATGCAAAAATCTATAAGTTTGTACGGCTAGTCCATGAACATCATTATAAGGCATAAATTTTAAGGCTTTTTTTAATAACTCATAAGTCAAAGTCGTTTGGCATAAAGTTTCCAAAAAAGTCCTTCCACAATATTCCAAAGATCCATAAGATTTTTCATAAAACTTTCGTCCTGCTTCGCCTATTTCCTCGCGTTTTCCATATTTACATATGTCATCGACCATAGAATCAAATGATTGTAGTTTATCATACATCGGACGAAAAATTTCATTATCTTCCAACGGTGTACCACAGCAGCCGCCATACATATCATTTAACCAAAGAAATTTTTTGATTGTGATCCGCTCTTTTGATTGTGGTAATGCAATGCATGGCACACCCAATGAACCTATATTTAACATTGATGTTCCCATTGCCACACCTATATCAGCATTCTTTTGTATATATGATGAAAGATCTTCTCCCGTCATCACACCAGGAAAGATAAATTTAATATTTTTTGAATATTTTTTTGTGTATTCTTTAATTCTGTTTTCTACCGGACCATTACCAATCAAATGAAACACTTTTTTCTTTGTTGTTTCATATTGAGCAAAATTATCTATAATATTATAAATGGCTTCTTCCTTAGAACCGGCAAAGCGACCTAGCCAAACTAAATCCACCTCATTATCGGGTGTTTCTTTTTTATAATTTTTAGGCTTAGGAGTATAGTAAAATAACGGCATATAAAGCTGTTTAAATTTTTGTTTTAGTTGTTTACATGCGGCCAAATAACAACCTATATCAATAAAACTCGCTCCATTATGTTCTTTTAATAACTTTGCAATTTTCCATTTTGTCTTTCTTTCGAACAAAACATCCCATCCAAAAATAGCTTCCCAAACATCTACCTGAATACGAATATTTTTTCCGATAATATGTTTAATTGTACCCAAATGATCTGCTCCTGCAAAAATAATTGAATCATCATCTAGAGTCCAACGACTTTTTTCGTAGTCAATATAATCAATATCCGTTTTAGGAAAGAATTTTTTACATGTTCTGGTCAACATTCCATCCTTAAAATCAATAACACCAATTTTTATATCGGTGTATGCAAGTAAATATTCTATCATGCGACACGCATAAGTTTCACCACCACCGACCAGATAAACCGGAAACAAAAAATAAATGCGTTTAGGTTTTCCATTTATTGTTTCGATAAATTTCTTTGATGTTTTGTTGATTTTCATCCTAGTCCACCTTTACTATTCTTGACAATTCTCTGATTAAATCATATCCATCCCAAACAAGGGTAAAATCCATTGATTTTCCCATTGGAACAGCTCTATCTATTCCCTGAGGCGCAACTGTTTGTATAAAATCCATAATATCATCTTGATTCATACCAAAATAAGTCATTGTTTGGCATTTGTTTGAGCAAATAGGTGCAATTTCTCCTAAATTGCTCGCATCATATTCAAAGAAAAAACCGCTGTTATATTTCAAATCTGGTAAATCTGCCTCCAAATTTCCAACTTTCAACCGATAGATAAAATTATCCTGATGTGGTAAGAGTTGAATATCTTTTTGTGCAGATGCACGGTAAAATGCGGCTAGCTTTCCGACAGCCTGAACCGGTGCGAGCGTGTATTTATCCTTAACCAGTTTATAAACAGCAGCCCAAAACTTTTCTTTTGCCTTTTCTTTATTGTTACCGAGCCAAATAATGATTCGAGGAGAAGTGCACGCATTTTGATCTGAGAAAAAGGTATCATTATAAAAATCTTGAGCCATACGGCTTATATTTTCTTCCGCCAAAACAGCTTCAGCATTTAATACCAAAATCGAATGTCTGTCAGCAAAGGTAATTTCTTTGGCTCGAGGGGGTAAAGGCGACTTACGCATGTGTTCTATTGTCTGATCACCACCCCAAACAATACGCGTTGCGCAAATGCTCGAAAAATAATCCGAAATTTCCTGCGCATGGGCGTATCTGACAAACACAACGTACGGTTTCATCTCCGGCTGTTCTTCCAATGTCTCTTTAACTGCCTCACATATTAATGAAACCTGCGGAAAATCTTTTGCTGGCAAACGCACAATATTGGGGTTCCCCGCCAATAATCCCGCAGCAAAACTGAATGCACAATTAACAGGTACATTAGATGGTGTCGAATGAAACGCAATTCCACGTCCCAGTCGTAATTCATTATTAATATATTGAGCTTTTTCAGTCATCAAAGCAGCTTTGCGACACCAAAAAGCAAAAGTCACCACATCAGAATACGTTTTGCCTGTTTTTAATAGCTTTGCAGACAATATGCTTAAGAATAATATGGCTTTATCTGAGAAAGGAATCATTGTCGGAACTGTTTGCATTTGCTCAACAGTTTTTACAGTCCCGATAACAAAAGTCAAATTACTAAAATTTTGCGGCATAGGTATCACTGCACCCCCTTATCTCTGCATTTTTTAATCTTCCGAATATCTTAAAATACTTCCCTTTGCGTCCGCATGGGCAATCATCTTGTCCCAACAGCATACCCTCATCTTCGGTCAACAAAGAATGCCCTGGGTAAGATTCCGGTAACACGGAAACAACTTGAATAATGCCTTTTTCACCAATAGGAGAGACCGAAAAATTTAATGGATTTCGAATAATGACATCTGAAAAATTAGAAGCATGTAAATGACCAAATTCACATTGCATATAAATACATCCGGTCTGCTCAACCATCCCATAATAATCGTGAATATCCGATAAACCGCAAACATCAGTAAGTCGTTTCTTAAACTCTTCTGGAGAAACGGCTTCGGAAATTAATTTTTTCCAACCGCCACCATGAATCAAAATACCTTGCGATAAATCAACCTTCTTTTCAGATTTCAACAATTCTTTGTAGAAATGCTGCCAAATCATAAAAGTAAAACCGAATAAAAGGATTTTCTGCCCTTGATGGCGCTCTAAAAAGGCTTCAATTGCCGGAAAATCAATTTCCATATCATCGTTTAAGGCATACGTTCTGTCCGCACCGAAAATTGAAAAACCTAATATTCCGGCACCGCGAGCAGAAAACATCAAACGATTTTTAATTACGGACGGGCTATCAATAATCAGCATAGGCAACCGTGTTGCATTTGTAAAATCAGAAACAATTTTAACTAATGTTTTCTGTTGCTTAGCAGCTGCTTCTTTATCAAGATAAATCTTGGAAACAGCTTGTCCTGTTGTTCCTGAGGAAGTCATGGTTTTAAAAATATTTTCATCAGAAATACTCTTAAGATTTAACTCCTTAAATAAAGAAACAGGTAGAAAAGGCAGATTCTCGTAGGTCTTGGCTTTATTTTCATCATAACCTATTCCTTTCATCATCTTTTTATACTCAGGACAATTTTGGATATGATGTTGTGTCAGTTTTTTTAAGGATTCAGTTAAAAAACGTTCTTTTTGCTCTTTATCCAAAGAATAAGGATTTATTTCTAACAACTCATCAAAACTAAGCATATAACTTCTCCAATTCTTGATAAAGAGTTTTGCCGGAGTTGTTTTTAGGTATGCAATTTACACACTGGACATGAAATGCAGTTGGGTTGAGTTTGGTTTTCTCGGCTAAAAATGAGCGGATGATTGAGCATTTATCTGCTTTTGTAATATAGACATGCATTTCATCATCGACACCGGCGCAGGCGCACTCCATATCATCAAAATATGATTTTATCAGACGTTCCGTTTCATCTAAACCAACGCGGTTGCCAAAGATTTTTAAAAATCTTTTTTTACGTCCGACAACTGTATAAATCCCATCTTCATCAATCTTTGCCATATCTCCGGTGGAAAGGTGTCCGTGATTTTCATCTCCTTTTGCCAAATCGTCGCCGCATAGGGCATAGCCGAGCGTGACATTATCGCCCTCATAAACAAGTTCTCCGACGATATTGGGTTTTTTGATTTCTTTGCCTTCGGCATCAATCAACATAAACTTGCCGTTGGGGATAGCCTTTCCCATACATCCCCATTTTTCAAGAGAAATTTCCGGTGGCAGATAGCCCATACGTGCGGTTGCCTCGGCAGATCCGTACATTACTACAAAATTTTTGCCTTGTTGTGCCGCGTATTCCGCAAACTTTTTATGCAATTCCGGTTGCAACTTTCCTCCGGCCTGAGTTAATGTTTTTAATGAAGGCAACTGACGGCGGAAAAACATTAATTTATAAAGCATTTCATAAGTATAGGGAACGCCGCTGAAGGATGTGGCGTTGTTGATGCTCATAAAGTTCCAAAAATCACGTTGCATAATGGTTTTATCTGTCAACAGAAGCGTCGCTCCTACGGATAAGTGCGTATTTATGACGGATAGCCCAAAAGTATAGTTCATCGGCAACACAGTAATCGGGCGTTCTTTGGCTGTCAGGTGCAAGTATTCAATGATAGATTTTGTATTGCTCTCAATATTTTTATAGGTTTGACGGACAAATTTAGGACTACCGGTTGAGCCTGAAGTTGTCAGCAACAAGGCTAACTCTTCATAAAGCGGATAAAAATGATTGTATTTGGTTTTAACCAGCGAATAATTCCAATCAGAGAAAACTTTGGTTCCTTCAATTTCTTCTATTTGCGATGTTGGCAACCAGATATAATCTGGCTTATATTCAGCAATAAAGTGTGTTAGAAGCTCTTTATCTAAGTGCGCATCAAGCATTAGCGGTACAATACGATTATTTAAAAATGTAGTATATCCGACCAATGAACCGAGTGAATTTTCACAAAGGCAAAATACAAGGCATCTAGAAGGTATATTTTCAACTAACGATTTGCCATAACTGTCTAGTTGAGCATAAGTCGTTTGTTGCTCTCTATCATCAATTACGGCCAAATTGTTGGCATATTTCACAAAATTCCACATTATGCTGTTTTCTCCCGCAATTCTTTTATCGTAAAACTCTTGCCATGCCCTGGTAACACAAACATTTCATCAGATAAAGATTCTAAATAAGGTTTGGTTATTTGATTGTATTGCTTTGTGTTTCCGCCGGGGAAACGTGTGATAACAGGTATATCTTTAAGCAAAGAATCCCCTGTAAATACAGCCTTACTATTCCAAACAATACAACAGCTACCTTGTGAGTGACCTGGGGTATGGTAAAAAACAAAGTTTTCGCCTTGCCAGTCATAAGAACAATCTTCTTCAAATATTATATCTGCATGGCATTCATATTCTTCAAACCCTTTCATAAACGCCTGTTTGGTATGTGTTCCGTTTTGTTCATCTTGAATTCCTAAAATAAAGGCAATTAAAATGGGTCTATTACTGTGCTTATTAGCAATTTGCTGTGCACATTTTTGCTGACAAATTAACTTTGTTTCAAAATTCTTTTGTAATAGAGGTACGCCACAAGTATGATCAGGATGCTCATGGGTGAGAAATATTGTAACCTCACTAACTTTATTTTGTTTGAGCAAATGTAAAGCCTCTTCTGAATCATTCGGATCAATAACCAAAGCCTTATCCTCTCTAAGCATAAGATACATATTCTCCTTGATGTAAGGTGACGGGAAAATATTTAAGCTTTGATTATTGATTGAAAGATGCGTCATTTTGATAAGTACTTAGAATTTAATATTGTATTTTGCCAAAATTTCTTTACCTTTTTCAAAACTTGATAAATCAATAATATCGTCTGTTTCCATCATAATATCAAAAGTATCTTCCAAGGCGGCAATCAAGCCCATATGTCCAACAGAATCCCAAGCAGGAATATCTTGATATTTCAGTTTTTTTGCGGTAGCTTCATCAATATCAAAAGATGATGTAAAGGCATTAGTATATTTTTCTATATTTGACATGTTATTCTCCCTTATATGTTTTTAGTATTTTATCTGCAATTTGTTCCGCAGTCAGACCGACTTTTTTAACCAAGTAATTATATTCACCTGATTTGACATAATGATCTTCAATTCCTAAAATTAAATGTTTTGGTTTGTGTGTATATATGGATATTTCTTCAGCAACTGCGCTTCCTAATCCGCCAATAACAGAATGTTCTTCAATCGTTACTAATAATTTTGCCGCGCAACATTTTTTGACTGCATCCACATCCAAAGGTTTAATCGTATGCATGTTGACTATTTTAACGCTTAAATTGCTCTCTGCTAAAATTTTAGCCGCTTTAATACTGTTATAGACCATTGTACCTGTTGCAATAATGGCAATATCTGAACCTTCCTGCATAGTGATAGCTTTGCCTATTTCAAAATCATAATCATCTTTATAAACAATCGGATTATTCATCCAACCAGACAATCTGATATAAGTCGGTCTTTCATCTTTTGCTGCCGCAATTAAGGCTTTTGCTGTTTCCGTACAATCAGCTGGAGATAAAACAACCATATTCGGCACAACACGTGTCAGAGCAATATCTTCCATACTCATATGTGTTGCACCATATTGCCCGATTGCCAGACCGGCACTTAATCCGACAATTTTGATACCAAATCCCATATAACCCATATTTATTTTGATTTGATCAAAACATCTTGTCGTTGAAAATGTCGCTTGTGCCGTTACAAAGGGCTTAAAACCTTCTTTAGCAAGACCTGCAGCAATGCCTATCATATTTTGCTCGGCAATACCGACATTATAATACTTATCTGGATATTGATCTCTGAAATATTCCAAACCTGCCGGAGAACATTGATCGGCGGCTAAAACAACAATTTTGTCATCTATCTTTGGAAACTCTAACGCAACTTGTCCAAAAGTTCTGTGAGATCCTAATAACGAATACGTTCTGATTGTTTGTCTATTTAGTTCCATTATTGAGCCTCCAATTCTTCAACTGCTTTTTTATACAATTCATCATTTAGAACGCCAATGTGCCAATTATATTGATTTTCAATAAAGGAAATACCTTTCCCTTTGATTGTGTGTGCAAAAATAACGGTCGGTTGTTCTTGATCTTTTAGTGCTTCTGTAAATGTTTTGTAAATGTTTTCAATATTGTGCCCGTCACATTTGCAGATTTTCCATCCGAAACTTTTCCATTTATCCTCTAATGAACCTTGTTTCATAATATTCTCAATAAAACCATCTAGCTGTAATCTGTTTTTATCGATCATTAAAACAAGATTATCCAAATTGAAATTTGCGGCGGACATGGCGGCTTCCCAGATAGAACCTTCGTCACATTCCCCATCTCCCATCATCACAAAGACCTTAGAAGTGTTATTACCTTTTCTTTTTAAAGCAAGAGCGGAACCAACACCCAAAGACAATCCATGTCCTAGGCTACCTGTCGAAAATTCGATTCCTTTTTTTATATTCATATAAGGATGTGTTGAAAAAGAAGAGCCATCTTTTTTAAAAGTAGCCATATCTTCATCTGATAAAATGCCTATTCTATGCATAACGGCATATTGTGCCATGGCACCATGACCTTTACTAATAATAAACCTATCACGATTTTCATCTACCATATTATTTTTATCAAATTTCATAATATCATGATAAAGAACTGATAATACTTCAACTATGGACAATGATCCACCAATATGCGTTCCGTTCGTTCCTGCCTGATAGGTCAAATCAACAATATCTCGTCTGACTTTCTTGGCTAATTCCTGTGTTGTTTTTATATCAAACATATCTTTTCCTTTGTTTGCTAAATGGTTTCTTTATAATATTTAATCCAATAATCAATTTGCTCTTGACGAGACGGCATATCTTCGGGCTTTTTATAAAAACTGACACCGCCGTTTTTCGTATCTGATAAATCAACAATTCCAAAGCTGAAAGACAAACCGATACCAAACGTGGCCAGTAAAACGTTTTTTACTTGTTTTGAACATAAACAATCACAAATATTCGTTGCAACGGAAGCTACGCCGTCATTGCCATATTTTGTAAAAGTTTCCGCACTATACTTTTCTTTTGGTAAACCTGCATGTCTGGCTATTGTATCGACAATCTGCTTATTGGCTTGATGAATAGCAAAAAAATCAATATCTTCTTTGGTCTTTTCTGAATAATTTAGTATTTTACTAATACCTTCCGGTCCGATAATCGACGTATATTTAAAGACTTCAAATCCTCTTAAAATATCTTCCCATAAATGCCACACATTTCCGTTGGCATCTGTAATTTCCATATTTGAAATATCTTTCCTAATTGGTAATTTATAGCCGCCGCATGGCGCAATAATTTTATCCCAATCCTTACCATTAGTCCCAGTCAAAAACCAAGAAGGCTTTGTCTCTTCTGTACGTTCAAGAATTGTAGCAACAGCCCCATCCCCAAAAAGAATGCACACATTACGATTTTTAGGATTAGTATGCGTGCTACCGATGTCAGCAGCAATATAAAGACATTTCTTTATCGCTCCAGCCTCTATCATTGAAGATAATATCCACAAATGATAAACATATCCTGAACAAGCCAATCCCGAAAAATCAAAACAAGAAACATTTTCGGGTAAATTTAATCTGCCATGCATAATACAAGATGAGGCCGGATAAGGATAATCATGCCCCGATGAGGCAAACACAAGAGCATCAATGTCTGAAATATCAACACCGCATTTTTCAATCAATTTTTGTACGGCACTTTCGGCTAAATCAAGCCCTCCCATGCCTTCTTCTATAATGTGTCGCTCACCGAGACCAAGGATCTTCTTATTGCGCTCTAGTTTTTTTAAATCATTATCATAATATTGAATTTCATCATCAATATTAATACAATTTTCCGGTACAACTGCCGAAATAGCAGATATTTTAACATGAGAAAAATGCGCAAAACCCATTGTTATAATACTCCCCCACTATCAATGATATAATTTTGACCGGAAATAAATTTGGCTTTATCTGACAGCAAATAAACAATCATGTTTGCTACATCATTGGGGACACCCCATCCGAACGGATAGCTTTCCTTTTGCATATCTTCAGTAACTCCCGTTAAATTAGAAAATTTATCAATGGTCATTGAGGTTTTTATCATTGACGGCATAACACAATTCATTCTTATTCCTTGTCCTGACACCTCTTTAGAAATGGCTTTGATTGAAGCGATAAGTCCAGCTTTTGTGCCTGAATATACTGATTGTCCTTTTGTGCCTATAATGGCATCCATAGAAGAGATGTAAACACAAGAAGCTCCGACACCGACATTATTTCTTCTATCAATAAATCCCTTTGTCATAAATATTGGAGCAAAATAATTTATATTAAAAACTTTTATTGCATTATCAAAATCAAGCATCTTAAGAGGATAAATACCTAATTTTCCTGCGCAATAAGCCATTCCGGAAAACTTGCCGTATTTTTCCTTTAATTCTTTAACATATTTTGGCAAACCCTCAATATCTTCGGTTAAATCTTTTGATTCCAAGAACATATTTTCAGGATGTTGGCATTTTGCCTTCATTCCTTTAAGACGTTCTATATTCCTGCCTATTCCGATAACAGTTGCGCCAAGTTCGTTTAATAAAAGCGCAGTAGCTTCGCCCAAACCTGACGAAGCTCCGGTGACAATGTAAATTTGATCTTTATTAAATTGTATCATTTCAACCCAGCTAGCTTTGCAATATCTCCAAGTGTATGAAGTTTTTTATAGTCTTGAAGAGATGTTTTTACGCTAAAATTCTGATCTAAAAAAGCCATTGTAGCCATAACGGATAACGAATCCCACTCCGGCATATCTGCCAAAACCGTATCAAAAGACAAGCTGTCTTCTGTTTGCAACACATCTTGCATTTCTGTTATAAATTCTTCTTTATTCATTGTAATCTCCTTATTTTACAAAGCATCCCAAAAAAGTTTTTTATGCTGATTATAGGTTTCACGTGTTATTTCAAAAAAGTAGTCAATATCATTTTCAGCAATAATTTTCGCTCCAGTTAATTGATGGAAACGAATAACTTTTTTATTTTCTTTACGAACGTCAAAATAATCTTTTTCAAAACCTATTTTTTCAAATGCCATTTCTCTGGCGAGCAAAGCACCTTCTATAGCTTCTTCAGGCAAAGATCCTTCTTTCATCAACCAGCTTCCGCCGGTATATTGTTTGCCCTTAACATCATAAATTCTACTTGTTCCTAAGGGTTCGTGATTTTTATTTTCAATAATGAAATACCATTCGTTATTTAAGGTTTTATAACGTTTCAGATATGCTATCTGTTTTTCCAGATTGTTTTCCGTTTTATGCAAAAAACGAGATTTTTTCTCATCACAACGAAGTTTTAAGATAAACTCAGCATCATCAAGCTCAACTTCTCGCAAATTAACGTATTTTCCCTCAAGAGGTTTAAAATCATGCTTATTTTTAATTTCGGTCATAATTAATTTTTTCCTAATTTGAATTCTTCATAACTTCGAATATAATCGGCTTCAGAGTAATAATCAGAAGCTAAAACCATCAAGACGCAATCTGATGAAAAGTTTGTAAATTCACGCCAGATATTGTGTTTTATATACAATCCTTTGGACGGATTACTTAAGTGAACTGTCTCTTTGGTATGACCATTATCTAAGACAAAATCACAACTTCCTGCTACACACACAATGACTTGTTCAAGATTTTTATGTGCATGCTTGCCGCGAACAATATTGGGTTTTGTACCATAAATATAGTAAACCCTCTTTATATCAAATGGGAAATCCTTTCCTTTTTCTAAAGCAATCAAATTACCACCATGGTCACCATGAACTGGAAAGTCTAATAATTGATAATTCATCTTATCTCCCAAAACAACAATTCTGGATTTTTGTGAACAAAGTTATGTATTGCTGAGGTCAACTGTTTATTATGATGCATCATTTTTTTTACACTCCAAGTTTAGAAATGCTATAAACGGTGCGGTCGCTAATTTGGAGCTGACGTGCAATACTTCGCTTACTTTTTCCTTCGGCGAGAGCTTTTAAGATGATATCTTTATATTTCTTCTTTATAGAATCATGATTGGTTGAACCAACAGCTCTGCCTAACTTTTGACCATCGGCTTTTTTATTAGCTAAAACTTTACAAGTTGTTATGGACGTCAAGGATGATCTGATATTATAAGCCAGACGCAACCCTTTAATAACGCTTTTCGTCTCTTGATTTGGGATGAAATAAAAATCATCCACGACACTAATGATATTATGACCACTGTTATTTAAAAATTCGATATTATCAATTATTTGATTAAGCGAATCTCCAAGAACCAAGACATTAGCAATCAAAATAGTATGGCCGTCAGTCTTAATTTGCCCTTTTAAAATCTCAATAGAGTCTCCAGATAACACCAAATCAATTTGCATGTTATGGGCACGAGCATAGTTCGACAAAACAGTCTGTTGTTCATTAACATCAATATTTTTTTCGTTTTGATCTAAGTACTCAATAATCATAGCAAACCAGAATTAGAAATAAAAAAACGACATCCCAATTCTGTATCAGAAAACAAATATAGTGTCAACACAAAATTGGTTAGATACTAAACTATTAGTTTATATTGGTTGCCTAATATATTGTCCATAATCAAATAGATATGTTATTTTTTTTGTTAAAATATGAAAAAACATTTTCTTAAATAAAAGATATTGTTTGTTGATAATATAAAAAAACTTTAATTTTAAAGATTAAAAAATAGACACTTTAGTATATTAATACAACCTAAAGTTTATTGTTATTTAAAAGTGTACGCTTCCTGTTATTGCAAACGAGAGGTCAATACATACACATTATGCATTTATGTTAAAATTGCTAATAAAGCAGGAAGAGATGAATGCGGTTAAGTTAAATAGGTTACTTAATAAAGAAAAAAAGATTTGGCAGGAAAATCAGAATACGAAAAAGTTGATATGCAAAAGAAACGGTTAAGTTCTCAAGGGGTTATTTTTAAGAATACGTCTCAGTTTCGTTATCTGACGTACGAGTGAAGTTTGTTTGTCGGTGGGCTTAAAATCGTGCTCACCAACTATCCACTCGTCGTTCAAATCTCGGATGACTTCGTCAACAGGTGATTCCAACTCGATTGAGGTACTCCCGCAAGCGGGTCCCTCTAGTGTCGTAAGGTTCAAACATCGCTTTTAAAGCTCGTTTTCACCAACTATCCACTCGAACTCTACTCGTTCAAATCTCGGATGACTTCGTCAATAGGTGATTCCAACTCGATTGAGGTACTCCCGCAAGCGGGTCCCCCTAGTGTCGTAAGGTTTGCACTTCTTAAAATCGTGCTCACCAACTATCCACTCGAACTCTACTCGTTCAAATCTCGGATGACTTCGTCATTTGAAACATAAAAGGCACCCCGAGGGTGCCTTTTATGTTTTAATGGTGATTCCAACGAGATTTGAACTCGTGTTTAAGCCTTGAGAGGGCCTTGTCCTAGACCACTAGACGATGGAACCAAACTTGCCTATCTTTTATATGATATTTTTATTTTTAGCAAGTATTATTTTTAAAAAATTTTAAGCTTGTTGGCTTAATGCCACTTCATCCCAAGTTTTCAGACCGATTTTGTGCCAATCTACCGGAATTTTCTCAACAATCTGCATATCAACGTAGTAGCTTTCTTTGATATTTTCCAAAATGGTCTCAACCATAATAATCCGATTGCTCTTTCTTAGCTCGCTGCGAATCTCCGGGTTGATGTAGTCCAAAATAATCCGTTCCTGTGGAGTGCGTAAAAAAACGGCGTGGTCATACCCATCATAAATAATCTTCGGATTATCGGGATGATTTTTCTTGGCGCCGATGAAAATATACAATTCGTTATTCTCGTCGCAGGCAACAACGAACTTCTTTTCCGTGGTGAATTCGCTCATTGTCTCTACCTGTTGCGCATATTATCCATAAGTTTCCGCATGACGGGGGAGTTGCCGTTCTCATCTTTTTTGCGGTTCAGATTTTTGGCGCATTTGGCGGCGTCATTGAAAAAACTGTTGTTACCTTCGGTGGCAAGCGTTCCGCAGTTATACATGCCGGTGATTTTTTTGCCGCTGAGGTCAACTTTTTCATAACTCATCGTGATTCTCCCAATGTTTATGTTTCTTTATGGTTTCATCATAACATTTTAGACAAAAACAATCAAGAAGTTTTGTATAAAATTGTCCTAATTTAAGCACATATTGGTTAAAAAGCAATTAAATATATTATATTGTTTACAGTTTTGAGGATTTATTGCCATTTTAGGAGGTGGTTTAAGAAGTTTTCTACAAAATCGGCGCGACGATTTTGGTAGTCGAGGTAATAGGCGTGTTCCCACACGTCGCAGGTTATGAGGGGTTTGAGATTATGGGTGAGGGGAGAATCGGCATTGGACGTGCTGATAATTTGCAGGTTTTGGTTTTTATCCTCCGCCAACCATGCCCAACCGGAACCAAATTGCTCAATCGCAGTTTGTTTGAACTTTTGTTTGAAACCGTCATAACTTCTGAACGTTTGCTCCAAGCGTTGCAATAACTCGTCTGTGGGGTGTCGTCCGCCATCGGGTTGCATGCTGTTCCAGAAAAATGTATGATTCCACACCTGCGCGGCGTTGTTAAAAATTGGTGATCCGACCGGGGCGGTGGTGATGATTTCTTCTAATGACATTTTAGCCCACTGCGTATTTTCAATCAGCATATTTAATGTGTAGACATAGTTTTGGTGGTGCTTGTGGTAGTGAAAATCAAGTGTGTTGCGGCTCATAAAAGGCTCCAGAGCGTTCAACTCATAAGGTAGCGGCGGCAGTGCGAACATGGCTTTTCTCCCAAAAAATTAATTTTCGTGAGACTTTATATAAGCATTGGTGCCGATTTCATCAAGTTGCTTTTGGATTTTTAAATCTTCTTCATGTTGGGCGCGGCGTTTGCGGTTTTCGTCCACAATCTCAAAAGTTTTTTGTTCTTTAAACATATCTGAAATCAGGTCGCGGATGGTGGCGATTTGCTGTTCCAAATCGGCGATTTGTTGTTGTAATTGGCGCTTTTTTTCAAGATATTGTTGCAGGTAGGCACCGAAGTCGCCAACCATTTCATGTGTGCGGTGAAACTCTTTTTCTTGCTCAAAGTTTAGGTTGATGTTGTCAAGCTCCAGCTTTAGGGCGTCTTGCTGCTCCTGACAGGCCACAAGTTTTTTGCGCTGTTCGTTAATTTTGAACTTTTCAATACGGCTGAGGGTGCGTAATGCGTTTTTCATCTATCTATACCTTGGGTGGGACGTAGGGTGTGTCCAAAATCTCTTTAAGCAACTGATAGCCCTCAGCAAGTGTGAATCTGGTGCCTTTGGCTTGCGTTAAAAAGTCTTCAATCATCGGGTAATAGAAAATAGCTTCGTCAACCTCGGCGTTAGAGCCTTTTTTATAGGCGCCGAGGCGAATCAGTTCGGCCATATCTTCATAAGTCGAGATATATTTGCGGGCTTTGGACACCAATGCAAATTCCTCTTTGGTGTCACAATCGGGCATAGTACGCGAGATGGAGCGCAAAATGTTAATCGCCGGATAGCGTCCGCGTTCGGCAATGGCGCGGTCAAGCACAATATGTCCGTCCAGAATCGAGCGCACGGCATCGGCTATCGGCTCGTTGTGGTCGTCGCCGTCGACCAAGACCGTAAACAGACCGGTAATGCTGCCTGTTCCCGCCCCGGGACCGGCGCGTTCCAACAGTCGCGGCAGCTCGGCAAAAACGCTCGGCGTATAACCTTTAGAGGCCGGAGGCTCGCCGATACTTAATGAGATTTCTCGCTGAGCCATGGCAAAACGAGTGATGGAATCCATCATACACAGCACGTCTTTGTTTTCGTCTCGGAAAAATTCGGATATCGCCATGGTAGTATAGGCCGCCTGACGGCGCATAAGCGGGCTTTCATCAGAAGTTGCCAATACTAAAACCGATTTTGCCAAACCTTCTTCGCCCAAAACATCTTCTACAAACTCCTTGGCCTCGCGTCCGCGCTCGCCAATCAGCCCGATGACCGAAATATCAGAATCGGTGTATCGCGCCATATTAGACATCAGGGTCGATTTGCCCACGCCGGAGCCGGCAAAAATCCCCATACGCTGTCCCTTGCAAATGGTCAAAAACGTGTTGACTGCCTTAACGCCAAGGTCAACCTTGCCCTTGACACGGTCGCGGAATTGCGCCGGCGGCGGAGAACTCTTAATAAAATAAGGTTTATTGCCGAGCGGCAACGGACCCTTACCGTCAATTGCCTCGCCAAAAGCATTGACAATGCGCCCCAACCACTCTTTATGCGGATAAATCACCGGCGCCGAATTTTCAATATCCACCCGACAGCCCAAACCAATGCCGTCTAACGAGCCATAGGGCATAAGCAACAACTTGTCACCCTTAAAACTCACCAGTTCGCACGGAACATTTTTGCCGTAGGTCGTGTGCACGCTGCAGCGGTCGCCGATGGTGAGCGCCGAGCTGATCCCGCTCACCTCAATAAACAAGCCCTGAACCCCCGTCACCGTGCCGTAATAGGCGCAAGGACTGAGTTTGCTCAGATTATGAATAATGTTGTCAAAGCAGGTGGACACCGCGGTTTCTCCTTTTTTCTTACCCTATATTTAGGCTTTTTTTGCTAATGATTCAACTTTATTAATAATTATTAACAACCCTGTCAAAAAAGTTAACAAATAAAAATTAACGGTATATGATGTCGGTATATGAATCGTTATGAGGAGATTTGGATAATGCGTGTTTTGTTGGTTGAAGATGATTACGCTATCTCGCAAAGTATTGAAACTATGCTCAAAAAAGAGGGCATGATTGTTGATACGACCGATTTGGGCGAAGACGGTTTGGAAATTGGCAAACTTTATGACTATGACATCATCATTTTGGATTTGATGTTGCCGGATATGAACGGTTATGAGGTCTTGAAAAATCTGCGCGCGGCAAAAGTCAACACGCCGGTGCTGATTCTGTCGGGTTTGACCGAGCCGGATAAGAAAGTTAAGGGTTTGGGATATGGCGCTGATGACTATTTGACCAAGCCGTTTGATAAAGCCGAGTTGTTGGCGCGGATTCAGGCTGTGGTGCGCCGCTCTAAAGGACACTCCAATTCTATCATTCGTACCGGTGATGTGGAAGTTAATCTGGACACGCAGACCGTTACCGTCGGCACCAAAACCTTGCACCTGACCGGTAAAGAATATGGCATTATGGAGTTGTTGTCTTTGCGCAAAGGTTCAACCCTCAATAAAGATCAATTCTTAAACCATCTTTATGGTGGTATTGATGAGCCCGAGCTCAAAATTATTGATGTATTCATCTGTAAACTCCGCAAAAAATTGGAACGCGCCTCCGGTGGCAAAAATTATATCGAGACCGTATGGGGGAGGGGGTATGTGTTGCGTGACCCCGACGAAAAGCGCTAGACACGCTAAAGGGGCGTCATACTAGTTGTTTTTCTCCTAATGTACTAAAGGTGTACATGTCGTCGAAAAATAACGTCGTAGCACGCCCCTTTATCGTGTCTATGGGAATTTTTGTCGTTCTGTCTCATCTGCTAAGCCCTGTCATACTAGTTGTGGCACGTTACCCCTGAATCGTCATTGCGAGTTCGCGACGCGGGCGAAGCAATCCAGATTCAACCAATGCGTCAATATAGATATTATCCCATAATTGTTTGTTGTGGCGTTTATATGCGAATCGTCCCAAACCCAAAGCCTCTTACCTCGATTTTTATGCACAATTCAATTTGATTAACTTATTGTTTTTCAAATAAATGTAAAAAAAGTGAAATTTTTTAAAAAATTTTTGGAACACTTTTCCTAAAATATGCTATAAAAATTGCTATAATCGCGAGAGGAGTGTATATAGCGATTATGCAAGGCCTTTATAAGGTCTTTTTTTATGCCTGAATAATACCATATTCAGGTGTTTTTTTAACCCGAAAGCTGTGCAGAAATGTGCGGCTTTTTTTGTTTTAAATTTATTTAGTAAAGGAAAAGAATATGTATAACAATAATTACAATGCGCGAGTTGTGCCCGAATTTATGGCTTACGGCGGTACGCCGGTCGGAATCCCGACAGGTGCCGTGCCTCAAAACGCCACCGGCGGCGCCATCCCGCAATGGGCCCTCGGACAACAGAACCAAAATCAAGACCAACCTCAACCCACTACCCAATTTGCTCAGAACAATATGCAAGCAAATGATGGAACAAAAGTTGCTCTTAATAGTTTCCCTAATACAATAGTTGGATATGGAAAGATTTTGCCTCAACCTGATTATAGCCAACAGAACTCTTTTCCTGATTTAGGATTAGCAGTTTTAAAAAATCAAATTAAGTCTTTTGAAGAAAAAGTTCCTTATCCATATAAAGATGTTGGAGGTTTACCAACGTGGGGATATGGGCATATGGATGCTACAAAACAAGGTTTTTTATCTCAACCGTGGATCAATAAATCGACGGGGCTTCCTGCGACAGAACAAGAAAAACAACAGGAATATAATAAATTCTTACAATTGCCTTATGGACAGAATTATGGTGCTAACTATTATAAAGACAAAACCAATTTATTTTTATCTGATGATTATATGAATACATTAGTAACTAGCGATGTTGCTGCTAAAAATAACGCACTTCGAAATTTTCCCTATTATAATAATTTCAGCCAAACAATCAAAAATGCTTTGATTGATTCTGAATTTAATACAGGACAGGTTGTGTCTGGCTATCCTTTATTACATGAGGAGGCAGGAAAGATAGGAGAAGGCACTTTTGATTTAAATGCATTTTGTGGTCAATTACACAGAGAAGATAGTAGTAATTCTACAATGCAACAACGAAATAATTGGACTATTAATCAATGCTTAAATGGTTATCTTATACCTAGAAAATAGATGACAAATAAATTATTATGTCTATTATTGTGTTATTATTTACTACGGAGAACAGAAATGAGATATATTTTTTCTTGCGTCTGCTTAATCGGCTGTTGTGTTGGCGTTAATGCCATGGCTGAGGATAAATGCGATGCCTATATTATGGGGCAGTGTTTTTCTTGCCGGTCGCCAATGGCTTTTGAGATATCGTCAGATGAGATATGTCAGGCGATTTGTCCGGAACGCGTTGTTATCCCACTATGGCGGCATTCTGTTTGCGCCTTAAAAGAATGCCCTCCGTCAGCTCCTTATCGTATTGAATTAACGGGAGACTGTCGGCCGACGCCTCAGCTTTCTGTGAACGAGGAGGTTGAAAAAGTTAGTCGGGATGAATCTGAAAACCAAAAATTATACGGGATTCTAGCTCAGAATAATAAATGCCCGCAAGACAAGCCGTTGTTGTCAAAAGGCGTTTGTTATCCCTGCAATTATAAATATCCCGTAACCACAAGCTATGACAATCTAAAAAAATGCCCCAACCGCATAGATATTCCTTATCCCTGGGATGAAGAAAGAACAGAAGCCGAAACCTATGTCGTTTGCCCCAAAGATAAGCCGTTGTATCATTGGAGCGGAACGTGTTATCCCTGTGATTATCCCGATGTTGTTCCGGTTTTGACACAGTGTCTTGAAGACGCCGCCGTCTGTGACGTATGTCCGAACAGAACACTTCTTCCGGTAATAGGCGGCAACCGGCCAAGTGTTTTAAAATGTCCGAAAGATAAGCCGTTAATGGATAAAAACGGAATATGTTTTGATTGTGATACCGAGCTGAAAATTGATGTTCAAATGATGGAAGACACTTGTGAAAAGGCTTGTCCGTCTCAAAGAGTTTCACATGGGAATTTATGCGTCAAAAAATAATTTATTTAACCTATTAAGGCAAATAAGCAAGCTGATTCATAATTTTAATCGCTCTGTTTACTCTTTATTGTTTGTTTCAAAATTTTCAACATATGAGAGGTTAGATTCTTTTCCAAACTCAGTTTTTCCAACGACATATCATCTTTATATCTTTCTTCGCACCACAAGACATCGGTTTTGTTCTTGCAGAAAATAAGAACCCGATATATGGAGAATAACGATTTTTCAAAATCATCTATTGCCGTTTGATACTCTGTCAGGGCTTTATCTGACAAATATGATGACGCCACATCACTAATTTTGGCTTTTAAGCATTTGCGAATTTTACGCTCTCTTTTAACATCTTCAATATTGCCTTGGATAACGGCAGAGGTCTCAACCACCGGAGCTTGAGCCTCACAGGTTGTGTAATATTCTTCAGCTAAACTCTGCGCTTGGTCGGCATTTTCAGCCGCCGAAGTCTCAGTCCATAAAAACATTGAAAATAAAATAAGGTATATGACTTTTTTCATCAAACATTCTCCAATACATACACCTTAACCGCGAGGAAACAAAAGTCAAGACGATTTGTCACGGAGAGAAAAACGGTTTCTTTGTTTGTTCGTCATCATGAGCGACATTTAGCTGACGAAGCAATCCAGATTCAACCAAGGAGTCAATATAAATATTATCCCATAATTGTTTGTTGTGGCGTCTATATTCGAATCGCCCAAACCAAAAGCCTCTACCCTCAATTTTTATGCACAATGCAATTTGATTAACTCATTGTTTTTCAAATAAATGTAAAAAAAGTGAAATTTTTTAAAAAATTTTTGGAACACTTTTCCTAAAATATGCTATAAAAATTGCTATAATCGTGAGAGAAGTGTATATAGCGATTATACGAGGCCTTTATAAGGTCTTTTTTTATGCCTGAATAACACCATTTTCAGGTATTTTTTTAACCCGAAAGCTGTGCAGAAATGTGCGGCTTTTTTGTTTTAAATTTATTTAGTAAAGGAAAAGAATATGTATAACAATAATTACAATGCGCGAGTTGTGCCTGAATTTATGGTTTATGGCGGTACGCCGGTTGGAATCCCGACAGGCGCCGTACCTCAAAACGCCACCGGCGGCGCCATCCCTCAATGGGCCCTCGGACAACAGAACCAAAATCAAGACCAGCCCCAACCTCAGCCCACCACCCAATTTGCCCAAAACAACACACAAGCAAATGATGGGAATAATTTATTGTCTAATTCCTCAGATATTATATTTCAGCGTGTACTTAACAAAACTTTAGGGGAAGAAGGTGGATATGAATCTAGGGTTAATAGAATTGATGCGCCAACAAATATGGGAATTCAGCAAGTTACTTTAGATAATTTTAAAAGACAGCATCCCGATTTGGCTGTTGGATATCCTAATGATGTAAAAGACATTACGTATTCTCAAGTTAAACAAATTGCTCGCAAAGATTATTTCGATAAGTATCGAATTGGAGAATTAAAACATCAACCATTGCAGGAGACAATGTTTGATTCATTTTTCAATCATAGCCCGCAAGGTCCAGCTCTTTGGGCTCAAAAAGCTATTAATCAAAATACAAATATCAATATTAAAGAAGATGGAATATTTGGCTCTGAGACAATAAAAGCAATGAATAGTTTATCTCCGAAAGAACTTGTTAATGTTAATAATGACATTATTAACCAACGACAGTCTGATTTTGAACGAGAAAAATTACAGAATCGAAATCCAAATTATATAAAATACACTGTTGGCTTACCTGGAAGGTTTAATCATTTCAGAAGTAAGTAATGGATTATGCGCAAATGGGTGTTAGCAAACGCTAATACCCATTTTGGGCGATGTTGAGATATAACAACCGTTCGAGCAATTCTGATAATATTTTATTTTCATCGGCATAGGGAATAATGTTGGTTATGGTGCCGCAATGACCTATGCAATATTTGTTTTCGGCATAAACTCCAACGTAAAAATCTCTGGTTGATTGGCGTAACTGCTTGACCGCTTGCTCCATTTTTGCTTGTTGCTCTTTATCAAAACCGTTTTTTATCTCTTGATTAATAGCTGCATTTAAACAATCGTTGACTTCAATACTTCCTTCAACCATATCAGATGTTACTGATGAAGAAAGTTTTTCAGCGCTCTCCGTAAAGCATTTGTCATAAATTTTTTGAGCCTGAGATTTTGCTATTTTCTGATTATCTGCTTCTGTGCGATGTATCTCCGGTAAATCATTTAATTCGGCTGAAATATTGTATTGTCCGTCGTGAATACAGCCGGTTTTAATACCAAGATTGATGTATTTGTTGTTCTCTTTATAATAAGTATGAGCCAAATCAAGAGGCTTTCCGTTTACCATAACGGAATTGGTGCTTTCAACCGTTTTGACTTTTATGGCGTGAGGTTTGGCTGTCTGACAAATTGAGCAATAATCATATATAACTTTTTGAGTTTTAATAATTGCGGCGGCTTGGGAGGCAGTGCTTTCTGAAACGTCATAGCAAACATCGGCGCGAGCTTCAACAGCAAAACCTGCCAATAAAATACCAAAAGCCATATATATTTTTTTCATCACACATCCTCCAATACATATACCTTAATCGCGAGGAAACAAAAGTCAAGACGATTTGTCACGGAGAGAAAAACGGTTTCTTTGTTTGTTCGTCATCATGAGCGAC
>CAKQSV010000005.1 GCA_934273635.1 uncultured Alphaproteobacteria bacterium
CGTTAGGTTTTCAGGATTTCTTAAGAGGACAGGAGCTGACAGCGAACTGTGCTCTTGTTGAAATCCTGATGAGTTTAAAGTTATGTCCGAGTTTTTAATTAGGTGCACTAAATACTAGTCTTTCCCTTACTATAAACTCACCCCAACCCTCTCTAAATATTTAGAGAGGGAATATAAAAAATTCTTCCTTAAATTTTTAGGGACGGGCGAAGACCAAACTGTCGGGGGCTGTTTGGTCAAGCAGACGCAATGAGACTTGTTGAGCTAGCTAGGATAACCGAAGCGCAGCGAAACTTAGTCGGAATTGAAGAAAACCTCAGCAAACAGCAATGTTTGCGTTAGGTTTTCAGGATTTCTTAAGAGGACAGGAGCTGACAGCGAACTGTGCTCTTGTTGAAATCCTGATGAGTTTATAGTTATGTCCGAGTTTTTAATTAAGTGCACTAACTACTAGTTCTTCCCTTACTTTAAACTCACCCTATCCCTCTCTAATAATTTAGAGAGGGTATAATCGGCTACTTTTCCACTTGGATTGCCACAGCCGCAAGCGCAGCGCAATGACGATTCAGGTGGAGAAACGCGCCCTGTCGCAATGACGATTCAGAACGCTCGCAATAACAGTTCGGAGACACAAAAAGCGGGCAGAAAACTGCCCGCTTTCGTGTGAGTTTCCACTTTTTCAAGCGTTGGATTAGAACAAGCTCAATACAGATTGAGAAGCCTGAGAAGCCAAGCTCAAAGAGTTAATAGCCAACTGCTGTCTGGTTTGCAGAGCAAGCATATTAGCAGACTCTTCGTTCATATCAGCCAAGGTCAACTTGTCAGCACCTTCTTCAAGAACGTTTACGAGGTTTTCGGTAAAGTCTTGACGAGTTTCTACGATTGAGTAGTTGTTACCCAAAGCAGAAGACATGGTGCGCAACTTAGAAGTTGCATTGGTGATCGAGTCAATAGCTGTATTGATAGCAGTAGTAGATACTGAAGCACCTTTAGCATCAACAGCTTCTGTGTCGTAATAAGTTTTGTTACCTGCACCATCATCAACAGCTGTCAATTTGGTTGCTTTTGACAAATCGACAGTACCGGTAGTTTCAACTTCAGCACCATTGTATTTATAGTAATCATCACCAACTTTAAGAATAGTGTCCGTATTGGCTGTGATTTTAGATGCCGGTTTACCATCGGTTACAACAACATTAGTTGTTGTATCAACTTTTGTACCCATCCAGTTTGTCTGCTCGCTCAAGCCCAAACCGGTGGTTGTAGCATCCTGACCGGCAATGGTCATTTTAGATGTACGGTCTTCGTTGAAAGTAACATCCAAGCTGTCGCCATTAATCAGGTTTACACCTTTATAGCCGGAATCTTTTGCCAAAGCGTCAATCTGATCCAAAATATCGTTGAACTGATCCATATAGCTCTTTTTAGTCGCTGCATCTTTTGAATCCAAAGCAGAGCTGGCAACAGCCTTAGCTTGTTCAACAAAAGAAGTGATTGCCTCAATACCCTCATCAGCGGCTTTAATTGTGGAAATAGCCTGACCCATGCTATCCAACAAAGAATTCAAGTCGCTCGCGCGGTTGTTCAAAGACTGTGCGGTATAGTATGAGCTAGGGTTGTCGATAGCAGAGTTTACCTTATTTCCGGTAGACAGACGCTCTTGGGTCTGATCCATCAAAGAAGATGTATTCTGCAAAGACAGCAAGTTAGAACGCATACTTGCGGTTAATGAAATCTGTGACATATTGTTTCTCCTAAAAAAACAAGTGATTACATGTAAACACTTTACTAGTGTGTACTAACATTAAACAGTATAAATATAACATCTTAATTAATTCTTAACAAGTCCTTATATCCGCATGCTGTTTAAAATTTATTTTCACGACCAAAGGCTGAGGGACTATTCCCCGCATACGTCACTGCGAAACCGCGTTTAGCGGCTGTGGTAATCCATTCCCTCCCCACTCGTCACTGCGAGTTTGGTTACAAACTAAGCAGTCCAGTCCCCTCTTCCCATCGTCACTGCGAGTTTGGCAACAAACGAAGCAGTCCAGTTTCCTCCCCACTCGTCACTGCGAGTTTGGTTACAAACTAAGCAGTCCAGTCCCCTCTTCCCATCGTCACTGCGAGTTTGGCAACAAACGAAGCAGTCCAGTTTTATGATTTTGCTATATTTTTTGACTAGATTGCTTCGTCCGTGTTCCACGGTCTCGCAATGACGTTTGAAAAGAAACGCGCCCTGTCGCAATGACATACGGAAAAGGTCGCAATGACGATTCAGAGAGGGAAGACATCCCCCTCCTAGCGTTGGGTGTAGGAGATGACCGGGAACACTCGATACGCATTTTGCGGGTCTGCTGCCACACTGGTTCCACTATAATAACTATACAAAGTATTCCATGCGCCAGAAGATTTGTTACTGGTCATAGCATAACCGCCGATGAACGGATTGGTTTGCCCCGTAGCATTATATAAAATATAACGATTACTAAACGTATTTGTCAGTTCGCCAAAACTTGGAAGATACCATTCACCGGCAGCGCAAAAACCACCATTGCACAATAGGCTAGTATATTGATAGCAAGCATTAGCCGCCTGAAATTCAACCTCACTGTGCGCTGCTTTATAATTCAACAACTTCTGAGTTTGAGCCTTGCCGCTATAAATACTATCGTAATAATATCCTGCACCATGAATATTAGAAAATTGAAGTGCATCAAACGGGGTCACGCCGTTATTCTTCTCCGTAGCGATAATAAACGTCTCGCCACTCCCATCGGGCTGATAACCAATAATCCCCAGATAAGCGTTATTAAGATAAGCCGCGTCGCCCACCTGACAGCTCAGCTTGTTTGCCACACCGCACGACCACTCGTTATAGCCTTTAGACGAACTACTGACGGTGCAGTTTTGCAACTGACATTTGGCCTGACAAACACTACCCTTAAGGGTGTAGCCGCTGTTGCACTCGGTATATTGATAATAGTTATTGCCGCCAACCTTACAACTGGCTGTCTTGCCACGTTGCTGAACCTCGTTGGGATTGCACGTGTAGGGATAATTTTCAATACTGCAATCATTTAACGTACACTCATGACCGGCCTCACCGCTGGCAACCCAACCGTCATTACACGACATATAACCAAACCAAACGCCTTTTTCATCCGTGCAGCTTTCCACCTGTCCGGCCAAATCTCCGGGGTGCTCGGAATAAGGATATAATTCGCTCGGACACCCCACATCACAAGTCGGTTTGTTATTTTGAATTTGATACAAGCTACCGTCTTTGCACTCCTTAATGCGATAATAGGTGACCTTGTCCGCACCGATGCCACTGTCACACGTCTCCAAAGTTTTAATATGCTCCCGAACCTTGCGTCCGTCAGAGGCGAGCGCGTCTAAATCGTCCTCTGCAAGACTGTATCCACGGCAGGATTCCGTCATACATAAACACTTGAGCTTGTTACCCACCGTATTGCCGGAAACAGGACATAACAAGGGCAAACCCACCGTGCAAGCCGACAAATCGGTATTGTAGCCCAAACTCTCACAAGTGGCGGTATAGCTGTCATCCGCCCACGCGGGCACAGAGAAAACCAACAACGATAAACTAACGGTTGCCAACAACATCTTCTTCATCTGCTTTTCTCCTTAAAACGTTACCTGCATCATCGGATAAACATTTGCAGTATTACTTTTCAATCTCCAAACAGCGCCCTGACAACGTCCTACATATCTGGCGTATTTTCCTGTGCTGTCCGTCTCGTTATACCACAAATAATAAGGATCTGAAACGCCAACAGCACTAACCGTACCGTGCCATGCAAAATCACAGGCATTGTCGTTATCACTATCGTTAGGCATATGCCACTTGCCTCTACCAAAGGTGGCATCATTTTCCAAGCCGGTCGGGGCAAAGCTGTTGGAATAAGCGATTGCCTCGTCAAAAGTTTTGTTGGCGTATTGCACCGAAGACAAGTGCAACGTATTGCCGTCTCTGGTCATCACCAACCCGACAATAATATCTCCTTTTTTCAAAATATCATTGTTAGCGCAAGAGGCATAATTCGGCGCATAGCAAAATTTGGCGCAAGAGCCGTAGTAGGGGGCGCCACCCTTAAAAAATCCTTTGGGACATTGCTCAAAGCCATAGTTGACCTGTGTGTTATGGCGGTTGGCCTTGAGCTTAAAGCGGTTGTGCGCATGCCACAAGCCGTTGACTTTTTCCAAATTAGCAACATGATAACACTCATTGCAGGCGCTTTCCGTGCCATTATCGCAGCCCTCAATCAACAAGGCCGCTACGCTTTCATCACCTTTGCGATTACCTTGTCGGTCGATATAGTGCTCATAACGATTGACGCAAAAGGCCTCGCTTGAGGTACGCGGATTATAGTTGGAACTAACTGTATACGGCGCAATGTTGTTTTGTGTCAGAAAATTATTGACATGACCGCTACCAAGATACGGATAAGCTTTGCAATAACTTGCCGCCTCATTTACCTCGCATTTATACTTATTGTCTCCCGTACCCATTTTATAACCGATGTAACAATCCTTATAGCCGTAATAGCTCCCCTCTTCATCGGTGCATGATGTCGAGTGTCCGTACGCTCCTTTATTAAAACCTATCGGCGTAGAGGTATTCTGCTCATAATAAGTGGAAACATCAAACGGCAAACCGGTTTTTTTGGTGCTGTTGCGCTCGCAAACGCACTTGTGATAATCCGCTGAAGACGAATTATTGCTCTTGCGTTTCCACATCCCTTGGCCATATTCGGTATTGTCCTCGGTGTAGCAATCCGTAAAACCGTAGTGCTTACTATACCCCAATGGTTTTGCGGTATCGGCCTGACTGCACTCCTCGCGCTGACCGGCCTCGGTTCCGGGGTTGGTAGCATAAGGATAACGAATATTTGAACACACATTAGCCACACACTTGCCGTTTTCAAAGCGGTAACCCTCTTTGCAACAGGTGTTGAGCATACCTTTGTCATTAAGCGCCGTCTGCGCAGTTGTCAAATTTAAGACCGTGCGACTATATGTTCCCTCACTCCAACCGTTGTTACAATCCGTATTATTATACCGACAACGGAGTTTGTCCGCACTGGCAGATGGACACATGGTCACATTAGCGATAGTCAGATTGCAGGCATCGCCGCTCACATCGTAACCGGTGCAATATTTGCTCTCCACACACCAAACCTTGCTTTTATCCGCCGGACAATACAGAATTGCCGAGGCGTTGTAGCAGTCTTCCACACTTTTGGTAAAGCCCTGCGTCTCGCAGTTGGTGTAAAAGTTTTTATATTTTCCGGTGGCTTCTTCAGAACCATTAAAATTACACAGTCCGCCCTCGGTGGTCTTTATGATCGCGCCGTCCGGCTCATACAAACAATGCCAAATTTTTTGATACAACGTATCATCCACATTAGTCTCGGAAGTCTTGGTGCACAGGCTTTCGCAGTTGCTCTCGGTGGTGTAGTTCAGACCGTTGCGCTTGCACACATTATCCACATTTATCAACTTGCCGTCCGAGCAAACAGTATCGTAATGCGAGGCGCAGGTGCAACTTTCATACCTGTTCACCACGCCTTTGCTGCTTTGCACACGACAGCTCTTGCCCAACCCGACTTCGTGATTGTTGGCGTCGCACTCTTGATAAGAGTTCGGACAACACCCGCTGTAATAACTGATGTTCTCGCCTTTGGCATTGGGCGCGACACAAACATCGCTAACGTCAAATTCCCCGCCCAAACCGCAGGTGGTGTTGTCTGAATTGCTGTAAGGATAACGCGCCCTATCGCACGAGCAACGATATTTTTTGCTCCCGTCATAATAGCAGAAATCATTTAGAGAATTTGAATTATTAGTGCAAGCGTCCGGCGACAATGCAGTGTAAAGATTGCTGTTGCAACATCCGGTAGTATAGCCATCAGCTCCGGCAACACTCGCCATTGAGCTTTCGGCACTGCATAACTTGCTCGGTTTCATGGCTCCGGTGCATTTGGAAACCGGAATCACATATCCCATTGAGGCACACTGCGTCTTAACGTCAATCTCTCCCTTGCCGAAGTCCAACTTAGTGTCATCGGTCAAAAAACTCACACTCGCATATTTGGTATATGAAGTTGTTTTTTGATAATGTTTAGGAGAAAAAAAGCCGTCCACCACCAATCCGGCAGACGCAGCACCGCACGCGAAAAAAGATACGGTTATCCACACGCACCAAGAGCGCAAGTGTTTCATAACACACCTCGTAAAAATAATTAAATCAAACCCACTTTCAGTGTATCATAAAAAAAATAAAATAGCAAACGCAAATATTGCGCCTCAACTTTGGTTGTGTTTTTTCGTTCTCGGATTTGAAAAAAATATCTCCGCTGACTATATCTCTGCTAAACGGAGAAAAATAATGGAATTATATTTATTTGCGGCTTTATTAATGGTATATGTTCTAACCAGTTTTATTGTGCAAAAAGTGCTTGTGCAAAAAATTTGGACACTGGCGTTTATCATCTCATTTGCCGTCACCGCATTGTCAATCGCCTCAATTCGCGTGAGCGGACAAGATGTAATGATGTCGGCAAGCGAGCTCAACTGGTATTACCTGCTCTATTTATTCGGCTCGTTGTCGGTCGTTTTGGGACTGATAAACCTATGGATGTATCGCCGCGCCGTCTGGCGGATTTTCTCGGGCTCAACCACAAAAAATAATGACGATGACGACGATGATGACGATGACTAATTCTGCTTTAATGTAAACACCACGTTGCGCCCGCGAATACTGATTTTATAAGTATCCGGCTTGAACGTAAAACAAATCTTACGCGCGTTTAACACTCTTTTGGCAAGCCCCAAATCCGCACTGCTGATAACCCGATTTTTCTTGTCGACGGTGGTGTCGGGCAACCATTTAATCGCCCGCGACAACTTGTCTTCATCAAGCCACGTTGGCACGCCGATAATATCTTGTTGTAGCTTGTGGGGCTTTTTAGTACGGCGTTCCTGCAAAATCTGCGGCAGTTTTTTACCCAACAAAAAATACAAATTCTCCTCCGCCTCGGCCTGACAATCGCTCGCATGCAGATAATTATTGCCCAACAACTGCCGCAACTCATACTTAACCGAACTCATATTGCAGTTTTTGCCATCTTTGCTAAAATTAGGCTGATTATCTTTCACCACCAAAACCAAAAAGCTGTCTTCACCGCACAACTTGAGTTTCTTTTTGGCAGAGGGCAGTTTTTTGCCGTAAAAGCGCGACAAATTCTCGGCAAAATACTTTTTTGACCACTCAATATCATAAGCCTTCACAATCTCAAAACGACTGGCAATCACTTTCTTCAGCTCGTCTTCCTTAGAACGCGCCGTGCTCCATAATAAAAAAATGTTGTATTCCGCTTCTGTACTCATCTCTTTTACCTTGTTATTTTCTATTCTACGAATATAATAGAAAAATAAACGTTTGACAAGTGACTATCATGATTAGAATTAACAACATTAAAGCCAATTTAGACACCTCACTCGCTGATTTGAAAGAAATCGTGTCTATCAAAACCGGTTTAGCCCCGGAATATATCAAAAATCTACGCATTGCCAAAAAATCGGTCGACGCGCGCAACAAAACCGCCGTATGCTTTGTCTATTCGCTCGACATTGAGGTTGATGGCGACGAGGACTATATTTTCTCGATTCTGGCATGGAAAGATATTGAGCTTTTGCGCCCCGAGCCGCCATTAGCGCTTATCCCAAGGCAACGACCTACCCTGCGCCCGATTGTGGTCGGTACCGGACCTGCCGGAATGTTTGCCGGTTTGGCTTTGGCGCAAATGGGACTTAATCCGATTCTGCTGGAGCGCGGCAAGGATGTTGACACCCGCCGGCAAGATGTTAAAAACTTTTGGCAAAGCGGCGCGCTGAACCCTCAATCAAACGTTCAGTTCGGCGAAGGCGGCGCCGGCACTTTTTCCGACGGCAAACTGATGACCGGCATTAAAAAATCGCCGCTGATGAATATGGTTATGCGCGAACTGGTCGCCGCCGGTGCGCCTGAAGAAATTTTATACCTCGCCAAACCTCACATCGGCACCGACAAACTGGTCAATGTGGTACGCAACATCCGCAACAAAATCACCGATTTGGGCGGCGAATATCGTTTCAATCACCAATTAACGGGATTAGTTGTCAAAGACGGCAAAGTCTGCGCCGTCAAGGTTGCCGCGCCCGACAATCAAGAGCTTGAGATTGCCGCCGATATGGTGGTTTTGGCACTCGGGCACAGCGCTCGCGACACTTTCCAAATGCTCTACGACGCAGGTCTGCAAATTGAGCAAAAACCGTTCTCGGTCGGCGCGCGGATTGAGCACCTGCAATCAAGTATCAATCAGGCGCAATATGGTCGCTATGCCACACACCCCGCTCTAGGCGCCGCCGACTATAAACTCGCCGTGCATTACCCCGACGGTCGCTCGGCTTATACCTTTTGCATGTGCCCCGGAGGAACAGTGGTTGCCGCCGCATCCGAGGTTGGACACTTGGTCACCAACGGCATGAGCGAATTTGCGCGTGACAAAACCAACGCCAACGCCGCGCTTTTGGTGGGTGTCACGCCACAAGATTTTGGTGGTTCTCACCCTCTGCAAGGTATGTATTTTCAGCAAAAACTTGAGGCCAAAGCCTTTGAACTGGGCGGCGGAAACTATCACGCTCCGGCGCAACTGGTCGGAGACTTTTTGCGC
This sequence comes from uncultured Alphaproteobacteria bacterium, assembly GCA_934273635.1. Lineage (GTDB taxonomy): Bacteria > Pseudomonadota > Alphaproteobacteria > RF32 > CAG-239 > Scatocola. Next base: position 8,742 of record CAKQSV010000005.1, read on the forward strand.
TCCCGTCCCTCGACCAAGCTCGGCGCGGTTATCCCTTCTTACCGCCCCGGCGTCACCCTGACCGACCTTAACCTGCTGTTCCCAACTTATGTGTCAAACACGCTGGCCAAAGCGATTGTTGATATGAACCAAAAACTCAAAGGCTTTGCCGCCGATGACGCCGTGCTGACCGCGATTGAAACCCGCAGTTCCTCCCCTATCCGTATGTTTAGGGACGAAAATTGCGAGTCTAATATTAAGGGAATTTTCCCTTGTGGCGAAGGCGCGGGATATGCCGGAGGGATTGTCTCCTCCGCCGTCGACGGCTTAAAAGTCTGCCTCAAAGGCTAAAAACACGCACAAAAAAAGTGTATTAAATCAATGCAATACCCTGCAAAGTTTAATACACTTTCTTTTTTTCAACATATGCGATAAATGCCGACGAGCAAACCGATTATGCCGCAAAAGACCATCATCCCCGCAAAATAACCGATGAGTAAGCCCGCTGCTGCCCAACAGATAACCTTTACCACAGCATAAGACTCAATCAAACTGCACGCCGCAAACAAAACCACAATACCGCCGCCGCAAATCATACCGTTAATTAAAGCTCTGTCTGAACGATATCCGCAAGCATAAGCAATCAAACCACCTAAAACCGCAAACCAAAAGATTGGAGATTCCAGAACAACTTTGATAACCGCACAACAAACACCACATACAAGGCAGAACAGACCCCACATAACCAATACAAAAACGATAATGGCGATAACTGAAAAAATCGTAGCTAACATATAGAATAATATTTTTAATTGTAAGACATAATTGTATTTAACACGCTTTCAGTATAGCATTTTCAGACCGTTTTTTCAAGAAAATACGTTCATTTTATTCTTCACCACTACGAGACGGGGCAACAAACGAAGCAATCTGGTACCGCCTCGTTTCTCATTGCGAGCAGAGCGAAGCAATCCAGTTTTCTCACCACTCGTCATTGCGAGGCGGCTTTATCCCCTTTCGTCACTGCGAGTTTGGCAACAAACGAAGCAGTCCAGATGAAAAAAATATAGCCTTATAATAAATTCTAGATTGCTTCGCTTTGCTCGCAATAACGATTCAGAAAATAATTCTTCCCTAAAAATTTAGGGAAGAAAGAAAATGAACAATTTTAAGCAACAAAAAACCCCCGCGGAGCAAACGACGAGGGTTTTGTTTGTGTCAGCAACAGCGGTTATTTAGAGTTTCCGCCTTGCAGCTGCATAATGATGTCGGCAAGACTACCGCCTTGCAGCTTGGTGTTGACCGGTTTGCCGGTTGCGTCAACCAACTTTCCGGCATCATCAAATTTGGCATTTTCCAAATTCGGATTTTTGTTCATCATATCCGCAGCGTGCTGATAGTGGTCACCGCCATTGGTTGTACCCTTAACCTCGGTACCTTCGTTCAATACCGTACCGCTCTCTTGAACAGCCTTATCAAATTCGGCGGCGTTGCGGAAGTGTCCCCACCCCATGTTGGAGTGATCTTCCTCGGCAGGAACAACCTCTTGAGGCTCCTCTGGCGGAACAATCAACTGAGGCTCTTGAGACGGTGCCAACGGCTCAGGTTTAGCCAACTCGCTCAACTCATCAGGCGAGATGTCAGCGGCAGGTTCATGCTGAGGAACAACAGGTTCAACCGGCGCCGGTGTGTGATGAACCGGATGGTGTACCGGATGATGTCCACCGCTGACCGTACGATGAAGTTTAACATCTTCACAGTCAATTTTTGTAACCTGAGCATGAATACGCGGATCTGCCACATAGTTCGGGTCGGTCGGATAGTTCATCATACCGCGCGGGTCACCGGCCTGAGTAACGAACTTGTCTGCCAAATCTCTAAAATATGCCTTGGTATCAACATTGGCCTTTTCGCAATCAATCAAAGCCTGCAAACCTTTATCGTTGCCATAATACAACTCATCGGCGCGAGCGAGGTTGACCGCCATTTCCGGTGTCATACCTTTCGGTAACTCGACCAAACCATCGTTTACATTGGCAACCATAATGTCAGAGTTCGGAACCAAACTCAAACGTCTGATATAAAATGCCTGTTCTCTTGCGCCTACGGTAATCTCAGGCTCTCCGGCATCTACCACAGCACCGTTGTCAGCCCCGTCATGACCGCCGATTACACCGGTATCCGTGCTGTCAACTCTTGCACTGTCGCTCGGATGAACCAAGGTTGAATCACCATTGTTGGTAAAATCGCTGTCTTTCAAAATCTGTGGATCTTCAGGTGTTTGAGCCGAAGCACTATTGCCATGCATCAATCCGCCCAAAGCCGTAACTGCGGCAAACAAACCGCCGGCTGTCACCGTACGTTTAACGGCTTTTTTGCGCTCTTCTTTGGTTTTTGCCGTTACAATATCGGCAGCCTGCGGCGCAACGGCAACCGTACCCATAGCCACGGTACGAACCGTACCCGCGGTCTTGGCGGCAGCCATCAAGCCGGTAGCGCCCGAGTTGGTAGCGGTATAAACCGCGCCCAAACCGCCGGCAACAATGCCCGCTCCGGCAACAATACCATACAACGCGGCTTTGCTGATTTCTTTTTTGTTGGCTTTGGCAAAATCACCAAATTTCAATTCTTTGTTTTGTTTTTTCTCTTCTTTATAGCGATTGAATACCGGAGCCAAACGACGATATCCCATCCAACCGGCATAAACCGCGGCGCCCAATGAAGCCACCGGAGCCGCAACCGTACCGGCAGTAGCCACAGCCGCACCGGCAACAATACCACCGATAGCAGCCTCTTTCATTGTACCTTGTCTAACCAAATTTTCGGCAATACCTTTGGCTTTCAGATACTTCTCGCCAAACTTGTTTTCCAACTTGCCGTCCAAAGCCGACAATCTCTTTTTAATACCCTTAAAGAAAGCCGAATTCTTAAAACGCTTGCCCAAGCCTTCGTTTTTCTGAGAGGTCTCTGCCACATGAGAAGACACGCCCGCCGCAAAACTGTCGGCGTCAACTGTCACTTGCTGACTGCTGTAAATACCGCTCAGTTCTTCCCCTGCTTTTTGTGCGCTTTCCAACTGCTGATTTTCAGCATTTTGCGTATGTTTTACCGTGATAATAGCACCCAAAACTTTGGCAATTTCATCATGAACGGCTTTATTATAATCCTCAGCCGACATCACAGTCGGGGTTTTGGCATTATCAACTTCAACACGCAGCTTGGCGGCTTCGGTCACCTCTTGCGCCACATCAACCTTTTGACCTTTTTCATCAACCACGTTGATATTGCCCAAAGCCTTGGCTGTTTCGTCATCTGCCTTATAATCTTTGGAAAGTTTCTCCAAATTGCCGGAGTTGGCCATAACCAACTTTTCTTCTTCCTTAAACTTGATGATAGCCGCGTCAACCGCCGCCGCCTCTTTCGCATACTTGCCGTCAGCGCCCAACGCCTTGCGAACCGAATCAAGTTCGACATCGCTCAGCATATCCAGTTCGCCGTTATTGACGATTTCAAGTGCTTTATTCAATTCCATAATTTTTGCTCCTTTAATCTATCAGACTGAACCTAATGTATCACATTTTTTCACTCTGCGCAATACTTATTTTGTCAAAATAGACAATTTTTTCCGATAATTTCATAGATTTACCGTCCGCGGTCGTTAAAACGATAAACATCATCAATCACCTTACTCTTAACCTCGACCTTAGCCTTAACCGTTGATCTTTCCTCGGGCTGATTAACGACCGTCTTGCCAGTTGTCATGCGGGTTTTAGCCTCGGTCAGGCGTTGTTGAGTCTCGCTCCCATGCGCCCCAACCTCATGAAACTTACCGCTTGCAATACCGTCTCTGATATGCTTGCTTCGTTCCATTTCGGCAAAAGCGGCTTGTGTTTCCGCCGATAATTTATCGTGATGATTCAAACCGCTGACATTGGGGTGCATTTTAGCATAAAGCTCACTGTCTTTGCTGACATCCAACCTGTCGACATGAATATCCAACCTTTCACCCGGTTTTGGCGGCAGGTTTCTAACCTCGGTAATTTTAAAGACCTCGCCGTTTTCATCCTTGCCGATAATCTGACGGTTGCCGCTTTTATCAAGTTCAACCCGATAGGTTGAATTTGCCATTTTCTCGGCATCTTGCAGACCGACAGTCGCCTCGGCGTCAATACGGTTGTTGATGTCGTTCTTAACACTTTCGGCTGTCAGTCTCTGCAACGGTTCTTCTTTGGCTTGCGCGCCGTTCTGCGTGTTCTCTTGAGCCGGAGTGCTTTCATGGTTTTGCGTCTCCTCTTTGCTCTGAGCGTTTTCCTTATCTGCCGGCGCCTGTCCTTTACTCTCGCCGCTTTCCAACTCCTCGGTTTTTGAATGACCAAAGCTGAAGTTTTGCGCGTCCTGATACTTGCCCATACGCTCAAAATCTTTCAACATCTGCTTCAGCGCCTGTTTGTGTGAAAGTCCCTGCTCCCGCAACTCACTATGACGCAAGTTTATCGCCATAACCTGCTGTTCGCTCAAGTTACCGCTTTGCATCGCCTCGCTCAACACATCCTTATTATTGCCCTGATTCAACATCTCTTGCGTGGCAACGGTCATACCGTTATAGAACTTGGCCTCTTTCGTATCGGTGCTATAAGTCTCGGGCACGCCTGCCGAGTGGTCAACTTCCATGGTGGTTTCCATATTGCGCGCGGTATCAATCTCATCGGCGTTGTCACGCATGGCCTCCAAAGTTTTGTCAACTTCTTTCATCGCGCGGCGCACACTGCCCTTGCTCAACTTATCATCATCAATTTGTCCGTCCCGATTGCCATCACGACCATCCAACTCGTGCTTAACCAAATTGGCGGTCTCGGTAGCCTGTTGTTCACTCAAATCACCCTCGGCAACCCGCTTATCCATGTATGAGTCGACCGTATCTTCCACGCTATTGTCCTCGCTCTTGCGCGACAAATTAATTTCTTGCTTTAACGATTTGTGATCCTCGCCTTTGGTCAAAGACTCTTTTTCATCATTATAATAAGCCTCGTCGCGGGTTTCCTGCGGCTCCGGTTGCGGCTCGGGCTGTAACTCTGGCTGTGGCTCAGGTTGCAATTCCGGTTGCGGCTCAGGCTCAATCGGTTGTTCATCAACCGCAGGTTCCGGCATTGGTGTCGGCGCGGCATGGTGCTCTATATGCGGATGCGAGTGATGAACGGCACTGCGGTGCACAATCGGTGCCTTTTCTTCAACCTGCTCGGGCTGTGGCTGCGGTTCTTGCGGCGTGTCGTTATGAGCTGTCTCGGTCGGTGCAACCTCGGCATTTTCCGTCGGCGTGGTGGCAAAGACCAAACCTGCCGTAGCGCCCGCTTTCAGCAGAGCATTTAAGAACATCTTTTTCCGCTTGCCCTTATTGTCCGCCTTAGCCATTTCAGCCATATCCACACCAAAGTTTGCGGCGGCCACACCCAATGTACGCAGCGTGCGGGAAAAACGCAACGCGTTGTCGGTTTTGAACAACCCGCCGACTCTCTCGCCAAACGAGTGATTGGTCATACTGTTATCGCCAAACATATCTTTTATGCCGCTCGGCGTCAGGTGGTGACCAAAATTGCTCATTGCCTGTCCCATGTTATCAAACGCCTGTCCGGCACCGTGTTTCATCGACTGCCCGACCAAACCGTTGGCATCGAGTCCGGCACTGGCGCTCCAACCGGCCAAAGCCACGCTTGCCACGTTACTGGTAATACTGATTAAGTGGCGCGGGTTATGTACCAAAAAGCTGATTAAACTTTGTTTATTCTCGGCACTGGCGTTAGCATTGGCGGCAACCCGTTCCTCATTGGCTTTTTTCACCGCCTGATAGGTTTTATAAGCCCCCAAAACCGCTAATCCGGCACCACCGAACGCCATGTTGACGCCGGTCGTCAAGGCCATACTGCCAACCACTTTAGCCACAACCGCAATCTTGGGGTGCTTTTGCTCAAAGGCTTTTTTCTTGTCTTTAATTTTACCCCAAAAACCACGTTTGCCAATTTTTTGTCCGATACGTTTATCATATATCGTCTGTGCCTGTGCGCGACCTTCATACGCACCCAACGCCGCGGTATTGCTGACCGTCACGGCATCGGACTGCGCCATATTAGCAAACGCTTCCGCCGAGGCTTGCTCTACCTCATTTTTAACATTAGGATCATTGCGCTGCTCATCGCTCAATTTTTTCATAGTCTCGTTGACAATGATCGAGACGGCGCCCTGCTCCATACATCCGGCATAGACCTGAGCAAACATCTCGCTCTGCTTGTCCGCCGGCAACTTCAAAAACTCGGCGTTGGTGCTCAGCTGGCTGATAGCCTCGCGTTTGGCCAACTCCGCCATATCGTGCATATATTGCTCTTTATTAACCTCATCGACTGACTTGTCACTATTGTCAATATTGAGCTTGTTATAAAAATCTTTCACATTGGCAAAGGCGGGATTATCCGACTCAAACGGATCAAAACCGGCAAACTGTTTGCTCAGCGCCTCATTGGTTTTAACAATTTCTTCAGCCTGCGCCGGTGTGAGTTTTTCCAAACCATTTTCTTTGTCGTATTGGGCATAAACACTTTTCAACCGCGCCCCGAGAGCCTTGTTGCGCTCGGCATTGTCCTTGCTGTTCAAACTGTTATTAATCTCCAACCACTCGGCAAGTTCGCCGGCATTGGTCATATCAACATTTTCTTCCTTCACTTGCGACAACAGTGCTTCCGACTTGTCTTGCAACGCCTTTTTGGCCTCCAAAGGCTCGCCTTCTTTGGCGTTTTTCACCGTGCCCCAAGCCACCTGCAATTCATCATACGGAATTTCCGTCACATCTTTTTTAGACGTGGCAACGGCGTTTTCCTCGCGCATTTTGGCAATATATTTAGTCAAACCTTCTTTGTCGGGATTGTCATGTTCATAATATGTCTTCACCGTCGACATTTCATCCGATGTCAAATTATAATCCCTGACCAAATCATCAAAATTCACCTGATTTTCCGCCATTGTTCAAATCCTTTTTTCCAAAACCCTAAAAAAAACGACACATACTACAAACATTTTACTGTCTAGCATAGCGCAATATAGTTAATATTTAATTTATAGCACATTTTACAACTTTTGTCCATAATTTTCGATAATTTCCATAAAAAAAAACACCTGAGAAGACATCTTCCAAGGTGTTTTTGTGATATGCTCACGCTATCGGCTAGACGTTTTGCAAAGCATTGCTGCGTGCTTTTGCCGCCACGTTAGCATCCAACTTCCGCGGCTTAGTTTTAGGCTTATCCGGTTCAAACGACTTAACGCCATACTTTTCAAACATCTGCGCTTTCAGTCCGGCGATCGCCTCCTTCCCCTCAGGGGTTTTGGGATTAATACCCAAACCGCCTTTTTCTTTGGAGGTAGTCATCATTTTTTCCAACCCCAGAGCACTATTAAACTCGGCATCCTCATTACCCTGCAGTCCTTTAACCTTATAAGCGTTCATCCGGTCTTGAAACATTTTGTTGTTCTCAAGATCATATTTTTGCATCCAGTCGGTCTTAGGTTGAGCGCCGACATTACCCAAAATGCTCTCATTGGGTTTGCCTTTGGTCTCCCCGCCGGTGAGCGCATTAGCCAATGTATCGCTGTTTTCTTGCGGACGCGCTGTCGGCTGAGTGGAATTTTCCGCTTCTTTAGCCTGTCTAGTCGCCGTTTTCTCAGTCTTTTTGGTCGCCTCCTCAATTTTTTTCTGTTCCTCGGGTTTGGGGAACTGATCAGGATATTGTTGTTTATAGGCTTCCGCCTGTGCGGCAGTCAATCCAAATCCATTTTTTTCTTTAGAAGTCAACTGTTGCGCAAACTTTCCAAAAAATCCTTTTTCATCAATCGGACGCCCGCTTTTTTTAATTCCCTCCAGTTGCTCTTCTAATTTTTGATGCTCACCCTCAATTTTCGCCATTTTCCGCGGGTCAATCTCGTTCAACGGATTAGACCTCTCTCGCCCGCTCGCTTCTGCCTGATTAGGCTCAGTCTGGCTCTGATTTTGTTGTTCCGCGGTTTCTGCCGTGCGTGTATCACCCTGTCTCACCGCTTCGGCAACAATTTCTTCCGTTTTTTTCTGTTGCTCGGTCTGCTTTTGAGTTTGGTTTTCATTAACCGCGTCAGAGTGCACATTTTCAACCGCCGCCTCTTGAACCTGCTCATTAGGCTTGTTCTGTACCGCATCCAGTCTGGCGGCTAACTCCGCCTTATCATTAAACCAATTTTTAGCTTTGTTATAAGTGTTTTTGCCGCCGTCATAAACCGCCTTAGCCCCTTTATAAGTCAAAATTGCCGGCGTTGCCACCACCATAGCGGTCTTTACTGCCGCTTTGGTCACCGCTTTCGTGGTTTTGACCACCGCTTTGGCGGCTTTGGTGTTCTTCAGCCAATTCCATCCTCTCTTAGCGCCGCTCTTAATCTTATTACCCAACCACGAGCCTGCCGCCTCAACCTGACGTCCTGCCCAACCGACAGCGCGCCCCGGCGCCTTTCTGACCCAATCGACACCATCGCGCACACCATCGCCTATGGCGTGACCCAAACTGACCATATCATTTTTGAACCCGATAGCACTTTGTACCGGCGCCGAATTTTTGATAGCATTGCCAAACGCGTTCAAACGATTATTAACGTTCCTTCTGGCCATTTTAGCACCCACGCGCACGCGCTTTTTGCCTTGTTGCCACTCTTGGCCGACAGCCTGTCCCATATCGCGCATATCACCCTTAAACTCGCGCCAACTGTCCCGTACTTCACGCGCCATTTGAAACGGCGTTGAGTTGTCAACAGCCCGTCCGGCCTTTTTAGCATAAAACCCGGCCACAAGTTTCATTTTCTCGCCCAAAGACTTATCTTGCGTCAACTTGTGAGGATTTTGTTTTTGCAAATCTTCACGCACCTTATCCAACATCTCCAATTCTTCTTTTGAAGGACGAAAAGGTTTATGATAAACCGGCTTTGATCCTGTCTGCGTATTTTCTTCTGCCATTGTTGCGCTCCAAAAAATATTTTCACTGATAATAGCAATATTTCTTCAATAATTAGTTAATTATACCATAGCCGAAAGTTTTTGTCCATACGTCTATTATAATTTAACAAAACCGTTACCTCATTGCCGCGAGCGCAAATATTCCGCCAATTCTCGTTCAAACGGCGACAACACTCTTTGCAACACGCCCTTAAGCTCAGAAATGCAAATTCCATAATTGGTAATTGGCACGCCGCACTGCTCGCACTGATTAATTCGCGATAATATTTCGCGCCGATTTTTCACGCACCCTCCGCACTGCACCACCAACGCGTATTCGCTCAGATTGTTCGGAAAACCGCACCCCGACACATTGTCTATCTGCAACCGACAACCTGTTTTTTGACGCAGCCAGTTCGGAATTTTAACCTTGCCGATATCATCTTCAATCGCATGATGCGTGCAAGCCTCCGCAATCAAAACCCTATCACCGTCCTTAAGTTTTGATATTGCCGCCGCGCCCTCCGTCATTTTCAACAAATCGCCTTTCAGCCGCGCGAACAAAATCGAAAATGTGGTGCATTTCACCGCCGGCGGCGTCTGCGCCACCATTTGGTCGACCACTTGCGAATCGCACACCACCAAATCGGGCAGAACTTTCAACTTTTGCAATGCGGCGGCATATTCGTTTTCCTTCACCATCACCACTATATTGTCAAAGTCAAGCGCGTCGCGCAAAGCCTGCACCTGAGGCAAAATCATCCGCCCCTTCGGCGCTTCTTTATCAATTGGCGTAATCATCACAATCACACTGTGTGACGGCACCAAATCCCCCAACAGCGTCGGTGTGTTAATCACCTCATCTGGCACAACTTTAATCAGCGCGGCTTTAATTTGCGCCAACACCGCGTCCCGACTGCTTTTGTCTGTTGCCACCACCTTAATTCCGTCATCCGGACAATCATACAAATCCGCCTTGTTATAAACTTTAATCAAAGGCAAATTTCGCGCCTCGGCCTGCGCCGCAATCTCTTGCTCCTCGGAACCGAACTTACTTCCCTCGCAAACCAAAATCACCACATCGGCACGGTCTAAAACTTTTTGCGTTTTTGCCAAACGCTTGTCGCCCAAAACCGTATCATCTCCCAAACCGGCTGTATCAAGCCACACCACCGGTCCGATAGGCAACAGCTCTTGCGTTTTTTCCACCACATCGGTCGTTGTGCCGGCCACCTCGGACGTAATCGCCGCCTCCTGCCCTGTCACCAAATTCAAAAAGCTCGACTTTCCGGCATTAACCCTACCCAACAAAGCCAAATGCAATCGCAAAGATTTCGGTGTGTTTTGCATCATTTATTTTCCTTTCTCAACACCAGCCAAGGTCTTAATCACCTCATTAGCCATCATCAGCCCGAAAATTGCGGTAATTGTCGGCAACGAGCCTAAGACATTGCGTTCTTCGGGATTAACGTTGACCACCACCGCCTGCTTGCGTCGTTCGTCGGCCGGCTCATCAGAATAAACGCAACGCACTTTTTTAATATCCGCCCCGCGGCGGCGCAGTCTCTGCCGCAAATGTTTTGCCAAACCACAATTTTTGGTCTTGTCCAAAGTGCCCAGCTTAATAAACGAAGTATCCGTTCTGAGCGCCGCGCCCATAGACGAGATAAACGGAATTCCCCGCGCCAACAAAGCCTCTATCAAACAGCATTTAGAGTTCAGAGAATCAATCGCGTCAATCACAAAATCAACCTTTTCGTCAAGCAACGCCGGCAACGTGTCATTATTAATAAAGACATCGCGCACCTCAACTTCGCAATGCGGATTAATATCAAGCACCCGCCCTTTAGCCACCTCAATTTTCTTACGCCCGACAGTCGAGCCCAACGCCAAAATCTGTCGATTGATATTGGTCTCGTCAAACACGTCAAAATCAACCAAAATCAAATGACCGACACCGGCGCGCGCCACAGCCTCCAAAGCATAACCGCCCACGGCGCCGACCCCTGCCACCATAACCGTTGCTTGTTGCAACGCCTCAATGCCTTGCTCACCGAGCAACAACCCCGTGCGCATTAATCTTGGTGATATTGACATCCGATAAACTCCTCCGAATTTTGATAAATCTGCGTTGCCCACGCTTTGCCCGATATTTTCTCCAACGCGGCAATTATTTGTGCAACCTCTTGCGGCTGTCCCTCTTTGCCTCGTTGCAAACTTTGCGACGGCGCGTCTGTTTCAACAAGCAGCCTTTGCGGATTTACCGCCGCCAAAATCTCGGGTAATGTCTTTTTTCGCAAAGACAAGGCGCTCAACCCGACATAACCGCCGCGCGCCATAATCTGTCGCAAAAATTCCACACTGCCGCCAAACGAGTGAATTACAAATTTTTCAGGCATTTTGTCCCAATTATTCTGAAACCACGACTGCGCCCGCACCGCGTGCACAATCAGCGGTCGCTCCAAACTTTTGGCTAACTCAATTTGTTCAACAAATACCTCACTTTGCAATGTTATATCTTTGTTTTTAAACAAATCTATACCGCACTCGCCAATCAAAGCCTGCGGAAACCGGCGTAAATACATCGCCAACCGCTCTTTCCAATCGCGCAACGTTTCCGCCGCGTACCACGGATGAATTCCGAACGCCGGCACCACCACCTCTGGATATTCATCACACAATACCGCGACTTTTTCCCAGTCCGACACATTGGCGCTCACGCACACGAGCTTTTTGCACCCCGAGGCAATCGCAGCGTTAATAATATCTGTTGCATTACTTGACTTATAGTCTTGCAAATGAATATGGGTATCTATAAACTGCATTTATTGTTTTCCGTTTTCAAACTCTAGGGATGATATGCTGATATGAGTATTTTGACAAGACCAATTTTAGAGATAAACCTCAACAATCTTGTATCCAACTACAAACTTTTGCAAAAACTGGCACCGCACGCCGAAGCCGCCGCCGTGGTCAAAGACGACGCCTATGGTTTGGGCGCGGTCATGGTGGCGCAAACCTTATACGAAAAAGCGCAGTGTCGCTGTTTTTTTGTGGCGCACGGTATTGAGGGCGCCAAAATCCGCGACGTTGCCCCCGACGCCAAAATTTATGTTTTGCAAGGCATCGGCGAAGATAGCTTAGATAACTTTATTGAGACGCGCCTGATTCCGGTCATCGGCTCGCCCGATATGTTTGAGTTTTGGAAACAAAATCGCATTTCAGGTATCAAACCGGCTATTCAAATTGAGACCGGCCTCAATCGACTGGGCTTTAGAGAATCCGACCTTGAAAACCTGAGCGAAGCCGACCGCAATGAGTTTTCAGTAGTACTGTCGCATTTGGCGTGCGCCGATGAGCAAGGACATTTTATGAACGCGCATCAACTTGATATGTTCAATTTTCTCAAAGACACTTATTTTCCCAACCTCAAAGCCACGCTTTCGGCCTCGGACGGCACGTTTTTGGGCGAGGATTTTCAGTTTGACATTGTGCGTCTCGGCGCCGCCATGTATGGCATTAACACCGCCCCTTATCGTGAAAACCAAATGAAGCCCGTTGTCTCGGTCAAAGCGCCGGTTTTGCAAATTGCCGCCCTGCCCAAAGGCGACTTTGTCGGCTATTCCGCCACTTATCGCGCCACCGACAACCGCCGCTTGGCGATTGTTTCAATCGGTTACGGCGACGGCGTTCCCCGCTCGCTGTCCAACACCGGCAAGGTGTTCTTCAACCTTTGTGACAAACTCCACGAGGCGCGCGTCATCGGTCGTCTGTCTATGGATAACATCATTTGCGACGTGACCGGAATCGACAACCTGCAGGTCGGCGATATGGCGGACATCATCTCCGACTACTACACGCTTGACGACATCGCCCGCGACGCGCAAACCATCAGTTACGAGGTTTTGTCCCGCATTGGCAAAAACCCGCGCTTTATTCGCAAAATCAAATCTGTCGAAAACTTTGGCGAATTTTAAATTTACGGCTGAAAATTATAAAAATCGGGTTGTAATTTTCCGTCAATTCTGTTATTTTCGACAACGTTAATCATAAAACAACTAAATATAGGACAAATACAAATGCTAGATATTAAATTTATTATCGAAAACAAACAACTCGTTCGCGAAGGGTTGGATAAAAAAGGCTACACCGATATTGATTTGGACAATTTAATATCCTTGCACTCCGGCATTACCAAATTAAAAACCTCTTCTCAAGCCTTGGCAGAAGAGAAAAACAAGCTGAGCAACTCTATCAAATCAGCTTCGCCCGAGGAACGTCCCGCGATTATTGCCAAGAGTAAAGCTTTGGGCGAAGAGCTCAAAAAAGAACAAGACGAATTAGCCGCCGAACAAGAGAAATTTGACAACATTATGTTGCGCATGCCCAACCTGCCCAGCCCGCAAACACCGGTTGGTCCGGACGAAAGCGGCAACGTTGTCATCCGCAAGGTCGGCGAACTCCCGCACTTTGACTTCAAACCCCGCGACCACATGGAACTGTTGGATATTAATGACTGGGGCGAAATGGAACGCATTACCAAAGTTTGCGGCGCCCGTACCTATGCCATCAAAAACGAGTTGTCTCGTCTGGAATTGGCTATTCACATGATGGTGCTTGACAAATTGGCAGCCAACGGCTTCACCACCATTACCGTGCCGTCTTTGGCCAAACAAAAACCTTTGTACGGTATGGGCTACCTGCCGTTTTCGGGTGATGAAATTTATTATATGCCTTCTGATGACTTATATTTGTCCGGCACGGCTGAGTTGGTGCTCAACTCTTTGCGCGCTGATGAAATTTTGAGCGAGAACGACCTTCCGGTTCTTTACGCCGGTTTTTCACCGTGTTTCCGCCGCGAGGCAGGCGCCGCCGGCAAAGACACCCGCGGTCTGGTTCGTGTTCACCAGTTTTTGAAGACCGAGCAGTTTGTCATTTGCAAAAACGACATTAACGAGAGCGAAAAATGGCACCAAAAACTTTTGCAACTGTCTGAAGAAGTCTTGCAAGATTTGGAATTGCCTTATCAGGTTTTGGAAATCTGCACCGGCGACATGGGCGCTCCGAAATATCGTCAATATGACCTTGAGGCTTGGGTTCCGTCGCAAAACTGCTATCGCGAGACCCACTCTTGCTCTAACATTACCGATTGGCAGGCACGCCGCACCAACCTGCGTTACCGTGACAACGCCGACGGCAAAGTCAAATTTGCCCACACGCTCAACAACACCGGCATTGCCACCCCGCGCGCTTTGGTTCCGTTCATTGAGTGCCACCAAAACGCCGACGGCACGGTTAATATTCCGGCCAAACTGCAGCCGTATATGGGCGGCAAAACCAAAATCGGCAAAGCCGCTTAACCTGCTGTACCGACCGAATCAAAAGCCCGAAGGTCTCCCCTCGGGCTTTTTCTTATATCTCATGACTATATCTGTCCTCCCAATGCCTTACATGGAAGTAAGAACATCTTTATATAATTCATAACCACACCATTGTAATAAAGACAAAGCATACCCATCAAAACTGGTAATCTCTAGAATAGAAATAGAAAAATAGATATATAAAATTTCATCAATATATTTATTTCTGTATGATAATAACCACAAATTCATCACCACATAAAAGGTTATAGAGAGTACAAACGGCAAACGTCTCAATAAAAAATCACCCGAATAAACCACATCGGAGAGAATAGCAGCAATTATTCCAACCACCACCTCACCGACAAAAAACAGACATACTTTTAACATCACAAGCCAGCCCAACTCACCTATTATTCACAAAATTTACTCTCAACGCTCAGAATCTGAAGTAAATGAACGGGTTATAGGTGGCGCTGGCCAAAGCCGCCGATGACAGCACAAACAGCGCGAACAGCCATACATTAACCACCGTCCGCACCACTTTGCGCTCGTAAGGCACCGCCAGAATATTTTTAAACACCGGCATCGCCAACACCACGCCCACAATCATCATCAGCAAAAACTTGTTGTTAAAGCCGTAATCATAGCGTGGCAAATGGTCAACTGTTTGCAAATGCAACATGCGCAAAATATAATCAAAGGCAAAATGCAAATCCGGCGCGCGGAAAATAATCATCCCGCACACAATCACCATCAAGGCGTAAATGTGCCGCAAAACCGTTGTCGCCAACTTGTCCTGACGTTCTTTGTTCCACCCGACAAAGCGCTCAAACACAATAAACACGCCGTTCCACACGCCCCAAATCACAAAAGTCCAGGCCGCGCCGTGCCAAATACCCGTGACCAAGAACACCAAAAACAAATTGATGTAAGTTCGCGCCGAAGAAATCCGGTTGCCCCCGAGCGGAATATAAAGATATTGCTTAAACCACGTGGCGAGCGAGATATGCCACCGCCGCCAAAACTCGGTGATTGATTTTGAAATATACGGATAATCAAAGTTTTCCATAAACCGAAAACCAAACATCATCCCCAAACCGATTGCCATATCCGAATAGCCCGAAAAGTCAAAATACAACTGCAAACAATAGCCAATCGCCCCAATCCACGAAACCCCGAACGAAATTTGATCGATACTCTGCTCAAAAATCTTGTCGACCGTCAGCGCCAACGTGTTAGCAATCAGCACCTTTTTCGCCAACCCCATAATAAAGCGCTTTAGCCCGCGCACCACCATATCAAACTTAAGGTTGCGATTGTCAATCTGTCCGCAAATATCGTGATATTTAACAATCGGCCCCGCCACCAACTGCGGAAACAACACAATAAACAGCGCCAGTTTATAAACATCTTTCTGCGCCGGCACCTCGCCGCGATAAACATCTATCAAATACGACATTGCCTGAAAGGTATAAAAAGAAATTCCGAGCGGCATCACCACATCAATAAAATCAAAATCCACCGCCAACACCGCGTTCAGATTGTCTATCACAAAATCAAAATACTTAAAATAAAACAAAAAGCCCAAATCGGCAGTGATACTCAGCGCCAAAACCCATTTTTTGTGCGTTGCAGTCTTGCATTTTTCCACCCCCAACGCTCCATAATAGTTAATGGCGATGGTCATAATCATAATCGCCAGATAACGCAAATCTCCAAACGAATAAAAAATCACGCTGGCAATCAGCAACACATAGTTGCGCACCTCTTTTTTGGCAAAAAAGTAGGCGAACATCAAAATCGGCATAAACACAAACAAAAATGTCATTGAACTAAACAGCATTTTCTCACTCCGTTATTCCTGCGGCACTTCTATATTGAGCAGACGCTCCAAAAACCTCTCACCGGTCTCAAAAACAAAAATATCCGGTTCAAAATCAACAATTTCATGCGCCATATACGGCAAATCATATCCTCGTCCGTACCCCACATAAATATGTTGCATTTCAGCAAAACTCTCGGCAACATACCAATTCATACGCAAAAACTGACTATCCGCAAAAAACACGGCTTTTAGCTTGCGGCTTTTATCTTCGAACGAAAAATCATAAAGTTCAATTCGCTTATCTTTGTCTAATAATTTATAATCTTGATGAGCCGACGCTTTTTTGAGGGTAAAATTATCATAGGTCAAATCTTCAACCGGAAAAGTCGTATAAGCGTCTACCCCGAGCGCCGAGGCAATGTCCACATCAGCCTCAACTTTCGGCTCGATCACAAAGTCGCTTTCCTGCAACACCGGCAGACTCGGAAAATCGCGTTTCAGCGTCTTCATCATCGCCTGATATCCCACATACGCGCCACGCAAACTCCAGTGCGTGCCGGTTTTATAATAAAGAGTATAATGCCCCTTCTCTCGCTGCAGCGCGTCATAAACATCAATCAACGGCACGGTTGTATTGCGGCGCAAATAGTCCGTCAGTTGTGCCAAGCGCGAAACATCACCCGCTTTTTCATAACCGTCAGGATAAAACTCGCCATACAAACTTTCTTTATCCGGCACCAACATAATATAAAACTTCATACCGTGTTTCGCCGTCCATTTTTGCAAAGCCTCGACCTTATCCTTAATCTGCGCCAATTCTTTGTCTGAAAACAAGTTTCTGTTCTCAAACATCGCCACCGAGTTCCACCTTGTGGTGAACAACCAGTTTTCCTTCCCGTGCAAAGCCTTGTCGCTCTGTAATTTGCGGTTCAAAAACAAATTGAGTTTAGCATCAAGCGCAATCAGCCGCTCCCGTTGATTAAAATGATCATTAAACCAGTTTTCAAACGCGCGCCCGTAGTTAAAATTGAGTTGTCCGTCTTTCACCAACGGCTCATAAACCGCCAAAGTGCGATTTTCCTGCACACTGACCGTATCGTGATTAATTTTCAGCACCGGCACAAACATAGCGGCAATCACCGCGCACACAAACACAATATCAATACGCGAGTTGTTTTCCACAATCTTAAACTGCGCCAAATAATCCACCAACTTAAAGCAGCTCAGCCACCCCAAAGTCAAAAACACAATAAACAAGCAAACATCACGCTCATAAAAATCAGCGCTCCACCACATAAACAGGGCGGTCAAAACCAATGCAATAATTCGACGTTTCATAAAACCAAAATCCTGATTAACCTTATCAGAACTTTTTTACCAGAAATCAAAACATTGTCAATCGTGCCGCCCAACTTACTTACAAAAACTTTTTAATCTCGGCGCGAATAGTCTGCGACAACAACTTGCCCACATGCCCCTTGGCGGGCACAATCACCAACCGCGACTGATTGGTGTTTTTTGCCAATTCATAAGCCCCCTGCAACGGACACAGCATATCCAATCGGTTATGAATCAGCACCATGGGAATATTTTTTATTTTTTTAATATTACGCATAATCTCGTTGCTTTTCAACCCGAAAGACGCCGCCGCGTATTGCGTATAAATACGGGCATAAGCCAAATCCACGGGGTCGACCTCCTCCACCTCGCGCAAACAAGGGCGCAGCGAGCCGACCTGCCGTTCAAAATTTCCCCACAGACTCAACGCTTGTTTTTGCTTTTCAACTTCATCGGCGTTCAAAAGTTTAAGATAATATTCAGCCGGACGTTGCCAACTGCTCAGCGGCTTGCACAATTTTGCCATTATGTCGGGATAAAACAACGCGCATTGCTCATCCATCCATTTGGCATTACGTTCATCTGCCAAAAAAATTTGCGACAGCACCATTTTTTGCACTCTGTCGGCATTGCGCTCCGCAAACAACAACATCAGCGTAGAAGCCCACGACCCGCCGTGCAACACGACTTTTCCCTCAACCTGCAAATATTCCAACAGCCGCCGCATATCAAACAAAATATCCTCAGTGGTATTGTGCCTCAGCTCGCCAAACGGCAGAGACTTGCCGCAACCGCGTTGATCAAACATAATCACCCGATATTTTTTAAGGTCAAACCAACGGGCACGTTGCGGATTAACCGCGCCCCCCGGACCGCCATGCGTGGTCAGCAACGGCATCCCGTTCGGATTACCATATTCGGCAAAATAAACCTCGTGCCCGTCTGCTTTGGGCAAATATCCTTCATTAAAAGCCTTAGGCTCGCGCCATTTCTGCCACAAATCTTGCCAAATCATCTCAAATCCTTTAAGTTTTTTTTACCATTGATAGATATAATACAAAGTATATAGAAGATTCGTTTAAATTTTATTTCTTTCTAATGAGGTTGATATGAGAGTACTGATAAAACCGGATTATAACAGTTGCGCCAAATGGGCTGCTGAATACATTGTCTACAAAATCAAACTGCACCGCCCCACGGCTGACAAACCGTTTGTTTTAGGCTTACCGACCGGCTCCAGTCCGCTGGGAATTTATCAGGAACTCATCAACCAAAATCGCGCCGGCAAAATATCGTTCCAAAACGTGGTCACCTTCAATATGGACGAATACCTCGGCTTGCCGCCCGACCACCCGCAAAGTTACCACGCTTTTATGTGGGAAAATTTCTTCAACCACATTGATATTAAACCCGAAAACGTTCACCTGCTTGACGGCATGACTAAAGATTACACCTCGGAATGCACCCGCTATGAACAGGCGATTAAAGACGCGGGCGGCGTCAATCTGTTTTTATGCGGCATCGGCACCGACGGTCACATTGCGTTTAACGAACCGGCATCGTCTTTCAGCTCCCGCACCCGCATTAAATTGCTCAAGCCCGAAACGATTATCGCTAACTCACGCTTTTTTGGCGGAGACGAAACTCTGGTTCCGCAAAAAGTTTTAACGGTGGGCATTGGCACCATTATGGACGCGGAAGAAGTTTTGCTCATAGCCTCCGGCTCCAACAAAACCGACGCCATCAAACAAACCATTGAAGGCGGCATCAATCACCTTTGCCCCGCCAGTATTTTACAAATGCACGAACACGCCACCGTGGTTTGCGATGAATGCGCGGCCGACAAATTGCGCCCCGATACCATCAAATACTTCAAAAATATCGAACGAGCCAAAATGGTCACCAAATAAACCTCAAAAAGAAACATAGAATCTTCCCTAAATTTTTAGGGAAGACGGATTTCTAAAGAAGACAGGAGTTAACAGCGAACATAGAAACCTTATCCCGCCTCTTTGAATTTTTAGAGAGGCAAGATTGCTCAGTAAATGCGACAGCATTTGCGCTTAGCAATCTGGTGAGTTTAAAGTTATGTTCGGAGTTTTAATTAGGTGCTCTAAATACTAGTCTTTCCCTTACTTTAAACTCACCCCAACCCTCTCTAATAATTTAGAGAGGGAGGTTTCCCCGATCGTCATTGCGAGCCCGATAGGGCGAAGCAATCCAGTACCCTCCCCCTCGTCATTGCGCCCGGTCGCA
Organism: uncultured Alphaproteobacteria bacterium; assembly: GCA_934273635.1. Classification (GTDB taxonomy): domain Bacteria; phylum Pseudomonadota; class Alphaproteobacteria; order RF32; family CAG-239; genus Scatocola. The sequence continues at coordinate 28,501 of CAKQSV010000005.1, forward strand.
ATGACGATTCAGGGGAATAGGTGAGAAATTTTTAAAAAGCTAGAACTGGACGAACGTAATGGCCATCGCCCTTATTGGTCGTTCCGCGATAAGTCTGTACCCCGACATTAGTCTCTTGTATACCGCAATGCCACGCACCCATGTCATTATACTCGGTAGAGGACCAATAGGTGTCGCTCGTGCTGATTGCGGTTCCGCCGGCACTGCCTAACCTGCTGTTAATTGTGCTCTCATTATGGTGTAAGATCCACAGTTCGCCAAATGCCGGAAGGTACCACTCGCCTGCCCCACAGATACTACCGTTGGCGCAGACACTCGGCGCATATTTACTGGTGGCGGTTGCCGCTTGCGCGGTATAGCCTTTTGACTTGATATAAGCCAAAATCTTTTGAGTGTTGCTCTTGCCATCCATATCCTCATTCGCCGCATCCCAACCATCGTAACCTGAGATATTCGTCAAGCCATCGACGTCATAATATACATAGTCGGTTTTTATTGAACTTGTACTCCAATATAAACCGGTTGCGCTTGAGGCTTGACCACTGGCGTTGACATCTGTTAGTGCCACAATCTTGGTTGTTTTACCGTCATCATAAAAGACAACGCCGATTGGTGTGTCGTTGTAATAATAAATGTCGCCAACCGCATATTGCTTGCGACTAGAAACACAGTCGCCGCTTTGATAGGTATAGCCCGAATTGCAGCGGGTATAACGATAATAACCGGTGTTGATTTTGGTGCCGTCAGCTTTTTCTTCAACACACTCCTGATAAGCGCCGGCCGCGTCATTGGGTTTTGAGCTGAGCCCATAAGCCTGACAATAGTCTAAATATAAAACTTTGGATGTATCAAACGGACAACGAATTGACCTGCGCCCCTCTTTATAGGGAAAAATGTAGCCTAATTCCTCGCATGACGGAAGTTTAACACAATACTTGGCTTGAGCGAAAGAACCTGCTCCACACCCAACTAAAACCGTGCTAACAAACAATATCTTTCGCAACATAGCTCTTCCCCTCATTCATAATGCCTGATTGGTTTTGACTGCACCGTCTTGACTTGGTTTATGAGTTTGAGTTCTTAAAATGCAACAATAAGAACCGCGGCACAATCAAAACCAACACCACTACTTTACCATACTTTTTATAACAAATCAAATATTATTGGAGGTTATTAATATTTTTCTCTAAAAATATAATTGGGATGAGAGGAATATACCCCAACCCTCTCTAAATATTTAGCGAGGGAGAATATAGAATCCTTACCTCTGTCTCTTTGAATTTTTAGTAAGGAAATGTTCCGCCTGTTTTTTAATTTTTCAACTGCAAAGATTTTTCATATTCCAACATTTCTTCTTTGGTCACCACGCCGTCACCGTTGGTATCCATCGCGCGAAACGTCTCTTCCGGAGAAATATAGGTGCCGTCTTTTTTAGCTCGACGTTCCTGCCGCCGCTCGTCTCGGGTCTTCACCTCCCGATACTTTTCATATTCCTCCAAAGACAATTCCCCGTCCTTGTCGGCATCATAGCGGTTTATACGGCGATTAACTTTGCGTTCGGTCGTCGTTGTTGCGCCTGCAGGATAAACATACTTGGCGCAAACCCCTTCCGCACCCAAAGCCACCAACAGCGCCAACGTCAATAACAGTTTTTTCATCGCCTACTCCTGCCCTTTGCCTCGTTTATTTGCCGCATTTAATAGAAATTTTCACTGTCTTTAGGCACAAACGCACTGGCGCGCATATCAATCACTTTACCGTCTTTAAGCGTGACTTTCCTATCCATTTTATCCGCCAACTCAAAGTTATGCGTTGCCACCAGCGCCGCCAATCCGGTTTCTTTAACAATATTCACCAGTTCGGCAAACACAATATCCGCCGTTTTCGGATCCAAATTACCGGTCGGCTCATCAGCCAACAACAACTTTGGCGCATTTGCCAATGCCCGAGCGATTGCCACGCGCTGCTGCTCTCCGCCCGACATTGCCGCCGGACGATGTTTCAGGCGTTTTTCCAACCCCAAACGCGACAACAGCCACTTAGCGCGTTCTTCGGCGTCTTTAGTCTTTTTACCGGCAATCAACTGCGGCAACATCACGTTTTCAAGCGCGTCAAAGTCACCCAACAAATTGTGATATTGATACACAAAACCCAAATAGTCGCGCCGCAACAACGTGCGCATAGCGTCATTGAGCTTACTACACTTCTGCCCGTTCAGATAAATTTCGCCCTTGCTCGGCTGCTCCAACAAACCCGCAATTTGCAACATCGTCGATTTTCCCGACCCCGAAGGTCCCAACAACGCCACAATCTCGCCGGCCTGAATATCCAAATCAACACCCTTCAAAACCTCGAGCTTTTGCGCGCCCTGCTTAAAAGACTTAGAAACCTTTTTAAGTTCCAAAACCGGAGCTGTTTTACTCATATCTCAACGCCTCCACCGGATCAAATTTTGCGGCACGATAAGCCGGATAAATAGTCGCCAAAAACGACAACAACAAAGAAATCAGCACCACCATGGCCACCTCAAAAGCATCAATTTTCGCGGGCAGCTGTGACAGAAAATAAATCTCTGCCGAGAACAAATCACGCCCCGACAGCGCCTCCAAACCTTTGCGGATAGCCTCAATATTATCACAAAAGACCACGCCCAAAATCAGCCCTAAAGTGGTGCCGACCACGCCGATAAACGCGCCATCCATAAAGAAAATGCGCATAATCATCCCCTTAGTCGCCCCCATGGTGCGCAACACCGCAATATCGCGTCCTTTGTCTTTCACCAACATAATCAAACCGGTGATGATATTGAACGCCGCCACCAAAATAATCAGCGTCAAAATCAAAAACATCACATTGCGTTCCACGTCAATAGCATTAAAAAAGGCCGAATTGCTCTGTTTCCAATCATAAACATAAGCGCCATCGCCCACGCTCTCCACAATCGCCTGTCGCACCTCCGCCAGATATTTATCATCACTCAGCGTCACGTCAATATTGGTCACGGCGTCGCCCAAACCAAAATATTTTTGCGCGGCGGCTAACGGCATAAAAATAAAATTAGCGTCATATTCATACATGCCGACCTCAAACGCGCCGATAACCCGATAAGACTTCATCCTCGGCACCGTGCCAAAAGCCGTAACCTTGCCGTTTGGAGAAATAAGCGTAATTTCATCGCCGGTCACAATGCCCATTTTTTGCGCCAAACGCGAACCGACAATAACAACATTGCCTTCATATTCAGACAAATCAATATATTTGACACTATTTTTCAGCACATCTTTTTTGAGCAAATCTTCTTTGGCGATACCACGCACCATAGCGCCCTCGGCGGCTTTTCCGGCAGTAACCAACAACTGATTTTCCACCAACGGAATCACGGTTTTCACCTTATCAAAACCGGCAATTTCAGCCACCGCCTGATGATAATTATTGAACGGATAACCGGCAATCGCCGTAATCCCGATATGCCCGTTAATACCCAAAATACGCCCCAGCAACTCGGCTCTAAAACCGTTCATCACCGACATAACGATAATCAGAGTCGCCACCCCGAGCGCAATGCCCGTAAACGCAAATCCCGTAATAACCGAGATAAACCCCTCTTTGCGTTTGGCTTTCAGATAACGCCGTGCCACCAACCGTTCAAATTTTGTAAAAATCATCAACAATCTCCTGTTTCTGCACGCATTTTATAACATCTTACCGCATACGCAATCAAATGATTGCCCATGTGCATAAATTCCTTCTCAGAAAATTTAGACAAAAATCGCAAAATAAGGGTTGCTCTCCCCCAAAAAATGTGGTATATTAAAAGAACAATAAATATTATTATTAATTATTATAAATTCCATATTATGGCAAATACTGTTAAAAGAATCTTAGTAAAAGATTTCAACAACAAAGAGTTAGAAATTGTATTGTTGTTCCGTGATAACAAGTTGTCCCTCGTTCAGTGCCCTGCTAATGTTCGTCTTGAGAATTTCTTGAAGAAGATTGTTGAGTATATTAACGAGAGCGATTTGGTCGAGACTGTAAAGTACTACTTCCGCAACAACAGCGACAAGATTGATGAACTCATTATCCGTTGGATGTCCATGCGTTCAATCAAAGATTTCGCCGATGTTAAGAAGAAATTCAGCAAGCGTGCCGTCGGTTGTGTTTATGCAAACAAGTTGCCGCCGTATGATAAGCTTGTTTATATCCTCGGACATTACAAGGCATGCCGAGGAATTACACTCAACTACGACAGCTCATCAGCAGAGACACCTAAGGTTACTCTGACCTTGTCTCTCAACTGCCGCGTCACTGAAGTGTATCACGCCGACATCATCAACAACAATGTTGAAGCAGCCAAAAACAAGGCCGCTCAAGAGATCCTCAAACGTCTCGGTTTCTAAAACCTGTTTGCACAAAAAAAATGACGGAACCTCAAGTTCCGCCATTTTTTTATGCTCTCTTACGACAAAACTAAGCACACTCCTTAGACATCAAACCTTCAGAAATCTGCAGGTTGGTCATAATCATGCTGTCAATCGCCTGCTCGCTGATACTATCCATATTTTGCCCGACTTCCAACGTCTTTGATGACACATAATCCGCCAACTTTATCAAATTATTACGGGTATTCTGCGGCAAAATATTTTCTTTTTTATCAGCCAGAGTTTTAATATAAACCCACAACTTCATATTATTATCCAACGCCGTCACCAGTTCGGGAATATTTTGATTTTCTTTAGCATTAGACAAATCAACCGCACACTTCAACAACGAGAAAGCCTCTTCTCTGGCCAAATTTTGGTGCACAGCCTCCAGCAAACCTTTGCAAATCTGCACATTAATATTAACCAAGCACGAAACATCTGACTTAGAAACCTTAATGCCTTTGGAAAGGGTCATCCGCTCCACAAATTTTGAAAGCTTGAGCAAATTATCTTTAATGTCATCCGGCAAAAAGCTCTTGGCGTTTTTCAACGAGGTTTCAATAGCCACCCAAAGCTTCAAATTAGCGTCCAAAGCCGTAATCAGTTCCATATCATCGCCTTTGCTTGCGGCCTGAGACAGCGCCAAACCTTTTTCCAACAACACACTGGCCTCTTGCTCAGCTTTTTTCATAATCTTAAGATTTTCGGTCATAACCTGCTTTCCTTGTCAAATTAAACTCTGTGGTTAATATATTTGTGAATTGTCAAAATTCAATCCGTCAAAAACTGAAAAAAAACACAGTCCGGACAGACCAACTGGGGAAAGTTTAACCTGTCCGAACCATGAGGTAAAGCACAATCAGGCTCTTTACCCACAGAATATAAGCATTTTTTCTTGGGGAGAGAAAACGGCCTATATTCAATTCCGTACATAATAATAAAAACTCTATAATTCAATACCTTAGAACGGAGACAGAATATCAATCAACTGCCGTCCGTAACGCGGCTGTTGCATATCCGAAACCGTACCCTTACCACCGTAAGAAACTCTGAGTTCAGCAATTTTACTCGACTCGATGGTGTTGTCCGAGGAGATGTCCGCGCGTCTGATAATACCGCGGACGCTCAACTGCCGCAGCTCATAGTTCACTCTGATTTCCTGCGTGCCCTCAATCACCAGATTGTCGTTTGGCAATACCTGAATCACAATCGCGGCCATGGTCATATCAATTTTCTCCGAACGATCGATTTTGCCCTCGCCGGTCACATCGTGGTCGGAATCAATATCAAACAGCGTGGCGGCATTTACCCCGTCGGGCAAATAGTCTTTGGCATAGTTTTCATAACCGGCCATAGCCCTGATATTAACCGTATCGGAGTTGGTATCGCGCGTTTGCTCGGTTTTGTTTTTGAGGGTTGCCGTATCTTTGGCCGAGATATTCACCGTAATAATATCGCCAACTTTTGAAGCGCGCTGATCCTGAAAGAATCCGGAAGACCCTTTTTTCCACAACGAATTGACGCCGGCGTATTGATCGGGATATTTCGGGGTCGGCATACTCACGGGTTTGTAGTCTTGAGCCTCAAGCGGATTGGTAATTGGCGCCATTTCCGGCTCTTTGCCGATAGATGTCAGCCGCGACCAGGTATTACAACCGCCAAGCAGCGTCACGCCGAGCATTAAAGCCGTCAAACGGCAAATATGTGTGTTTGTTTTGTTCATCATCGTTCCTGCTTTCGGTTGTTATTGTTCAATCACAACGGTTGCGGCATCCTGCACAATTCCGGTCAATACTTTGTGCGTTTTCATATTCTGCAACTCTATTCTCTCACCAAACGCGCCATCCTGCTGAGCAATCGCCTTGGCAGTAATCTGCATTTTATCGGTGCGATAAACCGCCAACACAATATCATTGCGTTTAACCAAAACTTTAGCGCCGACATCCTTGTCATTAATAATTTTACCGGCTTTCAAAGCCTTTTTAGCCTCTTGCCCCACCAGTTTTTCTTTATCGGTGACCATTGCCGGTTTCAATCTCGTGCGACGAATATTTTCAGACTGCAACATCTTCTCGGTCAGCACCTCGCCTTTGGCAATATTTTCCGCCGGCACCCAAACTTCCGCCATCACAAAATATTTGCCCTGCAAAGAAGATACGGCATAAGACTTGCGGTCGGCAAAAATTTCCGCCTCGCAACTGAAACGTCCCAATTTTTCATCAGCCTTCAGATTATTAATCATAACTTTGGCTTCGCTGGCATTGTCAATTTTAAAATCCGTCTGCCCGCCAAACAGCTCCAACTCCACATTGTCGCTGTCTGTCAAACCACTGTCGACAAACTCTTGCTTGATAGCCGCGACCACATCTTGCTCATCAACTCTCACCGCTTGAGCCTGCGCCGTTGCCGCCATTATCAAACTTAACAATATCAAAACCAAGCTACGCATTATCCGCCCGCACCTAATTCATCTGATTAATAGTTGTCAGCATTTCATCTGAAATGGTAATAATTTTTGAGTTCATCTCATAAGCTCTTTGCGCCGAAACCAGTTCCGTAATTTCCGACACGGCGTTAACGTTCGAGGTTTCCAAATAGCCCTGCAAAATAGAGCCGAAACCCTCGGTGTCGGGGTTGTCGACGTTCGGCGCGCCTGAAGCCTCGGTCTCTAAAAACAGGTTTTGTCCCATGGCTTCCAATCCGGCCTCGTTCACAAAAGTTGCCAACTCCAACTGTCCGACGTTGATTTCATCGGTTTCGCCATCTTGCTTAACCCAAACTTCACCCGAGTTGTTGATATAAACTTCAACCGCATCTTCGGGGATGGTGATTTCCGGCTGAACCACATAACCGTCATGAGTTACGATAACGCCGTCGCCGTTGCGTTGAAAAGCGCCGTCACGAGTATAAGCCGTGCCCTTGCCCTCCGGCAGTTCAATCTGAAAATAGCCGCGTCCTTGAATCGCCAAATCCAAAGTATTGGTAGTGTTGGTCAAGCCACTGCCTTCGGTAATACGATAAACCGCCGCGGTACGCACACCCAAACCCAACTGCAAACCGGAAGGAACAACCGTCTGAGAGGCCGAAGACTGCGACCCCGGACGCACGATATTTTGATACAACAGGTCGTTAAACTCCGCTCTTCTTCTGGTATAAGCCGTGGTGTTCATATTCGCGATATTGTTGGAAATCACGTCAACATTGGTCTGTTGAGCCAGCATTCCGGTTGCGCCTATATATAATGATCTCATAAAATTTCCCCTTTAATTTTAAGCTAATTGTCCATAAGTCTTAATGGTGTTTGATATTCTGTCGTGCTCTTCGTCAATCATCTGCTGCACAAACTCATAAGAACGCTGCAAATGAATCAACTTGGTCATTTCTTCCACCGAGTTGACATTTGATTTTTCCAAACTTCTTTGCAAAACCCGCACATTGTCGGCCTCGCGCGAGGCATTACCGGCCACATTGTCAAACATGGTGTTGGCTTTTTTCAACAATTTTTGATTATCGGCAAATTTTACCACCTGCAAACGCCCGATAACCCCGTTTTCGGTTGCCACTGAGCCATCTTCCGTAATCATAATCTCTTTTTCGGTCGGAGCAATAAACAACGGCTCGTTGTTGCTAGACAACACCGGATACCCGTCTGTTGTCACAATCATCCCGTTGCTGTCTAACGTAAAATTACCTTTGCGGGTATAAGACACGCCGTCATCGGTCTCAATCGCAAAAAAGCCATCGCCCTGTAACGCCACGTCAAGCGTATTTCCGGTCGAAACCAACGCACCTTCCATAAAGTTATTATATGTGGCAAAATCCTGCGTAAAATAAACCGGCTCTTTGCCCATCCCTTTGGCATTAAGCGTCTGCGCCACATAGGTGCTGAACATGGTGTCTTCTTGCTTATAGCCGGTCGTGTTCATATTGGCCACGTTGTTAGAAACCACGTTCATCTGCTTCCACAACGCCATTTGCCGCGACAATGCTATATATTTGGTATTATCCATAATATTCTCCCCTAAACTTCTGGATAAATCATTTGGATAATCTAATGCAATTTCCGTGCCATTTTTTTATTTTTGATATTTTTTACTTTTTCCGCCCCTTCCCCAATCGTCATTGCGAGGACGGCAACGTCCGAAGCAATCCAGATTCAATAAAGGAGTCAATATAAAAATAAACAGCTTCACCGGCACACCGTCTCACACTAATGCACGATTATAACCGCACGTTCTCGCAATAACCTTCGAAAAAAAACGCACATAAAAACAACAATTCAAAAAGGAAAAAGGCACAAAAAATCCTCTACGGCACAAGCAGTAGAGGATAAAAAAACAAATAATTAAAGCGTAATCTTTATAATCGGACGAGTCTTACATTGGCCAAAGGGAGAAAACATCCGAACACCTCCTTTAGGCATATGAACGATAGACACACAGCCATACTCAGTGTCAGCATCATCGCTCCAGTACCAACCATCCAACTCCATTGCTGTTTCAGGCAACGCTCTTAAAGATGCATTTATCACCTCGCCTGATTCTGCAATTCTTTTTAATTGTGGGGCTGTTGCTAAAAAAGCACTTCCACGTTCCACACCATCTTCCCTATAATTACCACACCAATCATAGGCAGAGGGCTCCCCCAGTGACATTCTCTGAGGCCCCCATGGCAGTTTCCGCTCTTTAAGACAAACCGCCAACACTTCAGAACCATCTACATATCCGACGACAGCCTTAATCTGACGACCTTCAATAATTTCAGGATAAATTAAGCCGTCAGTATACACATACATCCCCGGCAAAACGCTTTCCGGTGTCTGATATTCAGGAGAAGACGCTGTTGTAGAGGCAACCGGAGGCATTTCCTCAGTTGAAACTGTTGTTGGTGTAACCGGAGAAACAGTCTCAGTTGAAACCACTGATTTGCTCTGTTTCAATTTTATTATTTCCTCCCGATATGACACAATGTCATCAACAGACACTCCCAACATATCGGCCAACCAGATAAACAATTTTAGTTTTTTATTACTTGTCATAATTATAAAATTTAAAGATTAATAATAAAATTTATCAGACAATGATATATCTTATTTAGACAAAAATTACAATAAGAAATTTCAAATTATGACGTTTTTCTCCCTCATCACCCTGCAAAGCACCAGCCCTCCTCCGCCCCATACGTCATCACGAGGCTAAAGCGGTCCCCTCCCCACTCGTCACTGCGAGTTTGGCACATTACCACAGAATCGTCATTGCGAGACCGCAGAGCGGGCGAAGCAATCCAGTCTATTAATTCGGCTACTTTTTTTGACTAGATTGCTTCGCTTTGCTCGCAATGACGTTTGGGGGACATGCTAGATTGCTTCGGTGGCAAGCCACACTCGCAATGACGATTCAGGAAATAATTCTTCCCTAATAATTTAAGGAAGGAAATCTGGATTGCCACACACAAAAAAAATACGACAGCCATCGCCATCGTATTTTTTTGCAAAACCCCTGTTTTCAATCACTATTGAGCGGTTGGCGCCTGAGGCGTAATCGCCGGCAAAGCCCCCATAGCCTGTTTGCGTTTCAACTTGTTCACAAACTTAATAGAGCGCTGAGCATCCCACTTTTTCTTGCCCTCTTCGCGCTGAAAAATTTGTTTATAAACCTCAATCGCCTGATCAAATTCCGACAACTTGGTTAAGCAGCTTGCCAAACCGTCATACAATTTGTGATGATAAGCGCCATTAATCAGCGACTGCGCTTTTTTGTAGCACTTCAACGCGTCATTAAACTTGAGCATTTTCTGATAAACGAAACCGATACTAATCCACGCCTGAATCTCGTGACTGTCAATGTTCAAAATTTTGGTAAAGCACTTCAAAGCCGAACTGTTGTCACCCATCAACTGATAAGTCACGCCCACGCCGTTCCAAGCTTTAATATTGTTTTTGTCACCGGCTAAAACTTTTTTGAAGAAAGAAATTGCCCTGTCATATTGTTTCAACTTCTGCAGGGTTACGGCTATACTCAAGAGAGATTGCGGATGACGGTTATCAATAGCCATTGCCTGTTCCAACACATCCAACGCCTCTTTATAGGAAAACATGTGTTGCAAAGCAATCGCCTTACCGTTCAGAGCCTCCAAAGAGGTTTTATCTATGGCCACCGCCTCATCAAAGCAGGCAATCGCGTCCTTATACAACCCGCGCATACTCAAGGTAACACCCTTATTATTCAAAACCTCCACCGACTGCGGGTTCAAAGCCAACGCCTTGTCAAAACACTCCACCGCCTCGGTATATCTGCTCATTTTTTGAAAAGCAAAACCTTTGCTGTTCAAAGCCTTCCAAGAATCCGGCTGTTCCTGCAACGCAGCATCAAACTGCACGACTGCGTCTTTATAATTGCCCTGATCCAAGAGTTCCTGACCTCTTTTATAAGCACTGTTTTCGTTTGATTTTACCATAGTATATCTCTTCTCAAATTATAGTTCAGAATAATTCACCTTGCATTTGTATCACCAAACGCAAGAATTGTCAAATTAATATTCAAAAATTTGCATTTGCGCGGTGTCTCAGTCACCGTTGGTGGAAATTTCGGCGTAATGCAGATTAAATTTGCGGCAAAACGCCCTGATTGTCTGAAACTTTTCGGCAAAATATTGCTCATACGCCTGCCTGAACTTTTCCGATCGGGTCGAAAACACCAACCGCCTGCGTCCTTGTTGCGCCATATACTCACCATCCTGCGGCGGATATTTCTCAATCACGTCAAACACTTTAACACAGGTCACTTCCGCTTTTTTCGCCAACAACGCCAACGCCTTTTGCCCGTCATTGCCAAAATCGGCAAAATCACTCACCACAAACACAATCGCCTTGTGCTTAATGTTTTGTTGCAACAGCTTAACCGCTTTCATCAAATCAAAAGCAGCGCCGCCCTCGCTGGGCGCGTTCAACACATTTTGCGACATATCGGCGATTTTCTTAAAAATCATCATCAAGTTAGCCTGCGTGTTTTGCGCCTTAAGCAACACCTCGTCTTTTCCGTCAGACAACAGACAACCGAATCTGTCTTTGCGCAACAAACTTTGCCACCCGATACGCGCCGTGGCCTTAGCGGCGGCAACTGTTTTCAGCTCTCGTTTGGTGCCAAACAGCATTTGCGGCGACAAGTCCAAAATCACATAAACTTCGCGGTCTTTTTCTTCAGCAAACAGCTTGGTGTAAGGAACTTGCTTGCGCGCCGTTACCCGCCAATCAATATCGCGCACATCATCGCCAAACGCATAGGCTCTGATTTCTTCAAACTCCATACCACGCCCCTTAAAAACCGACTTCACATCTCCGGCGCGAGCCGTGGTCATATCTTTGCTCGTTGCATAACGGGCTTTTAGAGCATAGCGCCTTTGCGCCGTCAACTCTTCAACGGTTGCGAACAGCCCGCGGCTTTTTTCTTCCGTCTTGGTTTTAAATATGTTTTGCAAAACCGCCATAACGCCACCTTACGGCAGAGGAACCGTGCGCAAAATTTCGGTAATAACCTCATCGGTTGTCAAATTCTCGGCCTGAGCCTCAAACGACAAAATAATGCGGTGCCGCAACACATCATAAACCACGGCGTGAATATCCTCAGGCGTCACAAAATCGCGCCCCGCGAGCCATGCGTTGATTTTGGCGCACTTATCCAAAGCGATTGTCGCGCGAGGACTTGCGCCAAACAACACCTGCCCCGCCAAATCGGCAGCATATTTTTCGGGTTGACGGGTGGCGATAATCAGCTGCACCAAATATTCCTCAACCGCCTCGCTCAAATGCACGGATAACACTTCTTGCCGCGCCGCCAACACATCGGCGATTTTCAGCGGTTCAAACGGTGTCTCCGCGGTTTTTAAATCTTCGCCGCGCACCAATTTTAAGATTTTATGCTCAACCGCCGCATTAGGCTGATTGATTTTAATATACATCAAAAAACGGTCGAGTTGCGCCTCGGGCAAATTATACGTTCCCTCGTGTTCAATCGGGTTTTGCGTAGCCATAACCATAAACAACTCGGGCAAAGCATAACGCTTGCCGCCCACGCTGACTTGACGCTCGGCCATAGCCTCTAACAACGCCGATTGCACCTTGGCCGGCGCGCGGTTAATCTCGTCAGCCAACACCAAATTAGCAAAAATCGGACCTTGCCGAAACGCAAATTCGCCTTTTTGCGCCACATAAATTTCACTGCCGGTAATATCCGACGGCAACAAATCCGGCGTAAATTGAATACGATTATACTTTGCCTCCACGCATTGCGACAAAGTCTTAATCGCCTTAGTCTTAGCCAACCCCGGAGCGCCTTCCACCAACGCATGACCATCGGCAAGCAGCGTAATCAACAATTTTTTAACCAAATCTTCCTGTCCGATGATTTTGGTTTCCAAATAATTTTTAAGAGCTATGATTTTCTCACGACTATCAGACATAAAAGGCAATCCTCCTAGGCATAAATACAAAAAATTCCTTTGCAAACTATCTTATATCATATATATTGCACAAAGATTAAAAAAACAATAAGCTGATACAAACGATGGACGATATATTTAACCTTGACGACAGCTGTGCTGCCCCGATTTATAACAACACGCAACACCTAATGCCCGAATCTCCTTGGCTTGAGCAACTCAATCCCGAGCAAAAACTTGCGGTCAAAACCACCGAAGGACCGGTTTTAGTCCTCTCTGGCGCCGGCACCGGCAAAACCAAAGTGCTGACCACCCGTCTGGCTTATATATTATCACAGCAAAAGGCTCAACCATGGAACTGTCTGGTTGTCACCTTTACTAACCGCGCCGCCAAAGAGATGAAGGAACGTGTGCGCAACCTCATTGGCCCTATGGCCGATAGTGTCTGGCTTGGCACATTTCATAGCATTTGCGTCAAAATTCTGCGCGTTCACGCCCCCTTAGTGGGCTTAAACTCCAACTTTACTATTTTGGCGGAAGACGACCAAAAACGCGTTATCAAAAAAATTTGCGCCGATATGGGCGTTGATGACAAAAAATATCCGCCGCAGTCCATTGTTGACCGTATTCAGCGTTGGAAAGACAAAAACATCACCGTCGACAAGATTGACGAAAACTTCAAAAGCAACACCCTGACCGAAATTTACAAACGCTATCAGCAGCGCCTGTTAGAGCTTAACTGCGTCGACTTTGGCGATATTTTGCTTTATACTTTAACGATTCTAATGTCTAATGCCGATGTTTTGAAGCAATATCAAGAAAAGTTCCGCTACATTATGGTTGACGAGTACCAAGACACCAACGTCACCCAATATTTATTCCTGCGCCTGTTGTCGCAAAAATACCGCAATTTGTGTTGCGTGGGCGATGACGACCAATCTATTTATTCATGGCGCGGCGCCGAAATTGAAAACATTTTGCGTTTTGAAAAAGATTTTAAGGACTGCACCACCATCAGATTGGAGCGCAACTACCGTTCCACCGCCAACATTTTGGCGGCGGCCTCCTGCCTCATCAGCCACAACAGCGGTCGTTTGGGCAAAACCCTTAAAGTGGCGGAGAACAGCCCCGCCCGCGGCTCCGACAACTGCCCGATAAAAATCATCAGCACCTATAACGGCGAGGACGAGGCGCAATACGTTATGGACGAGATTGAAAACCTGCACCGTAACGGTTATGAATATTCGCAAATGGCGGTTTTGGTGCGCACCGCTTTTCAAACCCGAGAATTTGAAGAAAAATTCATTGCCGAGGCTATTCCTTATCAGGTTATCGGCGGACCAAAGTTTTATGAACGTGCTGAAATCCGCGACGCTCTGGCCTACTTTAGAGTAATTTTGCAACCGCACGACGATTTGGCGTTTGAACGCATCATCAACAAACCCGCCCGCGGTGTCGGCGAAAAAACCTTAGATAAAATGCGCGACTTTGCCTCCCGAGAGCAGTGTTCATTGTTTGACGCCGCCGCGCGGATGGTAGAGCAAGGTGGTCTGAGCGGTAAAGCCAAAGCCAACCTCAGCGAGCTTGTCCGCAACTTTGAAGAGTGGCGACACATTTTGCCTGCGGTTTCCCCCGATGATTTAGCCGCGCAGGTTTTAGAAGACTCCGGCTATGTCGATATGCTCAAAAACGACAGCTCGCCCGACGCCGAAGGTCGGTTAGAAAACCTCAAAGAACTTATCAGCGTTTTGACCGATAAAAACAAATATCCGAATTTGTCCGAATTTTTAGAGCACGTCAGTCTGGTTATGGATAATGACGAAGCCTTAGATGCCAACAAAGTAATGTTAATCACCCTGCACTCCGCCAAAGGTTTGGAATTTGATGTCGTCTTTCTCCCCGGATGGGAAGAAGGCTTGTTCCCGCACCAACGCAGTCTTGACGAGGGCGGCGAAAACGCTTTGGAAGAAGAGCGCCGTCTGGCCTATGTGGCAATCACCCGCGCCAAGCAGAAACTCTACATATTAACAGCCATGAACCGCCGTGTTTACGGTCAGTGGCAAAACAATATTCCATCGCGCTTTATCAATGAATTGCCACCGCAAAACATTGAGCTTTGTAATAATGTCAACCAGTTTTACAGCAACTATATCGACAATCGCGAACCGCAACAAAACTATGGCAACAACTATCAAAACAGCTATGGCAACAACAATCGGCAAGGCTATCAGCCGTGGTATCGCAACAAACGTCCGAGCTATTCGCAGCAATCAGCGGCGCAAAAACAGTTTATCGGCGCCAAGGTTTATCACGATACTTTTGGCTTTGGCAAAGTTACCAATGCCGAAGGCAACAAACTTGAAATCAAATTTGACAATTATGGCATAAAAAAAGTGCATAAAGACTATGTGACCAAAGTTTAAGGCTCGATACGACATTAAGAGTGAACCATGAACACGACCGTTCAACCAACCATCGGCGTGCGCCGCGTTGCAGCCCGCACCCTGCGCTTTACCACACGCCAGCTCCTGCTACGCCCCACCACCTCACATCAACACACCTCGTCCCATCACTCTTGCTCCTTACACAATTGCCTCAACAAACACAACCACAGCACATCTCATCACTCTGCGCCTCACCTCACACTTCGCCACAACAAACACAACCACAATCACATCTCATCACTCTGCGCCTTACCTCACACTTCGCCACTTTCTCAACGCACCTGTTTTCCCCTCCGCGCGCACCCGACCTCTTCTCTCACCGACACCACGCACATTTACCTTCGGCGCCGACTATAACAATTTGTTATAAAATTATAACATTTCGTTATTAAAATCTCTTTATTCATAACGTTTCGTTATAAAATACTCTAAAATTATAACATATTGTTATAGAATATAACATTTTGTTATAACATAGCTCACAAAAAAAACACGGTGATACATAATATTATATGCATCACCGTGTCCATGCTAAATTAATTTAAGAAAAATAATCTGGTAAGGAAACAATCCTTATGCGGAAAATTCAAATTAACATATGTGCTTATGATGAAAAACAAAACTAATGTAAGTTTTATATAACCATCAGACAAAATAGGACATTTATCCTGCTTTGAATATGGCACAACCAAACTCGCAATCATCCCTATTACCATCATAGAATTTAGTTGTACATATCCCAACATAACTACAGGGTGAGACATATACTCTCTTGGGACTAAAAAAAACATCCCTGACCACCAAACTCCAATATAGCACAATATCCATTTTAGAATTTTAGACAAACACATAACAAAATCTCCTTGCCTCTTTTCTAAATTAATCGGAGGAAAAAGTAAAGGAATTTAGAACACACGCCACATAATTATAACATTTCGTTATGAAATATAACAAAATACATAACATAATATATAATACTATAACGATTTGTTATAGTTATTTAATTTACTCCATGGGCAACAATTTGGAAAAAAGTCTGGTAAGACGAGAATCATAATGAGGAAAATTCAAATTGATATAAGTACATATCATAAAGAGAATTATAGTTGAAACTCTATAATATCGATCCGATAAAACAGGACACGTCTCCCATTTTTCAAGTGGCACAAAAAATCCGGCAAAGAAACACAATCCAAACATACAGAAAGGTATCAAAAACCCCACAAGAACAACAGGATCAGACCAACACTCCTCTTCTATTGTTACAACACATGCGCACCACAACCCCGCAACTATCCACAATACCACTTTTAACAAATTCAATATCATAATAAAGTCTCCTCACCTTTTTTCTACCCCAATAATTCTCAAAAGTAAAGACCTTTAGGATGCTCATCGTGTAATCATAACGAATTGTTATAACTATACAATATAAAAACACAAGAGTACATACCATTGTATATACTCTTATGTTACTAAAAATGTGTTCAAAACTTATTTAGATAATTTTTCTATCAAATAAGACACCCCACTTTGTACTGGCTGTGCCACACCGCCGCTCAAAACCGCACGCGCGAAATCATTGCCAAACCTGCCGAGTAGACCGTTAGCAGCCCCATATCCCGCAAAACTTCCAAGAGTGCTAATTACTCCGTTTTTTCCCATTTCACCGGCTCTGAAATCATCAGAGTTTCCGACAGCGTTTATTCCCGCAGTCCCCAAAGTTGCATTACGATTTGCCTTAATCCGCATACTTCTCGGAGCCATCGGATTAGCGCCTCTCTGCCACCCAAACAGTTTATTAACCGGACTGGCTATTGAACCTATCGTCTCCATGCCCGTCGAAATAATAGGCATTTCCTCATAGGCATCGTTCAAAACCTGACGCCGAGCGTCACGTCCCTGCACATAACCGCGTTTCATAGCGTCCCAAACACCCTCTTGCGGCACCTGCCAATCTGCGCCCAACGCGCGACCGGCTCTCATACCGGCATTAGCCAGACCATAGCCCACAGCCTTGAGTCCGCCTTCAATTTCGTCCTCATACCCTTGCGTCAAACCGTTCATCATCGCAGAAGTCACCTGCTCCCCCTTGCGCAAAATTGTTGCGCCCAAACCTTGGGAACTTTCCTGAGGCTCATTATTGACCGGCATCTGCGGTGCATTTTCGGGTAACACCTGAGCATTATTAACCGGCACCTGAGTATTATTAACCTGTGCCTGAGGCTCATCTTCGGGCGGAAGACCGCAACGTGCTCTTTCTTCCGGCGTCAAATAAAGTTGCTTATCCCAAATATCAACATTACGGCGCGGATTAATATAGCTCTGCGTCTGAGTACCGTCCGGAACCGGCGTAAAACCGTTTTTCGGACGCGTCTGAGCATTGCTGCACGGATACATGGTTTGTTGATTATATGGATTTGGCAAATATTCAAACATAATGTTTTTCTCCTAAATAAATTTTGTTTTTGTTAAAAATGGCGCACAAAAAAAGACATACAAAAACTTGTATGTCTTTCTTGTGCTTATATTTAATACCGGCTCAATCATCCATGCCAACAGCTCGGATTATTGTGCCAATGTATTAAAACTTGTCTCTGCTCGGTAGTCACTTCCTCCAACAAGTCGGAAAAAGTCAAAATCGAGCAAAACGGAATTGAGCTGAAGTTAAGCGTTGCCGCAAACTCAAAATTAAACAGCGCGCAAATAGCCTTAATTCGACCACCGTAATTCTCAATCACGGCAATTTCGGGCAATCTGCTCAAATTAGTTGTCACCGCGCTATCAATCACGATCACGTTCTGATTCTTAACCGCAGCCTTATCAAAGGAATAAACCTTGTTCTCGCCGGCGCCCACACCCTGAAGATAAATACACTTCAGTCCCAACTGATTGGCCACAACCGAAACCAAAGGCTCGGCATCTGTCGTAGCGGCGGCCAAAATCACATTGGTGTCGCGAACGAAAGTCTGCACCACTGCCGCCATGGCCTTAACGATATTGTTGCGCAATTCCACGTTCTTATACGGAATACGCTTGGTATAAAAACAAACCGGTGCCACAACGCCTTCCGACACTAGCAAGGGCTCTTCCCAACTGATTTCGACTATTTTATGAGCCAAAATCTCCTGCAATAAAAATTTTTTATCCATAATAATTTTTTTAAGAAATAATAATAAAATCATTGCTTTTGTTATAAAACGCAGACAAATTTTGTCAAGTATTTTTATGCGATATGTCTGATTTTCAGGTTGACATTTATGACAAGAATCTTATGTTGTTATACAGAAGTTTTAATTATTAACAAGGATGAAAGAAATGAAAAAATTTTCAGTTTTCTTATTGGTTATTGCTGTGCTCTGCGCCGCTGTTTATTACTTTTTCCCTTTGGAAATGATTGTTAAAAAAGTTGTCAACAAATACGGCAGCGAGGTTACCGGAACCGATGTCAACCTTCAGGGCTTTAACATCGACCTCAAAAACGGTCAGGCAACCGTTAAAGAAATCACCGTTGCCAACCCCGCCAACTACAAAACCAAATATGCCGTTCAGCTCGGTCAAATCAGCGTTAAGGTCAACATCAAAAGCCTGACCACCGACACCATTGTGATTGATGAAATCGCCGTCAACAAACCGGTTATTTCTTATGAAATGATGTCGCTGACCCAAAATAACATTGCCGACATCATCAACAATGTCAACAAATTCAGCGCCTCCTCCCACAATGACAATGTCGCCGCTCCGACCCAAACTGAGGCAGCAGACAAATCATCCGCAAGCAGCAAAAAAGTCATCATCAAAAAAGTTGTTATCAGCAATGGTGAAATCAACGGAGCCATGACTGCCGCACCTGAGGTTGTTTCTACCGCAGTAGCTCTGCCGACCATCACTTTGAATAATATTGGTGAAGAATCAAAAGGCACTTCGGTTGCAGATTCAATCGCTTTTGTCTTGAACAAACTGTTATCTTCGGTTTCAACCACCGTTATCAGCAGCAACTTAGCCAACCTCAAAGATGCCGCCAAAGCAACTGTTGATTCCGCTAAGGACGCCGCTAACGAGGCTGCGAATATGGCCAAAGATTCTGCCGACAGCGTTGTTAATGATGTTAAAGACACGCTTGGCAGCCTGAACGTTTTTGGCAAATAAGCCTTTAACTTTCCCACAAGTCAAAAAAAATCCCTGAGCCGTTCAGCTCAGGGATTTTTTGTTTTTGAACACAGTTCGAGTTCCTGTCGCAGCTTATTCACACGCCCCAACCACTCCCACAAATGCGGATATTCGTCATACGACAACTGACGCAGTTCGCGCCCGACCGCCGCCCCGCCGACCGGATAGACCGGACAGCTACATTTTTCCGCTCTCAAAGAGCCGCAGCAACTCAGTGCGAGAAGCATTGGGACGACTATAAATAACCGCCTTTTGCGTTGATACTTTTTGCTCATACCTCACTTCCTTTTGCAACGTGTCCAACTGTGCCTGTTTATATCCCAAACGATAGCTCAAAAAGCACAAATAAAACTCCGCCGCCACTAATATAACCACTCGCCACATTTTTTCACACCCTCCATATTTCTGTCTGAATCAGCATGGCTATTCTTTGCGCCCGCACACCGACATCTTTGGCATAGCGGCTGTTCATACACTCTTTTGCCGCGCCGCGATAATCTCCGATACACATCGCCGCCAACATTTTCTTAAACTTTAATAATCCCGAAATTCCCAAATTAAACGCCATATCCAAAAGTGCATATTGCCGTTCATCGCTCAAATCCTCAAAAAAAGGAATATGTTTGCGACACAAATACTGATATTTCCGAATATCGTTTTCCAGCAAATATATTGCCTCATTCTGCGTAATGCCGTCTTTCAGATTTTTGTGTCCCAAATGCGCTTTTTCTTCCGCCGTCAAAGGATTGGTCTGCAAATTACGCCCCACACCGATAGTCAGATACCCCTTTGGGCAAACATAAGGTTTAAGCCGCAATCCTTCATGCAATATCAAACGTTGCACCGCCTTAGTCATTGGAATCATAATGTTTCTCCCCCAGTCGGCTGCTCAAAATATCAGGCACACGATTTAAGCATTTGATAATTGTGTCATAAATTTTGGTCGACACCACTCCGCAGATATATCCCACACAGGTTGCCGTCTCCGTATCATACCCAAAGTGCGACATTATCAGTGCCGGCGTATAGCAAAAACCAAACCCCAGCATAAACGCGCACACACTGCGGCGGACAGTCTCGTATTTTTCGTTCAAAATATTCCACACCCCCGCGCATACCGACGCCACCCACAGCGCCAAATTGCTAAATTCCATATTTTTTCTCCATAAAAAAAGCCCGCGTTTCCGCAGGCCGTTGCTCCATAATTTATTATTGTTTTATGCCGCGCTCTCCGGCTCCAAACTCGGTAGTTGCGCAAGTTGCTTTTCGTTTGCCTCCAAATTCAAATACGCCGCGGCCAACAACCCCTCAAGCGTGTTGTCACCGAGCTTGCCCTCGCCTTTTTCAACCCCGAGCGTATCTTCCAAAAATCTAATCAGATTTTTATGACTTTCATTTTGTCCGACCAGCCATGCCGCCACCAAACGCGGCTCACCTTTATGTTTGTCTTCAAAACAGTCACACATTTTTACCTCCTTTTATTTTCTGTGTCTGACATATTGCAAAAATATTCCGCCCACGGTACCGCCGACATTACCGCAGGAAGAAGTCGCCCCCACGCCCCAACCATGTGGCGAGACCGATGCTCCCGGAGCCGGCGCGGCGTTTTGGGCATAAGAGCCGGGCAATCCGTCATGCCCTTCGACCGAGATATTTTCCACCAACCCTGAGCTGAAGTCCAATACGGCTTTTCCGCCGGTGTTGCCGCCGCACGCTCCGTTAGCCGCGCAGCCGTTGCCGTTGTTAGCTGTTAATACCCGAGTATCACCGATGTTCATATAGCTGATACCGCTGCCTCCACCGGCGCAAAGCGTAAAGGTTTGCTGTTTCGGATTATAAAACTCGCCATAACACGAGGCGCCGGAACCGCCGGAGTTATTAAAACAAATATAATACCAACCGAAATTGCTCGAACCGCCTCCACCGGTCACCTCCACATAATAAGTACCTTTCTCAAGCGTAACCTCAAAGGTCTTGCTCTCGTTGGCCTCCACAAAAATATGCCCTTTGTCATAAGCATCCGCCGTCCACACCGGTTGCACCCCGTTATACACTTCCGCAATCGGTACGGCACCGCAATAAACGCTGTCGACTTCCGAGCCGTTTACATGAATTCCCATAACACCTCCATTAACAAAAAAGCCCCGCCTCAGCGGAGCTTAACAACAAACTTTATAGCCAATTATTCCCTCTCTAAATTATTAGAGAGGGTTAGGGTGAGTTTAAAGTAAGGGAAAGTCTTAAAATTAAGTACACCCAATTAAAAATTCAAACATAACCTTAAACTCACCAGATTGCTAAACGCAAATGCTGACGCATTTACTGAGCAATCTTGCCTCTCTAAAAATTTAGAGAGGCAGCCCCCAATCGTCATCGCGCAACCGTGGAACACGGGCGAAACAATCCAATCAACCAAAGGAACCCTTGCCCCTCATAACTTGACAATCAACAGTCGGCATTATATAAACAAAAAGTCCGATGCAGCAACATCGGACAATTTCTTTAACCAAGAAAGGGGTTAACCTATCTTTAACTCACTTTCCATGAGTTAAAGATAACCTATTTGACACCAAATGTCAATAGGCGGTGTTTTCCCCTTTCGCATTTTGAAAGGAGAAATTATGATAAAAATTAAAATTATTATCATAATTCGGAAAATCCGAATTTTCTTGTCCATCAGTCGATAAGAAAACGGGAACAGGAGGCGCAAACCTCCTGTTTCTTTTCTATTCCTTTACAAAATAAAACACACCGGCAACCGGCTCTGCAGGCAAAGCATCCACCACCTGAAACTTGTTCGCCACAAAATTAGTCGTCACCGCCGCCTGCGTCTTGTCCGTCACCGCCGGCGTTTTGGGTACAAAAACCAAACCATCGGATTGCACGCGCAACACCTTCATATTTCCATCCGCGTCGGCAATAGCCAACTGCAAATTATTATCCCCGTTCGAATTGCGATACGTCTGCACATACCCCACCACCTGATTGTTTTTGTCATTAAAATGGATGTTGCCAAACACCGTGTCTTTCTCAACCGCATCACTCCGCGCCGTATCTTGTCGCACAATATCAACGCCGGTACTGCTGCTGGCAGAATAAGCCGAAAACCGCCCGTTTTGCAAAGCGAGATTGCCGTTTTTTGTCTCACTGCCGGTTTTGTGCAACAAATTATCAACATTAATGCTTTTAGCCGAGGCCGCAGCCTCTTGCGCCGATTGTGCCGCGTGTGTTTCGCTTGACGCCGCGCGCTCTGCCGCTTGCGCCGCCTGCTGTGCCTGTTGCAAAGAAACATCAGCGCTTTCCGCTGCATTTTGCGCATATTTCTGAGCCTCTGAGGACGACAACGCCGCTTGACTGGCATAACCCGACATCTGTTTATCGGCAAAATCATTAATCTGCGGCTTAACCTCATTTTCAACATAATCAGCCACCTGCGGTCGCGCCAAATCATCAACAATTTTTGTCACAATCGGCTTAGCATATTCATCAGTATAGCGACTGATTTCCGGCTTGCTGACTTCATTAACATAAGTCTGAATCTCTTGCTGTCCCGACTTCACATACAATAGCGCCAAATCCAAATCAACGGTCACATCTTCTTGCCAATAAACCTCAATGTTTTGAGCG
The DNA here is from genome assembly GCA_934273635.1 of uncultured Alphaproteobacteria bacterium. Taxonomy (GTDB): domain Bacteria; phylum Pseudomonadota; class Alphaproteobacteria; order RF32; family CAG-239; genus Scatocola. The sequence goes on from CAKQSV010000005.1 coordinate 51,602, forward strand.
TCATGACAATTCACATCAATCACATTTTCCATAACTCACCTCGTCACCTGCTGCGTAATTCTAAAAACGCCCACCCGATTAACATCATTGGGAAATATGGTATTAACCGCGCCGTCCGCCGTCATCAGCTGAATATCGGTTTTATAATCACCGACCGGAATTTTGCTCTGTTCGGGCATAATCAGCAAGGCAAACGTGCCTTTCTCCGCCTCAATCGGACTAGCCTTGAGCGTAAACATCTCCGCGTCGTCAGCACTTCTGACCTGCATTTTAACCTCAGCCTTGCTCAAATCAATCTGCTGATTGTTTTTATGAAACCTGAGTTTAATCACAAAGCTGTCGCCTTGCCGCACCTCAATGATATTATTAAACATTTTTCCCGTCATCTCCAACCTCCTTTTTATATCGCACATATTCCAAACGCGCCCCGCCGGCAGCATGAGCCGAACCGCCCCAGTTGTCATAATCAGACACACTGGCAACATCGGGCACGGCATACGGTGCCATACCGCCGCCGTTGCCGTTAGCGGCTTTAACAACCTCCAACACTTCTAAATTATCGGAAATCTCCACCGTTCCGCCAACGCCCACATTACCGACCGAAGCATTACCGCCACCATGAGCAGTCATCACAACATCACTGCCTAAAGTCACGACTGTACCGCCGCTCGCCGACACCTTAATTGTCATAGTCTGCGAGGCGGGGTTAAAAAACACCACCTCCACAAACGCACCGCCGCCACCGCTGGCTCCCCACGAAGCTCCGGAGTATATCCAAGTCGCATCCGCGCCTTTGGCTCCGCCCGCCGCCAGTTTATAAACCCCGCGCGGCAGTTCTACGGCAAAATCCGCAGGGGAAGCATTAACTAAAACCTCACCTTTTGCATAAGGATTAACATCATATAGTTTTGTTTTACCTTTATACACTTGTCCGATAAGCTTGCCGCCACGATACACCTCCGCCACTTTTTTCTGTTTACGATACAGCATTTACGCCTCCACCACAAAATAAAAAGTACCTTCATCGGGGCTTTCAGGCAGTTTTTCCACCACCTGAAAACTCTCCGCCACTTTTTTAATCTCTGTACTCAATTCCGTATTTTGCTTATCAAGCTGCGCACGATTAACCGCGTCATAAGCGGTTGTGCCGTCAGCCACGTTTCTGAGCTTAAAGTTTCCGGCGTCAAAATCCCCCTGCATTTTCGACAAACCGTTTTTCAAAAAACATTGCGACAACCCGTTGGCAAAGTTGTCATCTTCCTCGTCCATATGGTCGGTCACAATGTCAATATCGTTAATCCGGTCATCTTCCCAATTATGCAGACGGCTAAAATTTCCCTCACTGTCAAATGGCATATTTTTTCTCCTTATTTTTTCACTGCCCAATCATAACGCACATACAAAAATCCCGAAGCGTCTTCACAAACAGCCTCGGGTTTGACTTTTCGTACTTCTTGCGCGATTAATCCAATGCGTGGCGTTTTATCGTTTTTATAATTAAACAGATAAACCGTCAGCCCGTTATCCAACTTGCCGACTGCTTTAATATTTTCCTTAAACCGACGGTCAGAAGCCACAAACGCCGCGCCGATTTTGCCCGCGGTCTCAAAGGTATTTTGCAACCGTTGAGCCTGATCGGCATCATTTTGACGCTGACGATTATACATATCGTCATAAGCCTGTGACGCGATTTTATACTTGTCCATCGCCACCTGATATCCGCTTGGCGAATTTGACAACAAAGCCAAAATCTCATTAACCGGCTGCATTCTGGCACTATTTGAAAATCCGGCGCTGCGAATACTGTCGCTCAAACTGTTACTGAAAGCATTTTGACCGGCTGTCACACTTTGATAAGCCGCTTGATTAAGAGCATTATTTTGATTGTTTTGCAAATCGGTCATCGCGCGTTGATAAGCCTCGCTGCCCACACTCAAACCCTGATTTTGCAGTCTGGTCTCCAAATCCGCGGTTTGATTGGCAAATTGCGGCGTCAGCTTGTCAATATATGAATTATAGAGTGAATTTTCCGCCCGTTGCCGCGCCGCGTCAGACCCGTCGACACTATAAACATAATCCGGACGCCCCTCCAAACTCTGCGCCAAATTATAACCGGTGCCGGCCATTAACGCGTTAGTGTTGTCCACCGTTGACGTATCCACATTGTTCAAATAGTTCAAAGCCCCCATGGCACCGATATTCATCCCTGCGGTTGTTCCGCTAAACCCTAATGCTTTTGACATAATATTTTCTCCTAAAATTTATTTTCTGATTTTAACAAACCAAGAACCAAACAGTCCTTGCCGTCTTCTCTAAATTGTCTTAGTTTTCCCTCGATTTTAAAACCCAACCTCAGAACAAACTTCAGACATTTTTCGTTGTCGTCATCCACCAACAAATTAATGCGCTTGCATCCACAAACATCAAACGCCTCACGCATAAACGCACTCAAAATACGCCGATTACACCAACGCGCGTCTTCGGCATAAATTGTCCACCACACATCTTGCCCGCGCCGCAGATTATGAAATATCAGTCCGGCAATAATTTTGGCGTTGCGCATAATGCCATAAACCCGATAATTCTGCAGCCACGCCGTATCGGTGCGCAAACCGTTGCATACCCAATGCGCAATCAGGTCATCCCTGTCCGGCACAATCTCAGAGTAATCCGCTGCCTGCCTCATATCTCACCCCCGTGTCATACCACTCAATCAAATTGCCTCGTGTTTTGGTTTTGAACACAATGCTGACCTTATATCCCGTTGCCGAGTTGGCAATCCACTGACTGCGAATACGCCCCTTGAGCGTTGCCCAACGCGTGCCTATGGGGCGAGCCAAAGTGCTCCACTTGGCCTCGTTCCATTTGGTCTGCCCGCTGTGCCCGATGTTTTCAACAAACGTTTTATCCTCATCACCAAAATCTGTTTTGGTATAAATCACCAAGGCATAACGAGTTGAAGACTTCGTACGAGGATTAAGCAACTGAATACGCTTAAGCGCCGCCGTGCCCAAATTGGAATACGCCTGCTCAACGTGCCCGCAAATATGCAGTTTGTCGTCCGAATACCCTTCGTCAAACAAATACACCCCGTCTTTTGCGCCAAAATACAATCGTCCGCCAAACCCGCACCAACACAACGCCGGAATATTGGTAAAGCGACACCACGCGCCGGTAGCGGTGTTCACCACGTGTTGCTCAAAAGTCTGATTAGTCGGAACATTAAAAATCGCATATCCGCCACGACCATAAATAATACCTTGCCAACCGAACTTATTTTTGCCGGCGCGGGTGCGTTCCAAAACCAAACCTCTGATTTTGTCACTAAAAGACACCAACGCCGCATTGGTTTTATCCAACGGCAACGCCTTTGAAAGCGGAATATACCCATCTTCAGAAATCACCACCACATCACCCTGATACGGAATCACACAGCGATATCCGATAGGTCGGCTCATCCGATAAACTCCTTTGAGCGACCAGTCCACCGCATTATTGGGATTACTTCCGGCATAAACCATCACTTCCCCTTCTGAGGTAATAAACACTGTCAGATCGTCAATACCCTGCCCGCCGTCCTGCGTCCAAGAAGCCACCGCCACCAATTCGCCGCCATCGCGAGCGATGGTCGACAGATCAAACTTGTTCAACGTGCCCTGCACCTCGCCCACACCCGATGAATACCAAATATTGAGCGAGCCTTTCTCCACAAAAAACAAACGTTGTTTCGACACACAAACATTAACCAATTTTTGCGCCACTAGTCCTTCGCCGCTCACCGCCAAATCTTCAAAATGCGTCTGCCCTTCGTCGTCAATATAAAAAGTCTGCGGCGCGTCGCTACCGTTGACCATAATAAGACGGTGCTTAAATTGGCACCATTGCCATATTGAGCTATGAAAAGACTTGCCATAAGCCGTCACATTTTGCTTAGACGATATGTTATAAACATTGCCGCCGCAAAACGCCAAAAAACGATTAGCCCCCGAAACATTATAGCACATCAGTGTGCTGACCTTGTCGGGCAACGCGGCATATTTGCAATATCCCTTGCGCAAAACAACTTTGGTATCAAGCGGAATGTAATTGTCCATCACAATCGCGTCGTCAGCCGCCATTTTATCCAAACTGTCACGCGCGTTCAGCCCGCCGATTGGCGCCGGAACACTGCAAGTTTGCGACACCGCGCCGCGATTAACTGTTCTTTGCTGCATTAATCACCACTCCTGACTTTATCTTGTCAAAACCCGAAGCCAACACAATATCTTGAGGCGACAACGTGTTGGCAAATCTGGCTTTTATCTCGCGATAATATTCGTTATATTCCTCTTCATAAGGCATACCGTTGCGCCGATACCAACGCCAGACAATGCCTTTTTTGACCAGAAATTCATCAAAAATCGGAATATCGGTGTTTTTGCTCAGCACCGTCTTTTCTTCATAACCGGCAGCGGCGTCAAACACGATGTTCGCCGACCGATATTGGAAAACAATTTGCATTTTGGGCGGCGGCGGTGTCAAAAACTTAAACATACCGTTCTGCAGCTTAAATTTCAAATTAACCGAGGCCAAATTAAAATACTTTTCACGCATCCACGATTCCGGCGTAATGGCGCCAATCACCTGCTCTTGTCCGTCTTTCACAAAAACAGTATTGTTCAGCAGGCAATAAAAATCGGGGCAAAATTCGGCAATAACATAATTCGTCTTGCCCGCAACAGTGCGAAAACTTCCCTCTTTGGTCAGCTCCTGCCAGTCACCGTAACGCAGCAAACTGTCCAGAGTGTCTTTTGCCACACTCAAAAACAACGCGTCCTGTCCCGAATTTGCCGAGAACAAATCCTCCGGACGTTGCGCCGCCACCAAATCCGCCGCCTCCTGACAAATTTCCAAAATATTTTTCATGACCGTCTCCTTCCGTAACGAGGCACCGAATTGCGCTTTAACTCGGTCAGTTCGTCCCTGAGCGCCTTAATTTCAGCCTTATAGTTTTCTTCTTTTTGGCTGAAACTCTCCAAATTTTTGCAATTTCGAGCATAAGCCACAAATTTTTGCGCCAATTCGCGCTCGTGTTCCAACTCCAACTGCTCGGCTTTATCCGCGGGCAAATTAGCCAAAGCCTCCACCGTAAACACCCCTCTCACCTTAAGGCTTTCGATTTCCGCCGCGGTCAAAAAAGCAAACTGCTCCAGCGGCGTGCCGTTTTCCACCTGCTTTTTACTCATCTGATAACGAGCGTATTCAATCGGAAAACGATTAATTTTCTCGGGCGTTGCCGGTTGGTCAAAAATCTCGCAGTTGTTGTCTTTAATTCTAATTTCCACAAAACAACGATTAGCAAATATCGGCAAACCGTCGACATTTAGCTTTCCGGTTTTAACGGCTTTGTCATAAAATCTCGCCGCTATGCCATCCTGACGCTGATTGCCTTGCAGCGTGCTTTGAAATGCGCTAAAGTCCATTATTCTCACTCCTTAATAAAATGCGGAGCTGCGCCACTCACAAGCACAGCCCCGCTGATTTTCACCCTTTGGTTAAGCGCGCGAACTAATCAACACACCCTGCAAACCGGCGTTAGACATGGTCATATTGCCTGCCCAACCGATAATTTTATACATAGCGTCTTGATTAATTGCCAAACGCTCACCGCCAATAACCGCCATGTTACGGTCTTTATGCGGACGCAGATAAATATAATTGGTGTTCAGAAAATACATTTTATTATCCGGACATTGACCGTTGTCACAAAGCACATCTGTATTTTTATATTTGAGGTTGGCAAAACCGGCATCAGCCATTTTGCTGTCAGAAAAACGCTGCATCGGGGTTAATGCGCTCTCAAAAATCGAGTACAAACCGGCGCCGGTGACAATCAAATCCGGACGCTCGGTACCACGACACAACTGCATATACAGCTTGTCCATATTCGCCAAAATCGTGTCTGAGGTCAAAGCCGCGTCGGCAGTCAAAGCCTTGTTGCGCCAAAATTCGTTACCGGCCGTCGCGCGGTTAATGCCGCCGACCGTTCCGGTCTCGGGCGCGTCAGCCACCAACAGCGCCAAACCGCCGATTTCTTTGCCGTCCGAGCCGGTACCATCAGAATAAACCGCGGCCGACATCTTGTTTTTCATCGTTTTGCAGGCGTTGTCAATGCGCTTAGACATCAAATCCATAACCTGAGCATGACCGGCGTTCTTGAGCATATCTTCGCCCGAGATTGCCACCGGCACGGCGCAAAGTTTCAAAGAATATTCCGCAGCCGTAAACAGCTGTTTCGGGGTGTAACTAATGGTCTCATAACCCGAATACCAGGTCAAATCGCCCTCACCGTATTCCAATTCTTCCAAAATTTTAGAACCACCGCTAATCTCGCGGATTTTGCCTTTATCATGCAAACGGCTGAGCAAAGCATTGCCCTTAGACACGTTGTCAGCCAAACTGCCGGTACGGCTTTCCAAAGTTGAAGTAAAAATGTCATTATAGTCTGTCATATTTTTTGTTCCTTATAAAAAAACAGCCGCAGAATTTGCGACCGTCACAGTTGTTTTTTCCGTTAGGGTTAATCAAAATCAGTCCTCGAGCTCACGGAATTTTTGCTCAAGGATTTCACGCGTGGTCATTTGAGAATAATCTTCTTTTCCCTGCTGTCCGCGCGGTGAAAATCCGGCCGATTTGGCTTTTTGCGCCTCGTCCGCCAGATGTTGCAGATTTTGCGAAGACTGTTTTTGCAACAACTCCGCTCTGGTCTGCGCATTAAGCCACAAAGCCTTGTCGTATGCGGTTTCAAAATCCGCCGCCACGCCGCTGTTTAGCAATGCAAACATCTCGTCTTTCACCACCATAAAATACGGATGCAGCAAATTGCCGTCATCATCTTTGGCGCTGACAAAATTGCTTATGGCTAATTGTTTGGTCTGCTCGCCCTGTTGCCGCAACGCCTGCCACAAATTTTGCTGATTTTGCGCCAACTGTTGCAAACACCCGACCACTTCAGGCGGTAACTTAAAATCGGGTTCGACCTTTTGCGGAAACGTCACGCCGTAAACCCGCGCCAAATATTCCAAAGTCTCCAACGGGTGCAAGGCCAACGCCTTGTCGATGGCCGCCATCCCCTCCACCCAAACTTTTGGGTCAGACACGCCGTCATGGCTCAGTCGTTCCTGCTCGCGGCTAAACACATCATCAATCCAATGATGTATGGCTTCAACTTTTTCCAAATGTTCTTGCGGGCTTTCTTTCGGCAAAACATCTACCAATTCGGATTGAAGCTCCTCCACCGGCGGTGTTGGCTCTGCCGTCATTTCTTCTTTCATTTCCAAATACTCCTTTTATAGTTATAAATTAAGTCAGCAAAAATTTCGGCTCGTTCTTGTTTTTGCTGACGCTGTTTAACTTTGGCGGTGTAGTCTGCGGAATAATCCGCGGCCAAAGCAACTTGATTTGCCTTGATGTAGCGGTCAATATCTTCGGCACAAGCCGCCACGCTACCGTCGGGCAAAACAACCTCCTGCGTCCATCGACGACTGATATTACTCATAATTGCCGCTCCTCTTTCAGACGCAACTCGGCGCGATTAATCCGCGCTTTTTCTTTTTCGGCAAATTCCTTAATTTCCAACTCTTTGCGTTTGAGCAAATTTTTCTCCTGAGCGGCTTGAGCTTGCCCCGCCAACAGCGAGTTTTGCAAAGCCTGCGCCTGACCGGATTTGTCATCGGGTTTAGACAACTCTTTGCTAATACTATCAAACGCCTGCTCCAACACGTTTTCAAACATCCGCGCCCGAGGCATAGAGGCAATAACAGCCTCAATCATCACCCGATAAAGCGGCAACAACAACGGCTGTTGCGACACCAAACCAAACGCCTCTTTTATCATCTCGTGAACCGTTTTCACCCCGTTTAAAGCGTTTTGTTGCTCAGCCTCTTTGTCAAAAACCGCGTCACTCTCCACTCTTAGCGTCATCCCTCGTAACTTTTCGGTTTTGAGCAATGCCACCGCCTGTTTGGCAATGAGCGGATTTTCGCCCTCCGGCAAAAAGCGCAATAAGGCTTTTTCCGAGAACTGCTCGCAAATAATCTCCGCCTTAATCCGATACAAATCGGCAATAAAGCGTTGCATATCATTTTGCCGATCCTGATTGCGCAAAGTGCCAAAGTTGGTCTTTTGCCGCACGGCGGTCGCCGTCTCTGTGCTGTTGGCATTACCGCGCATAATGTCCGACACACCGGTCACATCAAAAATGCGCTTGATAATATCTTCACGCCGCACCGACAACTGCTCCAATGCCTGAACATATTGCTCGATTGGCGCAAAGTCGATAATACCGCGAATACCGCCGCAGTCCTTGAGTTTTTGAAAATCGCTGACCGCCACCAATGTCACGTCTTTGTTCAAAATATGATACAGCTCAGGAAACGACTTGTCATAAGCGCCGCTCACTTTCAACGCTTGCATCACCATTTTCATCCGACTGGTAATGCCGTTCAGTTCGCTGAGCATTTCCTTAATCAGACAATAATCCGGCGTCGGAATCACACTGTCATTGGTCTGCGTGGCGAATATCGGCTTTGGACACGGAAAAAATCCCTTTAAGCGCAACGGATCTTCCAACTCTTTTAAGAACTTATGCGGATATTCGCGGCTCACCCAATAAACCGTTTTTGTCGGCTTATACCACACTTCATAAACGCAAATGTCATTTTCCGCAGCCAAAGCGTTGTCAAACTCTTTTCCAAAATTTTGCGCCAAAGCGGCATGGCTCATATAAGTTTTGCGCGCCACCCAATTAATATCCTCCCAAATCCCGACTTTATCACAGTCTGCCAAAAAATATTCGGGGTCGACATAGCGCGAAACCACTTGCTCGTTGTGTTTTATCGGCAACACGCCATTTTTAGCGTCAGGATTTTTAATCTCAATAAATTCGGGCTGATACTGCTCCCAAACAATACCGCAGCCCGAAATCAAAAAGTCGTTGCGGGCATATTTAATCACGCTGTCAAAATCAAATTGCCCGAGATTCCAGTCCAACGCTTTTTCCAAAATTCGGCACGCCGTGTTTTCAACCAAATTCGCCGCCTTGCTGGTGCGTTCAATATACGGATGCGGCTGCTTAAAATATAAAAACGGTTTCAAGGTTTCGATAGAAGACCAAAAAATATTATACCGCCCGCTGCTCAAACCATTGCTGACCGCGTCTTTGTAATAAGCCCGCGTTTCTCTCACCAAGCGATGATACGGCGCGTATTGTTTCTCCGCCGCGTTCAGCATTTTAATCAGTGCCGCCGGCGTCGGTTTGTGATTTGTACTTGTCATTTAATTTCTCCTGATAATAAAAAAATCCGACAACCTCAGCCGGATTTATGTGTTTTTTTACTGAATAATACCCAACAGACTGCGCTCTCGCACCACCGCCAGATTAGGCTCTAAAATTGGAATCTCGTCAAAACGATGAAAAATCACCCTGTCGCCGACTTTCACGCTTTTGACCAACTCGCCCACGCTTTCCACCGTGCCGGTGTTGGGCGATTCATCCTCCCAATCCGTCAGCATAATCCCGCCGGCGGTTGTTTTTTGCTCTTTCTCCAAACGGATAATCACCCTATCCGTAATGGCTTGTAATTGTTCTACCATGTGTTGTTTCTCCTGCTTAATTGGCTTTCAAACATTTCTTCCATCGAAACCTTTCCCGCCCGATATAACTTTGGTTCTCCATCATCAAAAACCGGCTCGGCAAACGTCAAAGCCAAAGCATCGGCCTTGTCCGGCGACCGCCCGATACGTTTTTTAACCGCGTCTTTTTCCTCCAACTGCAACCGTCCGCGATAATCATATTTTTTGTTCACCGCCGTCAGGTCGTCAAACAAACTTTCATCTTCAGGCAGCTGCGGCGGCGGATTATCGGCCAACCACTGCCGAACCTTGTCCCACATCTCTGCCCGACGGTTAAAATAGCGCTCCTCGTTGATGGCTTTCTCACCAAAATAAACCCCGCGTATCACCTCGGCAAAACCACGATCTTTCAAAATATCAAACACACCGGCGCCCTGTCCGCCGATATCCATAAACAAGCGCCGCGGTCGATAGTCCTGAATATATTTGGTTGCCAAATTCGCCACCTCGACATTGTCTTGCTTTTGCACACTCTCAAACCTAAAACACCACCGCCCTCTTCTAAAACAGAAAACCGTGCTGTCATCGCCAAACCGCGCCACATCAAGCCCGATAACCAGCGGCGACGAGCTGTCAAACATGGTTTTCTGAAAAGCCTTGCGCACCAAAGCGGCCGCAATCAACCGCGCGTTCCCCTGCGCCACCGGCTCGCCCAACCAGATATGCCCGTAGTCCTCCGGCGCGTTTTTTTGGCATTTTGCCGCCTGCAACTTAATTTCTTCGGGGCAAAAAGGATTATCACAAAAATTCACCTTGCGCACCAATGTCCGCTCGTCAGGATGAGCCGCCACCAACAGCCACAAAGGGTCGTTCTCATTTTCCCTGTTCATCGAAATCCAAATTTCCGAACCGTCTTTGCGGATTGTCGGTTCCAAAATCTCCCACGAACGTTTAGAAATCGTCTGCGCTTCTTCAATCCACGCCACATCCACCCCTTCCAAAGATTTGATGTGCTGCGCGTCCTGATCCCGCAATCCCTTAAAAATAAAACGACTGCCGGTCACGGTGTTTTCAATGCGATTTTCTAAAATTTTATAATCATTAAGTTCATACAAGGCAATTCTGTCGCACAAAAGTTTATAGACCGAATCTTTAATTGAGTCCTGAATCTCACGCAGACAGGCAATCAACAATTTTTTCTGCCGCCCTTTCAGCAACAGGCTGTCGGCAAAAGCATAAGACTTTCCGCCGGCACGACCGCCATAATAAAACTTAATGCGTTTATTTTCCTGCAACAGCGGCTCAAACACTTTGGCGATTTGCACCACATGATAGTTTGTTTTCTTTGGCATTTTCTTTACTCAATAAAAAACAGCCCGTTATATTGCGCACGGGCTGCCGTTTTCTCCTATTTATCATCCGATTTTGGCGGAACAAATTTCACCAACACCGGTTTTATGTTTGCTTTGTCTGTCTCACTGTCCTTTTTGTTCTTTTCACTTATAAGCCCCAAAATTTTAGCTTTTCCGATTGACGCAGACACCATAGCCGCAGAACTTTTCGTCTCCAGAGCAATCAGGCGCGCGGCCTCCAGCTCCTCAACCAACTGTTGTTTTGCGGCATCCAAGTTTGAAGCTTTATTCATCCTCATACCCCTCACAACGTTCTTCATCGCTATTGTACCCAAATATCTATCACATTTTTTGCCCGATGTCTCTAGGGTCAGAGTTCCAAAATGTTCCAAAACGTCTCAAATCGTTTCAAAACGTTTCACCAACAGGTCTCAATCGCTTTACCGGCAAGGCTTTGCTGAAAATAACGATTTTTTGACTCCGGCAGCGGTTCAATCGCTTTTTGAATCTCCTCCAAGGCAAAATTATATTGCCTGATAAGCGTGCTGCGACTTTTGCGCGAGCGAGACGATATGGTTTTCCACCCCAAACCGCACGACCGCAACCACACAATTCGGCGCTCCTCAACCGCAATAAGTTTCAACCACTCCAAAATCTCCTCCATAGCCCTAACCTCCTCGGGCAGCGGCGGCAGCCAAATATCCGATTGATTCAACGCGTCCTCATCGCAAAAAAACTTCGGCCAAGCGCAAATATACCCTTGCACCTTCACCGCGGGCATTCGTCGCATAACCATGGCCGCGAACGACAAACTTTGCTTAATCTCCTCAATCGACCTAATCATGGTTCAAAGCCTCCGCAAAATCCTCATATTTCATCTCATGGCAAGCGCCGCAAAACTTTTTAAGCAACCTCAAATTTTGCTGCCCCCGCAAAAAACACGCCACCCGATTACGCAACCACGGTTTCAAGCTCAGCTCATAGGCCAAATTCATCAACGCCACTTTTCGCCAATAATCCACACTAAAATCAGCCAAATCACACCAATGACAAAACCCTCCAAACGCCGCCGTCTTGCTATTGAACAAAAAATCAAACGCGCCGCGACACACCTTACGATTGTTCTGAAAACCAAACGGCGCAACCGTATCTTGTATATTTTGCAAAATAATAGCCCTGACGAATCGTCGGCAACGCATAGTCTCTTCATCCATATTTAGTAGTCCTTTATAATTTATTAAACCTTAAATGTATATAACATATTGTTATAACGATTCAATAACAAAAAGTTATTTGATTCTCTGCAATTTTGTGCTAGGCTAAGAAACATGATAGCTGAACGTATGAAATTAATTGTGGAAAACTCTGGTGAGAGTCAGTCCGCCATCGCCGAAAGGCTTGGTGTCAGTCAGCCGCGTCTCAACCAATATCTTAATGGTAAAAGAGAGGCTGATCAGGCTTTCATCACCCGATTCTGTCGCTATTTTCATACCACGCCCAACAGCCTCTTTGAGTTTGAGGCTGAAGAACTAAGCGAAGACGCACTCAACCTTTTTGCCAATATTATTGAAAAGGTTGAAGTTTGGAGCCTCAATCGCAAAGTTTTTTACGAGCCGGCCGACAAAGCCGAGCTTATCAAACTCATCTTCAAAAAAGTTTTTGATTTGCCTGAAACACAGCGCAACGCCAAAATTATTGATTTTATGGAAGTTTACGAGTCTTTCAAAAAGGCAAACTGATGATTCTTGATGATAAAATAGACGCCATTTTGGCGAAGGCTAAGAATATTGACGACATCAGCCGTTCATCAAGCGCGTCTCCAATCTCAAACGCCAACAACCTGAATATTAATGTTCAGACCTCGGGCAATGCCGTGGCCTATTGTCTGATTTGCGTTTGTATCTGCCTGACCGTATTGGTCTTAGTTTTTTTTTCAAAACAATAACGTTTCAGTTGATAATTTTCAAATAATTACAGCAAAAGATGCAATGGTTATTAAAGGCAAAATCGCCCGCTTAGCCAAATGCACCAACCAAAAATCCGGCAAAATTCATAACGAACTCCGCAAACGGTTTAATTATCACTCTTATCAGTTCATCAACCGCCATACTTTTGTTGAACTCAACCACCACCTCGACACCCGCCTCCTCTCGGACTGTCCAACTTTTAAAAACAAATAGCCCTACTTTGCCACACCTACCACTTCTCTTACCTCTCATACACGCCCCAACACAACACCGCCTTTCCCCGACATTTGCCCTCATCTTCCTCTCCGCATACGTCATCACGAGCGCCAGCGTGGTGATCCAAGTGTAAAAGTAGCCTTATTATAACCCTTTCTTGAATTTTTAGAGAGGGTTACCTCCAATATTTCCCTTCTTTCCTCTCGCCACTCTCCTCCGTTTCCTCTTTCCTCTCGCCTTTCCTCATGCCCACACTCTCCAAATTTTCGCCTCCTTTTCCCCACCGTTTCCACATCTTCCAAAATTTTCACCTTTATGTCCTTGTTTACATCAAACCTTATGGTTGTATTTTACGATATCTTATCTGTTTTGTTGATAACATTTTGTTATAATTGACAGATAAATTTTATAACAATATGTTATTTTAAAATCATAACCAACAACCGCAGGGATATTATGAATAAAGAAATAAAACTTAAGGCTGATAAACTTTTCTGGACTTTTGAGGAGAATTTATTTCAAAATACCGGAAATTATCCGCGCAAAACCAATTTAGTTTTGGAATTTGCCGAATACATCGCTCACGCCGACCGAGCCGAGCTTGAACAATATGTCAGCTTTGCCGACAATGACGAATATCATCAGCTTCAAACAATCATCAATCAAGGTATAGATTTATGGCTGGACAGCGGGGAGCTTAAAACCCTACTATTACAAAACTAACTTTTCCAAAAATTACGAGTAAAAATCACCAACACAGTCAGCACATCCAAACGTCCGACCAACATCGCCACACAGCAAACTTGTTTTGCAAACGGGCTTAAAAAAGCATAATTTCCGACCGGTCCCGTTGCCGCCGTCACCCCCGGTCCTGAGTTTGTCATACTCGCCGCCGCCGCGCTGAACGCCGTGGCAAAATCAAGCCCGCTGAACGACAGCACCAACGTAAACGTTGCCAAACAAACCACATACGCGCTGAAAAATATAAACACCGAGGTCACCAAATTCCCCTCGACTGTATAGTTCTCCAACTTCAGTGGCAACACACGGTTAGGCTCAGTCGCTCCCACCAACGATTTTTTCAAAAATGCAAAAAACACCTGCCACCGAAAAATTTTAATCGAACCGGTAGTCGACCCCGTGCATCCCCCCGTAAACGAAAACAGCAAAAACAGCGCCGCACTCCACGCGCCCCACTGCAAATAGTCGGTTGAAGCATAGCCCGTTGTCGTCACAATCGAAATCACGTTAAACGCCGCATAACGCACCGCCGTCAACACCCCCATGCCGTTATGCCACATCAGCCACAAACTGAGCAAAAGAATATACAAGCCCAAAATTTTGAAAAACGCCACCACCTGAATGCTGCGAGAACTGTGAAAATCTTTATTTTGCAACAGCGCGATATAAAACGTCATCGGCAGCGAGCCCAAAATCATAAACACAACAGCCACCAACTCCACCCGCCAACTGTCAAAAAAGGCAAACGAGTTGTTTTTGGTCGACAATCCGCCGGTCGAAGTCGTGGTCAACCCGTGATTAATCGCGTCAAACCAGCTCATCCCCGCTTGTTGATAACAAACAACACACGCAACCAACAAAAACAAATAAACCGCGATAATCCGCTTGGCTATATAGCTGAATTTGGGCATAAATTTATCATCGGAATCCGAATTTTCGCGCTGAAAAATCTGCATACCGCCAATTCCCAGATATGGCAGCAGCGCCACGGCAAAAATAATGATTCCGATACCGCCCAAACCGTTAAGCATGGAGCGCCACAATAAAACCGCACGCGGAGCCCCTTCAATATCGGTCAACACCGTACCGCCGGCGGCTGTCAGTCCCGACATTGCCTCAAACCAAGCGTCACTCAAATTATCAAATGTTCCGGTCAGCACAAACGGCACCGCCGCCAACACCGTCATACTCAGCCAACAAACCACCGTAATCAGATATCCCTGCCGCAAGCTGATTTTCTTAATCGGCATCCGATTGGCCAAAAACAGCATAACCCCTAAAAAAATGCAAATCACCGAGGCAAAAACAAACTGAGAGTGCGCCGCATGCAACAAATACAGCTCATAAGCCGCCGGCACCAACATAGACAACCCCAAAATGCTCAGCAAATAGCCATCTATCATCAGAATCGGCTGCCACACAATTCCTCTCCCTCAAACAAATTATAAAGCGACGTTGCGCGTATAGCCTTTCAGCACCATATCGCGGTTGAGATTAATCCCATTATAATAGCAAATGCCGGTTGCAATATCCTGCTCAGTATAAGCCACCACGCCGCACTTAATCTCTTTTCCGTCAATCAGGTCTTTGAGATATTTGGTTGCGCTCACCCCGCGCGCCGTGTATGGATGAACAAACACGCCGTACATCATAATAAATTCGCCATTAACTTCAATCTCGTTTGAATCGTGCACCACGGCTTTTCCCACCACCTCGTGCGGAAAATCAACATATTTCAAAGAGCTGACCTTTTTGTCCGCAGGATAAGCATACATCCTTTCATCGACAGGAATCCGAATATCGCTACGCGTCTGCGGCTGTTCTTCATCTTCAACTTGCGACGCTTGACTCTCGTTTGGAGTTGATTGTTCTTCGTCTTCTGGTTGAGTGGTTTCTTCCCCCTTATCGGCACCCTTCAAAACATCTAAAATATTCGGAGCGTTATCATCAATCGGCTCGGGCGTTTCAAACTCAGACGGAGCAACCGGCGCCGGTGCAGCGTCTTCGGGATTAAACTTAAACGACCCCGGAGCCACCTCGGGCTGGCGGATTCCCCACCAAACCAACACTTTGTTGCACACACCGTAAACTTGAGATGCATACCACCGCGGCACATCCACGGGCTTAACCCCGCGGAACGTCGGAGCCAAAAACAGAATCAGCAAAATCACGAGTGTCAGCACAGGCCGCCGTAACGGAAACAAAATCAGCCGCCCCAATCGGTGGAAAAACTTTGCCCACCCTTGTAATGGTCTTATTCTTTCATCTTGTCTCTTTTTTTTCAACAACATTACCTGCCACTTCCATATTTAACTTTAAGTTCTTCAATTTTTTCCGGTGCGATACGTTCAAACAACGCCTCGCCCACCTCAAACTTTTGCCCTGCCTGCAAAGCCTCAATTTCCTTAGCAACATCAAAGCCTTTCAAGCTCAAACCCTCGGTACTCAAACCTAATTTAGCCAAAATCTTTTCCGCTGTATCCGGCATAATCGGCGCCGACAAAATTGCAAAAATTCTGATAAGGTTAATGCACACACGCAAAATCGCCGCCGCCCGCGCCTGATTTTCCTTAATCACCGTCCACGGCTCGGTTGCGGAAATATAGTTGTTGCCGTCCACCCAAATCGCGCGCAACTCACCCAACGCCTTGCGGAACTCCATATCTTTCAGATATTGCAGGTAGTTGTCGACTTTTTCTTGCAACGCGGCAATCAACTCGCGTTCCTCGGCCTGCATCTCGCCGCCGGCGGGAACTTCCGCCCCCAATTTAGAGGCCGTCATTTTCAGCACACGAGAGACAAAATTGCCCAACACGCCGTTCAAATCTTTATTAATCACACCGGCAAACCCATCAAACGTAAACGACGAGTCCGAGGCTTCCGGCGCGTTAGACATCAGCCAATAGCGCCAATAATCAGCCGGAAACTCCTCAATCGCGTCTTCGGCAAAAATACCGCGCTGCTCTGATTTTGAGAACTTGCCGCCCTCAAAAGTTAAATAGCTCATGCCTTTCAAATAATCAACCTTTGTCCAGTTTTCCTTAGTGCCCAACAGCGTTGCAGGGAACGAAATGGAGTGGAACGGCACATTGTCCTTGCCCATAAACTGCACATAATAAACATCTTTGGCATCCAACCACCACGACTTCCAATCTCTCTGCTCGGGGTTTTCATCCGCCCATTGCTTAGAAATACCGATATATCCGATAGGCGCGTCAAACCACACATAAAACACTTTATCCTCAAAGCCTTTTTTAGGCACCGCGAATCCCCACTTCAAATCACGGGTAATGCAACGCTCGTGCAAACCTTCTTTCAGCCACTTCTGCGCAATAGAATAAGCCACATCCGGCCAATACGGCTCTTTGGTTTTAACCCACTCGCTCAACTCTTTTTCCAACAACGGGAGTTTTAAGAACAGGTGCTTGGTTTCGCGTACCTCAAGGTTGGTAGACCCTGAGATTGTCGACCGCGGATTAATCAAATCGGTCGGTTCCAACACGCGGGTGCAATTTTCGCACTGATCACCGCGCGCCTTGTCATAACCGCAATGCGGACAAGTACCGGTAATATAGCGGTCGGGCAAAAAGCGGTTGTCATCAATTGAAAAAACTTGCTTGATGTTGCGCTCTTCAATAAAACCGTTTTCATCCAACTTGTTAAAAATATGATAAGTCGCCTCCTCGTTCTGCGGAGTGCTTGTACGTCCGAAAAAGTCAAACGACAAATTAAATTTTTTATAAACCTCTTTGTGGCGGTTGTGATATTTGGTGCAATATTCCTCAACCGGCATATTCTCTTTGGCGGCGCCCACTTCCGAAGGTGTTCCGTGTTCATCGGTACCGCAAATATAAAGAACCTCGTTGCCCGACATTCGCATAAAACGGGCATAAACATCTGACGGCAGCAGACAGCCGACCAAATGCCCCAAATGAGGGATACCGTTAACATAAGGCAATGCGGATGTAATCAAAATCTTAGACATTAGACACAGTTCTCCATACATACAAATCAGATTAATTGAGCCGATTTTACACGATTTACACAGATTCACAAGCAATTTTATGCTTAAATAAACAAAAAAAAGTCCCGAACAGCACAAATGCTGATCAGGACTTAATTTTACATAACGCTTAGTTCATAGAATACACCTCTCGCATATCGACAGGCATACCGTCTTCCTTAGCCAAGCGCTCCCACTTTAACTGAGTATCTTTGTCTCTGGCCCACTGGTCAAAATAAGTACTCAAAATAAAGCGACCCTGAGGTGCGAGCAAATTCCGATGTTTACGCAGTAACTTCCACCCGTAACGTGAAACATACTTCTTGTTCAACATGCGGATAATCCACCCAAAATCAAAAATGCCCTGAGACATCAGGTCATCATTAAAATGATAGGTGAACATCTTAACCTCACGATCCTGCACTTTTAACCCTTCAATAGAAAGGTCACCGAGCTCAACACGATAAATGCTGTAATTAAGCTTAAATGCCATATAAATAGCCTCTTTAAGCTCCTTAGGCAAGCTAAAGCTGGTTATTCCCTCGTCAACAGCGCGCTTACGATGATAACGAACTTTATCGACCAATGTTCTTAAAACCTCTTTGGTTTCCTCCTCGGTCGGGAACATTGCTTTAAACTCGGCCTTTTCCTTGTGTTCAGCTCTTTTCTTTGCTCTTGCTGCTCTTTTTTCAGCAATCTCTTCATCACTGTCCTTGACAATGCCCTTGTTGCGCATACTTGCCAACTCAACCAGTGATAACTCTTTCTTCTTAGCTTTTTCTTCCATAAGATCTAATTATTAATGGTACGAGTAGAAACAAAACGCTCCTTAAAGTCGGCATAAGCCTTGATGGAACCTTGAGCACGGTTAAAGACCACCAAACAACGCTTTCCATCAGCATTTTTCGCCCAACGAGTAAAAGCCTTGTCTACGCTCTTAGAACCAGTCTTAACAAGCTCCTTAACAACAGCATACTTGTCAGTCACTACCAGTCCCTCAGCCTCGCACAATGTACCGATAACCTCAGTCATTTCAAGACACTTAGGAGAAACAACGTTACCACTCTTAACCTGATTAGATGATTTTTTACCCATTTTTATATAATTTTTAATTGGGATGAAACAATAAGCTCGTGTATGAAAAAACAGTGACTACCGAAAATACACAGAGCGAATTACTTAAATAAAATGATAGTCATAATAATAGTTTTAACTCTTTAAATATAGACAAAACTGACGACGATTTCAAGCTATTTTTGATAATAAAGTGCAAAAAACTACTTTTTTTATGGAAAAATACAACATTATGCCGCAATATATCCCCGAAATTATAAAATATAAGGACACAAAGATGAAGTTTTTAGGCAAATTGATTATTCTGGGCGCCATTATCGGCGGAGTCGCATTTTTCTTCAGCAACAAACGCCAAAACATAGCCGCTTATGTCACAAAGCCGACAGAACTCATTGATATTACAGAAAAAGTTACCGCAACCGGACAAATCAATCCTATTTCTACGGTCAACATCGGCTCGCAGGTTTCGGGCACAATCTCTGAAATTTATGTCGATTACAATTCCGTTGTCAAAAAAGACCAGATTCTGGCGCAGATTGACCCTGCCCTGTTCCAAGCCACGGTTGATAAAAATCGCGCCAACCTCGACGTTGCCAAAGCTCAGGTAAAAGTCAGCGAAAATGATGTTGTTTATTATAAAAAAGAGCTTGAGCGCAAAAAAAAGCTGAACGCCGCGCGTTATTCGTCCGTCAAAGACCTTGATTTAGCCGAGCGCGAATATAACAACGCCGTGGCGCAGTTGGCTTTGCAAAAAGCCTCTGTCGAACAAGCGCAGGCGCAACTGAACTCGGCGGAAACCGAATTGCGCTACACCAAAATCATCTCCCCGATTGATGGCATTGTCGTCTCCAAAGAAGTTGAAGTCGGACAAACCGTCGCCGCCAGTTTTCAAACCCCAACGCTGTTTTATGTGGCGGAAGACTTAGGAAAAATGCAAATTGAAGCCTCGGTGGTTGAGGCCGACATCGCCAAAGTCGCCGAAGGACAAAAGGTTGAGTTCAGCGTTGACAGTTTTCCTGACGAAATCTTCCACGGTGTTGTCACGCAGGTTCGCAACGAAGCCGTCACCACCTCAAACGTTGTTACTTATGAGGTTATTATAGAGGTTGACAACCAAGACCTCAAACTCAAACCGGGGATGACCGCCAATGTCGAAATTATCACCGCCGACAAAAAAGGTGTTTTGGCAGTGCCTAACAAAGCCTTGCGTTTTTATGTGACTGACGCCGACGGCAAAACCCAACGTTACAAAGACAAAGGCGTCTGGGTGCTCAAAGACGGGCAACCGCACCGTATTGTTGTCAAAGTTGGCATTGCCGACGATGAACACACCGAAATTTCATCTGACGAGCTGAAAGTCGGCGATAACGTTATTCTTGAAAAAGCCGACGCCGCCGCCGATGCGCGCAATATGCCGATGAGGATGCCGCACTAATGCCGTTAATTCAGCTTAAAAATATTTGCAAAAGTTATCCCTTGGGTGATAGCGAACTGCCTATCCTCAAGCGGATTAACCTCAAAATCAACAACGGCGAGTTTGTCGCCATTATGGGACCTTCCGGCTCGGGCAAGTCAACATTGATGAATATTTTGGGCTGCCTTGACCGCCCAAGCAGCGGTGAATATATCCTCAACGGTCAAAATGTTGAAAAACTTTCGTCCGACGAATTGGCCGACATCCGCAATCAAACAATCGGTTTTGTGTTTCAGGGTTTTAACCTGCTGTCACGCACCTCCGCGGTTGAAAATGTCGAACTCCCGATGGTTTATGCCGGTATCGACAAAGCCGAGCGGCGGCAAAAAGCCGAACAGGCGCTCATCTCCGTGGGTTTGCAAGAAAGAATGTATCACCAGCCCAACCAGCTCTCCGGCGGTCAGCAACAGCGTGTGGCGATTGCCCGTGCGATTGTCAACGAGGCGCCGATTATCTTCGCCGACGAGCCCACCGGCAACCTCGACACCAAAATGAGCGTTGAGATTATGCACTTGTTCCAACGCCTCAATCGCGAACTCAAACGCACCATTATTTTGGTCACGCACGAAGAAGACATCGCCCGTTTTGCCGACCGCATTATTCATATTGTGGACGGAGAAATCAACAAGGACGAGAAAGTAGAGCACTAATATGAAAAAACACACAATCGACACCTCGGTCATTTTCAGCATTGCCATCCGCGCCATCAAAGCCAACAAAATGCGCTCTATTTTAACCAGTCTAGGTATTATTATCGGCGTGGCGGCGGTTATTGTTATGCTGGCCATCGGCAACGGCGCGCAAACCTCCATCCAAGATGAGATGAAGTCTATCGGCGCCAACCTTATGATAATTCGTTCCGGCGTGGCAACCTCAGGCGGCGCGCGTGGCGGACACGGCTCGCAACCCACAATGAAACTCGGCGACGGCAACGCAATTCAAGAAAAAATCGACCGTATTAAATTAGCGGCTCCGGTCTTAGACGAGACCGCGCAAATTGTTTATGGCAACACCAACTGGTCAACCGGCATCACCGGCACCGACAACCGCTATTTTGAAATCAAGGAATGGCCGTTGGAATACGGACGTTCTTTTGTTGAAACTGACATCAAAAATGCCTCCAAAGTTGCGATTCTCGGTCAAACCGTGGTGAACGAACTGTTTGGCGACGTTGACCCGCTCAACCGCAACATCCGCATAAAAGGCATCCCGTTTACGGTTATCGGCGTTTTGAAAAAACGCGGCGAAAACGGTATGGGACAAGATCAAGATGACGCGGTGTTTATTCCCATTTCCACCGCGCAGAAAAAACTGATGGGTGTCAGCTTTCCCGATCAAGTCAAAATGATTATGTTGCAAGCCATGGACGCCGAAAGCACCTACTCTTCGCAAGAAGACATCAAAGCATTGTTGCGCCAAAGACACAACCTCGGCGCCAACAAAGACGATGACTTCATCATTATGAACCTGACCCAAATGATGGAAATGATGGAAAATTCCACCAAAATTATGACGATTTTATTGGGTTCTATCGCCTCAATCTCGCTATTAGTCGGCGGTATCGGCATTATGAACATTATGTTGGTATCAGTAACCGAACGCACCCGAGAAATCGGTATCCGTATGGCCATCGGCGCCCGCTCGTGGGACATCCGCCGCCAGTTTTTGACCGAATCTCTGGTACTGTCGCTCATTGGTGGCTTAATCGGCGTCATCATCGGCATCGCCGGCGCGGCACTGGTGTCATACTTCTCGTCAATGAAGGCGGAATTGTCATTGTTTTATATTATGCTGCCGTTTTCCTTTGCGGGCTTTGTGGGCTTGTTCTTCGGTTATTTTCCGGCGTATAAGGCATCTTTGCTCAACCCTATCACCGCCCTCCGCTACGAATAACGCCATCCCCCCTCTATTGTCATCACGAGGCACACGCGGTCGAAGCAATCCACTATTCCTCGTTCGTCACTGCGAGTTTGGCAACAAACGAAGCAGTCCAGCAGCCACACCTCTCGTCACTGCGACCGGGCGCAAGCCAAACTGCCGGTGACCGTTTGGCTAAGCAGACGCAATGAGACTTGTTGAGCTAGCTAGAGTAATCGAAGCGCAGCGAAACTTAGTCGGAATTGAAACAGGACGAAGCAATCCCCACCCTCCTCGTTCGTCATTGCGAGCAGAGCGAAGCAATCCAGAGGTGCATAAAAGGGCCCTCCTTGCGTGAGCAAGGAGAGGAATTGCACTTTCGCAATCTTCTGATACAATGAACAAATGGAATATAGAAAACAAAGTAATTGCGTTTATCACTGTTGTTATCATATAGTGTTAACGCCCAAATACCGTCGAAAGATATTCGTTTCGGGAACATATGATTTTTTTAAGAAAAAAGTAAAGGAAGTTACGCGACACTACCCAGAGCTAGAGGTGTTGGAAATGAACCATGACCGAGATCATGTTTATATACTTTTATCAATTCCCCCAAAGATGAGCGTGGGTAGTGTCGTTCAAATAATTAAAAGTAATACGGGAAACAGCATGAAGAAAAAATTCGATTTTCTTAAAAAAATCTATCAAGGAAACGACGGTATTT
Organism: uncultured Alphaproteobacteria bacterium; assembly: GCA_934273635.1. Taxonomy (GTDB): domain Bacteria; phylum Pseudomonadota; class Alphaproteobacteria; order RF32; family CAG-239; genus Scatocola. Next base: position 74,622 of record CAKQSV010000005.1, read on the forward strand.
GGTCTGATGGATACTTTGTATCTACAACAGGGATAAACGAGAGCATTATTAGTCACTATATCCAATATCAAGGGAAAGAAGATTGCGGACAAGCGCAGCTTGCACTGTAAGACGCCACCTGCGTAAGCTGGTGGTAGTTCACTCTAAAAATATAGCAAAATCATTAAGTTAAGCAACAACACCTGCACTCTGTCTCACAATGACAATAGAGAACTCTTCCTTAAATTTTTAGGGAAGACGGATTTCTTAAGAGGACAGAAGCCAACAGCGAACATAGAAACCTTACCCCGCCTCTCTAAATTTTTAGAGAGGCAAGATTGCTCAGTAAATGCGACAGCATTTGCGCTTAGCAATCTGGTGAGTTTAAAATCATGTTTGGATTTTTAATTAAAAGTCCTTCCCTTACTATAAACTCACCCTAACCCTCTCTAATAATTTAGAGAGGGAATAAGTTGATTCCTCTACACTTGGATTGCTTCGCCCGCATTTCGCGGCCTCACAATGACAAAAATAGAAGATCGCAATAACGCACGAAAGAAAAAAAACACCCCTAGCCTTTTTGTCTTTTAGCCATAATATTCTTTTGCACAGCCAGAGCCACCGTCGAAACTTCTGCTTTCTGCGCCGCATTAACCTCATGAGCAGACGCATGTCCTGCCGATTGCTGTGCTCCTTGCGCCTTTCCTTCTGGTTCTAATCCCCGCAAACCCGGCAACCGATTAACGGCATTTCTGTTCTTTACATCCTCCCGCGCACGTTGCATAACCGCTTGCGGTCTCTCTGCCTTCGTAGCCGTCCCGACAACACGATTATTTTGCACCACCACGCCCCACTCTTTGTCCGTATCCAGAATATATCCCAACTGCCGAACATTTTTCATCAGCCCTGGGGAAAAAGATTTTGGCAAACCAAATAATCTGCTTCGCCAACTCCTTTTAGGACCATAGTGCGCCGCGATTGCGTTCACCACAGAAGCTGACTGCTGCGACCGGATATAACTCGGATGCGTATAAAACAACGCAATGTCAACGAACCCCTTAGCCAAAGACTTAGCCCCGTTTTTTGCCGTGCGTTTAAATCTGTGCCACAAGCTGCCGCCGCGGCTGATATCGGGCTTAACCGCATCAATAATGCGTCCCCACCGCGGATGCGATTTCTTAAAATTCAGCTCGCTGATTTTCATATCAATAGCCGACAGCGCCACCAAAGACGCATCACTCAATTCTCCGCCTTTGGGTAAAAAATTCTTGCGTTGCGCCTCAAGTTTTTGCAATTTGCTCTCTATATCGCACATAAATCCTCTCCCAAATCTTTAGTATTATTACACCTATAATGCCACTAAGGGATTTTTTTGTCAATTACATCTACTTGAGCAGACTTGAGATAAAGTCATGCAGCAACATCACGCCAAAACCGGTGCTGACTTTTGTTTTTTCGTCGCACTCGCAGCCGGCAATATCCAAATGTGCCCACTTGACCGACTTGTGCACGAACCTTTGCAAAAACGCCGCCGCAGTCGCTGTTCCGGCCATCCCGCGCTTGCCGATATTTTGCATATCAGCCACCGGCGAGTTCAACCATTTGTCATATTCCTTATTCATCGGCAGCTGCCACAAATTTTCATCCACGTTTTTGCCCGACATAATCAGCTTTTGAATCAACTTGTCATCATTACCGAGCACCGCGGCATACAATCCGCCGAACACCACTTGCGACGCGCCGGTCAGCGTGGCAATGTCAATCAATGTCTTGACCTTATATTTTTTCTGAATATACCACAGCGAGTCCGCCAAAGCCAAACGCCCTTCTGCATCGGTATTTAACACTTCCACCGTCTGCCCCGACATTGAAGTTAAAATATCGTCCACTTTATAGGCATTGGCCGAGGGCATATTTTCCACCAAAGACACCACAGCCACCAAATTGAGCGGTAATTTTTGCAGCGCCTCCGCTTTAAGAACCGAAACCACATCAGCTGCGCCGGACATATCCTGCTTCATAGAGCGCATTTGAGTTGCATTTTTCAACGACAACCCGCCACTGTCATAAATCACGCCTTTTCCGACCAAACCGCAGTCAAAATCTTCTTTTTTGGGGTTTCCGCGCCATTGCAAAACCACGGTATAAGGCGGATTAACCGAGCCTTGCGCCACCGCCAAAGCCAATCCGAAGTTTTCACGTTTCATCGCCTCGGCGTCCAACACTTCAACATCCAAATTCAGATAGTTTAGCCGCTCCATATCTTTCACAAACTCATACGGTGTCAAGCGGTTAGCCGGCTCATTCCCCAAATCGCGCGCATAACGCACCGCATTGGTGATTGCCGTCACTTTCTCCATATCCGGCGTTTTGAAACCATCCAGATTAACCGTCTCCAAACGGTCAAAATCCTCAGGCTTTTTCTTGGTGCAATACTTATCAAAACTATAATTGGCGTTTTCCATACCAATCGCCAACTTTTCGGAAAAATCAGCGTCAAACACTTTTGCGCCGACCACTTCAATATTCATATATTTTTTCACCGTGGCATACAAAATTTTGCCCAGTTTCAACGCCGAAACTTCACCGCACACCAAAACCACATAAGGCACACCGCCGATATGCGTTTTCAAACAAGCTCCGCCTTCGCCCTTAAAATTTTCGTTTTCCGCCGTGGTCAAAAGCTCTTCAACCACATTTTTTCCGAGTTTTTTAACGAGTCGCTCGTTATCCAGATTCTTAAATGCGTCTAACAACACAACCTTTGCGGCACAATTCTCATTTTTTACAGCCTCAAACTTAAAATCAAGCATATTTTCCTCTCCCAAAATCTATTTTTTATAAATAATACTAAACAAAAGATAATAAACCCCTAATTTAAACTGGATTTTTTATGATATAAGGATTATATTTAGACAAATTTCGTCCAACCAAGAAAGCGGATAAACAAACATGGCATCCGGCAACCGCAATAAGAGCATAAAACATTCTCCGGACTTGTTTTCTGATGACGCACAAACCGCATCGGAACAAATTTTGGCGGCGCTTGAGTTGGAGCAACAACAAAAAAACACCATTTCCGACTTTTCGCAAATTCCACAGACTCTGCCGCAACCAACCGCCGACTTTCCGGAAGAAGACACCCGCAGCGCCGAACAGCAAGTTGATTTTTTACTCGATAAGTATTACAACGGCGACCGTGATGTTGACATCAAACACCGCTATGACAACAAAAGCGTTTACAAACAGCAGTTGATTGAGCTTTTACAGCAATACGGCATAAAATACGTTGAGCAATACCACTATCCTCTGGGTAAAGATGAAAAACACCTTATCCGTATGGATTTTTACGGCACCATCAACCACCCACAGCACAGCAAATTATCCCAGTCATACCGCGAATACCTCAAATACGGCAAAAACATCACCGCCGAATCAAAATTTAACAACACCGTCTCCGCCTACCCGCTGAGCAGTTATGACTTATCAACCTCACCGAGTTGGGCGCTGTTCCGCCTGTTTCCGCGCTTTCAAAAACTTGAAAGACGGCTGACCAAAACTTTGCAGGCCATGCAGATTCCGCCACAACAACTGGCAGAAATGAGTGTTTACGACTTCTCCGATGCACTCTACCGCGCCCATCGCAAAACCGAAGACAGCTCCGACGCGCACTTGTTTTTGGGTGCCCGTCAGGCGTTTGTAAAAGACTTGTTCCTTAAAAACGAAAAATGGCTGCGCGCCTACCTCACCCGCAAAAACGTTCACCCCCGCTACATCAATGCCCTGATAAAAGCCGCCAAAGGCCGCGGCATTACCGGCAATATCAATATTTCGTCCGACGCCAACACCTATATGTGCGAATATGCAGTCTCGCATAGCAACGATTTTCAAAAGTTCATCAATTCGAGCATAAAATCAGACAATTACGCCGCCGACATCAAGCAACAGATTCAAGATGATGCCTACAATTTACAAGGTTCGACACTGGCGTTTTTGCAAAACAACCGCCAAAATTTTGAAAACTTTATCCGCAAGCAGCTGTCCGAAAATTGCTATGCCGACACTGTTTTGCAGCAGTTCAACCGCACCACGCCGCCTTATGTTATCAACGACATCAAAGCCTTTGTGACCGCCGAACCGGAACTGTTCAAACAATTTTTGGCGCAAAAATACCTCAATGCCGACAGCCTTTATGGTCAAATCACCCATAACACCACCTCGCTCACCCCAAAACAGCAAAAAATTCTCACTGCCTTTGCCGAACAACATCAGGACAGCTTTTTCGTCTCGCTCTTAGACAACAGCCGCAGCCCCGACTACGCGCGTTTTGCCATTGCCTCGCTCTCACCCGTGCCGGTGCTCAATGACTATGCCAAAGACACCGTGCGCGCGTTTATCATAGACAACGAGCGCCTGTTCAGCCGTCAGGTTTCTGCCAAAACTTTCAACCAAATCAAAGCCCACGGCATCTCCGATGAAAACTTGCTTGATATTGTGCCTTTCATCCAAAAGAACGGCAACAAATTTAAAACTCATTTCAAAAACAATAACATCCTGACTTTTGATGAACTGCAAAATGAACTTTCCGAAGCCTTTTCTTCTGAACTTGAGACCACTTCTCTGTCGGTGGAAAACCAAAAGTTCTATAAAAACTTTGCTCTAGGCAATGAAGATTTGTTCAAAAACTGGTACATCCGTTTCCACACGCAGGAATACCGCCGCAACGCGGCCAAAACTTATAGCACCATCGCCAACAGCGGGATTAATGCCGACAACGAGGATGTTTGCGGCGAGTTCATCAAAGAGCGTATGGGCAACTTTGTAGAGTTTATTGAAAACAAAAACCTTGATATGGCGCAAACCATGCGCGCCATCCACAACGGTAACCTCAGCAACAACCCCGAACTAGCACAAGTTTCGCATGATTTTATTGTCAAATACAATTCCGCTTTCAAAAATTACCTGTTGCAAAAACGCTTGAAAGATAAAGAAAAGAACTTTGAAATTACTATCAAAAAAATCAAATCACAGGGGATGACGCAGCAAAGCGCCAGCCTGATTCACAAGTTTATCATTGACAATCAGGCGCTGTTTTTACAGTCCATAGAACAAGGCAAACAACTCAACAACCAAACCCAGAAGATTTATTCCCGTATTTGCGGCAACCGTGGCACTGTCAACGACAAAAGCATTCTCAAAGCCTTTCTTAATGCCAACATTTATGACTATTTGGTCTTTCAGCAGGATGACGCCCAACGTCAGCCCTACACTCAAAACATTATCAACAACATTAAACAGATGAAAATCGGCTCGGTCGAGCACCACTGGCTCAGAACCTTTACCGTTGCCAACAAAGACAACTTCTTAAAATATATGGAATCTCAGAGCGAAACCGAGGCCTCGTGCAGTGAAGACATCTTCAACAACATCAAGTTTGAAAAAGGCAATATGAAGATCAAATTTGACGACGGTTATGTCTTGTCCATGAACCTGACTGTGCACCATCGCCGCGCCGTCAAAGACCGCGGCGACAAAACCAGTTCGCTCGAAAGCATTGCCGAGACCAACTCTTTTGCCAACCTCTGTCTGGTTGTTGAGACATGGCACCGTATTTTACACGCGCTCGATGGTGTTGAACCGGTTGAAGACAAAGAGCGGATTGTCTCCCGACTTGTGCCTATGGCGCCCAACCTTGTCTTTTACGGTGGCGAAAACCCCGAAGACCAGCTGAGTTATGACTACGCCCATGATGAACGCACCCAAAAACAAACCCAAAAGATTCAAAACGAGATTGAAATTATCAGAAAGAACAAATTTTATGAAAATTATAGATAATTTACAAAAAGTTAAAAAACCAAATTCAACAATAACTTCAATTTCAGTTATTGCCCTGCAACAGTTTTTAAGGCAAAATCACTTTGGCGCCCTACCGGCAGAATTTATCGAATTTTTGCACTTTTACAACTGCATCGGACACGACGGCGGCGCCATTTGTGGTATATTAGACAATAAAAATATCAACGATATTTCAACACTTAACATATCAATTATTCACCCATTACATCAAGATTTAGTCTTTTTAGGATATGACGATTTTGACCTATTGGCTTATAATCAAAAGCACAATGTCTACCAAATCATTGACAAAGACGACTTTGAAGTGCTAGAAGAATATACAGATTTTTCAAGTGCCGCACAATATATTTTGAAGATAGAATATGACTGAAATTTATGAGCCGACCAAGGCAAACATTGAACACGCCGCCGCCTTTATCAAAAGTGGCAAACTGGTTTCTTTTCCGACCGAAACGGTTTACGGACTGGGAGCAAACGTTTATGACGCCCGCGCTGTCGCCGCAATATTTGAGGCTAAGGAGCGCCCGCATTTTGACCCGCTGATTTCTCACATTGCGGATATTGACTTTTTGCCCGAATACGCCCAAACCGATGAGCGGGTTATGGCTTTAGCGCACCGTTTTTGCCCCGGTCCGCTCACGTTTATTCTGCGCCGCAAAGACACCAATCCGTCCATAGATTTGGCTTGTTCCGGACTAAATAAAATCGCGGTGCGCATGCCTAATCACCCTATTGCTCTGGCGCTCATAAAAGCCTCCGGCGTGCCGATTGTCGCTCCCTCTGCCAACAAATTTAAGTCAATCAGCCCCACCACCGCGCAACACGTTTATGACAGCTTGAACGACCGCGTTGATATAATTCTTGACGGCGGCGCCTGTCAGGTGGGGGTTGAATCAACCATTATCGACGTCACAGACAAGCAAATTGTCTTGCTCCGCGCCGGTGGCACCGCTCTTGAGGACATTGAAGATTTCTTAGGTGAAAAAGTGCTGATTTCCGACGGCGACCCCAACAAACCGAGCGCCCCCGGACAACTTCTGAAGCACTATGCCCCGAGCCACAGCCTGCGCATTAATGCCGAACACAAGCAGGACAACGAATTTTTAATCGGCTTCGGCGATGTGCCTGACGCCGACCTCAACCTCAGCCCATCGGGCAACCTGTGCGAGGCGGCTGCCAACCTGTTTGCATTTATGCGTCTGGCCGATACGCTCTGCCACGACAAAACATTGGCCATCTCCCCTATTCCCGCCACCGGCTTAGGACTGGCGATTAACGACCGTATCAAACGCGCGTCCTACAAGGCTTAAGATATTTATCACCTATACTGACAACACAGTCCCCCATCGCTCATCATCGCGGGCAAAGCAAAGCAATCACCCCTCGCTCATCATCGCGAGCGCCAGTGGTAGTTAGAAAAAATCAATAGCATACACACACAAAAACAGTCTGAAAACTCACGTTTTCAGACTGTCAACCACTTAAATTAAAAATGCACACATCCTCTCAAACATCGCTATGTCTGAGGAAAAAAAATTCCGAAACTACTCGTCAACTTTGCCTTTGAGTACCTTGCGAGCCTGTTTTTTTGCACGCTTAGACTTGGCTGCCTCTTTGGCTTTATCCTGTTGATACGCTGACGGAGCCTTAGTTGTTGTGCCCTTTGTCTTCTTGACATTTTTACGGGCGTTTTGAGATTTGTTTGCCATAATTAAAAAAATTTAAAATGTGAATAATAATTTATTAAAAATCAAAATATGGCGGTGTTTTAACACCTTTTTCACTTTTGTCAAGCCATAAAACATATTTTTTGTACATTTTGTGTTGATTTTGACCAAATTTTATGATATATATAGAACATAAATCAATTAAATATATATAATTATGAATACAAATAAAATTATGGCCGCTTTTTTGGCATGTGTTAGTTTTTGGCTTATTGGAATCGTCATCAACTCGATAATAATTCACGAACTTTTCAATACCGACCCGACACAACAAACCCTCTGGTCGCCAGCCGGTTTTGTTTATGCAATAATTGCCGGTGTCACAGGTATTTTGAGCCTGAAGATTTATAAAAAAATCTTAAAAGAAAACTAACCTTAACTTTCCGAACTCCGCTTTGCCTGACTTTTCTGTTATCAGAATCATCAGCTGCGGAGTTCTTTTTTTTCACATTACACCTCTTCGCACGCCATCACGAGCAAACACCAAACAATCCGGTTCACCTATAAAATTCCCATAAGAAAAGGCAAGAAAAAAACTTCTTGCCTTTTCAGTTTGCTATCAATCAAATTACCAAAATTAAGAGGCTTTTTGCGCCGTTTTCTTAACATACTTCGGGGCTTTGCCGTCATTGATGACTTTTTCATCAATCACAATCTCAGCCACATCGTGCTTATCCGGAATATCATACATAATCTGCAGGAGATTCTCTTCCATAATCGCACGCAAGCCGCGAGCGCCGGTCTTACGCTCAATCGCCTTTTTGGCAATCGCGCGCAAAGCGTCTTCGGTAATCGTGAGTTTGACGTCTTCCATATCAAACAAGGTCTGATATTGTTTAACCAGCGCGTTTTTCGGTTCCGTCAAAACTTTAATCAAAGCGTCTTCGTTCAAATCATCCAACGTAGCGATAATCGGCAAACGACCGACAAATTCCGGAATCAGGCCAAACTTCAACAAGTCTTCAGGCTCAACGCCTTTCAAAATCTCGCCGATACCTTTATCCTCGTCTTTGGCAACTTTTGCGCCAAAACCGATAGAGGTTTCAGAACCACGGTGCTCAACAATTTTTTCCAATCCGGCAAACGCACCGCCGCAAATAAACAAAATGTTGGTGGTGTCAACGTGCAAAAACTCCTGCTGAGGATGTTTGCGCCCGCCTTGTGGCGGAACATTGGCTACCGTACCTTCGATAATTTTCAACAAAGCCTGTTGCACGCCCTCGCCCGATACATCGCGAGTAATGGAAGGACCGTCGGTCTTGCGGGAAATTTTATCAATCTCGTCAATATAAACAATACCGCGTTGCGCCTTTTCAATATCATAATTGGCGGCCTGCACCAGTTTGAGGATGATGTTTTCCACATCTTCACCAACATAACCAGCCTCGGTCAACGTGGTGGCGTCCGAAATGGCAAACGGCACATCCAAAATTTTAGCCAAAGTCTGAGCCAACAAGGTTTTACCACTACCGGTCGAGCCGATTAAAATCACGTTAGACTTAGAAATTTCAACATCAGACTTGTTTTTCTGACTGTTCAAACGCTTATAGTGGTTGTAAACCGCCACCGACAAAACCTTTTTAGCCTCGTCCTGACCGATAACATATTGATCTAAAAACTCTTTGATTTTTGACGGGGTCGGCAGCTTTTCGGGGGAAATTCCGGCCTCGGCTTTTGCCTCCTGCGCCATCTCGTCCGACACGATGTTTATGCAAACTTCAATACACTCATCGCAAATATAAACACCGCGTCCGGCGACCAATTTTTTAACTTCTGCCTGACTTTTTCCGCAAAAAGAACAATGCAGCATTTCATCTTCGTTGCTCATTAGCCCCTCTATTTCAAAATTTCATTACGATTTGTTACAATATGATCAATAAGCCCGAATTTTTTGGCTTCTTCCGGCGTCATAAAATTATCTCTATCCATGGCTTTTTCAATCACCGAAAGTTTTTGTCCGGTATTATCGGCATAAATCTGGTTCAAACGCTTGCGCATATCCAAAATCAACTTTGCCTGAATTTCAATATCCGCGGCTTGACCTTTAGCGCCACCCGAAGGCTGATGAATCATAATTTGCGAGTTAGGCAAAGAAAACCGCTTGCCTTTGGCGCCGCCGGCCAGCAAGAACGAGCCCATAGAGCACGCCTGCCCGATACATAATGTGTTCACATCACAAGAGATATATTGCATGGTGTCATACATTGCCATACCCGAGGTAATAACACCCCCAGGGGAGTTAATATAAAGAAAAATATCTTTTTTGGGGTTTTCAGACTCCAAAAACAGCAACTGAGCGCAGACCAAAGACGATACTTCATCGTTCACCTCACCTGTCAAAAAGATGATTCTTTCTTTGAGCAAACGAGAATAAATATCAAAAGAGCGCTCCCCTTTTGAGGTCTGCTCAATAACCATAGGCACGAGCATATCACGAGCTTCAAACATAGCAATATCCTTATCTTATATTTTCACTTTTAATAATATTAAATTAAGATACTCAATAAAAAGTTAATATTTATTTTCTTTTAGCAAAAAAGAACCCTCCGCGCGCAACGGCACAGAGGGCTTGATTTATTGACCGGAAAAAAATCTTATGCCGATTTTTTAGCTGACTTTTTCTTCTCTGAAGCCTTGTCATTGAAGTCATACAATTCTTCAATAGTCACGGTCTTTTCAGAGATTGTAGACTTATCGAAAATATAATCAACAATCTTTTCCTCAAAAACCGGAGCTTTCAAAGACTCGATAGCTTGTTTGTTTTTCAGATAAAAATCAAACACTGCTTTTTCCTGCCCTGGATACTTTTTAGCCTCGTTCATAATGGCTTTGTTAATATCATCGGGCGTAATATTGATTTTTGCAGACTTGCCGATTTCTGACAACAGCAAACCGAGCTTAACGCGACGAACAGCAATATCCTTGTATTCTTTCAAAAGCTCTTCTTCAGGTTTTGCTTTTTCTTCTTCATCTAACTGGTTGTATTTCTTGGCATTATTGTATTGATCAACAATGGCTTTATATTCAGCGTCAACCAAACCTTGCGGAACATCAAAGTTGTATTCCTTATCCAAGTTATCCAACAACTGACGTTTCAACTTCATACGGCTAGCCGCGTCATAATCACTCTTAATGCGAGATTTGATGGTTTCTTTGAGTTTATCCAAAGAATCTTCACCCATAGATTTAGCAAACTCTTCATCAATCTCAACATCTTTCGGCTCGCGCAACTCTTTGATTTCAACAGCAAAAACTGAATCTTTGCCTGCCAAATCTTTAGCGTGATAGTCCTCAGGGAATTTGACTTTGACATCAACTTTGTCACCTGATTTTTTGCCGATTAATTGGTCTTCAAAACCGGGGATAAACGAACCGGAGCCCAATTCCAACGGATAGTTCTCACCTTTACCGCCCTGAAATTCAACGCCGTCAACCGAGCCGACAAAGTCGATCACAACGGTATCGCCTTTTTTAGACTCACGAGCATCTTCAACCTTAACGACATTGCGACGAGATTGAGCCAAAAACTTAAGGGCTTTCTCAACTTCTTCAGCAGGAACTTCTGCAACCGGCTTTTCCAATTTGATAGCGCTCAAATCACCAAACTTAATCTCCGGCATAGCCTCAACAGTCATTTCAAACTCAACATCTTTGCCGTCTTCAAACTTTCCGAGTTTAATATCAGGCATCAAAGCGGGGGTAATGTTGTTGGTTTTCAAAACCTCTTCCGAAGCCTCACGGATCATCTCATCCAAAACCTCGCCCAAAACAGCCGGACGAAACTTTTGTTTCAACATGGCTTTAGGCGCTTTTCCCGGACGGAACCCCGGCAATTTGGTTGTTTTGGAAAGCACATTGATTTTGTTGTCAACTTTGTTTTCAAAATCACCACTGTTAATGGTCACCTGAAATACTTTTTTTAAACCTTCGGAATTTAACTCTTTTACGTTCATCTCATTCTCTTTACTGAAAAAAATTAAACCACCTGTACCAAAAGACAGATGGTGCGGACGGAGAGACTCGAACTCTCACAGCAAAGCCACCAGATCCTAAGTCTGGCGTGTCTACCAATTTCACCACGTCCGCGACTATGATGTTGTTTGCATAGTACATAAAAAAAATTTTAGGTCAAGATAAAATTCACAATCCCAATAAAAATATTGTAATCTAACGCAATATTTAATAATATGCACAAAAAGCAGCGTATATAACCTTTGGCAAGGAGCAAAATCGTGTTGTTCAAATCAATCAAATTCGGGCTTGGACTTTTGTTGGCGGCAACTTCACTGAGTGCCTGCAGCTTTGTGCAAAAGCACACCAGTCCCGAAACCTATAACATGCTGACATTTAACGACGGCGGCGTGGCAGACGCCAACAAAGCCGTGGTCGCCTACACCAAAGGCGATTTTGACACGGCGGACGAATATGTTTTGTCTTCTCTGCGCGACAACAAAAAAAATGCTCAGGCACTGTTGGTCGGCGCCCTTTTATCCGAAAAGACCAATCGCCCCAACCGCGCACGCCAGTATTATGAAGAGATTTTGCTTTACAACGGGGATGAAATGTCGGTTTTAGGGTCAACCACACCCGAGCCGCAAAAAATCACCGACATTGCCAAAAAACGTTTGCGTCAGCTTAACCTCAGCCAAAACAAGCTGATTGTTGAAGACAACAGCGGCAACAAAGTGTTTAACATCGACAACGCCGCCTCGGTCAAAAACGGCACTACCGCCATGGAAGAGGCTTTGTTCCTGCGCCAACAAAAGCTCGGTCGTCAAAATGCCGCCTCAGCGGAAGCCGACCGCAACGCAGTCGAAGTATTGTTTGACGACAACGAGAAAAACACCGTCTCGCGGTTTATGATTCTCAAAGAATTGGCCGAAAACGACCTGATTACCAAAGAAGAATTTTTGCGCGCCCGCCAAGCCAACATCGGCGGTTTGCTCCCCCTCACCCACGCGCCGGCGTCTTCGCAGGTGATTAAACCCGTGCCAAGCGCCAGCATTGTGATTGACCGTATCAATGCTCTGAAGTCGGCTGTTGAAGACCGCGCCATCACCCCCAAAGAATTTTCCGCCGAGCGCAATCTGATTATTGAGGCGGTGTTGCCGCCTTATCCGGCACAGCGTTTGAAGAAAAAAGCGCCTGCCAAAGACATTATTTCCGCCGCTAAAGATTTGCGTAAACTTGAAGTTGTTTATGACCTCAACCTGATTACCTCCAGCGAAAAAGCCAAGGAACAACAAGCGATAGAACAAAGCCTCGGGCTCAAATCTCAACCCGCAGCCAAGCCCGCCACCACCCCTAAGGCGACACCCGCTCCCGTGCGCAAAACGGCGCCTGAGGTGAAAGTTCAGGAGCAAATCCGCATTAGCGACGGCAACAATGTTTCCACCGTCACCGAAACCACTTCCGCGCCGGTGACAATTCCGGCCAACCGTCCGACCTCGGCCTCATCGCCGTTGTTGCCGGATGTGACCAGTCCTTTTGAAAATTAATAGTTAGATATTGAGAAGTTAAATTATGAATAATACCAATCCGCGCAAGACTTTTGCGATTATTTCCCACCCTGATGCCGGTAAGACCACTCTGACCGAAAAACTGTTGCTGTTTGGCGGCGCTATTCAGCAGGCCGGCGCGGTAAAAGCTCGCGGAGAAAACCGCCGCGCGCACTCCGACTGGATGAAAGTTGAGCAGGAACGAGGTATTTCGGTAGCCTCCTCTGTTATGACTTTTGACTATGAGGGCATAACTTTCAACCTGCTTGACACCCCCGGACACGAAGACTTTTCTGAGGACACCTACCGCGTTCTGACCGCTGTTGACTCTTCTATTATGGTAATTGACTCCGCCAAAGGTATCGAGACGCAAACCAAAAAATTGTTTGAAGTCTGCCGTTTGCGCAATGTGCCTATTATTACCTTTATCAACAAACTCGACCGTGAAGGTCTCGACCCGTTTTTGCTGCTTGATGATATTGAAAAAACTTTGGCGCTTGACGTAACGCCTGCCAGTTGGCCGATTGGTATGGGTAAAGACTTTCTGGGCTGTTACGATTTGCTCAACGACCGCTTGATTTTAATGAACAAAACCGGCAACAAAGGGCAGATTAACGCCACGATTGAGACTTGTCAGGGACTGTATGACGAAAAACTGGATAAGCTTCTGCCGGAATACGCGGTAAAAAAATTGCGCGAAGACGTCACTATGGTACGTGAACTCTGCCCCGCATTTGATAAAGAATTATATCTGGCCGGCGCGCTGACACCGGTATTCTTTGGCAGCGCCGTCAACAACTTCGGCGTTAAAGAAGTTTTGGACGGTCTGCATAACTTGGCGCCGCTCCCCCGCCCTCATCCATCGGTTGAACGCGAGGTTTTGCCGTCAGAAAACAAAGTCAGCGGCTTTATCTTCAAAATTCAAGCCAATATGGACCCTAAACACCGTGACCGTATTGCTTTTATGCGGATTTGCTCCGGTCACTTCAAACGCGGGATGACTCTGACGCAAGTTCGCACCGGCAAAGGCCTCAAAGTGTCGACACCGGTAATGTTTTTGGCTCAAGAACGCGAGTTGGCTGAAGACGCTTATGCCGGCGACATTATCGGCATCCCCAACCACGGACAGTTGCGCATTGGTGACAGCCTGACCGAAGGCGAAAAAATTCATTTTACCGGTATTCCGAGCTTTGCGCCTGAACTTTTGAAGAGCGTACGCGCGCTTGACCCGTTAAAGTCCAAACATTTGGGCAACGCCTTGCAACAAATTGCCGAAGAAGGCGGTGCCAGCGTGTTCAAACCGATTGTCGGTTCAGAGTGGATTGTCGGCGTGGTCGGCACTTTGCAGTTTGAGGTTATGGCTGACCGCATCCGCTCCGAGTTTGGTATTCCGGTAATATTTGAACCCACACAATATTATACGGCGCGTTGGGTCAGCAGTCCGGATAAGGAAGAGTTTAAACGCTTTCAAGATACCAACCAACTGAATATTGCCGAAGACCACGACGGCGCCATTGTCTTTTTGGCACGCAACGCTTGGCACTTGGGCAAAATTCAGGAAGATTTTCCCAAACTGGTATTAAGCAAAACCCGCGAACAGGTCTTGTAATTTTTTTGACCTAGCCTTTCTGTACAAAAAAATCTTCCCAATGTGTTGTTGGGAGGATACGGAATCTTTCTCTAAATTTTTAGAGAAAGAAGAAAACCTTAGCAAACAAATTTGTATGCACTTGGTTTTCAGATTGAGTTTAAAGTATAGATAGGAGAGAAAAAAATTACAGTTGGTGGGCGGCGAGGAGCATATAGCCCTTGCCTCTGATTGTGCGCAAATAACGCGGGTTTTTAGAATCCGGTTCAATCTTTTTGCGCAGACGGGTAATTTGCACATCAATCGAACGCGGAGACTGACCGGCGCCCAAAATTTCGGCCAATTCCTCACGCATAAAAACTTGCCCTGATTTTTCACTCAGCACGCTGAGCAAAGCCTGCTCCACTGGCGTGATATGAATCACCTCGCCCGATTTGGACATCAGCTCTTTTTTCTCAACATCATAAAAGCAACTGCCAAAGTCAAAAATCGAGGTTTCCATAATTTTGATTTTCGGGGCGCGCTTGAGAATATTCCGAATCCTCAACAGTAATTCTTTGGGCTCAAAAGGCTTGGGCAGATAATCGTCCGCCCCCAGTTCCAAACCGGCAATTCTGTCCGCCGTCTCACCCATTGCCGTCAGCAAAATGACCGGCACACGACTCTCTTGACGCAGTTTTTCCAAAAACTGCAAGCCGTTTTCTTTGGGCATCATAATATCGACAATCAACAAATCAAAACGATACTGCTCCAACATCAAACGCGCTTCATCCGCATCTTTGGCGACAGAGACATCGTAGTCATTTTCGCGCAAAAAGCGTTGCAGAAGCGAGCGCAAACGCGCGTCGTCATCCACTACCAAAATATGCGATTTGTCGTCGTCTGCCATGCGCCAACTCTCTATTTTGCGGGCTTTTTAGCCTCAATTTCTTTAACGTAATCAAGACTTTTTTGAAAATATTGATAGCCGGTGATAAAGGTCAGCACGCCGGCAATCCACAACAAAACCTCACCGATACCGCCCCAATAGAAAAAGCCTTTGAGCAACATCATTGACAGCGCGGTCATCTGAAAACCGGTTTTCCATTTAGCAAGGCGCGTCACCGGCATACCGACATTAACCTCGCGCAAAAACTCACGCAAGCCCGAGACCAAAATCTCGCGGCACAAAATGACAATAACCGGAATAAAGCTGATTTCAAACTCGACCATGTGCTTGGCCAAAATCACCACCAAAGCGGACGACACTAACAATTTGTCGGCAATCGGATCAAGCAAACGCCCGAAAGCGGAGGTCTCGTTGCGTTGGCGGGCAAGATAACCGTCCAGATAATCGGTGATTGAAGCGGCAATAAACAGCACCGCTGCAAACAACTGCCATACGGAAGAGTTGATATAGACCATCAGAAAAATAACAGGGATAACAACAATTCTTGAGATGGTCAACAAATTAGGGATACTATACATTTTAACTCCAGCATCATATATATAAACAACAAAGTTGTCGCTATCTTAAGACGTTTTTTTGATTAATGGAAGTAATTATATATTTTTTCCGCTGTTTTTTTGCTGATTCCCGACACTTTTTGCATATCTTTAACCGAAGCCTCTTTGATTTGTTCCACCGAGCCAAAATAGTTGAGCAAATCTCGACGGCGTTTGTCACCTATACCCTCAATCTCGTCAAGTCTGGACTGCGACATCGTTTTGGCGCGGCGGGCGCGGTGGGTTCCGATAGCAAAACGGTGCGCCTCGTCACGAATATTTTGCAGATAAAACGCTATCGGCGAGCGATAAGGCAGACTAAAGCTCTCGCGCCCGACAATGTGATAAAATTCGCGACCGGCGTTGCGATCCGGACCTTTGGAAATCGCGATTATGGTTATACCGCTCAAGTCATATCCCCGCAAAGCCTCATGCACGGCATGCAGTTGTCCCAAGCCGCCGTCAAGCAAAATCACATCGGGGCGGTTTTCGGGCGTCATACGGTTAAAGCGGCGCAACAAAACCTCTTTCATCATCAAAAAGTCATCATTGTTGATGACCTTGTCACCTTGATTTTGATTCTTAAAATCACTCTCTTTGATGTTGAATTTGCGATAAGATTTTTTATCAAAGCCGTCCGGCGTGGCCACAATCATTCCACCGACCGAGTTGGTTCCTTGTGTGTGCGAGTTATCATAAACTTCTATTCTTTCGGGCATTTTAGGCAGACCGAACACCCGCTGCATTTCAAGCAAATTATTTTTGATTGAGGTTTCGAGCGCCATTTTGCGATCAATCGCGGCCTCGGCGTTTTCAAGCGCGCGCGCCACCAATTTGGCTTTGCTCCCCTTTTGATAGGTGTTGATATGCACGTTCAACGCCTGCTCCAAAAAGTCTTTATTTTCAAGCTCGTGAGAGACCACAATCTCGCGCGGAGGAATATGCTCGGCATAGAATCCCCCCAGAAAGGCCTCTAAAATATCTTCATCGGAGGCGTCTTCCGTCTGTTTGGGAAAATAAGGCGCATTGCCGCAGTTTTGCCCCGAGCGGATGAAAAACACTTGAATACACACAATATCATGTTTGCGCAAAACCGCCACCACGTCGCACGACTTGATATCGGCATACTCAACCAACGTTCCGGACTGAACACTGGTCAGCGCGCGAATACGATCGCGAAACACGATAGCTCGTTCAAAATCCATATCATCGCTGGCCTGTTGCATTTTAACCGACAAATCTTCTTGAATTTTCGTATTTTTACCATCCAGAAAATCAATCGCCTCTCGCACCAAAGACTTATAATCCTCTTGACTGATTTTGCCCACGCACGGCGCCGAGCAACGTTTGATTTGATACATCAGGCACGGACGTTCACGATTGTTAAACACGGCGTCGCGGCAACTGCGCAACAAGAACGCCTTTTGCAAAATATCCTGCACATTATTCACCGCCAACACGTTGGCAAAGGGACCAAAATAGCGATTGTTATCCTTGCGGGTGCCGCGATATTTGCGCAACGACGGGAAATCTGAATTAACATCAATCACCAAATGCGGAAAAGTTTTATCGTCTTTCAACAAAATATTATAACGCGGCTCAAGCCTTTTTATCAGCTCGTTTTCGACCAACAGCGCCTTAGCCTCATTTTCGACAATAATAAACTCCATCCGTTTTATTTCAGACACCATACGTTGCAGGCGGAGCGGTAACTTGTTAATTCGGGAATAGGCCACAATGCGCTTTTTGATGTTTTTGGCCTTACCGACATAAAGCACGACATCGTCATCGCCGAGCATTCGGTAAACTCCTGGGTGTTCGGGGGCGATTTTGATATATTTTTTGAGGGTCTCAAGACCTTGTTTTAGATTCGCGCTCATCTGCTTTTTTCCTCTATTATCCCAAAGATAACCCGCCTGCCCGCGCCGTTCAAGCAAAAAAATTAATGCTTTGTTAGAAAAATTGTGCTATAATTATGATTGTTATTGAGGTAAGGAGGCATTAAAATGTCAGAACTCGGAGCTATCAGCCAATATGCGCTCAGTGTGCAAAATATGCAAATGGCACTGATTAAAAATCAGGTTGCTATGCAACAGCAGGCGGTTGAAGTTTTGCTAGAAGCAAGTCAAGAAACGGTCAAAGCCTCAGAGACCCTCGGTACCCATCTCGACATTTCCATCTAATCCGGCCATATCGCCAACATCAAACATACTGATAAAAGAAATCATCAACAAGCTTGAAAGCACAAACTTAAACACACTTCCGGCAATAGCCAGAGATGTCTCCGTCCAGTCGGTGTCTCCGTCAGACGTATAAACACGACGAAACCCCAGAACATAACCACAGGCAATCATTAGCGCCACGCCATAAAACGACGGAGTTTTGTAGATTTTGAAAATACTGTCCGCGTCAAGCAAACCATAAAAAACCGCACCGAGGATAATTCCCAAAATCACCATAGGGTTGGTAATCAGCCCCGAAGTGAACAGTGCGATAATACCTTTAATCATCTGTCCCTGCTCTAGCGCATATACAACTTGCGGGACAAAACGCCGGAACGGGTTTGGCTATACGGATTCGGCCACACATAACGCTGACGATTAATCGGGGTGCTCACCATTTGCCCGTCACGAAACTCCGCGGTCGCCAACATAGACAAATTGCCTTTTCTGACCGGCGACGGCGCGGCAACACCGCCCTGACGATACCAATTAAGACCTGATTTTGAATATGTATCCATGTTTTTAACCCTCCAGTTAAAACTTTATCTATAATCAGAAGTTTATACCATGATAGTAAACAAAAGTTTAACGCTTATTTTACCACGCGGGTTTTGGCGATTTGATATTTAGCAAACATAGTGCGAATCTGTTCGTTCAACTGTTTGATGTTTTCATAATCAACACCCGTTATTTTAACCTTAATCAGCGGCTCGGTGCCGGATTTGCGGAAAATAACATTGCCGTCAGCGCCTAGCATTTGGCGGACTTGCTCCACCTTAGTCAAAATCTCGGGATTTTGGCTGGCGTCCAATAATTCGGCTTTATCGGCAAAAAACGTATCAACCTCGGCGCAAGGGTAAGGCTGAAAAACAGGGAAAATCTCGCTCATTTTTTTGCCGCTTTGCAAAAATCCCAATGCCACAGTCAAGGCCGTCACCATACCATCGCCGGTGCGGCTGAAGTCTGACAACACCATGTGTCCGGATTCTTCGCCCCCCAGATTGGCGCCAAGCTCGCGCATTTTGAGAATCACGTTTTTCTCGCCCACCAACGAACGATGAGTTGTAACTCCCAGCGATTCAAGATATTTATCAAGCGCAATATTAGACATAATGGTCGCCACAACGCAATTATTACGCAGACGGTTTTGAGCATGGAGTGTTTGCGCTAAAAAGGCGATAATTTGGTCACCATCCAAACGCGTGCCGTTTTCATCACAAATAATAATACGATCACCGTCACCGTCAACCGCTATGCCCATTTGCGCATGAGAATCACGCACGGTTGTTGCCAATAGTTCGGTATGTTGCGAGCCACAATCTTTGTTAATATTACAACCATCAGGATGATTACCGATCGTAATCACGCCGGCACCGAGTTTCATAAACACCTCGGGCATAATTTTAGAGAACGCACCGTTTGCACAATCCAAAACCACGCGCAAACCGGTTAATTTTTGCCCATTAAGAACTTTTGCGGCACGCTCCATATAAGCCTGCTCAGGATTTTTAACATCACTGACACGCCCGAGTTTGTTTGAAGGCTCAAAAATGTTACGTTCAACCAAACTTTCAAGCTGTTCAATTATTTTATCATCAAAACGGTCGCCCTGCCCGTCCAAAAGTTTAATCCCGTTATCGGTGTAGGGATTGTGCGAGGCGGTAATCATCACCGCCATATCAGCATCAAAATCCGCAGCCAGTGAAGTTAGCGCCGGCGTGGGCAACACCCCCAAACGCACCACATCAACACCTTGCGCCGTAAAACCGGCGGTTAAGGCACTTTCGAGCATATCTCCCGAAATACGGGTATCTTTGGCAATCAGCACTTTTTGCTTTTGTTGGCATATCAGTGTGGCGCACGCTTTTGCCAGAGACAACGCAAACTCCGCTGTCATCGGATATTGATTAGCCACGCCGCGAACACCGTCCGTTCCAAAAAGTTTTGCCATTGCCACCTCCGTTTTGATTTATCGTTGGTGTTGACTATACCGCAACACCAACATGATAGCAACCCGAAAAATAAGGTTATGACGCTTGTTTTTGCAAAATTCATCCATAAACCGACGAGCAAACAAAAAAATTTATAAATTTATGATTTTTTTACTTGACGATAAGAAAAAATACATTTATATATGCACTTGTTCTAGCACTGGTCCCATCGTCTAATGGTTAGGACATCGCCCTTTCACGGCGGTAATATGGGTTCAAATCCCGTTGGGATCACCAATTGCGACACCCTCGGTTTCCGAGGGTGTTTTTTGTATTCCGAAAACCCCGCGTTAGACGCGTGGTTTAGTAGAGCCTATGGCGGTGAGATTGTCAAAGCGCTC
>CAKQSV010000006.1 GCA_934273635.1 uncultured Alphaproteobacteria bacterium
GAACGACCCGTTTACGGGTAAGTAGTAACAAATTGCGTCTGGCAGACATTTGAGTGCCCCGTTCAGGGGTGGCCAGTGGTAAAGGCTTCTAGCCGTCAAGGAAGAACCACGCGTTTTACGCGTGGGTTCCTTTTATTTAAAGAATTTATCAAATCAAAAGGTTTTCTAAGGTTATACGAGATTTGCTTATCCTTAATTTGCAAGTTCGAAAGTAAAAGTTTTAAATTTGCAGGTTTTCGCAATTCCCTTTTGAAATGCGAACATTTTAAGTAAACATATCTATGCCACCTGATGGTCATGAGGCTCGTTATACGTCGGCCGTTTCTCCTGATACATTAAATAAAGAAGGGATAACCGAGCTGTATTTCTTTAAAAATACTGAAAAAAAACACTATACTATAATGGAAAAGATCATAGTTTTCAAGGTCGGGTATCAGTAAGCGGAAATTAATTTTAATTACTCTTGACACCTTTTTATGAAAATATTATATTTAATATATAATTTGATATTCAATATGGAGTCTTTTTAGATGTTTAATTTTGTTAAAGATATTTGTTCTATTACTGATTTTAAGAAAAATTCAGGGACAATACTTAATCGTGTGATTCAAGAGAAAGCCCCAACAGTGTTGACCTTAAATGGCTCTTCTGCGGCTGTGGTTGTTGATGTTGAAACTTATCAAGCTTTGTTAGAGGCTGTTGAATATGCCCAAGTTCTCAAATCCGTTGAACAAGGTATCCAAGAGGTCAAAGCAGGACAAGCTGTTTCGGCTGACAGTGTTTTTGATAAAATGCGTACAATGCTAAATGACAGAAAGAAAGCTCAGTCTAATGCCTAAATCATATAAAGTCGTTTTTGCTCCATCGGCTGAGATGGAGATGTTAAGTATTTACGGTTATATTTTGAATGATTCCGTTAAAAACGCCGAAATCTGGTTGGCTAAATTTCAAGAAGCGTGTCAGTCTTTATCAATGTTTCCTGAACGCAACCCTGAGTTTCGTTTTGCGTCTGTTCCATCAAGACAAATGATTTTCAACCGCAATATCCGTGTTATTTACACCATTTTTGAGGATACGGTTGCGATTACGCATTGTTACAGATGTGAGCAGAACATTGCAGAGCCTCTCTAACCTTCTCAAAACGTTTAATTTCCTCATAACGCTCTAAAGTGGCTTGATAGTAGTCCAAGGTAAGTAATAGTTCGAGATTCATCGCATTGGTTTCACCATAACAAAACCCTCCCTTAGCGGAGGGTTTTGTTATGTGTATTTCTTAAATGAGAAATTGAACACATATTATCGCCGGCGGTATTATGGGCTGGAGGAAAGAAAACAACCCTGTGAGTTGTTTTCTGACGACAGGCGAAGTTTTGTTAGATTGCAAGACCTGCGACAGCCGGTTTTGCCAATCGTTACAAAACGAGTGACCGCAGCGAGTTAGTATTGCGATTACACGCAATGCTTACAAGCCAGACAAATCCCGTTGGGATCACCAATCGCAACACCCTCGATTTTCGAGGGTGTTTTTTGTTGACCCTAGGGATTTGAACCCAAGGTTCTCAATTCCGACTAAAACTTGGTTCTACGTCAAGGTAAGGGGCAAAAGCAGTATCCAAGATTATACAAAAAGAATATAATCTCCCCAGACACAAGAAAAGCCTTGGAAAACCAAGGCTTTGAAGTGGCGCGCTCCGGGCGATTCGAACGCCCGACCCACAGCTTAGAAGGCTGTTGCTCTATCCTGCTGAGCTAGGAGCGCACAATATTAACAAATGGAAAGATAAACTTTTTTTCGCACATGTCAAGCAATAATTTATAAAGGCACAAAAAAAGCGTCGAGCCTTGTTCCAATTCAGCTCAAACGCTTTTTTTCTCTAGACACATAACCGCCTTTTCAGTGAACGAGAGAATCGGTCGCTGATGCGGACGGTGCGGTCAAAATTAATCGTACTCATGAACGAGTAATAATACACCGGCGAGTTATTATCATCAGCCTGCAAAACAAAATTTCCTTTATTTTTGCGTTCCTTAAAGGTTTTGATATCGCAAGGGTCTTCAAGACGGCGCAACAACTGATCATAACTCACAACCTGAATGTTGTCCCAACAGACAAATGTTCGGACTTCACTGTTTAACTCATCGTCAATACAAACGACATAGTTAAATTTTTTCTCCGTAGCGGCAACAAAAGCATCACTGAAATTATCAAATTCCGTACACGCAGCACCGCCAAAGCAATTTCCGATCTGAAAAGATCTTCCAAATTTTTTCATATTCTATGGTTTTTAATTTATTAATAATAATTTATCGAAATACTTATACTTCTTTTTTGGACAAAAATCAATATTTTTTTGCTATTTAAATTAAAGTTTTCACTTTTTTTATGATGTTATCAAACATTTCTTCTGTCAAAACACCGGTATTGATATTATAACGCGAGGTGTGATAGGAGTTAAGCATATACAAATTATGGCAGATCAGTTGGTGCACCGCCCCGTGAGCAAACTTAAATTGCGACTTTTTATACCCCAAAACCCCAAGCACAGCGTTATGCGCCACGGCGCCAAGGGTCAAAATCACCTTCAGGTTAGGCATATCCCCGATTTCAGCAATCAGGTATTCGCCGCAATTTTTCACCTCATCGCCGGTCACCTTGTTTTGCGGCGGCACGCAACGCACCGAATTGGTCACCCGCACGTTAATCAATCTAAACCCATCATCTTTGCGTTTTTGATAATCTCCTGCCGCAAAACCATTGTTTTTCAAAATCGGATAGAGCACATCTCCGGCATAATCGTTGGTGAACGGACGATTGGTCTGATTGGCGCCGTTCAACCCCGGAGCCAAGCCCACCACCAAAATTTGCGCCGACAGGTCGCCAAACGGCTCAACCGGCCCGTTATAATAATTTGGAAACTTCTGCTCGTTTTGGCGGCGAAACTCAAGCAGCCGCGGGCACTTAGGGCACGACTTATCCGGACAAATAAACATCTCTCTCTCCTTTAATACTTATGTTGAGGATAGCACATATTTTTTTTTGCACACTCTTTAAATCAAATTATCCAAAGTTATATAACTCTCTGACTACCTCATAAATTATTTATAAAATGGAGTTTAACATGAACAGAAAAGTAATTTTATTGGCCGGTGCGGCTATGTTTATGGCTTTTTCCGCCAACGCAATGGATATTAATCCATATATCGGCTTGGATTATGTGTATAGTAAAGCCAGTTTCAAAAATGACAAAATTTCAAGCTATTCAACCAGTAATCTTAGAGACGAATATAATTCCGGCATGGTCAGCCTTGGTATGAAACCGGCGGAATACTTCAGTCTTGAGGCATTTTTCCAACAATCGGACAAGCAGGAAGGCGCCAGAATTTATGAAGCCAACGGAAATACTCACAAGATAAAATCAGAATTTTATTCTTATGGTCTTGACGCCTACGGTTATATGCCGATTGGCTGTGATGGTTTCAACCTGTTGGGTACGGTCGGTTTGGCCAACTACAACCTCAAAATCAAATCCAACGGTGGCTCTGTTGACAAACAAACTCTCGGCTACCGTGCCGGTATTGGTGCGCAATATGACCTTAACGACAACTGGGCGGTCAGAGTTGTGGGTCGATACAGCTATATTCACTCCAAATATATGGATGATTTGAAGGAAGTTACCGCCGGTATCCGTTATACCTTTTAACGCGGTTCCGCATCCTCAGCCCAAACTGCACCTCCACACTTGAGGTGCAGTTTTTGTTGGGAGTAAAGAGAGAACTTGACTTTGACAACAACGAGTCCACGGCACAATCAAAGCAATCCAGCCCCTCCTCGTTCGTCATTGCGAGTTCGTCTTACGAACGAAACAATCCAGTCGACCCATAGAAGCCTTATACTCCCTCTCTAAATTTTTAGAGAGGGGTGAAAACCATAGCAACTTGTTGCTTGTGTTTTCGGGGTGAGTTTAAAGTAAGGGAAAGCCTCAAAATTCAGATTTCCCTCACCTCGGGGAGAAAGACAGAACAGGCGTCACGTTATAATGAAAACTTTTCGGCCAGCAATAAATAGTCGCCTCAGCCCTAAAACAGGAGTCTGAGGAACCCCATTCATTAGATGTCCAAGTATCAAATGAATCATGATAGCGGTTTGATCCATGCGCCAAATTATACATCAGGTATTTGTTTTCATACAACAGCTCTGCTTCACCGATAGAAAACAGATACCACTCGCCGGCCTTACATATACTATGATTGCAATTTGCCGGCTCATAAGTTATGGCACTGGTGAACGCCGGATACTTATAGTTGGCATTTGACCGCGCAAAATTTATAATCCAGTTGGTGCGGTATTTCCCCTCAAAGTCATTTTTATTTGCACCAGGATTCGCCAACGGCGTGTCTATGGCTTGAGCGGCGTCAGCACTCCAACTAAAATACGCCCACGGACGGTTAGCCGCCACCAGGGTTTTGTTGAGTTTAGCATCCGGCAGGTGGAAAATTATTCCGATTTGCTGCCCGTCAATCACAGCATAATCCCCAACTCGACAATTAGCGGTTTTGGTCTTGCACGACCACTCGTTATATTTACGCTTGTAGACCGTGCCATCGTCAGCGGTGTAGCTGACTTCTTTTACCTCGTTCACACAATCGCCAATCTCACAGTTTTTGGCGCAAACCGCGTTGACCAACGTATACCCCTTGTTGCTGCAACCCCCGTTCGTCAACGCATTACCCTGACTGTCCACACCGGTGTAGCGGTAATAGGTGTTGCCGCCGATTTTGCAGGTTTTGGTCAATCCTCGGTCTTCTTCCAGATTCGGATTACCCATATACGGATAATCTTTAATCTCACAAGACGACAGCTCGCAACGCCCACTGCTCAAATACCAACCATCGTTGCAACTCTTATAACCAAACCACGTGCCATCTTTGTCAACGCAGTTATCAACCTCGCCCGCCAAATCTCCAGGGTGGCTCGAATACGGATATTTATTGACCTTGTCGCAACCCACATCGCATTTGTCATTTTGAAAACGACTGCTGTCTTTGCATTTTTTAATTTTATAATACCAAACTTCTTTTAAGGTACCGCCTGACTTCTCCCAACCGGCACGACACCCGAGCGCGGCGGCTGATTCCGTCTGTTCGGGAACAAAATCTCCGTCAATATGCGCGCTCAACGGCTGACCGTCAGACATTGTTTGAGCAAAGTCGCTTTCTTTAAGCGGATAACCGCGGCAAGAGTTAATAATGCACGCCACCTTTTTGTTGTTCACCGAATAAAAAGGACACAGCAACGGCATAGCCTTTTGCGCCAAGCACTCGTCAAAATCAACTGTGTAGCCAAGGCTCTCGCAATCAGCTTTATCCTCGGGCACCAGTGCCGCCCAAGCCGGAGAAGACATTGCCAAACCCGCAATTACGCTGCTGTATAATATGGTTTTCATCACTTTGCCCTCCCCTTAATATGTCAACATCAATACCGGCGTTGCCCAGTACGACCCGCTCTTCGACACCGATGGCAACGCGGTCACATAGTTAATATACGGCGCATTGTTTGCGTCGGTTTCCACACCATACCAAGCGCCGGATAAAACACCGTGAAATACATTACTGATAACTTGTTGCTGAATACCTTCCATCGTGGTTGGCAAATGCCACTTGCCCTTACCAAACGTCGCATCGCTTTCTTTGCTTGTACCCTTGTAAGAATCAGGCACATAACTTGCGGCATAAGCCATGGCATCGTTCCAATTCATCAATTTGCTGCCGATAGCCGCCACGCCGATTTTGCGCAACGAAGAATTTCGATGATATGTCGCGGCGTTGTAATATATCCACCCGACCTTATATCCGTCTTTGTCATACAAAATATCGTGCAGGTTGCATTTGGACAGGTCGCTCACTGAACACGAGGTATAGCAAAGCGCTCCTTTCAACGTATAGCCGCTCGGGCACTGAGAAAAACCGTTATAATACCCGTTCCATACAACTGCCGTACGCATCAGATATCTGCCGTGCGTGGTATAAAGCCCGTTCTTTTTGGTTGGGGATAAGTTAGAGACATGATAACAGAGTTTGCAGGCCTCTTCCTTGCCGGTCAAACAACCTTCCGTCACCAAGGCGCAAACAGAATCATCGCCTAATTTTTCGCCGGTCGGTGACTTGCAATGCTTATACTGGCTGATACAATGCGTACCGTTATTTCTATCAAATGACGCAGCTGGATCACCCAATTTTTTAAGAATAAAATTAAGATAATAAACCTCAACAGTATCGCCAATATAGTTAGGATGCGGATAAGATTGATACCCCTTAATACACTTACCTTTGGTATTAGTAGAGGTTCCTGCCTGCGCACCAATATAACAAGCGTCATAACCATAATACGTTCCCTCGGCGTCCGTGCAAGACGTCGTCACACCGTATTGCCCCTCACCAAATCCGACATGTGCGTAATTGTCGCTCTCGTCAATATTACTTTTGAAGAACAAATCCGAGCCAAACGGCAGCCAGGTGCGACCGGTGCCAAGCTCATCTTTGCGGATGCACACGCACTTGCGGGCATTGCTCGGGTCTTGCATCCACATCCCGCCACTTGCCGCGTCGCTCTTGCAACCATTATAGCCAAAATACGCCCGATAACCCAACGCCGCGCTCGGGTCGCCCTGATAGCAATATTCCAAATTTCCTTGGTCACTACCGGGGTTTTGCTCATAAGGGTACAATGTACGGTTGCAGATATTCACCACGCACTTGCCGTTCACCATTTTATAACCCAGTTTGCAACAGTGGTTACTATCACCCTTGTCGCTATCGTCATAATTTTGACAATTACCCACATATACACCGTCGCGCCAACAACCGTTACAATCGGTGGTCACAGTATTGCCGTTGGCATCTTTATAAGTTGATTCCTGATAGCGGCAACGTATGCCTTTGCTCTCGTCATAGTTCAGGCAATATTTGACATTGGCGCCCGCATTGCACACCGCCGCGGTCGATACATCATAACCCGTGCAATACTTACTCTCACTGCACCAAACCTTACTGCTGTCACTCGGACAATGGATAATGGTATAAACACTGCTGACCTCATCCGAGCCATAACAGTCATCGACCGATTTGGTATAACCTTGCGCCTCGCAATCATTATAGGCATCATCGGCATATTCGCCGGAATTAGCACCTACGGTTAAAATCCCTCGGCATAACTTGCCTTTCAGCTCCTCATCGGTTTCTTTTAAGGTTGCGCCGTCGTTTTCATACAAACAGTGCCATACGTTACCATATAAATAGTCGTCAATATTAGTCTCGGAAGTCTTAGTACACAGGCTTTCGCAGTTGCTCTCGGTGGTGTAGTTCAGACCATTGCGCTTGCACACATTATCCACATTTATCAACTTGCCGTCCGAGCAAACAGTATCGTAATGCGAGGCGCAGGTGCAACTTTCATACCTGTTCACCACGCCTTTGCTGCTTTGCACACGACAGCTCTTACCCAACCCGACTTCGTGATTGTTGGCGTCGCACTCTTGATAAGAGTTCGGACAACACCCGCTGTAATAACTGATGTCTTGACCTTGCGCATTGGGCGCAACACAAACATCGCTGACATCAAATTCCCCGCCCAAACCGCAGGTGGTGTTGTCTGAATTGCTGTAAGGATACCTCGCCCTATCGCACGAGCAACGATATTTTTTGCTCCCGTCATAATAGCAGAAATCATTAAGAGAAGTAGAATTATTAGTGCAAGCGTCCGGCGACAATGCGGTGTAAAGATTGCTGTTGCAACATCCGGTAGTGTAACCATCGGCACCGGCAACGCTCTTCATTGAACTTTCGGCACTGCAAAGCCTGCTCGGTTTCATGGCTCCGGTGCATTTAGAAACCGGAATCACATATCCCATTGAGGCGCATTGCGTCTTAACGTCAATCTCCCCCGACTTAAAATCGAGCTTGCTGTCCGATTGTAAAAAACTCACACTCGCATATTTGGTATATGAAGTTGTAGGTTTTGACCTGAACTCAAGGTTGGGTTTGATTCGATTATTTACGAGGTATGTGGATGAGTCAGATTGGTGCGCCTCCGCCGGCCATAAAAAACACAAGCCAAAACCCAGAGATAAAATACACCAAAGTATTCTCATAATGCACCTCATTAGAGCCAAATCAAAACCTACGACTCTAACTTATCACAAATTTTTTAATCGCGCAACTATTTTTAACAGTCTCTTTTTTTCTGTCTATCACCCCCTGCCCAGAATCGTCATTGCGAGCAAAGCGAAGCAATCCAGTCCGACAAAGGAATCCTTACCCCTCCCCTTACCTATAATTTTAGAAAAAAAATATCTACAACCCTCATCATATATTGAAATACACTCAATACTATGTTAGACTATAAGCGTTGGTTTTGATTGTATTGTGTTTTCTTCTACAAGCATTTTTTTGATGCCCCAAACTCATAAACAAAAAAAAATGCAGTGCAGTCAAAACCGACATCACATTATTAAGGGGAGAGACCATGTCTAAAAAAGCGTTATTATGTGGTACGGCA
The DNA here is from genome assembly GCA_934273635.1 of uncultured Alphaproteobacteria bacterium. Classification (GTDB taxonomy): domain Bacteria; phylum Pseudomonadota; class Alphaproteobacteria; order RF32; family CAG-239; genus Scatocola. The sequence continues at coordinate 8,555 of CAKQSV010000006.1, forward strand.
TTACTGTGCGGGCTGAGTATTCCCGCTCTGGCTAAATATTGTGTCAAACTCCCGTCTTGTGAAGAACTCGGCTACATTTTCCCCTACAAAGAGGGGCGCCGCTCTATTCGTTGCCCGTTTGATACCTCCAAAGTACTATACTTAGACTATTGTCAGGCTTATGGCCTCTCCTCCAAACCGAGTGACGAAGCCGGAGCCTATCAAGAGTGTGTGGAAGAAAAAGCCGACGGCACCAAAATCAACACAGGTTATTACCGTTACACCCGTTGCAACGCCGGTTACAGCTACAAAAGCGGCACCTGCACACACTCTTGCTCTTATGATAAGGCTTACCCGCTCGACACCCCGCCGGAGCATTGCAAAACCCCGACCGCCAGTAAAGTTTTTGACGGTGAAACCTGCTATTCCGCCACCTGCAACACCTGTGAAGACGGTTATGATATGGACTCCTCAGGTAGCTGTTGGAACTGTCAACTCAATGAAAGCGGCCCTGCCTATGGCTTATACCTCTGCGGCGAGGGAAAAACCGGCAATACGCTGAAAAAGAGCGTCACCTGCGCCGATAAAAACTTTTATGAAGAATGTCTGATTGTCGAAACCTGTTTTAACGAATACCAACCGGTAAGCACTTCGCAATGTTCAACCGGCATCATCCGCTCTTACCTCAATGACAGCAACGAATACGTCCAAAGTTGCAACACCTCCGCCGGATATGAAATTAACCAAAGTTCGGCCTGTATACGTTCTAGTGACGGCCAAAAATATTATGATGTGCAAGCATGCACCTCAGGAACCTGCTCCGGTCATGAACTCTGCATTAATGACGAAGGCGCTGACGGCGAAACGGCATGCGAGTGCGGCGGCAATAAATACTTCAAAAATTGCAAAGAAACTTGCCTATATGAATACCGCGCCGATGACAGTTGTGCCTCCGGCATTAAACATTCCCACCAATTCAGCGGAGATAACTATTTCTATGAGTGGTGTGATACTGGTAACGAACTAGACACCACCCAAGACAGTTGTGTCCGCGCCGACGGTAAAACTTATTATGAAAGCGTAAAATCCTGCGTAGTCAATAAAGGAAAATGCGAGGGGATGCTATCTTGTTCTGCCGGCGGTGCTGACGGTGCAACCTCTTGTGAATGCGGCGGCAACACCTATTACAGCGCCTGCAAAGAAGTCACCAAAACCTGCGATTCTGGTTACACCAAAGATTCGAGCTGTGATTCCGGAATTAAATATTTATCGGAAACAAGTAGCGGTTGGTGTTATACGACCAAAGGATATGAACTTTATGAAGACTCCAGCACCTGCACCCGCCCGAGTGATAATAAAACCCTGTATTCTTACCCGAGAGGGTGCACCACCAGCGGCGCCACCTGCGCCGGCAAAAAACGCTGTGCATACCCCGACCCTGGGTCATTATGCAACTGCGGTGGCTACTTATATAGCAACAACTGTCTGGTTCAGTGCAACTATGAAGAGACACCGGAAACCTGCGCAGCAAAAGGAAAATCCTTCAGCATCCGCTGCCTGACCGACACCGCCCAGTACGGCGAATGCGTTGAGTCTTAAAGAAAGATATAAAGTCATTGCACCCTTAACGTCATTGCGAGACCGTGGAACACGGACTCGCGATGACGACTCAGGAGAACGTGCCCTTACCTCCCGCACTTCGTCATTATGCACCCACACGCCCTCCACCTCCGCAACAAAAAAATCCCGCAAGGACAAGTCCTCACGGGATTTTTGATGACTCAAGACTGATAACTATTCGTCATCGCTGAAAGTCGCAGGCTCACTGACAACTTCAACATCGTCATTATCAGCCACGCTTTCGCCCAAAACCTCACTTCCGGTCTCTTCCTCTAGTTCCTCATCATCACCGGCATCAGCGTCAAGCCAGGTGACAGAAACAACTTTTTCGTTCTCAGCCAAACGGAACAAGATAACACCCTGCGTCTTACGTCCGGCAATACGAATATCTTTAACCGGCATACGGATAAGTTTTCCGGCATCGGTCACCATCATAATCTGGTGGTTGTCTTCAATCGGGAACGAACTTGCAATCTCTTTATTGCGCGCCGACATCTCCATATTGGCAATACCCTGCCCGCCTCGTCCGGTAACACGATATTCATAAGAAGAAGACCGCTTGCCGTAACCGGTTGTGGTTACCGATAGAATAAACTGCTCATTAGCGGCCATTTCCTTATATCTTTCCGCGCTCAGGCAAGACAAAACACCGGTCTCTTCAGGGCTAACCTCGCAGGCATCGCCACGCTCTGCGGCAATACGCTTGATTGCGGAAGAAACACGAGCATATTCATCACGCTCTTCGGCGCTGGCGTCACTGTGCTTAAGAATAGACATAGAGATAACCTCATCGTCATCAGCCAAGCGAATACCACGAACACCTGTTGAGGCGCGTCCGGCAAACAAACGAATATCAGACGCCGCAAAACGAATACATTTACCACTGCGAGCCGCTAACAACACGTCATCGTTTTCGGTGCAAATGCGAACATTGATGAGCTTGTCGCCTTCGTCCAACTTCATGGCAATTTTACCGTTAGACTGAACGTTTACAAAATCCATTAACGAGTTACGGCGAACATTACCCTTAGCCGTCGCAAACATAATCGACAGATTCTGACACTCTGCCTCGTTCTCAGGCAGTTTCATAATCGTGGTAATCGTCTCCCCCTGCTCCAACGGCAACAAATTAATAAACGGCTTACCCTTAGAGGTCGGAGACCCGAGCGGCAGTTTATAAACCTTGAGTTTATAGACCAAACCCTTGGACGAGAAGAACAGCACCGGTGTATGCGTACTTGCCACAAACAGACGGGTAACAAAATCTTCTTCCTTGGTCTGCATACCGGCGCGACCTTTGCCGCCGCGGCGTTGCGCCTTATAAGCATTGAGCGGCACACGTTTAATATAACCGGCCTCAGTCACAGTCACAACCATTTCTTCGCGCTGAATCAAAGACTCGATATCGGTATCATATTCAATATCCTCAATCTTGGTCAGGCGCGGGGTCGCATATTCGTCTTTAATCGCCACAAACTCGCTGCGCATAATCTCAAACAACTTCTCGCGGCTTGAGAGAATAGACAAGCATTCTTTAATCTCCTCACCGATAGAAATCAATTCTTCGTGAATCTTATCACGTTCCAAACCGGTCAAACGTTGCAGTTTCAAATCCAAAATGGCTTTGGCCTGCGCCTCAGACAGATGATAAGTACCGTTCTCAACCTTACGATCCGGCTCGTCAATCAACTTAACCAACGGCTCAACATCACCGGCCGGCCATGCCTTGCGCAACAAAGCGTCCTTAGCCTCTTGCGGATTCGGCGCCGAGCGGATTAACTCAATCACAGGATCAAGATTTTCCACCGCAATCGCCAAACCAACCAAAGTGTGCGCTCTATCGCGGGCTTTGTTCAGGTTAAAGATGGTGCGGCGACGGATAATTTCCTCACGAAAATCCACAAACGCGCTGATAATATCCCTCAAATTCATCATCATCGGGCGACCGTTGTTAATTGCCAACATATTCATGGCAAAACTGGTCTGCAACGGCGTAAACTTATACAGTTGGTTCAAAATAACATCGGCCTGAAAATCGCGCTTAACCTCAATCACCACTCTCACACCGTGACGATCGGACTCATCGCGAATTTCGGAAATACCTTCAACTTTCTTTTCTTTAACCAACTCGGCGATACGAGTAACCAACGCGGCCTTATTAACCTGATATGGAATCTCGTGAATAATAATGGCCTCACGGTCTTTATGCAATTCTTCAATCGTGGTGCGAGCGCGCATCATCACCGTGCCGCGTCCGGTCAAATAGGCCTGACGAGCGCCACCTTGTCCCAAAATCAGACCACCGGTCGGAAAGTCCGGCGCCGGAACATAACGAATCAGTTCTTCGGCGGTAATATCGTGATTATCAATATAAGCGCAACACGCGTCCAAAACCTCGCCCAGATTGTGCGGCGGAATATTAGTTGCCATACCGACGGCAATACCGTTACCGCCGTTTACCAACAGATTCGGATAAGTCGCGGGCAAAACCACCGGCTCTTGCAAGCTCTCATCATAGTTAGGCATAAAGTCGACTGTGTCTTTGTCAATATCTTCAATCAGCGAGTGAGCCACTTTGGCCATACGTGCCTCGGTATAACGCATAGCGGCGGCGCTGTCACCGTCCATTGAACCAAAGTTACCCTGTCCGTCAACCAATGGCACGCGCATTGAAAACGGCTGAGCCATACGCACCATTGCCTCATAAACCGAGCTGTCACCATGCGGGTGATATTTACCGAGAACATCACCGACGATACGAGCGGATTTACGGAACGGGCGGTTATAATCATAACCGTTCTCAAACATAGAATAGATAATACGGCGATGCACGGGCTTAAGACCGTCGCGCGCGTCCGGCAATGCACGAGAGACAATAACGCTCATGGCATAATCAAGGTATGAACGGCGCATTTCTTCCGAAATATCTACCGGCGTAATATCTTCTTTGTATTCAACAACAGAACCTATTTCTTCAGTCACTTTAACACCTATTTATATATATTAAACTGCACAGAATATACCAAACTCGGCAGCTTAAAGAAAGTTTTATTTGACACTTATCCCCTAATGCCGACAAGCGCATTAATTGCCGCCGATACCCGAAAAGCCCATAAACGCCATAGAGAGCAAACCGGCGCAAATCAGAGCTATCGGTGCTCCTTTCAAACACTCGGGCACGGCTGTTTTTTCAAGCCGCTCGCGCATGCCTGCGAACAGCACCACCGCCAGCGTAAAACCAATGGCGTTGGCAAGGCTGTAACACACGGCCGAGAGCAACCCGTAGCCTTTTTGGATGGATAATATTGCCACGCCGAGCACCGCGCAGTTGGTTGTAATCAGCGGCAAAAAAATACCCAACGCCCGATACAACGCCGGCGACGACTTTTTGAGCATAATTTCAACCATTTGCACCAAGGTGGCAATCACCAACACAAACACCACGGTTTGCATATATTCCAACCCGAGCGGCAACAACACCCGATAATAAACAATGTGCGTCACCAACGCCGACAGCGTCATCACAAACATCACCGCAAATCCCATCCCCATAGCGGTTGAGATTTTCTTAGACACACCCAAAAACGGGCATATTCCCAAAAACTGCGACAAAACAATGTTGTTGACGAATATCGCCGCCACAAAAATCATAACATAGCTCATGAGCGGCCTCCCTTAATTTTATTAAACGCCAACATCAGTCCCGCCAATGCCAAAAAAGCCCCCGGCGGCATAATAAACAGCAATATCGGACTACTGTTTTCTGCGGCAAAACTATACCCGAACGCCGAATATGCCCCCAAAATCTCTCGCACCAATCCCAAAGTCGTCAGACTCAGTGTAAAACCAATTCCCATACCGACCGCGTCCAACGCCGACTGCCACACGTTGTTTTTGGCGGCAAAAGCCTCTGCCCTTCCCAAAATAATGCAGTTGACCACAATCAGCGGAATATAAATACCGAGCGCCGCGTACAAATCAGGCAAAAACGCCGCCATAAGCATATCAATAATCGTCACGCACGAAGCGATTATGACAATATAGCACGGAATCCGCACCGTATCGGGAATAAAATTTTTGACCGATGAAATCAGCATATTAGAAAGCAACAACACAAACAAGGTTGCCGCGCCCATCCCCAAACCATTAATCGCCGAAGTGGTCACGCCCAAAGTCGGACACATCCCCAACATCATCACAAACGTGGGATTTTCTTTGATTATGCCGCGGGTTAAATTGTCAAACGAGGTCTTATTCATCACTACCCCCTGTATTGAAATTTATATAACTGCGATAGGCTTTTTTGATGGCGTCAAGCACCGCGCGCGAGCTGATTGTCGCGCCGGTCACGGCGTCAATTTCGCCGCCGTCCTGTCTGACCATAAAAGTCGCCTCGGATGGATTGCGTCCCACAATACCTTTTTGAAACGCCGGCTCATTAACCTTGCTTCCCAACCCTGGGGTTTCTTTGTGATTAATCACCTGATAGCCGCTGACTCTGCCATCCATAAAAAAGCCGACAATCACATCCATACGTCCGCCAAAACCTTTGTTGCTAAACGTTTTCATGGCAATAGACGTAATATATCCGTCTTTGCGCGCCGGATACATGGCATGCGCCTCTTTACCGCGGCGCACCACAATTTTCTCGGCAAGCGGATTATTATCAAACTCGGCGGTAATCACCTTGCGAATACTGTTGGCAACGCGCTGTTCCTGCGCATGTTTTATCGGCTCAAACGTAATTTGCCGCACCACGGTCAAAGACGCCGAGGCTATCAGCGCGACAACCAGCATTACCGTAACAATTCGCCACACGTTTTGCGGTTTAGACATCTTACTTTCTCCTTGTGCCATAAACGTATTGCACGCAATATTTATCAATCAGCGGCACAAACGCGTTCATAATCAAAATCGCAAACGACACCCCCTCGGGATAGGCACTGAAAGCTCTGATAACATAGGTCAAAGCCCCGCAACCGGCGGCAAAAATCACCTTACCTTTAACCGTCATCGGCGAGGTTGTGTAGTCGGTTGCCATAAATATAGCGCCCAACAGCAAACCGCCCGACATCACATGCGCCAACATCTCATAACGCGGATTAGCCGTCACCAAATAGGTCAGCCCCATCAAAAAGGCAAACGTACCGACAAACACCACCGGAATCTGCCAACCGATGATTTTTTTGCGCAACAGCCAATAAAACCCGAGCAATAATGCGAACACCGAAACTTCGCCCATACTGCCCCCCATATTGCCCCAAAACATTTGCGCGTAACTCGGCAGCATATCCGCCGTGCTTGCCCCGCCGACTTCTGCCGCGCCGCTCAAATCAATATGTTTGAGCACATTGAGCGCTGTTGCCGAGGTTGCCGCGTCGACCTTAAAAAAATCAAGCGGCTGCGGCAGCACCCAACTGGTCATCTGCACCGGAAACGAGATAAACAAAAACACCCGACCGACCAACGCCGGATTAAAAATATTTTTGCCAATACCGCCAAACGCCATTTTAGCCACGCCGATAGCCATAAAAGCGCCAACCATCGTCATCCAAATCGGCATAGTCGCGGGCAAATTCAACGCCAACAAAACGCCAGTCACCACCGCCGACAAATCCCAAGTATTATTTTTCAGCCGCAAAGCCCGACTTAATAAATATTCAAACAACAAACACGATGTCACCGAAGTTGCCAGCACAATCAAAGCATTAAGCCCGAACAACAGCAACGCCACAAACATCGCCGGAAACAGCGCCACAATCACATCTCGCATAATTTTGCGCGTGTCTTGCTTGGCACTCAGGTGTGGCGTGGTAGAAATTTTCAGCATAATTAATCCTTCTTTGTGTTTTTAGACAATTCAAATTTGCCGAGTTTGCAATAATCCAACAACGGAATTTTCGCCGGACAGGCATAGGCGCAACAGCCGCAACCGATACAGTCGGTCACGTGCAGTTTTTTAAGTTCGCCCATTTCGTCGTCTTCAACAGCTTGACGGATGGCAAACGGCATCAAACCCATCGGACAAGCGTCAACGCATTTGGCACAACGAATACACGCTGTCGGCTCCGGCTTGAGCGATGTTTTTTCCGCCAAAACCGTAATCCCCGATGTGGTTTTGGTGACCGGCGCGTCAAGCGAGGTTATCGCCGTCCCCATCATCGGTCCGCCCATCAGCACTTTTCCGACTTTATCAATATTAACCTGATTAGCCTCAAGCACAAACGACACCGGCGTGCCAATACGCACCAGATAGTTACAGGGATTCCAGTCAATATCTCCGCTAACGGTCAACACCCGCCGAAACAACGGAATATGCTTTTGCACCGCCTCATAAACGGCATAAACCGTTCCCACGTTTTGCACCACGCACCCCACGTCAATCGGCAATTTACCGCTCGGAACTTCTTTTCCCACAATAGCGTTAATCAGCTGCTTTTCGCCGCCCATCGGATAAATGCTTTGGCACACCTGCACATTAACACCTATATAACTTTTAGTGATTTTGCTCAAAATTTCTATGGCGCGCGGCTTGTTCTCATCAATGGCAATCACTGCATTTTGAATACCCAAAATTTTGTTCAAAATACGCGCGCCGATAACAATCTGCTCGGCTTTTTCTTCCATAAGCCGACTATCCGCCGTCAGATACGGCTCGCACTCAATACCGTTAATAATCAGAATATCGGCTTTTTTACCTTCGGGAACAGCGGTTTTTATCGGAGTCGGAAAACCCGCGCCGCCCATACCGACCACACCGGCGCGATGTATCGCCTGTTGCAACACAGCCTTGTCTTCGGGAATCTCCCGCACAATATCCGGAGACATATCCATAAACGGCTCAAACTCATCACCTTCGCGCCGAATAGTAATCACCGTCTCGGGATACCCCAGTCCATTGTCAATTTCTTCAATTTTTAGCACCTCACCCGAGACCGAAGACGATACGCTGGCAGAAAAAACACCGTCAGCCTCAGCCAACAACGTACCGACCTTCACTTTATCACCGGCGGCGACTACGATTTTCGCCGGCGCGCCGATATGCTGTTTGACCGGAATATAAACTTTATCAGGCAAAGACAACTCTTCAATCTCAATTCGAGAAGAAAATTTGTGTTTATTCAAATGAATACCGCCGATAGCAAATCTCTTAGTCTTCATATTCGGCCTCCTCTATCATCCCCGCCCGATACTGAATAGCCTTCACCGGACACGCTTTTACCAATTCCTCACCAAATTCACGAGCCGAAACCTCAGTCGGAATATAAGCCAAATTATTTTCCACCTTAATTTGAGGATTAATTTTAGCGCATTTACCACAGGCAATGCACGCGGCAGTGCAGTTTTTGCGAGCGACAGCGCCTTTTTGGCGATTGCGACACGCCACATAAACTTGCGCCTCATCTTTAATCGGGCGAATTTCAAACAAACCGCGCGGACAACGTTTCACACAAGCCCCGCAGGAAGTGCATTTTAAATAATCAATAACAGGAAGCCCCGTCTTTTCATCAAGTGACAACGCCCCGAATTTGCACACTTGCACACAGTCTCCAAAACGCAAACACCCGTCCGGACACCCGCTGCTCCCCGACATTACCATTGCCGCCACCCGACAACTTTTCTGACCGGTATAAGCAGTTTTATCCGGAGCGTTTTGACAAGTTCCGTTGCAACGCAACACCGCGCAGGTACGATCCTTGTTGACCACCGACACGCCCTTGATTTCGGCAATCATCCGCATAACCTTGTTTCCGCCGACCGGACACAACATTTTCGCAAACTCGTCAGCCTCAGCCTTTGCGCATTTATCGGCAAAATCACGACAGCCGGCATAACCGCAGGCGCCGCAGTTGGCATGAGGTAAAACCTCAAAAATTTCATCAGCTTGCGGATTTCCGTCAACGGCATAACGCTTTGAGGTCGCATACAAAATCACCGCTGACAGCGCCGCCAACGCGCACAAAACCAAAATATTTGACACAAGAGCCATAATCATTACTCAGTATTCCTAATCTAACCATGCTGAGATTAGCAACAAATAAAGGATTAACCAAGCGTTTTTTTCTCTTTATGCCGATAATCCACAGAAAATCTAGTCAACAATGATTTTAAGGCGGCGCTCCAACCAAAAATTAATCAGACGCAAAAACAACGCATAAGCCACCGCCGCGCCCAAACCGCAAAATGCCGCGATCGTATCCTCGACCCCCAATGCCAAAGCAATCACCAGTACCGTCACCACCAGTACTGTGGGCAAAACAAACGCAAAAAACAAACTCATCCCCACAGCGGCGTTTTCAAGTGACAAAGCAACCGTTTGCCCCACACGATAATCCTGCGGATAATCCACCTTAACCCTAACCTGCTTGGCTGCCAATCCGGCAATACCGCAACCGTCCCGTTTGGCACAAGTAGCACATCCGGTCGCACACTTAACCGCCACGGTGAGCGTCTGTCCCGTGATGCCGGTCACCAAGCCTTCGCTCATTTGCTTTGACTTTCAGTCGATTGTTCCTGAATGCTCTGCTGTTTAATCAACTTTTTCGCCTCATTAGACAACACAACCTGAAAACCGTCATCATTGCGCACAAACATCACCACCGCCAAGCGGTTGTTGTTGGCAAATTCCAAACCCTTAACCTCGCCCATAGACATAATACCGGTCGCCAAAGCATCGGCGTTCATGCAACTGTCGGCAAACACGGTGACCGACGCCAAATCATGTTCAACCGGATAACCGGTTTTGGGGTCTATGGTGTGGGAATAACGCTTGCCATCAACATAAAAATAGTTGCGATAATCGCCTGACGTGGCCACCGACGAGTTTTTAAGTTTGATAATATATTCATAAACCTCGTCTTTAGAATTATCCGGACGCGCCACGCCGATATTCCAACCTTTATCTTTTTTGCCGCGATTGCCGCGAGCGGTAATCTCGCCGCCTATTTCCACCAAAAAATCTTTATAGCCGTTTTTCTCCAACAATTTAGCGATACGATCAACGGCGTACCCTTTGGCAATAGCTGACAAATTCAGCGTCAGCGCCGGATTACTCTTGCGGGCTTTGCGAAAATCCTGACTAAATGAGATTTTATTAAAACCGACCACCTTTTTAGCCTCTTTCACCTCGTCATCACTCGGAATTTTATAGGTTTTGGCACTGCCGAACCCCCACAAATCCACCAATTTGCCGACTGACGGATCAAAATACCCATTTGTTTGCGAATAAATTTTATAAGAGGCCTTAAGCAACTTTGACAAATCTTCCGGCACATCAATCCAACCTGTTTCCGTACTTTTATTAAACTGGCTCAGGTCGGACATCCCCTCAAACACCGACATCTCGCTGTTAATTTGTTGCAACTCGTTGCGTACCTCATTGTGCAACAACGTATCCTCCTTTTGCGAGCGGATTGAAATACGATAATTAGTGTTCATCGTCTCACCGGTCATCACCTGATATTGAGAACGTATCTGGCTGCAATAAAAAACCGCGCTGCACAGCGCCGCAAACAACAATACTAATTTTAAAACTTTTGATTTTATCATCATACGCCTGTTAAATAATCGCTTATCGGTTTACTTTAAATCTCAGATGTAATACATTACCTCATTATATATATGAAAGGTCATGCCACATGTTTGACAAGATAAAATCTAAATTTTCTTCAGAAAAAATCAATAGCTTTTTTGCATTATGCAATAAATCGTGCCAAAAAAGCACCATTGTTTTGCAAAACGCCACCATAAAAGCCGCCAAACTGTTGGTCAAATGCGGCGTTTCCGCCAATATGATAACCCTCATTGGCTTTGCGGTCGGACTTTTGGCTATCAACTTTTTAGCAATGGAAAGTTTCGGTTGGGCGCTGATTTGCATTTTAATCAACAGATTCTGCGATATTTTGGACGGCGCGGTCGCCAAAATTAATAAACCTACAGATTTCGGTGTGTTTTTTGACGCGGCACTCGACCACATCTTTTACGCCGGCGTTATTTTCGGCTTTGCACTGGCCAACCCCGAGCAAAACGCCATTGCCGCCGTGTTTTTAATGTTTGGCTTTGCCTCATCGGCGTGCGCGTTGCTCGCTTATGCCATTATTGCTTATCAAGGGCGCAAAGGCGCGCGTTTTGAATCTGGTGAATCTCCGTTTTATCTGGGGGGTGCGGCGCAAGGTTTCGAGACTTTTGTCACTCTGACGATTCTGTGTATTGTCCCCCAATTATTTATGCCTTTGGCGATTATTTTGGGTGTTTTTTGCCTGATTAAAGCCGTCAGCGTGATTATCACGGCTTATTACTCGTTTGTGGTCGCGCAAAAACAAGAAAGCAAACCGAGATAAAATGATGAAACGGCGTGCACTGTGGTTGGGGCTCTGTGCCCTGTTGCTAAGCGGCTCGGCTTGGAGCAAAAACGCTCCCTACACGCATACCGAGCTTGAGGTTTTGAGCAGTACCGACAGCATTACACACGATGAAAAACTGCGGCTTTTGGTTAAAATCACCCCCAAAGACAAGTGGCATATATATTGGAACAACCCCGGAGACGCCGGAATTGCCACCAAAGTGAACGTCCACACCGCTTACGGTCAAGCCAAACTGCTCAATCAGAGCGCGCCCAAGCACTTTTTGTTGCACAACACCATCACACAATACGCTTACGACAACGCCGCTTATTGGTTGTTTGAAATCACCCCGTCTGCTGATAAGCCCTTAAAAAACGGAGACGAGATTGAGGTTGCGGCAGATGTTTCGTGGTTGGCCTGCGCCGAAGAGTGCGTCGCCGAAAACCTCACCGAAACCCTAAAATTTCCGGTAGCGGCGGCGATTCATCATCCCGACAACTGGGAAAAAGAGCTATTTAAAGCCCAAAAAAACTTTCCCGCCCGTCTTGAGAACGGAACATTTGCTCTCCGCAATAACTTATTGCACGTCAACTTACCATCTCAGGGAAAAACGCCGCATAATTTAAGATTAATCCCCGAAAAACGCGGACTGATTATTGACACCGAAAATCAAACTTTTAACGATGACGGCAAATTGCTGTCCGTGGCAATTCCGATATGGGACGACGCAGCGTTCAGCGACAATCTGGATGTCTTGTTGCTCGGAGAAAGAGAAAGTTGGAAAGTCTCATTGCAAAAAGATAACAACGCCTTGCCTCCTTTACCCCATAAAATGCCTAATTTTTGGCTGATTCTGGCTACCGCATTCTTAGGCGGCGTTATTCTCAACCTAATGCCCTGTATTTTTCCGGTCCTATTCTTAAAAGCGCTAAATATCGTCAACCACGCCCACACCCGTCAAAAAAATTATGCCGGAGCCTTGTGCTACGGCGGCGGAGTTATGCTGTGCTTTGTGAGCGTGGCGGCTCTGCTGTGGCTGTTGCGAGCTGCCGGAGAAAACATCGGTTGGGGTTTTCAACTGCAATCCCCTTGGTTTGTCGCCATAATGCTCGTGCTGTTTTTACTTTTGGCGCTGATGTTTTTGGGCGTGTTTGACCTAAACATCAGTTGGTTGAACCGCTTTGGCGCATTATCAGGCAAACACACTCTGCTAAACTCTTTCGTCACCGGATTTTTTGCGGTTTTAATCGCCAGTCCCTGTTCTGCGCCGTTTATGGGTGCGGCCATCGGATACAGCATCACCCAACCGGCGTATATCTACTTTCCGATATTTCTGGTGCTCGGACTGGGATACGCCCTTCCCTTCGCCTTAATCGAAATGTTTCCCAAACTGCTGAGCGGTTGGTTGCCTCGCCCCGGAAAATGGATGCTCACGCTCAAAAAAGTTTTTGCCGTTCCTATGCTCGCCACCTGCGTCTGGTTGGGGTGGATTTTATTCAATCAACTCGGCATAACTTCACAAACCGCCGAACCTGAGGGCAAACTGCAGTGGCAAGAATTTTCCCAAACCAATCTGCAACAATCCTTACAAAACAAACGTCCGGTTTTGATAATGTTCACCGCCAAATGGTGTTTGACTTGTCTGGTCAACGAAAAAGTCGCGCTTGAAACCGCCGATTTTCGCAACTACGCCCAAAAGCATAATATTGTCTTGCTCAAGGCCGATTGGACAAACAAAAATCCACAAATCACCCAAAGTCTGGCACAATATGGGCGCAACAGCGTCCCGCTCTATGTTTTTTATAATGGGCAAAATCACAACTATAAAATCCTGCCGCAGCTTCTCACCCCCACCCGCGTGATTGAAGAAACGGGACTGGATAAGCACAACCGATAGAAACTGTTTTCAATGGAGATGACTATGATTTCAACTAAAAATATATTTAAAAGCACCTGTAAGGTAATGTTAAAAATCTTGCAATACCTTTTGTCTTTAATAATCATTGGGATTGTTGCCGGAATCACGTTTTTCTTGGCAATTGATTACAAACACAAACCCCAAGATGAACAATTTATCAAAGAATGCATGGCAACCGGCGAAAGTTTGGAAACCTGCAAAGGTAGAGTGTATTAAGAGATCAAAGGGGGATTTTTAATCAAGAAAGGCCTGCGCAAAGCGGGTCTTTCTTGATTGTACAGGCTTGTAACGATGTAGGCGCGTGGGGGTTACTCTGCGCTTCGCTTGAGTGGCACAGGCGCTCATCAGCTGACGCTGACCGCGATACCCCCGTATCGCTTTTTTTTCCAAGTGCGCGTGGGGTTCGGGAGTTTGACTTGTAACACTCGCAAGCGGCGCTGTCGTTGGCTTGCTCATTAACAAGTCTGCACCGTTCGCCCATAAAACCTCCACCGGAGCTTTTATGTCGGCTCACGCCCTCTCGGGTTCGAACCCTTGTCTCTATCGTTGAAACGAATAAAGCCTCCATAAAGGAGGCTTTATTCGTTTCAATGGTAGGCGCGTGGGGGTTCGAACCCCAGACCCACTGATTAAGAGTCAGTTGCTCTACCAACTGAGCTACGCACCCATAACCGTTTAACATAGCGGAATATAAACCGACAATATTTTATTTGCAAGCATTTTTTTATAGTTATTTTATTTTTTCTGCATAGTTTTATTTTTACCCTTAATATTCATTGCTAAACTTCGGGTTAGTGCTTGTCTTTGCCCAAAATTTGCAATATGTTACCTTTGTTGTTAATTTTTTTGCGAGATTTTGGTTATGAGTGAAGAAGAATTGCCGCCGGCAGAAAGCTTTTCCCCCATTTTGATTGAAGAATACATCAGGCTGATGACCGCCGCACATTATATCCGCTCGGAAGACAAAAGCGGCAGCATTCAGTTTAAGATTGCGCCGGATGATTTTAAGGCTGTGCAAGAGTGCCATATTCAAGCACCGCTTATCGGTTTAACCCTGCAATACGATGAGGGCAACAGCATTTTAACCGTTACCGGCTCGGAAGAATTTGTGCAAATGTATGAAAACAAAATTCAAGAAGAAGTCGCCCTCAATTTTGAAATCGTCAACAAACAACGCTACGCCCAGTGGATTAACCCTTGTTGAGATATTCTTGACTAATTACTCATAAGATAACAGCAATACCCACCCTGAGACTCAGAACGCCAGAAAATCGCGCAGCCTGCCGCAGGGATTCGTTTTTTCGAACCTAGCGAGGAGGGAAAAAGATAGTCAAAGTCTGTGATAGCGTAATTTTCAAGAACTTTATACAATTTCCGTCACATCGTCCATCTTTATTCCGCCATTTTTCCGTATTTATCACTCTTGACAAAAAGCGCGCGCAAGTCCATAATCCCCGACATCAAATTATTATTAAGTCACTCATTTAAATATTATTTTTTATGAACAATAAATGTCATTTTTTTAACAACTTGCAGCGCAAAGTGCAACAAGTTTGTCCTCAAGGGATTGAAGTTTCTATCAAAATCACCGACACGCCGAGAACACGCGGCCTTCTGATTATCCGCTTTTCAACCTGCGATGTTGATATTGACCACTGGGCGATAGAGACCGTCTCCCCTCTGTTTTGGAAAATTGAGCCTATACTCAAAGCCGAACAAGCGGGTTTCATCCGTCCTTTCTTTTGTCAGGGTAATGATTTTGTTTTATATCCATCTGCCCTGACTTCCGGTATTTTTGCTGATTTCCAAGGCATCATTGCCCAAAACTGCTACGGCAGCGAAAACTACCGCCACTATGTTGTCGAGAGCCATAATATTAACGAGGTGATAAACTTCTTGCTCTCCGGCAAAACCAAATTCTGACTTTTTCCAAGCCACCACATGAACGGCTTAAGCACAAAAAAAGGAGAGTGAAAACACCCTCCTTTTTTTCAACTTCTGATGATTACTCCGCAGCGTTAGCCTTGGCCTGTTTCTTTGCCTCATCATCGGTTCTGGCAACATTAACCAGAATTTTCTGAGAAACTTCAGGGTGCAGGTTCAGTCTAACTTCATAGATACCGAGGTCTTTAATTGGTTTTTCCAAATAAACACAACGGCGCTCTACGGCAAAGCCGGCCTCTTTAACAGCGGCGGCAATGTCACGAATAGTAACAGAACCGTACAACTGACCGGTTTCAGCAGCCTGACGAATCAAAACAGCACTAAAGCCGTTCAAAGCTTCAGCCTTTTTAGTAGCTTCATCAAACAGAGCCTTATTGTGAGCCTCGAGCTCGGCTTTTTGTTTTTCAAAAACAGCTTTATTGGCGTCAGTAGCGCGCAAAGCTTTTTTCTGAGGCAACAGGTAGTTACGGGCATAACCGTTTTTAACGGCTACAACATCACCCATTTTACCCAGTTTTTCAACATGTTCTAAAAGGATAACTTCCATAATCTTCACTCCTTAATTACATAGCAACATAAGGGAGCAAGCCGATGTAACGTGCGCGTTTAATAGCACGAGCCAACTCTCTTTGTTTTTTTGCAGAAACAGATGTGATACGACTTGGAATAATTTTTCCTTTTTCAGAGATGTAGCGAGACAACAGCTTAACATCTTTGTAGTCGATTTTCAAACCGTCTTCACCAGAAAACGGGCATGATTTTTTTCTTCTAAAGAAAACTTGTTTAGCCATAGTTACAACTCCTATTCTTCGACTGCAGATTCTTTTTCAGCGTTTGCAGAAGAAAATTCCTCAACTTTAACAGTCATATAACGAATAACATCTTCATTAACGCGCATCAAACGTTCATATTCAGCAATAGCAGAAGCCGGAGCTGCAATATTCAAAACAACATAGTGACCTTTGCGGTTTTTCTTAATACGATAAGCAAGGTTCTTCAAGCCCCAGTTATCAACTCTGACAACTTCGCCGCCTTCTTTTTTAATAACATTTGTCAAATCTTCGACAATGCTGCTTACTTGAGAGGCGCCGAGATCCTGACGTGCAATCAGCACGCTTTCATAATTAGCCATATAAAATATCTCCTTATGGATTCTCAACAACGAGCCTGCAAGCGCAAGCCCAAACTAATGTATAGCCGAAAGTCTCAGACCTCCGGCAAGGGACGAACGCTACTATACCCGTTTTTTCTGAAATTTCAAGCATTTTATGCAAAAATAAACATAATTTTAATCTTTTTAGTCTAGCGTTGAACTACGAGAACGCAGGTTTTGACGTTTTTCTTGCTCAACCCTCGCTAAATTTTTAGAGAGGGTCAGAAACCTTAGAGGTTCACCTCGCTTGGTTTCTGGGGTGAGTTTAACGGACGCGGTTGTAAATGTCGGTCGCTACCCCCCTCGTCATTGCGAGCGGAGCGAAGCAATCAGCCCTACTCCTCGTCATTGCGAGCGGAGCGAAGCAATCAGCCCTACTCCTCGTCATTGCGAGCGGAGCGAAGCAATCAGCCCTACTCCTCGTCATTGCGAGCGGAGCGAAGCAATCCAGTCAATAAAAGAAGCCTTATTGCCTCCGGATTGCAGCAACCTCCACTGGTCACGCAATGACGATAAAACGAGGACAACGCAATCGCTTAAAGAGCGCGTTTTCTTACACCCTTGGCACTGACCTTCAAAACGCGATGTTTAAGATGAGTGCTAGGAGTTGAAAGTTTTTATCGTAGGGAGTGTACTAGCGGTACATGACCAAGAAAAAACTTTTAAGGACGACGCAATCGCTTAAAGAGCGCGTTTTCTTACACCCTTGGCACTGACCATCAAAACGCGATGTTTAAGATGAGTGCTAGGAGTTGAAAGTTTTTATCGCAGGGAGTGTACTGGCGGTACATGACCAAGAAAAAACTTTCAAGGACGACGCAATCGCTTAAAGAGCGCGTTTTCTAGTAAAGAAAGGATGAGCACGGATGAAAATACACCAAACCTTAGCAATACTATCCATCACAGGAGCCTTAAGCGCCTGCGCGTGGTTTGCTGACGATCATGCTCAAAACATTAGCAACCTTTCCTATCGCAACAAAGAAACCGAGGTTTACCTGCAAGAACCTTTCTCCCGCATTGTCGCGCGTTGTTATGCCTCGGCGGAAGACGCCGCGCAGGCCTGCGCCGCCAAATTTGAAGAACGCGGCTATGTCAGATTAAACAATATTCCGTACAAAACGGCAAAATATGACTTTTTAACCAAAGACACTTATCCGTCCCGCCGTTGGAGATATAACGAGCTAACCCCCCGTTGGTAAAAAAATCGGGAGTCATCCATGCTTGCCAGTATCAACACCATTACTTTTAACGGACTACAAACTTTAGACGTCAACCTTCAGGCGCAAATAAGCTCAGGGTTACCCTCGTTCACGATTGTGGGACTTCCTGACAAATCCATTGCCGAAAGCAAAGAGCGTGTGCGCTCGGCATTACAGTCCATCGGCTTAAGCCTGCCGGCCAAGCGCATAGTCATCAATTTGGCGCCTGCCGATTTACTCAAAGAGGGCTCTCACTTTGACCTTCCGGTTGCTTTGGGAATATTGTCCTGCATGGGGGTTATTCCGCAAGAAGAGGTTGGCAACTATATTGCCATGGGCGAATTGAGTTTAGATGGCAGCATTATCGGCGTCAACGGTGTTCTACCGGTGGCAATGCACGCTTTTCGCACGCAAAAAGGGCTTATTTGTCCGGAGGTTCAAGGAGGCGAAGCCGCATGGTCGGGGTTAAAAGATATTGTGCCGGCGCCCTCCCTGCTGAGTTTGATAAATCATTTCAAAGGCGTATCGGTGTTATCGGCGCCGCAACCGCAACGCCACGTTCCACCGACAACCCACTTAGATATGAGTGATGTTAAGGGTCAGGAGAGTGCCAAACGCGCGCTGGAGATTGCCGCGGCCGGCGGGCATAATCTGCTGATGGTCGGACCTCCGGGGTCGGGCAAATCTATGCTTGCCGCCCGCATTGCCGGAATTTTGCCGCCTCTGACGGCTGAAGAAGCGCTCGAAACCAGTATGATACACTCCATTGCCGGCGTTTTAAAAGACGGTAATATCTGCTTTGAGCGCCCGTTTCGAGATCCGCACCACAATGCCTCTATGCCCTCGCTTGTGGGTGGCGGACGCAAAGCTCGCCCTGGTGAGATTTCTTTGGCGCATAACGGCATTTTGTTTTTAGACGAGCTGCCCGAGTTTGACCGCTCCACATTAGAGGCGCTGCGCCAACCGCTTGAAAACGGCTATATTAATATCGCCCGCGTCAACACCCACGCCGTTTATCCGGCAAAATTTCAGCTGATAGCGGCAATGAATCCCTGCCGCTGCGGCAACCTTGGTGTTGAAGGGATGAGTTGCCCGCGCGCGCCGAAATGCGCCGTTGAGTACCAATCCAAAATCTCGGGACCATTGCTCGACCGTATTGATATTCATATTGAAGTTCCGGCCGTCAGCCCGTGGAAAATGAACGAAGGACGCAGCGGAGAAACCTCCGAGACTATTCGTAAACGGGTTATTGCCGCGCGCCAAATTCAAAAAAATCGCTTTTTAGAACTCGGAATTAAAGATTTATCCACAAACGCCGAACTTAAGGGACAAATTTTAGAAGATGTCACACCGCTTGCAAACGACGCTCAAAACCTGCTTATAACGTTTGCCGACAAAAATCATTTGTCTGCCCGAGCCTATCATCGCACATTACGGTTAGCAAGAACGATTGCGGACTTGCAAAATAGTACAAATATTCTTAGAATACACATTGCCGAGGCGTTATCTTATCGCCGAACCGCACC
This sequence comes from uncultured Alphaproteobacteria bacterium, assembly GCA_934273635.1. GTDB lineage: Bacteria > Pseudomonadota > Alphaproteobacteria > RF32 > CAG-239 > Scatocola. The sequence continues at coordinate 28,237 of CAKQSV010000006.1, forward strand.
CGAATTATAAAAAAAGAAGATTCTACGGAGCCCGATTAAAATGAAGTTTTTTAAATCTGCACCATTGTTAGTTTTATCCGCATGGCTGACCGGCACCACTGCGCTGAGCTCAAATTTATATGCGGCATGCAGTTCTTGCGGCGAAAGCCCTGCGGCTCCAACGCCTCAAACCCAAAAAAACATTTTTTCAGGCACCCGTCCCAAAATCACCCGCACCCGCATTTTTCCGAACGGTGACGCCCAAAGCGGTTTAGGTGCCACGCCGCGCAACAGCGCCAGCGGTCCCATTTTCGGCACCAATGATTGCTCGGTCGGCGGGGGACCGATGTTTGGTCCCAACACCTGCACCAAGCGCAAATGCGGCGGCGCAATGTTTGGTCCCCAAACCTGCAAACGCTTGGATTTGCCTTGCGAAAGTTGCAAACAGCCCCAACCGACCAAACAGCCGCCGCTGATTAAAAATTATAAAACCGTGCCCGATAACAACATTTATGACCGCATCCATAAATGCTCCGACTTAGCGTCATTTCAGTTGGAGTGGGTAGACTTCCGCATTAAGGACGGACGTTCTGACAGTTTCTCTCGCAAACTCGGTAATTATCGTTTCCGCCTGTTTGGTTGTCGCCGTTTTTCTAAAAACGCCATGCTCAATGAAGGTCGCATTATTCAAAAAAATATGCAGTTTATCGACATTTTTGAAGACATCGTCAACGACTGCTATAATATTGTAAAAGTCCCGACCGAACTTTGCCTGCGCGATCAGGACTATGAGGCGCCGGAATACATCCTCACCGCCGAAATCACAGATTATTTTATGAACGTGTGCGACGGCTACGATTGGGACGCAGCGCAAAAAGACGAGCGTCGCTCCGGTTCGGCGGAAATGACCGTCACCTGGAGATTGCTTGACCTGACCAAAACCCGCGTGTTGTGGAAAGGCGAGACCACCGGTTACAGCGAGCTGAAAGAAGGCGAATACAACGGTGAAATGGCATTGATTGAACAAGCGTTTGCCGATGCCTCGCTCAACCTGAAAGGTCTGCCCGAATTTGAAAATCAGTTAGCGGTGCGTGTAGACCCCGAAACTTTGGAACAACAAAAAACCACGCTGTTAGCCCTTGAACAAGCGGCAGACCCTGTCAAATGTAAAGTTCCGACCAAAACAGCCGAAACCTGCCCCGTTCCTGCGCAAATCAGCGAAAACGGCAATTCTTACGGCGCCGGTGCCGAGACCCATAGTCCTGATGCGCCTTTGCAACAATGCACCATGCCGGCGGAAGTTATCGAATATGCCCCGCAAGAGACTTTATATAAAGATGACAATTCCGACACAATTCCTTTGGAACTTGATTTGAGCAACAAGCCATATCCTTATGCCGAAAACAGCGGCAGTATCTGCTATGGCTACAACAACGAGTCGCAAAACTTTGACTTTAACCCCAACAGCATTAACGGCAACGTCAGCGACGGCGGCTATGCCTTGAGTGACGCAGGCATTTGTGAGCCGACATTAAACAGCTACCTTGAGCCTGCGGAAGAAAACGCCTGCGAAAATCCGTTATTTGGCACTTCGGGCGAAGATTGCGACCCGTCGCTCATCAGTTTTATCAAAGCCGACCAAGAGTGCGTCTCCAAACCTTTGGAACAAACCATAACCATCCCACAGGAGAGCGGCGAAATCTGCTTGTTTGCTGCCGATGAGATAACTTCCGCCGGCGGCATCAGCAAAGACAGCGGCTACTACATCCCCGAAGTTGAGGTTGTCGCCCCGTCTGACAAAATCACTCAAAGTCCAGAGTGGCAGCCCTATGAACAACCGACCGAAATGCGCGAGCCCGAAACTTATGAGCAATCGGGTATCACCGATGGCGGTAATGCGGCAAACGACCGCGGCACCGAGGCTGTTCCGGACGCTATTCCGACCACTCTTTATAACAAAGACGCGATTGTCACTCGCCCGACCTTGCCGCAATGTCCGCCCGAAGCGACAGAACCGGAATATAAGATTGAAAAAGCTCCGGATGGACAAGATGTCAAAGTCCCGACATGCTATATTGTTGAAAAATCAGGCGATTCATCCGAAGGCTCGGCAGTGACCGATACCGCCACCATTGACCAAACACCGGAGATTATTGAAAAAGGCAACTATCGCACCGCCGACCATTTCTGTATTGAAAACGTTGCGCCCTACCCTGATATGAGACCTGAAAATCTCTACAAAGTCCGAGCCTCAATGATGTCGGTGCGCAATGCGCAAGGCAAAGAAAATGCCGGTCTGCTGATTTCCGACGACCTGATTTTAACCTCCGCCGACCTGATTGACAACTCTACAATCTGGTATGATGTCGAAACCATTAACGGCGTTAAGGCCAAAGCGAAAGTTGTGCGCATTAACGTACGGAAAAACATTGCCCTGTTGCAAACTAAAAATAAAATGTATTTCCGCCCATTATCGTTGAATATGGAGCTTCCGCCGGTTGGTAGCAGCGGTTATATGTCTTTGGGCTTGTTGAACAATGCCGAGGGTGAAAACTACCTTGATGACAAAGGCTCAATTAAGGGTTATCGTTTTTCTGATGAAATGGGCACCGAGATTATCACCGACACCTTTGTTCAGACTGTCAGCTCCGGCGGCGCGCTGATAGATGAAAAAGGCGTGGTGACAGGTTTTGCCTCTCGCAACCAGAAATACGACGACCGCGGCGATTTATTCGCTCCGATTCAAGACGCCATTAACAGCATCGGATTGGAGGTCTGCGGTCAAGCCGAACCGTTTGTTCAACCGCCGGCGGCAGTTCTCAAACCGGTGTCTTCGGCGATTGATAACTTCACCGGCTCTAAAGAACCGGCAGTTATGTCCGCGAAAAAGCGCAAATAACCATAAGGCACAAAAAAACTCATATTCCCCACGGAATATGAGTTTTTTGTTATTACTTAATCCAAAGCGCCATACGCCCAGGAGCCCAACAGTACAGACCTTTAGATTTATACCACGCACGACAAGCCTCAACCCTAAAAGTGTGAACCCCATTATAACCTTTACATATAAAGTTATAGGTTGCACCAAACCCCTTTACTGCATCAGTTGCCAAAAACGCAAAACGTTTATCCTTCCACAGCATACAATCAACACCATGTTCCTGCAAAATTTCTGCGGTTTTATCATAGCCCCTTGACTTCCAACAATAAATATCCATATCTTCTGCCGGAACAATCTCTCTGCCTTGATAATCAAGTCTGGACGCATAATTCGGAAGAAATTCAATATCAGTACAAGGATTTCTTTTCCACTCCTCTTTAGCATCAGGCATATCTTCAGCCATCAAACGAGAAATTAACAGATTGGGACGAGCTTGAATACCCCAAACATAAGGTTTCATCGTCAAATCCAACCCGTCCTTAAGAATAATGGTATTATTCTTCTTATAAACCACACCAAAAGGCGTTGGAATAATAAGTTCACTCTTCGTCATTGATGTATCCGACACTGCGCCAACACCATTTTCGATAAGTTTAAGCTCCTGCATCATAATTTTATAACCAGAATCTTCTAAATTGAATGGCTCCATAATTATATAAGTTTAATTAATAATAAGAAAATATCAGTCTTACCATACCCGTTTTTCAAAATTTTGTCAAGTTCTGTCTTGCAATTAATCAGCCACAAAAAAAATCTCCATATCGCACCGATATGAAGATTTTTTTATTTTTACAGCATTGTTATCATAAACAACACTCTGGCCGGATAATAAGCGTTCGACGGATAACATTCTACCCTGACTCCGCGTTCGGTATCTTTCAGTTTAAAACAACCCAAAGATAATCCTTCGCTGCCAAAGAAACTACGACTGGCATCAACCATTTCAACAGAGTTGTTTGCGCCCTGAAAAGCCACAGACGTAAAACGATCATCACGCCACAGCATACAATCAACACCAAAACTTTGCAAAATCTTGGCTGTCTTATCAAATGACTCGTCAATACCCCTGACACAAATAGCAAAGACTGAAGATGTATGCATTACCAGTCGACACTTACGCCCATCATCCATTATAATTGGAATTGGATTATAAGTATCGACAATTTTTGCAAGCATTTTATAAATACCTTCATCTTCTGTCAAAGGCTCTTCCTGCTTTGGCGATTTTTCCGCTGCTTTATCTGCAAAGAGCAAACCTTTCTGATAGTTTCTGGCCTCTCGTTTCGGCGAGTTTTCCTTAACTTCCTTTGCCAAAGCCGCCTCTTGCGCCAACATGTCTTTTGCAGGCAAGCGGGAAACACACAATCCTTCCTCAGTGGCAATTCCCCACACATACTTTTTCCAAGGTAAAATCAAACCTTTTTTTGCGAAAAATGTATCACCTTTTTTATAGACGACATAAAGCGGTGTAGACTTCAACACACCTTTGTTGGTCACTAAATCGCCTAACACAGAGATAACATCTTCTTCGCTGAGGTTAAGCTCCTGCATTTTGGCACTAAGCTTGTCTAAATTAAGTTTATCCATAATTATATTGTTTTAAATTAATAATAAGAAAATATCACTCTGACCCTACCCGCTTTTTCCATTTTTGTCAAGTTCCGTCTTACACTTCCAAATCTCAACCGGTTTTTATGAAAATCCGCAATATCATTGCAGATTTTATGCAGTAGCATTGCGTATTTTCACAAACGCCATCCCCCTCACCTCTGACTTTTATAATAATTTGCTTGCAATGCCGCAATTTTTTCCCTACATAGATATTAGTATACAAAACAGCAAGGATAAAACCCATGACCACAATCTTGTGTATCCGAAAAGGAAACGAAGTTCTAATGGCCGGAGACGGGCAAGCCACATTAGGCGAAGCGATTGTCTTCAAGTCAAAATCTGTTAAGGTTCGCCGCATTGGCAACGGCAACATCATCGCCGGTTTTGCCGGCGCCGCCGCCGACGGCATCACTTTAATTGAGCGCCTTGAAGGCAAACTTGAAAAACACGCGAACCAACTCAAGCGCGCCGCGGTTGAACTTGCCAAAGACTGGCGTATGGATAAATATTTGCGACAGTTGCAAGCGTTTATGATTGTGGCCGACAAAAACGTGTCGTTGGTCATTTCCGGCACCGGTGAAGTTATGGAACCGGATGATGGCATAATCGGCATTGGCAGCGGCGGCAATTATGCTATGGCGGCCGCGAAAGCGCTGTATGATATTGACGGTCTATCACTGGAAGACATTGCCGCTAAAGCTATGAAAATTGCCGGCGACATAGATGTTTATACAAACCATAACGTTATCATGGAAAAGGTAAAATAAAATGAGCACCACCACCTTCAGCCCTCGTGAAATTGTCTCAGAACTTGACCGCTACATTGTCGGACAAGAAGACGCCAAAAAAGCCGTTGCAGTTGCTTTGCGCAATCGTTGGCGGAGAATGCAACTCCCCGAGCGCCTCAAAGAAGAAATCGTGCCAAAAAATATTTTAATGGTCGGTCCGACCGGCGTGGGCAAAACTGAAATTTCTCGCCGTCTGGCCAAACTTGCCAAAGCCCCGTTCATCAAGGTTGAAGCCACCAAATTTACCGAAATTGGCTATGTGGGCAGAGATGTTGAATCCATTATTCGCGATTTGGTTGAAAATGCCATCCACAGCACCAAAAAAGAAATGAGCAAACAAGTGCAAACCAAAGCCGAAAGAGCCGCCGAAGACCGTGTGCTTGAGGTGTTGGTTGGCGCTGATGCCTCAGACGAAACCAAACAAAAATTCCGCACGATGTTGCGCAACAATCAGCTGAACGATAAAGAAATTGAAATCAGTATTTTAGACAACAGCAACAACACCATGCCCACCATTGACATCCCTGGAATGCCGGGGGCGCAAATGGGAATGATTAGCCTTGGCGACTTGTTGGGCAAACCATTTGGTGATAAGTATAAAACAAAAAAAATGACCGTTGGCGATGCCTATAAGGTTTTGATGGATGAAGAATGCGACAAGTTATTAGACAATGACGCCATCACCCAAGAGGCGATTAAAGCGGTTGAAAACGACGGCATTGTCTTTATTGACGAGATTGATAAAATCACCGGCAAGGACGAACGCCGCGGCGGCGATGTCTCCCGCGAGGGCGTACAAAGAGACTTATTGCCTCTTATTGAAGGAACAACGGTCACCACCAAATACGGCAGTGTTAAAACCGACCATATTTTGTTTATTTGCTCGGGCGCGTTTCATCTGACCAAACCATCTGACTTGTTACCGGAATTACAGGGACGCCTGCCGATAAGAGTTGAGCTCAAGGCTCTGACTCACGATGATTTTGTTAAGATTTTAACTGAACCGGAAGCAAACTTAATCCAACAATATGTCGCCTTAATGGACACCGAAAACTTTCACTTGAGTTTTTCTGCCGCCGCGATTGATAAGATTGCCGATGTTGCGGTCAAAATCAACGAAAATGTCGAAAATATCGGCGCGCGCCGCCTGCATACGGTGTTGGAAATTTTACTGGAAGACATCAGCTTTTCCGCCTCCGAACGCAATGGCGAAAATCTGGAAATCACACCGGAAATGGTGAGCGAAAAACTGGAAAAATACACCCAAAGCAGTGACTTGTCTAAGTTTATACTGTGATGAAAGACGAAGATAAAAATTTGACGGGGAAATCGGGTTTTGAGGAGAATAATACGAGTGACGCCTCGGAGCGCAGAAGCGCAGCGTACATAGACGTACGTGAGCATTCGAGCACCGGACGACGCTCGCAGGATTCCCTCACAACCCGATTTCCATTGGGGGTTTATATACATTGGCCTTATTGCCTAACCAAATGCCCCTATTGCGACTTTTTCAGCAGCGTCAAAAAGTGCCAAAACGAAGATGACTTAATCAAAAGTTATGAAGAAGATTTGGAATTTTATCATAACTTAAACAACAATTATGAAGTCAAAAGTATTTTTTTTGGCGGTGGCACCCCGTCTTTAATCAAACCGCAAAACATTGAACGAATAATCAACCGAATTACCAAACTTTGGGCTTGCGCCCCCAACCTTGAGGTCTCGTTAGAGGCCAACCCCAACAGCAATTACCCGCAAATGTTTCGCGAGTTGAAATCAGCCGGAATCAATCGGTTATCCTTAGGTATTCAGGCGTTAAATGAAGAAGACTTGCACTTTTTAGGGCGCTCGCACACGCTCAACGAGGCTCTTAAGGCGGTTGACGAAGTGGTCTCGACATTTGACAATCACTCGGTTGATTTAATCTATGCCCGCCCGCACCAACAACTAAAATCGTGGAAACAAGAGTTGCGACAGGTTGTGTCTTTCGGTTTGAAACATATTTCGCTTTATCAACTAACCATTGAAGAAAAGACCGTGTTTGCGCATCGCGGCATCAAGGCGCTCAACGAAGATGACGCCGCCATCATGTATGACTTTACGCTTGCTTACCTCAATCAACACGGCTATCCGCAATACGAGGTCTCCAACTTTGGCAAACCGTGTGTGCACAACTGCGGCTATTGGCAAGGCTACGACTATGTCGGCGTGGGCAAAGGCGCGCACGGACGCCTGCATATTGACAATAAAATTTATGAAACCACCCATCACCGCCATCTTGAGCTTTTAACCCCTGAGGAACGCGCCGAAGAACTGGTGATTATGGGCTTGCGCCTGCTTTCCGGAATTAACAAACACCGTTTTTATCAAGAATGCGGCTTAGATTTTGAGCAATTCATCAACCTCAAAAATTTGCAAAATCTGAGAGGCGAAAATTTGATAATTGACACCAAGGATACCCTGCGCCCCACCTGTGCAGGCTTAAAAGTCCTCAACAAAATTATTGAAGAGCTTTGTTGTTAAGCGCAAAAAAACCTGCCGCACACGTTGGTGAGACAGGTTTGTTTTTGTTTGCTCCGGCAATCGGCTTATTTTGCCAACTCTTTACCATCCAGACCGTATTTGGTAACTTTAGCTTGTTTTTCCAAGTTATCCAACACATCGGCCAAAGCCTGTTGCGTCAACATATTTTCAATCTGCGGCTTAACCTCTTTCAACGGTTGTGGTTTAGCGTCGCGAATATCATCAATAATAATGACATGGTAGCCGAACTTTGTCTTAACCGGCTTGTCAGAGTATTGACCTTTCTTCATTGAGAAAGCGGCGTTACCAAACTCCGGAACCATCATATTTTTGGTAAAATAGCCCAAATCAGCCTCGTCTTTGGAGTATTTTTTAGCCAAATCGTTAAACTTTGCGCCTTTTTTCAGCTGAGCGATAACATCGTTGGCAACCTTCTCGTCGTCAACCAAAATGTGTCTGGCCTTAACTTCTTTCTGCCCCTGAAACTTTGCTTTGTAGTCATCATAAACTTTATTGACCGAGGCATCGGTAACTTTATTTTTGAGCTGTTGTTCCAAATAAATCTTGCGAGCCAATTCTTCTTTGGCGATTTCCAACTGCTCTTTATATTCCGCGCTGTCGGCAACTTTGGCGTTAGCCGCGGCCTGAGAAATCACTTTTCCTTTAACAAAAAATTCCAAAGCCTTGGGATAAAACTCATCAAACGGCACACTGGAATTGATTTTTTGGTTAGATTCGTAAGCTTTTTTAACCTCGGCCACAGTGATTTTCACACCGTTTACCTCGGCAGCCAACCCGTCTTTACCCTCTGCATTGGCATTAACGCTCGCCATCATCATCGCAAACATAGCTAATGCCGCATATTTTTTTTGCATCACTGACCTCCGATAAAAATTTCACATCAGGTCAAATATAATACATCGTTGCAAAAATCCAATCATTTTTTTCATATAGGTTTATAACTTTGGGATTATAATTGAGTAAAGTATTGACTTTATATTATATAGACACTAAATGTTAGAATAACTTGGAATAGATAATAAGGTGTAAAGTATAATGTTAAGCAAGGTAGCACGCTGCATTTTCGGCAGTGCCAATGACAGATTTGTGAACAAACAATACAAAATCGTTCAGCAAATCAACAATTTAGAACCATCAATTAAACAGCTCAGCGATACCGAATTAAAAGCCAAAACCGACGAGTTCCGCCGCCGCATTAAGGAGGGCGAAACCTTGGACGAACTTTTGCCAGAAGCCTTTGCCGTTGTGCGCGAGGCCGCGTGGCGCACGCTGGGTCAACGTCACTATGATGTTCAGCTCATTGGCGGTATTGTGCTGCACAAAGGCATGATTGCCGAGATGAAAACCGGTGAAGGTAAAACGCTTGTCGCCACTTTGGCCGCCTATCTTAACGCGCTTGAGGGCAAAGGCGTGCACATTGTCACCGTCAACGACTATTTGGCCAAACGCGACGCCGAGTGGATGGGACAGGTTTATCGCTTTTTGGGCTTAACCGTCGACTACATCGTCCACGAAAAAAATGACGAAGAACGCCGCGCCGCCTATAACTGTGACATTATCTACGGCACCAACAACGAGTTGGGCTTTGACTACCTGCGCGATAACATGAAGTTCAGCCTTGAAGAAATGGTGCAACGCCCCTTCAACTACGCTATCGTCGATGAGGTTGACTCAATTTTGATTGATGAGGCTCGCACGCCATTGATTATCTCCGGCGCCGCCGAGGATTCTTCCGAAAAATATATCAGCGTCAACAAAATTATTCCGCAACTCAACGCTTGCGACTATGAAAAAGACGAAAAAGCCCGCAGTGTGGTTTTAACCGAATGCGGTATGGAACACATCGAACAACTGCTCAAATCGGTCGGTTTAATCACCGAAGGCGGCTTGTATGACATTAACAACGTCACATTGGTGCAATATGTCAATCAGGCTCTCCGCGCGCACAAAATTCACACCAAAGACGTTGACTACATCGTCAAAGACGGCAAGGTGATGATTATTGACGAGTTTACCGGTCGTATTATGGAAGGTCGCCGCTACTCCGACGGTTTGCATCAGGCGATTGAGGCCAAAGAAGGCGTTAAGATTCAGTCCGAGAACCAAACTTTGGCATCCATCACGTTCCAAAACTACTTCCGCCTTTATCCCAAATTATCCGGTATGACCGGTACCGCCATGACCGAAGAGGCTGAATTTGGTGATATTTACAACCTCTGCTGTGTTGAAATTCCAACCAACCGCCCGATTCTGCGCAAAGACGAACACGACGTTATTTATCGCACCGAAAAAGAAAAATATAAGGCGATTATCGATACCATTATGGAGTGCCACGCCAAAGGGCAGCCGGTTTTGGTCGGCACCACTTCGATTGAAAAATCAGAGTTGATTGCCAATATGTTAGCGCAACATACTAATGTCAAATTTCAGGTTTTGAACGCCCGCCACCACGAGCGTGAGGCCGCGATTGTGGCTCAGGCCGGTGTTTTGGGAGCGATCACCATTGCCACCAATATGGCAGGACGCGGTACCGATATTCAGCTTGGCGGTAACGTTGATATGCGTCTTAAAGAAATGCTGACCGGTTCTGAAACCCCCGAGCAAATTGCCGAACTGAAAGAAACCGTCAAAAAAGAAGTTGAAGACAACAAAGCTAAAGTTTTGGCCGCCGGCGGTTTATACATTTTGGGTACCGAGCGCCACGAAAGTCGCCGTATCGACAACCAGTTGCGCGGTCGTTCCGGTCGTCAGGGCGACCCCGGAACCTCAAAATTTTTCCTGTCGCTTGAAGATGATTTAATGCGCATTTTCGGCTCGGAGAAGATGTCGATTATGCTGCAACGCCTCGGCTTGCCCGAAGGTGAAGCTCTGATCCACCCATGGATTAGCAAAGCTTTGGAAAAAGCTCAGCAAAAAGTTGAAGAACGTAACTTTGATATTCGTAAAAACCTGCTGAAATACGACAATGTTATGAACGACCAACGCAAGGTGATTTATGAACAACGCAAAGAGCTGATGAGCGCGACCGATGTTTCCGAAACCGTGCGTGATATGCGCGAAGAATACATCTCCGACCTCATCGCCTACTACTTGCCGCGTCATCAGGCACCGAGCGAGTGGAACTTGCAACCGTTGGCGCAAGAGCTCAACAACATTACCGGTTTTGACTTTCCGCTCTCTCAGTGGGCGAAAGAACCCGAGATTGACGTTGACACGATTGCAACCAAAGCCACCGAGTTTTTGGAAAAATCTTTGGCTGAGAAAAACGCGCACGTCCCGACAGAGATTATGCGTATGCTTGAGAAAAACATTTTGCTGCAAGTGCTTGATCAGCTGTGGAAAGACCATATCGCCACGCTTGACCTGATGCGTCACACCATCGTTTTGCGCGCTTATGGTCAAAAAGACCCCTTGATTGAATATAAGAAAGAGGCTTTCAACTTGTTTGCCGAAATGCTAGACCAACTGCGTGAAAAAGTCACGTTCTTGCTCTGCCGCGCCATTATTCAGACCGAGGCGGCCGAAAGTTGGCAGAATGCGCCTCATGCGCCGCAAAAACTCGAGACTGTGCACGAACAGCCGCAGACTTTTGTCGGTTCTCCTTCAGCCGAAGACGAGCCGGAGCAATCCAAACAGCCGTTTGCCTATGGTCAGCAGCCGTTTGATAAGAACAACCCCGAAACGTGGGGCAAAATCTCGCGTAACGACCCCTGCCCCTGCGGTAGCGGCAAAAAATACAAACATTGCCACGGTAAAATCTAACGACCGTGCCACAAACAAAAAACAGGTGTTATGACAACACCTGTTTTTTTGTTGCTCCGTCGACGGGGACAGCAACTAAGCGCGACCGCAAACCGCTGACAGACGGGCGATATCTATGCCCAAATCGCTCATAGCCTTCTGCCACTTGTCTTCATCTTTGGTGCGAAACACCAGTTCCGGCGTAGGCTTAACCACCATCCAAGCGTTATTAATAATCTCTTGTTCCAACTGATTGGGCGCCCAACTGGCATACCCCAACGCAATCAAATTGTCCTTAGGACCGATACCGAACGCAATATCGGTAATAATATCAATAGAAGACGACACCGCAATATCATCGTCGATCACCACCGTGTCTTCCTTAACATAGTCGGTTGAGTGCAACACAAAGCCTCTCACCTTTTCCAACGGTCCGCCCTGATGCAAATCTATCGGCACCACGGGACTGATATTGGCAATCGGCAACTGATTAGCCAAATCGGCAAACGAAAATTCCTTAATTTTTTTATTCACCACAAAACCCATCGCGCCGTTTTCGGAGTGAGAGCAAATATAGATAAGCGAATTATCAAAACGCTCGTCCCCCATATTCGGCATAGCCACCAAACATTTACCGGTCAAAAAATCATGTTTCTGCATTGCGGCACACTCTTCTACAATTTATATTAACACTTTTCTGTTATTATATAATAAAATTAACTACAATTACAATTTTTTCTTATGGTATCCGCATGAAAACTTTTATTTTGGCTTGTTTTTTGGCTCTGTTCAGCCCCGCGACCATGGCGCAAGAGACCGACAACGGTCAGGTTATTGTTGATATAGATTCGCAAGACGATGAGCAATACAAAAGTATCGGCGTTGCCGATATGGTTGAAGCCGTGGTAGAAGTCGGCGATTATTTTAACAAAAATTACCCCGATGACAAAATTGACTCAGACCTCAAGCCTGATATTAAAAAGTTTTTTCCCAACCTCACCACACAGGAGCTGTACGATAAAGAGTCGCTGATTCGCAAAAGCGTTAAAATCTTTCGTTGGGGCAAAGACAAGTTTGCCGAAATCAAAAGCGCGTTTTTAGCGCCCAAAGAGCCGGAACTGACCTACCGTGACGAAGACTACGAAAAAGCCTCGGACTACACTTATGTTGATGTCGGACAAGACAAAACCCGCGTTGTGACCGATATTAAAAAAGTCATCTCATACAGCGTCAATCTTAAAGAACAGAAAAACTATGAAGACTATGCGCAACGTCACGAAAACACCGCCAAAGCCGAGGCGATGTTCCCCGAGATTGTCAAACTCAAACGCATTTGGGACAAAATTGAGCTTAAAAAGCTCCCGTTTTATGGCACGATTTATCCCGACCCCAAAACCGACGGCGAAGGTATTACCCCGTGGTTAGAGCAAAAACACGCCAAATTGCGGTTGGCAAGCGCCTATTCTCGCCTTGAGGGCAACCACCAACTCAAAAGCGTGGCGCATGTCAAACTTGACGCCGGTTGGGTGCTTTTGGCGCAAAAATATGATCGTCACCCACCGATTTCGATTAAGTTTAACGGCTCGCAAAACCTTGCGCAGTGCCGCTTTTTCTATCCCGCGCCGCACCGCATTGTCTTGCCCGACGGCGACCTTGTGACCTATGCCAACAACTTTGGCGCCCCGATAGAGTGCGACGTGGTCAACCCCGATGTGCCAGCCCTGCTCAGTGCCCAAATCACATACAGCCTGTGCAACGAAGACAAACTGTGCTTGCAACAACAAGCTGACTTAAACCTTGAAATTAAGAACGGCAGTGGCTTCAGCACCGTTATGCAAAACTTCATCACCCAAAGTTTTAACCACCTGCCAAACAGCGGCGAAGACGGCATCGCCGTTCAAGATGTTTCGGTAGAAAATAACGAACAATCCCCCTCTGGACAAACGCTGAGAATTATAATTGACAGCGACAGCACGATTGCCAACCCCGACATTTTCGTCAACGCCGGAAACAATGTTTTATTCGGCTCGCCGCGTATTGCGATTGACGGCAAACGTATTTCCGCCCGTATCGACATCATCTCGCCCAACGCCGAGCTTGAAGGCAAAGAGATTGAGCTGACGATTTTGCCCGACAGCATCCATGCCTATCGCCTACGCAAAACCGTTTTGTCATCCTCGGTGTTTGACATCAACAGCAAGACCCTCAACTTAGGGCTGTTGTTACTCGCGGTATTAGGTGGTTTTCTGCTCAACTTTATGCCTTGCGTGTTTCCGGTACTGTCGCTTAAAATCCTGTCTCTCACGCGCTTTGGCGCCAAAACCACCCGCAATATCAAAACCGATTTCAGCCTGAGCATTGCCGGAATTTTCAGTGGTTTCTGGGCATTGGCGGCGGTTCTGTCCGTGCTTAAAATCCTCGGACGCAACCTTGGTTGGGGCTTACAATTTCAAAATCCTTACTTTGTGATTGTGATGATTTTTGCCATTATGCTGTTTTTGGCGCAAATCAACAATATTCTGCCGTGGCGTTTCCGCACCCCCGAGGTTTTGCAAAAACAAAAATTTACCCCCAAATGGGATTCCTTCTTCTCCGGTCTGTTAGTGGTGATTATGGCCACGCCCTGCACCGGTCCCTACCTTGGCACCACCATCGGCTTTGCCCTCGCCGGCTCGCCTTTGGATATTTTCGCCATTTTGAGCGCCGTTGCCTGCGGTTTGGCTCTGCCTTACATGGTGTTGCTGATAGCGCCTGACCTGTCGGTTTTCATCCCCACCCCCGGAGAGTGGATGCAAAAATTGCAAAAATTTATGAGTCTGATGTTGGTTTTAACGCTGATTTGGCTCTTTTGCATCTTGGCGGCGCAAAGCTCAGCTTGGACAATCAGCGGCATTGTCGCTCTGAGTGTTGTTTTTTATCTGACGGTTTATCTTTATTACCAAAGCCTGCGCGAGGTTGAGATTGTGGTCGGCAAACAACAGGAGGTTCTGGCGCGTGGTCGTCGCAGTCTGCACCTGATGTTCGGAACAATCCTCATCTTGTGGCTGATTGCCGCGCTTGCCCTCGGCGGCAACGGCTTTGCCAAGCACCAACAACAAAATGCCACGCAAAACCTGCAACAGCTCGACTTTAACCAAATCGGACAATACGTCGCCAATGGCGAAAATGTATTGGTCAGAGTTGGCGCTGATTGGTGCTTGACTTGCAGCTATAACAACATTTTGGTGTTCAACAATAAAAGTGTTGAGAAATTCTCGCAACAATACAACCTGCGTATCATCACGCTGGACTGGACGGAATATAACCCCGAGATTTTGGCGTTTATGAGTGAATACGGACGTCGAGGTCTGCCGTTTTATATTTTATACAGCCGCAAAGTGCCCGAAGGTTTGGTTTTGCCTGAAATTTTGAGCCAGATGGAATTTGAAAACATCTTGCGCAACGCCGGCGTCATCACGCAGCAAAACGACTGAAATTTCGCTAATGTTTTTGTGTTGCAGTTTGGTTGGTTTCATATTATATCATAGTAAGAACATTTCTAAACCTTAACCTCAGCATAAGGAAAAATTTTAATGATTGTAGGCATTGGCTGCGATATTGTAAAAATCTCTCGTATGAGCAAAATTGTTCCGGTTTTCAAACAAAGTATGCGCCAACATATTTTATCCCCCGTTGAACAACAAGAACTCAACGCCCAAAATCTTAACGATGACAAAATCAGTCGTTTTTTAGCCAAGCGCTTTGCCGCCAAAGAGGCGTTCAGCAAAGCACTGGGCACCGGTTTTATCGACGGTCTTTATATGCGAGACATTACGATTCGTCACGACAAACTCGGCTGTCCTTATTTAGAGGTTGAAAACGGCGCGCTCAAAGCCTTGCTTGCCCGAGTTGACAATCAAGACTATCAAATGCACCTCAGCCTGAGCGATGACGCCGATTTGGCGCAAGCGTTTGTTATTATTGAACGTTTATAATTTTGTTGTTGCTTTAAGCCGCAAATTATGCTTAGTATGCTTTGAGTGTTTGTTTTGATAAGTATGAGACCTGTTTCATTTTTATCCAAACAAACGTTAGGTTAATTCATTGAGTCAAAAAAGAAGATTACCATGCAGGAAGAAGAAAGTTTGTTAGACACCGTCAAAACGCTTGTATACGCCGTTTTGATTGCGATTCTTATCAGAACATTTTTGTTTGAACCGTTCAAAATTCCGTCAGGTTCGATGTATTCGACCCTCTATGTCGGAGACTTTTTGTTTGTCTCCAAATACACTTACGGCTACTCCAAGCACTCGTTTCCGTTCAGTATTCCGCTGTTTGAAGGTCGTATCTGGGCAGACACTCCCAAACGCGGCGATGTCGTTGTTTTCAAATTTCCCCAAGACAATCGCACTGATTATATCAAACGTGTTATCGGTCTCCCCGGCGATAAAATCAAACTGGTTGACGGCCGCCTTTACATCAACGGACAGATTCTCCCGCGCGAAGAAATGGAAGACTTCATCATCCGCGATGCTCAGGGCAACGCCGAACGCTACCACCAATATGTTGAAACCCTGCCCAATCAGGTCAAGCACAAAATCTTAGAGATTTCAGACAATGAAGAGCAAGACAACATTGATGAGCTGACCGTTCCCGAGGGTTATTTTTTCGTAATGGGTGACAACCGCGACCGCTCGGACGACAGCCGCGTCAGCGTTGGTTTTGTGCCGTTTGAAAACCTCATCGGCAAAGCGCGCTTTTTATTCTTCTCGCACAACCCCGACGAGCCGTGGTACAAGCCTTGGGTTTGGCCCAGAAAAATCCGTTGGAGCCGCATTTTCAGCACAATTCAATAAGAGGACGCCAAACCATGATTGAAGAAGTTGAAAAAAATTTGGGCTATCATTTTCACAATCCCCAACTGCTCAAACAAGCCCTAACCCACAGCAGTGTGACATCACATATCGGCAGCAACTACGAGCGGCTTGAGTTTTTAGGCGACCGCGTTTTGGGTGTGGCCATGGCCAGCGCGTTGTTTAATGCCTTTCCGCACGAACCGGAAGGCAGCCTGTCTCCGCGCCACACCCGTCTGGTCTGCAAAGAGACGGTTTCCGCCGTGGCGCGTAGTTTGCACCTTGACCGCTATATTCACGCCGCCACTCCGGATATTAAAGAAAACGAAAACGTGCTTTGCGATGTGTGCGAAGCCGTCATCGGCGCTATTTTTATTGACGCGGGCTGTCTCAGGGCTTTAGAATTTGTTGATACGCACTGGAAAAACCTGTTGCATAAAGACCTAACGCCGCCCAAAGACCCCAAAACCAAGTTGCAAGAAATTGCCCACGCGCACGGACACAGCACCCCGATTTATGAGCAGATTTCTCGTTCCGGTAGTGAGCATGAACCCACTTTTGTAATGTGTGTTAAAATCGACGACCTGCCGCCCCAGAGTGGCGAAGGTCACAACAAAAAACTGGCCGAACAAATGGCCGCCTCAAAAATGATTGCTTTGTTGGAGAACAAATAATGCCGCAAAATCAAACCGAGTGCCCCACCCGTTGCGGTTATGTTGCCCTTATCGGCGCGCCCAATGCCGGCAAATCCACCATCACCAACAACTTTGTCGGTAGCAAAGTGTCTATTGTTTCACCCAAAGTGCAAACCACCCGCACACAAGTGAAAGGCATTGGCATTTATAACAATACGCAAATCATTTTTTTAGACACCCCCGGAATTTTCAAACCCAAAAGAAAACTTGACAAAGCCATGGTCACCTCCGCTTGGGGCGGTGTAGCCGATGCCGACATCACGGTTTTGGTGGTAGACGCCAAGCGTGGTTTTGATGACGAAACACAATCAATTATCGCCAAACTGAAAAAGCAAAAAATTCCGGCGCTGTTGGTGTTGAACAAGGTTGACGAGCTCCCCAACAAAGAAAAACTGTTGGAGCTGAGCCTCAAACTCAATCAAGCGTATGATTTTAAAGAAACGTTTATGATTTCGGCCCTCACCGGCAAAAATACCGATGACTTTTATCAATATCTGGCCGACAACCTCCCTTGCAGCCCGTGGTATTATCCTGAAGACCAAATCTCGGATATGCCCCTGCGCCTGTTGGCGGCGGAGATCGTGCGCGAAAAATTGTTTCTCTACCTCCGGCAGGAGATTCCTTACGCCTTAACGGTCGAACCCGAACTTTGGGAACATAAGGACGACGGCTCAATCCGCGCAGAGATTACAATTTATGTAGAGAAAGACAATCAAAAAATCATTATTCTCGGCAAAGGCGGCAATATGATAAAAAAAATCGGTCAGTCCGCCCGTACCGAACTTGAAAAATTGTTGGAAGAACGTATTCACCTGTTTTTATTTGTAAAAGTCCGCCCGAATTGGGGGAACGACAAAGAACGTTACGATATCTGGGGCTTAAAAATGGAATAACCCGCCGCTCAAATATGCGGAAAATTAAGGAAAAATCAAAAAAAATGGCGTGCCCGACGGGGGTCGAACCCATAACCTTTGGCGTCGGAGGCCAACACTCTATCCAATTGAGCTACGGGCACAGCCTTAACAAACAAGCTATTAATAGCCCATATTTTTTTAATTTTCCAGCAAAATTTTACCCCTGAACATAACTTTTTGCTTTGCCTAAAAAAACTTGACGGACCCGTTTTAAGATTATAGATTGTCCGACTATTACCCACAAACGACGAGAATATGATGTTTCAAAAACTGAACAAAAATACCAAATTGTTTTTATCTTATGTTTTACCTTCGATGATTGGTATGTTGATCGTCGGCTCATACAGCATTATCGACACCATTTTCATCGGTCGCAGTTCCGGCGAACTCGGATTAGCCTCGGTGGCTGTCACCTGGCCGTTGGTTATGTTGTTCGGCGCTATCGGCGATATGTTCGGCACCGGCGCCGCCATCATCATTGCGCAGTCGCGCGGCAGTGGCAACATCAAACACGCGCGCCGTATTTTTGGCAATATGCTTTACCTGCAAATTTTGTTCAGCTTAGGGCTTATGGCAGGTATTTATTTTAATTTACCCAAAATTCTTGTCCTGTTTGGTGCCAAACCCGAGCTGATGTCCGGCGCAGTCAGCTATTCAACGATTCTCATTTTCGGCAGCACCGCCTGCATGCTGATGATGGCGGTTTCTTCCGTCATCCGCAACGACGGACGCCCTGTGCTCTCCATGTGGCTGACCATTATCGGCTTGTTGCTCAACATTGTGCTTGATTATATTTTCATTTTCACCCTCAACGGCGGAATTATCGGCGCCGCTTATGCCACCGTTGTGTCGCAAGCGTTTATTGCCGTTGCCGGCTTGTGCTACTTTGCCTTGCCCTGCACCGACTTGCGCTTTGGCGCCGATATGTTGGGCTTTTCGTTTCAACACATGCGCCAAATCACAATCAACGGCATCCCCTCTTTGGGCAACCAACTGTCAATCATCGCCATGCTGTTTTTCCATAACTACCAGTCCTTAAAATATGGCAGCATCGACGGTCTGGCGGCTTATACTTTTATCGGCACGGTGGAATCTCTCGGCTCGTTGCTGATGACAGGTCTGTCACTTGGCGTGCAACCTCTGGTGGCTTATTTGTACGGGCGCAAAAACTTCCGCCGTCAAAATATTATGGGCAACATGGGCTATTATACCGCTTTTGTTTTGGGAATTCTCCTGATGTTTGTCTCTTTTGCCGGACACAATATTTTTCCGGCTTGGTTTAATCTGAACGGTCAGGCGGCGCAACTCGCCTCCCATGGTTTGATTATCAGCTCCACGGCATTTGTCTTGCTCGGGGTCATCCGCGTTGCCGGATATTATTATCAAGCCACGGGCAAAATCTCAGCCTCGTCTCTGCTCATTTACGGCGATGCATTTTTTGCCCTGCCTTTGTGCTTGTTTACCCTACCGCTGTGGTTCGGCTTAGACGGTGTCTGGCTCTCAATGCCGCTCTCCCGCGTGATTTTGTTTGCCTACGTCTGCTACCTCTGGTTTGCCCCTCACCACAAAAAAATTGCACCCTCTCAGGGATAAATTACGGGTAAAAAAAATAAGGGTGTGCAATTTCTCGCAAACCCTTGAAAACTCTATGGTGCCGACAGAGAGACTTGAACTCCCGACCCACTGATTACAAATCCACTAAGCTGTTGATTTTACATAATATTAACCTGTTGTTTTTAAATAAAAAATCGTTAGCCGGCAAAGGTTACAAGCAATTTTTCCAAATTTTAAACACATTTAAACTGCGTGTTGGAATCGCTAACTGTATGTACTACACTCACTCGGCACTCACTTATGAAACAACCTTAAGAACTCACGATATGTTGCATAAAGATTGTGAGTTCCATAATTAGTGTGCATAAAATTTACTATCATTTTTACGAAGTCGTTGATACTGCGTTCTCTGTTAATCATGGTAATTAAAAATGGAATATTCAAAAATATTGTATCTATTTCTCGTTCTTTATTCTTATTAATTTCAACCAATTTCGAGAAAATGGCAGAAATATTTTCAATACTTTTATTTAGATTCGAAAAATCCTTTTCAAATTTTAATATTACATTAGCAAACCTATCCTTATACATTTCTTCTGTTTTAAGATTAAAATGTATATTATGTGCAAAAAAGCGACAAGAAGCACTTACTAATTGAGGTTCTTGTAATCCTTGATAATCAAATAAAGATACAATACATTTTATTATTCTTCTATTATTTTTGTAGATTCTAGTTCCGTTGGTTAACTCAAAATACCCCTTTTTATGAATGATAAAATCGTCCCAAGTAAGTTGTTCTAAAGCATTGACCATAGACATACTTAAATCAGACAAAATATTTACATTATTTCCTAATGCCGCATTTGTCGTAATAGGCTTATTTTTTATCTGCATAATAAGTAAACAATCTTTTGTTCCAATAAGACAATCAATTTCGCCAAGTTCTTTTTTTACATTTAATTCATTTCTTATATCTTTAGATATTTTGTATTCAACATTTTTTAATATGAGATTTTCATCTGTATGAGACAATTTTTCTAATTTATTAAAAATCAATTCTTCACTTTCATGTCCTAGTTTTTTTGAAACATAAAGGGGATCTTCTTTAGTATTTAATTTTTCCCGAACAATAGAATAAATATTTTCAAAAAGTGCGTATAATGCAATATTGTAATTTAGAAAAAGCAACTTATTATTCTTTAACTGAATAAACGGTTTACAATATATAGATTTAGAAAATTGGAAAGTACTATCATTAGGATCTTTATAATCTTTATTAATTTTATCAGCATCGATTATATACTCATCAATGCTTTCTATAAATGGTAATTCATTTTTATTAAATATTACGATTCCATTTGTTTTTTTATTGATGATAAAATTAGCTAACTGTTTAGTTTCTTGTATTTTTGCATATACATCACTGTTTTCTATGATTACCCACCTAAATAATTCATCAATAAAGCAGTTAAATTGCTCAAAAGATAACTGTCTTGGATTGAAAACAAAATTAAAAAGAGTTGTTCTAGAGATAAAATCAAGATAATTATCGGGTTCAATAAATATTAAAGGATAGTACGTTTCTAAATTATAACAGGCAATATATGCTCGTACGATGTTTTGTAGCTTCTCCCATAATATATCTTGCATTATAGGTGTTAGCTGTTTAGGTACATCATTTAAATGCTTAAGCGATAAATTTAGTAAATAAAGCCAACAAATTCTTGCCGGGCGTTTACTTGGTATAGTGCTTGTAATTTGAGGAATAATAATGTAATCCAATTTTTCATTATATGATTTATTTAATTGCCGAACGCATATTTCTGTTACACCTAAACCACCTAAACAAGAAATAAGATTTTCGATTTCTTTAACAATTTCTTTATCTGGAAGTTGGATGAATTTGCTAGATTTATATGTAATTTCGAATTTATAACCCTTTAATTCCTTTATCGCTAAAGCTACATTTCGTGTAACCTCTGAAATTTGACTATATGTATATATTGGATATTTTTTTACGATGATATACGCCAACTCAAGAATGTTATGCCAAGTTGGAGAATCAAAAGATTTTATTTTATATAATAACAAAGGATTAACCTTTTGATTATTGCATTTAGTTATATAGCTTCTGAAGCAGTCAAAAATATATTGTAATATTGATCTCTGTTGTAGATTATCTTCATTTTCGATAAGATTACGAAATTCTAATTCCTCTTTTATTTGTTGTAATTGAGCTATGTCCTCTCCGTCCCCATCATATAAAGATGTGTGAATTAGATTTTCCATATCATTTTTCAAGTCTTCTATATTATTAATTGTAGCAGATACACCTAAATAAGATAACAGTTCGCACGGTTCGTTAATTAACTTTTCTATCTCATCAAATCGTATTTGATTATAGGTATTTACATATTTGTCTAAAGTTAACTCCAATTTTATCTCCGCTATTTTGCTATATCCTACAACAACTTATAGAACGCAGAATTGGTTTAAAACCGTATTTCATCATATCAAAACTATATATTTTGATACAACAATAAAAAATATAAACAAACAACAAAAAAGTTATTGACATTCAAAAATGTACACTATATAAGGAGTTTCAGTTGATTGCCAACATAGCTCAGTTGGTAGAGCTACTGATTTGTAATCAGTGGGTCGGGAGTTCGAGTCTCTCTGTTGGCACCATTTAATCCCTTGGTTTTCCAAGGGTTTTGTTTTATCTGGGATAAATAAATTTTACCCATATATTTTCTGGGGTGAGTGAAATCTACAAACATATACGCTGAACCCATTGAAATATATATACTTTCTTTCAAATTCGTGTGAGCGGTAAAGCTATATACAAGCATAGGTTGTTTAAAAGTTATTTTTAGCATTTTATGATTGAATTTCAAGAAGACCAACTTTATGATGGATTGTAACCAATAATTTAAAATGTTACAAAAGAAAGGACGAATATGGCTTTTCCCACTAAAATGTATTTTTCTTTAAGTGAAGTTTCCGCAAGATGGCATAGACAAACTAAAGATGTCGAATATTGTATAGAGAATGGTCTTCTTAATGCCCATATTAAAGTTTGTTCTGTAAAACTTACTTCAAATATGCTTTTAAACAAATTTCCTCATAATTCTCAAGAAATATATGAATATACCGGTTGTAAACGTATAACGCCTGAAGATTGCCATATTTTATTTCGTCACTATAAACGGCAAGTTAGCGAATTTATTTCCAGCGATGATACCCAAAGAGAAAAATTAGTTTTTCCTGAGAAAATAACAATAAAAAAGGTAGATTTGATGATTCTTCTTTGCGATTTAAAACAATTTGAAGAAAAATACCAATTAAAATATGAAGAACAAGAACTCCCATTATGGAATAATAATGCCTCATCATCAGAAATCGCAGTCAATAATGATTGCGATTTTTTTTATATTGGAAATACTCTTTATTCTTTCGGACACATCCAAGCAAAAATAATTCGAGAACTGCATAAAGCAGCACAATCTCCCAACCCTTGGCTTTTAGGAAAGAATTTGTTAATAGATAGCGGTGCGAGAACACAACATTTAAAAGATTTATTTAAATCTCATCCAATATTACCCCGAATAAAATATCGGGCAAAAGGTTATTACAGTTTGTCTTTAGAAAAGTTGTCCACAAATAGCTAACCCTTAAAGTCTGAATTTAACTCGGACATAAATCCGACTGTTTTTTACTTATCAAAACAGTTTGGATGTTTAACTCTGTCGTATATCCGATTCTATCATATCCAGCGTCATACTTATCCGACTACAAAATTCAAAATATATTCTTCAAAATTTTGCTGTAAACACAACAAAATTTTAAGAGGAAAATTATGACAGATGTTAATTCTAATACTTATCTAACGACAAAAGAGCTTTCTAAGCGTTGGAAAATCAACCCAAATACAATAGAACATTGGCGTACTCAAGGATTCGGCCCTGAATTTATAAGGATTGGACGTAAGATATTATACTCATTAGACAGTATTATCGCTTTTGAGAATAAGAGAAAAGCCCAAAATACGGCAGAAAACAAGCAATCTCTGTTATCTGCGTAATTGCCATGAGCGGTTGGATAAAACTTCATAGAAAAATTACAGAATGGGAATGGTATAGCGATGCAAATACCTTTCGTGTGTTTATGCACCTTTTACTAACAGCTAATTATGAAGACAAGCGGTGGCGCAATATTGATGTAAAACGCGGTCAAATCATAACCGGCAGAATGGAGCTTGCGCAAACATTAAGGTTAAGTGAACGCCAGATACGAACGGCTTTGGATAAACTCAAAATGTCCGGTGTTATAACCATCAAAACGACCAACCAGTATTCGCTGATAACTGTTGAAAATTATAGCTGTTTTCAAAATCTTTCTGCTGAAAATGTCCAGCCAAAAGTAATCCAATCTACCAACCTGAAGTCCGCTGAAAGTCCATCTGATAGCCAACAAAGAGTCCGGACAGTGTCCACGACTCAAGAAGATAAGAATTTAAAAACTAAAATATCCTCATTACATTCGGACATTTTATCAAAAAGTTCTCAAAAACCGGTTACATCAAAGAAAATGAGCTTTGCGGATTTGTTGAAATCCAAGGGGATAGCATAATGTCAGTAGTCAATATGCTAAATAAAAAACACAAAGTTATGAATTGTGTGTTCGAAATTCTGTACGATTTGTATGGAGAGCCAGTATGGCTGAACAAACCAAAAGACGGGCAAGAACCTGAAAAAATTATTGAACAATGGATTAAGGAACTTGGGGATTATTCAGAAATCCAATTAAAGCAAGCCTGCTATAATCTTTTCAAATATAAGAAAGTGGCGACATTTCCAAAATTGGCTCATATTTTGGCAGAACTCAGCGATCAGCAAAAAGACTGTGTTCAAAATAAATCATCTCAGACGCATTTTAGCGGTGTATGCCTTGAAGTTGAATTTATGCGGCGTGATATTCGCCTCAATAAATGTAAATACACATTACCAATCTACAAGGCTGCTTTTTACTACACTATTAACGATTTACTCAAAATCACAATCGGCGAACGAGAATATATGGAACTTGAGTATAGTTATCGTAATGATGGCTGCCAACTCCGCAGCATCCAATACCGAAAAGCTGTGGAATTGGGCTTGTTTGATAATTTTGATGAAACACTAGAAAAAATGGCAAAGGAGCGCGGTCATGGGTAAAATGTCAAGAAAAGAAGTTTTAGAACGGTTTGAAGAAGCCGTTTATACGGCTAAACGATTACCACCAGTTATTATCCCTGGCTGTAAAGCTGCGTGGCCAGATATAATTTATACGCCTTTAGAAATTTTACAGCAGGAAAAACGACCGATAAAACTGCGTCCCTCGTCTGAGCAATTATCCAGATTAGATGAAGTTTTGAGCTGGGCACCTCTATTAACTGAGCTTGAAAGGAAATTGATTTGGTACAAAGCACAGCGAAAACCGTGGAAATTCATTTGTACCGCGCTGGGAATATCTAAAAGTTCCGGAAATGAAAAACTGAATAAGGCTTTAGATTATTTAAGCGATAGGATAGAACGCTTATAAAATAAATTAAAGACTTTTTAACTCAATAGCTGAATGTTTATCTACATCATACAAAAAGATATTTTTAAATTTTGAAGTAAACTTATGGTTCAGTATTTCATCTGTAAAATGACAATAATTACCTTTGGAAACTCCGGGTTTGCACACTAGCAAATAACATTCATCACAATGTTTTATAAAATTATCATATTTTTGATTTTTTTTCTCAATTACCTTTTGTAAAGGGGAAAACGGATTCTCTATGCTAAAACATTCATTATTAACAAAGCACTCATATTTTCCGTTAATATCTGGAAAGCCACTGATTGAAAAGCACAAATATTCATCATCTATTTTTATCCAAGGTTTTATTAGCCGAGGAAAGTTTTTTAATTTGTCTAAATTATTATCAATAATAGGTTCTATCTGAGCCTTTATTTCTTTTTCAGCAAACCTATCAATAAAGCCCGGATTATAACAAACCTCCAAAAGCTGTTCCTTAGTCCTTGCTTCATGCTTTCGTTTGTCATACTTATCAATAATGATTGATATTGGTAATTTATGTTTATTAAGAGAATATTTACAAATTTTATTACCTGTTGTCGCCAATGCTTGCATAGCTTTCCCGTGCTTGCTTTCAATTATAAACTGGGTTATCTCTAATCCTATCTTTTTTCCATCATTAGACTGAAAGATGAAATCAGGACTTTCTGTTTCTTCAATTTTAACAATATTATGTTTTTCGTGCCATGACTTTCCTAGAGACGTTTGCAAAAAACAATCTAAATATTCTTTTTCTTCTATTTTATGGTCTTTCATATTAAAATCTATATTCTCTTATAAACTACTCAAAATGAGCCTTGTTCTTTTTTTATTGCTACATAATAATATAAAAGTCCATAAGATTCTATGATTATATTAGTTGTGTTTAACTGTAATAAACTTTAAAAAACTTATCCGTTCTGTAATCGCATATTTTTGTATGGACATTTTCAAAAGTTTCCCGTTATTATTTAGATATGATGAGAAAAGGTGTCGGAAGGCATCTTCTCTCATTTTTTTATGCGTGAAATCTTTCCAAAATTCTCTGGGTCCTTCTGGACTTCTGTCCCTATAGGGGTGGCTCAAGTGCGGCATATTTTAAGCCGACAATCTGAAAATTTTGGTTGACACGGTTGACATTTTTTATCTTCTTTCTTGGATTTTCTGGCATTTGAGTCCTATTGTTCCGACAATACGCATAAAAAAATATTATTTTGAATCAAATATATAAAGTTATAAACCAAACTCTCTAAATAAGTTGACAATTTTGGCGGTTTTTCTAGGAAAACCGCCATTTTGCGAATAAGGATGTAAACCAATGGAAAAAGTTGAAGTAAACACAAATCTTGAGTATAGTCGCCGCAAACTGGCGGATTTAAAGGAATATGAGGGAAATGCCCGCACGCATAACAAAGAACAGATTATGCAAATTGCCAATTCTATGATGGAAAACGGCTGGACTGCGCCAATGCTTATTGATGAAAACGATATGATTTTGGCAGGACACGGACGTAAAGCCGCCGGAGAAATGTTAGGCGTTGAAGAAGTGCCGGTTATGATTATCCGCGGTCTCAATCCGGCACAAAAAGCACGCTTATGTATTTCTGAAAACCAGATTGCTCTAAATGCCGGTTGGGATACAAACAAATTATCAGAGCAGTTACAGCTTATTCTTGATGATGGTTTGGATTTGGAAATTACCGGTTTTGATGATGATTTTCTCAATGATATTCTCAAGCTGGATAATGACAATGAACTTCTTGATCCGCTAGAGGGAGAAAAGGAAGAGAAAGTTCAGGCCAATAAGTTTTTATCGTTTGGCAGTTATAAAATTCATATTTCAGAAGAAGAATACCAGAGTTTGGTTGACGCTTATGAGAATTTTGTAAAAGAAAACGGCGTTCGTTATGGTTTTGTGGCAAAGGTGTTATTACCTCAATGTTAGAGTTAGATTATCCAATTAAAGATTTAGTCGGTGCAGATTATAACCCGAGAGAAATTGATGAAGAATCATTAAAAACACTTCGTCAATCCATTAAAACCCTTGGAATTGTTAAACCTATTATTGTTTCCGGCAATTTAATCGTTGCCGGGCACCAAAGGACAAAAGCCCTGTTGGCCGCCGGTATTGATAAAGCTCCGGTATATCTTTTGCCGGAAAATATTAACCAAACTGATGAAATCCGCTTTAACCAGCTGCACAACGGTACAGATTTTGACAGCGGTGATGAACGGGCTTGGGTTGGCAGAAGTGAAAATCTTGGCTTTGAAATGGTACCACCAATTAAATTGCGCGGCAATATGCGGGCTAGAATGGCGAATGTCCGTAATGAAATTTGTAAACTCATTATCAAATATGGCAACTGGGGAGCTTGTGTTGCCACTCAAGCCGGAAAAGTTATTCACGCGGGACAATATGTTCTGGCTTGCAAAGCGATGAGAATTCCGGCCAGAGTTTACCGTATTCCGAACAATATGGCTCAACAAGCAACAGAGTTTTTGAATAAAAAATATGGAAAATTCTCGTATGAACATCTGGCTAAAACGACTTTTATACAGACATTCGCTCAAAAATTCCGGTTAAGGAATGATGAGGAAGTCGAAAAGCCGTTTAATGCCTCGCCGACTTATGAAAAAAGCCTTATTCCAAATTGCAAAAAAGGCGAACGGATTTTTGATTTTGGTTGCGGTCAGGCAGACTATGTGAAAAAGCTCCGCAAAAAAGGCTATGACATTCATGGCGTTGAACTGTTTTACCGCAAAGGCAATTTCATTGATTCGACAATGGTTCACAAAATGATTGATAATCTTTGCGAGCAACTGGAAACCAAAGGCTTATTTGATATTGTCATCTGCGACTATGTTCTTAACTCGGTAGATAGTATGACTGCTGAAAACGATGTGTTGACGGTGGTTAATGCAATGTGCCGAATGGGCGGCAAAATCTATTTTTCCGGTAGAGCCAGAGAAAAAATTGATATGCAAGACCGGACGACTTATGCCGGAGAGGCAAAATCCCATCGTTATATTGAGTTTTTTGATGATGACGGATTTTCGGCATTATTTCGTAAAGGGCATTGGTTTTATCAGAAGTTCCATAGAAAAAGCGAGGCTGTTGCATTAGGGCGTAGATTTATCAATACAACCGAGGCCAAGTTAGAACGCCATAATCCGGGTGTTTGGTGTATGAGCGGAATAAAAAATATTGTAATATCCCCCAAAATGGTTGAAGAATCTATCATTCGGGAATTTGAAATGTTACATCCGGATGGCAAACCAATAGGCAGAAGTGCCGATGTCATAAAGGCTTATCGTCTTGCATTGGTAAAAGATAGCTAACACCAAACTGATAATTGCGACAAGAAGTGAATGCCTGTGATAAACCGTTATACCCTTTTTCAAGCGGTGGAATGGGCAAACGTTTTGCTCCGGTTATAATAACTTTATCGCCCTTGTATGTTTCTGCGGTAATAATGTCGTTTTCATTATCGCTTGGAACAAAGGGAACGTGGAGATTGTTCCGGTAACCAATAACGCCACATAAATACAAACACTTGAAATCGGAAAACTCGTTGAGTTCAATCTCGGTATTCACAGGCATTTTAAGGCTAACTTTTTGAGAATAATCGCCGATTAGGCATTTGGCGCAATGAACTGTCGGGTCAAAACCTCTTATGTATTTTAGCCAAAAGTACCTAAATCCCGTAACTTTGGCGTTTTCTGTAACAAATTTTATTTTCATACCTGCATTATAATATAGTCACATAGGGTTGCAATGTTTTTCATCGGTATATCAAAAAGAAGTTTAGTAAGTTATGGCATACATCACGCAGGCAGCTTGGGGAAGAAAACATAATTTTACCCGGCAATATGTAAATAAGTTGGTAAATAACGGAACAATAAAGCTCCATAACGGAAAAGTGAATGAAGAAGCCGCCGATATGGCTATTGCCGCTATCCGCCAGCCTATGAAAACCAGTAAAAATGCCACTGATGGAATGGACGCTCTTAATAACTTATCAACGGTACTCTTAAAAACCCGCATAAAAAGCGAAATTGAAAAAGTTAAATATCTTGAGACAAAAAATAAAGAGGCTGAAAAATCTTTGGTTTCGGCAGATGGTGTGAGGATAGCTGCCTTTAATAAAGGACGAATGGTGCGTGATGCCCTCTTAAATATTCCCGACCGTGTGGCGTCAATCCTAGCCAAAGAAACTGATACCAATCGCATACACGAGATTTTAACCAAAGAAATACGCCAGATTATTGAGGAAATATTAGAAAGTGGCTGACGCTTTTACCATTTACAATGAGGGATTTAATGCTGGATTAAAACCTGACCCGCTCTTAAAT
Organism: uncultured Alphaproteobacteria bacterium; assembly: GCA_934273635.1. Classification (GTDB taxonomy): domain Bacteria; phylum Pseudomonadota; class Alphaproteobacteria; order RF32; family CAG-239; genus Scatocola. Next base: position 57,793 of record CAKQSV010000006.1, read on the forward strand.
ATCTCAGAGTGGGCTGATAAATACAGAGTTCTTTCACAAAAAGCCTCGGCTGAACCGGGAAAATGGCGAACATCCAGAACGCCATATCTAAAAGAGATTATGGACTGCCTTTCTCCGTATTCAGGAATTGAACGTGTTGTTTTTATGAAAGGCGCGCAAATCGGGGGAACAGAAGTAGGGAATAACTTTTTAGGCTATATCGTGCATTTATCCCCGGGGCCGGTTATGCTGGTTATGCCAACGGTAGACGGAGCAAAAAGGACTTCTAAAACCCGTATAGACCCGATGTTTGCTGCAATTCCCGAATTGAAGGGAGTTATCAGCGACCGCCGTTCTAAAGATGCCAGCAATACAACCTTGATGAAAGAATTTCAGGGTGGTGTATTGGTTTTAACCGGTGCGAACTCCGCCATTGGCTTACGTTCAATGCCCGTGCGCTATATTTTTCTTGATGAGATAGACGCATATAAAGGAGATGTTGAGGGAGAAGGAGATCCTGTCAATTTGGCAATCAAGCGAACAAGCACCTTTAACCGCCGTAAAATTTTTATGGTTTCCACGCCGACAATCCAAAATGTGAGCCGGATAGAATACGAGTACGAGCAATCAGACCAACGTCATTATATGGTGCCGTGTCCTTATTGTAATAAAAGGCAGTCGCTTAAATGGAAGCAAATCCATTGGGAAAATAATGCCCCGCAAACAGCTGTTTATATTTGCGAGCATTGCGGAAGTATAATTGAGGAACATCTGAAAACGTGGATGTTGGAAAACGGTGTATGGGAAAAATCTAACCCAAACAGTAAAATTGCCGGTTTTCATTTATCTTCGCTCTATTCTCCAGTTGGTTGGTTTTCATGGGCAGATGCCGTTAAACAGTTTTTAGATGCCAAAAACAAAGATAATCTTTTGAAAGTCTGGGTTAATACCGTTTTAGGCGAAACTTGGCTTGAAAAAGGCGAAGCTCCTGAATGGCAGATTCTCTTTGATAAACGAGAAGATTACCAACAAGAACTTATTCCGAGCGGTGGTTTATTCTTAACTGCTGGTGCGGATATTCAAAAAGATCGTATAGAATGTGAGGTTGTTGCATGGGGAAGAAACCGCGAAAGCTGGTCGGTGGGCTACTTTATTATAAACGGCGATACTGCCAGAGAGGATGTTTGGAATGAGCTGACGGAATTTTCTCGGCGTTATTTTGAACATTCGTCAGGAGCAATGCTGCCAATCTCCCGTTTTGCCATAGACAGCGGTTTTGCCACGCAACAGGTTTATAATTGGGTGCGCAAACAACCGCTGAATTTTGCAATGGCCATAAAAGGAACGGACAGCGGAGTTACACCGTTAGGGCTTCCGACAAAGGTTGACCTTAACATCAATGGTAAAAAACTTCGTCGTGGTGCTAAGGTTTGGACAGTCGGAACATCGATTCTCAAATCGGAATTATATCAATTTTTGCGGTTAACTCAAAATGAAGATGAGAGCTTTCCAGCTGGATATTGCCATTTCCCTAAATATGACAGCGAATATTTTAAGCAGTTGACAGCTGAACAGTTGGTTACAAAAGTTGTCCGAGGTTATCAAAAACGAGAATGGCAAAAAACAAGAGAACGTAACGAGGCTTTGGATTGCAGAGTTTATGCACGGGCGGCCAGCATCAGCTTTGGTATAGAACAGTTTTCGGAGACAAAATGGCGTAATCTGGAAAAAGCCTTAATTCCAGAAAAACAGGAAACAGCGGAGATGCCGGCAAAGAAAAAGCCTAAAATTAGTTTTTCGCCCAACATAGTCAAGGCGCAAGACCCCTATTTATAAGGATTTAAGATGACAAAAGTTGAAATTTTACAGAAACAGCTAACAGAGGCCGAACAGGCTTATCACGAGCTAATGATTGGTGCGCGGACTGTCAGCGTTAATGTTGAAGGAGTCGGTTCTACTTCATACGCTCAAGCCGATTCCTCTAAACTGAAAGAATATATTTCATATCTGAAAGCCGAGATTGGAAACGTTAATGGATTGAAAACACATAAAGTAATCAAAGTGAGTTTTTGATTCATAATATATAAATCTCTCAGATATATAATCTAATCAACAAAAAAAGTAAGCCAATGGCATACTTTTGCTTGACTTTTATAAGCCAATGGCGTAGTATAGGAATATAAGTTATGATGACTAAATATATAACGGTAGTGGAAACAAGGGAATTTGTTAATTTTGCAAAGCAAAATTTGTCAGAAGAAGAAAAGAAATCTTTGATTGACTTTCTGGCAGAAAATCCCAAGGCAGGTGTTCTAATTTCTGGAACAGGCGGCTTAAGAAAACTAAGATGGGCGCGGCCACATCAAGGAAAAAGTGGAAGTTACCGAGTTATTTATTATTATCATAACGAAAACATTCCGCTGTTTTTGATTTCCGCATTTGCCAAAAATGTTATAGAAAATATTTCAGAGGCAGCAAAAAATGAATATGCAAAACTCTTAAAAGAGTTGGTTAGACAGTATGAGGGTAGAAATGAAAAATTTTAATGAAACAGAAATGTCAATATTAAATGGCCTCAAAGATGCTTTGAGTTTTGCGAAAAAAGAACCTAATGGCGCAAAAGTTCATAAAGTACAAGTAAAAGATATTGATGTTAAAGAACTTCGTGAAAAGTTAGACTTAACTCAAGAGGCGTTTGCAGATACTTTTGGGTTCAATCTGGCAACAGTTCGTAACTGGGAACAAGGAAAACGTCAGCCAGAGGGACCGGCAAAAGTGTTATTAAATGTAATAGCCTATAATCCCAAATGCGTATTTGAGGCAATAAGAGCTTAGAATATTGTTAATACACAATTTCAACAGCAGGAAGAAAAATCCTGCTGTTTTTATTTTAAAAGGTTCAAATAATGGATGATACAAGCTATAAAGGAGCGTCTTTATCAGCTAAGGAGTTGTTAAGCTGGCGACCGTTGCGGCATTCTGCAGATGTAGAGTTGGATGGCGAACTTTCGACATTAGTCGCCCGTTCTCGTGATTTAATCCGTAACAATGGTATTGCCAGCGGAGCAATACAGACTCTCGTTGATAATGTTATCGGTAACGGCCTAAAACTCGTTTCCATACCGGATCATCGAGTTTTGGGATTAGACCTTGATTACTTAGAAGAATGGGCGCGAAAAGTTGAGAGTTTATGGCGTATTTGGTCGGAAAGCATTTATTGCGATGCCGCGCGTAAACTTAACTTTAATTCACAAACAGCCCTGATTTTTCGGTCTGTTATTGAAAATGGCGAGGCTTTGGCATTGGTTTTATGGCGTGAAAATCAGGCTAATCAATTTGCAACCTGTTTTCAACTCCTTGAGCCGGACAGATTATCGAATCCCGATTTTAAGCAAAATACAGAATTTTTACGCGATGGCATAGAAATCAACCAATATGGAGAACCACAGAATTATTGGATAAGCAAATATTATCCAAATGACTATTATTACCATGGCAACACTAACTCTTGGGAAAAAGTTGCAGCTCAAACCTCTTTCGGGCGGAAATTGATTCTGCATATCCACCATCAGGAGCGTATTGGGCAAAATCGCGGAAAGCCACTTTTTACTTCAATAATGCCGCTTTTTAAGATGTTAGATCATTATGAGCGTTCCGAATTAAAAGCCTCGGTCGTTAATGCAATGATAGCAGCATTTATTGAAACACCAATGGACAGCGAATCAATCGCTGAAATGTTTGGCAAATCTGTAGATGACTATTTGGAAAAACGCAAAGATTGGAGCGTTAAGCTCGAGGGTGGTTCAATTATTCCGGTATTTCCCGGCGATAAAGTTTCTGCATTTACGCCCAGCCGCCCAAATTCGAGTTATGCAGCTTTCGTTGAAAATGTTCTGCGACATATAGGAACAGGTCTAAATATTCCTTTAGAATTGTTGATGAAAGACTTTTCTAAAACAAACTATTCTTCAGCCCGAGCCTCCCTAATTGAGGCTTGGCGTTTTTTTAACGGTCGGCGTAGTTGGATCATCAATTATTGGGCAAAACCGGTTTTTGAGCTTTGGCTTGAAGAAATTGTAAACAAGGGGCTGATTGAAGCCCCTAATTTTTACGAAAACAAAGCCGCGTGGTGTCGGTGTAAATGGATTGGCCCGGGGCGTGGTTGGGTTGACCCAGTTAAAGAAGCTCAAGCCTCGCAAATCCGTATGGAGAGCAGGTTATCAACCTTAGAAGATGAATGTGCTTCACAAGGTTTGGATTGGGAAGAAGTTTTAATGCAACGGGTTCGCGAACTCAAACGAATGAAAGAGCTTGGGCTTAAAACTTCTGACAAAGGAAACATCGAACTTATTAAACAAGAGGAAAATACAGATGAAAATATGGAATAAAATAACCAACGAACCATGGGCTACGACAAGCGATACATTGGAAAATATAATAAATATCGCCAAGAGGCAAAATGCCAACCCGGCAGCTATTGCAGCCCAACTGGGAAGAAAACTGCAAAATACTTACTCCGTTTCCATAAGAAACAATGTCGCAGTTATTCCCATTCGGGGGCCGTTGTTTCGTTATGCGAATATTTTTACGGCTATTAGCGGAGCAACATCTTATGAGCTTTTAGCCCGTGATTTTAATTCTGCGCTGGTTGACGAGAGTGTAAAAGCAATTTTATTTGATATTGACAGCCCCGGAGGAGAAGTAAACGGCTGTTCTGAATTAGCCGACATGATTTACAATGCACGAGGTAAAAAGCCAATTATTGCCTATGCTTCGGGGAATTGTTGTAGTGGTGCGTACTGGATTGCTGCTGCCTGTGATGAAATTGTCGTTACAGATACGGCGGCTGTGGGTTCTATCGGAGTTGTTGCAGTTTATGAAAAAGAGGATAACAAAAACAAAATCGAAATTGTTTCATCACAAAGCCCCTTAAAACGCATAAATCCTGATACGCCAGAGGGACAGAGTAAGCTGCAAGCCAGATTAGACGCGCTGGCAGAAGTTTTTATCAATAAAATAGCGACCTATCGAGATACATCTACTGAAACCGTTATCAAAGATTTCGGTCAGGGCGATATTTTTATTGGCAGAAAGGCGATTTGGCAAGGTCTGGCTAATCGTCAAAGCTCTTTTGAGCGCATTTTAACAGACTTTCACAAAGAAAAGGAAAATGATGATATGAATGAAAATGACATAAAACAACGTGAACGCCAAAGAATTAAAGAAGTTTTGGATAGCGAACAAGCACAAGGTCGTGAAAAAGTGGCTAATAAGATACTTCTTTCAACAGATTTATCTTCTTCTCAGATTATTGACATTTTGCAGGAAATTCCAAAAGAACAGCCATTGTCTTCTTTTGAAAAGGCGATGGCGCAGGTTCCTAATCCGCAAATCATTATGTCAGGAGAAGCACAAGGCGAAAACATAGATGTAATGGCTAGACGCATTGCATCTTTGGTTCACACTTCTTCAGGAGAATAAAATGTACGCAAATTGTAAAGATGAGGGAACTTATAAGGTGGACAATCTTTTAGCAGGAGATTTTCCGAGAGTTGCCAATGTCGAAACCATTACCGGCGGAAACTACAAACGCGGACAGGTTCTCGGAAAAATAACAGCCTCTGGGAAATATACGGCCTCAACATCAAAAGCAACAGACGGTTCGAAAACTCCACTAGGGATTTTAGCAGAAAATGTAAATGCGACGGATGAGGATAAACAGGCTGTTGTTTATTCCACAGGAGAATTTAATTTGGAAGCACTAACTTACGATAGTGAATTTACTGCTGCTTCTATGACCGAAAAGCTCCGAGAAAAGAGCATTTTTGTTAAGAAAACTCAAGCATAAGGAATGTAAAATGGATATTTTTTCAACTCAGGTATTGTCTAAGGTGGTGGAGAATTTGCAAACTCCGCCATCTTTTTTACTGGATATGTTCTTTTCTCAAGAACAACGTTCAGATACAGAGGAAATTTATTTTGATACGCAGGAAAGCAAACCGCGGATTTCTCCTTTTGTTTCACCTTTAATGCCCGGAAAAGTCGTTGAACACGAGGGTTACAGTACAAAATCTTTCAAACCGGCGTATGTAAAAGATAAGCGGCGTTTTACACCGGATATGCCTTTTAAGCGAATGGCGGGAGAAAGAATTGGCGGCGATATGACTGCGGCGCAAAGATTAGAAAAAGCCGTTGCAATTACTCTAAACAATCAGCTTGATTGTTTGACACGCCGCGAAGAAGTTATGGCCTCTGAGGTGTTGCGAACCGGAAAAATAACAGTGGAAGGCGATGGTTATCCGGCAGTTACGGTTGATTTTGGCCGCGATACTTCTTTTACCAAAGTTCTTACCGGTGATAATACGTGGGACAAAACAACCGTAAACATTGTTGATAATCTGGAAGATTGGGCTGGTAGTATTCAAAGTAAATCCGGTGTTGTTGCTAAAACGGTAGTCTTAGACCCGTCAGCGTGGAAACTGTTTCGTAATAATCCGTATGTTCAAAAATATTTGGATTATCGCCGCGGAACAAATAGTACATTAAATATTGACCCGATTATTCTCGGCAACGAAAAAGCCAGATTCGTTGGCAATATTGGTGATTTTGAAGTCTGGGTATATAACGATATATATATTGAGGGAGATACTGAAAAGAAAATTCTTCCTGAAAATACGGTATTGTTAGGCAGTCGAGGCGGTGTCGAGGGAGTACGCTGTTATGGCGCAATTAAAGATGAACAGGCAAACTTCCAAGCCAACCGCTATTTTCCTAAATCGTGGTTAGAAAATGACCCTGCTGTACGTTGGATGTTGTTGCAATCCGCACCATTGGTTGTGCCGTATCGTCCAAACGCCACAATGTGTGTAACGATAAAATAGGAGCGTATAATATGAGAGTATTAGCAAAAGTAACATTGGTCGTTAATAAAAAAGAATATACTCCTGATACGGAAGTTGAAATTCCTGATGACACAGAGGCAAAATCATTGATTAAAAGAGGTTTTGCCTCTGCGATAGAGAAGAAAGAAAACCAAACGGCAACCGGTTCAAAACTTGATACCCCACCCGAAACGGATAAAAAAACAACAAAAAGCACAAAATCCGATAAAAACACTCAGAAAACTGATAATAAAACGAAAAAGGAGATTGATAATAGTGGTTCGGCAGTTTCACAAAGCAGTGGATAGCCTGTTTGAGAAACTTGGCAGATCCGCTAAGTATCAAAATCGGGACGTTCTTATTTTCCTCTTACGTCCTGATGAGGTCGTTAGTGTGGGCTTCGCACAAGCCCACACGGCAACCAACATTATGAGAATCCGTATATTTGAAGCTCCCGAACTGAAAGTTAATGATATTATTTTGTATGATAATAAAGAGTATGTCGTCAGTCAGGAACCACAAAGAGATACAAATAACCTAGTTTGGAATTTTGGAGTTATATGCAATTAAGTGCCGCCATATCAGGAAAACTGGTAGAAACCTTAGAAAAAGAGCTGAAAAATGCTGAATTAGCAGTTACTAAAGGTGTTTTTTCTGCGACAAATCAATTCAAAGAGGCGATGAGGAAACAAGTCAAATCGGCAAAATTAGGCTCTAGATTAGCTTATACATGGCGAGGCGATGTTTATCCAAAATCAAAAGCGAGCCTTAATGCTACCGGATTGGTTTACTCAAAAGCCGAGAAAATTATGCAAAGTTTTGAGTATGGCTTGATAATTAGAGGAAAAGACGGTTTTTGGCTTGCCATACCGACACCGGCAATACCTAAGAAAATCGGCGGTAAAAAAACAACACCGGAACTTTATGAAAAAATAAAAGGAATACGACTTCGTTATATTTACCGCCCAAATCAAGCTTCATTATTGGTTCATGAACAAAAGCGTAAAACAATTATTGCATTTTGGCTTGTTCCGCAGGTTAAAATGCCGAAACTGATACATTTTGAAGCAGAGGGCGAAAAATGGCAAAAACGATTGCCAACCTTGATTTTACAAAATTGGAGAGATGATGAGTAAACGGGAGCAGATTTTACAGGCTTTATTTGAGAAATTGCAAACATTGAAAAATATCCCTGTCAAACGCAACGAAACCTTGCCTCAGATTATTCCCGAAAAAGGAATTGTAATGTTGCGTGATGGCAAGCAAGGTGAGCCGGAAATTATTTTATCGCCGCCAATTTGTATTTTCAAGCACGAGGCAGAAGTTGAGGTTATTGTTCAGGCGGCAAAATCGGAAGAGCGTGATAAAAAACTCGATGAGATTTTGGAGCATATTGGCATATTACTATCGTCTGATGTTACGCTGTGTGGGCTGACCGACTACATTTATCCTAAACCGCCGGAAATCATAGACGAATTTATAGATGGTGCAGCGACTATAAAAGCGGCAGTAATTCCGGTCGTCTTAGAATATTCATCAACAAATGCTTTATTATAGGAGAAAATAATGGCTAGAGCATACGGCTGGAACGCCAGCCTTTTAATTGCCGCGGAAAGCAAATATGGCATATTGCCGGAAAGCGGCTATCGGCAGATTCCTTTTATTTCCACATCGTTGGACAGCGAGCAAAGTCTTGTATCGTCCAATGTTTTGGGGCTTGGTCGCGACCCGACACAACCATTTCAAGATGTTATCAATGTTGACGGAGATATGGCCGTGCCGGTGGATATGCGCAATATCGGCGTATGGCTGAAAGCAATATTTGGCACACCGACTACAACCGAGAATGAAGGCGGCAGTTATTCGCACGCTTTTGAAAGCGGCAAAACCTCTATTCCCAGTTATTCTTTGGAAGTTGGTCTGCCAGAAGTACCGCAGTTTATTCGTTTTATGGGTGTTAGAGCCAACAGTATCGCTTTTAACTTTCAGCGTTCCGGCGAGGCACAGGTTACTGTTAACCTGATGGCACAAGGCGAAAACGGTTCAACCACCACAATCGCGGCAGAGCCTGAAATTTATGAATATACCCGAGTATCGCAGTTTCAAGGATATATTAAAAGCGGCGGCAAATTATTGGCAAACATAACCTCGGCAAGTGCGACCTATTCTAATAATCTCGAAAAAATCGAAACTATCCGCAACGATGGCAAGGTTGAGGCGATTGATTTGGGCGTAGCAAGCCTTTCTGGGAGTATTTCTGCTCGTTATGGAGATAACGAACTATTGGACAAAGCCCGTGCTGGTACGCCGGTTGATGTCGAACTTGGCTATCAGCTTTCAGACAATCTGAAATTGGTTATTACCTGCCATGAAGTATATTTACCCAAGCCTAAGCGGTCGATTGACGGCCCCGGAGGTATTGAATGTTCTTATGACTTTCAAGGAGCAAAAGACCAGACACTTGGGAAAATGATGACCATAACCCTTGTAAATGATGTGGAGGGATATTGATGTTAAGGTTAAAAATTAACAAAGAGCCATATTGGCTTGAGCTTGGCTACGGCGTGAATGTTAAAGTTAAACCTTGTACTTCCGCCGTTTTTTATGAGGCAAAAGCCTATATGAACAGCAAATTTGCTGAATTGGCGAAAATTTATCAAGCCAACAAAGCGGCCGGAATTGCCATTGATACGGTGGCGGATATTGAAAACCCTGTAAAACGTGAGGCTATGGCTGATAAATATTTGCTTGTCGGGCTTGGAATTGCCGGTATTTTGGAGTGGACGGGAGTATTAGAGGCGGAAGAAGATAAAGCAGCACCGTTGACAGAAAGCAAGATTGCCGAGCTTTTTTCGAACTTTTGGGCTGTAGCTGAGAATTTCCGCCACCAGTATTGCGGATTACAAGAAATTCTGGCGGCAGAAAAAAACGCCTTTACGCCCGCACCAAATGGCACTTCGGCGATGGGCGAAGTTATTGCAACGGTTGCGGAGAAAACCAAAACTTCTGCCCGTTCTACAAGTGCCGATACACCGAAACAACCTTAGAAACCGATGTCGGTTATCAAGCTTGGGAGATTTTATTGAAGCTTACTAAGCCTGATTTATCGGTGGCGTTGAATATTGCCAAAAATCTCGGTTTTGATATAGAAATGATGAGCGAGCTGTTGCCGGTGGGAATATTTGCAATGTCTTATAAAGAAAAAGAATAAAATTCTTGCTAATTTCACAAAATAGCATAATAAAGAGGCATTCATATTCGTTAATGAGGATAAAATGACTCGCTATGTTTTATTAGATGAATACAGTGAAGAGCTTTCAGCAGATTTTGCAAAAGGCTTCTGGTTAGATGACAACTTTACACAACGCTATCTAATAGAAAAATCAATATACACCATTGAAGCTAAACTCAATGTGTCAATATATTCTAATGAGACAGAACCTCCACATTTCAAAGTTGAATATCAAGGCGAAAGCTGTAGATTTCGGTTATCAGATGGCGAACCCATGGATACAATGGGAACTCATATTTCAAAATATCGCCGTAATATAAAAAAATTTTATAGAGATAAAAAGCATTGGCTATGCGAAATATATAATGATAATCTTCCTTCCAATGCTCCTCCACAAGCAAGGATCAATCTTTAATTTGAACTCCGCAATTTGCGGAGTTTTTTTATGGATAAATAAATGAGTGCGGTTAAAAATTTAAGCATACGCCTAGCGGCGGTGGGTGGCGATAAGGTTCGGCAGGAGTTTAAGAACCTTGGAACGGACGGCGACAAGGCTTTTCGGCGGATTACGCAGGTTATTCAGCCGGCCAATGATAATTTAATGGCTTTGGAGGCGACCGCTCGCTCTTTTAACGAGGTTATTCGGCAAGGAACGGCTTTGTTTGGAGCGTATCTCGGGTTTCAGGGCTTAAAAAATACATTCTCGGCGATTTTTTCCGCGAATACTTCGTTTGAACAGTTGTCCGGTTCTCTCAAAACTGTTACCGGTTCGGCCAAAGGGGCACAGGAGGCTTTTGCCTTGATTGAGAAATTTGCGATTGATACGCCTTATCAGCTTAACGAAATTGTTGAGGCCTTTATTCAGCTTAAAGCTCTGGGGTTAGAGCCGTCGGAGGCAGCTCTTGTTTCTTATGGCAACACGGCTTCCGCCTTTGGCAAAAACATTAAGGATTTTGTTGGGGCGGTGGCCGCGGCAACGGTTGGCGAATTTGAAAGGCTTAAAACTTTCGGTATCAAAGCCAAAGTCATCAATGATGAGGTGAGTTTTACCTTTGCCGGCGTTACAACGAAAGTTAAGAAAAACGCCGCCGAAATTGAGAAATACCTGCGGACACTCGGTGATGTCAATTTTGCCGGAGCAATGTCCGAGCAGATGAAAACGATGAATGGCGTGCTGTCTAATATTGAGGATAGTTTTGAGAAAATCTACCGAGATATTGGCAAAAATGGCTTAAACGAGGCGTTAAAATCTACTTTCACACAGTTTAACGAACTTGTTGAAAGCGGTGGAAACGCTGCCAAAACCATCGGACAAACCTTAGCCTTTGCGGTCAATACAGCCTCTAAGGCTTTCTTTTTATTGGCAGAACACGCAGATATGGCTCTGACGGTATTGGGAGCACGGTTTGGCTCATCGGCGATTTTGGGCGGTATTAACCTCTTAAAAGCCGGTGTCGGTTATTTGCAGGTTTCAATAGCCGGGCTTTCGGTGTCAGCAAAATCCACGGTAACCGGTATTATGATGATGAGCCGTGTTTCCAAGTTGGCGGCAATTCAAATGGGTGTTACCGCCGCCGCGGCCGGTATATTGAAAGGCGCCTTGGCTCTTATTGGCGGCCCGGCAGGTTTGGCAATATTAGCCGGAATGGCGATTTACAAACTCGTGGAAAGCCACGATGTCGCCAAGCGTGCGGCCAATGACCACGCCGAAACCTTGCAAAAGCTGCAAGACGAACTCAAAGCCACGGCGCAGGAAGCGACGAAGTTCTCCGCCGAGCAAAGCAAAGATATGGCGTTGGCCGAATGGGGTTTGAAACTCAAAACCGCCGAGCGGAACGTTAAGAAACTGCAGAAAGAATTGAAAAAGACTGGTGGCTTGTCTTTCACGACCCGATTTACGCCGAACGCTCTGCTTAAAGATTATGAAATTTATGCAAAGGAAACAGCGGATATTCTTCGTCAATCCAAGATTGATTTGGAGCAATATCAAAAAGAAATTTGGGAAATTGCCACCGAAAATCCTGATTTTCAGCCACAAGCAAAAGAAATTCAAGATAAAATTCTGCTTTTGAAAGCGGCGGAAAAAGACGCGAGGACGGCAAGAGATGAATTGAAATATCTTGAGAATCCTGAGTTACGCCCGAAAATTAAGGTGGAAACCGAGACAACTGTTACGCCGGCTTCCAATATTGACGCTGATAAATATAAAAAGAACATTGAGGATATTAAGCAAAAGATTTTAGAGCTTAAAACGCCCTATGAACAAGCTATGGCTAAAGCGGATGAATGGCGGAAAAACGCTCTGAACAATCTTGATGCCAGTTCGGTGGATTATCAAAAATATAAAGACCAGATTGGACAGGTTTATGACGATATGGTCAAAAAAGCCAATGAAACGGCACTTCAATCGTCAAAATCTTTGGAAGATGGCTTTAAGCGTGGTTTCTTAAATATTCAAAAAGATATTAATGATTTTGCCAGTCTTGCTGAAAGTGCTGTCAAAAACGCTTTTAACAGTATGGAAGACACTCTGACCTCTTTTATTACAACAGGGAAAGCCAGCTTTTCAGATTTCGCCAACGCTATTATCAGTGATTTGACACGAATTATTATCAGGCAGTCGATTACACAACCGTTGATGAATGGTCTTGGCAGTTATTTTGGCTTTGCGATGGCACATACCGGCGGTATTGTCGGAGCTGACAATTTGGCTCTCAAATCCACCAGTCCTTTTGCTTTTGCCGGTGCGCCACGATTTCATAGTGGCGGCATAGTCGGAGATGAAGTGCCGATAATTGCCAAACGCGGCGAAGGTGTTTTTACAAGAGAACAAATGAAAGCGCTGGGAGATAATGGCTCAACCGTAAATATCAATGTCAAGGTCGTTAATAATGCTGCATCCGAGGTTAAAACAAAGGTAAATAAGAGCAATCTCGGCAATGGAGAGTTTAACCTTGATATTGTAATTGAGAGAATTGAAAGCACAATTGGCAAAAACATTTCTAAAGGCGAAGGTTTATCTCCACTTTTAGAGCAACGCTACGGGCTTAATCCGGCTTACGGGAGTTACAGATGACAACAATAATTTTTCCTAAACATCTGCCTCATCCAACTGTTGAGGGCTATTCCATACGTCCAGATGAGGCGATTATTCGCACAGATATGGAAGCAGGCCCGGCAAGGCAAAGGCGACGTTACACGCAAACCCCCAGTAAAATATCTGTACGCTGGTTAATGAAACAAGAGCAATTCTGCTTATTTGAGGCTTGGTATAAATATTATGCAAAAGAAGGTGCAGAATGGTTTTATATCACTCTTTTGGGCGGTTTAGGACTTTTGGAACAAGAAGCCCGTTTTACGCAACAGTTTGAGGCAAGGCTTCTTAATGGGTATCTTTGGGAAATAACTTCAGAATTAGAAATCAGGGACAGGCCAACGCTTACAGCAGGAGCCTTAACTATTTTGTTAAACAACGATTATACCAAGTTGGTTTTATCAATAGATAGGTTTCATAATTTTATCCATGTTTGTTGCCCAAAAAAGATGAAGGATTTTAGATAATGGCAAACATAGAAGAGAATTTAACAGCATTAGTTTTAGGTGCTGAAGCTGACGCATCATTATGGCATACAATTATTCACGGAGATTCTGTAACAACAGTTGCTACAGAAAATGGGAACATACCAACAGTTGCAAAACAACTAAAAGATGTTCGAGATGAGTTAATAAATGGGGCTGAAGACTATTTGGGGAATTGTCGTAATCTAAAATCTGAGGCGGAGCAGATTCAAGCGCAAACACGTGTAATTAAATCAGATACTAATAGGATTAAGGAACAAACATCTGTACTAAAATCAGATGTTGAAACGTTGAAGTCTCAAACGGAAAATTTGAAGAGAGCAACGGAGTTAGCTGTTAGTTTTGCTTTGGGGCCAAATTTATTTGATACAAAATGGGAGGATTATCAATTAAATGATATATCTTGGTTAAGATCTGATATGTTTTCTTGGCAATCAGGGGAACTTTATTCAGAAGCATATAATCATTTGCTCTCTGATATAGAAGGTAAATTAATTCAAACAGAGGATGGAATTTCGTACTATCAGGCAGATGATGGTCATAAAATCGTATTGCCAGATCAAGAGGCTGCAATTGTAGAGTTTTATAACAGAACAGGATATGCTTGGTATTATATTTTAGATATAGAAAATCAAAGATTTAAATTACCTCAAGAGAGAAACACAAAATCATCAACGATGTATCTTTATTTTTTTATGGGAAATCGTTCAAGAGAAGCGATTGAACAGACGGCAGGACTTAATGTTGAATTATTCAATAGCAAGGCAGATAAAGATATGTTTCAAATTGTTGACAGTCTTCCAGTCAATCGAATACCTGGGGTTTTTTATTTTGTAAGGGAGACTTAGATGAGTATTAATATAGATGGTTCAAATATAGAGGAGGTTGCATTTGGCAATGAAGAAATATCTGCAATATATAATGGCCCAGAACTGGTATGGAAACATGATTCTTATCCACCAGAGACAGTTATGATGAATTCTGCAACAGGTGGTACATATACAACACATTTAAAAAAAGGTCGCTATTATATTGCACTAACAGGTGCAGGGGGACAGACATCCGGAGGTTATTATTACATTTGTGGTAAAAATTTGGGAAGTTCAGGAGGAACTGTTACTGGCGATTTTTATGTTTTAGAAGAGTGCGATATTAGTGTGGTTATTGGGGTGAGTTCAGGTGGTAAATCTTATTTAACTGTTGATGGAATTGAGATGATGACAGCTAATGGAGGTAATACATGCCATAGTATTAATGACTGTGGAAATCATGCAGGTGGTACTGCTTCATTTAATTTATCAGGAAAACTATCTAATAAAACATTACAGGCTATTCAGGGAAATTCAGGTTATTATACAACAGGAAATCCAGGAGCTATTGTATCTAATGATCCAATAGATATTAATCGCGGAAAAGGCGCTTATGCAGCAGATTGCAATGTTATCGCAGGCAACCCGGGTGGTGTGTACATTAAATATGTCAGCATGAAAAAATAAGGAGAATAATTATGAGTTGTGCAGAAACAGATGCAGCATATAAAAGTTTTATGGAAGGATTATTCAACACAAGAAAAGGTATAGAACGTAATGCCTATATGGAAGGGCATAAAGATGCTAATCAGTATTTTTTAGATTTTATCGAAAATTTACCAGAGGAAGATAGATCTGCTTTTGATACTCTAAAAAAAGGAGCAGAATATGTTATTGATTGTATAGAGCGCTTAGAAAATGAGGCAGAGTAAATGACGGATAATACACTATCAGAAGCCTTAAAAGAAGCCTATGCTTCAGCTCCGAGTGATGTGACGATTTTACATACCTTAGAGTTAAGGCATCCAACTTTCTTTGATGATAATGGTAATCGCACTGCTATTCGTGTCGTGCGAGATAATGTTAACCATATCTGTACGCTTGAAGATACTGCATCGTTGGATGCCGGTAAGTCTGTCGAATTTATTGCATTTGCCTTTGATTTACAGCTTCCACCGGTGGAAACTGTGCCGGTACCGGAAATTACACTCATGCTGGACAATGTTTCAACGGAGATTATTCAGTATTTGGATAATGCTATTGAAACACAGGATATGATTGAGATGACGTATCGGCCATATTTATCGGGTGATACAAGCTGTCCACAGATGAACCCGCCGATAACACTTGTTATTACAGATATTCAGGTGGATGTGTTGAAAATTACCGCAACAGCGCGTATGATGGATATTGGCAATAAGTCCTTTCCGGCTGAGAACTACACTGTCAGCAAGTATCCGGGATTATCACGATGACACATTTTGCACTTAAATACATAGGTTTACCGTGGGTGGCAGGTGCACAAGGCCCCGATAGTTTTGACTGTTGGGGCTTTGTTCGATATATCCATAAACAAGAATACGGTCACAACGTTCCTTTGGTTAACGTTGATCCTGACAATTTTCGTAACGTACTTAATGCCTTCCAGCATGATGCGGCATTTCAGGCTCTTGAGGAAGTCGAAAAGCCGCAAGAAGGCGATATTGTTTTTATGCGGCAAGCTAAAAATCCGGTTCATGCCGGTATTTGGCTTGATATAGACGGTGGTGGCGTTTTACATTGTGTTCGCCAAAGCGGTGTCGTGTTTCAAAATGTGCCGTCGCTTAATATCTGTGGTTGGTTTTTACATTCCTATTATCGAGTAAAAGAGAACATTTAATGCTTTACTTTAACTATTTTACAAACCCTTGTCAGCTTGATAAGGGACGGATAAGTTGTGTTATTGAACAGCCGAAAACGGTCTGGCAGATTATCAAAGAGCAGAAAGTTGATACAACCATGCCAATAATTTGCTTGATTAATGGTGCGCCGGTGTTACGCAAGGATTGGGGAAACGTGCTGGAGAGTAATGAGTTAATCAGCATTGTTTCTTTGCCTTTAGGGGGTAAAAGCTCAAATCCGCTTAGAATTGTATTGACGATTGCGTTGGTCGCGGCGACAGTTTATACCGGTGGTGCGGTCGGCGCCGCATATGGAGCAATTGCAGGAGCAACGGCGGCGACCGCTGTTGCTATCGCCGGAGGTATGCTTATCAATACGCTCGTGCCAACACCAAGACCTGCGATGAATGGAATGCCGTCAGCATCTTCATCCTCGTTTACGCAAAGCCCGACATATTCTTTACAGGCTCAAGGCAATTCGGCACGTTTGGGGAACCCCATACCGGTTATTTATGGCAAACACCTGATTTATCCAGATTTTGCCTCTCAACCTTATTATCGCTACCAAAACAACGAACAATACGTTTATCAGCTCCATTGTATTGGTCAAGGTTCGTATGATATAGAACAGATAAGGATTGAGGACACACCAATCAGCTCATTTAAGGAGATTACCTATCAAATTCTTAATCCAGGGGAGAAAAATACCTTATTTGATGAGGATGTGGTAACATCTGCCGAAATTGCCGGTCAAGAATTGCTCTTGGGTGAGATTACCGGCGGGTTTTTACTTAATCCGACAGAAACAGTCGTCAATAAGATTGAAATTGATATGGCTTGTCAGCGCGGTCTTTACTATGCCAACGACAGTGGTGGTTTGAATAGCAAATCGCTCGAATGGCGTGTTGATGCCCGTCTTATTGATGATGAGGACAATCCTCTTGGTGATTGGTTTGCTCTAGGTGCAGAAAGTCTGACAGATGCAACTGTCAATGGTATTTACCGGACATATACTTATCCGGTCGAAGAAGGTCGCTATGAAGTTCGAGCAACTAGGCTTGATGAGAAAGATGAGCGTTCACGCGCCGGACACGAATTGCGATGGGTAGCAGCTAAAGGCTATGTGGTATCAGACAAGGACTACGGCAATGTTACGCTGTTAGCCATAATCATGAGAGCCACCAACAACCTCTCGCAACGCTCAAGTAACTTAGTCAACTGTATTGTTACGCGGAAGTTAAAGACATGGTCTCCAAACGGTGGATGGAGTGATTTAATGCCGACACGGTCGATTGCTTGGGCTTTGGCTGATATTATAAAGGCGGATTATGGCGCAAAATTAACTGATAAATCCATCGATTTGAACGCGCTTTATCAATTAGAGCAGAAATGGGACAGCCGCGGCGATACGTTTAATGCCGTATTTGATAGCAAGTTGACGGTATATGATGCCTTAAATCGTGTTGCCAAGACAGGACGAGCGGTAGCCTTTATTCAAGGCGGCATTGTGAGGTTTGTGCGAGATGAGCCGAAAACAATACCGGTTGCTTTATTTGGACCGAGGAACATTGTTAAAAACAGTCTATCAATTCAATATATCATGCCGTCTGAAGATACAGCCGACAGCGTTTGCGTGCAGTATTTCTCGGAAAGGACTTGGAAAACATCAGAAATTACAGGAACATTTGCAAGTTCAAGTTCTGATAAAACGGCAACGGTCGAATTATTCGGATGTACAAACAAAGAACAGGCTCAGCGTGAAGCAGTCTATATGGCACTTGCGAACCGTTATCGGCGGCGCATTGTAACATTTACGACCGAGCTTGAGGGTTTAATTCCGACATACGGCGACCTTATCGCAATTACCCACGATATGGCACATTGGGGTAGTGGTGGCGAGATTATCGCCAAAGATGGCTTAAAGCTCACGTTATCCGAGCCGGTTAACTTTACAGAGAAAGCACCAAATGTCTTGGCATTACGGAGTAAAAATGGCTCACTTGCCGGAGTTTATGAGGTTGAGGCTACTGAGCTAAACTCAATTATTAAACTCAAAACTCAACCAAATATAGAAATTCTGACAGCAACGGATATGGAACGGACACACTTTGCATTCGGGACAACCGACAAATGGAGTGTATATGCGCGTGTGACCGGCATTCGACCACGCTCCAATCAAGTGGAAATTACGGCCGTCATAGAAGATGATAGAGTGCATCAGAATTAAGGAAAAGATAATATATTGACTTATTTTGATGTTATAGAATATAAAACACAAAGGAGAAAAAGTATGGAAACACAAGTTAAAATTAGAGATTCTATTTTTCATGTTTGGTATTATGCACTTGGATACCTAGGAGGATCAGGCACGGGCTTTATAATTTCTAGAGATAATAAATTTTATTTTGTTACGGCATCTCATTGTCTTGATGAAAATTATCAGGATTTATGTATTACAAATTTATTACATAAAGCTCCTAAGAAATTACCTTTTTCAAAAATTATAAGATTTAATTTCAAAGAAGATGATCGATTAGATATATGTTTTGTGGAAATAGATTTAGCTAAGATACTAAGAGATATTAAGAAAAATAATAATTTAAATGCGCATGTTTTGTGTAAGAAATTATTGTTAGATCCAGAAATTTCCAGAATTATGAGGCGATGTTGGTCAGTCAAAACAAAGATGAAACATATAAGAAAAACGCCAGCGTATATATGTCAAAACAAAGAAATCTTATCTAATATTAATTATTTGCCAGATTCTGATGTGCAT
Source organism: uncultured Alphaproteobacteria bacterium (assembly GCA_934273635.1). Taxonomy (GTDB): domain Bacteria; phylum Pseudomonadota; class Alphaproteobacteria; order RF32; family CAG-239; genus Scatocola. The sequence continues at coordinate 76,929 of CAKQSV010000006.1, forward strand.
ACTAAAAGTTTAAAGTTTATTATTAAGCTAAATTATGAAGAAGATGAAGATTTTTATTTTATGGGTTATCCTGATGAATTACAAAGTATTAATTGTGATATAAAAAAAGTTAATTCACAACTTATTGGTCTTAATTGTAAATATGCAAGAAAGATGCCTAATTCAGGACTACATGAATTGAATATTATTTGTGATAATATTAAAAATTATCGAGGTTTTAGTGGTTCTCCAGTTTTTTATAATAAAAATGTGTGTGGTATTGTTATTAGAGCAGGAAATAAGAAAGCGTATTTTGCAGATTTCAAATATGTTTTTGAATTGTTAGATAAACAAATAATGAAATAAATTTATCATTTGGCCGAGTTTAATCACTCGGCTTTTTTATGGAGAAAATCATGGATTGGCTTCAATTCTTACAAATTGTTTGCGTACCGGCATTTGTGTGGCTTGTTCACAAATACGGCGAAATGCGCAAGGATTTAAACGACTTTAAGGTTCAAGTTGCTAAAGAATATGCCACACAAGTGCATATCAATCGACTTGAACTCAAAATTGACGATTTACGACAACTTATATGGGAGACATATCATGAATCAAAAACCTCGAGGAATAAGAAACAATAACCCAGGCAACATTCGCCACGGTCAAAATTGGCAAGGTTTAAATCCAGAAGGTAGGAACATTGATCCTGCCTTTTGTGTATTTAAAGAGCCCAAATACGGGATTCGTGCTCTGGCAAAAGTGCTGATTAATTATAAGAAAATCCACGGATTAAAAAACGTTCGGCAAATCATCAGCCGTTATGCACCGCCGAATGAAAATCAGACAAACGCTTATATTAAAACTGTGTCAGAACAAATCGGCGTTTATCCGGATACGGCGATAGATATTGAAGAACGTGGTGTTTTAATTGTGTTCATTAAAGCTATTATTCGTATGGAAAACGGCATTCAGCCTTATTCAGATGAAACTATTCAACAAGGAATTGATCTATGCGAAAACTAAATAATCGGAGCTGGATTCCGCTGATTGGGTGGATCTTATGTTACGGATTTTTTCACAACTGCGTGATTGCGCCATATTTCAAGACTGATGTGATTGATTGGGAACAGTTGTTAACTTCTCTAGGAATAATGCTAGGCATAAGTGGTGCGCGCGACATTGGAATGTATAAAAAGGAAATCAAGGATGACAAATTTATTAAACATGATGAAAAATTTTAGGACGATGGTATTTGGTGCTATCGCTCTTTTTTTATATGCGTTTGGCTATAAAAACGCTACAGAATCCGCAGAAAACAAAAAAGTAAAAGGAGAAAATAATGCAATTAAAAAATCTCAAAAGGCTCGTCGTAGTTTATCTGATACTAATAAGCTTAAACGCTTGCACAACAAATATAAACGGTAACTATTGTTTTCTTTACGAACCGATTTATGCCGATTACGAAGCAGACACGACAGAGACCATAAGGCAAATTGATAGAAACAATATCGTTTATGATGAACTTTGTATATGAAAAAGTCCCCTACTCTGTAAAGTAGGGGACTTTCTGGCGTTTAAATACCTCTTCTAAATTGCTTTTTTAGTCAAATCAGAATTCGCGGTCAGAGAATACATATCGCTGACATCCTGCGTCGGATCAGACAAGGTATCCATCAAGGACGAATTGTTGATACCGAAGCTGTTCATCGCCTGAATCAGCTGGTCAGCATTGCTGATATTCAACGTACTGCCATCATGAAACTCTATGGTTTCCACCTTATAGGACGCTGAACTGAATTGATTGTTAATCTGAATCCCCTGTATTTCATTGCCATTAACGGAAATCTTCAGATTATTACCAATCCGCTCAAACGACAAATCATTCTGATTGATACCCTCACCAAAAACAATCTTGTCATTTCCACCAGATTCTGAAATGGTGTCAAAGCCATCACCGAGATTCCAGACATAAGTATCATCACCATTACCACCATTTAAGGTATCATTACCAATACCTCCGATAATCGTGTCATTACCCTCACCTGCATTGACAGTATCATGGCCTCCGTTTCCATAAATGATATCATTATAAGATGTTCCATTGATAGTTTCATTGGCATTGGTCTGTAGCAAAGTCAGTCCCTGAGTGGAGAGATTAAATGTTGAACCATTAGAAAACTCTAAACTTTCAACTTTATATTCATTTCCTGCATAAAAATTATTAATAATAATTCTTTGCTCCTTATCCTCATTTATTGTTATAATCAGATTATTCCCATTTTGTGTAAAGGTCAGATTTGATAACATTATGCCTGTTCCGAATTTTATTTTATCTCTTCCCTGCGTTTCTGTAATTGTATCGCAACCATCTCCCAAATTATAAATATATGTATCGCAACCATATCCTCCTTTTAAGGTGTCATTTCCTTTGCCTCCGACCAGGATATCGTCTCCATCTCCGGCATTGATAATATCATGACCGGAACCTGCATATATAACATCATCAAATACTGTTCCGTTAATCGTTTCCGATGTATCATACTGATTAAACGCTATTCCCATATTAGTCAAATTGAGAATGGATCCATCTGAGAATTTGAGTTTTTCGATCTGAGATGTTTGACTGCTAAACTGTCCATTAATCAGAATACTATTATTCAGATTATCGCCATTGACATAAATACGAAGATTTCCGCCTTCCTGAACATAACGCAAGTCTTCCGCGGAGATTCCTTCTCCAAACAAAATCGTATCACTACCTTGAGTATCTGTTATAATATCCATTCCATCTCCAAGATTATAGATATATGTATCATCACCGGAACCACCATTTAAAATATCATTGCCATCACCACCGACAATAAGATCGTTTCCGGCTCCGGCATTGATTGTATCTGCTCCACCATAACCATATATAGTGTCATCATAAAGCGTTCCTGTTACCGTTTCTATCCGATTATTCTGATGCAATACCAGACCTGACTGTGCAATATTATAAACATCTCCATTTGCAAATTTAAGTGTTTCAACTTTATTTTCATCTGAAGCAAAGAAATTACTGATTATTATTGATTGGGAAGCATCATTACCAATCAACAACTTAAGATTGTTTCCTTCCTGAGAAAAACGAATATCTTCATAGACAATTCCTTCTCCAAATGTGATGTTATCCATTCCTGAAGTATCTGATATAATATCTTTTCCATCTCCAAGATTATAGATATACGTATCATTTCCTGAACCGCCATTCAGTCTGTCATTACCTAATCCACCGATAATTGTATCATTACCGTCTCCGGCATTTACAACATCATTTCCACCGTAAGCATAAATTACATCGTCATAATTGGTTCCTGTAATTGTTTCGTAAGAATTATTCTGTTCAAACGTAAATCCGCAACTTTCTATGTTTAAGGTTGAATTATCAGCAAATTGCAATATTTCAATTTTATTGCTTCCAGTAAAGAAATTACTGATTTTGATACCCTGTTTGATATTATTATTGATAATAATGACTAAGCTGTCTCCATCTCGGCTATATTTAAGACTTTCTGCACTAATTCCTTCTCCGAAGACAATTTTATCACTTCCTTGAGAATCGCTTATCGTATCAAAACCATCACCAAGATTATAAATATAAATGTCATCACCTATCCCGCCGTTCAGCGTATCATTACCTTGATTTCCGGTGAGTTCATCATCTCCAGCTCCGCCATTGATAACATCATCATAATCACTGCCGTGAATTTTATCATCGAAAGCGGTACCTGAAATTGACATTTCATGATTAAGAGCCTCAAATTCAAAGCCTAAACTATTCAGGGATCTCGTTGTTCCGTCTGAAAATTCCAGCGTTTCAACCATATTGCCTGTTGAGGTAAAGAAATTTGTTATGACAATTCCTTGCGTTGGATTGTTATTAATGTAAATCATCAACGCATTATTTTCTTGATAGAATTTCAAATCATCTGGATTAATGCCTTCACCAAAAACGATTTTATCATTTCCACCTGATTCTGTGATAACATCCAAGCCATCACCGAGATTATAAACATAAGTGTCATTACCTGTACCACCGTTTAAGGTATCATTACCTAATCCACCGATAATTGTATCATTACCATCACCGGCACTTATTACGTCGTTTCCGGCATTGCCGTAAATCGTATCATTATAAGCGGTTCCTGAAACAATGTCATCTTTATCCGACTGGGTCAGAATAATGTTCTCCGGCGTCAGATTAATTATTGTCCCGTCATTGAACTGTAATTGCTCTATTTTATATGTGTCATTTTCAAAAAATTTCTTAATAACAATGGTTTGTTCCTGATTATTTTGTATTATCAACTGTAGATCATTGCCATTTTGCAGATATGAAACATCTGTGGCTGATATTCCGTTGCCAAATACTATCTTATCCTGTCCCTTAGGATCAAGAATCGTATCACGGCCATCTCCGATATTATAATAATAAGTATCACAGTCATAACCGCCATTCAAAGTATCATTACCTTTGCCGCCATAAATATCATCATACCCGTCACCTGAATTTATGACATCATTACCATCGCCCCCGACAAGTTCATTATCGTCATCATCTCCGGTTACTGTTTGATTAAGAGATGGATTTAACGTAAATGACTGCGCGGATAAATTATGAGATGAGCCATCGGCAAACTGCATAGTAAAGCGGCGATATGAAGAACTATAATAAAAGTTATAGATACAAATACCCTGATTGTTGTCATTATTAATATTGATATAAAGATCATTCCCTTCTTTTCTGAAGCTTAGATTTTCATAAGCAATATTCTCTCCAAACTGGATAATATTACTTCCGCTACTGTCTGAAATCGTATCAAACCCATCACCTAAATTATAAACATAGATATCGTTACCACTGTTGCCATTCAGACTGTCGTCTCCTTTGCCTCCTATCAGCGTATCGTTACCATCTCCTCCAGTCAGTGTATCATTTCCTGCACCACCATTAAGAATATCATCTCCGGAGCCGCCGCTTAGGGTGTCATTGCCGCCATTGCCGTAAATAATATCATCATAGCTTGTCGCTGAGACACTTTCATCCCCATTTGTCTGTTGCAAGGTCAGACCGGTATTCGACAGATTTTTTGAGCTGCCGTCTGCAAATGTTAGCGTGTAATTTTTATAACTACTATTAAAGAAGAAGTTATAAAGCTGTATACCTTGAGTTTTATCCTCATTGATAGTAATAATTAAATTATCATCAGCACGTGTGAAAGTGAGATTGTCTAAATGTATTCCTTCCCCGAACTGAATAGTATTACCTTCACCGCTATCTGAAATACTATCAAATCCGTCTCCTAGATTATAAATGTAAGTATCACTGCCATAGCCACCATTCAGATTGTCATCTCCCTTGCCACCAACTAACGTATCATTACCTTCGTTTCCATTCAATGTATCATCTCCGGCGCCACCATAGATAACATCATTTCCTGCCCTACCGCTTAGTGTGTCATTACCACCGTTGCCGTGAATTACATCATCCCAACGTGTCGCTGAGATATTATCGTCATCATCCGTTTGATGCAATATTAGACCAATATTCGCTAAATTTTTCGAGCTGCCGTCTGCAAATGTTAGCGTGTAATTTTTATAACTATCATTGTAGAAGAATCTGTAAAGCTGGATTCCCTGGTTTTCATCTCCATTGATAGTCATGATTAAATTGTCATCACTACGTCTGAAAATAAAATCATCAAAACTTATTCCCTCACCAAACTGAACCGTATTAACGTAAGAAGTTGATGGTGCACTTGAAATTTTATCGAAACCATCGCCTAAATTATAAATATAAGTATTGTTACCATTGCCTCCATTAAGATTATCATCTCCTTTGCTTCCGACTAACGTGTCATTGCCATCTTCTCCGTTCAACGTATCATTTCCATCACCGCTATATATAATATCATTACCAGAACCACCATATACGATATTGTTTCCATCCCCGGCATAAATTATGTCATTGCCGTCTCCACCGCTTAGTGTGTCATTACCGCCGTTGCCGTAAATTACATCATCCCAACGTGTCGCTGAGATATTATCGTCATCATCCGTTTGATGCAATATTAGACCAATATTCGCTAAATTTTTCGAGCTGCCGTCTGCAAATGTTAGCGTGTAATTTTTATAACTATTATTAAAGAAGAAGTTATAAAACTGTATTCCCTGAGTTTCATCTCCATTGATAGTCATGATTAAATTGTCATCACTACGCCGGAAAATTAGATTATCGAAATTTATTCCCTCACCAAACTGAACCGTATTAATGTAAGAGTTGGAGGCAGGATTTGTAATTTTATCAAAACCATCACCTAAATTATAAATAAAGGTATTGTTACCATTGCCTCCTGAAAGATAATCATCTCCTTTGCCTCCGACTAACGTATCATTGCCATCTTCTCCGTTCAACGTATCATCTCCGGCGTCACCATAGAGAACATCATTTCCTGTGCCGCCGCTTAGTGTGTCATTACCGCCGTTGCCGTAAATAACATCATCATAACTTGTTGCTGAAATATTATCGTCATCATCCGTCTGATGCAATATCAGACCAATATTCGCTAAATTTTTTGAACTACCGTCTGCAAATGCCAGTATATAATTTTTATAACTACTATTAAAGAAGAATCTGTAAAGCTGTATCCCCTGAGTCTCATCTCCATTGATAGTCATAATTAAATCGTCACCACTACGCCGAAAAGTTAGATCATCAAAGCTTATTCCCTCACCAAACTGAACCGTATTAATATCAGAAGTTGATGGCGCGCTTGAAATTTTATCAAAACCATCACCTAAATTATAAATAAAGGTATTGTTACCATTGCCTCCTGAAAGATAATCATCTCCGGTGCCTCCGATTAATGTATCATTGCCATCTTCGCCATAAATATAATCAAAACCTTCATTTCCGTAGATAACATCATTGCCATCTCCTCCACTTAGAGTATCATTACCGCCATTGCCATAAATTTTATCATCATAATTTGTTGCTGAGATCTTTTC
>CAKQSV010000007.1 GCA_934273635.1 uncultured Alphaproteobacteria bacterium
TGAATATGGTATTATTCAGGCATAAAAAAAGACCTTATAAAGGCCTTGCATAATCGCTACATACACTTCTCTCACGATTATAGCAATTTTTATAGCATATTTTAGGGAAAGTGTTCCAAAAATTTTTTAAAAAATTTCACTTTTTTTACATTTATTTGAAAAACAATGAGTTAATCAAATTGAATTGTGCATAAAAATTGAGGTGAGAGGCTTTTTGTTATTGGGACGATTCGCATATGGACGCCACAACAAACAATTATGGGATAATATTTATATTGACGCATTGGTTGAATCTGGATTGCTTCGCCCGCGTCGCAAACTCGCAATGACGTACGGAGTGGAGATGGATCGCCACGCTGGCGCTCGTGATGACGTTTGAGGAGATGGACGCGAGTGCGCAATGATGATTCAGGTGGCGGGATGATAGGGGATAGCGTGCGAGGCGGAAGGAGGTATAAAAAAACACCCACGCGGGTGTCTGAAAATAAAGTGGGGCGAACGATCGGGCTCGAACCGACGACAACCGGTACCACAAACCGGGGCTCTACCAACTGAGCTACGTTCGCCAACAAGATATGCTTTTACTAACAATAATCACAAAAGTCAAGCAAAAAAAATATTCTTTTTGCTTTAATAAAATTAATATTTTATTTGCTTTTTGCGCTTACAATATCTACAAATAAGGGCATTAGTAAAGAGAGTATAAAAATGTTGTGTTTTTTTAAGAATCCGACAAAGTTGGGACTGAACATTATCACCGCAGCAACCTTTATGTGTTGTTCATTGAGCGGGGTTTCGGCGCAGGCCTCCACTTCATCCATTATGATCGACGCCGAAACCGGAAAAATTTTATCTCAGTCCAATGCTGACGAAAGACGTTATCCCGCCTCTTTAACCAAACTTATGACTCTTTACCTGACCTTTGAGGCGATTGACCATGGCTACCTGAGCATGAACGACAAGTTGACCGTCTCTCGCAAGGCGGCGAATATGGAGCCTTCTCGGCTTGGTTTGCGCCCCGGGGAAACAATCAAGGTCAAAACCGCGGTCAACGCATTGATTGTTAAGTCTGCCAACGACTGCGCCACCGTTTTAGCCGAGGCTCTGGCGGATTCCGAGGCCGAATTTGCCAAGAAAATGACGGCTAAAGCCAAAGAGTTGGGGATGAAAAATACCACGTTTAAAAATGCCTCCGGTCTGCCGAACGCGGAACAAAAAACCACCGCCCGCGATATGTCACTTTTGGCGTCGGCAATGTATCACAACTTTCCTAATTACTATAACCTCTTTGCCCAAAAGACTTACAGCTACAACGGACGCACTCTTTATACTCACAACCATGTTCTTAAAAAGTTCAAAGGTGCTGACGGCATGAAAACAGGCTACACTCATGCGGCAGGTTTTAATATTGTCACTTCGGCGCAACGTAACGGCAACCGTGTGATTGCTGTTACAATGGGACACAGAACCCTTAATGAACGCGACAACAAGGTTATGAATATGATGGAAAACGGCTTGACCCGCTTGGCTCAAAACGACCGTGACACCACAGCTCGTATGTATGCTCAGTTAAACCCCGTTGTCAGCGAAGCGGTTGCCGAACCGGTTAAAATGGCCGCAAACACTTCAACCGATAAAATCTGGGGCGTTCAAATCGGAGCTTTTTCAAACTATGCCAAAGCTCGCAACTATGCTCTTAAGGTCAAACGCAATACCCGTCAGGTCTTTAAGGGTAAAGACATTAGTGTTGAGCCGGTTGCCGCGGGCTCAGCCATTGTTTATCGCTCTAAAATTATCGGCTTTGCCAAAAACGACGCTGACAATGCCTGCAAAAAACTCAAAAGCAAAAATCAATCTTGCATTGTTGTCGCATCAAGCCACGAACCACAATATGCCTCGGCTGACAGGTATTAGGATATGACCGAAAAAAAAGCGCATACGATTGTCCTCAGCAACGAAAAAGGAGGTACCGGCAAATCTACAATCTCTTTACACTTAGCCGTTAAACTTTTGCAAGAAGGTTTTAAAGTCGCCACTATTGATTTGGACGGACGGCAAGGCACGCTCTCCCGCTATCTTCAGAATCGTGAGCTTTTCTGCCTTAAGAACGGCTATAAGCTCCCCTCCCCGCAACATTTTAGGTTTGCGCCCACCGAGGACTATGCCCACATTGCCGAACATGCCGCCTGCGTTGAGATGCAGATTAATGCCCTTTTGCCGCTTTATGACGCGGTTATTATCGACACCCCCGGCAATAAAAATTATCTCTTTGAGCTGGGGCATAAGTTTGCCGACACACTCATCACCCCCATCAGCGACAGTCTGATTGACCTGAACTCGATTTCTGAAATTGACTTTAATACCGGCAAGGCCGGCAAACCGGGGTGTTATGCCGCTTATATCTGGGATGTGAAAAAATATCTGGCGGCGCAAGGCAAAAATTATCTCAACTGGATTGTGGTCGGCAACAAAGTCAACCCGTTGCGCTCCAGAAACAAAAACGTGGTCTTTGACTATTTGCAACAACTTTCGAAATTATATGGTTTTAGGGTCTGTGAAGGCTTCAAAGACAGGGTTATATATAAGGAGTTGTTTTTGGACGGACTGACGGTTTTGGATATGCAGGACGAGCACCTGAAAATGCGCATGAGTCTGTCGCACATTGCCGCCAAGCAAGAAATTCGCCGGTTGGCCGAGTTTATTTGCCCCGAATAAAATCCGTTTATTTTCAACAAAATAAAAATATTGCAAAAACTCAAAATATGATTTGAGTTTAGCGGCGCAGGTGTTAAACTGCCCCTATCAATCAACCCCTTGCCATAAAGGATATGTTATGATTAAAACCATTATGACTACCCCTTATAACGACCAGAAAATGGGCACCGCCGGTTTGAGACGCAAGTCCAAAGTCGTTATGCAGGAGCATTATATTGAAAACTTTGTGCAGTCGATTTTTGACACTATCGGCGATTTGCGCGGCAAAACCTATGTTCTGGGCGGCGACGGTCGTTTTTATAATGATGTCGCGATTCAAAAAATCATCAAAATGGCGGCGGCGAACGGCGTTGCCAGACTGATTGTCGGTCAACAGGGTTATCTTTCGACCCCCGCCTCCTCAAACATTATCCTCAAAAACAAACTGGACGGCGGTTTTGTGCTTTCGGCCTCGCACAACCCCGGCGGCGTTAACGGCGACTTTGGCATTAAATACGCCAACAACAGCGGCGGACAATGCCCGAGCTCAACCAGTGACGAGATTTATCGCCGCACGCAGAATATTAAAGAATTTAAAATCTGCGACGCACCGGATATTGACCTTTCAAACCTCGGCACGCAACAGCTCTGCGGTATGGAAATTGAGGTGATTGATGCCGTTAAAGACTATGCCGAGATGATGGAGGAGATTTTTGACTTTGCGGCATTGAAAAAACTTTTTGCCAACGGCTTTACCATGAGGTTTGACGCGATGAACGCCGTGACCGGTCCTTATGCGCAACGTATTTTTGAAGATATTTTAGGCGCGCCGAAAGGCTCGGTTGTCAACTATAAACCGTTGCCTGACTTTGGGGGATTGCACCCAGACCCGAACTTGCTTTATGCCAAAGAGCTGGTTAATTTGATGTTCTCGGACAAAGCTCCTGATTTTGGCGCGGCTAATGACGGCGACGGCGACCGCAATATGATTTTGGGACGCAAGTTTTTTGTCACACCGAGCGATAGTTTGGCCATTTTGACCGATAATTATAACTTGATTCCGGCCTATAAAAACGGCATTTACGGCGTGGCTAAATCCGCCGCGACCTCAACCGCCGTCGGTCGCGTGGCAAAGGCGCACAACATCGGTTACTATGAGGTTCCGACCGGTTGGAAGTATTTTGTAAACCTGATGGACTCCAAACGCATTACTTTTTGCGGTGAAGAGAGTTTTGGCACAGGCTCGTCTCATATTCGCGAAAAAGACGGCATTTGGGCGGTTTTGTTTTGGCTGAGTATTATTGCCGCCACCGGTAAATCGGTTGAGGAAATCACCCGTGAGCATTGGCAAAAATATGGGCGCAGTTATTATATGCGCTTTGATTTTGAAGGTATCGACACATCGGTTGCCGACCAGCTCATGGCTGATTTGGAGGCTAAGCTCCCCTCACTTGACGGCGAAAAGTATGGCGAATATGAGGTGTCGGAAGCCGCTCCGTTCGTTTATCATGATCCGGTTGATGGTTCCAGCACCAAGAACGGACTGATTGTGAAATTCAGCAACGGCTCGCGCATTGTGTTCCGTCTGTCGGGAACAGGCTCAAGCGGCGCAACCCTACGCGTCTATCTTGAAAAATTTGAGACCGAAAAACTGCGGGAAGATTCTTTGGCGATGCTACAAGATTTGTTGAAAATCGCGTTTGAAATTGCTGAAATCTCGCCTCGCACAGGGAAACAACACGCCGATGTCATTACTTAGACGACATTTTGCGCTTGCGTTATGTGGTATGGCACTTGTTTTTGCAACAAGTGCCTCTGCCGGTTTATACGGTTTTTCAAGCGTGGAGCAGACTCAAAAAACAGTGTACGAGACCGTGCCACCGCGCAAGATTTTGAACTATCGCAAGGCTATGCGCGATTTGGTGGTGAGCATATCCGAGTTTGGTAAAAGCCAAAACAAGCACTTTGTGGTATTGCCGCACGAAGGACAATATTTGTTCAATAAAAGCCTGTGGGAAGAAGACTTGGGTTATTATAACCAAATTCGCAGCACGAAGGGCTACGTTGACGACGCCTCATTTTTGAGCGAAGATGTCGCCGATGCAAAAGACCTGCCGCCACACGTGAATAAATATATCAATGCCGTGGACGGAATTGTGGTCAACAATCATTATTGTGAACATCGTCCGCTTGACAACGAAATTACGCAAACCCAGTTGCCGGTGTTTTCTATTGAACAATGCGCCTCAGAGCAGAAATTGGATGACGCCATTGCAGAATCACTTAGGGACAAAGTTGCGATTTATCCGTTTTTGCACCCGCAAACCGCTTTCAAAAAAGTGGTTAAGCAACTGATTATTAATGAAAACGCCGACAATATTTTTACGCCAAAGCAGGCACGCAACATTGCCTTTTTGCTCAATGACGAGGACTATGCCGACCGCTATCGTTTGATTGGCGATGTGCGCAATTCTAACTTTGACATGGTGGTGATTGACCCGTTTTTTCAGTCAAAAACACCTTACACGCCTGAGGATATTGACTCGCTGAAATATAAGAAAAACGGCGCAAAGCGTTTGGTGCTTGCCGCCGTTAATCTGAGCGAACTTTCCGAAAACAGTTATTTGTGGCGCAAAGAGTGGCGCAAGTCTCGTCCGAGCTGGTTGGCGGGGCAATCCTCCGTAACACCGCACACTTTTGTGGCGCAATATTGGCTGCCGGAGTGGAAACATCTGCTGAGCCGCCACATCAAAGGTATTACCGACAGCGGTTATGACGGGGTGTTTCTGACCGGCATTGAAAACCATCGCTATTTTGAACAACCCCTGCCGTTGGAATAGGATATTGATATGAACGAAGTTGAAGTTTTGGACATTTCGCGCGAGGCAATTTTCACTTTGCTTAAGGTGGTGACGCCGGTTTTGCTGGTGGCGTTGTTTATCGGTTTGGTCATCGGTATTTTTCAGGCGCTCACCCAAATTCAGGAAATGACGCTCGCGTTTGTGCCTAAAATTCTTTGCGTTTTCTTGACGCTAATCTTGCTTTTTCCGTTTATGCTCAACCAAATGCGCAACCTGAGCACCATGCTTTTTGATAAAATTGTCAACGGTGGCTGATTATGCATGAACTGATTTTTGCCGAAGTTTATAAATTTATCTTTATTTTTCTGCGTATCGGCTCGGCGCTTATGCTTATGCCGGGGTATAGCAGCTCATACATCAACACCCGTATGCGTCTTTCAATGGCGATTATGGTTTCGGTGATTCTCGTGCCTTTTTTAAACAATTATATTCCCACGCCGGCGCCGAATATGACCACTAACATCCAAATGTTTTTTGTGGAAATCTGTTTTGGTATTTTTTTGGGCGTGATTATGCAAATAATGTATTTTGCCATCAATCTGTGCGGCAACTTTGTCGGACAGTCATCGGGTTTTGCCAACGCGCAAATGTTTGACCCCACCTCGCAAAACCAATCTATTGTCACCGAAACGTTTATGAGTACTGTCGCCATTACCGTTATTTTTATGACAGACCTCCACCACCTTATGCTCAGCGCCGTCATTGACAGCTATCAGGTATGGCCGGTGGGAACTTCTATTCCGGTTGACGACTTTGCCAAGTTTTTGAGCACGACTATGAATCAATCGTTCATCATCGGTTTTAAAATCGGCTCGCCGTTTATTGCTTTTACGCTCGTTTTTTATACCGGCATGGGCTTGTTGTCGCGCCTGATGCCGCAACTTAACATCTTCTTCCTGTCACTGCCGTTGCAAATTTATTTGGGACTTGGGTTGTTGCTCATTACCTGTCCGGCAATGATTATGTGGTTTTGCCGCCACTACGAAGAAGGTTTAATCCCGTTCACAAAATAGAGGATTTTCGCCATGGTCGCGCCTGAAGATGAAGACGAATCCTCCAAAACGGAAGAAGCGTCGGAACATAAAAAACAAAAAGCCAAAGAAGAAGGTAACGTTGCGCTCTCACAAGACGCCAAGAGTTTTATTATGCTTATTGGTATGCTGATGGTGGTGTGGATGATACTCCCCATGGTCGGGCGTTGGTATATCAGCGACTTTACGGTGTTTATTGAAAGCCCCGAGACAATTCCGACCGACGCGCGGCATTTGCAACTTTTATTCCGTCAGGTGGTGGTGGCGTTTTTCAAAATTATGGCGATTCCGTTTGCGATTTTAATGTTGCTCGGCATTACCGCCAATGTGGCGCAAACCGGTTTTATTTTTGCACCCAAACGCTTGGAGCCAAAGTGGGACAAACTGAACGTTTTTGCGGCACTGACCAAATTTATCACCATGCAGAAAATTTTTGACAGCTTGAAAGGTATTGTTAAAATTACCGTTATCGGCTTTATCGGCATTTTGGTGCTCAAGCCTTATTTGAAAGACGCCGGTCTGTTGCCTGAAATGTCGGTTATCGGTATTTTGCGACTGATTCATAAAGTGGTGATTATGCTTATTTTTACCGTAGTTATCGCCACCCTGATTATTGCTCTTGCGGACTACGCTTATCAGAAGTATACTCACCTCAAGAAATTGAGAATGACCAAACAGGAAGTTAAAGAAGAATATAAACAAACCGAAGGCGACCCGCTTGTCAAATCAAAAATTCGACAAATGCGTATGGAACGGGCGCGTCTCCGGATGATGGACAATGTTCACAAAGCCGATGTGGTTATTGTCAACCCGACTCACTTTGCCGTGGCGCTTGAGTATAAGGCCGAGACAATGGATGTGCCGGTTGTCGTTGCCAAAGGTGTGGACAACATTGCCCTGAAAATTAAAGAAATAGCCACGGAAGACGAGATTCCGATAGTCGAAAATCCGCCATTGGCGCGTGCCTTATACGCCAGCGTAGACTTAGATGAACCGATTCCGACCGAACATTTTAAAGCCGTAGCCGAGGTAATTGGATATGTTATGCAGCTTAAGAACCCCCAGACCAGATAAGTTACTCAACAAACGGCTTATCGCATTGGCTTATTCACTCATCGCCCTGAGCGTGGCGTTGGTGCTGTTTTTGCTATACCCCGAGTATCGGCTGTTGCTGGTTTTTAGTTTTATTCTCATCACCGTGTTTTGCCTCTCTATGGCGATTAAAACCATTAACGCCGCGGAAGAAGCCATCAGTTACGGCGGTTTTGCCAACGAGCTGATGAAAAACGACTTTGAAATCCAACGCATCGACAACGCCAAGCTCGAGCCGGTGTTGCAAAACGATTTGGCGCAAGATTTTTTCAAAGACAAGCCGATTATCAGCTTTATTGAACAGCATTTGACAGCCGACAGCGCCAATCAGGCGGCTTTTTCAAAACTCAAAAGCGCTCTGCTCAATCTTAACAGTGTTCAGGTCATCTTAAATATGAACATTCATCATGATGACAATACCGTTTTCACTCCCGAGAGTTGTTTTGAGGTTAGCGTGCGTCCGATATACCTCAAAAAAACCGACATTTTCACCGGTCGTTTTTCCATTAAGGCCATTAAGAAATCGTGCTATATTTTGTGGCGTCTCAAAGATATTTCGGCGCAACACAATATGGAGCAGATTTTTCAAGACGAGCGCAAATCATTGCACGACTTTTTAGACTATCTGCCGGTGGGACTGTATACCTGTCGCAGCGACTATATGATAGAATACTGCAACCACACGTTTGCCAATCAAATCGGGCTTAACCGTGAAAAGCTTATCGGTCGCAGCCTCAAAGAGCTACTCTCGGCGCAGGCCTCGCTGCCACCCAAACAATCGCATTGGTGCGGCAATATGTATTTTACTAACGCCGAACAACAAAACTGCGAGTTTTTTGTCACTCAGGAGAGTTTTCGCGATGACAAAGACATTAAGTTTCATTGTGTGGCGCTCAACAATGTTCCCAACGACACCGATCTTAAGCACACATTGGACAAGTCGCTTGACGAGATTAACTGGTTGTTCAACAACGCACCGGTCGGTATTGGTTTTATTGACACCAACGGCACGATTATTGACTGCAACGCCAATGTTGAAACTTATTTTAACCAAACTCGTGAAAACATTGTCGAGCATAATTTTGCCGACTTTATCGGTAATAACGACCGCGCCCTGTTTGCTCGTATGCTGCAAAACGGATCGGTCTCAGGCAGTTTGGAGCTGCATATCAACACCGATAAAATCGCCGCGCTTTATTTGCAACCGATGCAGAGTTTACACACCAGTCGTCCGCAGTTGGAAGGTTATGTGTTTTATTTGATTGACAACACCCAACATAAGCGCCTTGAGTTGCAATATGCCCAAGCACAAAAAATGCAGGCTATGGGACAAATGGCCGGCGGCGTGGCGCACGACTTCAACAACCTGTTGACCGCGATGATTGGCTTTTGCGACCTGTTGTTGCAACGCCATGGAATCGGCGACCCGTCGTTCTCCGACCTGATGCAAATTAAGCAAAACGCCAACCGCGCCGCCGGTTTGGTGCGTCAGTTATTGGCATTTTCGCGCAAGCAACCGTTGCAACCCAAGCTCATTGACGTGACCGAAAACTTTGTGGAGCTGTCGCAGCTGTTGCGCCGTGTGTTGGGCGAGCAAATTACCCTCAAGTTCAATCACAGCAGCGATTTGGGCTATATCCGCGTTGACCCCGTGCAGTTTTCGCAAGTCTTTTTGAACTTGGCGGTCAATGCCAAAGACGCCATGGACGGCAGCGGCACGTTGACCATTTCAACCCGCATCGAAAACCTGACTCAACCCTACCAATTCGGCGCCGACACCATCAAACCAGGTGAGTTTGTGGTGATTGACGTGACCGACACCGGCTGCGGCATCCCCGCCGAGAACCTCAGCCGTATTTTTGAGCCGTTTTTTTCAACCAAGCAAAACGTGGTTGGCTCGGGCACAGGTTTGGGGTTGGCCATGGTTTATGGTATTGTTCGCCAAACCGAAGGCTTTATCCGCGTGCAAAGTGTGGTCGGTAAAGGCACCACATTTTCAATTCATCTGCCGCGTTTTGAGCACAACACCGAAGAGGACGAAAACACCATGCCCGCCACCAAAGAGGTGATAAAAGCCAAAGACGGTTCGCCGATTTTGACCGTGCAGGAAAAAACCACCTCACCGGTCAACATCAATCAAAAAATGATTTTCGGGCTTAATGTTTCGGCTCTTGACAGAAGTAGCGCCGCCGGCGCCGACAACAACAGCCGCGATATTCGCATTTTGTTTGTTGAAGACGAAGATTCCGTCCGTACTTTCGCGGTTCGCGCTTTAAAGAAAAAAGGTTATGATGTTATCGGTTGCAATTCTGCCGAAAATGCGCTAGAAAAACTGAACGGCGATACCCGATTCAACCTGTTGATTACAGATATGGTTATGCCGGGGATGAGCGGCGCGGAGTTGGCCGGTATCGTCCATCAAAAAATCCCCGATATCAAAATTATTTTGGCATCAGGATATTCGGAGGAAATCGCTCGGCGCGAACTGGCTTGCTCTCAGGACTTTGAGTTTATGGCAAAACCGTTCAGCCTTGGCGATTTGACCCAAAAAGTGTTTAATGTGCTCAACCAAAAACAGGCGTCTTAACAATGTCTCAGACCACGCAAATAGCCTTTAAGTTTTCGCCGCACCCGTATTTGGGGCGGGAAGATTTTATGGTCTCGCAGTGCAACTATGAGGCGGTTCAAACCATTGACAGTTGGCCGCAGTGGCCGTTTTTTGCCGTTTGTTTATATGGTCCGGCGGGCTGTGGCAAAACTCATCTGAGCCAAATTTTCTCCGATAAGGTGTCGGTGATGACGCACTATCCCTACAAAATTCCTTACATTAAGGCGCAAAACGTCACGCTTGACAATCCGCCCGAGCTTTTTGCGCGCCACAACTGCCTGATTGTGGAAGACCTTGACGCCAACATCAATCAAGAGGCTATGTTCCACCTTTATAACCTCTATCGCAACGAGGGCGGTTTTATTTTGTTTACCGCTGAGCGAGCCCCTGCCCGCATGGGATTCAGCCTGCCTGATTTGCAGTCGCGACTAAACATCATCCCCTCTATTGAAATCAGCGAACCTGATGACGAGTTGCTCTCGGCGCTGATTGTCAAATTGTTTGGCGACCGGCAGTTGATTGTCTCGCCTGAAATCGTCAGCTATATGCTCAAAAATATGCAACGCTCGTTTGCCTATTGCAACAAGTTGGTAGCAGAAATCGACAACATCTCGTTGGAACGCAAGCGCGCCATCAGCCTGAGCATCGTTAAAGAGGCGTTCGCCACGCTCAACAGTTCTTTGCAAGGTGAGCTGTTTGATGACTAAAAGACTATCTATTAACTCGGTCGTGTTCACGCAACTGTACTGCTTTGTCAGCATGGCGTTATATGGTTGGTTCTTTTTTCGCGAAGGTATGGACGACAACCTTGCCGTATGGTATATACCGATTATTTTTGTGATGATGTGGCAAATTTTGTTTGTCGTTTTCAACTTATTGCCTCCGCGCGTGTTTAAGCCGCTGTCCGTGGGATTGCTCATTTTGAACGCCGTGGCTTTTTATTTTACATCGGCCTACAATGTGCAGATTGATAAAATTATGTTTATGAACGCCATGCAAACCGACAAGGCCGAGGTTGGCGCGTTGATGAACTTGCAGTTTGGCTTTGCGGTTGTTTTGATGGGGGTTATCCCCGCATTGGCATTTTGCGCCTTAAACATTATTAAAGTCGACTTTCCAAACAGACTAAAAGCCTCTCTGGCGGCATTGATGGTCTGTGTGTTATCGGGCTCGATTTGCCATCCGCAAACCGATAAATTTTTGCACCGTTTCAAATATCTGATGGAATATCTGCCTCCGA
Organism: uncultured Alphaproteobacteria bacterium; assembly: GCA_934273635.1. Taxonomy (GTDB): domain Bacteria; phylum Pseudomonadota; class Alphaproteobacteria; order RF32; family CAG-239; genus Scatocola. The sequence goes on from CAKQSV010000007.1 coordinate 11,527, forward strand.
TAAATTATATTGCCGGCGGCAGTTCGGCAGTTTTTGAGGTTTTGAAACCGCATCCGCCCATGCGGCGTATCAGTGAGGATATTCGCCCGCTCTCAAAGCACGGCAAACCGAATCTGATTGTGTTTATTGTCGGCGAGACCACCCGCGCCGCCAACTTTTCGCTCAACGGCTATCACCGCCCCACCAACGAGGCGCTGACGCCCTATCTTAAAGAAATCGCCTATTATCCAGACACGCAAGCTTGCGGCACATCAACCGCCGTGTCGGTGCCTTGTATGTTTTTGCCGACCCCTCGAGAAGAATACAAAACCGGCAGCGAACTGCATATCGAAAACCTGTTAGACGTGTATAAGCAAGCCGGTTATAGAATTTTGTGGCGAGACAACGACGGTGGGTGCAAGCACATTTGCGACCGTGTGCTTTATGAAGAACCATGTGACGAAAAGGTCTGCCTTGATGATATTCTGTTGCGGGGGTTAAAGGGTAAAATCAGCGCCTCACGCGATAATCAGTTGGTTGTCTTGCACACCCGCGGCAGTCACGGTCCGACCTATAATCAGCAATATGATGAAAGCAGCAATCACTACGCTCCCGCTTGTCAGGATAATTATTTGTGGAACTGCACTCCCGAGGAATTGACCAACGCATACGATAACACCGTACACTATGTGTCGGGTTTTATCGCCCGTACTATCGAGTTGTTGCAATCATTGCAAGGTCGCTATAACACCGCTTTGTTTTATGTTTCCGACCACGGCGAATCTTTAGGCGAAAACGACCAATACCTCCACGCCGCGCCTTACAACAAAGCGCCCGACTACCAAATTAATGTTCCGATGTTGCTGTGGCTGCCGCAAAACAACGGATTCAATCTTTCAACGCTATGCCTAAAACAACAGGCGCAGGCAGGGTATTCACATGACAATGTTTTCCACAGCCTGTTGGGTTTAAGCGGCATTTCAGGCGCGATTTACAACCCCGAACTTGATATTTTTTCAACCTGCCGCAAAAAATAATTCGTGATTGATAAACGTTAAAAGCCTATTTTTAAGTAAAATCAACACATTAGTTAGCGGTATTATAATACCAGTTTACAACTATTTGAAAATAATGACTTTTTTATTGTTGACATTAGTTTTTTTTTAGGTATATTCAAACCGAATTTAACAACAATCTTTTGTAAAGAGAGACAACATGAACACTTATGCAACTAAAGCATCTGACATTGAAAGAAAATGGTATGTTGTAGACGCTGAAGATGTAGTTTTGGGTCGCTTGTCTGCCGAAGTTTCTAAACTTTTGCGCGGCAAACACAAACCGAGCTACTCTCCGAACTTGGACTGCGGCGACTATGTTATCGTTATCAATGCGGATAAAGTAAAATTGACCGGCAAAAAATTGACCGATAAAAAGTATTTCAAACACACCGGTTGGATTGGCGGTATTAAAGAAACCACCCCTGCAAAAATTTTGGCAGGTCGTTTCCCTGAAAGAGTTATCATCAAAGCTGTTGAGCGCATGATTACTCGTAACCCTCTCGGTCGTCAGCAAATGACCAAATTGAAGGTTTATGCCGGCTCTGAGCACCCGCACACAGCGCAAAATCCTGAAGTTTTTGATATTGCCGCTAAAAATGAGAAGAATAAAAGGAGCGAGTTATAATGGCTGAAAAAATCGAATCTTTGAAAGATATTAAGAGTGCTGCCAGCGCAACTGCTGAAGTTAAGACTCGCAAACCTAGCCGCGACAAGCAGGGTCGTTCTTATGCTACCGGTAAAAGAAAAGACGCCGTTGCTCGCGTTTGGATTAAGCCGGGTAAAGGTAACATTACCATTAACGAGAAATCTATTGACCAATATTTTGCTCGTCCGGTATTGAAAATGATTATCAATCAACCTTTTGAGATTGCTAACCGCGTTAATGAATTTGACGTTGTATGCACTGTAAAAGGCGGTGGCTTGTCTGGTCAGGCCGGTGCTATCAAACACGGTATTTCTAAGGCTTTGAACGAATACGAGCCGGAATTGAGAGCCGTTTTGAAGAAAGCCGGATTCTTGACACGTGATGACCGTGTTGTTGAACGTAAGAAATTCGGTAAGGCTAAGGCTCGCCGTTCTTACCAGTTCTCAAAACGTTAATTGGTATCAGAAAAATACATTTTATTTTCAATGGGTTGCAAGAAATTGCAACCCATTTTTGTGTTCAGAGAATCGCCGTTGCGGGGCGTTATTTTTTGTTCAAGAAAGTAGCAATATACCGTAGACGCAATGACGTTTCTGGGTGATTCTTCCTTAAATTTTTAGGGAAGACGGATTTCTTAAGAGGACAGGAGCTAACAGCGAACTGTACTCTTGTTGAAATCCTGATGAGTTTAAAGTTATGTTTGGAGTTTTAATTAAGAGGCTTTCCCTTACTTTAAACTCACCCTAACCAATTCCGACTAAGTTTCGCTGCGCGTCGGTTACCCTAGCTAGCTCAACAAGTCTCATTGCGTCTGCTTAGCCAAACGGCCACTGGCAGTTTGGCTTGCGACCGCTCTAATAATTTAGAGAGGGAGTCTCCACCACTCGTCACTGCGAGGCGGCGTGCCGACGAAGCAGTCCAGTCGATTGATTCGGCTGTATTTTTTAGACTGGATTGCTTCGCCCGCTCTGCGGTCTCGCAATGACGTTTGGGGAGAACGAGCCCAGTCGTAATGACGGCGGAGAGGGACGTTGGATTGCTTCGTCAGCAAAGCTGACTCGCAATGACAATGGTGGGTAACGCGGGCTCGTGATGACGTATGGGAAGGTGGACGGCGGGCTCGTGATGACTATTGCGGAGGTATGGATGGTGGACTTTCGGTTATAATGATTAAGTTAAAGTGATGATTATATTAGGGCATAACGCGCAGGTGTTATGCAAACACAGCTACAATATTAAAAGCGCACGCAAGTATAATAAAATACCAACACGGCATAACAAGCACAGGGATGAAAAAAAACACTAGCGCAATATAAAACATAAGGAACGGGGATGGGATATATTTTAGCAATGACGGCGGTGATTTTGTGGAGTTTTAATTTGGTGATTGCCGATTATTTCGCCGCTACCCTCACACCTTTTGAGTTGGCGTTCGGGCGTTGGCTGATTGCCGTGGTCGTTTTGCTGCCGTTCACTCTGTCGGGTATTATTCGCAACTATAAAGTCCTATTACGGCACATTGGATTGATTTTATTTTTGGCTGTGTTCGGAATTGTGCTCAACAACACCCTCATCTATTATGCCGGTCAGACCTCATCAGCCATAGACATGGGCTTGTTAGACGTGACGGGACCGCTGTTTATTGTTATTTTGTCGTGGATATGGAACAAGGCGCCGATAAAAATTATGCAGGTTATCGGGTTGCTGCTCGCCTGTTGGGGCGTGGTGGAGATTGTTACTAACGGCGACTTACGGCAGTTGGGTAAAATCAAGCCGGTTGTCGGCAACTTGTGGATGCTCATCAACTGTTTTATTTTCGCGGTGTATTCGGTATTGCAATCCAGACGACCGAAAGATATTTCTCAAGCTCAATTATTGGAGGTTTCGGCCATTATAGGTACAATCATCATGCTGCCATTGATGTTGGCAACCACACCAAAATCGCAATTATTGGCGCTTAATGCCGAAGAATTTTTGGTTATTCTCTATCTGGGAATTGCCAACTCGGTTATTGCCTTTTTGGCGTGGAACATCGCGCTCAACAAAATCGGCAGTATTAAAACCGGCGTGATTTATTATCTTATGCCCCTGTTCGGCGGGATAGAGGCGCACTTTGCACTCGGTGAAAAACTTTATTCATCCGAGGTTATCGGCGGCATATTTATTTTGGCAGGCGTCATCTGCACCACAATCGCCGACCTCAAAAAGAAAAGCCCACCTGCGCGCAGATGAGCTTTTTCTGATTGATTTTATTGACTGATTAAGCAACCTGTTCCAGATATTTGAAAATATACTGATAAAATTCAATATCACTATCAGACTGACCGGCCTCGCCTTGCGACAACGTGGCGTTCAGCGCGTCCAAATCTTTTTGATGCTCGTATTTTAAGACCTGAACCCGTGCCGTGTTGATGTCGGCAAAATCAATCATCTTTTCGGTTGTGACCGTGCATTTGTCAGCCGCCACGTTCGCCACGCCGCCTTTGACAAAGTATTGCTTGGACACCGTGTTATCGGCGTTAAGCACACTCATTACACCGTTTTCAAGCAACAGGGTGGTCGGCGCGCGGTCGGGCAAAATGGTAATCACACCCTTTTGCGCCGGCAACATAACCTTCGCGACCTCCGTCTCAGGCAAAACCTTATGCGGCAAAACAACCGATAATCTGATATTTTCTTTTGTCATCATATTTTCCTTAAATCAGGTTTAAGCGGCTTCCTTCATGGTTTTAGCGTTCTCTAAAACCTCTTCAATCGTGCCGACCATATAGAAAGCCTGCTCCGGAATATCGTCGTACAAGCCGTCAATGATACCCTTAAAGCCTTTGATGGTGTCTTCAAGTTTTACAAACTTACCAGCGCGACCGGTGAACACTTCTGCCACATGGAACGGCTGAGACAGGAACTTTTGAACCTTACGGGCACGAGACACGGTCAGCTTGTCTTCTTCAGACAGCTCGTCCATACCCAAAATGGCGATAATATCCTGCAAAGACTTATACTTTTGCAAAATCTCTTGAACACGACGAGCCACACGGTAGTGCTCCTCGCCCACAACGTTCGGCGACAAAATACGACTGGTCGAATCGAGCGGGTCAACCGCAGGATAAATACCAAGCTCGGCGATTGAACGCGACAACACGGTGGTGGCATCGAGGTGTGCAAACGTCGTCGCCGGCGCAGGGTCGGTCAAGTCATCGGCCGGCACATAAACCGCCTGTACCGAGGTGATTGAACCATGTTTGGTAGAGGTAATGCGCTCTTGCATCGCGCCCATATCCGTACCCAATGTCGGCTGATAGCCCACGGCTGACGGAATACGTCCCAACAAAGCTGAAACCTCAGAACCTGCCTGTGTGAAGCGGAAGATGTTATCTACGAAAAACAGCACGTCTTGATGTTCTTCGTCGCGGAAATATTCAGCCTCGGTCAAACCGGTCAGAGCCACACGAGCGCGAGCCCCCGGAGGTTCGTTCATCTGGCCATAAACCAACACGGTTTTAGAGTTGGCGCTTTTCAAATCAATAATACCGGAGTCAATCATCTCGTGATAAAGGTCGTTACCTTCGCGGGTTCGCTCACCCACGCCGGCAAAAACCGAGTAGCCGCCGTGACCTTTGGCAACGTTGTGAATCAACTCTTGAATCAGCACGGTTTTGCCCACGCCGGCGCCACCGAACAGACCGATTTTACCACCTTTGGCATAAGGCTCAAGCAAGTCAATAACCTTAATACCGGTTGTCAAAATCTCGGTTTCGGTCGATTGTTCCGTAAACGCAGGCGCTTCACGGTGAATCGGAAACTCTAATTTGGTTTTAATCGCGCCGCGCTCGTCAACCGGCTCGCCAATCACGTTGATAATACGTCCCAACAGCTCGGGTCCAACCGGAATTTGAATCGGGTGACCGGTGTTTTTAACCGGCAAACCTCTGACCAAACCGTCTGTCGTATCCATAGCAATGGTACGAACGGTGTTTTCACCAAGGTGCTGTTCAACTTCCAGTACCAGTTTTTTGCCGTGGTTATCGCACTCAAGCGCCGTCAAAATGTTGGGCAACTCCTCAACACTCTTAAACTTGACGTCGACAACGGCGCCCAATACCTGCGACACAACACCGTCAGCCAAATTTTGGTTTTTGGTTGACTGCGGCGTTTTCTTTTTTGTTTCAGAAACATTTTTAGCCGCGGCGCGCACTGTCTTTTTGGCGGTCGTAGCTTTTGATGTTTTGGCGGTTTTCTTTTCCGTCATATTCATCTCCTTTTTTATAGTGCTTCCGCACCTGCAATAATTTCTATCAGTTCGGTTGTAATGCTCGTTTGACGCATACGGTTATACTTTAGGGTCAGTTTGGATATCATATCTTTGGCATTGCGCGTCGCATTGTCCATAGACGTCATCCGCGCCCCCTGCTCCGAAGCCTGCGAATTGATGATATAAGCAAAAAATTCAGACTTCAGATAATTGGACAGCAAACCTTCAATCACACCGGTCGGTGTCGGCTCGTATTCATAAGCGGCACCATTGACCAACATATCTTCAGCCGCCGCCGTTTGAGAAAATTCTATCGGCAAAAACCGCTCTGAGATTATCTCACGGTTGATAGCCGAGTGAAAACGGCTGTAAACGACTTCGCACACATCAAAGTCTCCGCTCTGATAAGCTCGGCACAGTTGCTCGGCGATAATTGAAGCCTCAGTATAGTCAGCGCCTTTGCGGGCGATGCCATCCAACACCGCGCTTACGGCCTCGGGGTGCGTGCGGCAGATAATGTCTCGCCCTTTGCGACCGATACACATGACCTTAACCTCACAACCGGCTTGTTTGAGCTCGTTAAAACGCTGAACCGCCGCTTTGGCGACATTGGCGTTATAGCTGCCGCACAAGCCTCTATCCGAGGTGAACACCACAAGCAGATATTTGTGAGCGTTTTCCCGACACTGCATTAACTGAGGCAGAGCGGGAGCGTTTTTGTCGGCCTTTTTAGACTTAATCTCAGCCGCGGCGCGTGACAGTATTTTGGCAATACTGTCACTATAAGCCGCAGAACTTTCCGTAAGCATTTGCGCTTTGCGCAGACGAGCAGCCGCAACCATCTTCATCGCTGAAGTGATTTTTTGCGTGGATTTTATGGATTCAATACGAGTTCTTAACTCTTTTAATCCGGCCATTTCTGCTCCTTACGCTGCTTTGTCGTCACTTGTAAATTCACTTAAAAAGTCATCGTAAAATCTGGTCAACTTATCTTTAAGTTCATCAGAAATCACTTTTTCCTCTTTAATTTGTTCCAAATATTCCGGATAGTTGGCTTTGATAGACTCAATGGCTCTTTGCTCAAAAGCGCTGACATCCGCCACCGGAATTCTATCCAAATAGCCATGAACACCGGCAAAGATTGCAACCACCTCTTCCGCTACCGGCAGTGGGTGATAAACCGGCTGTTTGAGCAGTTCGGTTAATCTTTCACCGCGAGCGAGCAGTTTTTTGGTAGAGGCGTCAAGGTCAGACGCAAACTGAGCAAACGCCGCCATTTCACGATATTGAGCCAGTTCCAACTTAATCGTGCCGGCAACCTGTTTCATCGCTTTGATTTGCGCGGCAGAACCCACACGGCTGACTGAAATACCAACGTTTACGGCCGGACGAACACCCTGATAGAACAAGCTGGTCTCCAAGAATATCTGACCGTCGGTAATTGAAATCACGTTGGTCGGAATATAAGCGGACACATCGCCTGCCTGCGTTTCAATAACCGGCAACGCGGTCAGAGAACCAGCACCCTCTTTGTCGTTCATTTTTGCCGCACGTTCAAGCAATCTTGAGTGCAGATAGAACACGTCTCCGGGATATGCCTCACGCCCTGGCGGACGACGGAGCAACAAAGACATTTGACGGTATGCCGTCGCCTGTTTGGACAGGTCGTCATAAAAGATGACGGCGTGCATGCCGTTGTCGCGGAAATATTCGCCCATTGCGCAACCCGAATACGGCGCAATAAACTGCAGCGGAGCAGAATCGGACGCGGTCGCCGCGACCACAATGGTATATTCCAAAGCGCCGTAGTCTTTAAGGGTTTGAACCACCTGCGCTACGGTCGAGCGTTTTTGACCAACCGCGACATAAATGCAAAACAGCTTATCTTTGTCGGATTTGGCCGCGTCATTAATTTTTTTCTGATTGATGATCGTATCAACGATGATTGAGGTTTTACCGGTTTGACGGTCGCCGATAATCAGCTCACGCTGACCGCGCCCAATCGGAATAAGCGCGTCAATCACTTTCAAACCTGTTTGCACCGGCTCATGAACGCTTTTACGAGGCATAATTCCGGGAGCTTTCACCTCAGAATTACTAAACTCGGTCGCTTTTACCGCTCCTTTTCCGTCAATCGGATTTCCCAGAGCGTCAACAACACGTCCAAGCAGTCCCTTACCAACAGGAACGCTCACGATTTTATCGGTCCGGCGCACGGTGTCGCCTTCCTTAATGGACTCGTCCGAGCCGAAGATAACAACACCGACGTTGTCTTCTTCCAAGTTAAGAGCCATGCCCTTAACGCCGCTTTCAAACTCGACCATCTCGTTGTATTGAACTTTGTCCAGACCATAAACGCGAGCAATACCATCACCTACGGACAAAACCTTTCCGACCTCAGAGACATCTAAATTGACATCCGCCTCGGCGATTTTGTCTTTAATAATGGAAGATATTTCACTTGCTTGCACAGACATTATTGTCCACCTTTCATTATTATTTCCAAACGAGTCAGTTTTCCTTGGATAGAATCATCTATCATTGAAGAACCATATTTGATAACCAATCCACCCAACAAATCAGGCTTTATGGCATAATTAATCAAAACCTCTTTGCCAAGTTTTGCCTCAAGCAAGGTTTTGAGTTTTTTATCTTGAGCGGCACTCAGAGGCGTTACGGTTGAGACCTCAACCTCCTCAATATTATGCTGCTTATAATAAATGTGCTTAAATTCATCGAGAATATCCAAAACATCAGCCATACGACCGTTTTGGGTTAAAATATCCAAACACGCCGACATTTCTTTGCCCAATTTCAGCTTTTGCGCAATCTCTTTCACAGTCTGTCGTTTGGACTCGACGTTCCAAATTTGATTGGACAGATTATTCACAATTTGCGGATCTGCGGTAAAAACCGCACGCAAAGCGTCAACATCAGCGGACACCTTTTTGAGTTGCTTGGTTTCTTCCGCCGCCTGATATAACGAACTGGCGTATGTTGCGACAATTCTTGATTTTGAAACTTTTTTCACCGGTAATTCTCTCTTTGATTAATCTGCGATAATATTAAACATCAAATCCTTTCTTTTTTATTAACTTCTCACATAAAACTGTAAGGGTCAATATCAACCTCAATCCTAACCGACGGCGGGCACTCGACTTTTGCCAACCACTCGCGCAGCACCGCCTGAATTTTGATACTCCGCGCGGTTTTGAGCAATAGTCGGTAGCGATAACGGCCTCTCAACATATATATCGGCGCTTGTGCCGGTCCCAATGTTGATATATAATCATTATTCGGCGCGGTTTGCCCCAGTCTGATGGCGATTTTTTCAACCAAATCCTGCTTGGCACCACTGACAATCAGCGCCGCAAGTTTGCCAAACGGCGGCATTTTCAGAATCTGCCGCGTTTGTTTTTCAAGCTCTAAAAAACGAGCGCGGTCGTTATCCACCAGGGCTTTGAGCACCGCGTTTTCCGGATAAAGCGTTTGTACATATACCGTGCCTTTTTTGGCGCCGCGTCCCGCTCGTCCCGAAACCTGCGACAACAACTGAAAGGTTTGTTCCGAGGCGCGCAAATCGCTCCCCATCAGCCCGATGTCGGCATCGACAATGCCCACCAATGTCAGGCTTGGAAAGTGGTGACCCTTGGCGATTATCTGTGTGCCGATGAGAATATCCACCTCGTTGTTTTCCATTTTGCGGATAACTTCCGACACCTCGGTCAGATTGGTTGTAATATCACTTGAGATAATTTCAACCCTCGCCTCGGGGAAACGCCCCCGAACCTCCTCGGCAATACGCTCAACCCCAGGGCCGCAGGCGGTTAAACCTTCTTCAGAACCGCACTCGGGGCAGGTTTTGGGTAGTTCCATACTATAACCGCAATGGTGGCATACCAGTTTTTTGATGTTTTTATGTTCGGTCAGCCACGCCGTGCAATGCGGACACTGAATCCGATGTCCGCAATCGCGACAAATGGTCAGCGGCGCATAACCGCGACGATTGAGAAACAAAACCGATTGTTCCGAACGCTCTAAATTTTCTTGCAAAGCCGTTACCAATGACGGCGACAGCCACGACACGCCCCACGCGCCTTTTTGCGGCTTGTCTTTTTTGAGGTTGATAATTTTGACCTCGGGCATTACCGCGGCGGCGTAACGACTGGTCAGTTTAACACAATCGTATTTGCCGTCCTCCACATTGCAGACGGTCTCCAAATCGGGCGTGGCGGTTGAAAGAATCAGCGGAATCTGCTCTAATTTCGCTCGAACCACCGCCATATCCCGCCCTTGATAATTAACCACGTCTTCTTGTTTGAAGGAGTGGTCGTGGCTCTCATCAATGACAATCAGTCCCAAATCGGGATAAGGCAAAAACAGCGCCGAACGCGCGCCGACCACAACCTTGGCTCGTCCCTCGGCAATCGCCGACCAGTTGTCCGTTCGCTCGGCGGTGCTCAGTCCTGAGTGCCAACACGCCGGTTTGACACCAAAACGTTTTTCAAAGCGCGACAACCACTGTGTGGTTAAAGAAATTTCAGGCACTAATATCAGAATCTGGCGATTTTGGCGCACCGCCTCGGCCACCGCCTCAAAATAAACCTCAGTCTTGCCCGAACCGGTCACACCGTCAAGCAACGTCACGCTAAAGCCATTGCCAACCTTGCGGCTCAGCTCTGCCGCGGCGGCGCTTTGTTCTGCGGTCAAGTTCACTTTTTGAAAATCACCCTGCGGTTGGTCAAAACTTTTCTTCTTGGGGCGCACCAACGGCGACAGCACGCCGCTTTTAATCAGCGTATTAACCACACTCAAGCCGACACCGGCGCCTTTACAGATTTCACTTTTCGAATACGGCGCGTGGCGCAACAAGTCCATCACATGCCACCGCGCGTCAGAATTTTTGAGTTTGGCTTCGGCAAGCGTTTTACCACTCAACTGATAAAGCGTGGTGGTGCGGGAATCGTCAAACACCGCGCGCACGCTGATAACCATACGCAAAACCAAGCCTAAAAAAGCCATATTATAATCGGCGACAAAACGGATAAAACTCATTAACGGCGCCGACAACGGCGGAAAATTAAACACCTCGACAATCGGTTTGATTTTGTGCTCGGGGAGTTTGGATGAGGCGCCGATTTTCCACACCACGCCGATTTGCTGTTCTTTGCCCCAAGGCACTCGCACAATGCTGCCGAGCGCAACCGGTTCGTCCGTCTTATAATCAAACGGCTCATTAAACGGCAACGGTAGCAGCACGCCGACAATATGTGAAGTATTTTCTGTCATACTTTCGGAGATAGCATTTTTTGCGCCAAAGCTCAAACGACATTAGCATTTACGCACAGCTTAATTCACAAAAACTCTTTTATCGGTTTGTAGCTTTTGCGGTGTTCGGGAATTATGCCATATTTTTTTAGGCCTTCGATGTGGTCTTTAGTGCCATAACCGGCATTATGCTCAAATCCATAATAAGGATATTTTTGCGCCAACTGTTCCATCTCGCGGTCACGATAAACCTTTGCCACAATCGACGCCGCAGAGATACTGTATGATTTGGCGTCTCCCTTCACTACGGTTTTGGTCGGCATTGCAAAATCTTTGGGAGCGCGATTGCCGTCAATAATGGCAAAATCAGGTCGTTGCGACACATTTGCCACCGCGCGGCGCATAGCCATAAACGTCGCCTGCAAAATGTTGTATCGGTCAATTTCAGCAGGGGTGGCCTCGCCCACGCCAATCGCAACTTGCCCGAGCTTTTCGGCCTCGCGCAACAACGCATACAACTTTTCGCGTTTGGTTTTGCTCAATTTTTTAGAGTCATTAAGATTTTGCAACAACTCCGGACACAAATTGCGATCAATAATCACCACCGCACCGGCCACAACATTACCGACCCATGGTCCGCGACCGGCCTCGTCAATACCGCAAACAACGCCGCGGCAACCATCCTCAACGCTAAAATCAGGCATTTTGATTTTCCCCTCTTTTATTCTGAAAATTTCGGCATACATATTGCCCTGAGCATTTGTTTTAATTCAGCAATAAGGATTTGGCAATGAAAAATTTGAATTTGATTGTCTGCGGGTTGAGTTGCTTTATGGCGGTTCAAGCCCTCGCCGATGACAATATGTCAACAGCCGACAAGGTTGAAATCAGCAAATCGGTGCGCAAGTCAAAAAGCGCTGCGCAACGTTCTGCCGCAGGGCAAATCAGGCGTAATTTTGAATTTAGCCAAATCGGCGACGACTATGCTGACTTTAAAGATATGTTGCAACAGAACTACGGTTTGGATTTTTCATTTGATATTTCCTACATGGGGCAACGCGGCGCGCCAAACGGCAAAAAAAACGCCATGCAAACCATTTATTATCCGTCACTCACATGGAATATGTTTGACAACGACTATGGCAACGGCACGCTGAATATGTCTTATAACTCGGTTAAATACGGCGGCATACAGGCGCAAAAACTGGGTAGCCGATTGGGTGCGGTCACCGCAATTAACGACTATGCCTCCCCGACTTATTCCTTTGACGAGATGTATTTCGCCTATCGTTTGGGCGGAGACTGGGATTGGCTGACTGCCGCTGTCGGACAATTTCCGCTTTATAATTTTGACGGTACCGCCTATGACGCCAACCAACAGGAAAACTTTATCAACTACGCCTTGTCGCAAAACGCCTCCTCCACCTATCCGACCGCAAGTCTCGGCGCATATTTGCAAATTGCCCCCGATGAGACGTGGACATTTGCCCTCGGCGCGCAAGACGCCACCAATATCAGCGGCAGCAGCATTAAAACCAACCGGCTTAATGAAGAGCACTACACTTCTTTCGCCTCGCTGACCTATTCCCCCACCCTGCCCAAGCTCGGCAGCGGACAATATTCTATTTTGCTCTATAATCAACCCGCCGTCAAAGCTCAAAAGCAAACCACCAACGGTTGGTCGCTCAACCTCAGCCAGAACTTTGGCGACAAATTGAGCTTGTTCGCGCGGGTGAACGGCGTGTCGGGCAACGTGGCGACCATCAATCAATCTTGGGTGTTGGGCGGGGTCTATAATAATCCGCTGGAGCGTAACCCGCTTGACCAAATCGGGCTTGCGTTTGCCTATAACAAAATTGACGAAAAAGCCGTCGGCTCAAAATTGGCGCATGAAAGCGAAAAAATCATCGAGGCCTATTGGGCTTGGGGAATATCCAAGTGGATGACCATCACGCCGGACGTGCAATTTTATATAGACCCGTCCGAAAATACCAAGTCGGACTACGCCACGGTTTTCACCCTGCGCTCCACCTTCTTCTTTTAACGCAAAATTGTCACACTTTATCTATGCATATCTGCAAATTTAGCTTTACATTTGGTGTTCTTTGACTGTAAATATACCTGTTTACTTTTTGTTAATATTTAAGTTAAAGATGATGAACATTAAAAAATTTCTTTTGATTTCCGGTTTGGCGTGTTTGTGCGGCGCTTGCCAAAGCAAGCCTGAACCGCAAACGGTTTTTATTCCGGCTATTGAAGTAAAAGCTAAACCGCAGGTTAAGCATCCGTTAGGCATTATCGGCGCGACCGAACCGATTTATATTCTGCCGATGAAGGCTCCTTTTCAGGCGCGTATCGACACCGGCGCCGAGACTTCATCCATTGACGTTGACGATTATCACTACTTTGAACGCGACGGTGAAAAATGGGTCTCTTTTAAGATTAAAAACGCGGCAAACGGCGAGAGCTACACTTTTGAAAAACGTCTTGTGCGCAAAATTACCATCCGTCGTATTAAACAAAGCGAAAAACGCCCCGTAGTTCGGCTTGACGTTAAATTCGGCGGACAGATAATCAAAGCTTTATTCTCTCTGGCTAAGCGTGAAAACTTTGAATATCAGGCGCTTATCGGGCGCAACATTTTAACCGGACGCGCGATTGTCGACACATCGCTATCCAACACTCTGCATTGATAACTTTAGGAAAAGACTTTAACTATGCTGAAAAAATTTCTGTCCGTTCGTGCGATTTTGACCTTGGGTTTGGTGCTCTCGGTCATTTTTGCCATATATAGCATTTATTACAAAATCACTTATTGGGGGTTGTCGTTTAATCCGGCGCAAAAAACCAATGTGTGGACGATTGAGGCACATATTTCTTTTATGCCGAACGGCGAACCTATCAAAGTTTCGGTGGCAACGCCGACCATCAGCAAAGATTTTAAAATTTTAGATGAAAATATCATTGCCAAAAAATATCGGATTAAAAAAGACAAAAAGAACAATCGTATTGAGCTGACTGCCAAAAATTTGGAAGGCGAACAGAATATTTATTATCAGTTATTGCTGTTTGACAATATTGCTGACGGCGGTAAAACCCCCGCACCGGTGCCTGCCAAACCAAAGAAACCCGTGTTGGACGACCAATCTCGCCTGAATATTCAAGAGGTTTTGACTTCGGCTAAAAATATGCCGGGGGACTTGCCGCAACAGGTTATCCGCTTTGTCAATCAAGAGACTCCCGACGCGTCGGTCGTCGCCTTGATGCCGATGAAAAAAACACAAAAAGAGGTTTTGGATATTATTCAGACCGCGCTCAATTTTGCCGGTGTGCCCAACCGCAGTGCTCGCGGTATTAAGTTGGAAGAAGACAAAAAGTCTTTCACGCCGGATTATATGCTTGAGGCCTATGTTGACGGCGTGTGGAAACTTTATGACATCAAAACCGGACGCAAAGGCAAACCTGAAAACTTTGTGCTTTATCAGCGCGGCGGCGTGTCTTTGGTTGACGTGACCGGCGGTGATGATTCAACCATTCAATTTTCGGTAATGAAGTCTATCAGTTCAACGTTTCAGTTGGCGGCGAAAAGAGCCGAGCTTGAAAACAAAGGCGACTCATTCAGCCTGTCGGTTTTTAATCTGCCGGTGATGGAACAAAACACCATTAAGTGGCTGACAATCTTCCCATTGGCGATTTTGGTGATTGTCTTGTTGCGCAATGTGGTCGGTATTCAAACCATGGGTACTTTTACCCCCATGTTATTGGCGTTGGCGTTGGTTAAAACCGGTTTTGTTGCCGGACTGGTTTGTTTTACGGCCATTATCACCCTCGGTCTGATTATTCGTGCGGTGTTATCAAAACTCAATCTTTTGTTGGTGCCGAGAATTTCAGCCGTGGTGATTTTTGTGATTTTGATTATGCAGGCGCTGACGGTTTTGGGTTATCGTTTTAGTGTTGACATTGCCTTGTCGGCGGTGTTCTTCCCCATCATTATTATGGCGTGGATTATTGAGCGCGCTTCCATAACTTGGGAGGAAGACGGACCCGCTAACGCCGGACGAGAGATTTTTTATAGTCTTGTGGTGGCGATTATCACCTACTTTATTGTCAGCGACAGCCATATCCGTCACATTATGTATGTGTTTAATGAGCTGAATATTGTGATTTTGTTTGTGGTTATGCTGCTCGGCACTTATACCGGCTATCGTTTGACCGAACTCAGACGTTTTGCACCGGTATTGAAGGAGAACAACAATGTGGAGCGCCATTAAAGAATTTTGCTCTCGTCCCAAACGTTTGCGCAAGGCCGGCATTTTGGGCATGAACTGTCGCAACTACGCGGTGATTGCTCAATGTAATCGGCGGCGATTGTACCCTTTGGTGGACGATAAGGTGCAGACCAAAATTTTGGCTAACAAAATCGGCATTACTACACCAAAGCTTATTGGCGTGATTGAACACCAATTTGAGGTTAAAAACTTTCTTGAAGTGGTTAAAGGTTATTCGGAATTTGTGGTTAAACCCGCGCACGGCAGCGGCGGAAAAGGTGTGTTGATTATCAAAAGCTATACCTCAGAGACTTTCACCACTCCGTCGGGACGGCAAATTACGTTTAATGAGGTTTATCAGCATATTTCCAATATTCTCAGCGGCTTATACAGCTTGGGCGGCAAATATGACGTGGCTGTGGTGGAAGAGTTGGTGCACTTTAGCAATGTGTTTGAAAAATACAGTTATCAGGGTATTCCCGATGTGCGGGTGATTGTGTATAAGGGTTTTCCGGCCATGGCGATGACACGTTTGTCCACTGCCGAATCCGGTGGACGCGCCAACTTGCATCAGGGGGCTATCGGCGTGGGACTGGATATTCAAACCGGCAACTCTCTATGCGCAGTGCAGCACAATCGTCCGGTGACAATTCATCCCGACACTAAAGAAGATCTTTTAAGCATTAAAGTGCCATTGTGGCGCGAACACCTTGAAATTGCGGTAAAAGCCTATGAAATGACCGGACTGGGATATTTGGGCGCAGATATTGTGCTTGACCGCGACAAAGGTCCGATGATGTTGGAGCTTAATGCCCGCCCTGGGTTGGCGATTCAAATTGCAAACGGTCGCGGCTTGGGAGGCGTGATTGAAAAAATTGAAAAAACTTATCCTAAAGGGCTGAGTTGGAAAGAACGTGTTGATTTTGTACTACAACATAACTAAATAAAAATTAGGATGTTTTTTTGGAGAAAATAGATGAATAGCGAAACAAAAATGATTAAAAATACCAATACGCAAAAATTGGCAAAAAGCACGACGCAATCTCTGGAGCACGAAGAAAAGAAAAAGCTCAACATGAGCCCGACCAGAGCTAAAAAAATTAAGCACTCTTATCAAGTTAAAGACCCCGAGAACGCTTTGTTACTCAAGCTCAAAGACGGCGATGTGGTGATTGAGATGTTTCCGGACTCCGCGCCGAACCACGTTGAGCGTATTAAAGAATTGGCACGCGCCGAGTTTTATAACGGTTTGAAATTTCATCGCGTGATTGACGGCTTTATGGCGCAGACCGGTTGTCCTTACGGCACAGGCACCGGCGGTTCAGGCAAAAAGCTCAAAGCCGAATTTAATACCCGTCCACACAAACGCGGCACGGTATCAATGGCGCGTTCAATGATGCCGGACTCCGCAGACAGTCAGTTTTTTATCTGCTTTGACGACTGTGATTGGCTCAACGGGCAATACACGGTTTGGGGCGAAGTCACCTCGGGTATGGAATTTGTCGACAACATCAAAAAAGGCAGCGGCGCCAACGGTATGGTCTCTGAACCTGATGAGATTATCAGCCTGACGGTGATTGCCGACTTGTAAAAATTATCGCCTTTATTATCACGGCAGGCTTCCCCTGCCGTTTTTTTGCGGCACAATTCCTACCGACAATTTCCTTTCATAATCATTTGATAGCCTTGTTGTATATTAAAATTTTTTTTGAATTTATTAGTTATCAAACCATTTTTAGCTTGATAAATCTGTTTTTTGAACTTATCTATTGTGTATATTGATGATGCAACGGTACCTATTTGCAGAAGTTCCGCTTTTTCATCGTTATCCATGAATAATAGTAATGGCGTTTTATCTTTAGTTATTTCATCTTGTAAATAACTATTTTTGTCATCAATGACAATTTGGAATGCGGAAATAGTGCTAGTTGTCTCCACATTTTTATTAAACCACTTAAATGAATTCCAAAGTTTTCCCTTAGCAGATAAAGGTGTTGTGAGCCCTGTCATCTGTTCGCAATAGTATGTCTCCTTGGCTTTTATACCAAAAGAGATTAAACAAATTATTACAATTAGAATATATTTCATAATTTACCTACCAAGAATAGCCAAATTCTCCACAATTTCTATCAATCGAATCCAATGCCTCTTCTGCAGTATAAAGACCGTTATTGTATCCGTCTATATTGGATTTTATAATTGCACGGCAATTTTTCGGCAACCCTGTTTTCCCGTAAGTCAGTTTTTGGTTATTGTCACAAGCAAATAAAAACAAAACTGCTACTAATAAAAACAAAAAATTTTTCATCTTAAAAACCTCCTCATGTTGCGTGGTAATATAGCCTAATTTTCTTTATTTTCTATTTATAAGCTCACGAATTTTTTTATTTTAGAGATTGAATTTATCATTAAGATATGATAGAAGTTTTGTACAAAATGTTATTATTTATCAGTGTTTAATTTAATACTTCAATTATTATGAAATCTGAAAAATTATTAAGTATGATTCAGTTTGCGGAAGGTGAAAAAGTTTGTTTGGAGCCTTTCTCGTATAAGCGATTGTTGCAGTTTTATTCGCTATGCAAGAAATCGCGCGCAAAATGGGAAAAATTTGTTGTTTTACATTTTAATGGGCTTAACGGAGCCAGACAGTTCATTGCCCAACAGGTTAATAATGACAAATTTGTCGGTTACTTTATTTTGGATAAAAAGTCGTTTAAGACAATCGGTTTTATTATAGGAGATGCAATTTCCGACACCGAGATATCTATCACCCGCGCTATCAGTGCCAAATATGAGGGACGAGGGTATGCTTTTGAAGCAAGACAACTTTTTGAAGATTTGATGGTTGAAGCCGGCTTTACCTCTATCGTCAGTTTTTGCGAGGAGGAAAACACCCACAGCAAAGAATTGTTGCTACGAGACGGATATGGGAAAGAAGCGGCGAGAACCTTTTCCGTCGGGTCGGTCTCTGTGGTATTGGAAACTTATCGCAAATATCTGTAATCATTGAACCTAATTTTAACGGCAGGCTTCCCCTGCCGTTTTTTTTGCGGCAAAAGATAATACTTGCAAAAATGGCAAAAATTCAGTATGTTACAAAAAAATATTATTAACTAAATATACTATTATGAATATGTTAAAGCAAATGTTCCGCGGTGTTTTTGGCACTCAGGGACGACAGCAAAATCGTTTTAAGCCTTGCATTTTGAGCAAAAGACAAACAGCAGGAATGCGGCTGGATAGCGAAATTGCTGAGATTTATGAGCCGGCTTTGGTTAACTCCGGTGTTAAGATTCCGCTGAGTGAACCTCAGGTTTATGATTTTCCGCTCTCAGCAAAAGAAATTGCAGAGCTGAAAATCGGTCTGCGTTATGTTTGGTGCGACGGTTATGAGTCTGAGGTTTGGGCGCCTCGTCATTGCAAATATTTGGGGATACGCCTTTCCGAGAGTTTTATTTTGCACGAAACTTATGTTCAGAGCACCTGGTCACATGGCGTGGCTTTGTTTAAACAAAAGTGTCATGCCCGAAAGTTGAGCCTTGACGAGTTCAAACTTTTGAATCTGGTATGGGATACGGTGTCATACATGCGTTTGAGAGCTGAAGACGCGCCACTGCCGAAAAGAGCCACGCGTTTTTGGATTCAGCCGGCAGATGCCAAGCGCTATTGGGCGGACGATTGGGCTGACCGTTATGGCAACACTTACAGCCATCCGACAGAAGCTTCGGCTTGCTTGTTGCTTGCGGTTCAAAACTAAAAAAAAGCACGGGAGAAACCTCTCGTGCTTTTTTTTAATTTTAGCCGATGTAAAGATACACCGGAACTTCTTTATTGGTTTCTAACACCATACACAACACATGATAAAAGCACAGGACATCAGGTTCTTCCATCGGGCGGCGAAATAATTTGAGCCCTGAAGAACTAACGTCATACCAACATGGTTTTTGATGTTTTTGGCGCCACAGATATTCTGCCTCAGTGATGTCGGTATGTTTATCGGTTGTTGTCCAATAAATCATCGGAAGTTTGAAATTATGGCGTTCTTCCTTGCTGTAAGAATCAAACAATTCCCTTGCCAACAGTGCTAAAGCGGCAAACATCTTGCTTTGTGCAATGAGTTGAGGAAGTATCTGCCGTTTCACATTAGGCAAAAGCGACTTCATCACCAGACTTAAAAGCTCAAAACTCTTGCTCTGCCCTTTTTCTTCCATTTCCCATACGGTAACACAGAAAATCTCAAGCAAATTCTGAGCCTGCTCAATATCCAAATCCACAAAAACGCCAATCATACGGCAATTTTTGTTCACATATGCCGCAAATGTCCGAGCCAAAGCGTCATCCGCCGACACAGACAAAAGCTCATTGATTCCGTTTTGTATTGTATTTGTTGTTTCCATAAAAATAAATATTAATAATTAAACATATTACGGAAACTATACCATATCTTTCGTCAAATGCAATATTGAGCTGAAAAATATCTGCGTTCCACTCTGCAAAACGGGAATAGTAAACATTTTTATTAAGTGCTTTTTACACAAAAAAAATCCCGCGTGATTAATTTATCACACGGGATTTTTTTAATTACTTAGGAAATTCAAGTCTTTTCTCTTTTTGCGGAGCGAATCCAAACGCCACATAGAGGTCGGTTAGATTTTGGCCCCAATCAATAAACCTTTTACCGTTTTTAAGCGAATAATAACCATCAACACGTCCATGCCAATCATCATAGGTGCTTGATGTCCAACAATCTCTGATTTCAAAATCAGCATTGCGTCCCATAACATTTAGCTTTTCAATTTGTTCAAGAGTCAAAAGCTCAAATGTTACTCCTAAATTTAAGCGTTCCATGTCTTGCAGAAAACCTGACGAAGCCTTCTTATTGACATTTTCCACCCACGGAGCCGCCGAGACAAAAAAGTGCAAAGGCTTATTTGACAACCAACCTTGTGCAAAAGTACATCTCACGCCAAGGTCAATAGCAAAGCGTTGCTCTTTTGGTGACGATAACGGAACTTCATTAAATGAAGAATCCACAAACTTAATTTCATCCATAAATAAAAAAATTAAAATTAATAATACTAATTACGGTTGGGAATATATCATATCTTTTGCCAAATGCAATATGGAGCTGAAAAATACTTATTTTTTCCATTGCGCAAAAGCTGCTGCAATATCTTCTTCTTTGGCAAATTCTTGTCTTTCAGCCTGCTTAACGCCTTGAGCAATGTGTTCTATCTGTCCTTTTCCAATTTTCAGTTGGGAGAGGTGGGATTTGGCGGCGGGGGAAACCTGATAGGATTCACGGATTTTTTGGATGGTTTTGTTGTGTGTCCATGCGGGAAGTCGGCGGTTTTGCAAAATGAGTTCCACTTTGGCGGGATATTTGACATAAGCCATAGAAAGCAACCACGCCACCGCCATTTTGACATAATATTCATCCGACGTGTTGGCTATCGCACGCATTAAAATCTTATCAATAAAAGCATCTTCCAACAAGCCGTTTAAGCTCATCACCAGAGCAAAGCGTTGGGCATAGGCTGCAGGCGTTTCAAAATACGTTTGCAGAAATGTCCAGAGTTGCGGTTTATCCGCCTCTTGCCACTTAAACGACGCGCAAAAACTGTCGCAGACCGACCAGTTGTCAATCAACGGCACAAAGTCGGCAATCAGAGCGAATTTTTCGGACAAACTGACATTGGCATAAGCGATGATAAAACCTCGCAACATTTTTTCTTCCAGATAAGTTGTCGGCAGCTGTGGCAATATCTCACGCCAATTTCCTTTTATCGCCTGTTTGGCTAATCGACGGATGGTGGGAATACGCACCCCCAGTAATGCGGTATCAGGCGGCAGTAATTTGGCACTAAACCGTTTATAATCTTCTTTCTGATGTCGGTGCAGTTCTTCTAAAATGGCAATCATTATATCCTCATAAAAAAACAGAAGACACCAAAATTGCTTCCGATGTCTTCTGTCTTGCTTAGCGGTTAATTATTTGCGTTCCAAATCTTCACCGGTTTCTTGATTTACTCTCTTGGCAGAAAGTTTAACCTTGCCGCGGTTGTCTGTGCCCAGACATTTAACCCACATGGTGTCGCCTTCTTTGTAGAAGTCAGAAACAGAAGCAATACGCTCGTTCTTAACCTCTGAGATGTGAACCAAACCCTCGGTTGAACCCAAGAAACGAACAAACGCGCCGAAATCCATAATTTTGGTAATCACACCTTTATAGATTTTACCTTCCTCAGGCTCGGCAACAATGCTCATAATCCAATCCAGAGCGGCATCGCCGTTCTCTTTTTTAAGAGAAGCAATTTTGATAACACCGTCATCGGAAATATCAATTTTACAGCAGGTCTTTTCGGTAATTTCACGAATAACCTTACCGCCGGAACCGATAACTTCACGAATTTTATCAACCGGAATCTTAATCGCCACAATACGAGGCGCTCTCTCTGATACATGCGGACGAGGCTCGGCAATCGCTTTGGCCATTTCGCCCAAAATGTGAATACGACCTTCATGCGCTTGCGCCAACGCGGTTTGCATAATCTCTTTGGTAATGGAGGTGATTTTAATATCCATTTGCAAAGCGGTCACACCGTCTTTGGTTCCGGCTACCTTGAAGTCCATATCGCCAAGGTGGTCTTCATCGCCCAAGATGTCGGTCAAAACAGCCACACGACCATCGTCTTCTTTAATCAAGCCCATAGCGATACCGGCAACCGGTTTGCGCATTGGCACACCGGCAGACATCAAAGACATTGTAGAACCGCAGACTGTCGCCATTGAAGACGAGCCGTTTGACTCCATAATATCAGAAACAACTCTTACGGTATAAGGGAAAGCGTCTTTATCTTTTGGCATCATCGGATGAATTGCGCGCCATGCCAATTTACCGTGACCGATTTCACGACGCCCCGGAGAACCAATACGACCACATTCACCAACCGAGAACGGCGGAAAGTTGTAGTTTAACATAAAGTCTTCTTTGTATTCGTCCATCAAGCCGTCAACAATTTGAGCGTCTTCACCGGTACCCAATGTGGTGACAACCAAAGCCTGCGTCTCGCCACGGGTGAAAATTGCCGAACCGTGAGCCATCGGCACAACATCAACTTCGCACTGAATCGGGCGAACGGTTTTGGTGTCGCGACCGTCAATACGGTGACCTGTGGTCAAAACTTTTTCACGAACGACTTTGTGCATAATCGCTTCAATAACATCACCGATATAGCGCTGTTCCAACTCGTTTTCCGGATCAATAGAAGCCTTAACTTCTTCACTGGCCTGACCGACCAAAGTGCCGCGTTTCAGCTTATCGGTCTCTTTGAAGGCCTCTTCATACTTGGAGATAAACTGCTTTTCAATACGGTTATAAAGCTCGTCATATTCCTTTGGAAATTCCGGCATATCCCAACGCTCTTTACCAGCCTCGGCCGCCAATTCTTTAATCATGGCAATAACAGGTTGGAAGTTGTCAAAACCAAACATTACCGCATTTAGCATAGTCTCTTCGGACAATTCCTGAGCCTCGGATTCAACCATCAAAACGCCTGCGTCCGTACCGGCAACGGAGAGTTCCAACTCGCTCTCTTTGAGTTGTTCAACCGTCGGGTTCAAAATGTATTGACCGTCTTTGTAACCAACTTTAGCGGCACCGATAGGTCCTAAGAACGGAATACCCGAAACAGCCAAAGCCGCAGAGGCCGCCAACATTGCCGGAATATCGGAATCGGTCTTTTGGTCATGCGACAAAACCGTGCAGATAATCTGAACCTCATTTTTGAAAGCATCAGGAAACAGCGGGCGGATAGGACGGTCAATCAAACGAGAAATCAAAACTTCTCGCTCGCTTGGTTTGCCTTCGCGTTTCATAAAGCCACCGGGGATTTTTCCGGTTGCATAATATTTTTCCTGATAGTTTACGGTTAAAGGAAAGAAATCTTGATCTGCCTTTGCTTCTTTAGCGGCGCAAACCGTCGCAATAACTTCTGTCTCTCCATATTTAACTACAACTGCACCGGTTGCCTGACGGGCAATTTTTCCGGTCTCAAAAACCAACTTACGTCCGCCCCATTCCATTTCTTTGCGGACAACTTTGAAATCGATCATAAAATCTTTCCTTTCTCTATTCTCTTACAATCATCAATTTGGCGAGGCCCTCCCCGCCAAACCACCCGTTGGTCAACCCAAACGGGATTTAAATACGAACGAAGGGGCTTATGCTTCCACCCCTACGCTCAAAAATGCACAACCGAAGAATTAGCAATGTTTGACTGATATGTTGCGATAATGTCCACTGACTTAATCCTTCTTTTTTGTTAATTACACAGCCTTATTGGTTAGACTGGATTGCTTCGCTCCGCTCGCAATGACGAGGGATTTAAACTCACCCCGCCTATGGCGCCCCCTCTCTAAAAATTCAGAGAGGGGGCTCATTTTTTTAGCGGCGGATGTTCAACTTTTTAATCAAATCCTGATAACGAGCTTCGCTCTTTGATTTCAGGTGATCCAAAAGGTGACGACGTTTGCTTACCATTTTCATCAAGCCCAAACGAGAGTGCAAATCTTTGCTATGAGTATTGAAGTGCTCAATCAAAGCATTGATTCTATAAGTCCAAATAGCAATCTGAACCTCGGCGGAACCACTGTCGTTTGCAGACTGACCGAATTCTTTAATAATTTCTTGTTTTTTTTCATTTGTAATCGACATCTTTATTTTTCCTTTATTGTTATAAATTAAACACGCGAACCGGAGAAATCCGTCTTTCTTCAATCCGCACCACGGCAATCAACTTTCCCTGACTAAAAGCGCCCATCTCTTGTCCGACATACGGCTTGACGTCATACGCGCGGGGAGAAACGCCCTGTCCTTGTTTGAGTTTGATTGCGTCAGCCTCCGAAACAGCCAACTCCGCGATGTCGCGCAGAGCGGTTTCTAACGGAAGCAAATTCTTCATCAGGTCATCAATATGCACTATATTTTTTATATTTTCCAGTAAAATCGCATTATCAAGGGTAAATTTGCCGCATTTTACGCGTCGGAGCTCTTGCAAATGACCTTTGGAGCCCAGTTTTCGGGCAATATCCCGACCAAGTGTGCGCACATAGGTTCCTTTGGAGCATTTTACCCAGAATCGGGCTTGCCGACTCGGCAGCATTTCCACCAAACGCAAATCAAAAATTTCAATCTCACGCTCGGGCATATCCACCTGCACGCCGCTGCGCGCCAATTTATAAGCTCGCTGACCGTTGATTTTAATAGCGGAATATGCGGGCGGCACCTGTTTTATCCGTCCGATGAAATCGGGCAAAATCCGTTTAATTTCCGGTTCGGTCGGAAACACGTCGCAACGTTCGGTTATCTCGCCTTCGGAATCGTCGGTGTTGGTCTCAGCGCCGAACTGCAACACAAACTCATATTCCTTATCGCCATCGGTCACATAAGGCAAAAGTTTGGTCGCTTCGCCAAACGCCACCGGCAACACTCCGGTCGCAAACGGATCAAGCGTGCCGGCGTGACCGTTCTTTTGGGCATTAAACAGCCGACGCGTTAAATTCACCACCGGCGTGGAACCCATATCACGCGGTTTGTCGACTATCAGCCAGCCGTTGACACTCTCTCCTTTTTTATGTTTCATATAACACCTTTCTTTTTTTTATAATTCCACGCTAAAGTAGGTGCAGTTGGCAAAGTCTTTGAACTCATCAAAAAACAGCTCATACATATAGCTCATAACCGCGCCGTGGGTGAATATACCGATACACCGACAGGAGGCGGCATTATCCGCCTTGATTTTTTGCAAGGTTTGCAGAACACGCTGTTGACACAACTTAACACTTTCACCGTTCGGCAAAGCAAAGTTCACCCGTTCGGGGTTATGCCAATCCGTCAGTAAATCTATTGCCTTTTGACCATAACGGGCATAAGCATCCTGCAAAGACATCCCCTCGGCGTCTCCATAATGAAATTCCTCCAATCCGTCAAGCGGTTCAACGGCTAAACCACACGTTGCGGCAGATAGCGTTGCCGTTTGAATCGCACGTGTCAGTGTGGAGCTGTAAATTTTATCCAGCCCTAATTGCGGCACTTTTTCCGCCAATGCCTTGGCCTGAGCAATGCCAGTGACGTTCAGCGGGGTATTTACGCCCGCGCCCTGAATAATGTTGTGAATATTGCTATCGGTCTGCCCGTGTCTGAATAAAATAAATTTCATAACTTTTTTGTCCTTGTGTTTTTTTGACAACGTAAATCATCCGCCGCGGACAGTCAATATCCCATACCGATTACATGAACAAAAATAAGGCAAATATCAGCAATATGCACTGACCTATAAACACCAACAATTTGTACAAGAACTCCATTTTTGTTCTCCCGCACTTTCCGTGATGACATTAATGATACTTTCTGTTTATACTGTCGTCAACGATATTTTCAGCCGTTTTCAAGCAGTTTTATGTGCTTAATTTATGATGAGGAAAAACAAACGAACTGATGAATATTTTTATATATTTTGCTTTTACCCCTAACTTTGACGATGAACCGATAATATTTATATTGACTTCTTGGTTGAATCTGGATTGCTTCGTTCGTATGACGAACTCGCAATGACGATTCAGGTGAGACACTCTGCCATTAAAAAAGCCACCCAAAGGTGGCTTTGTGTGCAGGGTGTTCCTCGGCTGTGCGCACCTAAAGACTGCGCACCCCTGCGGGGTCTGCTCTTTTGCAAAGAGCATTCTTGCATTGGCTTTATCTGGCGACAAGCCAATGCAATCCGAACTCGCTGTCGCTCGGCCAAGTCTCACTCACTCTGCCATTAAAAAAGCCACCCGAAGGTGGCTTTTTTAATGGCGGGAGTGACGAGGCTCGAACTCGCGACCTCCTGCGTGACAGGCAGGCGCTCTAACCAACTGAGCTACACCCCCATTGCTTTCGTCCTTTCTTATAAACAACAAAAAATATAAATGCAAGAACTTTTTTATCTTTTTTTTAATTTTTTTTACATATTTTTATTTATGCACATTAAAACTATAAAATACTTGGTATTTTCATATATATAACATATAGTGTTGTGCAGATTTGCCGTGTAGCGGTCTTTTACACTTTATTTTTTATAACTTTGGAAAACAGATGGTTTGTGATAACAAAACTCAGTTGCAGAGATATTGTCGCCTGATTAAATCTTATTTTAACCAGATACGTCCCGCTCGCTTTAAAATCACTAAAAATAATAAAAACAAAATGATGACTATGGGCTATGTGGCGGTTATCTTTGTGGCTTTTATCTTGTCTTTGGCCAACAATAACGACGTGAACGCCTCTCTGCCTAAGTCTGATTCTATCAGCTATATGATGTTGGAAGCGGCTTTGAACGAAAACGAGTATAACTCTGTTTATCCCGAAAACTCGCTGGACAACGTTAAATCGCTGTTTGACATGGTCAACAAAAAGTTCAGCAAAACCGTAGAAAAGGAAATTGTCGTTAAACGCGGGGATTCGCTGGTTAGTATTTTTAATCGTATCGGGTTGGATAAAGACGCCGCAAACGCTCTATTCGCTAAAGTCAAACCTGTTTATAACACCAGCTCTCTGAAAGCCGGACAAAAGATTAGCGTCTCGATGTTGATTGACTCGGAAGATTCGCACTTTATCTCCTTAGAATCGTTTATTTTGCCGGAGAACAACTCGGCGCGAATCGTTATTGAAAAAGCCGACAACGGCGACTATATTGTCCGCAAAGAAAAAGACGAGTTGATTGACGAGGTCAACAGCATTTCCGGTAAAGTCAACGGCGCGCTCTCGGTCTCCATGCGCAACGCCGGAATCTCTGGCAAAATTATTGCCAATTTCAGCAATATTTTCAGCCGCTCGGTCAACTTCCGCAAAGATATTCACAAAGGCGACACTTTTAAGATTATTTATGAGCAAAAAATTAACGCTAAAGGTGATGTGGTCCATACCGGAAACATTTTGTACGCCGCGTTGATTATGCGCAAAAACAAGGTTGAGCTTTATCGTTTTAAGGA
Organism: uncultured Alphaproteobacteria bacterium; assembly: GCA_934273635.1. Lineage (GTDB taxonomy): Bacteria > Pseudomonadota > Alphaproteobacteria > RF32 > CAG-239 > Scatocola. The sequence goes on from CAKQSV010000007.1 coordinate 39,034, forward strand.
CAGCAGCGGTAATGTGCAATATTATAATGCCAAAGGTTTGGCCATGCAAAAAACTTTACATCGCAAGCCGTTGGCTTTTCAATCCGCACGAATCTCCTCGCCGTTCGGCAAACGTTTTCACCCGATTTTGCGAAAATATAAAATTCACTGGGGAGTTGATTATGCCGCCCCGGCCGGAACGCCGGTTTATGCCGCGGGCGAAGGTGTGGTTGAGGCCGCAAGATATAACGGCGGTTACGGCAACTATGTGAAAATCCGCCACAACTCGCAATACTCAACAGCCTATGGACATATGAAGTCTATTGCGCGCGGTATTCGCCCAGGTGTTCGAGTTAAGCAAGGGCAAGTTATCGCCTATGTCGGCTCGACCGGACGTTCAACCGGTTCTCACTTGCATTATGAGATTATTCAAAACGGCAAGCGGGTTAATCCGCTGACCACTAAAGCCGCCGCGGGTGCAGACTTGAGCGGGCAGAGCCTGAAGAAGTTTAAGCAACAAGTGGCACAGTTGCAGGCGACGCACAAAAAATTGTTTGCCAATGCGACAACCGCCGGAAAAGTTGCAAAGAAATAAACGCAAAGGTGAATATGGCAAATATTCACCTCTTTTTTTTCGAGGAGAAGCAAAAGATGAAAAAAATTGTTCCCAATCCCTTAAAAAACGGTGATGAAATCAGAGTTATCGCCCCATCGCGCGGGCTTAAGATTATCGGGCAAGATGTTCGCGCTCTTGCCAAACAGCGTTTTGAAGACATGGGATTTAAGGTTAGCTTTGCCGCCAACACCACGGATGAAAACTGGGATTTGACAGGCTCAACCACTATTGAAAAACGTGTGGCAGATATTCACGAGGCTTTTTCCGATGCAAATGTAAAAGCCATATTCACTATTATCGGCGGAGCCAACTCCAACCAACTGCTGCCATATTTGGATTATGATTTAATTCAGAACAATCCTAAGTTTTTTTGCGGATTTTCAGATATTACCGCTCTATTGAACGGCATTTACGCCCAGACCGGACTGGAAACTTTTTCGGGTCCGCATTTTAGCTCTATCGGTATGCTGAAAGGCACGGCGTACACTCTTGAAAATTTGAAGATTATGCTGAACGGTTCAAGAGTCAATCAGGTTCAACCATCTCAAGAGTGGAGTGATGATTTGTGGTTTTTAGATCAAGAAAATCGCAACTTTATCAAAAATGAGGGCTACTGGAATATTCACAACGGCAAAGCGGAAGGCACAATTATCGGCGGCAACCTCGGTACCTTTAATTTGTTGTTGGGGTCGCGGTTTCGCCCCGCATTTGCAAAAGACACCATTTTGTTTGTGGAAGACACCGAGGGATCGGATATTTTGGATTTTGAGCGCAATTTGCAAGCTCTGTTATATCAACCTGATTTTGAAAATGTTAAGGGGTTGGTTATCGGGCGTTTTCAAAAAGGTTCAAAAGTCACCCGCGAGCTGTTGGAATTTGTGCTTAACAACAAAAAAGAGTTGGCGGAGCTACCGATTTTGGCCAATGTCGATTTTGGACACAGCACCCCTCTGCTGACTATTCCGGTAGGTGGCACTGCCGTGCTTGACAATGGCAACTTAACACTTAAGGCTTAATCGGTATCGGCGATTATGTGGATTTGGAACGTAAACGTCCGGTCAAACTTAACACTTAAGGCTTAATCGGTATCGGCGATTAAAGAATTAGACAAGTCCCGAAAAATGTGTTATAATTCGGGTCTGATTAAAATTATTATATTATGAAAAAGTTATTATTATTGATGTTGATATGGGCAGCAGCTGCTTGTACAACAATTTCGGCTCAGAGCAAGTTAGACCGCTTTTTATACCGTGTTGACCGCGCTTGCGCAGAATATGACCGTGCTGAAAAAGCCGCTCGTGATGTGAGACGCGCCGTCAGATATAACCCTCGCTCGCAGAGTCCTTACCGCAGGCAGAGTTATCCGTTGAACATTACTGAAGTCTATCGTCGCAATCAGTTGGCTTTGGTGTCTTGTGATAATTGCAAGATTGAGGTTCATGAGTCTTTTGTGAGTGTTTATATTTTGTCGGCCTCCGGACATTGGAATTGTAACAGCTATTTGCCTCGTGACAGATATGGAACATTTGTTGTGGCAACCGGCGTTCAATGCGGAAACAGAGGTGATGTGACGGTTAAAATTATGAACAATCGTGAACGCACCATGATTTGGTTTTGGCAAGGTGATACGTTGATTAAGGGTTACACCGTGCGCGCCTCTTATATGCAGAGTCACAAGCACTGAGTATTAAAGAAAAAAAAGTTTGGAAACAGACTTTCTTTTTTTTTATTTTTTGCTACATTAGAAACAGTTGTTTGTTAAAAAAAAACGGAATTACGGGTATGAAACTGCAAGAAGTGGATATTAACCGCGCGGAAGGCTTGCGCTTGTGTGAAGAACTGAATATCGGCACGGATATTCTCCCCAAGAATCACAAAATCAGTAAAGACGATATTGCCTATTTGAAGACTTTGGGCTGCGGCAGAATTTTTGCCGCCAAGGCAGAAGATGGCGACATTGATTTTGACACAGCTTTGGGCATGGTTGCCGCCAAAATTTACGGACAGGCTGTCGGGTTTCGCACCGATGAGCGCGGCTTTTGCGAAATCGCCGCCATGCAGGACGGTATTTTTGAGGTTTTGTCCGAGAGAATCAGCAAATTTAATCGTTTCTCCCGCTATTTTATTCTGAATACTATTGCGCCTTATGAAACGGTCAAACGCGGTGATATTATCGCGAGGTTGGAAATTCTCACCCCGATTTTGGCGCAGGAAGATGTTGACGAGCTGCTGTTTGCGCTGTCGGGCAACGATGCCTTGTTAAGCGTGGCGCAGCCCAAACCGCAAAGCGCCATATTGATTGGCACACGGTTTTACCATAATGAAGATGAGGCTGAAAATATTCGCGAAACTTTAGAAAAATTGCAGGAAGAATATCAAGACCTTAATCTGAAATTTATCAGCAAGCAAGAGGCGGCGCACACCCGCGAGGATTTGGCTGATGCGCTGACCGCAACCGCGGCGGATGTGGTTTTTATTTTACCGGCGGTGCGCAATTATACCGCTAATGACGTGGTGTTTCGCGCCATCAGCGACTTGACCGATGACATTATTTGTTCGCAAGTGCCGTTGCTTGGCGGTTCTGATTTGGTTATTGCGGTTTGGAAAAATAAAAAGATTATCGCCCTGCCCCGCAACTTTGCTTATTTAGACTCACCGTTGCTCGACAACTTTATCCGTCCTGCGATTTATAAACCCAAGCTCCGCGCCTGTGAATTTGAACACGCCGGCGTGGCGGTTATGGCTAACGCGGACAAGGTCAAAGATTTGAGCGGATTTATCGGCGATAATGCCGCCGCGAGCAAAAATTCTGAGCCGATTGCCGCCGTGGTTTTGGCCGCAGGGTTGAGCAAGCGCACCGGCAAAAACAAGTTGTTGGCAGATAAAGACGGGCAGCCCTTGGCGCTGAAGGCGGTGCAAGCGGCTATTTATTCCAAAGCGTCGCCGGTGTTTGTGGTGACCGGTTATCAGGCCGAAGAATTGCAAGCCGCGCTTGAAAATTTGGATATTAACGTGGTTTATAACCCCAACTACCGCATGGGCATTAAGACCTCGATTGAAGTCGGCATAAAATCAGTGCCCGAATTTTGCAAAGGCGTTCTGTTGGTTCCGGCGGATATGCCGAACTTGACGCCCGCGTTTTTGAACAAAATGATTGCTAAATTTAAAAAATCGCAAGAAAAACAGCTGATTGTAGCGGAAAAACACGGCGTTAAGAGCAATCCGGTTTTGTGGAGTAAAGCCTTATATGCCGTCGCTAATCTGGTGGCGGAAAACGCCGATATGCGCCCCGTGTTTGTGGAACATTCGGATTATACAACTTTGATTAAGGGGACAGACAGCGAACTGCTTGACGTGAACTTTCAGAGCGATTTGGACGCCGCGCTTAAGGTCTGATACCGGTATAGATATGACTCCCGTCAGGGATGGGGTTCCCCTCGCCGCGGCGGATATCGTTATGGAGCACAAAGCCCATTTCGCCGTTATCAATCATTATTCTCGCCCATTTTTCATCAGGCGTATAACCGGTGAGGCGGACGGTGGTGCGTGCCGGTAGTTGCGCCAAAACATCAAAATTTTGGTCAGGACCATACATAACCGCCACGGCGTTCTTAAGGTGATAGAGCTGCGATAAATCTTCGGTATCAACCGGAATTGACACGACTTTAGAAACCACCACATCATCAACCGTGCGACCGCCGCCGTTAAAGCGGACTTCTTGAAAATAATTTATATCGTTGTTCATCGCCCACAGGGTTTTAAACTCTTCCATTGTCACCACACTGCTACTGCCGGCGATTGCCAAATCAAGCGCAAAAAATAACGGCGCAACCAGTTGCACACCACGCAAACCGCCGATTTTCCACTGCGGATAAATATAGTCGCGCTGATAGGGAATCTTAGACATAAACTGCTCCACCAACTGTTTTTGATAAGGCGTGGCATAGCGCAAAGCCAAACGCCCGCTGGCGTGCGCCTCGTCATAGCGTTTTTCTTGATTGTAGGCGAGCATATTATGCGCCAAAAGCGTGAAGTTGCCGCGATAATCCGCAAGCACACCTTGATAATTTTTGCTTATGGCTTTGATATTAGCCACAATTCCACTCAAACTCCACCAGCCCAACAGCCAATTTTTGATGGAGACAATCAGCGCCAAACGGCGCGCCTCTTTATAATCACAAATCTCAGAAATCAGCGTTTCGGTATGTTTGAAAATTTTACCCACCACCTGCGTGAGACGGATATTGCGCAAATCAACCTCATTGTAACCCTGCCGATTGTTATAAATTTTCAGATTGTTCATATCGGGAAAATGCGCCGTGTCATAAGCCTGAGACAAAATATCATAGCGCAAGCGACTATCTTCATCTTTGAGCACATTGTGCGCCACCGAAATTTTTTGAAAGCGGTCGACCGCGGTTTCATCGTGATTAGAATCCGGATGCCATTTTTTGGCCAACAGGCGATACTGTTGTTTGATGGTCTCACTGCCGGCATTGGGTTCAACCTCAAGCGCGGCATAGTAGCCTAATGCGTCTCCGTTCGTCATATGTACAAATCCTGCGAAGTTGGTTTATGCTGTTTATTATCTTCGCTGATTTTTATGAAATTTTCCTTAAGATTAATCTTTATATTGCCGCTATAACCAACGTTGCTCAGTGTGGTTTTGAAAATGCGCATAATGTTGGCGCACAAGTCATCGCCAATGTCTTTTTGAGTGCGGATTATTAAGTCAAAACGGCGGTCTTTGGCAAACGAAAAGCCATCAAACTGAAACTGCCCCAAACGGCTGAAATCGGTATCGACCACAAAACGGGTGCCGAATTTTTGCCGTTTTTCGGGCGTGTCGTCTTCATCTTCCGGATATTGCTTGACCGCCAAACGAATTTTATCCAAGCGATTTTCATAATAATAAGGAATCTCCACCACACGCCAACTCGGAGTTTGGCGATTGCTGTTTTGCACCGCGGTTTGCAGGTCTTCCAACACGGCTTTGCCCTGCGCGCCGCTGTTTTCCAGTTCTCGCGTCAGAGTTTCGCCCAGCCAGTGGCTGACATCGCCCTTAACTGCCGCCTTGTGAAACAGTGCCATATTTTGCAACATATTATCATCGGCGGATGGTAATTTTGCCAGTAGTTGCTTATATAAACGCGGTTGCTCGGTTTTTAAACTTTGCACGGTCTGCAAAATTTTATCCAACGGAGAAACAGTGATCTGTCGCGAACGAACACCAACGTCGGTGATTTGCAGTTCAACCACCAGATTTTCAGGGAGTTGCAGCGGTTGTTCGGGAGCAATCTCGCCCAACAGACCGGTAAAAACCGTTTTATTTTGCGGCGTTTGCACGCTCTGCGCCGTTAGGGTCTGCCCGACCAGCTCCGCCAACGAGGTTTGGAGTTGCTGTACCGCTGTCTCAATAATATTTGCGGTTTCGCTCGGCAAAGCGGTTGGCAAACGCGCGGCGGTTTGGCTGACAACCTCTGCCACTTTTGCCTGCAACGTGACGGTTGTGGCGGTCGGCTGAGACTGTGCGGTTGCGGTTACGGGCGTTGTGGTCGGCGACTGCGGTAAATTCGGCAGAGATTTGACTTCCGTTTGCACCTCTACCCGAGCAAGCGCGCTTTGCAATGCGGTTTGCAAATTTGCGGGCAACGGCTGACGGGCAATATAAGGTTCGACCACCTGCGCCACGCTGACTTTGGGTAGTGTGATTTGCGACACATCGCTGGAAGAGCGAATAATCAGCGGCTGAATACTTGACATTGTCGGTTGTGACATGGCTTGGTTTTGCCGTGCTTGCACAAACTGCTTGGGCGGCAGATTATCAAGGCTTGTCAGTTGCAATTTCACCTCGCCGTTTTGCTGACCTAAGACCTTGGCTTCTATCGTCTGCGGGCGGGCATTTTGCAACGCCTGATGCTCAATTTTTAAGCTTTGCAACGGGAGCAAGACGGTTTTGCCCTCGCTGTCGGTCACGTTTAACAGATTGTCGTTCAAACTCAGGCTGAGCGACTGTCCGTTTTTGAGCGTGACACCCTGCTCTAAAAAATCGTTCAGGCTTAAGGTTGCTTTTAGCGTCTGCTCACCTTGGGGGCTGAGGTTAAGGTTGTTCATAACCGTGTTGAGCAGACTTTCCATATCCATATTTTATGCCTCTGAAATTAATTTACGGGCAATAGCAATCACATCTTCCGCCGCCTCGGAAGTCGGGTAGCGACTAATAAGCGGCATTTGACTGCGGATGGCGTCACGCACACGGGTATCGCGGCGCACCACCCCCAACAGCGGCGGTGAAATCTTTAAAAAATTGCGGCAGGCTTTGAGCATTGTCTCATAAGTGCGTTCGCCCTCGCGCACCGAGTTTGCCTGATTAACCACAATGTTCAGCCGGCATTTGGGATACTGCATTGACATAATCTTAATAAAGGCGTAGGCATCAGTCAGCGAAGTGGGCTCGTCGGTGCAAACCACGATAATTTCAGACGCAAGACTGGATAAAATGCGCACGGATTTTTCCACACCAGCGCCCATATCCAAAATCACCTTGTTGTACGCGTTTGCTAGCAATGACAAGTCTTCTCCCAAAATTTGCAGGCGTCCAATCGGCATCGACGCCAAACCGGCCGAGCCGGAGCGACCGGCGATAATATCAAAATGGGTTTTATCACAATGCGTTACAACCTGATTTAAGGTTTTAGTCTCGGCAATCACACTGCCCAAGTCGTCTTTGACCATTAATCCCAGTTGGATGTCCACATTTGCCAGTCCTAAATCACCGTCAAACAACAAGGTCTTTTGTTTGAACCCGCTTAAGGCATGCGCCAACGTGATTGAAAACCACGTTTTGCCCACGCCGCCCTTGCCCGAGGCCACGGCTATCATATTTTTGCCTTTGCGGCTGCTGTTGACGGGTTTTCCGCGCGGGACAATTTTTAACTCTTCTGCTGTGTCTTCCATTGTTGTTACCTTTCGTTAATCCGTCAAAATCAGGCGCGCCAACGACGCCGGTGTAATTTCTGCCAAGCCCTTGGCTATGTTGGAGCTGACACTGCCGGCGCAAAAGCCCAAGCGATTGCAATACGCGCCGGAAATAATCGCCCCGATACGGCGGGTCATATCCAAACGGGTGGGCAAAATCAGGCGGGCACCGAGACGGCAAAAAATTTCGGCGGTTTCAACCGTTTCAAAGGTATTGCGTCCGGCGTCCTGCACCAAAATTTTATCGGCTTTCAACGTATCTATCAAATCGGCTATATTATTGACTTCGGCTTCCACATAAGGGTTTATCCCTGGGGTATCTATTAACAACATCTGATATTTTTCAGCTCCGGCACGGGTGCAGTCAAACAGTTCTCTCGCGCTTTTGCAAAAATAAAAATCCGTATGCAGAATTTTGGCAAAAGCCTCAAGTTGACTATTAGCACCGGCGCGGACATTATCCGTGCTGATAATGCAGGCGGAAATGTTTTTGATTTTTGCCTGCGTGGCAATTTTGGCAATCACCGTCGACTTGCCGCACCCCGGCGCGCCCATAAAAATTTTGCTCGGCATACCGTTGTCAAACAGCGATTCAAACTGATACATTTGTTGAAAAGTTTGCGCCAAAAGTTTTTGATTGTCAGCAATGCCGGTTTTAAGATTATTTTGACGAGAAAGCGCTAAAATCTGCCCCGAAATATCGGCTAAAACATCGTGATATTCCAGACTCTCGCGGATTTGCACATCATCATAAATTTGCAATCCGGGGGCGACCTCCAAGTTATCATTTGCGTCAAAGTCTATATTTTGCGGCGCTTCAATCGCCGCGGTCACCTGCACACCGCCGGCAACCGTCTCGGTCGAGATGATGACGGCGTCATCTCCGAGTTCGGCACGAATCATCGCCATAGCCTGCGTGGTGTTGGGAGCGGTAAAATGTTTGATTTTCATTTGCTACTCCTAAATTTGGGCAATGGTCTTAATTTTGGCCTTGGGGTGAATTTCATTTTGTGACATAACCACCGTCATGGGGCGGAAACGCTCAATAATCGAGCGCACAAACGGACGAATATTCGGACTGGTCAACAGCACACCGGACTGTCCTTTCATTGCCAGATCATCCATCACGGTTCTGACCTTGGCAATAAAGCTTTGCAGTGCCGTCGGCGCCATCGCCAGTTGGCGGTCATCGCCTTCTCCGACTATCGCCTCGGCAAACGCGTGTTCCCACTCCGGCGACAGGGTTATCAGCGGAATAATGCCAAGCTCGTTCGCATTAACATTTGACAGCTGACGAGCCAAACGCGCGCGCACATGCTCGGTTATCAACATCAGGCTACGGGTTGAAGACACCGCCTCGGAAATGCCCTCCAAAATGGTGGGTAAATCGCGGATAGAAACACGCTCTTGCAGCAAATTTTGCAAAATGCGTTGCAACGCGCCAAGGCTGATTTTGTTGGGAATAAGCTCTTTGACGAGTTTTTGGTGCTCTTTATCCATTTCATCAAGCAGTTTTTGGGTCTCGGCATAAGACAGCAACTCGGGCATATTATCCTTTACCAACTCCGTAATATGGGTGGTGATGACCGTGGCGGGATCTACCACCGTATAACCGCGGAACATCGCCTCCTCACGATAGGACTGGTCAACCCACATAGCTTTCAGCCCGAACGTCGGCTCAATGGTGTTTTCTCCAGGGAGGGTTATCGGGTCGCCGCGCGGATCCATAACCAACAGTTGCGACGGGCGAATCTCGCCTTTGCCGGAGCGAACCTCTTTGATATAAATATTATACTCGTTCGCCTCAAGCTGCATATTATCCTGAATACGAATCGAAGGCATAACAAAACCGAGTTCCGCCGCCAACGCACGGCGCAGAGCTTTGATTTGGTCGGTGAGTTTTTTGTTGCTCTCTTCATTAATCATCGGCAGCAAGCCATAGCCGATTTCAAGCCGGATAAGGTCGATATGCAACACACTGGAAATCGGCTCTTCCGCCTTGGCAACAGCGCCGGCTTTTTGCTCTTTTTCCATAACCGCCTGTTCCTGCTGTTTGGCGATTTTGTGTTGTTTGTTCAAATAATAAGCGGTCGCCGCCGTCAACGCCGAGAGCAAAAAGAACGGGATTGCCGGTGTTCCGGGGAGGATGCCCAACGCCGCCGCCATAGCCGAGCTCATACCCAACGCTTTAGGATAGTTGCCGATTTGGGTGAACAGCACTTTGTCGGCCGAGGCCGTCATACCGGCTTTGGATACCAAAATACCGGCGGCAACAGAAATAATCAGCGCCGGCACTTGAGACACCAGACCATCACCGACGGTCAATCGGGTATAAGTTTCTCCGGCGGCAGAAAAACTCATGTGGTTTTGCACCATACCGATAATAATACCCGCCACAATGTTGATAAACGTAATAATCAAGCCGGCAATGGCGTCTCCACGCACAAATTTGGACGCACCGTCCATTGCGCCGTAGAACGAGCTCTCTTTGGCCAATTCTTCGCGACGAGCGCGGGCTTGATCCTCATTAATCAAACCGGAAGACAAGTCGGCATCAATCGCCATTTGCTTGCCGGGCATGGCGTCCAAGGCAAAACGAGCGGCGACTTCGGCAATACGCCCCGAACCTTTGGTGATGACTACGAAGTTGACAATGACCAAAATGGCAAACACAATCACACCGATGACAAAGCTATTGCCCATAATAAAGCCGCCAAACGCCGCGATAACCTCACCAGCGGCATTAGCCCCAAGATAGCCCTTGGAGAGAATTAAACGCGTGGAGGCCAGATTTAGCGATAGTCGATACAGCGTGGCTATCAGCAAAACCAAGGGGAACGCGCTGAACTCTATCGGTTTTTCAATGAATATGGCGGTCATCAAAATCAGGCACGACATGGTAATTGACAGCGCCAAAGACACGTCAAGCAGCCACGAGGGCATGGGCATAATCAAAATGACCAGAATCAGGATAATGCCGACCGCAAACAGCAAATCGCCGCGTTTGGCGGCGTTGAGCAGCATGTCTTTAAATGACGAGCCTCCTGACGAGGTGATGTTGTTTTTATCTGCCATCTTCCCTAAATATCCAGACCTTCATCCTGATACTGTTTAAGTTTGTTGCGAAGTGTGCGAATTGAAATTCCCAAAATATTGGCGGCAATCGTGCGGTTGCCCATCGTGTGTTTGAGCGTGTCGATAATCAGATTGCGCTCCATATTCGCCAACGTATTGCCCACAAACTCACCGCCACTCATCACCTCGCCCTCGGGAGCGGGGTTGACCACCGCGCTGATGTCATCCAAAATCACGGCATCGGCGGAAATTTCATCTCCGGTACTGAGCAAAACCGCGCGGTGAATTGTGTTTTCAAGCTCACGCACATTTCCCGGCCAACGATAATTCATCAACTTGGCTTCAGCCTCTTTACTGACGGGTTTGAGCGGAATATCGTTCAGCTCGGAATATTTTTTAACAAAGTGTTTGGTCAAGACCATAACATCATCCATACGGTCGCGCAAAGGCGGAATATTAATATTTACCACGTTCAGACGATAGTACAAGTCTTGTCGAAAAGTGCCGTTTTTGACCGCCTCGTCAAGATTGCGGTTGGAGGTGGCGATAATGCGGGTATTGACTTTTATCGGGCTTTTACCGCCGATACGGTCAATTTCTTTCTCTTGAATCGCGCGCAGGAGCTTGGCCTGAATTTTAATATCCATCTCGGAAATTTCATCAAGCAAAAGCGTGCCGTCAGAGGCTTCTTCAAACTTGCCGATACGACGGGCAACCGCTCCGGTAAACGCCCCTTTCTCATAACCGAAAAGCTCTGATTCCAACAAAGTTTCCGGAATAGCGGCGCAGTTGACGGCAACAAATTTTTTGTTGGCACGTTTGGAGTTGTCATGCACAAAGCGCGAAAAAATCTCCTTACCGGTTCCGGACTCGCCGGTGAGCAAAATATTCGCCTCGGACGGGGCAACCTGCTTGGCCATTTTGAGCACGGCCTCGGTCTTTTTATCACCATAAATCAGCGCGTGATTCTCACGGGTGGCGGCGGCTAAAACCGCACCAATCAGCTCGGCATCAGGCGGCAGAGGAATATATTCTTTGGCGCCGGCCTTAATCGCCTTCACCGCCAAAGTCGAATCATTGGCCACGCCGCAAGCCACAACAGTAACATTAATCCGTTCCTGCTCCAGTGACGAGATAAATTTATAAACATCAAGTTTAACATCTATCATCACCAGTTCGACCGATTTGCCGCCGCGCAAAATCTCAAGTCCGCTTTCAACCGTGTCGGCAAGCGTTACCTGTCCGCCCTGTTGAACGGCAATTTTGCTCGCGGCGCCTATCTGCCCGTTTAATGTTCCTACTATCAGCAGCTCCATTTAAGTCCTCGTACCTATTTGGCAGGCATTTTGACAATCTCGGTCATGGTAATACCGAGTTTGTCATCAACCACCACAACTTCACCGCGGGCAACCAGATTGTTGTTGACATAAATATCAATCGCCTCGCCCACTTTTTTATCAAGTTCGATTATCGTGCCTTTATTAATTTTCAATAGTTGGCTGACCTTAATGCGGGTTTTACCCAATATCGCCGAAACCTTAACCGGAATATCATAGACGGCCTCCAAATCGCTGGCGGAGTTGGGAATATCAAAATTATCCAAACCGCTTTCTTTTTTGAGAATCGGCTCTTCTTCGCTATTGTTATTCTCGTTCATTTCATCAAGTTCTAAATTATCACTCATCACAATCTCCGCTGTGTTATTGTTTATCCAGCATTTGTTCTACTTGTTCCAGTTGTTGACACGGGGTATATTCCACACCGCCGTTGTCCCACTCCACACGGCACGAGCAACGCTCCAATCCGCTGTCTTTATGGATGGCGATTTTGCCCTCAAAGTCATTACTGTTCGCCAACTTAATAATACTTTCCTGAACGTATGATATAATATCAGGATTAATATAGAAAGACAATTTTGCATTATGTTTAAAATTGTTGAAATTGTCTTGCAAAAACTTATCAACCAGAGCGGCGGCGTTTTCCTCCAACAAAGACGGAACCAATGTGGTCAGCGCCTGTTTTAAGATTTGCACCGCTTCGTGCTCGCGGGTTTTATCACTCTCATCAGCATGCGCCAAAAGCACCGTTAATTTTTGCGAAATGTCCGCCAACAAAGAATTGGTCTCGGCGGCAATATCCTGACGAGCGCTGTTATAGCCTTTTTCATAACCGTCTTGCGCGGCGGCGGAAACTTTTGCGTCAAGCTCTTCTTGAGAAAAAGTCGGCACCACCGGCTCAGGCACAACCTCAACCTGCGGCGTTTGCTCTTCTGCTGTCTCGGGCTCCTCCTCAACAATATCAGGCAGAGGCTCGGGCAATTTGGTATCACAACCGCCGACCACAAAATTATCAAACAAAAATTTTTTTAACTCTGCCATAAAACCGCCCTAGTATACCAATTCGTCACTCTCTTTGCCCTCGCTGATGACGATTTCGTTAGTAGCCGCCAAATCTTTTGCCACGCCGACAACATACTGCTGAGCCTCTTCAACCTCACGCAATCTGACCGGTCCCATGGCCTCCATATCTTCTTTGAGAATCTTACCGGCACGGGTAGACATATTGCTGAAGAACAGCTCTTTAATGCTTTCGGAAGCGCCTTTGAGGGCTGTTGCCAGTTTGTCTTTATCAACATTGCGCAACAAAACTTGAATACCTTGTGCGTCAATACGCATAAGGTCTTCAAACGTAAACATCAAAGACTTAATGCGGTCGGCAGATTCACGGTTGCGCTCTTCCAACGCCTCCATAAAGCGACCTTCGGTGTTGCGGTCAAGAGAGTTGAAGATTTCGGCAATCAGCTCGTGAGAATCGCGGCGCGTTGATTTTGACAAGTTACTCATAAACTCTTTGCGCAAAGTTTTTTCCAAGCCGTCCAAAACCTCTTTCTGCACGGCGTCCATGCGCAGCATACGCATAATAATTTCCATCGCAAAGTTCTCAGGCAACAGGGCGATAACTTTTGCCGCGTGCTCGGCTTTGATTTTGGAAAGAATAACGGCAATGGTTTGCGGATATTCGTTTTTGAGGTAGTTGGCCAAAACGTGCTCGTTCACGTTGCCCAATTTATCCCACATGGTACGACCCGCCGGTCCGCGGATTTCTTCCATAATCGAAGACACGCGGTCTTTATCCAATGCTTTGGCAAGCAAACGTTCCGTACTCTCGTAAGAACCGATAAGATTGCCGGTGCTGGAGGCTTTATCAATAAACTCCTGCATGATTTTTTCCACCACCTCGGAGTTGACCTTGCCCAAACTAGCCATAATCACCGACAGCTCTTTGATTTCCTCATCATCCATTTTAGAAAAAACCGCCGACGACTTTTCCTCATCCAACGACAACATCAAAATCGCCGCTTTCTGCTGACCGGATAATAAACTGTAATCATCAATCACATTTTGTTTCATCTGCTACCGCCTGCCTTAACTATTGTCGCTCTGATACAACCAACTGCGGATAACATTAACCGCCGCGTCGGGGTTTTTATCAATAAAGTCATTAATCTTACGCACCGAAGAGGCCTTAATCCGTCCGTCTACCTTATCCATATTTACCATATCATCAAAGTTCATATCATCGTTCAGAAAACTTGATAATAGCATATTATCATCGCGACCGGAATCACCAATTAGTTTAGCATCGGATGACGAAGTCGCCGTGTCGAACGCATTGTTTATCAGCGGGCGAATAACCAATAAGATGACCAACACAGCCACTATCGCCACACCCAGACCTTCGGACATTCTCATCAGCTCGGCTTTGGTAAAGCCAAAGAACAGCCGCTCGGTTTGTTCCGCCACTTCAGGCATTACATTAACAAAGCGCATATTTTCAACCTCGACCTTATCGCCGCGTTCGGCGTCAAAGCCCACCGCCGACTTGACAAGCGCGGTGATTTTGTTCATTTCTTCTTGCGTGCGGGGTTTATAAACCATATTACCGTCGGCGTCTTTTTCATAAACACCATCAACCAACACCGCCACGCTCATGCGCTCAATATCGCCGCTGTTTTTGATTTTGTTGCGGATGACTTTGGAGATTTCATAGTTCATAACCTCTTCAGTGCGGGAATTATTGCTATAACTGCCGCTGTTGTTATTAACAACGTCGGCGTTCGGGATATTTTGCGCCACGCTGACCGGAACCTCACGGCTGTTGTTTACACCCTCTTCGGTAACGGAAGTTTGCGAACGCACCACCTGACTGTCGGGGTCATAAATCTCCTCGTTAGTGACGACCTTATCAAAGTTCATCACCAGATTGACCTGCGCGCGAACACTGCCTTCACCCAAAGAATTTTCAAGCAGGCTTTGCACCTTTTGCGCGATTTTGCGTTCTTGCTCCATGCGCATAACCTCGTTGTTGGCGGCGGACAAAGCCTCAGGATTTTCAAAGTTTTGCGTGAGCAGATTGCCGGCGCTGTCGACAATGGCAATATTTTTAACATCAAGTTTAGGCACGGCGGCAGAAACCAACTTTTGAATCGACTGAATACTTGCCAAACTGAGTTTTTTGCCGTCTTTGGTTTTAATCACCACCGAGGCGCTGGGTTGCTGCTCCTCACGGGAAAACATCTCGCGTTTAGGCAAGACCAAATGCACGCGGGCGCTTTTGATGTTATCCACCGAGCGAATCGTTCTTGCCAGCTCTCCCTCAAGCGCGCGCACCAAATTGATATTTTGCACAAAATTGGTTGAGCCGAGCGCGTCGCTGTTGTCAAAAATTTCATAACCGACACCGGAACCACCGGAAGCGGCGGCAATATCCGCGGTGTTGATACGCAAGCGATTTACGTCATCCGTCGGTACCAAAATGGTCGTACCGTTATCCGACAACTTATATTTTACGTTTTCCGCCTCAAGCTGAGAGACAATCTGTTTGGCGTTTTCCAAATCCAAATCAGAATAAAGCACGGCAAAATCGCTATTCCCTATCCTAGAAAACAGATAGCCGAAAAAGCTGATTAAGAACAAAGCCACGCCCGCAAGCGCAATCAAACGCCCCGGAGACAGATTTTTTAGAGTTTGTAAAAAGTTGTTCACGGCAATTACATCTTTCTTAACACACAAATGTACAATTGTTTATATAACTAGCTTAATTTTCCGCTTATTAAAACTCTATATTTGACATATTCACAGCTAAATCGTAACCCCTAAAGGCCCAAGTCTTGTGACTTGAGCCATTTTAGGAAGAAAAATCAATGAGTTGCTTTATAACTAAATCATTCTGGTCAGTTCATCAAGCATTTCATCGGCAGTGGTAATAATTTTGGTCGAGGCAGAATAAGCGCGTTGCACAACCACCATATTTGACAACTCGTTCGCCAAATCGACCGTTGAATCCTCTAATGAATAAGAGGTGATTTCACCGGCGCCGTTGTCTCCGGCCTGCTTAAGCATAGCCTGTCCGGACTCGTCGGTCGCAATCCAAACGTTACCGGTCAGAGAGCTCATACCGTTCGGGTTGGAGAATGTTGCGAGCGGCAAAATGGCTATCGGACGGGTCTCACCGTTATCAAACACCGCGGTTACAATACCGTTGGCGTCAATATCAACACCGGAGTAGTTACCAAACTTAGCACCGTCTTGTTTGATGTATGAGGTGGTGAAACCGCCGGAAAGCTGAGTGAAACCGTCACTTGTTCCGACATTACCCATATTGACGGCAATGTTGTTACCATGCGCCGCATCCATATTCTTGGCACCGTTAGCCCAAGTGATATTCATGCTGTCAATGCCGAAAGATTTAGGCGTACCGTCAGAGTTGAACAAAACAGCCGAAACCTGCGAGCCTTGACGCTTACTGCCGTCAACTAAGGTAAAGGTGTTTGACAATGTGCCTCCGGTTGCAATCGGAACCCAGCCGTTGCCGGAATCTCTCATTTGACCGCTGACCGCACCGCCAAGATTGGCAACATTAATAGCAATGTCGGCACTGGTTGTCGTGGGCGCAATCTCCAGAGTGTTACCGCTGGCGGTGTAGCACTCGCTGTTCGGCAATTTGGCATTAATGTTGTTTGACAACAGCTCAACCAGTTTAGAAGTTGAAACGTTAGCGCCGGTTGTAGCCGCGTCAATGCTGATTTCATAAGGGTCACCCGCCGTTCCATCTCCATCGTTGGCCGCGCCGGCAACAAACTTAAAGTATTTACCGCCAATCATAAAAGCACCGGCATTGGTATAGGTTGTGGCTGTGGTTGACGTAAAGGTGATTGATGCGCAGTTTTTAGAGGCGGTGTCAAGTTCTTCAATCGTAAAGATACCGCTCGGAATACCGGTGGTCTCATTAGGATTGACGGCGCTCTGAACGCAGGCAAGCGTTTTGCTCGCGTCAATAGTCAAAGCTCCGCCCGAGACTGACTGCACAATTTTAACCGTATTGCCACTGGCTGAAAATCGGTTGCCGGCAGGCATATTATCCTGCATGGCAGAAACCAAATTTTTAACCGCCTCGCTTGAAGAAGAAACATCACGAGAAACCGCAATGTTGGTTCCGGCGTATCCGGCAACATCGTCAACAAACTCAAAAACATAGGTTTTACCGGTACCGGCGTCGGTGATACTGATTTGAGAACCGTTGGTCGGAATTGAATTGAACTCTAACTGACCGGCAGAATAGTAAATGCTGTTGTTATCAGCTGAGTTTGTCAGAGTAATGTTGGCGGCGCCTTTGGGGATGCTGACACCCATGCTCCAACTGTTGGAACCAATCTTATTATAGTCAATGCTCAAGTTGCTGGCATTACCAAGGCTGTCATAAATCAGCGCTGAGAGTTTTTGCGAACTGCCGATATTATCCGAAGCCGGCAGGTTGGCTCCCATACTCAACTGCGTGGTAGAAGTGGCGGTACCGCCGATAGTGGCAAGGTTAATCGGTTTGAGGTTGGTGGAGTCAATGATATTGTCATTGATATAAACCACACTACCGCTCTCGTCATAATAAGCCTTCATATAGTTAATACCTTGAATATTAACAACAGAGGCTTCCGAAGAACCATCCCACGGCAACAAAGACCATGCCTGAGCATAGTAACCGCCGCTGTTGCGCAAATAACCGTTGGTGTCGGCGGTGAAACTACCGGCGCGGGTATAAGCCCAAACATCGCTGTTGCCCGGGGTGGCTGTCTGATTGACAACAAAATAACCGTTACCGCTGATTGCCAAATCGGTTGATGAGGTTGAAGACGACAGCAAACCCTGCGCGCTGATGTCTTGTCTGGACACAGACTGCACGCCGCCCGAAGCATAGTTGCTGCTTGAGGTTTGTTTGGTCACCAAAGTTTTAAAGGCCGTATTGGTACCCTTATAACCAACGGTGCTGATATTGGAAATATTATCCGAAATCGCACTCAGAGCGCTGGATTGTGATGCCAGTCCCGAAACGCCGGATCTCATTGAACCTAAAATACTCATTGTTTTTCTCCTAAAGTCTTATAATTATAATACAAGCGCAGCTGCTTTGGCCGCATCTGAGATGGCATCAATTACTTCGCCCATTATTGATTGTTGTGCCGCAACTTTCTGTTCGGCGGAATTGTTCCCGTCTTCGGTTTTGTCTGACGAGGGGTTGTTTTTATCAAAATAATCTCCATCGCGAATAGTCAAAATATCGCTGAGGTTAGCGGTTACCGAATCGCCAAGACCGATGTAAACGCCGTTACTGTCACTCGCAACACCCGTCACCTTGCCCAAAACCGTGGTGATAACATTGGCATTGGTTTCGCCCGATGCCACGTTCGTGCTCACAACAATCTGGTAGGCTCCGTCTTTAAGCTGATTGCCGTCTTTGTCTTTGCCGTCCCATTTGAAGTTGTGCGTGCCGGAGACTTTGTTGCCGGTTTCGGTATAAACGATATTACCACTGCTGTCTTTGACCATAATCGTGCAACTGTTCACATCCTTATCCAAAGTGTAGGTTGCTTGCGCTTTGCCGCCCTCAAGAGGCATAACATCACCCAAAACCTGCGCCACTTTGCCAATATAAGAGACCGCTTGCGCGCCAAGATTATTGTTATTTAACGCAATCAACGAATCTAATTTGGCGTTGGTTTGAATCGCCTGCTCAACATTAGAGTACTGTACCAACTGACTGGTGAACTCGGAAGTATCCGTCGGATCAAGCGGATCCTGATATTTCAACTGCGTGGTCAGCAAGGTCAAAAAGGTATTCATATCGGCGGACAATGTCTTAGACGCCGAGGAAGTACTCGAATTAGCCGTGCTTGAAGCATACCCATTAATTGCACTTATATCTGTCATGGTTTTTCTCCCTAAACTCTAATATTTACGCCATCAACGCCGATATAATCGTTAGCGGCGGTTTCTTCCGCAACATCTTGTGTGATAACTTCACCGATAAAAGTTCTGAGGCGCTCGCGCTCATTATTGTTTTGTTCATCCCCGCGGTAGCTGAAACTGAAACTGCCGTCTTCGGTTTGAAAACCGGCATTATCAAACACTTGCTTAAGGGCGCTCAAATCTTTTTGCAACAGCTCCATGGTGTTGGCATCAGAAGCTACGATATGCGCCTGCAAACGCCCGTCTTTGCTGATTTGCATTTTGATTTCAAGATGACCGAGCTCGGCCGGCTTGAGCTGAATTTCAATTTTATCAACGCCCTTAATTGCCGACTGGGTGATATTAACCTTAATCTGCTCGGCAACCTCGCGGGTTAAGCCTTTGTCATAGGCATCTTTGAACGAAGTGTCGGTTGCGGTATTTTGATTGACAGCGTTCACCGAGCGCGCCCCCTCGCCCGCTACAAACACCTGAGAAGAAGACAACCCCGCGCTTTCAGCACGCGTGACGGCAACTTCCGCCTGAGTCTCGACTTCAACATTGGCGACCTCTTCCGCCACGTTTAACACCGCGGCTTGCGGCTGAACGGAAGTCTCAGCTTTTTGCGACTCAACTTTAACTTCTGGCTGAACCTCAGCCATATCGTCCTGAATAGTGGTCGGCTCGACCTCGACAACTTCATCAAACAGCGGCGTAAGCGGCTTGTCCGTCAGCGAATCGGTCACTTTGTCTTCTTTGACCGAAACTTTGACGGCAACGGCGGTATCTTCCGGCAACAACTCGGCAATTTTTTCCTCTTGCGCGGCGATAACTTCTTCCGGCAGAATATCAACCTGATTGTCTACCGGCAAAACCTGCTTGGCAACCGTCGGCGTGGCAACAACTTCAGCTTCAACCGGCGCATCTTCTTGAACCATGATTCGCGGCTGTTCAATATTTTCATCCGCAATAACCGGCGTTACAGGCGGAATAACAACCTCAGCAGGTTGCGCAGTTTCAGACATTTGCGGAACAACATTTTCAGCAACATCCATAACCGGCACCACGTTTTCAGGCTCAACCGAAACCGCGGCAGGCTCAACCTCAAGCACAGGCATTGTAACATAGCCCACAACCGACTCTACAATCTCTGCTACCATGTCGCCGTTCTCATCAACAACAGGAGCTACAACCGCTTCATCGGGATTTTCCGTCGGCATGGATTCTTGCGCTTGCGGCTTGTCAGACACAACGGTATTATCCGCCTGAGTGTCGTCTTTTGAGGTCTTTTTAGATTGAGACTGATTTTTCGCGGGCTTTTCCTTAGGTTCAGACTTAGCCTCGTCCGCGCTTGCGCTACGGTTAGCGGTTTTATCGGCTGTTTTAACTTCAACAGACGAGGTTTGTTGCTGATAATCCGCCGCAACATCATCCTTGCCCGCAGTCACACTTTCAACCTTGGGTTTGGCGCTTGCCGTTTTAATCATATCAGCAAAGCTCTCGGAAGCAGAGGATTGCTTCTTTCCCTCTCCGGTTGTCATCGCCTTAAGTAAGCTGCTATTTAAGTCTGTTATCTGCATGGTCTCACGCCTAAAAAACAATTATTTGCTTTTAATATGCAAATAGCGTGCCAAAAAAAACATACAGATATAAAAAAAGGATAAAGCTTTCACCTTATCCTCGGACGCAATCTTATTATATGGGTTTAGTCGGTGGCTTTGCCGTTCAGCCCGCGGGCGATATTCATATTGATATTAATCAAAACATCCAACCCCTCGGGACGAGGTTTTCCTAATAGCTCTATCGTGCGCTTGAACACAAAAGCGGCTAGCTGTAAAATGCTGTTGCGCACCGTTTGCGGCTGAGGGCAATCATCCTCTTTCATGGCACTGGCAATCACGCTCCACAGCAATTTATTTTTCTCTAATGCTTCAGGCAGATTTGTTTTTTCGGTCTCCCAATGTTCCTTAATGCGATTGAGCGCCGACGCCGTGCAGATAAACGCCCGACTTTCAAGCTCGATTTGGGTTAAACCCTCTTTTTGAGTGGAGGCATAATTGCCCGCGCAACCTTGTGATGATGGATACATTTTTACTCTCAAATAACTTCACGTTTATAAAATATTTATTAACATAATTTAGTTAATTTATTCTTATAGGTCAAATAAAAGGTGATGAAAATGAAAAATTTTATAAAAATCGTTTGCGGGATGCTGTGTTTGATTATGCTATGTTCACAGGCAGACGCGTTGGTTAAGGCGCGTAAAAAGGTTTTGAACGCCGGCTCGCGGTTATGGGTCACGTCTTTTATTGACTATCCGCCGTTTGGCACGCTCAGCAAATATCGCGACGGAATCGACACGGTTTTTCAGCCGTTTATTGATGTCTTCAACGCCTCGGGCGATAATGAAATGCAATATTTTGCCTCCGGAACTTATGATAATTTGATTTTTGATACCGTCAGCGGACGCGTTGACGTGATTTTAGGCGCTTATTACGACACCAGAAAATACGACGGCTTGGAGCTGGTTTATCCCTCGTTGCTCAACAATCCGCTCGTTGTTGTCACCATGCCCGACAATAACCTCAATATCAAAACAAAAGACGACCTCAAAAAGCTGAAAGGCGCGATGGACAGTCGCGAGTACATAGCCGACTATGTAACCAATGAGCTTAAGTCGTATAAAATTCAAAAATTCGATGACTCCGAAAAACTATACGAACAGTTGTTTATCGGCAATGTGGATTATATTCTGACCAGCCGCTATTACGGCGCTTTAGAACAAGCCAAGCTCGGCATTCGCGATATGGTGCAAATGTCTAAAAAAGCCGTGTGGGATATGCCGCTGTTTATCGCCGTATCCAAAGTCACACGCAAAGGAGCGTTTACCGCAAACACCATCCGCGAGGTGATTAAGGCCAATCAGAACAAAATCAAGCAACAGATTGAGCAACGCGTCGTTGATGAAATCCGTAAAGCAGACGAGGCCAGCGTTGGTATTGTGCCGCCGGCTTATGTAAAATAAGTTGTATGCAGTTTGCATCTGGTGATTGACCTGCGCTCTCGGGTTTGTTATGCTGTGGATTAATTAACCTAGCAAGGGGCTAAATTATGGTTTTGCTAATTCAACATTCCGCATCTCCCGTGTCGAGAAAAGTGCGCGTGATTATGAGCGAAAAGAAAATGCTGTTCGTTTTGCGCGAGGAAGAGCCTTGGAAACTGTCGCAAGAGTGCCTGAAACTGAATCCGGCCGGCGAGCTGCCGATATTTATTTATGACGGCAACGTGCTCTGCGGAAACAATGCTATTTGCGAATTTTTGGAAGAAACCACAAAAGACTACAAACTCTTGCCAAACACCCCCAAAGAACGTGCGGAAGTCAGGCGCTTGACCGAGTGGTTTGACGTTAAGTTTTATCGTGAGGTTTATCGCAATATCGCGTTTGAAAAAATTGACCGGCGCTTTGCATACGGTTCGGCTCCGGATTCCCGATTATTGAAAACCGGATACAATAACCTGTCTTTCCATTTGGAATATATTGACTGGTTGGCGGAACAAAACAATTATCTGGCCGGCGACACGTTCTCAATGGCGGATATTTCAGCCGCGGCAAACCTCTCGATTTTGGACTATTTGGGCGATGTGCCGTGGGATGACTACAAAAACGCCAAACTTTGGTATTCTAAAATAAAATCGCGCCCAAGCTTTAAGGATATTCTCAAAGACAATATCCGCGGTATTTTGCCGGCAAGAAGTTATGCTGATTTGGATTTTTAAGATGAAAAAAGCGCTTATTGTTTCAACTTTGGTCGGGTTATTGTGCGGATGCAGTTGGTTGTATTCCGACTCAGCGCAAGGGCAAGTGATTTATCACTGGGAGCGCCCGAGAACAGGTATTGAAAAATTCTCTCGCGACCACTCCGAGTGTATGCGTATTGCCGAGGGGTTGCACGTTCCCGACTTTAGAACATGGTTCTTTTCTGAAGAAACCAAACTTGACTTGCGCGCCAACTGGCACGCCGAACGCGGCATTTGGGCAAGTTATGTCGCCTATCCGGGGGCGCAACCGGTGATGGTGCGTTCTCTGCGCGACAATGCCGGCTCAAGCCCGCGCAAGTATCGCGTTTGCATGGAAAAGCGCGGCTATACCCACCGCAAAGACGATATTCCGACCACGACTAACCTTTATATCTATAAACCGCAGCGGATGTTGCAGGATATTCCGTTCTCTAACGATATTTTCTGAGAGAGCTGAAGATGCTGCAACCTGTGAGATATCTCGGCTTACAGTATATTCTATCCTCAAGAAAGAGCGTTATTGTAATTTGAATTTTACAGTTGATTATTTTTGTATTTTGTTCCCCACTCCGCCATTGTCATAATTATCGGCTGTAAAGATAAACCGATTTTATTAAGGCTATATTCAACTCGGGGCGGAACTTCTGCATACACTTTGCGCTCCAGCAATCCGTCACTCTCCAAATTACGGAGATTTTCGGTTAAAACTCGTTGGCTGATACCGGTCAGACTTTTACGCAGTTCGCCAAAACGTTTCGTTCCACTAAGCAAATCACGGATAATCAGCAATTTCCATTTATTACCAATTAAATTAATGGTCGTTGCAACCGGACAATCTGAAAAATTTTTATTTGAAATCACCTTATTTTCTCCAAAAGTTACTTTTTGCATACTTCATAACAAAATAGTGCCTACTTTACATTTTTATCTAAATGCTATTATAAAATTATTGTTCTTAAATGCAATCGTTTTTGGAGAAAAGAAATGAAAGAAATAATTGTAAAAAATTATCACAAAATTCCGGTTCAAATACAAACACAAGGAGATAATCAGTTTGGCGTTAAACCAATTATTGACGATATAACCAAATGTTCCGCTAATTTTGTGGAAGTTGAGC
The DNA here is from genome assembly GCA_934273635.1 of uncultured Alphaproteobacteria bacterium. Lineage (GTDB taxonomy): Bacteria > Pseudomonadota > Alphaproteobacteria > RF32 > CAG-239 > Scatocola. The sequence goes on from CAKQSV010000007.1 coordinate 62,876, forward strand.
CTGAAAAATATGCCTATGGATACCATTATCACGAAGAAAATGAAGAAATCTTTTATATCATTAGCGGCACGGCATTAGTTAAAACGGAAAAAGGGGATATTCATCTTAATGCCGGCGACATCATCTGTTTTCCGGCAAATGTAACCGGCTCGCACGTTATTTCTAATCCATCTAAAACTGAAAAACTGGTTTACTTGGATGTCGGGACAGCAAATAAACCGGATATTGTTCATTTTACAGGAACAAACACCGGACTGGTTATCTCTCATGAAGGAATATATCATTTTGAAAAATGATGCCACCCTCTCTACTGAACCCCGTGTCTAACGCGGGGTTTTCTATGCGCAAAAAAATCCCCTCAGCGGAAAGGCTAAGGGGATTGATTTTTTTGCTGTTGCAGAAAATTATTCAGCTGAAGAAGAATTTTCTCTTGCTTTGGCAGAAGCGGACAAATCGTCGGCAATACGAGCTGAACGACCACGCAATGCGCGCAAGAAATACATTTTTGCACGACGTACTTTACCAATACGAGCAACTTCAATTTTAGCAACATTTGGAGAATACAACGGGAATACACGCTCAACACCTTCACCGAAAGAAATTTTTCTAACCGTGAAAGAAGAGTTCAAACCGTCGTTTTTGCGAGCAATGCAAACACCTTCATAAACCTGAATACGCTCTCTGTCGCCTTCTTTTACTTTGGTGTGAACTTTCAAAGTATCACCGGCTTTGAACTCCGGCAGATTTTTTCCGGCGTTGAGTTTTGCAATTTGCTCTTTTTCAATATTTTCAATAATGTTCATTGTTTAACCCTTTTTAATAAATTTTTTTACTCTATACACCTAAACTTTATGAGAATCAAGATATTTTTGCAAAAGATCCGGACGTCTCTGTTTGGTTACTTGCAGTGCTTGCTCGCGCCGCCATGCGGCAATATTTTGGTGATGTCCACTCAAAAGGATATCGGGAACAGTTCTACCTTCCCATTGAATTGGGCGGGTGTATTGGGGATGTTCCAACAAAATATTTTCAAAGCTCTCATCTGCGGTTGATTCGGCATTACCCAAAACACCGGGGATTAGACGCACAACCGCGTCTAACATTATCATCGCCGCCTGCTCGCCACCGGTCAGAATATAGTCGCCAATACTGACTTCCTCAATATTCCAGGCCTCAAGCACACGTTCGTCAACCCCTTCAAAACGTCCGCAGACAACAGAGATTTCATCTTCCGCCGCCAACTCGCGAACCATTTTTTGCGTTAGAGGTTTGCCGCGCGGGCTCATATAAATCAGGCGTCCGCCATGGTGGTTTTGTTGCAAAGCATTGCCCAAAACATCGGGACGCATAACCATACCGGCGCCACCGCCGCACGGGGTGTCGTCCACTGAGCCGTGTTTGTCAAAGGCATAATCTCTGATGTTCACACACTCAATCGACCACTTGCCGTTTTCTAAGGCTTTTCCGGTTAAGGAATATCCCAAAAATCCGGGGAAAATCTCAGGAAAAATGGTATAAATCTTAACCTTGAGCATTGTCCGCCCCTTCATCATCTTCGGGAGCAAACGCTATTGCCGCAGATGTTACCGTAATATAGCCCTCCGAGATATTAATCTCAGGCACATAAGCCTTGGTGAAAGGAAGCATCTCTAACTTTGAGGTGGCTTTGAGTTTGAGTTCGATAATCTCGCCGGCGCCAAAGTTATAAAGTCCGGCAACGGTGCCGATAACTTCGCCGTTTTGGCGAGCCTCAAGACCAATCAAATCAGCCTCGTAGAACTCGTCTTCATCCTCAAGTTCGGGCAAGGCGTCACGGTTGATATAAAAACCTGTTCCAATCAACTTTTCGGCCGCGGTGCGGTCGTTGACGCCTTTTATTTTAACCCGCAATAATTCCTTACTGTGCCCGACAACCTTAAGCTCAAACTTTTGACCGGCGTCTTTGCTCTCAACTTCTCCGTAGCGGTCGATATTGGTATCCGGTTCGGTAAAACTCTTAACTTTCACCTCGCCTTTAATCCCATGCACACCAACCACGGCTCCCAAACATATACGCTTGTCATTGTTCATCGCTTATCTCTCTCGCACTGCCATATTACCGTTAAGCACTCGGATAAAATAATTATTCAGCAGAAGCCTCAGCTGCAGCAGCCTCAGCAGCGGCTTTAGCTTTTTCTTCTTTTTCCTGCATTCTGGCTACGGCTTTAGCCTTAGGTGCAGATTTTTTCGGCTGGTCGTGAATAACCGGCGCAGAGCACAGACCCAATGTCGCAAACATTTTCTGAACTCTTTCAGTCGGCTGAGCACCTTTGGCCAACCATGATTTTGCTTTTTCAATATCAACAACCAATCTCTCGGCATGATCTTTTGGCAACAAGGGGTTGAAAGTACCCAATTTTTCAATAAAGCTACCATCACGAGGAGCTCTTTGATCTGCTGCTACTACTTTGTAAAAAGGACGTTTTTTAGAACCACCGCGAGATAGTCTGATACGTACTGCCATTTTATTAATCTCCTAAATTAGCTTCCGTTAAAACGGAAATTTGTTTCCAATGCCGCCAAACATATTGCCCAGCGGGTTACCTTGTTTGAGCATAGGCATCCGGTTTCCCATCATTGATGACAGTCCGCCCATGCCGCCCATTTTTTTCATCAAAGTCGACATTTGCTCATAAGACTTGAGCAGCTTGTTGACCTCTTGAACCTCAACACCGGCTCCCGCCGCAATTCTTTTTTTGCGCGAAGCCTTGATGATTTCAGGATGCTTGCGCTCTTGCCTTGTCATAGACAAGATGATAGCCTCCTGTTTTTTTATCAGACCGTCGCCGGCTCCCGCCGCCTCAATCTGACTCTTAAATTTTGAAAGTCCGGGAATCATACCGATAATCGACCCCATACTTCCTAATTTTTGAACTTGCTTTAACTGCGCCAGCATATCTTCCAGATTAAACTGACCCTTCATCATCCGTCCGGCCAACTTTTCGGCCTCAGCCTTATCAACCGTCGCAGCGGCTTTTTCGACCAGACTAACCACATCGCCCTGCCCTAAAATACGTCCGGCAATGCGCTCGGGGTGAAACACCTCCAACTCGGATATTTTTTCGCCCGTACCCATAAATTTGACCGGAACGTCGGCAACCATTTTCATGGACAACGCGGCGCCGGCACGGGACGAACCGTCCAAACGCGTCAAGACAATGCCGGTCAGCCCGACTTTGTCATTAAATTCTTTGGCAACATTGCAGGCTTCTTGACCAATCAACGCGTCCGCCACCAATAAGGTTTCTACCGGCGCGGTCAGTTTTTTAACCTCAACTACTTCCGCCATCAAGGTTTCATCAATCTGCAAACGACCGGCCGTATCCAAAATCAGCACATCGCAACCGCCTTTTTTAGCGGCATCCAAAGCCCGACGGGCGATTTTGGCCGGCGGTTCGCCTTTGACTATCGGCAGACAGGTCACACCCGTTTGTTCCGCCAACTGCGCCAACTGCTCCTGCGCGGCGGGACGATAAACGTCTAGCGACGCCAACATAACTTTTTTGCTCTTTTTGAGCAGATTGGCGATTTTGGCTGACGTGGTGGTTTTGCCCGAGCCTTGCAGACCAACCATTAAAATAACGGCAGGCGGCACTGTCTGAAAATTCAGCTCAGAACCCTGCTCAGAGCCCAATAACTTCACCAGTTCATCGTGTACAATCTTAACAACCATTTGCCCCGGCTGAATCGATTTAATCACCTTTTCACCCAAAGCCTGCTCTTTAACCTGAGCAATAAAACTTTTGACAACCGGCAGAGAGACATCCGCCTCAAGCAATGCCACGCGGATGTTGCGCATTGCCTCGTCAATGTCTTTTTCAGTCAGCACACCCCGCGATGTCAACCGCGAAAACGCCTCACCGAGTTTATCTGTCAAACTATCAAACATCTTAACTTTCAACACCTATAAACTATTGCACGCCAGTGTACGAACCCTCGTTGACTGGCGGCACGCCGTAGCGTGTTATAATTATGGTTAATTAAGCATGAAAACACTTATTTGGAGATTTTATATATGAATAAACCGTTATAGTCAAGCAAATTCAGCGCCGTATCTGTGTATTTTTTGCATAGGCCGCACAAAAAAAAGACGGAGATTTAATCCCCGTCCTTTTTGTTAATTACGATTTTCAAGTGTCCGACCGGCGGCGCGGCTTTAGCGGTTTGTTCGCGCGCCTGTTTGCGCTTAAGGTTTTCGGTCTGTAACTGCTTTTGGCTCACAGCCTGTCCGAGGCGTTGCAAAGTGCTCTTTTCCAAAATACATTTGCCTCGGTTGTCACGGCGCAGGATATAACTCGTGCCATGAAGGTTGACTAATTCGTCCTCCATAACCACCTCGTCATACATATGCTCCAGTCCGACCTCATAGAGTCTGTCACTGTCAAAGGTTGATACCGGCATCAGCTGCTGAGAATACAACTTTTGACCATTGTCTTTGACTGTCTCAATCTCGGTGCTCCAACAATACGCCACCAACTGATTATCTTTGGCTCGTATCATCTTGAGCAGGCAAGTATCACGATATTTCAAACCTTGGATTTTGTAGAGTGTCTCCAAAAAATCCTGACAGAAATACACCGTCAACAACCGTACCATGGTTTTGCCATTGACACCCTGCATAACAGCAAACACACGCTGCCCCTTGCGTATCAGCGCCGTGCCGACAACAGGTTCAATCGAATCATAATAAAACTCATCTAAGCCCGTTTCATCGGCAAACAGCGGAACAAAGGCCTCCATCACAGGATTTTGGCAAATCCACAGATATTTGACAGCGCCTGATTTTCGTCCATTGGGTAGTGAGACATCGGCATTAAGCGCCGCGCCGACACTGGTCACTTTGGCTAAAAACACCCTGCCAAAGACTCCCTTGCGTTGAAAACTTTTTTCAGCCTGTTCCTGACTTGACACCTCGCAATACGGCTCTGCCGGCAAAGTGAAGTCATCCAAATTAAATCGTATCTGTTTCATAATTATAAATTTTAAAGACATAAAAATAGCTTATCGCATCTGATTTTAGCCGAAATTTATTTTTTGTCAACAAGTATAAGGGTAAGGGTAAGAGAGAAGTGGAAGTGGATGAGGATGAATCAGATAGGATGGGCAAAAAAACAAGGGGTGGAAAAATCACCCCTGTTTGGAAAAGTGGTGCCGGATAGGTGACTTGAACACCTGACCCACGCATTACGAATGCGTTGCTCTACCAACTGAGCTAATCCGGCTCTACAACAGTGAAGAGTTGTAGCATATAATTTTAATTTTTCAACACCTATTTTTGTGTTGTGAGTTTTTTCTTGGCATAGAACTGGTCTTCCTGCGACACTTTCTCGCCGGAGTGAACCACAACCTGTTGGAACGGAATTTCGATACCCTCTTCCTCAAAACGACGGTTAATCTCAAACCTTAAATCGCTCGGAATCGACCAACCGTTCCAAATGTTGTCGGTGTAGCAACGCAATTCAAAGTCAAGGCTACTCGCGCCAAAGTCATTAAACAAAACATACGGCGCCGGATTTTTCAAAACGTATTTATGCGCGTTAGCCACCTCGAGCAAAATCTCTTTCACTTTATTAATATCCGAACCATAAGCCACTCCGACAGTCACGGACTGACGCGACCAATTATTCTCATGTGTCAGGTTGGTCACAGAATTAGAAATCAGCGTTGCGTTCGGAATAATAATACTGGCTTTTTTGAAGGTTTCAACCTCGGTCGAGCGAATATTAATCTGCTTAATTTTACCACCTTCGCCGTTCACCAATACCCAGTCGCCCACTTTAAACGGACGCTCAAACAAAATAATGATACCTGAAACAAAGTTGTTGATAATGTTTTGCAAGCCAAAACCAATACCAACCGAGAGCGCACTGGCGATAATGGCAAGGTTGGTCAAGTCACCACCCATAATCACAATCGCGATAATCGTGGCTAAAACAAAACTGACAAATCCCAAGCCGGCGGACAAAGAGTGACGGATGCCGTCATCAATGCTCATTTTGTTCAAAACCTGATTGAAAAAGCGGGTGCGCAAAGCCTTAAACAGCGCCAATGAGGCGAAAAAGGCAATAATACCCAACGCAATCGCTATCAACGAGATGTTGACGCCGCCAATCTTAAAACCGGTCAAAAGTTTTTTGAGGCTTTGCAACAGCAAGTCGGTCGAAACGCCCCAAACGCTCAAAATAAAGAAGACACCGATGATAATGAACACAGGATCCATTATCATATTGGTCCAAAAGTCAATCGACATTCTGACCTTGCGGCGCAGTTTGAAAGTTTTGAACCAAAATTTGAAGAACAACATTTGGTGCAAAAACTCAGAAATCAGCTTACGCAACAAAATCAGCGCACCAATCAGCAAAACCGAGAGAATAAAGCGGTTGAATATAAATGCGCTCAGGCGGGCATAACCGAACAGCGACATACCGCAAACCACAATCACACCGAACAAGGTCAAAAAGCTGATTTTGACCGCACGGCTCACGCCTTCGGGTTGCGGAGCGTCCTCAGGCTCGTCATCATCGTCATATTCGGTTGAAGACACGCCGTCAAGCAAGATGATTTTAGTGATAAGAACAATAAACAAGCCTTTCACCGCGCTGGCGATAATGCTGATAAATGACATCAGCTCCAGTGAATAGTTGGCGGAAACGGCGATGTTTTCCAACAATGAGCATAGACCGACCGAAATGATTGCCAGATACAGGGTATTGGTGATTTTTTTGGCTCGTTCATCATCAATATTCACCAACCGCCACCGCGAATTAAACGGCGTTAAGACCACGCGCGTCAGTGCTTTGAGCACAAAAACCAACAACAAATAGATTAATGATAAGTTCAGCACAATGCCGAAAAAGCTGTCCGAGACAATTTTAGTACCGTACAGCCAAACCATAAAACCGGCAATGAGAATCGCGGGAATCATACCATAAGCGATAGCCACCAACACCGCCGCCGCAAATTTTTTGCCAAAGCGCGGGTTTTTAACATCTTTGTTATAGCCGAAATGACGCATAATGAACATGCGCATATAAATCGCCAACCACAACAGTAAAATAAATACCAATGTTCCGGGGATAAACTTGAGGCGCATATCGCTTTTTTGCTCTTCACTCAAGGTTTGATACCAGTCAATCGGAGACTTGATGATGTCGAGCGAAAAGTTCACGAACAAAGTGGTATCGCGGAAGAAATTTTGCGGCAGAATCAAAGGTTTTTCCTGTTGCAACAGGTTGCCGATAAGCTCTTGATTGCGGGCGTTCAAAATCAGCGCGTCAAGCTCATCGATTTTGGCCAACATAACGTCGGTCTCGGCAATCAGACCTTTTTGAGTGGAGGCCTCGTCATTAAACTCTTTGCGTTTGGCGGTAATCGACTCCACCTCAATACCGTCATCGGTGTTGCCCAGCGCGTCAATACGTTTGAGCACAAACTGCAACTCTTTTTCGTTTTGCTTGCGGGCGGCGGTCAACTTGGCGCGATAATCACTCAAATTTTTAACGCTGTCCGAGAGCATATCGGCATTGTATTTACCGTTTTTCAAATTTTCTTCCAAAACGCCGAGCTGTTTGGAGATGTCGCCGTAGTCGATTTCTTCCTCCGATTTGATACTTTCAACCACGCGCGTGGTGGCGTCAATCTCAACGTTATGAGCCAACGCGGCAAAAGAAAACAGCACGGTAAAAATAAAGGTTCCAAACTTCAAAGCGTTTTTCATGGTTGTTTTTCCGTTATTATTGTTTTTTCAGATTAAGAATAAGTTTCAGCACGCCAAAGGCATTTTTGGCAACGCAGGCGCGCAGGTCGTCAGACACGCTCCAAAAGCTGAATCCGTTGTCGACAGAAGAATCCTGACGCAGGCGGCTGACATAAACATTGTCTTCACCCTGAATATCGGTCAGGCAAACATAGCCGCCGTCGGTGTTTTTATCAAACACAACAACGCCCGCGGTTTTAGACATCAGCTTGCGAACATCATCAACGTCAACCTCTTTTTCGCACTCAACGTTAATATATTGCGCGGCACCGATAAATGCAGGCACAATCGCGCAGTTGGCATGGATTTTGACTTCCGTGCCCAAAACTTTCTTGGTTTCGGCGTTCATCGCCCACTCTGCTTGCGTTTCTTCACCGATAAAATCGCCGACCTGCGGGATAACATTAAAGGCAATTTGTTTTTTGAAGACTTTTTCATCATCGACAATCGGGTCGTTCATATAAATGCGGCGGATTTGCGAGAACAGCTCGTCCATTGCCTCTTTGCCATACACCGAAGTTGAGGTGTAGGTTGAAATGACGATTCTTTTAATACCATAAGTGTTTTGCACCTGCATTAACGGCGTAAGCATTTGGGTAACACCGGCAGACGGCAGACAGACCAGACCTTTGGCGGCGGACATGATTTTGTCATCATTAAAGCCCGAGATAATCATCGGAACATCTTCATCGGCAAAAAAAGCTGACGAACAGTCGATGATTTTGATTTTTTTAGCCAACGCCTTGGGAACATAGCGCTGAGAAATCGCCTCGTTGGTGGCAAAGACCGCAACATCGACCGAGCCGAAGTCAAACTCGTCAAGATTGAGCACATCCAAATCTTCTTCCTCACCGAAAGAAACCATAGTACCCAACGGCGCCTTAGGCTCCAACGCCACAATATCGGCGGCCTTAAAACCGTTCTCATCCAAAAAACTCAAAATCTCTCGTCCGGCGTTGCTCTGAACACCCACAACCGCAATTTTACTCATTATTACATTGTCCTTTTTTTCGCACAAAAATTTTTGTTAAACAGATATACTATAATTATTGGCAGATAACAACAATTTTAAACAAAATATTACACAATAAAGCCGCAGACAAAACTAAAGTTCCGTCCGCGGCTGAAAGTTTATGCTTTTATCGCGTTGTCCTCAATCAGTGAACATGAGCGGCTTTTTTAGCCTGCATAATGTCTTTGAGGGTTTTGGCGTGCTGTTGTTGCAGGTGAGACGGCGCGCGGTCATACTTGCTGTATGAGCTCAATTTACCGTTATTGAGTTGTGCCGCCATTTTTTTGACACCCTCGCCTTTTTTGCCGGCGGCGTTAATGTCTTTGGCCATTTGCAAAACATCGTCCTGCGACAATTTTTCGGTGGCGGTCAAAGCCTTTTTGAGCGAAGACTTAACCCCGTATTCTTTATAAATAGTGTAGCAATAAGCCAACTTTTCTTTGCTGACGCCATTGGGCAGCGCAAAAATCTTATTAGAGATTTGGCGGTCAATCTGCGCATAAAGTTTGGCTTTTTGAGTAGAGGAAGACAAAATTTCAACCGCGTTGTCATAGTAATTGTTCCAAACTTTTTGCTCCGAAGAGACCTGCGATTTTACCGGCTGAGCCTTAACAATAGCGGTCTTGGCAGCAGTGGTTTTAACCAGAGCGGCTTTTTGAGTGGCGGGCTGAACGGTAACAGTCTTAACCGTATCAGGCTTTTGCGGGGCAACGGCAACTTCAGTCTGCGGCTGAGACGTCGCGGTTTTGGGCGCGCTCTCGCAAGATTTAACCCCGAACAAAGAGCCGGCAACCGCCAACGTTGACAGAGCAGCCACTTTGATTTTGGTACCAAAACGTTTCCAGAACGATGGCTTGGCAGCTTTGGGCTGTGTCTGAGGCTGTGAGACCTGAGGCTGAGCAACGCGGTTAGCGCTCATTTGCTGTTTGACCTTGAGCAAAGCCTGTTGCGCAGGACTACCATCATAGACCGGATAGCAAACCACGCCCACATAGTTTTTGAACTCGGTGCTGTCTTCGGGCTTGATGATAATCTTGTTGTTCAAGACATTTTCAACATAAGCCATAGCCTCGTTCCGAAGCTGATTTTGTTTTTTGGAGGCATTGTCACTCCATCCGGCATGCTCAACCTGTTGGCAGGCCTTGCGATATTCATGATAGCGTTTTTTCAGCTGCTTAGCGGTCAGGTATTGCGGTTCTTGCGACTGACGAGAAAACATTTTTTGCCACATATTCTGTTTGGGAGCTTCGGCATATTCCTTCACATCAAAATCAGCATAGGGTTGGATTTTGGCATAAAGCTCATCACGGCGAACGTTGGTGAAAGTGTGGATGTAATCAGCCAAAACTTTAACATTACCGTCATTAACCTCAAGACGGTCGTCTGACAGAGCGCGCAGAAAATGTCCGGCGCTCGCCTCTATGCGTTGGATTTCCGTCCACAGCTCCGGCGTCAGGGTTTTCTTCGAAATCTTGTTATAGCGTTTCATTTGTTTGGTTAATGCTTTTGTTTTAATTTTTTCTTTCATAACATCAGTTTCTTCTTTCATAACATCCTCTTTTTTTATTGTCGTTTCAACAAAACTTTAGGCAGAAATATACACTTTTACCTGTGTCTTGTCAATAAATATTTGTCTAAATTTTGGTAATTTTCGATAAAATCAGTATTTTCTCTTCAATCCGCGGCGGCTCTTGTCGCTTCCGCACAGTGCCAACACCCGAAGCACGAGTTTTTTGAGCTTAAAACGCGCGGTGTTCAGCCCGTAACGCAACTTTGCCCGCCAACTCAGAGAATAGGCCGACAGCACCTTACCGATAGCCTGTTCGTCACCTTTCCAGCCGAAGTTGTCGTCATTAAACAGTTCGCAGACGTGGACGGCGGGACTGAGGTCGTATTCTTTGGTCGTGCACGCCTCATCATAAAGATAAAGCAACAGCAATTCTATATGTTTGTCGGGATAAAAATTTTGAAACTCGGCAAACTCGCTTAACAGCCGCGAAGATTCTTCCGGCGCGTTGGCAAACATATAATCATCATCGCTGATTTGCCGGTGCGGTTTGATTTTGACGGCGCGGACAAGTAAAATGTTTTGCGCGTGCGCCAAATGGTAATACATACGCTTAATGCGGCGCTGATACTTTTGAGAATTGGCGTCATAAGACTTGTCAAAGTCCTGCCCGACCATAAAATCGTGCCAAAACTCGGTTTTGGTCAGCGTGTCACGATAAATATCGGCATCACCGTTATTGCGCAAAAACAGCAGGTTTTCTTTGCGCATAAAGTCAGCAAAGCGATTTTGAAAAAAGCCGTTTATTACCGGCAGTCCCGATGTCCAAACCCAGTCAAACGGCAGCGACTCTTTTTGCAGACCGCAACGACGCACGTTATGCGCGGTGACGCAGGTTTCGCCAATTGGCAACACAAAATCAAACTTTGTCTTTTTCATCATCTTAACTCTGCTGTTTTTTGTTTTGCCAAAAGGTTTAGCAAAATATTGATGTTTTGTCAAAACAATTAGTTTTGAGCGTAACCAAATCTTAACTTTAATATGGTGCAATGGCGGCAATGAGTTAATGTTGCAGCGCAGTGGGCAGATATTATGAATTTGTTTTTAAACCTTCCGTCAAAAGCTAAAAATCTGATGTGGCAGATTGCCATTGTTTTTGTCTGCTTTTATTTTGTGTTTTACACCATTAAAGGCGACCGCGGCGTGCTGCACTATATGTATCTTTCAAAAGAAATTGAATATGCCCGTCAGGTAGCCGCTAAATATCATAATGAAAAGACAAAACTTGAAAACAAAGTGCATTTGTTGTCATCAGAATCACTTGATTTGGATATGCTCGACGAGCGGGCAAAAGCCGTGCTCAACCTGATGCGCGATGACGAATTTATTATCATTGACGAGAATTAGGCTTTAAATTTCAACACGTTAGCATCATATTCTAACAGAAGGCAAAAAAAACACTGTATTTTTGCTAAGTTTTGTTATAAGTTAAGGGTAAATTTTGTGTTAACAGATGGCGACCCTTTAGTCGGTTGCTGACGATTAAATGAAAAAGAAACGCTTACAACCAAAAATTAAGCAACATCCCTGTTACAGTGAAAAAAAACCTTTCTTCTCCCCGAAGGAGATTATTTTTCGCTCGAACGGTCGCGCGCGCGTTTTGCAAATTTCTTCCAAAATGCAAATAATCGCGTTGGCGGTGTTGGCATTGATTGCGGCGTGGAGCTTTTATTCGTATCGGTTTTATGCCCGCTCCGGTTCCATTATCAACCGCAAAGACCAAGAATTGGTGCTCGCCAAAGACGCTTATATTGACCTGATTTCAGACTTTATGGCTTTGCACCAAAATGTTGACAAGATTTTAAACAACTCCAAGAGCAATTCTAAGGCCATTGAAGACTATAAGAAAAAAGCCACAGTGTTTGAAGACAAAATCAAGCAGATTACCGACACCACCGATTTGGTAAGCGAAAGCGCGTTGGATAAGAAGAAGGAAATCAGCGAGGTTTTATTGCAACGCGATGTGGTGGTTTCGGAGCGCGACGAGCTAAAAAAGCAAGTTGATAAAATGGAAGAGACGCTCAAAGAGATTAAAAACGCTCAATTAGATGTGTTTGAAAAATTACGCGCCATATCCTCAAAAGAAGTGGATAAATTACGCAGCACTTTTAACTCAATTAACGTCTCGCTCAAACAAAACGGGCTGTATTTTAACCCTATGGCGAACAAAAAAGAAAGCCGTGGCGGACTTTATATTCCCGAAAAATCGGTGTTGAACGACAAGCGAATCGACGACAAAATCGCGCAGATTTATAAAAACGTTGACGACTTTGAATATTATAAGGCCGTTATAAAAAAACTACCGCTAGGGCAACCGGTTTGGAGCTATTGGGTCACCTCGCAATACGGC
>CAKQSV010000008.1 GCA_934273635.1 uncultured Alphaproteobacteria bacterium
CGCTTCTCACTGCCAGCTCTTAATAAACAAAAAAAGCACCGTAAGGGTGCCTTTTTGTTTATTGGAGCGGGCAACGGTTATACGCTTTTTTCAAAAGCTCGGGAGTTTGTTTTGTAACATTTGCGTTCGTCGCTGTCGCTTGTCCGCAAATTAACAAAACTGCACTGCAAAGGTTTCGCGGCCACGTCGGTGGCTGCTCACCACTTTGCACCCCAAGGGGTTCGCTTCCCGTGTCCATATCCATAAAAAAACGACCCGAAGGTCGTTTTTTTATGGAGCGGGCAACGGGAATCGAACCCGCATTATAAGCTTGGGAAGCTCACGTTCTACCATTGAACTATGCCCGCAATGCTCACAAGCCTTTCTTAATATACAAAGTCGCCTTTATTTTGCAAGCGCTTTTTTCTTTTTGCGCAAAAAAAGCGCCGATTGCTCGACGCTCTTCGTTGTGTTTATTAAGCCTTTTAGAAGGTGTAACGCAAGCCACCGTAAACTTCGTGGTTGTGAACGGCACCGCTGTCCAAGTCGCCCATATCGTAGTAACGATAACCAAGGTCGATGTTAAAACGCGTGGTGACTTGAGCTGAAATACCGCCGCCTACCGACCAAGTGAAGTTGTCTTTATCGTATTTAACGGTATTGTTGTAAGAGTCGTTCATCTTAAAGGTGTATTCCAAACTGGTGACACCTAAACCGGCTGAAAGATACGGGGTGAACATGGTGTACGGTGACAAATCCCAGTAAACGTTAGCCATATATGATTTTGAAGAAAACTCAGAACTGCGACGGCTGGCAACCATACCTCCGCTCGGAAGCTCGGCAAAACTGGTGTTGCTGTCTTCAGCATCTTGTCTGTAAACATATTCAGCCTCAAATCTGAAATATTTGTAACGGTAACCTAACGCACCGCTGAACATTCCGGAATTGTCATCAATGTCTAATTTTTTGTCTGTTGCGACATTTTCGTCCTTGTCGCCGAGAGTGTGGTTGGCAACGCCGCCACGAACCGCTAAATAAGGACCGTCACAAGAGGCTAATGCTGCATTTTCGCAGGAAAAAATCATCCCAAACAAAGCTGCTGCCGATAATAAAAGTTTTTTCATTTAACTGACTCCAAAGCTGTACAAATTCAAAATTTTTGTCTAATATATCGCAAAAATTCTAAAATGCAATACTTTTTTTGTATAATTTGCTGTTTTTATAGCACAATAGTATTAATAGCTTGTTAATAAGGCGTGATTTTTTGCAATAATTATACTTTTTTACCGAATCTGTGGGTAGAATCGGGGCTGAAGATTTTTTTTACTTGAAGAATCTGATTAAGTGTTATAGATTCGCGTCAGTTCTGGTGGGTGACGCTGGGAATCTGTTTTTTTTGCCGTAGGTGCTGTGGCTTGGTGATTGCGGTGCGATGATTGTTATCGTGCTCCTTTTGCAAAGTCGGTGCCGTAGAGATGCGGAACTCGGAGCCGCCCGAATTAGTCTCTCCCTGCTTTTTTGAAGGGACGGATGATTTTTATTTAACATATTTAATGATATAGCTAATAGGAGCTTAACAAACCATGAGTAAATGGGTATATACATTCGGAAACGGAGCTGCTGAAGGCGACGCTTCTATGAGAAATCTCCTTGGCGGTAAGGGCGCTAACTTGGCCGAAATGAATAAGGTCGGTTTGCCTGTGCCTCCTGGATTTACTGTAACGACTGAAGTTTGCACATACTACTACGCAAACAACAAAACTTATCCTGCTGATCTGAAAGATCAAGTTCGCGCTGCGGTTGCCGGTGTTGAAAAAATTATGGGCAAAAAGTTTGCTGATGCCGAAAATCCGCTGTTGTTCTCTGTTCGTTCAGGTGCTCGCGTTTCTATGCCGGGTATGATGGATACGGTATTGAACTTGGGTTTGAATGACGAAACCGTTAAGGCTTTGGCTAAAGCTTCTGGCTCTGAGAGATTTGCTTATGACTCTTACCGTCGTTTCTTGCAGATGTTCTCTGACGTGGTTTTGGGTGCTGATTTGGACTTGTACGAAGAAGCTCTTGAGAATATGAAAAAGTCTAAAGGCTACAAATCTGATACTGATTTGACTGCTGAAGACCTCAAAGAATTGGTTAAAGAATACAAAGAAATCGGTCAAAAATTGGGTAAAGTTGTTCCTCAGGATCCTTGGGATCAGTTGTGGGCAGGTATTGGCGCCGTATTCGGTTCTTGGATGGTTGACCGCGCTATCACCTATCGTAAATTGAACAACATCCCCGGTGACTGGGGTACAGCTGTTAACGTTCAGACCATGGTATTCGGTAACGCCGGCGATGACTGCGCTACCGGTGTTTGTTTCTCTCGCGACCCTGCTACCGGTGAGAACGTTTACTACGGTGAATATTTGGTTAATGCTCAAGGTGAAGACGTTGTTGCCGGTATTCGTACACCGCAACCGATGGCTTCTAAGGGCGACGGCACTTCTTTGGAAGAAAAATGGCCTCATCTGTATAAAGAATTGGTAGACGTTCGTAACAACCTCGAACAGCACTACAAAGATATGCAGGATATGGAATTCACCATTGAACACGGCAAATTGTGGATGTTGCAATGCCGTAACGGTAAGCGTACGGCACAGGCTGCTGTTCGTATGGCTGTTGAGATGGTTGAAGAAGGCTTGCTGAATAAAGAAGAAGCTATTATGCGCGTTGGCGCTGAGCAACTCGACCAGTTGTTGCACCCAATGTTGGATCCGAAGGCTAAAAAAGTTGTTATCGCAACTGGTTTGCCGGCTTCTCCTGGTGCTGCTGTCGGTCGTGCCGTATTTAATGCCGAAGACGCTGAATCTTGGGCTGCTAAAGGTGAGAAAGTTATCTTGATCCGTAACGAAACCTCTCCGGAAGATATTGGCGGTATGCACGCTTCTCAGGGTGTGATTACTGCTCGCGGTGGTATGACCTCTCACGCTGCTGTTGTGGCTCGTGGTATGGGTACCCCTTGCGTATCCGGTTCTCATGACATTGTCATCAGCTACAAAGACAAAACCATGACCACCAAGTCCGGCGCCGTTATTAAAGAAGGCGACTGGTTGTCTTTGGACGGTGGTAAAGGTCAAATTTTGGAAGGCGCTGTTCCGACCGTTAAGGCTGACACCAACACCGGTAACTTTGGTAAATTGATGAGCTGGGTTGATGAAATCCGCACTTTGGAAGTTCGTGCCAACGCCGAGACTCCGAAAGACGCTCAACAAGCTCGTGACTTTGGCGCACAGGGTATTGGTTTGGCTCGTACCGAACACATGTTCTTTGACGCAGAGCGTATTCCTGATATGCGCGCTATGATTTTGGCTAATGACGAAGCCGGCCGTCGTGCTGCTTTGGCTCGTTTGTTGCCGTATCAAAAGCAAGACTTCAAAGATTTGTTCAAAATTATGGACGGTCTGCCGGTTGTTATCCGTTTGTTGGATCCGCCGCTCCACGAATTTTTGCCTCATACCGATGCAGAAATGCAGGAATTGGCTGACAAAATGGGTATGACTTTGCAACAGGTTAAGACTCGCGCAGATTCTTTGCACGAAGCTAACCCGATGTTGGGTCACCGTGGTTGCCGTCTGCCGATTACATATCCTGAAATTTGCGAAATGCAGACTCGCGCTATTATTGAAGCTGCTATGGAATGCGCTGATGCCGGAATCCATGTTGTTCCGGAAATCGAAGTTCCGTTGACAGGTTCTAAGAAAGAGTTGGATATTGTTAAAGACATTATCGACACCACAGCCGAGAAGATTTTTGCTGAGAAAGGCAAAAAGATTGAATATCAGGTTGGTTCTATGATTGAGTTGCCGCGTGCGGCTCTGAAAGCTGACGAACTGGCTAAATCTGCTGAATTCTTCGGTTTCGGTACCAACGATTTGACACAAACCACCTTGGGTATGAGCCGTGATGATACCGGCGCTATCCTTGATGAATATCGCGCTCGCGGTGTTTATGTGGCTGATCCGTTTGCTTCTATCGATGTTGAAGGTGTTGGTATGTTGGTTAAGATGGCTTGCCACAAAGCTCGTTGCTCTAACCCGAACATTTGGTTAGGTGTATGCGGTGAGCACGGTGGTGATCCGGCATCTATCGACTTCTTCCAGACCTGCGGTATGAACTATGTTTCATGCTCTCCGTTCCGTGTTCCTGTTGCTCGTTTGGCCGCTGCACAAGCTGCAGTTCGTCACAAAAACGATGCTCAAGAAAATGCAGGGAGTGGGTGTTGTTGCAAGAAGTCTGCCTAATTAAGTAGGTAGACGCGCTAAAGGGCTGTCATACTGGTTATTTTTTCGCTTATGTACTAGTTGTACACTGCGCTCAAAAATAACTTCGTAGCACAGCCCTTTTTCGCGTCTATATGGTGGAAGTTGGTGTTGTGTGGTGCGCTTAAAATTCCCGTCGCAGCATGGGGTTTTATTGTGTCTACAATAAAGTAAGGGCTGTCATACCGGTTATTTTTTTTCGCTTATGTACTAGTTGTACACTGCGCTCAAAAATAACTTCGTAGCACAGCCTTTTTTTGCGTCTATATGGCGGAAGTTGGTGTTGTGTGGTGCGCTTGAAATTTCCGTCGCAGCACGGGGGTATTGTGTCTGTGGGGAAGATTAAAAAAAGTTTGAAATTTTTGTTGTGGTGTGTGACACTTATTTAGCGGTTGAGGAAAGTGGCGGCAATGAAAATAGAAGAGCAGATATTCAAACGAATCCAAATTAATTTTAGGGTATTGTCTGATTTTGGTTTTGAACAGTCAGATGGCAAGTGGATTTATGTTCAAGATTTTTTGGATGGGGCTTTTCGCGCCGTTATCGAAATTGATGACAACGGGCTTATTACCGGTAATGTTTATGAGACGGACAGCAACGAAATATATATTCCTTTGCGCGTGGAGAGTATGGATAGCGGGTTTGTCGGCAAAGTGCGTGGTGAATATGTTCAAATTTTGGAAAATATAAAATCTCGTTGTTGTGTGGCAAATTATTTTATTTATCCGCAAGCCAATCGCTTGGCTCAGGCTATTTATCAAAAATATGGAGACAAGCCGACGTTTCCGTGGGAGAAACTGTCAGGTTTCGGCGTTTTCAGAAATCCGGATAATCGTAAGTGGTATGCGGTTGTTATGAATCTTAACCGGCAAAAATTTGATAAAGGTCGTTCGGGCGAGTTTGAAGCGGTCAATATCAAACTAAATGAGGCCAAAATTTCTGAATTGCTCGGTCAAAAAGGTTTTTATCCGGCGTATCATATGAATAAAAAGAACTGGATAACTGTTTCTTTGGATGACACTTTGCAAGATGATGTGATATTTTCTTTAATTGAGGAAAGTCATCGATTGACCGAAAAAAGAAAAAATAATTAAGTTGTTAAATGAAATTTGTTTTACAACAATTATATAGTGATAGCGATGACGATGTTTTAATTTGTTATGGAGGTATAAAATGAGAAAAATGTTTTTGACTTTATTGGCGGTGTTTGCCGGTGTAAATGTTGCTAACGCTCAAGTAACAGGCGGTTTGGGGGCTGAGCCGACGGTGGTTATAACCGTGAAGGAGGCTTTGTCTCTTAATGATGACTCCAAGGTGGTTTTGCAAGGCAATATCGTTAACAATCTTGGCGATGAAAAATATATTTTCAAAGACGCCACCGGAGAAGTTGTGGTTGAGATTGATGATGAAGATTGGATGGGACGGAAAGTCACGGCTGAAAATGTTGTTATCATTAGTGGCGAAGTTGATAAAGATCACAATGAACCGACCAAAATTGATGTTGACACTTTTACCATAAAATAATCGTTAGCTTAAAAATGTTTTTATGGTGAGATAGAAAAAATATTGACAAAAAAGAGTAAGTCAATATACTTATTTTTCGTGTTAAATATTATTTTTTTAATTATTAAATATCAATGCAATGAAAATTAAGCAATTATTGGAGCTTTATGCGTCAACATTTGAGGTAGACGCGGTTCTGAAACATTATGCGGTGGATTTTTTTGTTGACTCCGACGGTCCTGAATTATGGAGTGATTTCTCCAAAGATGTCAGAGCCAAACTGAAGGAGCAGCGCAAGATTATCATGCAAGAGTTGGTGCGTCAGTTTCCACTTTCGGCGATTGATTTGCGCGAGAACGGCGGCTTTGCCAAACCGCAGGATTTTTTTGCTGAGATGCAGAAGTATCCGGATTTGGTCAAGGCTTGCAACGGCGGGTTGAAATCTCTTATCGGAGATTTTGAACGTGCCCTGCACACCAAGGTCAGAAGCCAATTCTTCGGGTATTCCGATGAGGCGGTTTATGGCTGTTTGGAGAGTATGGTTAGTTATCTTAGTGAGTGGCAAAACAAAAATTTTTAAGTTATGACGTTTACGGAAATTAAGGCAGAATATGCTAGATTGAGACAGGACAACAGACGAATCAAAACGGTTAATGAGCTGTTGCCAGTATGTGACTTTAAAGTGGTAAAGGCGACAGATGAGCTTCAATCGTCTAATGTTCAGGCGCAAAAACAGTTGATAACACTGGCGCAACGCAAGTTCCCGACAGTTTCAAACGAGGTTAAGAATCTCTCAAAAGACGAGTTTGACGCTTGGGTAAGGTTATTAAGATGTTATCCTGCGTTTCTCAAGGGCAAAGAGAAAGCCGTTATCGGCGTTTTCAGCACATTTGTTCCTGAAAAATCCGAGGACTTGGCTTATCTGAGCGCAATGTTGCCGATTGTGCAGAATCCGAGAATCGAAAAAGCGATTGAGGCGGAAAAATGCTGTACGCTTGAGTTTTGGAGAGCGCGGGTTGCGCAGGTGCAAAACAGTTGCCGTTTGGAAAAATCGGCGGCTGAAGAGGCTTAGTTTTTCTATCTTATTTTAAAACGGAGTGAAAGGTGAGGAACTTTTCGCTCTGTTTTTTTATAAATATTGACAAAAATGTGTTTGCAGTGTATAAACGGCTCAACAATTAATTATTAAAGAGATTATTTTTTTATGTCGGTGCCGTTTGTGGTATTGACAGTGTTGTGTAACTTAAAAAATTTATTTTTTATGAACGAGACAGCTATTATCATGGTTGGCGATAAGAAGAGTTCTTGTCATTCGCCTTTTGCCGTATTTGAGACCCTTAAAGGTTGGACAACGACGCGTGCTACCAAGGTTATTCCAGATGGAGCCTATTTTGCGGTATTAATCCGTCAGGATGGGGGCAATGTTGATGTTCACCCCAACTTGTTTGTGCAGGGGTATCGTCCGCACAGATCTTTTGCTAAGCTGTATGTTGACAAACGACGTTATGGTCGTTTTGTGAAGGCCGAGGAAAAGAAGTATCCTGATGATGTGGTTTTTGCTGCGGTGCAGCTTTATCAGGTTGTTGGTGATCGTGAAGTGCGCTTGGTGCTAAAAGATGGTGAGAGCCACGACCTTGCTAAGGTGACTGAACTGTCCGATCAGATTTGTCAGGAGCTTAAGTTGGAGCTTTTGGGCAAATTGCAGTTGGTGGAGTATTATTGCCCTGTTTCGTCCGGATATTTTCTGGGAGGCTACCATTACAAGGTTTGGGCTGCGGTTGTCGGTGAGCGTAATGGTCTGAAATTGGACAAGAAAGCGCTGATATTCGACTATGACACAGGTATCCCAGGCGTGGTAGAATATGACGACCGTCACTTTGAGACGATTGGGTAACACAATGACTTAGAAAGCGGTGTTCGGCAGACTCTTTTTTTGATGAAAAGAGACTCGCCCAACACCGCTTTTTTTTGTGCGCGAATCGCAAATTTTAAAACATTAAATTTGATATAGACCTTTTTTATATGTTTTTTTGTTTATAAAACAAAAAATAATGTAGCATTTTGTAATTTTTTAGAGAAATTATCATTTTTGTTATTGAAAATTATTTTTTTATTGCTTAAGTTAGTGCTTGTATTAGTTGTTTAGCAATTAAAAAAGTAAACCCATATGGAGAAAATAAAATGAAAAAACTTTTAAGTTTATTCGCAGTTGTTGTTTTGTCTGGTTGTTCTTTGTTCGGTGCCAATGGCGGTTTGTTCGGCGGTAGCGAATGCGAATCTAAATTAGCTCGTGATTTTATGGCTAATGCTGAAGACAAAATTTACTTTGCTTTCGATAGCTCTGCTATCAACGATAATTCAGCTGAAATCCTGAACACTCAGGTTAAATGGTTGAAGAAACACGAGAAAGTAAACGTAATCGTTCAAGGTTACTGCGATGAACGTGGTACAAGAGAATACAACTTGGCATTAGGTGCTCGTCGTGCAAACTCTGTTAAACAGTACTTGGCATCTCAGGGCATTGCTGCTGACAGAATCTCTACGATTTCTTACGGTAAAGAAAGACCGGCTGTTTTGGGTAACAACGAAGCAGCTTGGGCTCAGAACCGTCGTGCAGTTACCGTTGTTAAAGCCGGTAACTAATCTCAAGGTTTGAGAAGTTGTTGAAAGGGGCGTCCGTTTGGATGCCCCTTTTGCTATGCGCTTGTTATTATTGTGTGTTTTAGGCTTGAGATTAGATTTTATTCGTATTATCTTAAGTGCGTTAATGGGCAATTTTAAGGATTTGAAAAAGATGTATAATGTTAAGTATTGGTTGGCGGTCGCGGTGATGTGTTCAATGAGTTGCAATGCCGGCGCGCAGAGTCTGGTTTCGTTGCAAAATGATATTGATACATTGCGTGAAGACGTGTTGTCTTTGCAACGCCAAAACTATCGTGATAATGCCGAGAATCCGCAAAAGTCATCTGATGTACAGGTGCGTTTGAGCCAAATTGAGGAACAAATGCGCACTCTGAACGGTAAAGTGGAAGAGTTGGAATATCGTATTAAGACATTTGATGACAAAGTTGCTCTGATAAACAAAGATATTGATGTCCGTTTCAGCATGTTGGAAGGAAAGGCCGTTGCCGGTAATGGCGCGGCTAATACAACGGCTCCGAAGTTTGATGCACCGCAGGCGCAAAATGCTCCGAAGTCGGTAGTGGGCGACAGTGTTAAAGGTGATGTGTTGGAGCCTATCGGCAGCAAGGAAGTCGCCGAGATTTATCAAAACGGTTTGAACGCTCTAAAAGCGAACGATTATGTGACCTCGGAGCAGAATTTTAGTAAAATTGTCAGCCAGAATCCTAATGATAAACTAGCGGGCAATGCGCAGTATTGGTTGGGCGAAGTCTATTATGCCAAAAAAGATTATGCCAAAGCGGCGGTGGCGTTCGCTAAGGGGTATCAAAACTATAAGGATGGCGCTAAGGGGGCTGACAGTTTGTTTAAGCTCGGGATGTCGATGAAGTCGTTGAAGAAAAACACCGACGCTTGCGCGGCTTTTAGTAGCCTGAAAAAAGAGTTTCCGAAAGCAAATGCCGAACTGTTGAAAAAAGCCGCAACTGAGGCTAAGAACCTGAAATGCAAGTAGACGCGGCGTTAGCGCAGTTTTGGAAAAAATATAATCTTAAGGATGATGTTATTGCCGCCGGTGTTTCCGGCGGCGCTGATTCTTTGGCGTTGGTGTTGGGGTTGCATAAGTTGCTATCCGCGCAAAACAAAAGGGTGGTGACGCTGACGGTTGACCACGGTTTGCGTGCCGAATCGGCTCAAGAAGCGGCGTATGTGGCGCAGGTTATGGCGCGGTTCGGAATTGAACATCATATTTTGGTATGGCAAGGGGACAAGCCTCGGCGCGGTGTGGAAGATGCGGCGAGGAAAGCGCGTTATGCCTTGTTGGAAGAGTGGTGTGTGGCGCATGGCGTCAAGACTTTGGCGGTGGCTCATCATGCGCTTGATCAGGCTGAGACGTTTTTTTTGCGCTTGCAACGCGGCAGCGGGTTGTTTGGTTTGTGCGGGATGTTACCGGTCAGCCAATTAGGCAAAATGATGGTCGTTCGTCCGCTGTTGGCTTGTGAGCCCGAGGACTTGAAAGATTATTTGCGTGAACGGCAGATTAAGTGGGTGGAAGATCCGTCCAATCAGTGCGAAGATTTTATGCGTGTTAAAATTCGCAAGCGTTTGCCGTTGTGGCTGCGGGATTTGAATTTGCCGTTGCCGCGTATTGGCAAAACAATGAGCGAGTTGGCGCGCGCGAGAGATTTTATACAGAGCAAAACCGACGGTTTTATTAAAAATCACGCGCGGATGTTGGAAGATTGGGTTGCCATGGTGCGTTTTGATGATTTGGCGGCGCAACACGACGAGTTGATTTTTCAGGTGATGGCGATGCTTATTCGCAAAGTCGGCGGCAACACTTATATTCCGCGGGCGGAAGATGTTGAGCGGTTGATTGTGCGGATTTTTCCGCAATATAAGGCTATCGGAGATGTGCGCTGTGAAGAGAAAAAGCCTTTTGCGGGGGCGACGCTCGGTGGTTGTGAGATTTTGTTGCAGAGCGGTAAAATCTGGGTGATTCCGGAGCTGAAAACAACGCGTAAAATGCCTCGGACGCTATGGGAGCGGTTCTGTGAGCTATACCCGAGTTATCAAAAACAAAAATTCCCCTACAAAGTTCGCGCGGTCTTGGTAAAAAACAAAATGAAGGTTGAGTTTTAGTTTTGCCTGCCCTATATATTGATATAGGTATTTATGGGAAAAGGATAAAAGATGAAATCTGGTAAAAATCTGGTGATTTGGCTGGCGGTGATTTTGGTGTTGTCGGCTTTGATGAGTGGTTTTGACAATGGGTTGAAGCACGCGGCGTCGGCTAATTTGGCGTTTTCTGACTTTATGAACGAGGTTGAGGACAAGCGTGTGTCCGAAGTGACAATCGCCGGCGCTCATGTGACGGGTATGCTGTCGGATGGACGGGCTTTTTATACCTATGCGCCGCAAGACCCTTCAATGGTTGAGACCTTGCGTAAAAACGGCGTGGTGGTTAAGGCTGAGCCGGAGGATACTTCCGCCAATACGTTTTGGGGAATCGTCATATCGTGGTTTCCGATGATTCTGTTGGTGGGCGTGTGGATTTATTTTATGCGTCAGGCCAACTCAGGCAACAACAAGGCGATGAGTTTCGGCAAATCGCGCGCCAGATTGATTGAAAACACCAAGAAGGTGACGTTTGCCGATGTGGCGGGCTGTGACGAATCGAAACAAGAGTTGGAAGAGATTATCGACTTTTTGAAAGATCCGACCAAGTTTCAGCGTTTGGGAGGGCGAATCCCGCGCGGCGTGCTGATGGTCGGCCCTCCGGGAACGGGTAAAACGCTGTTGGCGAAAGCTGTCGCCGGCGAAGCTAATGTGCCGTTTTTCTCTATTTCGGGGTCGGACTTTGTGGAGATGTTTGTGGGCGTGGGCGCGTCTCGTGTGCGCGATATGTTCCAACAAGCCAAAAAGAACGCGCCGTGCCTTTTGTTTATTGACGAGATTGACGCGGTCGGTCGTCATCGTGGCGCCGGTTTGGGCGGCGGCAATGACGAGCGTGAGCAAACGCTTAACCAGTTGTTGGTGGAGATGGACGGTTTTGACGACAACCAAAATGTGATTGTGATTGCGGCGACCAACCGTCCCGATGTGTTAGACCCCGCTTTGCTGCGTCCGGGGCGTTTTGACCGTCAGGTGACGGTGTCGAATCCGGATAAAAAAGGGCGTGAAGAGATTTTGAAAGTTCACGTTAAAAAAGTGCCGTTGTCAAAAGATGTTAATTTGTCGGTTATTGCGCGTGGAACGCCAGGGTTTTCGGGCGCGGATTTGGCCAATCTGGTCAATGAGGCGGCATTGTTGGCGGCGCGTAAAAACAAGCGCAAAGTGACCTCCAAAGACTTTGACGAGGCTAAAGATAAGGTCCTGATGGGAAATGAGCGCAAGTCTATGGCAATGGATGATAAAGAGAAAGAATTGACGGCTTATCATGAGTCCGGACACGCGATTTGTTCGTTGTTTACGGAAGAATCAGACCCAATTCACAAAGCGACGATTATTCCGCGCGGACGGGCTTTGGGTATGGTGCAGCAGTTGCCTGAAAAAGACCAATACTCTTATTCTAAGACCAAAATGTTGTCGCGATTGGTGATTTGCATGGGTGGTCGTGTGGCCGAAGAGCTTAAATTTGGTGCCGACAAGGTTACTTCGGGGGCGTCTTCGGATATTGCCGCCGCCACGAATCTGGCGCGCTCCATGGTGACCGAGTGGGGCATGAGCGACAAGCTCGGACCGGTGCTGTATGCCGAAAACTCGGGCGAGGTGTTCTTGGGCAAGTCGGTGACGCAAAACAAGAACATTAGCGAAGACACGGCTAAGTTAGTTGACGCAGAAATTAAACGTTTGGTAACCACGGGTTATGAGCGTGCCAAAAAACTCTTGGAGGAAAAAAAGACCGAGTGGGAGACTTTGGCTAAGGCGTTGATAGAATATGAAACATTGACAGGCGAGGAGATTAAGGACGTGATTGCCGGCAAGGCGATTGATAAATCTGACGAAGCGCCGGTCAGTGAGGAAAAAAGAACGCACGCTTCCGTGCCCGAGCTTTAAGCGGGTGTGGCTTGCAAAAGGGGCGGGAGACCGCTCCTTTTTTGTGCCCAGAAACAGGCGCAAAAAGAATCTTGTGAACAAAGTGAAGACTCAAATTGCGAATCAAAGCAAGCTTATTTATGAATCAATTATTAATGAATAGTTAATAAATTGAGGGAATCGTCAGATGTTTGATGAGAGCAATTTGGTATCCACCGAAGTTGATGATATTGTGATTTCCGCCGGCTCGTCGTTGGTGGAAGAAAACGCCGCTAAAAAGGAGTTTTTGTGGGGCTATTATTTTTGCATTGAAAACAACTCTAATCACAAAATCAGTCTGGTGGGGAAAAATTGGCGTATCACCGATGACAAGGGTAATAGTTATTCGGACAGCAGTGACGGTTTTAAGGGCGAAATTCCTGATTTGGAACCTGGGGAAAGCTATGAGTTTAGTAGTATGGCGCCATTAGAATCGCCGCAGGCGGTGTTTTATGGCAGTTGTCGGATTAAAACCGCGGACAGTGCGGAGAAAGATATTAAAATCCCGACGTTTCAGTTATCGGCAAATAAGCATAATCCCAGAGTTTTGAACTAAAAAATAAAGGCCTCACCCGAGGCCTTTGTTGTGCTTTAGTAGCTTTGCGCCGACGTGTCGTTGGCAATATACATATTCAGGTATTTGTGGATGTTGTAATCCATACGCTGATTGTAGTCATTGAAGAGGTCATAAACCATTTTGTTCCAATATTTTTCTTTTTCTTCAATGGTGGTGTCGGCCGGAATTGTCAGCTCTCGCCATGCCTCAACCTCGGTGCCGGCGCTTGACAGTTGGTTGGTGTCGGTCACGCGGATAACAATATAGAGGTTGGCGCGGTATTTGATACGGTCTTTCTCAAACAAGCCGTCAACCGGTTCAAGCTCTTCGGTTACGCTGGCGTCTTTGATGATGACCTGAGCCTGCTTGGTGGAGGAAAAGTCAACGGCCTCCAAGCGGTCTTGCGCCCACAAACGCGCGGTCTTCTCGATAGAAATCGGGAACAGGTGCTCAACGTTTGGACGACGGAAAGACGGCGTGAACTCGGAGATAACGTCAATTTTGTTGACTTTCAGCTCAATTTTGCCAGAGTTGGAGAAACGTGGTTCGGCATAGCCTTCGTTTGATTCTAACGGGGCTTTTTGAAAAAAGCCGCAACTCGCGCTCAGACCGCAAGCGATTAAAATGCTCAAAAATTTGCTTATTTTAGTCATGTGCATATATCCTTAATTTACCTACTTTTAGCGGTATCATAAGGCGGATAGATTAAAATATGCTTAATTAGTGGGCTAACAACTCACCTTTATCAAAACTATATTGCGTGCCGCAAAAGTGACAAGTGGCGGTGATTTTGTTGTTTTCGCACATATCGTCAATGTCTTCGGGTTTCATGCCGTGCAGGGTGTTGAGCAATTTTTCACGGCTGCAGCGGCAGGCAAAAGCGTATTGCCGCGTGGTGTTGATTTCAAGCCCGTCGGCATAATACAGACGGTGCAAAATTTCTGCCGAACTCAGAGACGAATCGAAAATTTCGCTCTCTTGCAGGCTTTGCATAAAGACCACGGCCTGATTCCAAGCCTCGTCGGCCTGTTCGTCGGTCTCGGTTTCTTTGCCGCCTTTGGTGGGGATTTTTTGCAACAGCACACCGGCGGATTTCCAACCCTCGTTTTCATTTTGCGGGGCTTGGAGATAAAGCTGCAAATAGGTTTCGATTTGCTCGGACTGCTTGAAGTAGCGCATGGCGCACTCGCTCAAGTTTTTGCCCTGCAAGTCAACAATGCCCTGATATAAATCGGTTTTAGGACCTTGATCAACCGTAAATGCCAAAATGCCTTCGCCCATAAAGTGCGGCGCGGGCTCAATCTCGCCAACGGTTTTACGCAACTCTTGAGCTTTGATGATTTTTGTTTCGTCATAATCGGCACAAGCGCGCATTCTGCCGTCAGAACGGACATCAACCACAACCATGGGGACAGGGCCGTTGCTTTTGGTCTGTAAGGTGAACAAGCCGTCATATTTGATGGTGCTTGACAACAGCGCCGCCAATGCCGAGCTTTCGGCCACCACGGCGGAAACCTGCCGCGGATATTTATGTTTGGCTAAAATGGTGTTGATGACTTTATCCAAGCGCACAATGCGTCCCAGAAAAGCGCCGCCGTTAATGTGAAACGATACACAGTTGTCAAAATTATCCAATTGCTTATTCCTTGTGTTGTTATATGATGTCTGTTGTTCTATTTAATCTAATTTTTGGGGATTTGCAAGTGTCTGAAGAAACCGAAAAATCAAAAAAAACACGGTTGCCGAAAAAAATTACAAAACTGCGGCTGAAAAACATTGCGCTGTATTATCTTAAGCGGTTTGATTCGTCGGTCGAAAATTTGCGGCAGGTGTTGCAAAAACGCGTGACGGAATATGCCTATTATAATCCCGAGTGGGACAGGAGTGAGGCTTTGGACTGGATTGAGGAGATTTTGAGCGATTTTTGCCGCTATGGCTATTTGGACGATGCGCGTTATGCCGAAATCAAAATCAAAAACTATGCGGCGGCGGGAAAATCCGCCCGTTATATCGCCGGCAAGCTCAAACAAAAAGGTATTGGCGAATCGGCGGTCGCCACGGTTTTGGACGAGATTGAATATGACCCGTTGGCGGCGGCGCTGCATTTGGCGAATAAGAAGAAAATCGGTCCTTATCGCGCGGCGGAATTGCGCGGAGAGTATCGTCAGAAGGATATGGCGGCGTTGCTGCGCGCCGGCTTTGACTATGACACCGTGCTCGAGGTGTTGAGTTATGAGGTATAACATATAAAAAAATCTGGTAATTTGGCGCAAAAACTTTTAATCTGGCTGAAGAAAACTGTTAAGGAGTATGTAATTTATGCATGTGAGATTACCCAGTAAAATGGACAACCTCGTGCGGTATCTGAAACTTAAGATACTGCCGAAAAAGTTGTTCTTTAGAACAATGTTGCTGATTTTTGTGCCGCTGATTGTGGTGCAGGTGGTTTCGATTGTGGCCTTTTTTGACGGCACTTGGGGGCGTTTGGGCTCTCGTTTGGCCAACAACCTGACCTCGGATATGGCCATGGTGATGGATATGATTAATAAATCACCCGACCATTTGCAGGACATTAAACGCATTTCCAAAGACAATTTGGATATGGAAGTGACGGTCTATTTGAGCAAAGACAAGCACAAGGCTGTCAACAACGTGATTAAGAAAAACAATAATGAATTGGTGACCGGCTTTTTGGAGAAAAACCTCAAACGCAAGTTTCCGGCTGATTTGACGAGCGTTTATTGGAACCGTCACAGTTCGACGTTGACGGTGTTTATTGACACGCCGGAGCGGTTGTTTAAGTTTGTGACCTCGTCCAAAAATATTTTCTCAACCTCGATTTTCGGATTTGTGGCGTGGATGGTCGGCACCTCAATTTTGCTGTTTTTGGTGGCGGTGCTGTTTTTGCGGATTCAGGTGCGCTCGATTGCCGATTTGGCCAAGGCTGCCGAAGACTTCGGTAAAGGTATCGACAATAAAGACTTTAAGCCATACGGCTCGTCCGAGGTTAGAACCGCGGCGTTGGCGTTTATTAAAATGAAGGAGCGTATTCAGCGCCAAATTTCTGAAAGAACGCAAATGCTGGCGGGTGTGTCTCATGACCTGCGCACGCCGTTGACCCGTATGAAGTTGCAGGCGACCATGCTCAAAGGTCAGGACAAGGAAGATATGTTGCAGGATATTTCCGAAATGGAAAAAATGCTGGAAGGTTATCTGTCTTTTGTGAGCGGTGAAGGCGGAGAAAAGTCGTCGTTTATTGATATGAACGAGCTGATTTTGAGCGTGCTGAACAAATATCGCACCAAAGACGCGTTTATTCGCTACAAAACCAACGATCAGGTCAGCGCAATTCAGGGACGCGAACAAGCTCTTAAGCGCGCGATTACCAATGTGATTTCCAATGCTTTGAAATATGGTAAGACCGTGGCGGTGGATTTGGAAAGCAACGACCGCAAGTTGGAAATTACTATCGACGACGATGGTCCGGGAATCCCCGCAGATAAGAGGGAAGAAGTTTTTAAGGCGTTTTATCGTCTTGAAGAGTCTCGCAACAAAGAAACAGGAGGCATCGGTCTCGGTTTGGCTATCACTAAAGATGTTATTACATCTCATGGTGGTAAGATTGAGCTGGCTGACAGTCCTTTAGGAGGTTTGAGAGTTCTCATTTCTATTCCCTTATAGCTCGCAAATTCGTAAATTTATGGCTTGGATTAAATAGAATTTGCGCCATATTCTTAAAAGCGGACAGAGGTTGTTTTCTGTTCGCTTTTTTGTTAAAGTGATGTTAATACATCATACATTATAATCGGTGTATTGTGTTTTTTGGTGCTCGTTGTGAGGGATAATATGTTTGGTTTTAAGAAAAATACAGAGAAAAAAATTGAACCCGAATTTACGGACAATTATGAGCAAAATGGCAATGAGCCAAAAGATTTGGCCGATATTTTGGGCGCGCAGGAAAATGACACGAACATTACCGCCGGCGTTGACGCTATTCTGGACGAAAGCGGCGATATTTCGGAAGAGCAGGCGGGGATTAATCACAATACGGTTGATTTTGGCGCTATTCATCCTGATGACGAGCCGTTGGATTTGGACTCATACGATGAGCCGATTATGCAAAATTCTTATGAAGAACCGTTAGCGGCGGCATCCCTTGAGGCACCGGAAGTTGCGCCGTTTGACGAGCCTGCGGCAGAGCCCAAGCCGGTGTTTGAGGCGGAACCAGAGCCGGTTGTTGACGAGCCTGTGACAGAGCCTGAGCCGGTGTTTGAGGCAGAACCAGAGCCGGTTGTTGACGAACCGGCGGCAGAACCTGAGCCGGTTGTTGAGGCACAGAATAATGCGGCGGCGGTCATGCCTGCCGAGCCCGAAAACGCGGTGCCGGATATTGATAACATAACCGCGGCGCCTGCCGATGACGAGATTGAAGATATTTTGTCCGACGAGGTCGGCGATTTGAGCCTTGATGATATTCTGGGGGCGGAAGAAGACGCCTCTCTGGATGATATTTTACAAGAAGAAACAAATACGCCTGAAGACAATCCGATAGCGGATTTGCAAGATTTGGCACCGGCGAACCCTGTGCCGGAATCCGAGCCGGAGGCGGAGATTGACAGGCCTGAAGATGTGATTTTGGAAGAACCGGAGCCGGCATTTTCCGAAGAGCCGCAAGCGGAGGTTATGCCCGAGCCTGAACAAGAAATTGCGGAGCCAGAAGATTTTGTGATGGCTGAACCCGAACCGGTGTTTGAGGAAGATAGTCCAACTGAACCGATTGAGGCGCAGAAGTTTGGGGTTGAGCCTGAGCTTGAGGCTAAGGATGTTGCACCTGAGCCGGTCGCAGTGCCGGAATTTGAGCCTGAGCCGGTTGTGGCGCCCGTGGTCGATGAGGTTGTGACGGAGACAGCAGAAGATGTTGTGGCACCGGAAGTGCCGGAAAGCGGTTTTATTCCCGCGGCGCCGGTGACGTTTGTGAACGTGGCTGATGAGACCTCGGCAGAGGCTAAGCAGGTTGAGCCTAAGGCTGATTTGTGGACGGTTGAGGATATGGGTATCCTGTCCGCCTCGCCAAAGGTGATTAATGACAATAGTGGCTGTGTTACTTGGTGCGGTGATAAATATCAGAGCGATTTGAAAATTGCGGTTGATAGTTTTCAGGCGCTTAAAAATTGGTCTTTGATGATTATTAACGAATTTTCGGTGCCTCTGGTTGATGTTGGCTCGGAGGTTGTGATTGAAAAAGCAGACAATGTGGTGCGTTATGCCTCTTTGGTGCGCAACGGTGTGGAAAAATTGCAGATTTTTAATCAGCGTTCGTATAAATTTGTGACGCCGCAAAATGAATTTTTTACGGTGCAGGGTAATGTTATTTGCGGGCGGATTGATAATTCTTTTGCCTTGAATATTCGAGATTACGTTACCGTGGCTTTGGAAGACAAGGTCAACAAATATATTCGTTTTGAACGTCCGATGTCCGGCTTTATTAACGGCGCCAACGGCGTCAGAGTGTTTTTTGCCAATGCCAAAGGTGTGGCGCTGACAGTGGCCGGTGTTATTCCGGAGCCCGAAGTTTTTGAGTATCAGCCGCCGCTTAAAGAGTTTGACACCAAGGCTTGTTATGTGTTTGACGAGAGCAGCGAAGACCAAGAATTTACGGCGGATAATCGCAAAAAGATTTTGGTGGTGAACGTTGGGGCGTCATTATATGGTTGGAACGTTCATTTTGACAATGAGGCTTATATGAGTTTGCGTGACGCTCTTGAATATCAATCTCGTTACAAGCAATTACCCTCATCCAACGGCGAGTTGCTTCACGGTGCTCGCAAGCTTAAGTTCTATGGCATAGAGCAGTTAAAAACGAGGGTGCGGGTTGTGTATTACTCCTACGGCTCTTAAAACCTGTTAAAACCTCGTCTAATGTGTTTCTAGTGCAGATTTATCAAGAAGAAAAAATGCTCACGTACGCTTTAGTACGCTGCGCTTTTTTCTCTCTCAAATCTTACTATAAACGCATTATCCGAGGTTTTGGGGTAAGGTGTACGCTGTGCTTTTTTCTCTTTCAAATCTTCTTTGATTTATTTTTTGTAAATTTTTTGACAAAAAAACTTCCATTTTCATCAGATGTATGGTAATGTCAAGCCTATTAAGATATTTATGAAAGGTTATGACAATGGCTTATGTGGATGAAAATTACTGTTTTGAGCAGGACGGACAGAAATATGATTTGTTTAATTTACCTGAAAATTTTGTCATTTGGGGCGATGTATGGATTAACGACAGGGGATTATCCAAATTACCTGATTTATCCAAGGTGATTGTTCGAGGCAGTTTTATTTGCTCAGATAATAAACTGACGTCTCTTGAAGGAGCACCCAGAGAGGTTCGTAACACTTTTCGTTGCGATTATAACCGCTTGACGTCTCTTAAAGGTGCTCCCAAAAAAGTTGGTAGATCGTTTGCTTGCAATTATAACCTCTTGACGTCTCTTGAAGGGGCGCCCAGAGAGGTTGGTGGATTGTTTTGGTGCCAGCAGAACTTCTTGACGTCTCTTAAAGGTGCTCCCCAAAAGGTTGGTGGCGATTTTATGTGTTTCAGAAATCACTTGACGTCTCTTGAAGGGGCGCCCAGAGAGGTTGGTGGATCTTTTAATTGTGTCAATAATCATTTGGAGACTCTGGAAGGAGGACCAGGGATAGTTGGAAAAGATTTTAATTTTACTAACAACCGGTTAGTAACTCTTAAAGGTGCTCCCCAAAAGGTTGGTGGCGTTTTTCGTGGCCAGCTCAATCCTTTGGATAGTTTTGAAGGAGCGCCGGTGATGTGTACTGGTTCACGGTTTCGTTGTGAGTTAGTAATGTTTGAATTTGATGAATATTTTGATACATATTTTAAAATGGGAGATGGGGTAGATAAAAAGAAGGAGCAAGCAGTAAAGGCTAATGCTAAAAAAATTTATGAAACGCTAAAAACGCCTGAACAAATTGAGTCCTATCGTCAGTCGGTTAGTCTTAAAACTATGGATGATCCTTTCTTATTTTACGAGTCCTGTCAACATGCTTATAGCTATTCCCAATATATGCAGATATATGCTAGAGCACATTCTGAAAATGCTCAGGCAAATTCTAATATTGAGGAGAAAACGGATAAGGAGCAAAATTTGGCGTTAATGTTAAAACTTAGGAAAGGCATGACGCGATAGCTAGTCTCTGAGAACGTCTAAACAGACGTTTAGGTATGCGAGATGAAACTCCACTGACGTAAGTCGGTGGAGTTTTAATTTGTGGTGTAAACGCATTATCCGAGGTTTTTATCTTTTTCGTACGTCATTGCTAGACCGCGTTTAGCGGGCGTGGCAATCCAAGTGTAAAGCAGTAACTTCTTCCCTCTCTAAAAATTTAGAGAGGCAATGTAAGGATTCCAATGACACGTTATTTTTTAATCGGGAAGATTTGGACGTTTTCGTAGATTTCGTCGTTATCCGAATTTAAGTTTCCGGTAATGGTGGACTCTGTCACAACTTCGTATTTAGGTTTTGATTTATCTTTTTTGGGGGCTTGAAGTTCAGGTGCTAAGGGATAGGCGTCTTTGGGTAGGCGCAAGAGCATATAGCCGTTGCCGCCGCCATAAGCCGGTCCTGACAGACCGATTGAATAATAGCCGCCGATAAAGCCATAGTCTAAGTCAATATAATCAATCGCAAACAGCGTTTTGATGTTTGTCGAACTGATGGTGGTCATTTTGCAATTATAGCCGCCGTCTTCTACAATAATGTTTTTGGCGTTTTTAACAAAGGCAATCGACTGCGCCGGTGTGCAATCCGGAGTTTGTCCATTGTAGGTCAGGTTATAATTTAACAGCAGGTTTAAGGACTTTTTGCCCTTGTTAATGCTGACATCGCTGATTTTGACCGAGTCAATATAAGCGTGCGCCGGTGTAATGCCCACGGTGACCGGCATGGTGATATAAGTTTCAATACAAGAGTGTGTGCTGCCGTTGCCCTCGCAAATCAGCGCTGTTTGATGATTGTTGTTTTGGAACAGGTGCAGCAGGCTGTTATAAATGTATTCGGCAGACATCGAAAGGTTGGCCGGCGCGCATTGTTTGGCGCGGCAGACAATAATCGAATCGGGAATATGAACCGGTTGGTTGGTCGGGTTGCCTTGTGTCGGGATGGCGGCATTGATGGTATCCATGGTCGTTTGACTGGGCTTCATGGTAATATTGCAGCCGGCGGCGGTGATTATGGCAGCCGCGGCGGCGAAGATTTTGCGCTTTATATTTGACACGAGTTTGAACCTTGCTATATATTAAACTTATTGTTACCGATAAATTATTCCATAACAAAGTTTTATTCAATGAATTTTTGCAGGTTTTCCTATATTAGAATCGCTATCGTGCTGTGTTTGTGTTCGGTAGCGTGGCAAGTTCAGAGTCGCGATTATGTTAAGGTGGTGGACGGCGATAGTCTTGAAATCGGCCGGCGGCGTATTCGTTTGCTCGGGATAGACGCGCCGGAGTATCGGCAATTTTGCTTTGACGCTCAAAAGCAAAAGTATGAGTGTGGCAAAGAATCTCGCGCGTATTTGGATAAAATGCTGAAAAAAGCTCGCTATAAAGTCGATTGCCGCGCGCAAAAGACTGATATTTATAAACGCGAGCTGGCGGAGTGTTTTATCGGCAAAACAAACCTGAATTTGGAAATGTTGAAGGCCGGTTGGGCGGTGGTGTATCGCTCCGATGACGAGGCTTATCTGCGCGCTGAGAAAAAGGCCCGCAAGCAGCAAAAAGGAATCTGGCAGGGCAAATTTTTGCGCCCCGAGTATTATCGCCGCCTTAACCGACGCTGAAATCGGGGAAAAATGCCTAAAAAGTGAGATTTTTGTTGACAGCTTGAAAAAGTTATGTATAGTGCAAAACAACGTTTTATGTTTAAAATATTAAGTTTAGGTGAATTAAAATGTATGCAGTAATTAAAACTGGCGGAAAACAGTATAAAGTTGCAGCAGGCGATGTTGTTAAACTTGAGAAGCTTTCTGCTGAAGAAGGTAAAGAAGTTGTATTTAACGAAGTGTTGGCTTTGGACGATGTTTATGGCGCTCCTTTGGTTGCCGGCGCAAGCGTTAAAGGTACAGTTTTGAAACAAGCCCGTGATGCTAAAATCATTGTCTTCAAAAAGAAGAGAAGACAGAATTATCGCCGCAAGAACGGTCACAGACAGAGCATCACTTTGGTTAAAATTACCGAAGTATGCGGTAAGTAATTTGGTTGTAGGGAGATAAGATTATGGCACATAAGAAGTCAGGTGGTAGCTCTAATAACGGACGTGATTCTATCGGTCGTCGTTTGGGTTTGAAAAAGAGCGGCGGTCAGGCTGTTATTCCGGGAAACATCATTGTTCGTCAGCGCGGTACAAAGTATCATGCCGGTGATAATGTTGGCTTGGGTAAAGACCACACCATTTTTGCTTTGACTGAAGGCAAAGTTAAGTTCAGCAAAAACTCTGATGACAAAACTGTTGTATCTGTTGTTAGCGAGTAATTGCCGAATATAAAGCAAGTTACACGGTGGAGGGGGTGTTGAGCCCCCTTTACTTTTCTGTGGTAAGGTATAAGTTTTGAACACAAAATCAGGGTTGTTGCAAATATGAAGTTTTTGGATCAGGCAAAGATTTATATTCAATCAGGTCACGGCGGCGCGGGGTGTATCTCGTTTCGGCGTGAGAAGTATATTGAATTTGGCGGCCCGAACGGCGGTGACGGCGGCAAAGGCGGCAGTGTTTATATTGAGGCTGTCGACAATTTGAACACCTTGATTGATTTTCGTTATCGGCAGCACTTTAAAGCGCCCAAAGGTCAAAACGGCATGGGGTCGGAGATGACCGGCGCCAAAGGTGAAGACCTTATCATTAAGGTTCCGGTCGGCACCGAGGTGGTTGCCGAAGACGGCGAGACCGTGATTGTGGATATGGTTGAGGTCGGTCAAAAGTTTTTGATTGCCAAAGGCGGTGACGGCGGTCGCGGCAATATGCAGTTTAAGGGCTCGGTTAATCAAGCCCCACGTTATGCTGAACCAGGTTGGCCGGGGGAAGAAATGTGGGTTTGGCTGCGGCTGAAGGTGATAGCCGATGTCGGTTTGATTGGGCAGCCTAACGCCGGAAAGTCGACCTTTTTATCGGTGGTGACCAAGGCACGTCCGAAAATTGCGGATTATCCCTTTACGACACTGCACCCGAATCTTGGGGTGGCTTGGGTTGATAACTATGAAATGGTTATTGCCGATATTCCGGGGCTGATTGAGGGTGCGCACGAGGGCGTGGGACTCGGTGACAGATTTTTGAAACACGTTGAGCGGTGCGCGGCGTTTTTGCATATTGTTGACGCCACGGTTGACGATGTGGTTAATGAATATCAGGTTATTCGCCGCGAGCTTGATTTGTATAACGACAAGTTGGCGAGCAAGCCGGAAGTGATTGCGTTGAACAAAATTGACGCTTTGACAGCTGATGACGTGGCGGAGAAAGTTGCGGCATTGAGTAAAGCAACTGGCAAAAAAGTTTTTGCCATGTCGGCAGTGGCGCGACAGGGCATTTTTGATTGCTTGTTGGAGCTGAATAAGTATATCACTCGTCAGCGGGCGCAGAAAAATGGCGATGTTGAACCGCAAAACGGCGAGAAAAAAGTTTGGTCACCTTTATAATTTTAGGAGTTTGAGATAGTGACGGAAGTATTGCAGGAAGATGAAAAAGTTTTAGAGATTGTCAAAAAGACTTTAGATGACAATAAGGCTGACGATGTGGTGGTGATGGATTTGCGCGGCAAAACCTCTCTGGCGTCGTTTATGGTGGTGGCGAGTGGTACGTCGCAACGCCATGTCGCCTCGTTGGCAGAGAAAGTTCAGCTCGATTTGAAAGCCGCCGGTTATAAGTCGGTTGCCGAGGGTGAAGAGAGAGCCGATTGGGTTTTGATTGACGCGTTTGATGTTATTGTGCATATTTTCAAACCTGAAGTCAGAGAATTTTATAATATTGAAAAAATGTGGCAATCGGTGGTTAAAAGCCGTCCGGTTGACGCGGAGTAGTTATTAAAAAAATAAGCCTTGGATTTTTGTTCAAGGCTTATTTTTTTAATGCGTATATTTGGCACGGATTAGATGTTTTCCATGGCATAGAGTTCTTTAACGCGCCAGTGACCATCTTTGTTGCTCAACACATAAATGATGTTGCCCGCGCAGTTGCCAAACCAGTTTTTATCGCAAGTGCCGGTGGTGAAAACCTCAATCGTGGTGCCGTCAATCGGCTTCATTTTAACCAGTTTGAAGCTCTGTTGGGTCGGACGTCCCAAGCCGTCATCATCGGCAAACATGGCGTCGTCATAGAAGAGAAAATCAGGCATGGTTGCTTTGTCGCAATACGCGGCCGTGGGTTTGAGCGCGCATTTGACGACTTTTTCTATGGCGCAGAAAATTTCGCTGTCGGAGGCGCATTTGTCGGACAAATTGTCTTTTTGATAGCTGTATTCGCGGTCGTCAAACTGCAAAGAGTTGTCAGCGGAAGCTGTGGTTTCGGCAACTTTAGCGTCTTGCGTGTTGTTTTCCGGCTTGTCGCCGCAAGCCGACAGGCAGAGGGCGAGGCAGAGTGCTAATAAAGTTTTTTTCATATTATGACCTTTCATTAAAAAAGGAGGAAATTTTTTAGAACTTCCTCCTCAAAAATTTTTAACAGCAATCAGCTATTAGAAACTGTATCTAACACCGGCTGTGTATTCCATCATATCGCTGAAATCTTCGATTTGATTGAATTTAACATAACGAGCCATTGCTTTGACAGCAACATCGTTGGTGACGTTGTACATAGCGCCGAGACCGAAACGGTAACCGATACCATGATCGTTGGTGTTTCTGTAACCTGTCCAGTTGTAGCTCTTGTCAACAGTGTATTCACCAACACCGGCAGAACCAATCAAAGCAAACTCTTGCTCACAGCCCATCGGCAGGTAGCCCATCAAATCCAAGCCGTAAGCGTCAAAAGAAGTGGTTTCTTTTTCGGCAGAGTGACGAACGTTTTTAACATCGTCATCAGATTTCTGGTAGAAAACTTCGGTTCCGAAGTAATCGTTGAACTGAGTACCAACGTTTACGGTGCCGGAATTGTAGTTGAAGTTGTTGCTGTTGTCGTAGTTGTAATCAACACCAACATAAGGTTTAAATGATGTGTCTGCATTTGCGGTAGCAGCCATAGCTAAAGTAGAGGCAGCAACCAATAATGTAGCAACGGTATTTTTCATTTTTATCTTCCTTTCATAAGATATGTAACAACGAGTGTTGTTATTAATATATACAAAAATTCTAAAATGTGAAGTAAAAAATATTGAGAAAATGATAAAAATATTCTACACTGAGAGCTAATGGCGGAAGGAGGCAGAATTGTGAGTGAAGAACGCGGTTCATCTATGGTGGAAATGATTGGAGTTATTGGTGTTTTGGGGGTTTTGGCCGCCAGTGTTTGGACGCTGATTAATTCGGCGCGCGCCCGTTTTCGGCTCAGTCAGGGGGTTTTGCAGCTGCAAAGTTTGGAAAAAGGCGTGTCGAGGTTTTATGCCAGTGCCGGAAATTATGACGGTTTGAAGAACAGCAACGCCATCAAAGAATTGATTGACAATCGTATTCCCCCCACAGGTATGGCAACCTCGGAAAACAAGTTGCGGCACGCTTTTGGTGGCGAGGTGGAAATTGCAAATGTGCCTTACGCTAATGAGGAGGAATACGGCAGTTCGAGCGACAGTTTTACGATAACCTTTAAGGGACTTGACAAAAGTCAGTGCCGAGAGATGGCGAGTATTGTGTGGATGCAGAGCGACGCGGTTAGTTTGGTGAGTATTAAAGTCGGCGACACCAAATATGTGTGGCCTAATTATGCCGGCAACGGCGACAGCAAGGTTTTGCCTGTGGACGCGGGGGAGGCGATGACTGCCTGTGCCGATGCGCCGAAAGACATAACATGGGAGTTCAGATAAGATGATTCAGGTCAGCGATGTCGGCAAACTTAAAGAGACTTCATCTTCAAAAGTGAAGAAAACTTCCTCCGGAGGTGATTTTTCGACCTATCTGCGAGATGCTATGCAGGTGTCTGATGACAACGCGGTGTCGGGTACCGCGCAGATTGCAACAGCCAACGCGATTTTTGCGGCGCAAGAAGTAGACGCCGATGAAGAAAGGGAACGTCGCAAAAAACAGCTTGGCCGCGGGAGGTCTTTGCTTGAAAAGTTGGAGGAAATTCGCAACGGTTTACTGCGCGGATATATCTCTAAAGACACGCTGATTGAAATTTCTCGGTTTGTGAAAGAGAAAAAATTTGAGGCTGAGGACGAGACTTTGAACGAGATTATTAATGAAATTGAACTGAGGGTCGAGGTTGAACTGGCAAAGTTGATGAAATAAAGATTATAAATTGCTTTTTTTACTTGAAGAACAGCATTAAAGTCTGTATTTTCTTTGCTATATTAATTATGTTACCGTAAAGGAGAAAAAGATGGAAACGACCGTTATTCTGCCACCGGATTATAAACCCAGCAATGACGAAGAATATATGAACGAATTGCAGGTTGAGTATTTCCGCCAAAAATTGCTCAACTGGAAGAAATCTTTGGTTAATCAGTCGGAAGGAACTTTGGAAGATTTGCGTCAGGGTGGTTTGAACCAGCCGGATGATATAGACAGAGCGTCTTTGGAAACCGATAAGGCTTTGGATTTGCGCACCAAAGACAGAGCGCGCAAGCTTATCAGCAAAATTGACGACGCGTTGTCCAGAATTGAAAACGGCTCTTATGGTTTTTGTGAAGAGACGGGAGAACCTATCGGTTTGGAACGTTTGGAGGCGCGTCCGGTGGCAACTTTGTCGATTGAGGCTCAGGAACGTCACGAGCGTTTGGAAAAAACTTACGACGATGAAGCCTAGAGTTTGACGGCTATGGTCGGATTGGGTTTTATATTGGCGTCGTGTTCGCCGCAACGTTCGGCTTTGCTCAGACAAATCGGCTATGAGCCGGCGTTGATTGAGGGGGCGGACATTGATGAGGCACCGCGCAAGTTTGAGTTGCCTACCGAATATGTTAAGCGCATGGCTTTGGAAAAAGCCAGAGCGGTTGCCGCCAAACACGCCGGACAAGTGGTGTTGGCCGGTGATACGGTAATTGCCTCGGGACGGCGAATCGTCCGTAAGGCTTATTCTCCGGAAGAACAGGCTGAAGTTATGCGGTTGTTGTCAGGCAAGGCTCATAAAGTGCTGAGCGGGGTTTGCGTGATTGATGCCAATGGCAATGCCAATGTGAAGTGCGTTGAAACCCGCGTGGTGATGAAAAAACTTTCGGAACAAGAAATCAAAGAATATGTGGACAGTCAGGAGTGGGTCGGTTGTGCCGGATATAAAATTGAGGGCAGGTTGGCCGGCTTTGTGCGCAAAATTATCGGCTCGTATTCCGGTGTGGTCGGTTTGCCGCTGTTTGAAGTGAAAAATATGCTGAACGGAGCAGGTGTAAGATGAGTGGAAGTGTAATTGCATACGAACAAAAAAACGGGCAAATCAGAATAGCTTTGCTCGAAGATGGAAAATTGGCGGAGCTAGAATTTGCTAATGACGGTGGTGTCGCCGAAGGTAACATCTATCTGGGCAAAATTGCCGGTAAGGTTGATTTGGCAAACGGCAAGAGTGGTTTTTTTGTGGAAATCGGCGATAGCCGTCCGGCTTTTTTGAACGGTGAAGAATACGGTCACGAAGCCAACCTTAATGTGGGGCAGAGCGTGGTGGTTCAGGTTCAGCAAGAGGCGCGCGGCGAGAAAGGTGCCAAAGTGGTGCGCTCGGTGCAGTTTGTGGGACAAAATGTTTGTTATTGCCCGTTCCGTATGGGCGTGGAGGTTTCTTCCCGTATTGAAAATAAAGATTTGGCCGCGGAATACAAGCATAAGGCCGAGGAGCATATTACCGGTCAGGAAGGTTGGATTTTACGAACATCGTCGGTTGAGGCTTCGATTGAAGACATTTGGGCGGAGATGGACGATTTGCGCCAGATGTATAATGACGTTCGGGTTAAGGCGCGTGCGGTGTCGGCGCCGGCATTGCTGTATAGCAAAGATAATCCGGTGTTTGATGATATTATCAACAATGAGGACACTTTGCAAAAAGTGGTGCTGAATAACCATAATCTTGAGGCTGAAATTAAAGATGTGTTTGAAGGTGATGTGGCGGTTGAGTATAACGCAGAGCCTTTCGCCGCGCTCGGGATTGAAGATATGATTGCGGAGGCTTTGCTCCGTGAGGTTAAGCTGCCGAGCGGCGGGCGGGTGATTATTGAAGAAACCCGCGCCTGTGT
This sequence comes from uncultured Alphaproteobacteria bacterium, assembly GCA_934273635.1. Classification (GTDB taxonomy): domain Bacteria; phylum Pseudomonadota; class Alphaproteobacteria; order RF32; family CAG-239; genus Scatocola. The sequence goes on from CAKQSV010000008.1 coordinate 28,398, forward strand.
GGCTATTGACGTGGACAGCGGCGATGACCGCGGACATGGTTCTTTATCGCACCTTAACGAAGAAGCCGCGGTTGAGATTGTGCGTCAAATCAGATTGCGTAATTTGGCAGGAAAAATCGTGATTGATTTTGCCGGTTCTTCCGAATACAAGTTTATGAAACCGGTGTTGGAAATTTTGGAGCGAGAGCTGAGCAAAGATAAAAACAAGTGCAAATTGTTCGGTTTGAGCCGCGCCGGTAACGTTGAGTTGATTCGCGTGCGTCGTCGTCCGAGTTTGTCTCAGTTGCTGACGGAAAGATGTGAGCATTGTCAAGGCACGGGGCGGGTGGCAAAATAATGGGAGAAGTGATTAAAACCCATAAGTGTCCGATTTGCGGCAAAGTAGTGCCGGTCAACAAGTATCGGCCGTTTTGTTCCAAGCGTTGCGCCGATATTGATTTGGGCAACTGGCTGGACGGTTCTTATGCCGTGCCGGCGCAGGAACTTGACGAATCGGATTATGAAGAGCTTGAAAAAGCCGTGCAACATCCTGAAGAAGACGACAACGAAGATTGAAAAAAATCCCCTCACCATCTGATGAGGGGATTTTGCTTATGAAAGGCTGATGACGGCGGGCGGCATATACATGGCGCTGATAAAGCTGATGAAACCAAAGAAATATACGAAGATATAAAGCGCTACCGCGGCGATGCGGATAATACGGATTAAGGTTTTGTCGCCATAGAAAGGCGTGCCTTCGGCATCTTTATTGATGAGGCACAAATCACCTAACGCCCACAGTTGTACAATGATAATCGGCGCAAAAAATAACAGCCCCGAAAATAAGGTGATGAGAATTTGCACAATGGCGCGTTTGGTGTATCCGGCATAAAAGTTATGAGCGCCAAAAATGCCCAAAAACCATGCGAGCAAAGCATACGCGGTGCCACTGCGCGCGCCGAGACGCAGACCTAAATGCTGACCAATGACAGCAATCTTAAGGCTTTCAAACTCGGTGTCGTTGATGACCCTGCGGTCGCGCAGGTGATAAAGTTTTTCAAGATTTTCAAGTTCGTTCATGATATTGTCTCCAGAATTGTTGGTATAGTGAAAGATATATAAAAGTTAAAATCAGCAATTCAAGAAACAGGGCACAAAAAAACCTCTCGAAACGAGAGGTTTGTGAAACGGCTCAGGAAGACTATTTTGCCAAAATAGAAATGAGTTTTTTTGTGGCGTCTTCGGGCGAAATATTGTCGCAAACGGCAACCTCATTTGCCAAGCGGTCTAAAGCCTGCTCATAAATTTGGCGTTCGCTGTATGACTGTTCGGCCAAATTTTCGCTACGGTACAAGTCTCTGACAACTTCGGCGATGGCGACCGGATTGCCGGAATTGATTTTGTTTTCATATTCCTGCGCGCGGCGAGACCACATAACTTTTTTGACTTTGGCTTTACCTTTCAAAACCGAGAGAGCGTCGTTCATGGTGGAGGTTTCGGAAATACGGCGCAGACCGCTGTTCTCAGCCTTGGTCATAGGAATACGCAATGTCATTTTATCTTTGTCAAAATTGACGACAATTAACTCAAGCTCGGTGCCGGCAACTTTTTGTTTGGTGATGTCGGCAACTTTGCCCACACCATGAGCCGGATATACAACATAATCACCGGAATTAAATGCGTAAGCTGATGAGATTTTTTTATTCATTGAACTGTCCTATTGTTAAATTTTAAACTGCATTTTTGCAATACGGACATACCATACCACATTTTTAAGGTGAAAGCTAGTCTAATTTTTATATTTTTTGTCAAAAAAGGTTTTAAACCGAAACTTGCCCCTTAATCGCCGGCCATGGGTCGTAGTCGGTGAGCTCAAAATCGTCAAACTCAAAGTCGTCTATCGAATCGTGGTGGCGTTTGATATGCATGTGCGGCAAGTGACGCGGGGTGCGGGTCAGCTGTTCTTTGACCTGCTCAAAGTGATTGTGATAAATGTGGGTGTCGCCCAATGTGTGCACAAATTCGCCGAGCTCAAAGCCGCAGACATCGGCAATCATCATGGTGAGCAGGGCATAGGAGGCAATGTTGAACGGTACGCCCAGAAACGTGTCGCAACTGCGCTGATAGAGCATGCACGACAACTTGTTGTTGGCAACGTAAAACTGAAACATCATGTGGCACGGCGGCAGAGCCATATCGTTGATTTTGGAGGGATTCCACGCTGTGACAATCATCCGGCGGTCGTTGGGATTGGTTTTGAGCGTGGCAATGAGGTTTTTGATTTGGTCAATGCCGTCATTGTTCCAGTTGCGCCACTGCGCGCCATAGACAGGGCCGAGGTTGCCGTTTTCATCCGCCCACTCGTTCCAAATTCTCACGCCGTGTTCTTGCAGATAGTGAACGTTGGTGTCGCCTTTCAAAAACCATAACAACTCATAAATAATGCTCTTTAGGTGCAGTTTTTTGGTGGTGAGCAGGGGAAAGCCCTGAGATAAATCGAATCGCATTTGACGACCGAAAACAGAGCGTGTGCCAGTTCCTGTACGGTCGGCTTTGTCAACGCCGTTGTCCAAGATGTCTTGCAACAAATCCAGATATTGTTTCATAATATTTCACTCTAGCAAAAGTTAAACACGGGGCGATGTTAGCATAGCCGCGGTGAGAGTCAACGGCAATTAGTGATAGGTGCGTAACAAGCCGGCGAGCACGCCCTGAATCTTAACGCGGGCGGCGGGAAGCGTGCGGGTTTGGTAGTCTTTGTTGCAGGGGATAAGATGAATCAGCTCGCCTTCTTTTTTGATGACTTTCAAGGTGGCTTCGGCATCGTCAACCAGAGCGACGGCAATGCGGCCGTTGTCGGCGGTGTCGGCTTTTTTGATGATGACGGTGTCGCCGTCCATAATGCCGGCCTCAATCATTGACTCGCCTTCAATGGTCAGAGCATAAAACTGACCGTGCGCCACCATCTCAAACGGCACGGGGACGACCTCGGTTTCGTTGGCAATCGCCTCAATCGGGGTGCCGGCGGCGATTTTGCCATAAAGCGGAATTTGCGCGGCGCTGTTTTGCAAGGCAATCTCGCGCTTTTTTTCCTCGGCAATAATGGCGTTGGGTTTGAATCGTGGCATACGCAATACCTCAAGCGCGCGGGCTTTGTGGGGCAGTTTTTTGATAAAGTTTCGTTCTTCCAATGCCTCAATCAAAGCATGAATTCCTGATTTTGATTTTAAACCGACGGCTTGTTTCATCTCTTCAAAAGACGGGGAACAACCCGTCTCTTTGAGGACTTTGTTGATGAAAATGAGTAGTTTGTATTGTTTTTCCGTCAGCATATTTTTCTCCAAAAAAAGTAGAACAAAACCGATATGATTTTGTTCTACTTTAGTTCTTAAACAGAGTCAAGAATAATTAAGCGCGGCTGTTACGCTTTTTGAGTTGTAACGCGCGCAACTGAGCCTCTTTGACATCGGCCAAGGTTTTTTCAGATTTGGCAACGGTGCGGCGGGCGGGCGCTTTTCGGGTGCCGTCATGGCGCGAGACCGAAACCGTAGCATCGGCCAACTCCAGTTTGCCGCTGTTTAATTCTTTGACTGAAATTTCGCGAACGTTGAGTTTGGGGAGCTCGTGCGTGTCATTTTCGTTTTGTGCCAGTTGTTTGCGGCTGCTCAGCTCGTTGTAGATGCGGGTTGCGCTCTGAACTTTGATGATGTCTTCCAACAAGCTCTTTTCTTGTGTGTAACGGGTTTTTTGTCCCCACTTGGCGGTTTTAATGTCATAGGTTTTGAGGGCTACGGCATTTAAACCGGCTTTGGAGCCAACTCTTTGGTGCGCCTGCAGAAAAATTCCGGCAGTGCCGCGCGGACTTTGGTTGGCGCAAGAGATGACGGCCGCGGTATAAACAATGTTGTCAGGGTCGTTATAGTTGTCTAAATTAATTTCTGGAAACTTGCCGCTTTTGTGCAGGTTGTCAAAAATGTTTTTATAAACTTTGTCCCACATAAAACTGAACTGGCTGTTCTCAAACTCTTGAGCCTTGTCGCCGTAGCTGTATGTCTTCCACGCTTTCATGAAAGCAGATGAACGAACGCCGCTTCTTTTGATGGCCTGTTGCAAAGCCGGAAACTCTTTCTCGCAACTTTTGGCATAGTTTTGCATGGTGCCGTTGAGGCTTATTTGGCACAAGCCCAAATAAGACGCGCTTGAAATCGGTTTGTTGCCGTTGGTAATGCAGGGGTTCATTCCCGATTCAAAAACGTGGGCGACATCTTGCGCCTTAATGGTGCGCAGGTCAAGTTTGACACCTTTGTAGGTGACAGTTGCCAAGCGGTCAACTTGCACTTTGGCTTCGGCAACGGTTTTCGCCTCGCTGAAATTGATGGTTTTGGCTTTGTCTGCGCCACGGGGAGCGGTTGCTTTTTTCACATAAGTGGTGCGGGCTTTAACGCCGTGGCTTTTATTGGCCGCCGCCGCGCCGCCGGCGGGGCTGTGCGCTCCGAACAATGTCATCATGCCGGCAAGTACCAGTGTTTTGCCTTTTGTCCACCAGCCTGATGATTTTTCCTCTTTTTTATCAGACATAAATTTTCTCCTTACTATTTCTACTACAATATAGAGTTTTTTGGGTGTTTTGTCTAGTTTAAATTTGCAAATTTTTATTGAAAAATCGTGCGCTTGCGGTTATAGTCTGCGGTTAGTGATAATTTTTTGTTGAAATGGAATTTTTTTATGACTGAAGAGAGCAATATTCATCGCGAATCCCGCTTGGCTAAGCTCAAAACTTTGCAAGAGCACGGCTATAATCCGTATCCTTATATTTTTGAACCAACCGCCTATGCGGCTGATTTGCAGAAAAAGTATGAGAGTCTGGAGAACGGAACAGATACCGAAGACAGATATACCATTGCCGGTCGCGCTATGGCCGTGCGTAACAGCGGTATGTTTATTGACGTGAAAGACGCCAGCGGCAAAATTCAGGCCTTTTGTCATAAAAACCATTTGTCGGAAGAGGCTTTGGAGCGTCTTAAATGTTTGGATGTGGGCGATATGGTCGGCATTACGGGATATATCCGCCGCACCCCGCGCGGAGAGCTTTCCATTGCCGCCGAATCTTTCGATATTATCTCAAAATCGCTGCAGCCATTGCCGGAGAAGTTTCACGGTTTGACTGACGTTGAGGCGCGCTATCGTCAGCGTTATGTCGACTTTATTATGAACGACGACAGCCGTGAGATTTTTCAAAAACGTTGCCAGATTACCTCGGCTGTTCGCCGCTATTTTGAGGAACATAACTTTTTGGAAGTTGAAACGCCGATGCTGCACCCAATTATGGGCGGCGCCAACGCCAAGCCGTTTATTACGCATCATAACTCTTTGGATATGGATTTGTTTTTGCGTATTGCGCCGGAATTGTATTTGAAAAAACTGGTTGTCGGTGGTTTTGAGCGCGTGTTCGAAATCGGGCGCAACTTCCGTAACGAGGGTATTGATAAGAGTCACAATCCTGAATTTACGGGGTTGGAGGCTTATCAGGCTTATGCCGACTACAACACCATGGCCGATTTGATTCCAGATTTGATTGCCTATGTGGCGCAGCGGGTTTTGGGAACAACCAAAATTATGGTCGGCGAGCGTGAGATTGATTTGGGCAAGCCGTTTGCCCGCAAATCAATGATCGATTTGGTTAAGGAGTACGCCGGCGTTGACTTTATGAGTGTTGAGACACTGGCAGACGCTAAGGCTTTGGCTCGTTCGGTCGGTGTGAACGCCGATGACTGTATCTCTTGGGGTAAGGTTATCTCGGAAGTGTTTGACGCCAAGGTCGAAGAGCATTTGATTGACCCGATTTTGGTTATGGATATGCCGAGAGATATTTCGCCGTTGGCTAAAACTCATCGTTCTAACCCGCGCTTGGTGGAGCATTTTGACGCTTATATCGCCGGTATGGAAATGGGGTGCGCTTATTCGGAACTGTCTAATCCTTTGGAGCAAAGAGAACGTTTTGAGGCGCAGTGCGTAGACCGCGAGGCCGGTGATGACGAAGCCCAGATGCTTGATGAGGACTTTATTTGCGCCTTGGAAAACGGTTTTCCTCCGTCGGGCGGTATGGGTATGGGAATCGACCGTTTGGCAATTTTGCTGACAGGCGCGTCGACTATCCGTGATGTGATTGCGTTCCCGACTTTGCGTAAGCGCGATTAAGGTGATGTTTTGAAAAAACGCCGGCAGAAAAAGCAACCTATGTTGAGAGTTTGTTGTTCTTGGATGAAGAATAACGCCTCAAAGCTGTGGTTGCTTGCTGTCGGCGTTATTGTATGCGCTTATTTTTATCATTGGGAGAATTTGCCCAAGCGAATCCCGCAAAACGCAGAGGTTATAACTTTTCAACCTACGGATGATTTTGATTCAACCGATATTGAGGCGGCAGAGGTTGTTGACGCGTCGCCGTATGCGCGGTTGGAACAGGAGATTTTGCGCCAAAACGGCTTGTTGCCTAATGTGGCTGAAGTTCCGGATATGCAACAGGTGGTGCATACCAGTAAGTTGATGAGACTGCCCAAAAAAATTGTGTATGAAGAACAATTGCCGCATGATGTGGTGCCGCACGCGCCGGTGGTTAAGACTGTTACGCCCAAGCGGGGGCAGAGAGTGCGAATCGCGATTGTGATTGATGATATGGGCGGAAGTCCGAAGCGCACCAAAGAAATTACGGCGCTTAAAGCTCCGTTGACAGCGTCTTTTTTGACTTTTGCACCGCATTTGCAACAACAGGTGGCGCAGTCAAAGCAGGCGGGACACGAGATTATGATTCATGTGCCGATGCAACCGCAATCGAATATTTATGTTTCGGAAGATGTGCTGAAGGTTGATATGTCTGCGGCGCAAATTGAAAACGGTTTTGCCCAAATGTTGCAAAAGTTTGACGAGGTGAAAGGTATTAACAATCATATGGGGAGCCGTTTTACCGAGCATGGTGACAAGTTGGCGCCGGTGATGAAGTTGTTGGCTGAAAAGCATTTGTTCTTTTTAGATTCTAAAACCACGCCAAAGTCTGCGGCGGAAAAGGTCGCGCGACAATATAAGGTGCCGTATTTGCATCGGCACGTTTTTTTGGATAACAATAACGATTTTGACTATATTATGGGGCAGTTGGCGCAGACCGAAAAAATTGCCCGCAAAAACGGCTATGCGATTGCTATCGGACACCCCAAAAGCCAAACGAGCAAGGCGTTGCAGGTTTGGCTCAAGACTTTGGATGATAAGAAAATCGAGTTGGTGCCGTTAAGCGCGCTGGCAATAGAACCGCAGCCTTAATCGTTTTCTACCGATTCATTAATTTCAACGGCGTCAATTTCATCAGGCGACGGGTGGTCGCTCGGAATTTCGGGCATGGGCGCGGAGGTCGGCGCGGTTGATTGCGGTTGCATATCTGTCGGCGGCGTTGCTTGAGGCGCGGTGGTGGTGACAATGCCGTAGGTTTCTTCTATCATAACGGTATTATTGGAATCGGGGTTGCCAACCACGGCGGAGTTGGAGTTTTGGGCGTTGGCGTTACCCGTATTGCTTAGTAATAATGCGGCGCACAGCCCACAGGCAAAGCCGCAAGTAAAAATAAAATATTTTTTCATCTGTCATATCCTTCGGGTTGTTGAATACCTTAAGGGATATAAGGACAGAACGGCAAAAATCAATGCTGGCGTTTAGTATTATTAAAGTTAGTGCAAATGTCGCTTTCCATTTGATATTGCTTGCGATTGTCGAGTTTGTGCTGCTCTTCCAAAATTGCTTGTTTGAAGTTGTCCACCACATCATTGATTTGTTTGGCATAAAACGCGGTCATGTCATAAGTGCCGGATTTGGCTAATTTGGGGGTGGAAACATACATCGGGCGCATGGCGGCGACAATGCCTTTAACCTGCTGATAAATTTGCGGAATAAAATATTCAAGCGCGTTGACGTTGATTTGTTGGTGCACTTGTTCGTGCCGTACCACCAGATTGTATAAACAGGTGTCGGGCTGCAGGTCTTGCGCCAGATAAATGACCGGATTTTGAAAGCCGATGTAGACGGTGAGTTGTTGCGGAATAATGCAGACGGCGCCGTTTATCATCGGGCGGCTTTCGGTGTTGAGTTGGTATTCTGACGCCACGTCAACCAGCGCCAAGCCAGAAGCGAGCGCTCCTTCCTCAAAAATGCCAAATTTACGCCCCAGTGCCGAGAGTTGCTGGCGAGCAAGAGTTTTGTCGTAACGGAGTTTGCCGTATGAGGTGTAAAAAATAATTTCAGGGTCAACGCTCAAGTCCTCGCAAGCGGCGCGCAGATCAGTATCCGCGGTGGTCGAGGCTTGAGGCGACAGGCAGACAAAATTTAAAATTATTAATATAAAAAAAATCTTTTTCATGGTATAGTAGTTTACATTGATATTGTTAATTTAGGTTTAAGGCAAATGCAGATGAAAGGTGTTTGGTCGGTTGTGACCGCTTTAGTGTTGACGTCAAGTATGAACGTTGGGGCGGTAGAGCCTGAAAATCGTCCGGAGTATCAAAAAGAATATGAGGCGTATATGCATGATTTGGCAGTGATTGCGCAAACCGGAAAAGCGCCGGAGAATCCTAATTTGGCGGCGGATTTGGCTAAGATGTCATCTGAGAAGAAAATCCGTTTGACAGCGGCAACCGACAATGAGCCGGTGTTGTTTAGTGCGCGTATGCAAAGTTTGGCGCCGATGGCGTTTGCGCAAATGTCGTCAGAGGCAGAGATTGTGAACAGTGTGGAAATTATCCGTGTGCCGGAAGAGTTCAGAAACCAATATTCTGATGTGTACGGCGAGCAAAAAAAGATGATTTCAACGCAGGATGTGGCAGATGCACAGCGCGGTATGCGACAGTTTGCGGCTCATGATGAAAAGGCTGAGCGTCTTGCCTCGCATATTAATCCGTTTCGTTTTTTGAAGGAAATTCCGTTGACGCCGCTCAAACAAGAGGGCGAAACGGAAAGACGGTCGTATAATCCGATGGTTGACGCTTATTTTAACCAGTTCGGGAGACCTTATGCCGCGGGTGGAAACTCTGCGCCGGCGCCGGAGCCTCAACCGCAAAAAAAAGAGGAGCAAGGCGGCTCCATGTTGGAGAATCTGAGTTTGCGGAAGTCGATGTTTGTCAACTGATGTTGCCGCTCAGGTAGCGGGTTAAAAACCGCCAATAAATTTCTTGCAGGTTTACGATATTTTCTTTGGTGTTGTTGTGATTGCCCAGAGCCAGACCAAGCTCGGCAAACGGGCAGTAGTTTTTGATAAAGTCGGAGAACTCACTGGTGCAGTTGGTGTGATAGTGCGGGTGGCGTCCGGATGCTGCGGCAGACTGTTTGAGCAGGTCGGTAACCGCGCTGATGTCGGATACATAGGGCGCCGAGAGAATCTGACTGTTCAGCTCAAAACGACCATTACTGAAGTTGATGTTGTTTTGCATCCAGTTGATAATGTCCTGCGGGGTGTGGCGGTTGTTGTAGCGCACGTGCACAATGGCGCTGGCTGTATCGGGCGACTGCAGCGGGTAGGGGTGCGTGGCGTTCAGCTGCAAAATATTGATAGTGGAGGAGGAGTAAATCTCATCACCGTTATCAAGCAGATTGCTTTTGAGCTTGTAGAGCAGGTTGAGCAGATTCTGCACCACGTTGGTGGCTTGACGAGCGTCTTCGGCCAAAGGTTTGAGTGCTGTTATGGTGAATAAAATATCACCCAGACTGCCGATGTTGATTTCTTGTCCAGTGCGGGAGGCTTGATTGGGCTCGCCGATAATGCAAAAGTCAATATCTTTGGAAGACAGGCGGATTTGCCGAAAAATGTTGGTGAGGTTGGACGAGACTTTGTGGTTGTCCTTGTTTTGGATGAAAATGCTGATTTGACCGCGAATCGTTTTGGTTTTGAGCAGGCGTTCGCAGGCGTTGACAAAGCACATCAGCGCGGTGTGTTTGGCTGAAAGTTCTACCCCGCAGGAGATGTTGAGACATTGCGGGGTAGAAAGGTTGGCAATGAATAAAACATGCGGGTGGCCTTTGCCTACAACGGCATAGAGGCTTTGGCTTTCCATTTCGTTAAAGCGCCGCGACTTAAAGCCCAGTTCAGCCAACATTTTAGAAATCAGCGGAAAAGAGTTGTCCACGCCCGAAGAACACGGTTTGGGGTGCGACAAGGTTGGTGTCTGCTCAGTTTCGGTCAGCATAAAACACTCCTGTGATAATATCTTGCCAATCAGATATATCTAATGAGAAAAGGTAAAATATCAATATGACGCGATTTTTTCATAATCTAAAAAGACCGGACGGCGTCCTTCGCGCAGGGCTTTGCGCTGATATTTGGTTTGTACCCAGTCGGCGGGTTCGTGTTTCCAGTCATTGCCACACCGAGCCGTCCACCGAAAACAGGGACAGTCGTGCATTTGGTGCAGTGTCCAATGTTTGTAAACCTTGTGGTCGGTGGCAACGCGCAGAATACCGCCGGTTTTGAGGCAACGGGCAATCTCTCGGAGGTTGTCGGGGTTGATAAAACGGCGGGAGGCATGGCGTTTTTTCGGCCATGGGTCGGGGAACAGCACAAACACTTTGTCTAAAAAATTATCGGGGATGCGGGCAAACAGCAGGCGCATATCATCGTCAAAAACTCTGATATTATCCACGCGCTCGGGGCTTAGGGTTATGGTCTCGGGCAGTTCGTCTTTGATTTTGATGCCGGTTATCAAACTGAGCAGATTGGCCACGCCGTTTTGAAAAACTTCGGCACCGATAAAACCAACTTCGGGATTTTTCAGGGCTTGTCCGGCGAGATGTTCGCCATTGCCGAACCCGATTTCAAGATAAACTTTTTGCACCGGCGCGCCGAACATATTTTGACTGATTTCGGTGTTGGGAGAAATACGAATTTGCGGTAAAAATTTTTGCAATAAAGTTGTTTTAGCGCAGTGAATTGTACGCCCTTTACGGCGTCCGAAGAATTTTGGCGCGTTGTTTTGAAACATTGTGATTAAACCTTAGTTTTTTTATGATAAGGCTAATTTAGCCAATTTTGCGCATATTGCAATCTTTTTATGCGTCAGATACAAAAAAAGCCGACGTTGTGTCGGCTCTGCTTGAAGCTAAGAACGTTTATTTGTCCTCATCCTCAACCTCGTCATTATTATAGACGGCGCTTTTTGACATGGTGACAATCAAGTCAAACAAATATTTAGCGGCTTTGCGGTTGGGGATTTTGTAATAAGCTTTAACCAACTCAATCGTTTCTTGACGGAGCATGGGATCGGCGTTGAAGTCGGTCTCATCTTCTGCCAAAGATAAGTCAGCGTCACTGCCAAGGCTGAAAGTACGCGGGCTTTGGCTGGCAACCTCTTTGTCCATATCCTCATAAAAGAAGCTGATGGGGGCTTCTAAAACCTTGCTGATGTCCCACAGGCGACTGGCGCCAACGCGGTTCATACCTTTTTCATATTTTTGAACCTGTTGGAAAGTCAAGCCCAAAAGGCTCGCCAATTTCTCCTGACTTAAACCAAGCAGGGTACGACGCAGGCGGATTCTGTTGCCTACGTGAACATCAATCGGATTGGGCTGACCAGTCGGCGTACGACCGCGGCAGGCTTTTCTTGATATATCAGAATTCATGTTTTAGCACCTCGTTGGCAAATCTGTAAATTAATTTTTAGGCATTTCGTAACCTCGATTACATAATATTTTATATTACGAAAAATGCAACGATTAATTTTATATTTCTTCTTTGTTCTTATATAATTATTCTTTTACGACAATTAAAGAGCATTGCAATCAAAATGTTGATAAAACACAATGTAAGCGTTAAAAGCCCGCCAAAACGGTTGAATACTGTGGATATTTGCAAGTCTCGGGGTAAGGTGACATCTAGAATCGCGCTTTGATTCAGGTCAAGAGAGCTGATGACACGTCCGGTGCGGTCTATAACGGCGCTGATGCCGCTGCCGGCGCTGCGTACAATGGTTAATCCTTCTTCAACGGCGCGGAGGCGGGTGCTGACCAAATGTTGATATGGTCCGGCGCTGATGCCGTACCAACCGTCGTTGGTGAGATTGAGCAGCCACTCGGGTTTAGAATCGGAGTCGATAATTTGGTGCGGAAAAATAATCTCGTAGCAAATTTGAATCCCAAACGGCGGCAGATTCGGCACTTTTAAGGTTTGAGGTCCGTTGCCGGAAAGAAAGGTGCCGATGGTGTTGGCTATCGGTCGAATAAATGTTGGCAGGTATTCACGCAGGGGAATATATTCACCAAAAGGAACCAGATGGCTCTTGTCATAAGAGGCTTCAATTATGCCGTCTGCGTTGATGACTAAAGATGAGTTGAGCGGTTTGTAGCCGCCGTAATAATCAGTTTGGTAGCGGATAACACCGGTGGTCAGGTAACCCCGCGGATTGATAATGGGTTGTAATTGCCGCATGGCTTCGGGGTCAGAATCCAGACTATAAGGACTGGCGGTCTCGCTCCAAACCACCATATCGATATTATCCAACGGCTGACTGCGGGTGAGGTTGATATATTGCTCAAAGTGTTGCTGGCTCAACTCGGGCGACCATTTTTGTCCTTGCGGAATGCTCGGTTGTACCAGACGGATGGTGATGTCGCCTTGCGGGGAGTTTAACTGCGTCAATCGCCAATGCCCGAATCCCCACATGAGGGACGGAACAAGGATGAGAATCGCAACGGTGCTCCAAGCCGTTACACGGCGGAGGTCGGTGAGCAACAGTGCCGGAGCGGCGGTCACGGCTATCAGTGCAAAAGAAAGCCCATACGTTCCAAAAATCGCGGAGCTTTGCAATAATTCATCGCTGAACGCCAAACAACTGCCCCACAGATTCCATGGAAAACCGGTCAAAATCCAACTGCGAATCCACTCAAAAACCACAATCCAACTGCATAGGGACAGGTATCGACCGAATCGGCTACGGATAAGGCTTGCCAATAAGGCTGGCAGACCGATGAACAGACCAAAAAACGCGCCCGAGGCTAAAAACACAATCGGAATCAGCCACGCGGTTTGCTCCGGATTAATCAGCAGGGCGTTGTTTATCCAAAACAGACCAAAGGAAAAAAAACCGAACCCATACCACCAACCGAGTTTGAACGCTTGCTTGTGGTTGTCGGCACTAAACAACAGCCCCAGCAAGCCACTGAAGCTCGCAAACAGCAAATACCAGTGATAAAACGGCGGCAAGGCTTGCACCGCTAAAGAGCCTAGCGCCCATGCGGTCAGGTTGCGGTGTTTTTGAAAAAAACGGGTGAGAGTTTGCAACATAGAATCCGGTGCTTTCGTTGTGTTCGGCTAATCCATATCCTGATAAGGGTTGGCAATGTTCAAAAGATTAAGAATCCGAATCTCAAAGTTTTCCATGTGTTCGGCGTCGTTGTCCTCAATATGGTCATAGCCCAAAAGGTGCAGGACGCTGTGGGTCAGCAGATGGCAAAAATGGTCGCGCAGGCTGATGCGTTTGAGCTCAGCTTCGCGTTGCATGGTCTCAAGCGCAATAATCATATCGCCCATTTCAATTTCAGGCTCGGCGGCGACCATATTGTCAAAGTCTTCGTCATCAATGTTGGCAAAAGACAAAACATTGGTGGGCTTGTCCATGCCTCTGAACTCGCGGTTGAGAGTGTGTACCTCGTCATCGTTGCTGAGGCAAAGATTGAACGTCAACGGCTTGCCTAAGGCAAAAAAGTCGAGCGGTTCGTTGTCGTTGACAAAGTTGACCGCAAGGGAGACAACTTGTGAGCCCAATTCTTCTAAATCGGGTAAAGCGGTCTCCCACAGCGGTTCGTTTATGCTCAGGTTAAGGTTGGTATTAATCATGTTTTTTGTCTTCATAAGCCTTAACGATTTTGGCAACCAAACCATGGCGGACAACGTCGTTGGCGCTAAAGGTTACCGAGCCGATGCCGTTGACGTGCGACAGGGTGTCAATCGCGTCTTTAAGACCGGAGATAACACCGCGCGGCAAGTCAACCTGACTTAAGTCGCCATTGACAACCATACGAGAGTTTTCACCCAGACGGGTTAGAAACATTTTCATCTGCATGGGAGTGGTGTTTTGTGCCTCATCCAAGATGACAAAGGCATTGGACAGGGTACGTCCGCGCATAAACGCCAACGGAGCAATCTCAATCTCGCCCAAGGCCAGTTTTTTATCAACCTGTTCAGCCGGCAACATTTCGTACAAGGCGTCATATAAAGGGCGCAGGTAGGGGTCGACTTTGTCTTTGAGGTCGCCGGGGAGAAAACCTAAGTTTTCACCGGCTTCCACTGCCGGACGAGACAAAATAATCTTGTCAATTTTGCCTTCCAACATCATCGAAACAGCCAATGCTACCGCCAAATAGGTTTTACCGGTACCGGCAGGGCCTAAGCCGAAGACCATCTCGTTTTTCATCATCTCTTGGATGTATTGCGCTTGGGTGGCGGAGCGAGGATAAATGTGGCGTTTTTTGGTTTTGAGCACAATTTCGCTCAAGTTTTCCGAGACTTCTTTTTCGCGTCCGTCGCCACACATTCTGACCGCGGCTTTAACTTCTTGCTCATTGACGGCAATGCCGCGGCTGACTTTGTTATAAAGCAGCTCAATAGCGTTTTTAGCCTGCTCAATGGCGTCTTTGTCGCCGGTAATGTTCATTTGGTTGCCAAACGAGCCAATCTCAACGTTAATCATCTGCTCAATCAGTTTGAGGTTGCAGTCTTGCGGACCGACAAGCTGTTGAACCAGTTGATTGTTGAATAATTCAAAATTCAGTTCTGCCATGATATTATCCTCCTGTTTATATCAGCTCGCCGCTCAAAGAGTTGGTGGTGGCTTCGGTTACTTTAATGTTTACAATTTTATTCAAATAAGTTTTATCAAGTTTGGCATGCAGGTTTTGCATATACGGGGTGCGACCGACCAGTTGTTCGGCATGGCGACCTTTGCTCTCAAACAAAACCGGCATGGTTTTGCCCAGACATGAGTTGTTGAATTGTTCTTGCAATTCAAATAAGCGCGCTTGCAAAATCTCAAGTCGTTCTTTTTTGACTTTTTCTTCAACCTGATTGGGCATTATGGCTGCGGGTGTGCCGGGGCGCTTGCTGTATTTGAACGAAAACGCCTGAATATATTGCACGCGGTTGACCACATCCATGGTGTCTTGAAAATCTTTATCCGTTTCTTCCGGAAAGCCGACAATGAAGTCAGACGACATCCGCACATTCGGGTTGGCGGTCATTAACTTGTCAACCACACAGAGGTAGTCGTCTTTGGTGTGGCGGCGGTTCATGGCTTTAAGCACTTTGTCAGAACCAGACTGAATCGGTAGGTGCAGGTATGGCATTAATTGCGGCAGGTCGCGGTGGCAGGCTATCAGCTCATCGGTCATATCTGCGGGGTATGAAGTGGTATAACGCAGGCGTTGCAGACCATCAATCTCGGCTAAGCGGCGCAGAAGATAAGCCAAATCACGCTCTTTGCCGGACTGGTCTTCACCGTGGTAGGAATTGACGTTTTGCCCCAAAAGATTAATTTCCAATGTTCCGGCGGCAACCAAGCGACGCGCTTCGGCAACGACTTGCTCAATCGGGCGAGAGTATTCAACGCCGCGGGTATAGGGTACAACGCAATAAGTGCAGAAGTTGTTGCAACCTTCCTGAATTGCTAAAAATGAGCAACCGCCTTCAGACTGATTTTCGGGCAGAAAGTCAAATTTTGATTCGGCGGGGAACTCGGTGTCAATGATGGTGTTGCCGCGGGCGCGATAAATACGCGCCAAAATTTCGGGAATACGGTGATAGGTCAGGGGACCGGTGGCAAAGTCGACAAACGGGGCGCGTTTGGCGATTTGTTCATCTTCAGCCTGAACCACACAACCACAGACGCCAATGACGGTATCTAAGCCTTGTTTGGCTCGTTCGTTCTTAATCAAAAGAGCGCGTCCGAGGTCGGAAAAGACTTTTTCCGCCGCTTTTTCACGAATATGGCAGGTGTTGAAGATGATGATGTCGGCGGTCGACGGAGAGGAAGTCTCTTCGTAACCTAAGGACTGTAAAATATCGGCAATGCGTTTTGAATCATAGACGTTCATTTGGCAACCGAAGGTTTTAATATAATATTTTCTACTCACAGCGGTCTCAAATTTATGGTTAATATATCTGTTTAGTTTAAGTTAATATTCGGATTTTTTCAAATGTTATTTGTGGTTTTTGCCGAAATATTCCGTGTTTGGCAAAGGTTGTGCGCTTTTTTGTTGCGAAAGTTGTTTTTATAATGGTATCATAACCTCAGTTTAGTGAGAATTAGGGAGCGAATTATGACGGATGTAAATGTGGATATGGATGCGAATTGTGTGAAAATGCTCAGTGAAGAGCAAAAGTTGGTGTTTTTGCGGGTGTTTGCAAAAATGGCAAGCGTGGACGGGCATTTTGACGACTGCGAGAAGTTTTTTATTAAAAATATGGGTGTTTGTTTCGGGCTGAGCGATGATAAAATTGAAACCGCGCTCGCCAATATGGACGAAGAAGAAATCATCAAACAGGTGGCCGAGATTAAAAACCGCCGCGTGGCGCTGGAGCTGATTAAGGAAATGTGTATGTTGGCGCACGCCGATGATGAAATGACCGATGACGAGACAATGTTTATCGGCAGGGTTGGTTTGGCAATGGGCGTCGAACTTGAAAAAATTGAGCAAATCAGTAATTGGGTGATTGACCGATTGATTTGGCTTGATGAAGAAAAAATTATTTTTGAAGAAGTTTAAGCCGCTGAAAGTGAAAGGAAAAAGCTGATGGAAGATATTGCTGCACGCCGTTTGAGTTATTTGCGCCGTTTGAACGAGTTTAACCGCTCGGTCAATGCCCAAAACGTTAAGCCGCCGAGGGAGATGATTGCCGCGGGTGTGCGCAAAAGCACGGGTATCAGTGATGACAAGACGGTGGCGGAGCTGACCAATCGCGCGCTGAAAGGCGAAAATTATGTGAAAAACGGCGACTATGACACGTTTTTGTTCTCAATAGCCGAGTCTTTGGAAAACACACGTTGCGAAACCACCTCGCAAAACGAGTATTTTACTTGGATTGACGAGGGTGAAACGATTATGAAACACATGACCGACGGTTTTGTGGACGCGGCGGACTTGGCCGAGAAAGAGAACTTTATTAAAGATTCTTATCAGCGCGAGGCCGAGCTGTTGACCTGTTTGGGATTGTATGAGAAGAGTAATAATCCGTTGGCCAAAAAGCGTCATCAGGAGCTGATGATTAAGTTGCAGCGGTTGCGCCAAATTCGCAGCGCGTTGGAAAACGGTACCAAAAAAGTGGCAGATAAAGAGCCGTTGACGCCAGATGAACAAGCCAGAATGCGGGCAACGGTGCAGACGCTTGAAGATATTCGCGAGGCGGACGAGCGCGGCGATTATCAAAATGCCGATATTTTACAGCGGATGCAAGAACTGCATTTTGCACATACGGCCGATGTGGAATTTTATGCCGGATATAGTTTTTATACCCGTTTGTTGGAGGAGCAACGCCGCGCCGAGGCTCAAAATCAGGCTGAGTTGGAGCAGGTGAACGCTTATGCTGAGCATCCGGATGAATATTTGGTGATGTTGCGACACAAAGACGACAGCCGTGATGCTGTGCGCGAGCGTATTCTGCGCCTGACCGGACGCAAAGCTCCGCAGGAACAACGCCAAGCCTCAATTGATGATGCGGCTATGCGGGCACGGCATTTTGACGCGCAAAACTTTTTGCGGCTGAAGAAAATGCGTGAGGAAGAGGAATATCGGCGGTGATATTTTTGTGAATCATCACAAAGAAATGTTGCCAATTTGCGGACGGTGTTTTATATAATTTAACTGAGTTTTGTTTTTTTAGGAGATATTCTAATGGGTGTTATTGTTGAGCCTTTTGTTTATGTGTTGGCTTTTTTGGTCGATATTTATTTTAAGGTTGTGGTGGTTGAAGTTGTTTTGCATTGGCTGATTCATTTTAAGATTTTGGAAGCCGACAACAAGTATGCCAAGAAGACTATGGAAATTTTGGAACAACTGACCGCGCCGGTTTATGCTAAAATCAGCGCTAAAATGCCAAAGTTGGCCGGTATTGACGTTTCGCCGTTTGTGCTGTTGTTGGGCTTGATGTTGATCAGCCGCATCCTGCACAATCTGGGCGAACTGTTCATGTAGACCGACGCGTTGGTTTATGACACTTTAAATGATGGGATTTTGTTGCGAGTTAGGCTTATGCCTAACTCGTCTTGTTGTCGTTTAAACGGCGTTTTTACGGATGCTGAGGGTGCGGCGTATTTGAAAATATGTATTGTCAGCGTGCCGGAGAAAGGCAAGGCCAACAAAGAGTTGTTGGCCTTGTTGGCAAAAAAGTTGAGAACGGCAAAGTCGGCGTGCGAGATTGTGAGCGGAGAACTTGACCGCTACAAAAAGATTAAAATTTCGGGTGAGCCTGAGAAAATACAACAAAGTTTGGAACAATGGCTGGCGGGAGAAAATTGATGACGGCACAGATTATTGACGGTAAGAAAATTGCCGCGGAATTGCGGAAAGAATTGGCGCTTAAAATTGCACAAGACGGCGCTAAGCCTAAGTTGGCGGTGATTTGGGTCGGTAACAACGAGGCCAGTCGGGCTTATGTGCGCAACAAACAAAAGGCTGCGGAAGAAGTCGGCATTGCCTGCGATGTTTATCATTTGGCGGAGGATGCGGAAACGCCCGAGCTGATGATGTTGATTGAACGCTTGAATATGGACAGATTGGTGAACGGCATTATCGTGCAATTACCTTTGCCGGCGCAGTTGCATGAAGGGCAGATTTTGGAGGCTGTGCGTACGGATAAAGACGTGGACGCCTTTAAGCAGATTATGACCGGCGCTTTGTGGCAAAACAAGGCGGTTTGGGCTTCGGCTACGCCGCAGGGGATTATCCGTTTGTTGAAGACGGTGTGCGATGATTTGAGCGGCAAGCACGCGGTGGTTATCGGACGTTCGAATATTGTGGGCAAGCCGGTGGCGGCGCTGTTGCTTAATGAAGACTGCACGGTGACAATTGCGCACTCTAAGACGGTTAATTTGCCACAGTTGGTGCGCGAGGCCGATATTGTGGTGGCGGCGTGCGGCTGTCCGAAAATGGTTAAGGCGGACTGGGTTAAAAAAGGCGCGATTGTGATTGATGTGGGCATTACCCGCGTGGACGGCAAGTTGTGCGGCGATGTTGATTTTGACGAAGTGGCGGAAGTTGCCGATGCGATAACTCCTGTTCCCGGGGGCGTGGGGCCGATGACGGTGGCCATGCTGTTGCAAAACACCTACACAGCCTATCTAAAACAGATTGATAGCCTGTAAAAGGCAGAGGGCTGACTATATTATCTTGCAAGTGAAAAAATATTGCGGGGTAGTAAGATGTTTAAAGCAGGAACAATTTGCATTTTCAGTGAAGATACGGATTTGCTCTATGAACAAGCGGCGCGATTGCAAGACAAAGGGTATTTGGTTTTTGCAACATCCAATGTCTATAAGTTTGTAAAATATACATGGGAGCTACAGCCGGAGCTGTTGGTAATTGATGTTGACGCTTCGGCGTTGAACGACCGGCGGGTGCAGGCCTATTTGCGGCGCTATCATACTTTATATCGTCGACCGATACTTATGGTGGGCAGGCGGTTTGACCGTTGTTATCACGGTATTGCCCACTATTTGCAAAAACCTTATTCTTTGGCGATGTTTGATGATATTGTGGAGAGCTATTGCGGCGGGCACAAGCAACATGATGTGTTGTTGATTGATGAGTGCGATAGTCGTGACGAGCGGATTAAAGATGAGATTAATCGCCAACATTTGTCGTTTTTTGAGGTCAGCGACGCCGAGGCGGCACGCTATTATTTGATGAAAAATCATCCGAAGTGCGTCTGCTTAAATATGCCGTATGATAAATGCGCGGCAATGGAAGACAAGTTTCCGCATGAGAAAATATTTTTTGTTGAAAACTATAAACAAGTTAAAAATTTAGCTGGGCTAATCTGATTTATGTTGTTATACCTCAGTTATGCAAAATAATTGAGGTATTGAAAATGAATTGGATGAGCCGTTGGATACATCAGGTTTATGATGGAGTGTTGGCATTGTCAACCAGACAAAGCGCCATGTATTGGTTGTTTGCGGTGGCGTTTGTTGAAAGTTCGTTTTTTCCTATTCCGCCGGATATTATGATTATCCCGATGGTGTTAGCCGCGCCGGAGCGGGCGTGGAAAATTGCAGGTTGGGCAATGATCGCCAGTGTGGTGGGCGGTTATTTCGGCTATGCTATCGGGATGTTCGGTTATGAGGTTATTGCCAAACCGCTGATTGCATTTTACGGTTACACGCAGGCGTTTGCCGAGTTTAGCGACTATTACCACGAGTGGGGAGCTTGGATTGTGTTTTTTGCCGGCTTAACGCCTTTTCCTTATAAGGTTATCACCATCACCAGCGGGGTGTTGGGGCTCAATCTATGGGTGTTTGGGGTCGCGTCGATTTTGGCACGCGGATGTCGGTTTTATCTGATTGCGTTTTTGCTCAAGCGTTACGGCGCGCCGATGAAGATATTTATTGAAAAAAATCTCGGCATGTTGACCGTGGTGTTTGTATTGTTGCTGTTTGGCGGATTTTATGCCATTAAATATCTTTAAGGTTAAACAAAAAGCTCTCAGTTGAGAGCTTTTGTTTTAGTCTTTGTGGCGGAAAGTAATACGCCCTTTGGTCAAATCATAAGGCGTCATTTCAATATCAACTTTATCGCCAACCATAACACGGATGCGAAATTTGCGCATTTTTCCGGCTGTGTGCGCCAGAATTTCAACGCCGTTTTCCAACTTTACACGAAACATGGCGTTGGGCAATTTTTCAACAACTTCTCCGGTCAGTTCCAGAAGTTCTTCTTTACTCATTTAGTTTTCCTTATATCAAAACTTTTACGGGTTGCCTATGTATATAAATCAAAAAATGCGCTTTGGCAATTTATTTCTTGTTTTTATAAGGAAATTTTAGCCTAAAAGTTGTGCCTTTGCCAATTTGGGAGCTGACTTTGATGTCGCCGCCAAAGTTGTGCAACAGGGATTTGACAATCGCCAAGCCCAAACCGGTGTGTTTGTGATCGGCGTCGTTGCTGTAAAACGGCTCGAAAATATGCGGCAGTTGTGGTTTGGCAATGCCCTCGCCGCTATCGGTAATTAATATCTCTAAAAAACGCGGGTGACCGATAACAGAAAAGTCAAGTTTGCCACCGTGAGGCATGGCTTTGACGGCATTTTGCGCCAGATTGAGAATAATCATTTTAAAATCGGTTTCGTTGCCATGCACAGGGGCAGGTTCACCGCTTTGTTCAAGGCTGACGGCAATGCCGTTGCGCGTCGCCTCATAGTCCAACAGGGCGCAGATTTCGTTAATGTTTTCCACGCAGTCAATCGGCTGATTATTATCGGGGGAAAATTGCGCCAGTTTGAGCAGACGCTCGGGGATTTTTATGCACTCCAACAGTTGGTCATAGATGAGTTCAAGGTATTTTTGCTGTGAAGTTGGCGGCAGGTTGCTTTGCAACAGGCTTTCAAATATCAGGCGCATGGAGCCGAGGTTGTTTTTGATTTCGTGGGCAATGGAGGCTGTCAAAAAGCCCAGAGAAGAAATTTTTTCCTGATGAGAAAACTTGATGTCATCGCTGAGGTCGCGGAAAGATTCAATTATCAGCGGTTGGTCGGTGGCGTCTATGCGCGCGGCGTTGACTGACAGATATTGCTTTTGACCACTGTGAAGCTGTTGGATAAAACGGATGTTGTTTTTGGTTTGCAGGTTTTTCAGCGGGCAGTCAACCATACTCGGCGGGCAGGGGGTGTGACGTCCGAGCAATGAAGCATAGCATTTGACGCCGATATTTGTATCTCCGAATTTTTGGCGGTAGGTGCGGTTGGTCATGATAATACCTCCGGAAAAATCAATAACACGCAGGGCATCCGGTAAACCGTCAATAATGTTTTGCAAAAATTCTTTTTGGTTGTTAATGCGGGCAATTTGCTCCTCAATGTTGCTCAACATACCGTTGTAGGTGTGTTCGAGGGTGTTAAACTCGTCACTGAACAGGCGTTGCGGCAAGTGCAGTCGCTGCGAATAGGTACCTTGCTGTACGATTTTATTGATTTTGGAAAAGTGGCGGACAGGGCGCAGTATCAGGCGGTGCAAAAACAAAATCAGCAGCATAATCATCAGGCTGAAAAGGCTCAGACTGACCAAAATGAGGGTCAAATTCTGCTCCAGCATATTGTAGCGCTGCGCCTCTTGCTCAACCAATTTTTGTTTGGTGAGGTTGTCGCCGGCAGTGTCGGGCGTTTGCTCGGCTTTCAGGCTGTTGTAACGATACAAAAGTTCGTTATATTGCGTGTTTCTTAAATGTAAAAATTGCTGGTCTTCTTGAAGTTTGCTGTTGTAGAGACTATATAGCGTGTATCCGAAGATGCTGAAGCTCAGAACGAAAAAAGCAACGATGGATATTATTATCTTTTTATTGAGACTGAGAAACATGTCTGCTTTTCCTGAAAATATTAGCTAATATTTAAGGATTGTAGCACTATTGTATTAATAAATTGAAAATATACCGGACTGGAAGATATGACACAAAAAATTACTGAAACTGAATTTGACGTTGATTTGGAACTGCAAGAGGTTGGCGAAAACGTCTATCAAGACAATACTGTTTTTATTAAGGAAGATTTGCAAAACGGTAAGTGTTTTTGGGGAATTTATGACGCGGAAGGCAACCGTATGGCAGTGACCGAAAATCGCGATTGCGCTTTTGTGGTGGCGCGGCAAAATGACTTTGAACCGTGCAGTGTTCACTAAGCACACAAAAAAAGAGTTCCAAATTCGGAACTCTTTTTTGTTGGTGCCATAAAATTTAGCTGTTTAATAAGGCGTAAACTTCTTCTTTGTCGGTAGCGTCACGCAGTTTGTCGACCATGGCGCTGTCTTTTAACAGGCGGGAAACCTGAGCCAATGCGGTCAGGTGGTCGGCGCCGCTGCTCTCGGGTGAAAGCAGCAAAAACAACGTGTCTACCGGTTTGCCGTCAATGGCGTCAAAGTCCACCGGCGTGGCCAAACGAGCAAAGAAAACATAAACTTTATCAAGCTCGGGCAGGCGACCGTGCGGCAGAGCCGTACCGTTGCCAAAACCGGTCGAACCCAAATTTTCGCGCTCTAAAAGGGCGTCAAAAATGGTGCGGTCATTAACTTTAGTAATGCCGGCGGCAAACTGTGACAGCTCTTGAAGCAACTGACGTTTGTTTTTGGCTTTGACCGACAACAAAACAGAATCGACAGACATTATGTCAGAAATTTTCATCTTATAACCTTATGACTAAATTAATTTTCAGTTTTGGGCTCAACCCAACCGATGTTACCGTCTTTGCGGCGGTATACCATGCTGATGTGGTTGTTGGCGCTGTTGCGGAACATCAAAGCGCACTCGTTGACCAAATCCATGTGCATAACGGCTTCACTCACCGTACATACCGGAATATTAGCTTCGGTCTCGGCAATCGTCAAAGGTGCGTTCTCGTCAATTTCCATCTCGTCTTCGGAAATATGCAACGGATAAACAGCCTCGCTAGCCATTTCAGCCAAACCGGTTTTGCCTTTGTGGTCGTTCAATTTGGTTTTGTGGCGGCGCAAACGGGTCGCGATGTGGATGTTGGCATCGTCAAATGCAGAATAAGGATCACTTGCAATACCTGAACCTTTTAAGACAATGTTGCGAGCCGGATGAACTGTAACTTCGGCACTGAAGTTGTCGCCTTCTTTTGAAAAAGCAACGGTGCAGCTAATCGGGGCAGGAAAATATTTATTAACGGAGTTCAAAACGCCTTCTTCAACGTGTGAACGGAGCTTTTCTCCGATGTCTACTTGTTTGCCTGTTAATGTAATTTGCATGATTTTTCCTCATTTCTATTAAAAAAATTCTACCATATCAATTTACCATTGATAAATATGGATTTCAATCAGTAAAACAGATAATAACAGATTTGTGCAAAAGTCAAGCCCTAAAACCGCAGGCACGGCTTATATTTGCCGTTCGCGGCGGCTGCGTTTGCGCTGTGCCGAGGTGGGGATGCCCATTTCGTCACGATATTTGGCAACCGTGCGACGGGCGATTTTAATGCTTTGCGCCGCCAGTTTTTCAACCAACGCGTCGTCGGACAAAATGTGGTCGCCCTCGTGGTCTATCAGCTGTTTGAGCAGGTGTTTGATGCGGGTGGTGGAGGTTTGCTCGTCACCGTTATACATGCCGGCTTTGGCGCTGAAAAAATATTTGAGCTCAAAAGTGCCGCAGGGGGCGTGCAGGTATTTATGCGCGGTGGCGCGGCTGACGGTGCTTTCGTGCATTTCTACAGCCTCGGCAACGTCTTTGAGCAACATGGGGCGGATGTGGTCAATACCGTATTCAAAAAAGTCATGTTGGCGTTTGACAATCTCGGTGCTGATACGCAATATCGTTTCGGCACGTTGGTGCAAAGCCTTAACCAAAAAATTGGCGCCGGAAAGTTGTTCTTTGAGGTATTTTTTTTCGGCTTTGGCTTTGGCGGAAAAACGCAAGGTGTCAATGTATTCGCGGTTTATCAGCACACGGGGGAGGGTGTCTTGATTGAGCTCAACCGTGTAGTCGCCATATTTGCCGCGGCGGACAAAAACATCGGGCACAATATAACTGTTGCCGTCTGTTTGGTAGTTAGCCAAAGGTTTGGGGTTGAGCGCTTTGATGTCGGCAATCATTGAGGCTAAGTCATCATCGTCCGCGTGGCAGAGCTTTTTGAGGGCTTTAAAATTACGCGCCGCGAGCAAGTCTAAATGCTCCAGAAAAATCAGCATCATAGCGTCAAGGCGGTTGGCGTCTCGCAGTTGCGCGCTCAAACACTCCTTGAGGTTGGTGGCAAAAATGCCGGAAGGCTCGAAAGTTTGCAGAACACTTAAAATTTTTTGCAGGTCGGGGAGGGCAATATGAGTTTGGGCGCTGATTTGCTCTAAGTTGCCGGTAAAGTAGCCGGCGCCGTCCAAAAAACTGCACAGGCGCGAGGCAATCAGGCGGTCGCGGGCTGTGGTAAAACGTCCCGAGATTTGGCTGTCAAGCAACTCATAAACCGATTGCGGGCGGGCGGCTTTTTGTGATAGATAGTCAAAATCTTCATCGGTGTCTTTGCCTTTGCCGCTTAACTGAGCGTCCCAACTCGGCTCATAGCCCTCACGGTCGCTGCCATAGTCGTCAAAGGCGTTGTCTTCATCTATATCGGGGGCAAAATCTTCGGTATTTGAAGTTTGTTCGGCGTTATAATCGTCGATGGTTTGCTCGCCGGTTTCGGCGTCGGCCATGCGGTCGTCTTCCCGCTCCAACAACGGATTGCTTTGCAGTTCTTGCTCAACTAATTCGGTCAGCTCAAGATTGTTCAGTTGCAACAAACCGATTGCCTGCCGCAACTGCGCGGTCATGAGCAACGACTGTGACTGTTTTATTTCAATCCTTGGGGTGACAGCCATGGCCATGCCCTTGGGTTACATTGAGAAATTATCGCCGAGGTAGACTTTGCGAACTTCTTTGTTGTTGACGATTTCGTCCGGCGTGCCTTCCATCAGCACAGTGCCTCCATGGAGAATATAGGCGCGGTCGGTAATGTCCAAGGTTTCACGAACGTTGTGGTCGGTTATCAACACGCCCAAGCCACGCAGTTTGAGCTGAGCCACCAGATTGCGGATTTCACCAACGGCAATCGGGTCAATACCCGCCAACGGTTCGTCAAGCAAAATAAAGTTCGGCTGGCTGGCTAAGGCGCGGGCAATCTCAAGACGGCGACGCTCACCGCCGGATAGGGCAATTGCTGGAGATTTACGCAAGTGGGCGATTGAAAATTCCGACAACAGTTCTTCCAACATATTCTCGCGGCGGCTTTCATCCTCAATAACCACTTCAAGAATCGCTTTGATGTTGTCTTCAACACTCAGTGAGCGGAAAATAGAAGCCTCTTGCGGCAGATAGCCAATACCCATACGGGCGCGGCGATACATCGGCAAGTTGGTAATGTCTTGTCCGTCAATATGCACGTCGCCGTAGTCAGGGGTTATCAGTCCGGTCACACAATAAAAACAGGTGGTTTTACCGGCGCCGTTAGGACCCAAAAGTCCCACAGCCTCGCCACGTTTGACATTGAGCGAAACATTGCGCAACACCGGACGGTTTTTATATTTTTTGCCGATGTTGAAGACTTCAAGAGTCGAGACGGGAGTGGTGTTTTTGGTTCTCATGAGCTTAGCCTATTATTGTTTTTTCTTTTTGTTGTGGAACACGCCGGAAACGCGGCTACCTTTATTTTTGCCTGCCAACAGGCGACTGATGCCGGTTTTGAGGTCGGTCTCGGCGTATTCGCCTTTTAAAATATCGTTATTTTGATTTATTACAACATTTTCAAATATTTTCAACTTGTTTTCAAGCGGAAAATAAACACCGCGTCGGCCGGTGACGGTCGATTGTTTGTTGACAATTTTAACCGGTTTGCCTTTGGCATAAATCTCAACGCGGTTCAGGGTCTTTTTGCCTTGTTTGTCGGTGTCAAAATAACTAATCATTTTGTCGGCGTAGACGGTGTAGTCGGGGTTCTTGGCCACAACATCGCCTTCGGCAATCGACTTGTTCTCGGCACCCAGATAAGTGATGCTGCCGGTGGCGGTAATCTCACCGGTGGCGTTTTCAAGTCGAGCGGGAGAGCCGGTCAATACGGCGGTTTGGGTGGGTAGGTCGTAGTTAAAATGCTCGCCTTTGCCGTTGGCGCCGTCAACCTCCAAACGCACCGCGCCGTCAGAGAGAATTTTTTGTATTTGGTTCTTCTGTTCGCCGTTTTCCAACATGACTTTTTCATAAATCATAGTCAGAACGTTACCTTTCAGAGTATTGGTGTTTTTGGTGGCAACAGCGTTGCCGATGGCCACAATTTTTTGCTCGTCGCGATACCACTCGACACGCTCGTCGGCATCAATATTAATGTCATTGGCGCGCGCCTGAAATGACAGCAGGCAGAGGGCGGAAAGCAGGATAATTTTTTTCATCAAAATCCTCCCTCGGCGGCGTCTGACTGAATATTTATATGGCTTTTACCGGTATAAATCAGCAGATTTTTATCTTTGTAATATTCAAAACCCTGCGCGGTGATTTTGGCTTTTTCGGCGGTGGTGACAATCGGGGTGTTGCCATAGGCTTTACCGGTGTTAAAGTCAACAAACATCTCGGCGGTGTCGGTGGTGAGACCCGCGCTGTATTCAATGTTGACGCCGTTGGTCAGGCGCAGCATTTGGGTGTTTTGGTCATAAAAACCTAACGGCGACTTGATTTTGACTTCATCTTGCGCGGCGGTCGGAATCGTGCCGCGAGGATTTATCATTTTGATGATTTTGGAACCGGCCTCGGTTTCGTCCAATGTGTCGGCGTTAAAGTTGTTGACCATATTTTTATAGTCGGTGATGTAAAACACGCTTTTTTCCATGTGAAATTTTTCCAACTCGCTTTTGTTGGGCGTAATCACCTCGGCGGCAACATCGTTCAGGTTTTTTTTGAGCTGTGGCATAACAATCAAAAAACCGGTCAGCAACGCGGCCAAAGACGGCAGCGCCAACTTGACAAAGGTCATCACGCGCTTGCGGCGGTTGGGTTTGGAAACAAGCTTAAAAGTGAGCTGTTGCGGTTGCTCTGAAAAGTAGTTGTCAATTTTTTGCGAATCGAACACTTAGGCCACTCCCGCGCGTAAGCAGTCATGCAAGTGGATAACGCCCAACGGGGTGTCGTTGTCATCAATTACAAACAACTGCGTAATTTTTTTGGTGTTCATAATGTTGACCACTTCAGCCACCAACATATCGGGAGTGGTGGTTTTGGGGTGGCGTGTCATTACTTCGGTAACGTTTTTGCTCAAAACATCGGGCGCAAGGCACCGGCGCAAGTCACCGTCAGTGATGATGCCTTGCAAGTGATTTTGAGCGTCAACAACGCCAACGCAACCCAACATTTTAGAGGTCATCACCAACAGAGCCTCCTGCATATCGGCGGTCTCGGAAACAAGCGGCATTTCATCGCCGCGGTGCATGAGGTCAGACACTTTTTGCAAAAAGGCGCCAAGTTTGCCGCCGGGGTGGCGTTGTTTGAAGTCGGTTTTGGAAAAGCCTTTGCGCTCCAACAGACAAACCGCCAAAATATCACCTAATACCGCGGTGGCGGTGGTGGATGATGTCGGCGCCAAACCTAACGGACAAGCCTCGCCGTCATCGGGCAGGCGCAAGACAAAATCTCCGGCTTTGCCTAACGAACTGTCGGGATTTTTGGTCATGGCAATCAGTGGAATACCGTAGCGCTTGCAGTATATAATAATGTCGGAAAGCTCTTTGGATTCACCGCCGTTAGATATGGCGAGAACACAGTCGTTTTCGGTCAACATACCGAGGTCGCCGTGGCTGGCTTCGGCCGGATGAACAAAAAACGACGGCGTGCCGGTCGAGGCCAAAGTGGCGGCAATTTTGCGCCCGATATGCCCCGATTTGCCCATGCCGGTCACAATCACGCGGCCTTTGATGTTTTGCATTAAGTCCAGAGCCTTGGTCAGACTGTCATCAAGCTCGCTACGCATCATGTTGAGAGCTTCGACTTCCTTGTCTATGGTGCGGCGGGCGGAGGTTATGTCTTGGTTTTCCACAGCGGGTCTCCTAAAAATTTTATAATAGTTCCATGTTGCCGAGATTATTATCTTGTTGCGGTAATAGCAAGGTTTTTTTAGCGGTTATACAGCTCAAACCTTAATTTTTGACAAAGCAAACGGCTTTTTCGGAAAATATCAGAACGGAATCTTGGCGCAAAAAGAGTCGGTTAACGGCTCTATGATAGTTTAAAAGAACTTTTTTAGACTCAAAAAGAAGGTTTTTCGCAAAAAGCGGTTGACTTATTGAAAATATGAATCTAGTATGCCCAGACTCTTTGAAAAAGGCATGGGTTGTCTGTGCCCTTTTTGAACTGGATAAAAAGAACAATTTAATTTTAATTTTAAGGAAATTAGTGATGCCTACAATTAATCAGTTAATTCGTAAATCACGAACACCAAAAGTGAAGAGAAACAAAGTTCCGGCTTTGAAAGCATGCCCACAAAAACGCGGTGTTTGTACAAGGGTTTATACAACTACCCCGAAAAAACCGAACTCCGCTTTGCGTAAAGTGGCTCGTATTCGCTTGACAAACGGCTTTGAAGTAATCAGCTATATCCCTGGTGAAGGTCACAACCTGCAAGAACACTCAGTGGTGCTGATTAGAGGAGGCCGTGTAAAAGACTTGCCTGGTGTTCGTTATCATATCATTCGTGGTACCTTGGATACTCAAGGTGTTTCTAAACGTCGTCAACGTCGTTCTCTGTACGGCGCAAAGAGACCTAAATAGGAGATTAAGATAATGTCACGTCGTCATAGTGCTGAAAAAAGAATCGTACTGCCTGATGCAAAGTATAATGACAAGGTAGTCGCAAAATTTATTAACAACGTTATGGAAGATGGTAAAAAAGCCGTTGCCGAAAAAATCGTTTATTCGGCTTTTGATATCTTGTCTTCAAAAACCAAGCAAGACGCTTTGAGCGTATTTAATGAAGCTATTGAAAACGTTAAGCCTGTCGTCGAAGTTAAGTCTCGTCGTGTTGGTGGCGCAACCTATCAGGTTCCTTGTGAAGTTAGAGCTGACCGTCGTCAGGCTTTGGCTATCCGTTGGATTATCGCCGCTGCTCAGAAACGTTCTGAGACAACCATGACCGAAAGACTTGCTAATGAGTTGCTCGATGCTTTCGCCAACAAAGGTTCTGCCGTTAAAAAACGTGAAGATACCCACAAAATGGCTGAAGCTAACAAAGCTTTCTCTCATTACAAGTTCTAATCTAATTACAGGAAAACGAAAATGGCTCGTACACATAAACTTGAAATGTATCGAAACATCGGTATCATGGCTCACATCGATGCCGGTAAGACAACAACCAGTGAGCGAATCCTTTATTATACAGGTCAAACCCACAAAATCGGTGAAGTGCATGACGGTGCCGCTACCATGGACTGGATGGAACAAGAGCAAGAGCGTGGTATTACCATTACTTCTGCCGCGACCACCTGTTACTGGAAAGGCTACCGCATTAACTTGATTGATACTCCGGGACACGTTGACTTTACTGTTGAGGTAGAGCGTTCTTTGCGCGTTTTGGATGGTGCAATCACTGTATTTGACTCTGTTGCCGGTGTTGAACCGCAGTCTGAGACCGTATGGCGTCAGGCTGATAAATATGGTGTTCCCCGTATTTGTTTCTGCAACAAAATGGATCGTATCGGCGCTAACTTCTACCGCTGCTTGGATATGATTGTAGACCGTTTGGGCGCCCGTCCGATGGCTTTGCAGTTGCCAATCGGCGCAGAATCTGAGTTCCGCGGCGTTGTTGATTTGTTGAATATGAACGCTATCATTTATACCGGTGATACCGCAGATTCTCCTATCGAAATTAAAGAAATTCCGGCTGATTTGAAAGAAAAGGCCGAGGAATATCACCACCAGTTGGTTGAAATGGCTGTTGAA
Source organism: uncultured Alphaproteobacteria bacterium (assembly GCA_934273635.1). Lineage (GTDB taxonomy): Bacteria > Pseudomonadota > Alphaproteobacteria > RF32 > CAG-239 > Scatocola. Next base: position 59,052 of record CAKQSV010000008.1, read on the forward strand.
GAAGACGAAGACGCCATGAACGATTATCTGGAAGGTAACGAGGTTTCGGTTGAGACTTTGAAAAAGTGTATTCGTAAAGGTGTGTTGAGTAGCAGCTTTGTTCCGGTATTGTGCGGTACTGCATTTAAGAATAAAGGTGTTCAGCCGTTGTTGGATGCCGTTATTGATTACTTGCCGTCTCCGGTTGATGTTCCGTCTATTGAAGGTACTTTGCCTGGGACTGATACCGTTGCCGTTAGACATCCGAGTGATGACGAGCCTTTAGCCGCTTTGGCATTTAAGATTATGAACGACCCGTTCGTTGGATCTTTGACCTTTACTCGTATCTATTCCGGTACCATGACCGCCGGTTCTTATATCTATAACTCTGTTAAAGATAAAAAAGAGCGCGTTGGTCGTATGCTGTTGATGCACTCTAACAAACGTGAGGATTTGAAAGAGGCTCATGCCGGCGATATTATCGCTTTGGCAGGTTTGAAAGATACCACCACCGGTGATACTCTTTGCGATGCTTCTAAGCCTATCGTTTTGGAAAATATGGAGTTTCCGGATCCGGTTATTGAATTGGCTGTTGAGCCGAAGACCAAAGCTGACGTTGAGAAAATGGGCTTGGCATTGTCTCGTTTGGCAATGGAAGACCCGTCTTTCAAAGTAAGCTCTGATCCGGACAGCGGACAAACCATTATTAAAGGTATGGGCGAATTGCACTTGGATATTATCGTTGACAGACTGCGTCGCGAATTTAAGGTTGACTGCAATGTCGGCGAGCCGCAAGTGGCTTATCGTGAAACCATTACCAAACCTTGCGATATTGAATACACCCACAAGAAACAATCCGGTGGTGCAGGTCAGTTCGCTAAAGTTAAAATCAAATTTGAGCCGATTGAAGGTTATAACGGTTTTGAATTTGAAAACACCGTTGTTGGCGGTAACGTTCCTAAGGAATATATCCCCGGTGTTGAAAAAGGTTTGCGCACAGCTATGGATGCCGGTGTTATCGCCGGATATCCGGTAAGCGGTGTTAAATGTACCTTGTATGATGGTGCTTACCACGAAGTCGACTCTAACGTTATGTGCTTTGAAATTGCTGCCCGCGCTGCTTTCCGTGAAGGTATGCGTCAGGCAAATGCCAAATTGTTGGAGCCGGTTATGAAGGTTGAAGTTGTTACCCCTGAAGAATATATGGGTGATATCATCGGTGACCTGAACTCCCGTCGCGGTATGGTGAACGGTATGGATCAGAGAGCTAACGCTCGCGTTGTTGATGCGATGGTTCCTCTGGCCAATATGTTTGGTTATGTAAACACTCTGCGTTCTTTGTCTCAGGGTCGTGCTCAATTTACTATGGTATTTGATCACTATCAGGAAGTTCCGAAGGATATCGCAGACAAAGTTAAAGCTAAAAATGCTTAAAACTTGTGATTGATAAACGTTTGGCGGTGTTTGGGAAAGTTCCTTTTTCTGCAAACGCCGCGGATGTTTTGATTGTAAAATTATTAGCAAAATTTGATTAATTTTATTTGGAGAGAAATAAATGGCAAAAGAGAAATTTGAGCGTACAAAGCCGCACTGTAACATAGGTACAATCGGCCACGTAGACCACGGTAAAACCACATTGACAGCAGCCATCACGAAAGTATTGGCAGAAGAAGGCGGCGCAAACTTCACCGCATATGATCAGATTGATAAAGCCCCTGAAGAAAAAGCTCGTGGTATCACCATTTCTACTTCACACGTAGAGTATGAAACCCCGAACCGCCACTATGCGCACGTTGACTGCCCGGGTCACGCCGACTATGTAAAGAACATGATTACCGGTGCCGCTCAGATGGATGGTGCAATTTTGGTTGTATCTGCCGCTGATGGTCCGATGCCGCAAACCCGTGAGCACATTTTGTTGGCTCGTCAAGTAGGTGTACCGGCTTTGGTTGTTTATATGAACAAAGTAGACCAAGTTGATGATCCTGAATTGTTGGAATTGGTAGAAATGGAAATCCGTGATTTGTTGAAATCATATGACTTCCCGGGCGACGAAATTCCTATCATCAAAGGTAGTGCTTTGGCAGTATTGGAAGACGGCGACAAGAAGATTGGCCACGATTCAATCATTGAATTGATGAAAGCCGTAGACAGCTATATTCCGCAGCCGGAACGTCCGAAAGATCAACCGTTCTTGATGCCGATTGAAGATGTGTTCTCAATCTCCGGTCGTGGTACGGTCGTAACCGGTCGTGTAGAGCGTGGTGTATTGCACGTAGGCGATGAAATCGAAATCGTAGGTATTAAGCCGACCCAGAAGACAACCTGCACCGGTATCGAAATGTTCCGTAAGTTGTTGGATGAAGGCGAAGCCGGCGATAACATCGGTGTATTGTTGCGTGGTACCAAGAGAGAAGAAGTAGAGCGTGGTCAAGTTTTGGCCGCTCCTGGCACGATTACCCCGCACACCGACTTCACTTGCGAATGCTACATTTTGACCAAAGAAGAAGGTGGTCGTCATACGCCGTTCTTCAGCAACTATCGTCCGCAATTCTACTTCCGTACGACGGATGTAACTGGTGCGATTGAGTTGCCGGAAGGTACCGAGATGGTAATGCCAGGTGATAACATCCGCATGACAGCTAAATTGATTCACCCGATTGCGATGAACGAAGGTTTGCGTTTCGCTATCCGTGAAGGTGGTCACACAGTTGGAGCAGGTGTGGTATCGAAGATTATCAAATAATCTTTAATAAAATACGCAAAGCCCCCATCATACTTGTTATTTTTTCACTTGTGTAGCTAGATGTACACGGCGTTCAAAAATAGCAGCGTAGCATGGGGGCTTATCGTATTTTAAATGGTTAAGATATGCTAAAGGGTCGTCATACTGGTTGTTTTTCTCCTTGTGTACTAAATTGTACACGTCGTCGAAAAATAACGTCGTAGCACGACCCTTTTTCGCGTCTTAAGGGGTTGATGTGCGCGGCGTTCAAAAATGACAGCGTAGCATGGGGGCTTATCGTATTTTAAATGGTTAAGATATGCTAAAGGGTCGTCATACTAGTTGTTTTTCTCCTTGTGTACTAAATTGTACACGTCGTCGAAAAATAACGTCGTAGCACGACCCTTTTTCGTGTTTTAAAGCTAAGTCTGAAACGCCATTGAGAGTTCGTTTCACGAACAAAGCAATCCAGTACCTCCTCTCTAAATTTTTAGAGAGGAGGTGGCAGCGATAGCTGCCGGAGGTGAGTTTAAACTTCCCTCTCTAAATTTTTAGAACGGCCGAAAACAACAGTGCTTTGATGCACTGTTGTTGAGGAGACGCAATGAGACTTACTTTTGTGAGTGAGAGTAATCGAAACGATACAAAAGTTTTAGTCGGAATTGGGAAAGCGAGCTTGCGAGCTAGGGTGAGTTTATAGTTGGGGAAGAGCTTTTAATTAAAACTCCAAACATAACTTTAAACTCACCAGATTGCTAAGCGCAAATGCTATCGCATTTACTGAGCAATCTTGCCTCTCTAAAAATTCAAAGAGGCAGGGTAAGGATTCTATGTTCGCTGTTAGCTCCTGTCCTCTTAAGAAATCTGTCTTCCCTAAAAATTTAAGGAAGAATCCTTCTTTCTCTAAAAATTCAAAGAGGCAGGATACGTTTCTTTCCCAACGTCATCACGAGCCCGCCCTGCGGGCGTGGCGATCCAAGTGTAAAGTAGCTATACCATGAATCTTGTATGATAAAAGAGGTAGCGGAAAAAGAAAGGTTTCGCTCTTCAAAAAAAATATTGCAATTTTTGTCTAAATAAGATATATTGCTCCTTGATAAATATTATTATTAATTTTTAAATTCTATAATTATGGTAGATAGTAAAAAATTTGAATTACTAACCGGACTTGTTGAGGAGTTTGGCTTGTCTTTTGGTGACGTTGTGTCATTTTGGACGAAAAAGGGAAAATTTAAACCCTATGAATTAGCTGATTCAACCAAGGACACAACCTCTACGACATCACAAGTAAAATTTTTAGGATATAGAGCGCCACAAGGTGTTTCCCCTGGGATGTATGTGTATACCGACGGCTTGATTTATCCTGAAATTGTTAAGGGACGGCAGGTTAAGGCGGTTGTCGGATATGTCAAAGATTCTGAAGTGTTGGCAGTTTGTCTTGATGAAGCCAATATGCAATGGCAAGGTTTCTCTGGTGAAGGTTATATCGCAGCTAAATGGTGTCGCAATTATGCAAAACACGGTATAAAACAGGGTGAGGCTTTTTTACCTTCAGTACGCCAGTTGAAAGGGTTGGCTGATTTCTGTAAAGCAATAAATGCGTCTTTAACGGCGTTGGGTGCAGCAACTTTGTCAACGGAGGACTATTGGTCTTCAGACGGGAGTCCTGTTTCTTTGGATCCGAGTGCATACTCTGTTAATTTGCAAAGCAAGACACACAAACTTGTTATCATTGATACTATCCGTTCTGTTCGTCCGGTTATCACTATCAATCTTTGATTTTTTATTGGGCTAAAATTAATCCTCTGCAATTTATGATTGCGGGGGATTTTTTTGTGGCAAAAAATACGCTTTGAAAATTAATTTAAAATATGTCTTGACTTAGAGTAAACTCTAAAGATTATACTCCTCTCAGTTTTAACGAATCTGAAGAGGTAAAATATGTCTGATTATCAAATTTTGGATACGATTTCATCGCCGGTTGATGTTAAAAAATTGTCAGCGGCGCAACGGGTTCAGTTGGCGGCGGAAATTCGTCATGCCGTTATCAACAAAGTGAGCAAAGCCGGCGGGCACTTGGGACCTAACTTGGGTATTGTAGAGTTGACAATTGCTTTGCACACGGTTTTTGACGCGCCTTCTGATAAAATTGTTTGGGATGTCAGTCATCAATGCTATCCGCACAAAATGTTGACCGGTCGGGCAAGAGCTTTTACAAATGACGCTGATTTTGGGCTTTATTCGGGGTTTACGGCGCCGGAAGAAAGCAAGTTTGATGAGTTCAAAATTGGTCACACCTCAACTTCTGTCAGTTTGGCGACGGGATTGGCAAAGGCGCGTGATTTGCAAGGGCAAAAGGGCAATGTGATTGCGATTATCGGTGATGGTTCGTTGTCCGGCGGTGAGGCGTTTGAAGGCTTGGACAATGCCGCCGAGCTTAACTCAAATATCATTATTATCGTTAATGATAACGAGATGTCGATTGCTGAAAACTTTGGCGGTTTATATGGCAATTTGGCCGAGCTGAGACAGACACTCGGCACCTCGGAACATAACTTTTTCAAGGCCTTGGGTTTTGAGTATTTTTATGTTGAGAACGGCAACGACAGCGAGGTTTTAATTGCGCAGTTGCAAGCTGTTAAAAATACCAATAAGCCGACCGTCGTTCATATTCATACTCTGAAAGGCAAGGGCTATGCTTTGGCTGAGCAAAATAAAGAAAAATTTCATTGGACTTTCCCCTTTGATGTGAAAACGGGGGAGATTACAACTAAATTTCCGGCAGAAAAATCTTATACGCAGTTGGTGGCTGAATATCTGGAGAAAAAAGCCGAGACCAACAAGAAGATTGCAGTTATTACCGCGGGTACGCCGGGGGCGGTTGCGCTCAATGGGTTTAGGGCTAAGTTTCCGCAGCAGTTTTTTGATGTCGGTATTGCCGAAGAACATGCCGTTGCCTTTGCCTCGGCTTTGGCTAAGGGCGGAATTAAGCCGTTTGCATTGTTCTATGGCGGGTTTATTCAAAGAGCCTATGACCAGATATCGCAAGATTTGTGCCTGAACAAAACTCCCGCGGTTTTGGTGATTGAAAGCACCGGCATTTCGTCTGGGGACGCGACGCACTTGGCGGTGTTTGATATTCCGTTGTTGAGCCATATTCCGAATTTGGTATGTTTGGCGCCGAGCTCGGCTGAGGAGTTGGAACGGATGTTGGATTGGGCAATGGCTCAAACCGAGTTTCCGGTCGCTATCCGCACGCCTGCCGCTCAGCCTGAAAGCCTGAAATATGCGCCGTCAAAAGCGATTGAACTCAACAAGTTTGAGATGGTTAAGGTTGGCAGTCAGGTCGCGATTTTGGGCTTGGGCAGTATGTTGGTCAAAGCCGAAAATGTGGCGGCAAAATTGCAGGAAAAAGGCATTGACGCAACGATTATCAATCCACGTTTTGTCAGCGGTCTTGATGAGGAAATGTTGGAGAGTTTGAAAGTCAACCACCATACGATTATCACCTTGGAAGACGGTGAGGTCGAGGGCGGTTTCGGGCAGGTTGTTGCCGGATTTTACGGAAATTCGAATCTGAAAGTCTATACCTTTGGCGCGCGTAAAGAATTTACGGACAGAGTGGCGCAAGAGGAGCTGTATCGGCGTTATGAACTGACAACCGAGCAGATTGTCGCCAAAATTTTGTAAGTCATATCGCATTAAGAAAAAAGCCGGACGTGTTCCGGCTTTTTTGTTGCAGTTTGGGGCAAAGTATGATAGTTTGCTGACAATGTTTAATATTATTCTTCGAATTATGATAAAAAAGTTTTTTGAAAAATCGTATTTTTGGTTTCGTCCGAGGTTGGAAAAACAGCTGTTTGATGTGATGAAACAAGTGAGCGGCGAGTGTAATTTCGGTTTGGATACACGTATGTATGAGTATAATCCGGATGTGCCGTATGGTCGGGAGAAGTTGTACAAACCGGCGGTCGACGCTTTTTTCTTTAAGATTTTGAAACGTGTGTGGCGTGCGTCTGAAACAGCGGAGTTTTGGGTGTATGTGGACGCTGAAAATGGTGTGCGCAATTTTGTTTGCAGCGACACCACGGTTGGAAACTATGTTCGTTGTCTGGCAAAAGTTTTGAAAAACGAAAAAGGATTGGAGCTGAAAGTACAAGAAAATTGGTCGAAGCTGTGGCAAAATTCACAAATGCAGGGGAAGAAAGTTTTTGACAATCTGTATGCTGTTTATAAGCTGGAGACGTCTAGTCTTTATGCCGATAATTGCGCCGGATATACGGGCAGTTTCAGGTATAAAATGCAGAAGATGATTTGCTGTCAGTTGGGAATCAAACATCAGAAGGTGCCTTTGGCACTCAGTGATGTTGCGAGTGTGGTGTCCTTTTATGTGGCACAATCTCTTTGAGAAAAAACGCTGTAACCTTTGGGGTACGGCGTTTTTTTTGTGGGGTATTGTGAGATGTGAGGGTGAGTGGCAATTTTTCTCTGTACGTCATTGCGATCGGGCGCAATGACGATCAGGGGAGAACATACCTTGTGTCGCAATGATGTGTGAGAGTAGGGATGTGGACAGAAAAAAGTATGAGGCTAAAAAGTTGTTGTGTAATTAGATTTTTTATGATAAGTTAGAGTCGTAGGTTTTGATTTGATTCTAATGAGGTATGCTATGAGGATACTTTACTGTATTTCGGCACTATGCTTTGCCGTGGTTAATTCCGTTTGCGCAGGTGTGCCGCCCTCGTTTCATACAAACCTCGTATATTATATCAAACCCACCCAAAAGGTCAAATCAAAACCTGCATATCCTCAATATGCGAGTGTGAGTTTTTTGCAGTCGGACAGCAAGCTCGATTTTAATGGTGGAGAACCGTTGAAAGTGAGCGTGCGTTGCAAAATGGCAGGATATTACACTACCAAAGCCGAGTGTACCAAAAAAGGCTCCAAATATGGTCCAAAGTGTTCTGACGACAAGTCCTTATCCTTTACGGC
>CAKQSV010000009.1 GCA_934273635.1 uncultured Alphaproteobacteria bacterium
GTTTTAAATTTATTTAGTAAAGGAAAAGAATATGTATAACAATAATTACAATGCGCGAGTTGTGCCCGAATTTATGGTCTATGGCGGTACGCCGGTCGGAATCCCAACAGGTGCTGTGCCCCAAAACGCCACCGGCGGCGCTGTCCCTCAGTGGGCACTCGGACAACAGAACCAAAATCAAGACCAGCCCCAATCACCTATACAGCAAGTATTTGGTGCGGCAAGAGACATGGCAACAGAGTATTATAAAATGAAAAATCATGGATATCAAAAGTTAGATGACTATCATCATTGTAAAGCCAATTATAATGCTGCTTCAAGAGGTCCATGGGGATATAATACAGCTAAATTTTTGGGTGATAAAAAAGAACAATTTGATTTTTATTGGAATCAAGGGTACAAAGGACTGAACGAAAATCAAGCAATGACAGATATGCAACATGATCTGGGAGTTAATGCAATAGGAAGACTGAGGGGTGATTCCGGTTTATATGATAATGCACAAGATGCCTGCGCAGATTATCGTGCCTTGAACTCATCGTTTCCTAAAAAATATTGGTAAAGGAAGGCAAATGTTTTATTCAAAAATTTTCAAATTATGCAGTTGGCTGATCGTGCTAAGCCTTGTTGTATGGAAAATCTATATTTTTCTTGCACAAGATAGTTGTTTAGACAGTGGCAATGTTTGGGATTATGATGAAGGCAGGTGTCGTGATGATTGCTTGAGATGGGACAAGGTTCATGGATGCATTAAGATGAATGATGAGCAAGTCGCATTATTCAAAAAATGTAGGTATCAACCCGCCGGATGTGTTCCTCGGAAAGTCTTTGATGACATATGTTTGAATAATAATCTGGCTGTAAATCAGAAAACCGGAGAGTGCGATATGGATTTTACGGCTGATCAGTGCCATAAGCTCGGTGATGATTGGCTTTATCCAAGTATTTGTCATTAGCGCCACCAAACCAGAAGGCAAGAAAAATTCTTGCCTTCTGGTTTTATTTTTAATACCATGAGCGTAACGTTGCTACTTATAAGGGAAAGTTATGATTATAGATACTATAAAAAAATTCATTATTGATACAGCCAAACTGTTTTGGCCTTTCAGGTGGTATATTGTAGGCTATCTGTGGTGGTGGGCTTTTTCCGTTACTGAATATCTTAATCCCCCGGCCGCCAATGACCCGATTTTGAAATATGAATATGGCCGAGGCGCTTGGAACTACGTAAGTCAGGAAGTGTATATTGAAAGTATGAAGCTTTTTATCCGTGAAGATACACTTGTGTTTCTGTTGGCTGCAAGCAATATGCGTCATCATCCGTTGTTGGCGAAAATCATTTTACTTTCGCCGTGGCTGTTGACCTTATGCGGGGCTGTACTCCTCTTAGGACAATGGTTGATAGAAAAAATATAATAAATGACGGAGAATTGGGATGAAATATATTTTTTCTTGCGTCTGCTTAATCGGCTGTTGTGTTGGCGTTAATGCCATGGCTGAGGACAAATGCGATTTATGGTAAATAAGCAAAGTGATTGAAGTGACTAATATCAAGGAATCTTTGACAGAAACATTTAATCTTCTTTGGAAGTTTAAGTGGTATATAGCTCCTTACATGCTGTTTTATCTTCTTTTGTTAATAAATTATCTTATACCGTCACCCAAAAATTATTGCATATGGGATAATGAAATCTGGTATACCTACGCGCAACCACAGTATTTAAGAATAACCGAGCTGATGCTGATCATATTTTTACTGCTTTTTCTTGTTTGCACCAGCAATATGCGGAATCACCCCACCATAGCAAAATGTATTTTTTTATCATCCTTGTGGTTTTTAGCTGTTTTTTTACAAATGGTGTAGTTATCTTTTTGTAAATACATATAATCAGAAAGATGTTGTCGATGAAGAATAAAAAAGTTTTATATTTTCTGCCGCTTTTATTGCTGGTTGGGTTTTGTGTGAGGTCAGACCTAAGGCAAACGCCGCCGGACAAAGCCGCCTTTTTTGCCAAGCACCATATTGCGGGCGATACTTTGGTGCCGGCGGATTTTGACTTTGAAACTTGTCGGCAGGTGCTTTCGCAACATGTGTATCCGCATTACGGCGATAAAGCCGTGCGCAACATCAGGGAATATATGGTTCCGCCGGAACTTTTCAGCGGTTTTTATCCGCCGTCAGAAAAGTTGTTTTTTTATAATGTGGCGTTTACCGATAATTTTCAGGCTCTGGGTTTTGATGAAGCAGAAATTAAAAAATTTTTCCCCGACCAACCGGAAACTGACGACAAGTCGGCTGATTTCCGCTTAGTCGGACTCATTGCCCGTGTCGGAGAAAACATTTATTTAACCGGTGCCTATGGCAGTTGCGGCTCGTTCGGTTGTCCTGCCGATTTAGTCGCCAAAGAAAATGGACAGCTAAAACGTTACCGCGCCGACTTGCTGTTTTCTTCTTGCGCGGAGGTAAGTTACCGTAAAGGCTCAACCACGCCGGAGGTTTTCAACTGCGATATTGCCGGCGGATTTGATTATGCCTTGCGGGCAGACGCTCGTTTTTATCCGCCGTTAAATGATTTGCTCGATAAGTATTATGCCGTCTATCAGGACTATGTGCAGCAATATATTCAACCAACAAAAAAAGACCTATCGGAACGATAAGTCTTTATAGAACAAAGAGAGTTTAGCGGCAGGAGTAGTCGCCGAGCCAAGAGTCTTTGCGAGCGAGCCAACAATATATAATTACGCCCAAAAGCAGATAAGCCCCAACGCCCATCATAGCCAAGCCATAACCGGAACGAGCCACAAACAACACAACCTCACCAACGGCAGCCAGCATAATACCGATTACTGCCAAAAAATTTCTTTTATTCATAAATTGATATTTTAATATGTTAATAATAGTTATTACGCTACTCAATATAACAAATCACGCCGTTTTTGTCAATAATTTGTCTTGAAATTTTTGCTAACCGTTTTTTCATTATTTTTGCGGTAACATAGCCCTAAAAAGGGGAACACCATGAATCAATATTCAAAACAGTTTGCATTAGTCAACCGTATTAAGGCGATTGTGCGGCTGACGGGGCGCGCTATTCGCGGTCGCAATCGTCGTAACGAAATTTCGGAGGACATCGCGCGCAAAATTCAAAAGTCGTCTTATGAGGTGGAGCGTAGCGTTAAACCTGAGGAATATACGCCGCCATATAAAGCCATTGCCAAGCAGTTGCAGGTGCGCGACGCCTATATTTATTCCGCGGCGGTCAGCGCTCTGACCGAAATTGCCAAACAAAAGACCATATACCGCGATAGTATTGTCAAAATTTTAACCCAACAGCTGAAAGACAAAGAAATCCCGCTCGACCTGCAAGATTATATTCGGCAAAAGCTCAAAGATATTACCGCCCGCGCCGTGCAATAATTTTTCACAAAAAAATAAGCTCCGAAGAGCTTATTTTTTTGCATATTTAGCGATGTTTCTGAATTTGTTCCTGATGCGAGGTCTTCCAACCGTTCGTTTTCTCTCGCAGGGTCTGGAACAAAATATACAACAGCGGAATAATCACCAAACCGCCGGCCGTACCAACCAACATACCGTAGAACACCGGCACGCCGATGGCAATACGGCTTGAGGCGCCGGCGCCCGTGGCCACAATCATTGGGAACACACCTAAAATAAAGGTGAAAGCGGTCATCAACACGGCGCGAAAACGTTCGCGGGTGCCTGTCATTGCCGCCTCGACAATGCTTGCGCCTTGTTCGCGTTCTTCTTTGGAGAACTCAACCACCAAAATCGCGTTCTTGGCAGCCAAACCAACCAACAAAATCAAACCTAATTGCGCATAAATACTGAGTGGCAATTCGGTAATGAACAATCCGGCAAACGCGCCGAGCATAGCCACCGTCACCGAGGTTAATACCGGCAGCGGCGTCGACCAGCTTTCATATTGCGCCACCAAAAACAGATAAGCAAATGTGATAGCCAACGCAATCAAATAGCCGATTTGTCCCTGACTGTTCTTTTCTTGGTAGCTCATGCCCGACCAGTCATAGCTGAAACCCTGCGGCAATTTTTGCGATAAAGCCTCAACCGCGCCCATCGCCTGACCTGTACTTGAGGACGGACTCTGCACGGCGGTAATTGTGGCGCTCGGGTATTGGTTATAACGGCTAACCACGCGCGGCGACAACACCTTGCGCAGTTTAATCATCGTACCGAGCGGCACCATCTCGCCATTAAGGTTTTGCACATGCAAATCCTCAATACTGTTCAGGTCTTTACGATAGGCCCAGTCAGATTGAATCATCACCTTGTTCACCTGTGTGCCGAAGTTCACGTCATTAACATAACTTGAACCTAAAAACGCCTGCAATACCGCAAAGATGTTGCCGACCGGTACTTTCATTGACTCCGCTTTGGCACGGTCAATATCAATATAGATATTCGGGGTCGAGGCGGTGTATGTTGTGTAGGCATAAGCCACATCCGGCGAACGATTCATCATCGCCAACGCCTGATGCACTGCGGCCTCAATCTTCTTGGCGTCATCGGTATCCAATGACTGCAAACGATAGTCCATACCGCCGCTCATACCCAAACCCATAATCGCCGGCGGCTCAAACATCTGAATTTCTGCCTCGGGCAAAGCCTGTACTTTGGCGCGCAGACGGTTCATAATATTGGTTGAATACAGCTCATCGCCTTTGCGTTGGCTCCACGGGTCAAGCGTGATAATCGACATGCCGACGTTCTCGCCGCTGCCGCCGATCATCGAAGTTCCGACCACGTTCATAACGCCATTGACGCCTTTTTCTGATTTAACAATCTTATAAATATTGTCCATCACTTTTTGAGTGCGTTCGCGGGATGCGCCTTCCGGCAGTTGAACGTTGGCAAAAATAACGCCCTGATCCTCACTCGGAATAAACGATGTGTGGCTAATTTTCAAAAACGCCAGATTGCCCAGAATCAGCAAGCCTAAAATTAAGGCGACAACGCTAACCTTGCGTCCCAAAACCGCCACGGCGTACACATAAGAGTTGCGAGACTTGTTTAAGATGTTGTTAAACCAAAACAACGGGCCTGAGGTGACGTCTTTCAGCGGACGCAGCAAGGTGGCGCACAATGCCGGCGACAAGGTCAACGCGTTGATGGAAGAGAACGCAACCGCGGTTGAAATCGCAATCGCAAACTGCTGATAAATTTTACCGGTAATACCGCCGATAAAACCAATCGGCACAAAAATAGCCAACAATACCAAAGTCGTGGCGATAACCGCGCTTGAAACCTGCTCCATGGCTTTAATCGTGGCGTGTTTCGGGTCAAGGTTTTCTTCCTTCATCAAAAACAACACGCGTTCGACCACCACAATTGCATCGTCCACCACCAGACCGATAGCCAACACCAAACCGAACAGCGTCAGCATATTCAGACTGTATCCCATGGCGAGCATGACCGCAAAAGTTGCGAACAAAGACACCGGAATCGTCAGCGACGGAATCAAGGTTGAGCGCCAGTCTTGCAAAAAGATGTAGCATACAAAAATAACCAATGCGAAAGTCAAAACCAAAGTGAAGACAACTTCTTCAATTGAAGCTTTGATGTATTCGGTTGAGTCATAACCGATGGTGTAGTTCATATCTTTGGGGAAAGATTTTGCCAAACGCACCATTTCTTTTTTAACATTAGCCATGGTGTCCAACGCATTAGCGCCCGACAACAGGTTAAGCGCGATAGACACGTTCGACTGAGCATTAAAAGTGGCGTCGGTCTGATAACTCTCCAGTCCGACCTCAACACGGGCAACGTCTTTCAGTCTGACCAAGCCGCCTTCTTCGGCAGTCCGGACAATAATGTTTTCAAACTCTTCCTTAGAGTTCAAACGTCCCTGTGTTTGCAACGTGTAAACCATTTGCTGTTTGCCATCACCGGGCATCGCGCCAACCTTACCCAACGAGGGCTGATAGTTTTGGCTCTCAATCGCCGCGGTAATGGTGTTGACCGGAATATTCATCGCTGTAATTTTGTCCGAATCAAGCCAAACGCGCATACTCAGCTTTGGTGAATAAACCGTAACCTCACCAACGCCTTTTACACGGCTGATAGGGTTTTTGATGTTGTTTTGCACATAGTTGCTCAGCTCTTGAGAAGAGTAAGTGCCGTTTGGCGAGCCGATTGCGATAAAGCCCAACATATTTGATGAACGGCTCTTAACCGTCAAACCTTGACGGGTCACATCGGTCGGCAACTTCGAGGTCGCTTGTTGAATACGGTTTTGCACCTTGACTTGCGCCATATCCGAATCCATACCGACCTTAAACGTAACCGTCAGCGAATATCTTGAGTCTTCTGAAGAAGAAGACATATACAGCATATTTTCAATACCGTTGATTTCTTCTTCCAACGGAATACCGACAGTCTTAGCAATCACTTCGGCACTGGCGCCGGGGTAGTTGGCTGAGACCACAACTTCCGGCGGTGTAATTTCAGGATATAAAGCAATCGGCAGCGAAAACACCGAGATAACACCGGCAATAGTCAGCACCAACGAGATGACCATTGCAAAACGCGGACGTTCAATAAAAATTCTAGAAAACATTGGTTACTTTCCTTCCGGTACAATACTGCTGGCCTTAACTTTTTGACCGCTTGTGACTTTAGTCAAACCCTGAATCACCACATTTTCGCCGGCTTTGAGACCATCAGTGATGATTTGCTTGTCATCAACCGCGTCACCAACGACAACGCGGCGCTGTTCGGCTATGCTGTCGTCTCCAACCACAACCACATAGTTGCCGTTAGCGTCTTGCGCCACAGCCGATTGCGGAACCAAAACCGCGTCTTGAGGTGCTGTGGTGCTGAGCAAAACCTGAACATAGTTCCCCGGAACCAAAAGTTGCTCGTTGTTGTCAAATTCATCATAAACGGCAATGGTTGCAGTTTCTGTGTTCACCTCGTTATCCGTAAAGCGATATTTGGGTTTAACGCTGATTTTGCTTGCGTTCGGCAAAACAATCTCGGTGTCGGTAATCTCAGTGGAGTTCCCGTATCCCAGCTTCTGTCGAACATTAACAAGGTCTTTGTCATTAACCGAATAAACCACGCGGATAGGGTTGGTTTGTACAATCTTAGCCAGCGTCTGCAGTGTGGAGTTCACATAGTTACCCTCAGTTACTAACGCCTTGCCAATATAACCGCTGATTGGCGCTTTGATTGTGGTGTAGTTCACATCAATCTTTGCCAAATCCAAGTTTGCCTTGGCTTGTTGAACCGCGGCACGAGCTGACTCAAGCTCATTTTTAGCGGAATCCAAAGCCGCTTCTGAGGCAAATTTCTGCTTGTTGAGGGCAACCTGACGTTTATAGTCTTTTTCCACTTTGAGCAGGTTAGCCTTGGCTTTTGCCAATGCGGCTTCTGACAGTTCCAAATTAGCCATATAACGCTGTTGTTCAATCACGAACAAGATGTCGCCTTCCTGCACAAAACTACCTTCCTGAAACAACACTTTTTCTACATATCCGGTAATTTGCGGACGCAGATTTACGCTTTTGATAGCCTCAACATGACCAATATAACTCTTGCGTGGAGCCACGTTTTCAATCGTTGCTTTGTCGGTCACCACATAAGGTGTGCCGCCGCCCATCATCGCAGCCATGCCGCCGACCTGTGGTGTCAAACGCCCTTTAAGATACCAACCGGCAGCGCCGCAGCACAAAAAAATCGCTAAATTTTTTAAAATGGTTCTTTTTTTCACAATCAGCATTATTCTAATCCTTTCGGCTCAACAGAGCGTTTATAACAAAGTCAAAACTAAAAGCGGCGGTTTCGCACAAACACACGGAATCTTGATGACAAAGCTTGTCCCCCAACAACCCGACCCACATGTTGTGGATAGTACACGCCATAGCGTCAAGGTCAATATCAGAGGCAATATTTCCACTGTTTTGTTCGTTCTTTAACGCGTTAAAAATTGTTTTGCGCGGCAACGCCCGATACTCTTCAAACAAGTCTTTAAACGAGTTTACCAACCCGTTTGACCACTCCATTTGAAACATCAAAAAATAAGAAAGTTTGCTGAAGTTTTGGTCTTTGTCCAGCAACTCGGCCAAAAACATAAAATGACGTTTGAGCTCGTCAAGTGTTTGAGGGCAGGGCAAATACGATTCCAATTTCGCCCGCGTGTTCTGAAAATCTTCCACAATCAACGCTTTCAGAATATCGGGCTTGTTCCTAAAATACCAATAGATAGCGCCTTTGGTCAAATTAATGCTTTTGGCAATATCATCAATGGTTGTGCGGGTATACCCCTTGTCGCAAAACATATCAAGCGCGGCTTGCAAAATGTCGCGACGGGTCTGCTCGGCTTCTTCTTTAGTACGGCGTGCCATAAATCCAAACTCAAAAATTATACATACGTTCGGGGAGGTATGTATAACATTTTAAAAAATTTTTCAAGCAAAAAAATCAAATTTTTTTAAATTTTTAATTGTTTGGAATAAACCGGAATCTTGCAAATTTTAATGTGTAGCTTGCCCTTGGAATTAACTCTGCGATAATAGAGAAAATTGCCGATACGATAGGCGATAAACTTTAACTTAACTCCAAAACCGCAAGGATAATAAGGTGCGATTCTGTACCCTTGTGCGCCAATCATATATCCGAGCACTCTCTCCAAGGCGTGTGCCAAGCTACCGCCTTTATGTTTGGGGTCAAATTCTTCAAAATCCGCGGCGTTATAGGGCAGGTTCTGCCAATGCTTAAACAACTTTGCCCGCGCCATAAACATCGTGCCCGCCACAAAATTGCGGTTTTTGATTTCCAACCCCATACCGCGCATAATTTTTTCTGCTTTTTCTTCGGCGCGCACGTCATCTTTTGCCGCGGTAATGATCAGCTCAGGCGCGCAGAGCATTCCGATGTCGGCGTGTTGTTCAAACTGTTTCAGACTCAATGCCAAATTCTCGGGCGAGGCAATAAACGCTACCAATTTTTCGCGCCACTCGCTGCCATTAAACTTGCAGTTTGGCAAATAGGCCGGTTGTGTGAGGTCTCGTTTGCTGTGGAGTTTGACAATATAATCATAGTCGTCAAGATTAATGTTTTTAATCACCTGCAAAAACGGTGCGACGTCATAGCCTCGGTTCGCAACCTTAATAATATGGGCGTTATCCTTAAAGTCATAAATTTTTTGTTCGGATTCGGGGTGCTCGCCGCACATGGTTACATACAAGTCATATTCCCAGTCTTCACTGGCAGAAAAGTTGCTCACATAACGCAATAGCTCATCAAGCATTTCCATATAAAAAACATGGAGGTGCACGCAAATCTTCATGGCTCATCTTCACTTTCAAATAAAAGGTTGCAATGTTGCCCGAAGTGTAATAACCTAACGCCCACAAGTCAATCATTATCGGGAGTTTATATTATGGGAATGACAATGTTTGGGAAAAATCTTATCAGAATGTTCAAATTTGACTTGAAAACGCACCACAAGGCCGTGCGCGAGTTTCAAAAATTTCCCATGATGCTTGACAATCTCAAATATGAAATCGCCGATGAAATAAAATCCCTTAAACTGCCGAAAGTTTTAGACCAGTTTGCCAGTGTGCGGGCAATATTAGATTCAAACAAGAGCGTGTCGCGTTTTGGCGATGGCGAGTTTAACCTGATTTTGGGCAATAGCATTGGTTTTCAAGAATATGATCCGGAGCTTTCTCGCCGCCTTAAAGAGGTTTTAATGACCAAAGACGAAGGGATGTTGATTGGCATTTCCCGCCGTTTTGGAACGTTGGCTGATGTTGACGCTCAGGTGCGCGCCTATTGGCGTTGGTTTATGGCGCAACACCGTGACGCCATTTATCAAATGCTTGATTTTGACCGTACTTATATTGACACCTGTATGACGGCGCACTCAATAGAGGTTGATGACCATACCACGGATGATTGCCGTGAAGATACCGAGCGTTATTACAATTTGGTTCGCCAAATTTGGGACGGCAAAGATATAACGGTAATCAAGGGCGAAGGCACCGAAAACTTCAAGTATGATATTTATGACAACGCCCGTTCCGTCAGCTACATTTACGGCCCCAAAGAACACGCTTTCCGTGAATATGACCGCATTTTGGCCGAGGCGGAGAAATTGCCGAAAGACCGCCTGATTATTGCTGTTTTAGGCCCGACCGCCACGGTTTTAGCCTATGATTTGCATCAAAAGGGCTACCGTGTGTTAGACATTGGCCACATGGGCAAGGCTTATGAGTGGCTGAAAACGCACGATAAAAAGATTGTTGCCGGTCAATTCTTCGCCGCTTAGTCTTTTGATTTCAGAGCCGCGAGAGCGGCGCGCCGCCCCGATAAAATTGCGCTCTCAATGCAGCAGGGCATATTTTTCATCGTCCAATCGCCGCAGATAAAAAGGTTGTCAAAGCGAGTGCGCGCGCTTAATGGGCGCAAACGGTTGTTGCGGACGTCTTGCCTGATGGTGGCGCGCGGAAAAGTTCTAACCTCCGTCTCCGGCATAAACGCGACGTTATAATCTCTCAATTTGCAGATTTCTTCCCAAATTTTCCGCGTATCCGGATTTTCGGTTGTGTCGCTGATGGTCACGGCGCAGTATTGCGGCGTGGCGAACAGCCATTGCGCCTGCGCGTTTTTCAAGCCGAGCATTTGAGCGTGTGCAGGCAGGGTCAGAGCCATACTGGTGCGGTACAATACATTACATATTGTGTTGTACTCAAAATCAGCGCCGCCCATAATTTTGTTATAATTAAAACTGTCAATGGCGCAGACAATCCTGTCTTGAGGCTTAATATCAACCGCTCCGCAGTTGCTGAGCAAAGCCGTCACCCGCGTTTTATCGTTTTCCACACCTTGCCAAATCCACCCGTAACGAATATCGTCCACAAAAGACAACAACGGATGACACAACCGCTCCTCCAAATCTCCGGCTGAAAAATAAGCCTGAAGCCCCCAAAACGGCCACAGCTTGGCGCCGACATACAACCGCGTCGCCCACGCCGGCGTTCGTGTGTTAAAAATGGCTAATTCCGCCTCGGAAACGCATTGGCGCAAAGGCGCAAATCCACGTCGTTCGGGGTCGATAAACCTGATTTTGTGGCGACAATTCTCTTTACCGATAATCTGCGCGGCTAAAGTGTTGCGATTGAGAATAACGTGCGTTGCCAAATCAGTGGGACAACCGAGCTTATGGCTGAAAACGCCGCAACAGCGTCCCCCGATTTTGCGAGATGCCTCATAAAGGATAATACTGCAACGCGGTCGTCTCATTTTGAGCGACATCGCCGCATAAAGTCCGGCAATGCCTGCGCCAATAATGTGATATGTCGGATTATTTTCCAAAATAAGCCCGCAATGCCAAAGAAAACTTGTTCAGCTTGCCGATTTTAGGCTTTGGGGAAATAACCTCCCACCCGCGGTTTTGCATAATGTCAAAATATTTTTTATAGACCGCGGCAATCACGCGTACGGGACGAGCGACTTTTTTATCCAAAAACGGAATAATGGTGTTGGCTTTGGCATAATCTTCTTCCGCCAACTTTGCCAATTCTTCACGCGCAATCGAAAGATTTTTATTAACAATCACTTCGCTTGGCTTTTTGCTCGAAATCTCAGCTTTTTTCAAATATTCCTTAGGGATATACAAACGATTGGCTTGCGCGTCTTCCTTCACGTCGCGCAAAATGTTAGTAATCTGCAAGGCATTGCCCAACGAGGTGGCTAACTCCTCAATCAAATTCTCATCCTTGCACCCGAAAATGCGCAACGACAAACTCCCCGGAACACCGGCAACGCCGCGGCAATACTTTAAAAAATCGACCATTTTGGGGGCTTGCAATGGTTTAGGAATATCCATAGAGATTGAATCGATTAACTTCAAAAACTCTTCTTTTGGCAACTTAAAACGCATACAGTTTTTATAAATACGGCGTCCGATTTCAGTCGCCGGCACTTTGCGGTCATAAATATTGTCAAGTTCTTCGCGCCACGCGTCTAAAAGCTCTTGTTTTTCGCGCAAAGGCATATCGCCGTCGACAATATCGTCAATGTGGCGACAAAAAGCATAAATGGTGTACATTGCCTCGCGCTTAGCCTTCGGCAACAGTCTCATGCTCCAAAAAAAAGAAGAACCGGATTTTTTGACAATATAATCAACGTTATTCATTTATAGTCCCTTATTACTCAAAGTCTTGCGGCGGATAACCAACGCCCTGAACGTGCCAAGCAGAGCCCCTTTAACCTTGTCTGACGTTGTTAAACGAATTTTAGCGCTCAGCACATCGCCATTATACAGCTTTTTTATTAAAAGATTGGTTAATGTGATTGTTACGCAAATATAAACCCTTAACCGCACGCTTTTAACAATTTGAGTTAAGACCGTGGCGTCTTTCATCAGTCCGCAACATCTATCTAATATATCTTTTAGCAAAAATTGCAAGCCTTTTGACGAACTGTCTCGCACCAAAGCCTGTGCCGAAACCTTGTGCTTGCGCATCAGCTCTAGTGGCAGATAAACTCGCCCGAGGTTGGTTTTGTCTTCTTTGAGGTCTTGGATATGGTTGACAATCTGCAAGACGGCGCACAAAGCGTTTGCCGGCATATAAGTCGAAGGATTTTCGTCAAACAAAGCCAACATAAACCGTCCGACCGGCGCGGCGGAATATTTGCAGTAGTCTAAGAGTTGCGCCCAAGTCTGATATTCAAATCCCTCAGCGTCCTGACGAAAGGCTTTGAGCAGGTCGGTTGCGACTGAAAAGTCAAATTTCTCGGCTAGAAAATCAGCCCGCAACGCTTCGGCGCAAGGTAGTTTGTCTTGCCCGAACAAAGCCTTTTCAGCCTGTTCAAGTCGCGTGAGCTTCTCTTTTGAACTGAGGCGCTTGTCATCGGCAATATCATCACAGTAGCGCGCAAAACCATAATAATCGCTGATGATTTTGCGTTGCTTGCGCTCAAACAACTTGAACGCTACCGGAAAATTTTCTTGCTGTTGGGTTTTCATTAGCCGATTTCCTTGAGCCACGGTTCAATATCGGTTAGGGCGCGGGCGCAGTATGCGGCTTTTCTGTCCATGCCCTTAATTTTGCGAAACTTGCCGTTGGCGGTCACCTCGCCGGAAATGGTGGGGAAAATACCAAAGTTAATATTCATCGGCTGAAAATTTTCAATCGCCGTGTCATCGGTCAAATGCAACATCATAGCGCCAAACGCCGTTGTCCGCGGCGGTTGAACGGCGGTTTTGCCCAATATGTCGCAAGCGGCAAAATATCCGCATAACAAACCGACCGCCGCGCTTTCGATATATCCCTCGCAACCGGTGATTTGCCCCGCAAAGCGAATATTCGGCTGCGCTTTCAGGCGCAAAAAGCGGTCGAGCAAAATCGGTGACTTTATAAACGTGTTTTTATGAATACCGCCAAAACGGGCGAACTCGGCGTTTTCCAACCCCGGAATCATCTGCAACACACGTTTTTGCTCGCCATATTTCATTTTGGTCTGAAACCCCACCAGATTGCGCAACGTGTCTTCTTTGTTGTCTTGTCGCAACTGTACCACGGCGTAAGGCTTTTCGCTTGAGTGCGGATTAGTCAGTCCCACCGGCTTCATTGGGCCAAAAACCAAGGTCTCGCGACCACGTTCGGCCATCACCTCAATCGGCAGACAGCCGTCAAAGTAGTTTACTTTCTCCCACTCGTGAAACTCGGCTTTTTCAGCCTCAAGCAGAGCGTCAACAAAACGATAGTATTCGTCTTGGTTCAGAGGACAGTTAATATAGTCAAACTTGTCGCCCTTGTCATAGCGTGATTGATACCACGCTTTGCTAAAGTCGATACTGTCTTTATAGACCACCGGCGCGATAGCGTCAAAAAACGATAATGATTGATTGTCAATTTTGCTCAAAATCGACTGTGCCAAACTTTCGCTCGTCAGCGGTCCCGTGGCGATAATAAATTCTCCGGCGTCCGCTGTCGGTAATTCTTTAATCTCTTCTTCCGAAACCTTGACCAACGGATGAGAACGAAGTTTTTCGGTCACGGCTTGCGCAAAACGCTCGCGGTCAACCGCCAATGCTCCGCCGGCCGGAACTTTGGTTTGGTCGGCGCAAGTCATAATCAGCGAACCCGCCAACCGCATTTCCTGATGCATAAGCCCGACGGCGTTATGCTCAAAATCATCCGAGCGCAACGAATTAGAGCAGACCAGTTCGGCAAAGTTGTTGCTTTTATGCGCGGCGGAAAATTTGGTTGGTTTCATCTCGTGCAAAATCACGCGCACACCGCGTTCGGCGGCCTGCCATGCCGCCTCAGAGCCCGCAAGTCCGGCGCCGACAATATGAAGAGTTGGTTGTGTCATCAAATATCACTCCGTTAATTTTGCCTAGGTTATAGCAATTCTGCCCCAAAAGTAAACAATAAATTGCTTAATAACCTGTGCTTAGTGTTTGCCAAGTGAATAAAAACGGATATAATACCAGCAGTTTGTTTTTGTGATATTAGCTAATGTTGTCGGGATTGATGAAGAAATTTATTGCTGTTGTATCTGTCGGTTGCTTGTGTGCTTTTGCGGCTTTGGCGCAAGAGGCTGATTTGCCCGCTGTCGGTGTGACGCCGCCTCCGCCGCCGTCGGAGCTTCCGACCGAAAGTGCGGCTAATGTTGATATTAAGGCCGATAAAACCTTAACCGCCAACATCAAAGACAACACCGACAACCATCAGGACGATTCTATTGTCAAAATCCCCGACATCGGCAACGCCATTGTCAACAAAATCGCCGACATCGAGAGCAAAAATAAGGCTGAAGACAAAAGCGCGGGCGAAACTTTGGCCGAGATGATAAACCAAAACCGCAAAGAAAGCCAACCGAATGCCTCGACCGTGGTCGTCAAACGCTCCAACGCCTCGGTTTTTGATATTTCTGGCGCTATGTTGCGGATGACCCCTGCGCAGATTGATTCCGCCCTGACGCGCCGCGGCTACAAACGCACGGTGCAAAAGCTCGATATTCCCAACTTTATCCGTTGGCGCAATGAAGAAAAATGCCGCGGACAGGGCGTGGTTGGCTATGAGCGCTTGGCTAGTTGCGTGGTGGTTATGGCCAAAAAAGACAATCACCAGTTTATTGAGCGCGTGTTTTATTCCAAATATGACACGCAGGAAGAAATGGAGATTCGCTTCACCAGCAACTTTACGCAAAATAAGGCTTATTATCTGGGCTACAAGAGCAATGTTTTAATCAACCTGCGCGGCAACTCGCAAAAAGAGCACTACCTGCGCAACATCAAAATCTATGACTTTTGGAAACGTATTAACCAAAAATACGGTGTGCCCGACAACAAAGAAAACGTTATCTGGGGCTTGGGCGGCAACAAACCTTATTTGCAGGCCGGCACCGGTCGCTTGCGGCTTGAAGACCCGATGTTGCGAAATTTAGACTACACAAGAATGTCGCGTGAAGACCGCAAATTTATGAACACCGGATTATATAACTTTTAGGACAGGATTATGGCAACAAACAATACCCCTTCTTTTATCAGCGAACTTATCTGCACCCGAATCAGTCACGATGTTATCGGTAATGTCGGCGCCGTGTCCAATGCGGTGGAGTTATTGGAAGAGGGTGATATGGATTTTTTGGACGATATTCGTTCTATCCTCAAAACCAGTTCGACGGTTTTAACCGCGCGGCTCAAGTTCTTTCGCTTGGCATTTGGGCTCAGCAATAGCAATTTGAACGATATTCCCACCGTGCAAAAAATTGCCGCGGATTATCTCAAAACTCTGGGTAATGCCAATTACCCTATCACGCTTGAGTTAGAGTTGCACAGTCCCGAATTGTGCCGCGAGGCATTGCTGATAATTATGATTTTGGCCGACACCATTATTAAAGGCGGTCGTATTGAGGCGCGCGAGGTTGACTCTCATTTTGCCGCCATCATCCACAGTCCGTCGCCGCTCTCTGCGGAAAAAATCAAAAATATCAAAGCGGTACTGCAAGGAACAATGCCTGAAAATATGGCGCAATATGCTCCTGTTGTTTATTTGCAAAATATATTGAATAATAATCAAAAAATACATATTATTGAAGAAAATACGTTTGGTCTTATCATCAAATGAGGGAAGGGTAATGGCAAGTTGTTTAATTGCGGACGATTCCAAAGTAATCCGTATGTTGTTGTCAAAAATCATTTTTAATTTGGGTTTTTCGGTCATTGAGGCCGAAGACGGCGAAGATGTTGTGGAGCTGACTCAGCTCAAAGAACCCGACTTGATTATTATGGATTGGAACCTTCCTGTTATGGAAGGCATTGATGCCTTGTACAAAATCCGAGATATGAATTTGCCGCGTCGTCCGAAAGTTATTTTTTGCTCGGCCAATTCCGACCTGCGTCGTATTGAACAGGCGCTTGACGGTGGTGCCGATGACTATATCATCAAACCGTTTGATGAAGATATTGTTGCCACCAAGTTGACAATTTTGGGTTTGCTTTAAGGATAAGCGATGAAGAAGAGTGATTTTGATTATATTTTGCAGCTGTTAAAACGCTATGCCGGTTGGAGCCTGTCTAACGACAACTATTTTTTGATAGACAATAAAATTTATAACTTTGTCTGTGAAAAAGGTTATGCCTCGTCCGAAGAGCTGATTCAGGAACTGAAAATGGGGCAAAAGGCGCTACTGTGGCAAGTGATAGAAGCGCTGACCATGTCTGACACCTATTTTTTCAGAGACTATCCGGTGTTTCGCTCGTTTGAAAAGCTGATTTTGCCGCGTCTGCGCGAGGTCAACCGCCGCTCTAAAAAACTGCGCATTTGGAGTCTCGGTTGCTCAACCGGACAAGAGACTTATTCCATCGGCATGAGTATAGCCGACAATCTGAACGCCGTCGGCGACTGGAATATCAATATTTTTGGAACGGATATTTCTTCTCCGGCAATCACCAAAGCCCAAAGAGGAGTTTATTCTCAACTCGAAGTGCAAATGGGTATGAATATTCGCCGCATTATCAAGCACTTCAGCAAAGACGGCGACAGCTGGACGATTAATCCAGATATTGCCGACAATATCAAGTTTTTGCGCTATAATCTGCTTGATGATTTGACCAATGTTGAAGAATTTGACGTTATCTTCTGCCGCTATGTTTTGCACTATTTTGCGCCTGAGTTGCAACGTCAGATTATTGCCAAAATTCACAAATATCAGGTGCCTGCCGGCTTTTTATATTTGGGCTTGCATGAGAATATTGCCGGTATTGAAGACTATTATGACGCCGTCCCCGGAATGCCGTGCCTCTATCAGGCTAAAGTACTGACAACCGAAAATCCGGCGTCGCAGAGCAATGCGCAAACCGGCGATACCGAGGCTATGCCGACTTTGCAGCGTCCGCACCTCAAAAAAGTCAATCGTCCGCAAAACAACGGCGATGCCACCGGAGACGAGCTTAAAAACAAGTTCTGACTAGCGACGGGATTGGTCTTTAACGCGCCGCAATAAATCATCAATTTTCAGGGTTAGGGTCGGGTCAAGGCTGTTGTGCTTGGCAGTCTCAGCTTGTTTTTGCGCCAATTTAAAATCGCCTGTTCTGAGGCTGTATTCCGCTGCGGTGTATTGAGCCTCGGCAGTCTGTCCGTTCAACTCATAAGCGCGCGCTAACAACAGCCAACTGATGAGCGTTGGTCGTTCGGTAATGGCTTTTTGCAACTGAGCGATAATTTGCCTAATTTCCTTTGGCGTTGGATTATTTTCCAATGCCGCCTGCGCCTCGTTGATTTTGAACAGCGCCGATTTAGGCATCAGGCTCGAGGCTTTGGCAAATTCTTTTTGCGCGGCGGCGATTTTGCCTTGTTCTAACAAAATTTGTCCCTTCAACTCGCGAAAATGCGGATTGTTCGGCTCTTTGGCAATCAAACCGTCAATCAGACTCAAGGCTTTGTCAAAGCGAATAGCCTTATAAGCGGCAATGGCGCGGGCATACTGCGCGGCAACAGAATTATCCGAGGATGGATATTTAGTATAAGTCCGCTCCGGAGATTTAATAAACGCAAACAGCTTGGCTTGCACGCGCTTGAGCTGCTCATCGGCGCCGACAACCGGCTTGTTTGGAGAGTTTTGCGCCGCCTGTCGCAAAAACGCCACACGCTCGCCCGACATCGGGTGCGTCCGAAAATAGCCGTCTTCACTAATGCCCTGTAAGCGATTTTGCGCTTGAATTTTCTTCATAAAATTCATCAATCCCGTCGGCGAGTGTCCGGTTTTGTTCAAGAGCTTAACCGCCGCCTCATCGGCACTGCGCTCTTCTTCCACCTGATAAGCCAAAGATTGATTGATGAGCGAGCCTTGCGAGCCGAACACCACCGCCGCCGCCACATCCCCGCGTCCCGATGCCGCGCCGAGCGCTCCCGCCACAGCCATAGACGCCAGACTGATGTTTTGCAACTCTTTCATTTTCAGCTTTTGGCGCAGAATATGTCCGCCCATAATGTGCCCGACCTCGTGCGCCGCCACGCCGCGGATTTCATCGGCGTTTGCGGCTTTGATAATAACTTCGGAGTTGATGAACAGGTTGTTACCGTCACTAACAAAGGCGTTAAGACTGTCATCTTCTACAATAAAAACCTTGTTGCGGTTAAAATTTATGCCCGCGGCCTTAAAAATCGGCTCAACCAAACTTTGCAACAGTTGCTCACTCTCCTCGTCGGATATGGTCGTGAGAGCGGCGTGAGCGTTAGTGCTCAAAAAACAAACGGCTAATATCAGAATTAGCCGTTTCTTCCAACTTGAGCCTAGCTTTTGATTAACTTTCTCCACCAAGTTGTTTTTCCTTTGCTTTCTGCTTTTTCTTCCGTTTTTTCAGACGGCTTAATGTCTTCGTGGCTGTTATACAAAATCACAGCCTCATTGGTTTTATGCTGCGGCTCAGCAGAATTTTCGCCATCCGACTTGTTGTCTCGACCATAGCGACGCCCTCTGTCGCGACCATAACCCCTGCGTCCTCGGCGTTCTTTGCGGCGGCGGTTGTTGCGATAGCCTTTGTCGCCGTCCTGATAATTTTTCTCAGCGTCATCAGCGACCGGTTTTGCAACATCTTCAACAACTTCCGGCGCTTGCTCGGCGTCCTTGTTTTCAACCTCCGGCATCGGTTCTTCAACAACCGGAGCAACAACAGCGGGTTTGACCTGTTCTTGCGCTTGTTTGTTGATTTTTATGCGCTCAATACGATAGTCCGAAATATTTTTGATTGTGTCGTCCGCGCAAATAATAATCTGCATATTGTATTGCGTTTCCATTTCGCTGAGCTTTTGGCGTTTTTGATTGAGCAGGAAAATCGCCACATCACTCGGCACAAAAATATTAACCTGAGCCGAACGATTCCGAGTTCCTTCTTCTTCAATGCCGCGCAATACCATAACCGCGCTCGATTCCATGGTCCTGACCAAACCTTTGCCCTGACAATGCGGACAAACCTGATAGTTGCTTTCAAAGAACGAGGAGTGCATTCTCTGTCTTGAAATTTCCAACAATCCGAAAATACTCATCTTGGCAATCTGTACTCTCGCGCGGTCGGCTTTCATCGCCTCTTTCATACGCTTTTCAACGGCAATATTGTTTTTCGGGTCGTCCATATCAATAAAGTCAACCACAACCAACCCCGCCAAATTGCGCATACGCAGCTGTTTTGCAATCTCGTCCGCGGCTTCCAAATTGGTTTTGAGCGCCGTTTCTTCCAAATCTTTTTCTTTGGTGGCGCGACCGGAGTTCACATCAATCGAAACCAGAGCCTCGGTGGGATTAATCACCAAATAACCGCCTGATTCCAGCTGCACGTTGGTGTCATGCAATTTGTCGAGTTGCGTCTCCACCTGAAAACGCTGAAACAACGGCAGATCACCTTTTTTGTTAGCTTTAATTTTCTTCAGATTGTGCGGAGACAAAATCTTCGTAAACTCGCGAGCCTCTTTATAAGCGTTGTCGCCATCGACAATAATCTCCGACATATCTTTGGTGTACATATCGCGCAACGCCCGCTTAATCAAATTGCCTTCTTCGTGAATCAAACACGGCGCTTTGTTCTTCAAAGCATTGAGGCGAATTTGGTTCCAACTGCGAATCAAATAGTTGTAGTCGCGTACAATGTCCGCTTTGGTCTTATCCTCGCCGGCGGTGCGAACAATCATCGACATATCGCAACTGATAGGCAGTTCTTTGACAATGCTTTTCAAACGCTTGCGGTCGGTCATGCTTGTAATTTTGCGCGATACGCCGCCGCTTTTAATGCGGTTGGGCATCAACACACAATAACGACCGGCCAAAGACAAATAGGTTGTCAACGCCGCGCCCTTGTTGCCGCGCTCTTCCTTAACCACCTGTACCAACAGGGTCTGTCCTTCTTTAATTACATCTTGAATCGTGCTGCGATGAAACAGCTTTCTCAACTTCATCAACTTGCGCTGAATTTCAAAGTCGTACTCGCTGTCGTCGTCATCGTCATCCGCCGCCTCATTATCGTCTTCGGCTTCGTTCAAATCTTCACTGACCGATTCGCCACCGAAAGCCTCCGCCGCCATAACCGTCGGCTTCTCTTTGCTTTCTTCCGCCACAGGCTCGGACACAACCTCTGTTTTTACCGACTCATCTGCTTTTGCCACTGCGTTGGTATTGTCTTCGTGCAGTTCTTTTTGTTTTTTGATGCGCTTTTTCAAAATTCTCTTTTTGCGCTTATGCTTCTCGCTGCCGTCCTCACTCTCAACAGCTGTCTCGCTCTCGTTATTCTCAACCTGTGCGGCGCTCTCAGCATCCGGAGTAGCCTCAACTTCCGCCTTAACCTCTTGCGCTTCATGACTTTGGGTGTTCTCGGTAGGCTCGCTCTCGGCGGTTGCCTCGCTATTTTCAGTCTGCGCCTCTTTTTCAGCCTGAGCGGCGGCCTCGGCGGCCAAACGCTTTTCTTCTTCCCAACGCGCGCGCTCACGAGCTTTTTCCTCGCGATAACGTTCACGCTCTAATTCTTTTTCTTTCAGATATTGTTTTTTTGCTTCAATGGCGTCATCAACTTCTTTTTCAACTTCGACCAAAACCTCGTCAGAAACATTGTAATAGTCGGGGTGAATTTCGCCAAACGCCAAAAAACCGTGACGATTCCCGCCATAATCAACAAACGCCGCCTGCAACGAGGGCTCGATTCTCATAACTTTTGCTAAATAAATATTGCCTTTAATTTGTTTTCTGAAACTGGATTCGAATTCAACGTCTTCAACTTTATTGCCGTTGACCACAACCACGCGGGTTTCTTCGGGTTGAGTGTCGTCAATTAACATTCTCTTGGTCATAAATATAACTCCAAACTTAATAATACCAAAGCTGACTTTGGCGCTATTTTATCAAACTGAAAGGAGTTATGCCCCGAAAACCGATTGCCCGCAAGACAACCGAAAACACGGCACCGTAACAGTGCTGTTCCGCTATAACCGAGACTTTAACATATACATAAGTCTCAAACCTCAAGCCCGCCGAATATCAAATCTAAAATAAAGTTGTTCAGGGTGGCGGGGCGATAAAACCGTTCAGTAAATTTTTTCCGTCCTCTTGGCTGCAGCACGCCTTTCGCTATGAACAAGCGGCGGTATCAGAAACAAGAACAATTTATAAAAAATCACCAATTACAGTTCGTGTTCCGATACATAAAACGCAACCAATTACCCCTAGCATATACATTTTGATTTAAAACACAATAACAATTTTCATTGCTGACAATTTTTATTTTTAACTTCTTGGTAACCAGTATCGGTTATAATTTATGTCATGTAGAAACAGTTTTTTGCGAAAGAAAATGCTTAACCGGTTGCACAATATAGTCAAAACAATGTTTGCGACAAGTCTCAAAACGGCTTGTTTGGCCTTGTTTGCGTGCGTGTTAATGGCGCAAAACGCCTCCGCCGCTACTATCAAAAATTTGCGCATCGGGCAGGGAACAAACAGCTTTCGCATTGTGTTTGACGCTGACGGACAGTTTAATTATAAGGCTTTTTTGTTGAGCAACCCGCGGCGACTGGTATTTGATGTTTATGACTGCGGCGTGGTTTCTCAAGTTGAAAAATATCGTGACAAAACCAATCTGGTGTCGCGTATTCGGGTCGGGCGTATTGATGGCAGTTCGCAACGTATCGCCATGGATTTGCAAACGCCGGTAGTTATCAAAAAAGCGTTTATGCTGGCGCCGCAAAGTAGTTTTGGTTGGCGCTTTGTGGTGGATGTTGAGGTCGCTTCCACGCGCGAGTTCGATTCTCGTATCGGTAGCGGTTATGCTTTTAACGGCAGTGAGAAAAAAAGCAAATCATCGTCTCACACCTCAACCAAAGCGGTCGCAACGGTCAATTCTAAGGCCAAAAAAGTGGTGGTGATTGACCCCGGACACGGCGGTAAAGACCCTGGGGCAATCGGTTATTCCGGTGTCTATGAAAAAAACATCACATTGGCAATGGCTAAGGAACTGAAGGCGATTTTGGACAAGGAAGGTCGTTACAAAGTTTACCTGACCCGCAGTACCGATATTTTTATCCCCTTGCGTGACCGTGTGAAAATCGCCCGTAAGCACGACGCGGACTTGTTTCTTTCAATTCACGCCGACAGCGCGGTCAATCGCAGTGCCAAAGGCTTGTCGGTCTACACGTTGTCCGAGACCGCGTCCGACAAAGAGGCCGAGGCGTTAGCCGAGCGAGAAAATAAAGCTGATGTTATCGCCGGACTTGACTTGTTGGAACACTCCAAGGAGGTTTCTGACATTTTGATAAATCTGGCTCAGCGCGAGACGATGAACCGCTCTTCGGAGTTCGCCGGTTTTATGGTTCAGGAAATGCGCCGTTCAGTGCAGTTGGTGGACAACACCCACCGATTTGCGGGCTTTGCGGTGTTAAAAGCGCCGGACGTTCCCTCGGTTTTGCTTGAAATGGGCTATTTGTCCAATCGTACCGAGGAGCGTCAACTCAAACAGTCCTCTTATCGCAAAAAACTTGCGACTTCCGCCAGTAAGGCAATTCGCAAATATTTTGACAATATGCAACACGCCTCTGTGTTTTAATAACCTTAATTTTTATTTGCATTTTTTATAAATTGTAATAGATTATCAACCAAGTTTATTGATAAAATTTGTAATAGGTTCTCGGATGTTTAAGACTATATCCTCGCTTCTTAGCGCCATGTTTTTCTTTGCCGTTATAGGTGTTGTTTTATTGATAGTCACCTTTTGGCAGGTGTCGGCTGACTTGCCGGACTATCGCCAACTGGCGGTTTATGAACCGCCGGTAACGACCAGACTATACGCCGCCGACGGAACGCCGTTGATGGAATATGCCGCCGAAAAACGCTTTTTTGTGCCGATTGACAAAGTGCCGGATATGGTCAAAAATGCCTTTATCGCCGCCGAAGACAAGCATTTTTATCAGCATGGCGGAGTTGACTTTTTGGGTATTATCCGCGCGGTGCTCGGCAACCTTAAAAACTTGGGTAATGGTCGCCGTCCGGCGGGGGCGTCAACGATAACCCAACAGGTGGCCAAAAACTTTTTGCTCAGCTCTGAGCTTTCGTATGTGCGCAAAATCAAAGAGGCGATTTTAGCCACCCGTATTGAGCAGGCCTTCCCGAAAGACCATATTTTAGAGCTTTACCTTAACGAAATCTATTTGGGCAATCGCTCTTATGGTGTTGCCGCCGCCGCCCTCAATTACTTTGGTAAATCGCTTAACGATTTGAGCGTTGAAGAAGTCGCTTATCTTGCGGCGTTACCCAAAGGACCGAACAATTATAATCCCAAAACCAAATATGAAGCCGCCGTCGGTCGTCGCAACTGGGTGCTCGACCGTATGATGGAAGACGGCTATATCACCGAAGACACCGCTAAAAACGCCAAAGAAAAACCTCTGAAAGTGATTGAGCGTAATACCAATATTGTCAGTGATGCCCAATATTTCAGCGAAGAGGTGCGTCGAGAAATCAGTTCGCAATACGGCAATGACGCCTTGTATGAGGGAGGCTTGTTGGTGCGCACAACCTTAAATCCGCGTTTGCAAAGCATTGCGACCAAAGCTTTTCAAAAAGGGATTCGCGAGTATGACCGCCGCCATGGTTGGCGTGGCGCCGTGACCAATGTTTCCTTAAGTGATGATGTTGTGTCTCAGCTCAAAAACTTAACGCCGCCTGCCGGTGCGTTGAGCAACTGGCGTTTGGCGGCGGTGACATCCGTCACCGATAATGGTGCGTCAGTTACCGATATTGACGGCAAGCAGGGGGTTATTCCGTTTGCTTTGCTCGGTTGGGCGCGTAAAACACTTGAAAACCAGCGTATCAGCGATGCTCCTAAGCATACTTCCGATGTTTTGAAAGTTGGCGATGTGGTTTGGGTTGAACCCGCAGACAGCAAAACGATTGCGGCTAAAAAACTGGCGGAAAACAGCTATGAGCTGCGCCAAATCCCCAATGTTGAAGGTGGCGTGGTGGTTATGGATCCGCACACCGGCAAGGTGTTGGCGATTGTGGGCGGCTATTCGTTCCAAATGTCGCAGTTTAACCGCGCCACGCAGGCTTTGCGCCAAACCGGTTCGGCGTTCAAACCGGTGGTTTATCTGACCGCGCTTGAAAACGGCTATTCCCCGACTGATTTAATTTTAGATGCGCCGTTCGTGCTTGATCAGGGGGCAGGTCTCAAACGTTGGAAACCCGAGAACTATTCCAAAAAGTTTTATGGTTTGATGACCCTGCGCGAGGGCATTGAAAAATCGCGCAACCTCATGACCGTGCGTTTGGCGCAAGAGGTCGGTATGGATAAGGTGTCTGAAATGTCTCGCCGTATCGGTGTTAATGACAATCTGCCGGAGTTGCTGTCCATGTCTTTGGGTGCGGGCGATACCAAACTCATCAATATGGTCAGCGCCTACTCGGTGTTTGTCAACGGCGGTAAAAAAATCACGCCTTATTTTATTGAGAAGATTCAAGACCGCAACGGTAAAACCATTTTCAAAAAAGACACTCGTGTTTGTGAAAACTGCAACTCCGAGCATTGGGAAAACCAACCGGCGCCAACATTGCAAGATACCCGCGAGCAGATTGTCGATGCTCTGAGCGCTTATCAAATGACCTCGATTTTGGAGGGCGTGGCTATTCGCGGTACCGGCGCCAGATTGCGAGGCTTAAACCGTCACTTAGCAGGCAAAACCGGCACCACCAACGACAATAAGGATGGTTGGTTTGTGGGCTTTTCCCCCGATTTGGTGGTGGGAACTTATGTCGGTTTTGACGAGCCACGCACTCTGGGACGTATTGAAACCGGTGCCTCGGTGGCTCTGCCGATATTCTATGACATTATGCAAGAGGCGCTCAAAAACACGCCGGATGAGCCGTTCCGTATTCCGCAAGGCATTAAACTGGTGCGCATTAACCACAAGACCGGCAAACCTGCCGCGCCCGAAGATAAGGCTGTGATTTTTGAGGCCTTAAAGCCCGACTTTGACTTTAATAACAAGCAACGGGTGATTGGTAATGACAACACGGTCGGTGATGACACGGCAACCGGTGATAGTTTCGATTCCGCCGCTGATGAAGAAATTCAGGTCGGCACCCAATACTAAAGGATAACAATAATGAAAGCAGAAGTTTTAGATTTAGCCAATACCATCAAGCAGTCATTGCAACTGATTCGGAGGTCTCTTTGACTACGATAACGCCGTTATCCGCCTTGATGAACTCAATGCCTTAACCTCTGATGCCTCGCTGTGGAACGATGCTGAGCGCGCGCAAAAATTAATGAGTGAAAAAACGCGCCTTGAAGACGCGATAAATTCTTATCGTCATCAGGAAAAATCGTTGAGCGATTTGTTGGAGCTATGTCAAATGGCGGAGGACGAAGGCGATGAGACCATGTTGCAAGAGAGCGAACAGCAGCTTGAAATGCTAAAAGAGGAGACCCGTCGCGGCGAGCTTGAGGCTTTGCTCTCGGGCGAGGTAGACGCCAACGATGCGTTCTTAGAAGTTCACTCCGGCAGTGGCGGCACCGAGGCGCAGGATTGGGCTGAAATGCTGTTGCGCATGTACACCCGTTGGGCGGAAAGCCACCATTATAAAATTGAATATGTTGAAGAAACCGAAGGCGATGTGGCCGGTATTAAGTCTGCCACCGTCAAAATCAGCGGACACAACGCCTATGGTTGGCTCAAGTCTGAGAGCGGCGTGCACCGTTTGGTGCGTATATCGCCGTTTGACAGCAACGCCCGCCGTCACACCAGTTTTGCCTCGGTCGGGGTTTATCCGGTGATTGATGACGAAATCCAAATCGAGATTAACGAGTCTGATTGCCGCATTGACACTTACCGCGCTTCGGGTGCCGGTGGTCAACACATTAACAAAACCGATTCGGCGGTGCGTATCACCCATATTCCGACCGGTATTGTGGTGTCGTGCCAAACCCAACGTTCACAGTTTCAAAACCGTGACAGCGCGTGGAAAATGCTCAAGGCTCGTTTGTATGAGATTGAGTTGCAAAAGCGCGAGGCGGCGGCGCAAAATCAGCGTATGGAGCAAGGCGACAACGGTTGGGGCAATCAAATTCGTTCTTATGTCTTGCAACCATATAAAATGGTGAAAGATTTGCGCACTGAGGCCGAAACCTCCGACACCAAGGCGGTTTTGGACGGTGATATTGATATGTTTTTAGCAGCGGCGTTAGCCGGAAGGGTAGGAAAAGATGAAAAAAATTCTTAAAACAACCGCCATCGTCTTGGGTGGCTTGTATGCGTTTGTCTGCGCCGCCGTGTTGGTTTATCCTCAAGCCTTTTTTTATAACCCCGCCAATCGTCCGTCGGTGTTGAGCAACGCGCATGAATACGACTATCCGGCGCAAGAAGTGCATTACAAGTCTGCCGACGGAACACCACTGTTCGCATGGTTTACACCACCGACCGAAGGCAAAAAAATTGTGGTCTTTATGCACGGCAACTCGCATAATGTTGAGGAATTTTATTACAAGCTCAAGTCTTTTGTTTATGACGGCTACGGCACTTTTATTCCTGAATACCGTGGCTTTGGCGGACTGGACGGCTCTATCAGTCAAAAAAATCTGGAGGCGGACGCCATTGCCGCCATACGCTATTTGAATAGTCGCGGTTACAAAAATTCTGATTTGTATGTTTACGGTATGTCTCTGGGCTCGCACATGGCGACGCACACGGTTGCCGAGTTGCAGAAAAACGGCAATTTTGCGGGCTTAATTTTAGAGGTTCCGTTCGATAGTTTGCTAAACACAGCGCGCCGCACGGTGCCGTTTTTGCCGCTGAGCCTGTTAATGCGCGACACTTATGATAATGTGGCGGACATTAAGACCGTGAAGTCGCCGATTTTGATAATGGGCGGCAGTATCGACC
The DNA here is from genome assembly GCA_934273635.1 of uncultured Alphaproteobacteria bacterium. Lineage (GTDB taxonomy): Bacteria > Pseudomonadota > Alphaproteobacteria > RF32 > CAG-239 > Scatocola. Next base: position 27,415 of record CAKQSV010000009.1, read on the forward strand.
CGACCGTGCCGGTTGATTTGGCGATAAATTTATACAATCAGGCGCCTGAGCCGAAAAAAATGATTATATATAAGAACGGCAAACACAGCAACTTGTTCAACTTCCGTAACGATTTAGACATCTTGAACTGGATAGAGATTAATGAAAAAGGTATCTACTAGAGTATATATTTTTCAGAAAGTTCTAGACTATCTGGGTGTAGCGTTTCTCGGCGTGCTGCTGCTGTTCATTTGGCAGCTTTATCGCGGACCGATTGAAGTGCCGTTCCTAAAACCCTATATTATGCAGGCTCTGAACAGTGATTCTTCCGAGGCCGAAATCAGTGTCGGCAATGTCTCGATTGAGCTGGTGCGCTCGCTGCAACCGATTAAAATCGTGGCCAAAGACATCAGCTACAAACGCCGAGATGAAAGCGTTAATGTTAAAGCGCCTCGCACCACGGTTTCGTTCAGTCTTAAAGCTCTGTTGCGCGGTATCGTGGCGCCCAGCTCCATTGCCGTTGAGTCGCCGGTGGTTTATGTGTTCAGTGATTATGGCGTTAAAGAAGATAACAAAAACGAGGTCGACAAGCAGCGCCTCGGCTATCATTTTAAGATGATTGAGGATTTTCTTGAGCGTTTTAACGCCGATGACAACAGCTATATTGAAAGCTATATCAACAGCATTAAAATCAGCGGCGGCGAATTGGAACTGCATGAGGTTGACCTTGGTCGCAAGTGGAGTTTTTCCGACCTCAACTATAAATTTGAGCGCAATTTGCTCAACATCAGCACCGAACTTAACGCGTTGGTCAATCTGGGCAGCAGCTTTGCCACCGTGGGATTGGAGGGCGAATATCGTCCGCTCAAACAAAAATTGGCGCTTGATTTTTATTTTTCAGACTTAGCGCCCGACAGTGTGACCGATATTTTTGCCGACCCTGAGCAACAGTCGCGTTTTTTACAAATAAACTTACCGGTCAGCGGTCGTGTCAGCACGATTATAGACATTAATCAGGCTCTTCAAAATCAAGATGATGTCGACAAACTGGTTGACAAGGCGTTTGACAGCATCCGTTTTCAGTTTGAAGGCGGGCAGGGCGATATTATCTTTGATGACAACCCCGACAGCCGCTATCAGGTATCGTCATTTTTGCTTGAGGGTAATGTTTCGGGCGGTATTAATGACATAAGCATTAAAAACGCCGCGTTTGATTTGGGCGAGCAAAAAACACAGCTCGGGCTTGAGGTCAGCGGCTTTAAAAACTACTTTTTAACCCGTTCGCTTGATGACCTTAAAGTCCGTCTCTCCGCCGCCATTGATGAAATGCCGGTTGACAAACTCTATGACTATTGGCCGAAATATATCGCCACCCCGGGGTGGAACTGGTGTCATGACAGCATGCGCGACGGTATGTTCCGCAACGCCGTGTTCAATTTTGACTTTGGCTACGATAAAAAAAGCAATAGTTTCAGTTTTCTAAATCTTGACGGACAAGGTGAGGTTGACGGCGTCAGCATTGATTATCTGACCGGAATGCCCAAAATCGTCAACGCGCAGGGCAAGGCGTTTTTCAGCTCGCATAATATTAAAATCGAGACCAGTTACGGCGAGTCCGACGGCGTTACCTTGCGCGGCGGCTATGTTGATTTGTATGACTTGGACAAAGAAGACAACTTTGCCGACATCAGTCTTGAAATGGAGTCTAGTGTGCGGGATGCTCTGCGCCTGATAGATAACAAACCGTTGCAATACACCTCTGAAATGGGCTTAAACCTCGACGCGGTGTCTGGTAGCGCCAAGACCAAACTGGGGCTTAAGTTTGAGATGAAGCAAAACTTAACGCCGGCGGAAGTCGGGGTGGACGTGTCTGCGGATATCAGCGATTTTGCCATGAAAAAAGTGTTTGATAATAAAGACATTTTTGCCGAAAAACTTAAATTAAGCGTTGATAACAAAGGCTTGTCGGTGGTGGGCGATGCCAGGTTGGATGATATTCCGGTCAATTTGGATTGGCGCGAGAGCTTTGCCGATAAAAATTATCAGAGCCGCTATAAAATCGGCTTTAAGTACGATGACAACCTCAAGAAAAAATTGGGGCTTGACATCAGCCTCTTGCAAGCGCCTTATCTGAGCGGTTATGCCGATATGACGGCGGAAATCACCATTTTTAACGACAAACGCACAGAAATCAATCTGAACGGCGACCTTAAACCCATGGATATCGACTTTTCGTTTTTGGGCTTTCGCAAACCGACGAATGCTCAAGGTCGCCTTGCGGCTACCCTTGAAATTGCCGATAACAAACTTAAATCAGTTTCAAACCTCCGCCTGAGCAATGATGATATTAGTCTGGCCGGCAGTCTGGGAATTGACTCCAAAGGACGGGTGAAATTGATTGATATTAACCAAATAAACGGCGTAAAGACCAACGCCAAAGCCAGAATAGATTTAGCCTATGAGCCGAAGATGAAAGCCAAAATTAACATCTCGGGGCAAAGTTATAATCTCTCGCCGTTTTTTGAGCGTTCGGAGAGCAAAATAAAGATTGATAAAAAATCTATGTCGCCCAAAGCCCCCGAAGATGACGATGATGAGTTGGAAGATACAATCGATGCCGATATTTTTATTGCCGTGAACAATCTGTGGACCAACCCGCACATCGCGGTCACCAACTTTGCCGGCAGTGCCAAGCTCGTCAATGGCGTTGGCATACAAGAAATTCACATGGTCGGCAATTATAAAACCGGCAAAAATTCCACTCTGAAAGTTGATTATGTGCCGCGCCCCAACAAAGAGTTTTATTTGTCGGTCGACAGTAACGACGCCGGCGCGACCATGAAAGTGCTGCGCATATATGATAATATGGAAGGCGGCAAACTCCAAATCGAGGCGCGCCGCAACAAAGACAAAGCGTTGGTCGGTCATGCCAAAATTCGTGATTTCAATATCCACAACACCCCATTGGTCGCCAAATTCTTAAGTGTGGCGTCTTTCCGCGGTATGCTTGACTTGCTGACCGGAGAGGGAATATCTTTCTCTCATCTGGATGCGCCGTTTGAATATCGCCGCAAACAGTTAATGCTTAAAAAAGCCAAAGCGTTCGGCAATGTTTTGGGCATTACCGCCAACGGCACATACGACCGCCGTTTTGAAGAGTTGGATGTCCGCGGACAGGTGGCGCCGGCATACAGTCTGAATATGATTTTGGGCAAAATCCCCTTGGTGGGCAATTTGCTCGCCGGCAAAGACGGCACGGTTTTTGCGGCAGACTACTACATCTCGGGCGATGTTGCCGACGCTAGTATTCAGATTAACCCGCTGTCGGCGCTCAGCCCCAACTCGCTCAAAGAAACCATATCTTCGTTGTTTGGAACCGCCAATGAGTGATATTCGCCGCAAATTGAAAATCGGGCTTGATTATCATGGGGTGATTAATGATAATCCGGCTTATTTTCAAAAATTTTGCATTGCGGCGATAGACCGCGGTCACGAGCTGCACATTTTGACCGGCGGCCCAAAAAGCAAGGTCGAGCGCCAGTTGGCCAATGCCGAAATTTTATATTCGGCGCTGTTCACGATTGTGGATATGTATGCGGCGCAAGGCAAAGTCAAATATTATCCCGACGGTCATTTTGAAGTTGATGAAGACTTGTGGAACACCGCCAAAGCCGACTATTGCCGCCAAAACCATATAGATGTTCAAATTGACGATTCTTTAATATACGGGCAATATTTCAGCACCCCGTATTGCCTGTATAACAGCGGTGACAAAAATTGCACCCTCTCGCTGAACGGTCTTAAAATTGATTTGCACACCATGCCGCCGAGCGCGGCTGTGCGGGCGTTGGAAAAATATTTGGCTTAAATTTTGCCGGCGTCATAATCGGCGGCGTACTCGTCATATTGCCGATAGTCCCAGTTGACGCCTGATTTTTTGAGAGTAGCGGGGTTGCCGGCATAAACGGCGTTGCTCTCGGTCAAATTGCGGCTGACCACAGAGTGCGCGGCCACCACCACGTTATCGGCAATGGTGTGGTTTTTCAAAACGATAACACCTTCGCCAAGCCACACATGGTCGCCGATATTCAAATGCGTGCCTTGATTGAGCGGTTTTTGGGTGGCAACGTCATAAATGGTGTGAAAGTCCGAAACATAAAGCCGTGAGTCACGCGCGGCCATACTGTCATTGCCAAAATTCAACACGCTGTTGTGCTCAAAAATTGCCATGTCGCAGCCGCGGAACAAACAGTCGTTGCCGATGTTGACTTTAATGTTGTTGCCGTTGACCACAATTTTCAAAATACCCTTTAGGTCGCGCCCGATATTAATTTCGTTGTTATTACCGCTGATAATAAGGTGTAGTTTATAAATATGGTTATAGTTGTCAACCTTCACCACATTGTTGTCGCCCTTAATTTCAATCGGGCTGCGTTTGTACAAACCGTTGGTTTTGGTTTTGGGCGAAATCAGTTGATTGCCGTTGCCCTTAATCTTAATAAGTTTTTTAAACAGTCTCATCTTATCCACGCCTTTCACATCAACGTTTGTTGCGCCTTAAGTTTATAAATTAATTCGCGGCAAGTAAACAAAATTAAACCTATTTTAAGACATTTTTTCTAACTTATGCCTGAATTAACGTAAAGCAGGGATAAAAACCATGCCGGCTGTCTCGGAAGAAATTGTCCATGTTAAGGGGTTCCCGAAAAAACTGATAATCTTTTTGCATGGCTATATTGATAATTGTGAAGGTTTGAATCATCGTATTGTATCAATGCTTGCTGATATGAACGATGTTGCGATTCATTTGCCTGAGGCGCCTGTAAATTGTGAAATTTACGCGGGTAAACGTCAGTGGTATTCTATGCACCGTTTTGACCCTGATGATGAGCGCAAAACCGTCCCCACTCTTGAAGAATGCACAAACATTTATGCCTCAATGTCCAAAGGCTTTGATGAAAGCTATCACTATCTGGCGGAATATATCGAAAATTGTTTGAACGAATACCAGTTAGACGCGCAAGATTTGTTTTTGTGCGGTTTTTCGCAAGGGGCGATGTTGGCGCTCTATACGGCATTGCGCTATCCGGAGCAGATTGGCGGCTGCGTCAGTTTCAGCGGCATTTTGGCAACGCCGAACTATTTTTACAAGCACAAACACCAAACGCCGCCGATATTGCTGATACACGGCAACGCCGACAATCTGGTGCGTTATGAGGTGCTGGAATACAGCCAAAAACATTTGGAGCAACTTGGCTGTCTTGTCAAAACCTATACGGTTGAGGGTGGGCAACACCGCATAACCGAAGACGGTCTGCGTCAGGCGGAAGATTTTATCAGAAACCTTTCTAAATAAAGGGCTTGGGCGTGGCTAATCCGCGTTCCGGCGCAATTTTATCCAAACCAAGTGCGGTATCTGGGCCGAGATTGCGCTCATATATCTCGCCAAAATTACCTTCTTCGGTCACAAACTTGCGCATCCATGTCGGATAAACCTTAAACTTGTCCCATAATTCGGTGCGGTTGCCGAGCAAATTTTGCACCGAAGTGTCTTTTTCACCCAACATCAGCGGCAGGTTGTTGCTGGTAATGTCGTATATTTCAGCCAAACGCAAGGCGTTGACAATCCATTTAACCGTCACCGCCAAATTGGGCGAACTCTTGTCTACCATAACATAAGCGGGGCGCAGACCGATGGTCTCGGGCAACAGCTCGATATAATCTTTGCCTTTGAACTTGGTGTTCAAAATAGTTTTCAGCTCGTTTGAAGACCCTGGGAGCAACAAACACCGATTGAGGTAAAACCCTTCCGCCGCGCGGTCGCGGTTGGCAAAAAACAGCGGTTTTAGCTTAAGGTTGTATTTTTCGCTAAAGTTGTTGAGGTAATAAGTGTCAATCGACGAACGCACCAAACAAACTTTTGCGTCTTTGTAGGCGTCCATAGAGGTCGCGCCGTCAATCTTGTGCGCCAACAGCATCACTTTTTCATTATACAAGGTGTCAACATTAAACACATTGGTGCTGATTTCTGTTTCCGCCGGCAGAGAAAACTCGCCAAACATCAGGTCGATTTTGCCTTGTTTCAAAGCCTTTGGCGCGTCTTCCATGCGGATGGGTTTCATCTCAAAGCGGTCGCCCTTGCCAATCAAGGCGGCGGCGACGGCGCGGCACATAACCGCGTCAAAACCTTTCCAGTTGCCGTCTGCGTCTTTGTATGCCAAACCATGGTTGTTTTTGTTGGTGCCGCAATAAACCGTGCCGCGGTGCTTGATGTTCGAAACGCCGACATCGGCCGCGCTTGCGGCAGAAACCAACAAAGTGCTCAAAAAAAATGCGCTCAAAACAGAATTCAGTTTCATTTTATTAACCAATTTTGTATTATAATAACACCATGCTGAATTATAGGGTATATCCAAATGAAAAGTAACTGTTTTTTTAGAGTTATCATATTTTTATTTTGCCTGTTGACCGCGCTGCCTCTGCGGGCGGACACAATCGGTGACGCCGAGGCGCAAGGTTGGGTCAAAGATAAAGGTCATCAGTTGCTCAACACGTTTGGTGAGCCGGACTTAGCTAAAAAATACGCTCAATTGGATAAAATGTTTGTTGAGTTTGTGGACTTGGATTATGTCTCTCGCTTTGTTATCGGCAAATATTGGCGCCAGATGAGCGAGAGCCAAAAGACATCGTATCAAACCTTGTTTAAGCGTTATGCTCTGAGCATTTACAAGAGCTTTCCTCTCAATTTTGACAGCAACAGCATCGGGTTTGATATTGTTAAAGTGTCACATGAAAAAAACACCACAACCGTCAGAGCTAAAATCAATATTCAGCAACAACCCAATCAAGAGCAACTGCCGGTGTCTGATATTTTTGTGGACTTTATTTTGGATAAAAAAGATGGCAACATCCGCATCACCGACCTCAAATTGGGTGAAAGCAGCCTGATTTTGTCTTACCGCAGCCGCTTTTATGAGATGATTGCCAATGACGACAATGACATTGATTGGTTTTTAGAAGATTTAACCGACATCACCGACGCGGCCGAACGAACCAATCGTCAAAAGCTGCGTGAGGCTGAATATTAAAAAATATCCCAAAAACCACTTGAATTTATAATCTAAACTCTTTATCATCTGCCGTAGTTTAAATAAAAGAATATGGAATTTGCTAATGAGTAATATAAAAGTGAGATTTGCGCCGAGTCCGACCGGCTTTATGCACATCGGCAACACGCGCACAGCGTTGTTTAACTGGCTGTGGGCTAAAAAACTGGGCGGCAAGTTTATGCTCAGAATTGACGATACGGATAAGTTGCGTTCCAAAAAGGAATATGAAGACGTCATCCGTGATAATTTGTGCTGGCTTGGGCTGACATGGAGCGAAGAGGCTCGTCAGTCGGCTCGTTTTGACCGTTACAACGAAGTGACCGAAAAACTCAAAGCCGCGGGTCGCATTTATGCTTGTTATGAAACACCGGAGGAACTGGAATTTAAGCGCAAACGCAGTATGGCGAAAGGTTTGCCGCCGATTTATGACAGACAAGCGTTGAGCTATACCGCGGAAGATATTGCTCGTTTTGAGGCCGAGGGTCGTCGCCCGCACTATCGGTTTAAGCTGTTGGATGGCGAAATTCGTTGGAACGATATGGTCAGAGGCGAGGTCAAGTACGAGGCCGCCAATTTGAGCGACCCGATTATCATCCGTGAGGACGGTAGTTTCTTGTATCATCTGCCTTCGGTGATTGATGATGCCGACTTTGGTATTACCCACATTGTTCGCGGAGAAGACCATGTGACCAACACCGCCTCTCAGGTTCAGATGTTTGAGGCTTTGGGCGCGCCGGTGCCGACTTTTGCGCACTTGCCGTTATTGACCGGTAAAGAAGGCAAACTCTCCAAACGTTTGGGTTCGTTGGGTGTGAGTGAGCTCCGCGCCGATGGCATCGAGGCCATGGCGATTAGTTCGTTTTTGGCAAAATTGGGCACATCAGAGGCGATTGAACCCTTTTATGACTTAGATTCTTTGTCCGCCACGTTAGACTTTGCCAAAATTGGTCGCGCTCAGCCTAAGTTTGATGAAGAAGAATTGCGTCACTTTAACACGCGCCTGATTCACGGAATGCCTTATGCCAATATTAAAGACCGCTATCAGGTCAGCGAAACTTTTTGGAATACGGTAAAAGCCAATTTGACGGTTGCGGACGATATTCACAACTGGGAGCAGATTTGCAATCAAAAAGTTACGCCGATTATGGAGGATGAGGCTTTGACGAAAGCCGCGGCAGATTTGTTGCCGCCCGAACCTTGGGATGAAAACACGTTTAATCAATGGATGAACGCGCTGAAGGAGCAGAGCGGCAAAAAAGGTCGTGAGCTGTTTCATCCGGTGCGTAAAGCCCTGACCGCGCAAGACAATGGTCCGGAGCTTAAATTATTGCTGCCGCTTATCGGTCGCGATAAAGCAGCCCGTCGTCTGCGTGGCGAAACCGCATAACATATACCAACAATCAACAGAAAGGACATCAAATGCAGGATATATATTTGAGCAATACACTGACGCGTCGCAAAGAAAAATTTGTGCCGTTGGATTGTTGTAATGTCAGAATGTATGTCTGTGGTCCGACGGTTTATGACCGCGCGCACCTCGGCAACGGCAAAACGCCGGTGTCGTATGATGTTTTGTATCGCTTGTTGCGCTATGTTTATGGCGCCGAGCATGTGAATTATGTTTCCAACATTACCGATGTTGACGACAAAATCCTAAATAAGCATAAAGAGACCGGTCGCCCGATACGCGAGATTACCGAAGAAACCTATAATTGGTATATCGCCGATATGAAAAAACTCGGCAATCTTGAGCCCAATGCTCGTCCGCGCGCCACCGATTATATTGAAGATATGATTGAGATTGTCAAAAAGTTGCTTGACAACGGTCACGCCTATGAGGCGGAAGGTCATGTTTTGTTTGACGTGGATTCAATGCCTGACTACGGCAGCCTGTCCGGACGTTCGATGAAAGAGATGTTGGCCGGCGCGCGCATTGATGTCGCCGACTACAAGAAAAATCCGGCGGATTTTATTTTGTGGAAACCCTCCACACCCGACCAACCGGGGTGGAACAGCCCTTGGGGCTATGGTCGTCCGGGGTGGCACTTGGAGTGCTCGGCGATGAGTTCCAAACTTTTGGGAACGGATTTTGATATTCACGGCGGTGGCAATGACCTGATTTTTCCGCACCACGAAAATGAGCGTGCTCAGTCTTGCTGTGCTTTTCCAAACTCTAAGTTTGCCCGTTATTGGGTGCACGCCGGCATGCTTATGGTCGATGGCGTCAAAATGTCAAAATCTTTGGGCAATTTTTATACTCTTGACGAGGTGTTGGAGAAAGCGCCGGCCGAGGCTCTGCGCCTGCTGTTTTTGACCGCGCATTATCACCAACCGTTCAACTTTACCTTTGAGGGCTTGTTTGCCGCCAAAGCCACGTTAGACAAGTTTTATAATGCTTTGCTGAAAAACGGCGATGTGCCGACCGCTAAGGTTGAGCCGACCGAAGGGTTGGTCAGTGCCTTGTGTGATGACTTGAATACCCCGTTGGCCTTGAGCTTTTTGCATGAAGATGTCAACAATCTGAACAAGGCTGAGACCGCCGAAGACAGGAGCAAATACAAATCGCAGTTGCTGTCGGATGCCTATATGCTGGGCTTGTTGTATCAAGACCCTGAGGTTTGGTTTAAGGGAGAGAACGGCGGTGACGATGCCGAGATTGAAGCCAAAATCAAGGCGCGTACCGAGGCCAAAAAGAACAAAGATTGGGCAACGGCGGACGCCATCCGCAATGAGCTGAAAGCGCAAGGTATTGTTTTGGAAGATACCCCGCAAGGCACAAGTTGGAAACGTGCTTAATCTTAAAAGACAAAAAGCCGCCCGTTGCAAGGCGGCTTTTCGCTTAAATATCAGACACTGACAATACCTCGTCCGAAGGCATAAATCGCCCATACCGCCAAAATCACGAACAACACCGCAAAAGTCATCTCCACACCGGAGAAGACGGGGTGTTGCGGATGAGCTTCTTTGCGGGCGCGGATATAAAACGGAATTCCGCAGGCGACAATAACCACCGCCATTAACAGATAGTTCAAACCGGCGGCATAAATCAACCACAAGGCATAAGCGGCGCCGCAGATTGAGGTTATCAGCGCGGTGGAGCGTCGAATCAGCGTTGACGAAAACTCGCCGTCTTCGCAAATTCGCCACAAATAAGCGCAAGACATAAAATAAGCCGGCAGCACCATCACGCCGGTAATGCTCAACATGGTGTTCCATGCGTTGTTTGAAAAATAAACCAACAGCAAAAACAACTGCATGGCGGCAGAAGTTATTTTAAGAGATACGGCAGGCGAGCCGTTGGCGTTTTCTTTGACGAAGATGTGCGGAAATGTGCCGTCGTTGGCTGCCGCTTGCGGAATTTCGGCCGTAACCATCGTCCACGCCAACCAACTGGTCAAAACCGATACCAACAGCCCGATATTCATTACCCATGCGCCGCTTTTACCGATAACTTGTTCCAAAATTCCCGCCGTTGACGGATTCGCAACCTCGGCCAACTGCGCCTGTGTCATATAGCCATAAGGCACTAACGACAGCAAAATATAAATAACCAAACAGCCGACAAAACCGAGCAATGTTGCTTTGCCGACACTTTCGGGAGATTTGGCGCGGTTAGACATCACCACAGCGCCCTCAATGCCGATAAACGCCCACAAGGTGACCAGCATTGTGCTTTTTATCTGAGTTGACAGACCGCCCAACTTGGCTTTGGTGGCAATGGCCTCACCCCAAAAGTCAGATTCAAACAACGAGAATTTGAACATAAACAGCATAATTAAAATAAACAGCGCGAGCGGCACAATTTTGATAATCGTGCCAATGGTGTTGACAATGGTTGCTTGCTTTATGCCCTTAAGCACCAGATAGTTAAATCCCCAAATAATCAGCGAGCCGCAGATAATTGAGGGTAGGGTGTTGCCGCCTGCAAAATGGGGCGGAAAAAAGTAGTTTAAGGCGTCCATGGCAATCACGGCGTAACCGACATTGCCGCATACCTGACACAGCCAATACGACCACCCGATTGTAAAACCGGCATAAGGTCCGAAACCGTCTCGGCTATACATATAAATACCGGTTTTAACATCGGGTTTGACCTGTGATAAAATGCGGAACGTGTTGGCAATAAAAAAAATGCCGATACCGGTAATAATCCATGCCAAAAGCACCGCGCCCGCCGAAGCGCCTTGAGCCATATTTTGCGGCAGGCTATAAATTCCGCCGCCAATCATGGAACTGACGACAATCGCCGCCAGAGCCAAAACGCCCAATCCGGCGGAGTTGCCGCCACCGTCGTTTTTCGCAGAAAATTTATTGTTCTTATCAGCCATAAATTTCATCCTTTATCTGTTTTTTGTATATAGAGGAGGCGACCGTCGTCATCAAGCCGCCTCCTTTTCCAAAACGAACTACTTGGTTGGCGTAAAGTTGACCGGCGCCGCATGCTCAAAGTTCAAGAAACCGAGCGCGGTCAGACAGTAGCCAAACTGCTGTGTGATGTTTATAAAATTATGCCACATCTGAAATTCGGAATGCTTTTCAACGCCGCGTAGTTGTAACTCGTGATTAAGCGATTTGTTGAGCCACATTTCGGCGTGTCCTTTGGCAATGTCTTCATCAATATGCGTGTCGAAAAATTCCACATATTCAGCCGCCCAACCGCCAATCAGTTCGCCGTTTTTGTCCTTGCCCCAACAAATTCCCAAACCGGTGGCAATGGCTTTGTGTTGGTCACGGTTGGCACCGTGTCCGGCCATAATCACCTCCAAAACGGCGCCGTGCTTGAATTGTTTGACAATGTCGTCAGTCAACGGCACAATGTTTCCATGAATTTCCTTAGGCAAAACAGAAGTGTATGGCACGACGTTAAAGTTTTCGATTTTAGCCTGCATGAGCGCCGAGTCATAGCAGAAAGTCTCAAACGGTTGTGGCGGAATACCGTCGTCAGCTTGTCCGGCGCCACCGGTAATAAAAGCCATAGTCGGAAAACGTACACCTTCAGTCATAATTTTTTCTCCTTGTTGAAAATTATCAATTATAGCCCATAATAAGGTAGTCCCTGCGGCACTCTTTTCAACACGGACATATCCACAAAATTGAATATAAACAAAAGAGTAATATTTATTTTTTAAACAAATTGTTGTAGCCTGTTGAGCAAATAAATGATAATTATTGGGAGAAAATAATATGCGCGGAATATTAAAACTGGGGATGATTGGGATGTTGGCGGCGGTGGCTGCTTGCGACCAAAAAGCCGAAACGCAAACTACTCAACATCAGGCGCAAAGTGTGCCTGTGCCGGTGGTTGAGGTCGAACCGCAATCAGTGCCGCTTAAGTTTACTTATGCCGCTCGCGCGCAAGGCTCCAAAGAGACCGAGGTCCGTGCCCGTGTCGGAGGAATTTTGCTCAAGCGCAATTATAACGAGGGCGCGAGAGTGAACGAGGGCGATGTTTTGTTTGAGATTGATCCTGAGCCGTATAAAGTGGCGTTGGCTCAGGCTAAGGCCAAATTATCTCAGACCAAAGCGAAACTTGCTGCGGCGGAAACCCAGTGGACGCGTATCTCCAAATTGTTCAAAGAACGCATTGTCAGTGAAAAATCACGCGATGACGCCAAAGCCAACTTAGATAGCCTCCGCGCCGGTGTTGAGGCAGCTCAGGCGGAGGTCGACGCGGCGCAACTCAATCTTAATTACACGCAGGTTAAAGCGCCGATTAGCGGTATCACCAGTATGGAGGCGCAGTCTGAAGGCAGTTTGATTGTGGTCAATTCCGACAGCAGTCTGTTGACGCACATCACGCAGGTCGATCCGATATACGTTATTTTCTCCGCCGCCGATAACGAGTTGTTTAAGTTAGGCTCTATGATTACTGAGGGCAAAATCTCCAACCCGCACTATAATTCCGAGGGGGCGCAAACCACCGAGATTTTTGCCAGTTTGAGTTATAACAACGGCAATACCTATGAGCAGCAAGGCAAGTTTGACTTTGTTAATCCGACCATTGACGAGAATACCGGCACGATTAAAATTCGCGCGGTGTTTGACAATCCGGATAAAAAAATTGTCCCCGGACAGTTTGTGCGCATTAATATCGAGGGCTTAACCCGTGTCAACGCGCTTGTTGTGCCGCAAGAGGCGGTTATGCAAGGAGCTAACGGCTCACTGGTTTATCGGGTGAACGCCAACAATCAGGTTGAGGCTGTTAATGTCGAGACCGGTTTTACCACGCCTGACGGCCAATGGATTATCGACAATGGCTTAAATGCCGGAGACAAAGTCATCACCGGAGGTTTGATGTTGCTAACCCCGGGGCAGAGTGTCGCCCCGATGACCACCACTAAGGAGTAACCGGTTATGTTTTCAAAAATATTCATCAACCGCCCGATTCTGGCAACGGTTATTTCTTTGGTGATTGTGCTTGCCGGTCTGGTTTCTATGGAGGTTTTGCCCACGGAGCAGTACCCTAATATTGTGCCGACGGAAATTCAGGTCAGCGCCGTCTACCCCGGAGCCACGGCGGAAGTCTTGGCCGATACGGTCGCCGCGCCTTTGGAACAAGAAATCAACGGCGTGAAAAATATGATTTATATGTATTCCAACGCCACCTCCAGCGGTTATTTGACTATTGGAGTGGTTTTTGATGTTGGAACCGATTCGGATCAAGCCACGATTGACGTGAACAACAAGGTGCAGGCGGCAATGGCTAAACTGCCCGCTGAGGTGACCAAACAAGGCGTGACCGTGGAGGAAAAATCAAACTCCATTTTGCAGGTTATCGCCATGGGGTCGTCAAATGCGCAGTATGACACCATTTATTTGAGCAACTATGCCTTACTAAATGTGTTGGATGAGTTAAAACGTATTAACGGCGTGGGCAGTGCTTCGTTGTTTGCCAATCAAGATTATGCCATGAGAATTTGGCTCAATCCTGATAAATTGGCAGACCACAATCTGACCTCGGCGGATGTCGCCGCCGCTATTCAAGAGCAGAACTCGCAGTTTGCGGCCGGACAGTTCGGGCAAGAGCCGATGCGCGAGTACCAACCTTATACTTATAGTGTGAATACCAAAGGTCGCTTGGTAAATGCCGAAGAGTTTGGCAATATTATTCTCAAGGCCGATAAAGACGGCGCGATTTTGCGCCTGAAAGACGTGGCAAGAATCGAGCTTGGAGCTCAAGATTATTCAATGAGCTCAAGTTTTAAGGGAAAAGATTGTATTGCCATGGCTGTTTATCTGCAACCGGGGGCAAATGCGTTACAAGTTGCCGAACAAGTTAAAGCCACCATGCAACGCCTGTCCAAAAACTTTCCCGAAGGCATAAAATATGAAATCCCGTACGACACCACCACCTTTGTAAAAGTCTCGATTAATGAGGTGATACACACCTTTTTTGAGGCGGTGGTGTTGGTTATTTTGGTGGTTTATCTGTTTTTGCAAAACTTCAGAGCGACCCTGATTCCGATTCTGGCTGTGCCGGTGTCAATTATCGGCGCTTTTGCCGGTATGTATGTTTTGGGCTTTTCTATCAATTTGTTGACGCTGTTCGGCTTAATTTTGGCGATTGGTATTGTGGTGGATGACGCCATTATCGTGCTTGAAAACGTCGAACGCCTGATGAGCGAGGAAAAACTCTCGCCCAAAGACGCCGCGATAAAAGCCATGCAGGAGGTTTCCGGTCCGGTGGTCGCGGTGGCGTTGGTGCTGTCTTCGGTGTTTTTGCCGATTGCGTTCTTAGGCGGTATGACCGGCGTGATGTATAAGCAGTTTTCCGTCACCATCGCCGTTTCGGTGTTGCTCTCGGCTCTGGTCGCGTTGACCTTAACGCCGGCGCTGTGCGCGCTGCTGATAAAATCCGAGCACAAAACGCCAAGCGCGCCGTTCCGTTGGTTTAATGCTTTTTTTGAGAAACTGACCAATGTTTATATTGCCGGCGTCAAGTGGTTTTTACACCACCGTGCGATGGCGTTTAGCGGTTTTGCCGCCGTTTGCGTGGCGATTTTTATGATGTTTAACGCTGTTCCGAGCGGTCTGGTGCCGATTGAAGATTTAGGCAACCTGTTAGTGTCATACAGCACGCCGCCCGCCGCGTCCTTAAACCGTACCGAGGCGCTGACTTCGGCAGTCGGCAAACAGATAGGTGCTAATGACAATGTTGAAAGCGTTTTAACCATCAATGGCTATAATATGTTGTCCGGAACCAAAAACACCTATTCAGGTATCAGCTTTGTTATTCTCAAAGATTGGGAAAAGCGTCAAGGCAAGGGGCAGTCTGCGACAGATTTAGGTCAGCTTTTCACCCAAATCGGCATGAGCCAACCCGAGGGCTATGGCTTTGCGTTCAGTATGCCGCCGATTATGGGCATGAGCACTTCGGGCGGTTTTGAAGGGTATATTCAAAACAAAGCTGGCAAAACACCGGCGGAGTTAATGGCTAAAACCACGGAGTTTATAACCAAAGCCAATCAGCGTCCCGAGCTGAAAAATGTTAAGACCACGTTTGCGGTCAACACCCCGCAATACACCATTGATTTGGATAGAGACAAGGCGCGGATGTTAAATGTTCCGATAAACGCGGTTTATACGGTTATGCAGTCAACATTTGGCAGTCTTTATGTTAATGACTTCACCTATATGGGGCGTAGTTTCCGTGTCTCTTTGCAGTCTGAAGATCGTTTTCGTCGCTCGCCGGATGATTTACGCTATGTGTTTGTCAAATCCAACAGCGGCCAATTGATTCCTCTGTCAAGTTTGATTACGGTTAAAAGAGTTATCGGACCTGAGTTAATCAACCGCTTTAACATCTTTCCTGCCGCCAAAGTTTTGGGCGACCCTGCCGACGGTTACAGCTCCGGACAAGCTATCGCCGCCATGGAAGATGTGGCTGCCGAGGTTTTGGGCAACGACTACGGTTTTGAGTGGATTGGCTCGGCTTATCAGGAAAAATTGGCGGGCGGCGCCTCATCGCAGGCGTTTGTCTTTGGTTTGATAATGATATTCCTGATTTTGTCGGCGCAGTACGAACGCTGGTCACTCCCGATTGTGGTTATTCTCTCGGTGCCGTTTGCCATTTTGGGTGCCTTATTGGCCATTTGGATGCGCGGTATTGAAAACGATTTATATTTTCAGGTCGGTCTGGTGACCTTAATCGGTTTGTCGGCCAAAAACGCCATTTTGATTGTGGAATTTGCGGTCATGAAGGTTGAAGAAGGCTTGAGTTATGCCGATGCCGCGATTGAGGCCGCCAAACTGCGTTTTCGTCCGATTGTGATGACCTCTCTGGCGTTTACGTTTGGTGTTTTGCCGTTGGCTCTGAGCAGCGGCGCCGGCGCGGCCAGCCGCCACGCTATCGGTACCGGCATGGTGGGCGGTATGGTTGCCTCCACCTTTGTGGCAACGCTGTTTGTGCCGATGCTGTTTGCCTTTGTGGGTGAGATGTTCAGTCCCAAACCCAAGGCTTAAATAAAAGCAAAACCCGTCAGTCCTAACGACCGGCGGGTTTTTACTTTTTAGTGTGTAAATGCCTGCAACAAAGTGTAGACATTTAAGATGGAAAGTTCCTCAACACTCAAATCGTGCTGCAAAGAAAGTTCCAACAACGAATCAACAACTGGCACTTCTTCGTCCCAACCTTCCTGAGCCACCAACTCGTGCAGCATATCGTTCAGTTTTTCCTGAATATATCCTGACAAATTGTGCTCTTTGAGAGAGTAGGAATACATTGACAAAACCACGGTGCTGGCATTTGAGAAGGTGCGACCGTCAAAGATAAAATCAATTATCTTTGTGCTCAAAAATCCGTGCTTGAAACTCTCCTGAATGAAAGAATAGGTAACTGCTTTCAACTCAGAATAGTGATTAAGCTTAATTTTGAGCAGCCACTTAGAAATCAGCTCCACCTGATCATCCCAAAACTTGCGTTCAGGGATAAAGGTCAAAGCTTTTTTCCACATCTCCATATCGGCAAAACCGTACTTGTCGCAGTAGCGAATTGCCTTCTCAATCTGAATCAACTCCAAACTCTTCAGATGATTGGTCACCACGTTGCCTCCATCGGTCTTATGCTTTACGGCATCAGACTGACGGTCGTCAAAGGTGTGAATTTGCATCAAAGAATAAAGCGCCATAATAGAAACTTCTTCTTTGAACAAACTGCGTTTCAACGACAATTCAAACAGACGCTTGGCAAAATCATCAGATACGCGACCCGAGATTTTTTCTTTTTCAGCCAAAATGCGTAACATGTTTTCAAGTCGCACGCGAACCACGCTGCTCATGCCGTTTTGTAAGAACAAATCAGAATGCTTTGCCAAAACAACGGCGCTTGCCAAAGAGAAATAGTCGCCAAAGAAGATAAAATCGAGCATCTGTCCGGTGAACAATCTCTTTTTAGCGGCAACCTCGTCCAAAAAATGATAACTGATTTTCTTGAACTCGGCCGACTCATACCCCAATTTTGAGTAATAAAGCGGGAGAAGCAAACCAATCTGACGAACGACAACCTCCTCTTCTGCAAGGATACATACCTGAAGCGCCTTAGCCAAATCAGATAACTCAGGTTGCTTTTGAGTTTCGCAGAAAGTCAGATACTCGAGTGTTTCCTCCAGTGGGTCGACATCTTTATCATACTCCGCTATTTCGGCATCAAGCCATGGTCTGATAACAGTATCCAAATCATCTCCGTTCAAAACTCTAAAGTAAAACTGCTTGCGAATCTTAGGAAAATACTTCAATTCCTTGCTGATGGCAGCTTCCTGAGGAGTGAGTTTACGAGCTTTAACTGATACTGACTGAGAATTTTTCTTGCTGTTCATATTTAAAATAATTGAATTAATAATTAATATAATTGATAAGTATATCAGATAAAGTATAGTCCTAAGCGGTATTTTTGTCAACGTTGTCGCGCAAAAAAAAGCACCCCGAAGGGTGCTGTGCAATAATCATTAGCTTAATTAATATGCCGGCATAACCCGAGCCGGATTGCCAAGGCTGACATAGCATCTTTGCCCCGGGTTGAGCAAAATGTCGTTGCCTTGTGTCACGGTGACCATATTGCCGTTGTCCAAACGCACAACATACTCAAAGCCGCCTTGCGAAGACAAACCGCGTTGAGCCGCGTTGCCCGCAATACCGCCGGCAACGGCACCGCCGATAGCGCCCAAAATATGAGCCGTGCTGCCGCCGCCGATTTGCGAACCGGCTACACCGCCGAGCGCGCCGCCGACCAATGTTCCTGCGTTGTTGTCTTCAGAAGACACGGTAATGGGTCTGACCGAAACCACGGTGCCGGCCATTGTTTGGCTGACCATACCGACAGAACCTGTGGAATAGTGTGAAGATGAAATATCCGAAGTGCAGGCGGCGATAGGCATAATCAAAGCCGCGGTTGCCATTAACAAAATTTTATGCATGTAAGGCGCTCCTAAAAAAGTTATCCTCCCCTATAATTATACAGGGAATAAAATTTGTCAATGCTAGACAATTAAATATAAATGTTTTATAGTCTTGAACGCAAATGTGTTTTGCGGAATAATTAGATAAGTTTAAGGAATATAAAATGCAAAAAAGGACTAAAGTTAAAGCATTGCTCGAGGCTGTAAAACCCCAAGACGATGTATTGGTCAAAGGTTGGGTTCGTACCCGCAGAGATGCCAAAGATTTTTCATTTATCGAAGTAAACGACGGCTCGTGCCTTAAAAATATACAGATTATCGCGAATAATAATTTATCTAATTATGAAGAAGTCAAAAAGCTCACGACCGGCTCGTCCGTTGCGGTCGAGGGAGCGTTGGTTGCCTCTCAGGGTGGCAATCAGGCCTTTGAAATTGTGGCTAAAAACGTTGAAATTTATTCAATCGCGCCCGATGACTATCCGTTGCAAAAGAAAAAACATACGGATGAATATCTGCGCACCATCGCGCACTTGCGTCCGCGCACCAACAAATACGGCGCCGCGTTCAGAGTTCGTTCGGAGTTGTCATATGCTATTCACAAGTTTTTCAACGAGCGCGGTTTCCGCTATGTTCACACTCCGATTATCACCGGTTCGGACTGCGAAGGCGCCGGCGAGATGTTTCAGGTGACCACGCTTGATTTGAACAATGTGCCCCGCACGCCGGACGGAAAAATTGATTACAGCCAAGACTTTTTTGGCAAAGAGGCTCACTTGACGGTTTCCGGTCAGTTGAACGGCGAGATGTATGCGCTGGCTTTGGGGGATATTTACACTTTTGGCCCGACCTTCCGTGCCGAGAACTCCAACACCACGCGCCACGCGGCTGAGTTTTGGATGATTGAGCCTGAAATGGCCTTTGCCGACTTGAACGATGATATGGATTTGGCCGAAGATATGGTGCGTTATTGCGTTAAACACGTTATGGAGCATTGCGCCGACGATATTGAATTGTTCTCGAAGTATGTTGACACCACATTGCCTGAAACGTTGAAGACGATTGTTGAAAAAGGCTTTGCGCGTATTACTTATAGCGAGGCGATTGAGATTATGAAAAAATCCGGTCGCAAGTTTGAATATCAGCCGGAATACGGCATTGATTTGCAAACCGAGCACGAGCGCTTTTTGGCTGAAGAGCACTTCAAGCGTCCGGTGATCGTTCGTGACTATCCCAAAGAGATTAAAGCCTTTTATATGCGCATGAACGAAGACGGCAAAACGGTTGCCGCTATGGATGTTTTGGTGCCGAGAATTGGCGAGCTTATCGGCGGTTCTCAACGTGAAGAGCGCTACGATGTTTTGGTGCAAAAAATCAAAGATATGGGTATGAAGGTTGAAGATTACTCATGGTATTTGGATTCGCGCAAATTTGGCACCGCGCCGCACGCCGGATTCGGTTTGGGCTTTGAGCGGATGATGATGTTGGTGACCGGTATCGGCAACATCAGAGACGTTTTGCCGTTCCCGAGAACGCCGAACTCAATTAATTTTTAAGCAGGAGAAAGATATGCGGAAGTGGCTGTTGGTGATGAGTCTGTTGGCGGCTTTCGGAGCGCGAGCCGAAGAGGTTGACCTTTTGGCGCCCGAGCCCGAAACCCCTGAGGAAACGTTGCCCGCAGCCGCACCGCGTTTGCCTGACTGCCACAATCGGCAAATGTTGCAGGCGGTGTCGGAAAAAATCGACAGCTACAACGCCGACAATCCGGTCACGTCGCTGATTGACCGCCGTCAACGCGCGTTGCGTTTGCGCTTTGTGTCTGACTATTCGCCGGTGTCGGTGGCTGATTTTGCCTCCAAAAAGCACCGCAACGTGTCTGACAAAATCCTGATGGTTAAAATTAATAACGGACTGGACGACAGCGATTTGCTTTTGTGCAAAAGCGATGTCGGCGGTAGTGGCTTTGCGCCGGTTTACCTGTTGATTTATAATGATAAATATCAGCATACGCAGGTTGATATTATCAACTATCAGCCAAATGATTCTGAGGTGATGAACGTCAGCTTATAATAAAATTTTTTTGATTGTTGTCTTGCATTGAAAATAAAATTGTAATAATATTCTCGCTTGGGGATTGATGTTACAAAATCAAATGATTATCTCCGATAAGCTACAAACGAAAGAAGGTCAAGGTTTTATGAGTCAAAATAGCAATATTATGGTTGTCCAACACAAAACCAATCTGCCGGCAGTCATTGACGGCAACGGTATGGTTGCTTATTTTGAAAAAATTAAAAAGTTTCCGGTTTTAAGCGATGAGGAAGAGCAAAATTTGCTGATTGAATTTAAGCAAAAGGGCGATTTGTCCGCAGCGCAAAAACTAATAACCTCTCACCTGCGTCTGGCCGCCAAAATTGCGATGACTTACCGCCGCTACGGTTTGCCTTTGGCAGACTTGATTTCTGAGGCGAATATCGGGTTGATGCAGGCTGTGAAAAAATTTGATATCAACAAAAAAGTGCGCCTGTCGACCTATGCCATTTGGTGGATTCGTGCCGCGATTAATGACTTTATTTTGCGTTCGTGGTCATTGGTCAAAATCGGTACGGTTTCGGCGCAGAAAAAACTGTTTTATAACCTCAATCGCATTAAGGCGCGTTTGGGCATTTACGGCAATGCGGCTCTAACGCCGGAGAACGTTAAATCTATTGCCCATGAGCTGGTTGTGGACGAAAAAGACGTTGTCGAGATGAACCAACGTCTGCATGCCGATACGTCATTAAACGTCGAAGTGGGAGATGAGCAACCGCAGGAAAAATTAAACCTGTTGGTTGACGGTCGTCAAAATATTGAATTGCGCTTGGAGTGC
This sequence comes from uncultured Alphaproteobacteria bacterium, assembly GCA_934273635.1. GTDB lineage: Bacteria > Pseudomonadota > Alphaproteobacteria > RF32 > CAG-239 > Scatocola. The sequence goes on from CAKQSV010000009.1 coordinate 48,762, forward strand.
AAACAGGAAAACGCCTACAAACAACGCGTTCTCAAACAATGTTTGGCAAAGCTCAATGAGCGCGAGCAAGATATTATCAAAAGCCGTATGCTGACCGAAAATCCGGTCACACTGGATGAGCTTGGCGCTAAATATTCGATTAGTCGTGAGCGCGTTCGTCAGATTGAGAAGAAAGCCTTTGACAATCTGGCTGTGTTGGTCAAATCCGAATTAGCCAAAGAGGCGGCATAATGTTCAAATCTAAAGCGCGCGGAGAAGTTTCTCTTTTCACCCTCAGCCTCAAAATGACGGCGCACTTAAAAGCGGTACGCGCTTATAACCGTGAGCACCTCGGGCATGAGGTTTTGCCTTTTCTGTTTGGTTGCAAATAGGTAATGAGCGTTTTTTCATCTTTAGTGCAAAATCTGGTCGCCACCGGCATATCTTCGCCGCGGCTTGAGGCGCGTCTGCTGTTGGCGAGGGTTCTGAACTGTGATGAAAATGACGCGCGCATTTTGAATCTTGAGGCTTTGTCCGCCGCACAACAAGAAAATTTGGCGCGGTTGCTTAAGCGTCGCACTGTTGAACGCTGCCCGCTTGATAAAATTTTGGGCGTGAAAGACTTTTATAAATATCGCTTTACGGTTAATGAAAATGTGTTGTCGCCGCGACCGGATACCGAGATTATTTTGGAGCAGGCGTTGCGGCTTTGCCATGCTGAAAATTGCCGCGTTCTTGATCTCGGTACCGGTAGCGGATGCTTGTTGCTGAGTTTGCTCAAAGAAAATCCGTCAGCGCGCGGGGTAGGGGTGGATATCTCGTCCCAAGCCTTGGATGTCGCGCGGCAAAATGCCCAAAATTTGGGCGTTGCGTCTCGGGTCGAGTGGCGTTTGGCTGATTGGTTCGCGCCTGATTTTGAGGCTAAAGTCGGTAACGGTTTTGATATTATTGTCAGTAACCCGCCTTATATTCCCGATGCCGATATTTCCGAGCTTGAGCCTGAAGTGCGCGAGCATGATCCTTATCTTGCTTTGTCGGGTGGCGATAGCGGCTACGATTCTTATGCGAAAATTGCTGAGCACACGCCTTTTCTTTTGCAAAAAGGAGGTTATATTTTGCTAGAGGCCGGTATTGGACAGGCGCAACACATCTCCGCGCTTTTTGCGGCGCGAGGTTTGCAGCCGGTGGCGATTGTGCCCGATTTGGCGGGAATAGACAGGTGTGTAATTCTAAAAAAATAATTTGCAATTATAAAAATTATTTGTATTATGCACCCAGAGCACGATTTGAGAAAGTGCCGGTTTAATTTTTTTTCCTAAAAAATATATTTGGTTTTGATGAATAATTTTATTCATTTGTTTTTTTTGTTATAAAATAACGGTAATACATATATGAAAAGAATCAACAATAAGTACAGAAGCAACGGGAACGGACAAATCTATTCCCTGAACTATAAATTTGACAGTAGTAGCATTGCAGGAAAATTCAGCGGCACGGCGCTTGATTTAATTAAACGCTATAACGAGTTAGCCAAAGACGCCGCCAGCAATAATGATTATGTGACCGCGGAGGTTTTTCGCCAATACGCCGAGCATTACCGTAAAATCGTAACCGAAATTAACGAGAAGAAAAATCAAAACCGTCAGATGTATCAGCAGGCGCAAGAAAATGCCGAAAATCAGTCGGCGGAAAGCACCAACGATAATAATTGCGCAGAGGCGGAACCTTCGTCTGTTGAAACCGCGGAGAAACCGGTTGAGAAAAAATCTTTCACCGTGGTTGAAATTCCGCATACCGAGGCTGAAACCGCAGTTGAAACTCAAGCTGATGCTGAGCCTGTTCGCAAACCCAAAAGAGTTTATCGGCGCAAACAAGCCGCTGTTGCCGAATAATTATTCATAAGCAAGGGGAGGGGGAAATGTTTTTACTTGCCGCTTCTATCATTGGGTTGGCCGCCAGTGCCATCACCATCAAAACCTTAATCGGTTACACCAAAATCTGGTGGCTGTATAAATTACTTATCTCCGGCGCCGTATTGTTCTGTTGGTTCGGACATAGCTTGTTGAGCTATTGCCGCCACCGTGATTATTTGAGCCTTGAACTTTATAAAATCTTCGCTAATTTGGCGTATGTCGGCTTGGGCTTTGGTTTTGTGCTGTTGGTGCTGTTGTTGGTGCGCGACTTTAGTTGGTTTGCCACTTACGGCATTGCCAAAATCAGCAAGTCGGGCTGTTGTGATAAACTAAACCCCTTTAACACCTTTTACCTGAACGTGGCGAATATTGCCACGGTGGCGTTGGCTGTGGTGCTGACGGGATGGGGAATGTATCAGGCGCTGAAACAACCCGAGATTAAAACCGTGACCGTGAGCGACAAGGCGATTGTTGAACCGTTCAAACTGGTGCAGTTGAGCGACTTGCACATTAACCGCACCACCCCCACGGCAAAAATAAAAAATTTGGTGTCTCGCGTCAATGCTCTTAACGCCGACGCGGTTGTGATTACCGGTGATGTGGTTGACGAACCGCCTCATCAGATTAAAGAGCAAATGACGGCGCTGAGTGCATTAAATTCAAAATACGGCACTTTTATGGTGTTTGGCAATCATGATTTTTACTCAGGGATGTTGCCGTGGCTCAAAAAATTTGCCGACTACAAATTAGGCCCGCTGTTTAATAACGGCGTGGCGCTTGACGGCAAAATCTATATTGCAGGTATCCCCGACAAAAGTATTGAGAAAATGTCTTCGACCATAAAAATTAATTTACCGCGCGCTCTGAGTGGTAATAAAGACAATTTATATACGGTGCTTTTGTCGCACACGCCGAATTTTAGTGAAAAACCGACCTCGGGTTATAACCTTCAACTTTCGGGTCACACGCATGGCGGACAAATTTTTCCGTTCCACCTGTTAGTGAAAGCCGCCAACAAATATCTTGCGGGGCTTTATCCCAAAGGCGACGGCTATATTTATGTCTCGCGCGGGGCAGGTTTTTGGGGACCGCCGTTGCGCATTTTAGCGCCGTCTGAAATTACGGTCATCAATCTCGAACCGCAAAAATAATTTTATCCCCCTCTTGATTTGGCATTGTGCCTCAACCTACATATAAAGTAGAACAAGTTAAGAGGTGTTGATAATGAACTTTGATAAATTAACCAATAGATCAAAAACGCTGGTGCAAGATGTTGTCAGTTTGGCGTCAAGCCGCAAACATCAATACATTGCCCCTGAGCACATCTTAAAAGTTATGCTTAATGACAATGAACCCGCGCTTATGGATTTGATTTTGAAGTCGGGCGGCAGCCTGTCGGAATTACGCCGCCGCATTGATGAAGTTTTGAACAAAATCCCCGAGGTTTCGGGCGCGACGGTGCAAAGCCTGATGTCGCAAGATTTCTCCCGTGTGATGAACGATGCCGAACGTTTAGCGGAACAAAGCGGCGATAAGTTTGTGACACTGGAACGTATTTTGCAAGCCATCGCGTTGAGTGCCGGCACGACAGCCGCCGAAATTCTCAAACAAAGTGGCGTTAATCCGCAAAAACTGGAGCAGGCGATTGCCGAGTTTCGCAAAGGCCGCGTGGCGGATAGCGAGAGCGCCGAAGAAAACTTTGAAGCGCTGAAAAAATACACATTGGATATTACCGCCAAAGCCCGTGAAGGCAAGTTGGATCCCGTTATCGGACGTGAGCATGAAATTCGCCGCACCATACAGGTTTTGTCGCGCCGTACCAAAAACAATCCGGTACTGATTGGTGAACCAGGTGTTGGTAAAACCGCTATTGTCGAAGGCTTGGCAATTCGTATCATCAATAATGATGTGCCCGAGAGCTTGCAGGGCAAACGCCTGCTGTCGCTTGATATGGGCGCGTTAATTGCCGGCGCTAAATATCGTGGCGAGTTTGAAGAGCGCTTAAAAGCCGTTTTGAAAGATGTCGAGGCGGCGGAGGGTGGCATTATTTTGTTTATTGATGAAATGCACACCATTGTCGGCGCAGGCGCAAGCGAAGGCTCTATGGATGCCTCTAATCTGCTCAAACCGGCGTTGGCACGAGGTGAGTTGCATTGCCTTGGCGCGACCACGCTTAATGAATATAAGAAATATGTTGAGAAAGATGCGGCGTTGGCTCGTCGTTTTCAGCCGGTTTACGTTGACGAACCGAGCGTTGAAGAGACCATTTCAATCCTGCGCGGTATCAAAGACAAATTTGAGCTTCACCACGGCGTTAAAATCTCGGATGGCGCTTTGATTGCCGCTGCCACCTTGTCAAACCGCTACATCAGCGACCGTTACCTGCCTGATAAAGCGATTGACCTGATGGATGAGGCCGCCAGCGGTCTGCGTATGTCTATCGATTCCAAACCGGAAGAACTTGACGAGCTTGACCGCAAATTGTTGCAGTTGAAAATTGAACGTGAGGCACTCAAAAAAGAGACTGACGATGCCTCCAAGGCGCGTTTGGAACAAATCGGCTATGAAATCTCAGGTCTTGAGGTTAAGGCCAAAACTTTGGGTGACAAATGGCGTGAGACCAAACAGGGCTTGGCCGATTTGACCAACCTAAAAGACCAACTCGACAAGTCTCGTATTGAGGTTGAAATTGCGCAACGAGACGGCAAATATGAGCGCGCCGGCGAACTGCAGTATAGTATTATCCCCGCGCTTGAAAACAAAATCAAAGCCATTGAAGAGAGTGAAAACAAGGGCAACAATCAGGTGCGCGAGAACGTTACCGCTGAGAATATTGCCGCGGTTGTCTCTAAATGGACGGGCATTCCGGTTGATAAAATGCTTGAGGGCGAAAAAGAAAAACTGGTGCACATGGAAGACTTTTTGGCTAAACGTGTGGTTGGTCAAAAAGACGCTATTGCTGCGGTTGCCAATGCGGTGCGTCGTTCTCGTGCCGGTATTAATGACGCCAACCAACCGATAGGTTCGTTCTTGTTCTTAGGCCCGACCGGTGTGGGCAAAACCGAGTTGAGCAAAGCCGTGGCCGAGTTTCTGTTTAATGACGAGACCGCCATGTTGCGTATTGATATGTCTGAGTATATGGAAAAGCACGCCGTCGCACGTTTAATCGGCTCGCCTCCGGGGTATGTCGGTTATGAAGAAGGCGGTGTTTTGACCGAGGCTGTTCGTCGTCGTCCTTATCAAGTTATTTTGTTTGACGAGGTCGAGAAGGCTCACCCCGACATCTTCAATATTTTGTTGCAGGTGCTTGATGACGGTCGTTTGACCGACGGCAAGGGTAAAACCGTTGACTTTAAGAACACGTTGATAATTATGACTTCCAACCTCGGTTCTGATATTTTGGCCAATGCCACCGGTATGGATGACAGCAAACAGATTCGCGCCAAGGTTATGGAAATTGTCAAAGCCTCGTTCCGTCCGGAGTTTATCAACCGTATTGATGAAATCACGTTGTTCCATCGTCTGGATAAAAACAATATTAAAGATATTGCCAAAATTCAGATAGCCAATATTGAAAAACGCTTGCGTGACCGCAATATTACCATAAACGTCAACGACGCGGCGTTTATCTGGATTGTGAACAACGGTTATGATCCGGTTTATGGCGCGCGTCCGCTCAAACGTCTGCTTAAAACGCAGATAGAAAACAAGTTGGCGCTCAAAATCCTCAACGGAGAAATTGCCGATAACGACACGGCGGATGTTATTGTCAGCAATGGCGCGTTGGACATTGTTAAAAGAAAGCGGGTGTAAATGAGTAATATGTTGTATGAAAAAGCCTTAGAATTTGCCGGCAGCGAGGATGTGAGCATCCCTGCCGGCTCCGCCGTGCTTTATAGCATCAGTTATCTGCCGACCACAGAAAATCGGGACAAGGCGTTTGCTTATGTCAAGGCGCACCCCGAGGCCAAAATGATAGAAGACACCGTTTGCGGCAAAAAATTGGTTGAGCTCGGCGTGGGTTATCAAGAGGTCGGCTTGACCGGCGAGGAAGTGGCGCATATCTGGGCGGTGGCGTCGCGGCGTTTTATCAATGCCCTGCAAGGCAATGTGACTGCCTTTGTGAAAAATGCCGATTCTCGCAGCGTGTTTCGCTCGGTAGAATTGCCGCTGCTGTTGCAAAATGACAAGGTGACACAGATTAACGGTCAGGATAAACACCTGTTTGCCAAAAGTTTTGAGGGTGTCCGTTGAACATTTTGTTATTCTGTGTCGGCTTCAACGCGTAGCCAGTTAATGAAGTCGACATACCTATCCTTAGGTTTTTCAGGGCAATACGTTGTCTCGTCGCCGTTTAGGCAAATTGTAGATATTGCGTCATCACATAAAACGTTCACCTGATCGCTTGGCGACGCTTGTTGAAAAATGATGCATTTGTTTTTTGACGATTTCTTAAACAAATTGTTTTGATAAGGATTAAAGCAGCCTTTTTTAGTCAGGTAATATTGCAAAGAGGGGGCTAAATCGTTGTGAGAATACACGCCCGATTTTCGCCCTTTGAGGTCTTTGTCAATAATAACCAAGGGAACACGGGCTTCGGCCAGAGGTGCCAAAACTTGATTCTCGTCATTGCTGACAGGTCTCATGGCTCGGTGATCGCCGGTGATGACAACCATACCGTTTTTGAAAAATCCTCGTGCGTCAAGTTGCGCTATAAAATTATCAATTTGCTCATCGACATAGTCTACAACTTTTTCAAAAGATTGCTCTTTCGTCTCAGGATGAATATATGGTCCGTGTCCTGAAATGGTTGAAATCACCATCAAATATGGTTTTTTACTTCTGCGCAACGAGAGAGTGTTTAACACATTTTCAAATAAAACTTCGTCCGCAGGTGCATCAAAAATCAAAGCGGGGGTGTTTTTATAATAAGGGTCAGAAGAATCTGAATATATATCAAATGCGGCGTTATAAATAATCTCTTGAAGAGGTTGGTTAGGTCGCACGTTGGTATAGAAATAAGTTTTATACCCTGATTTTTTTAATTTTGCGGGCAATCCTTCCTTGTAGAATGTTTTAGGTGTTCCGATAGAAAAATTCTTATAAATATGAATATAGGGCAAACCTGATAACAGACTAAAAATACCGCCGTTAGTCATATATGAATTTGAATAATACGTTGGATAAACGGCATATTCCTTCATAAGTTTATCCAGGCGCGGCATATAATTATGCAAGTTTGACAATTCTTTACTGGTATAAGAAGATAGTGACTCGGCGATAATAACGATAATATTTTTTCTTTTATTTAAGCCTTTAACGCAGTTCTGAGACAAATGAAAAGATTTGTCGACCTTATTTTAAATCCCTGAGAATATTCAATAGATTGATTATTTCCTTCATTAACCTTAAAAACACTGTAAAAATGATAATCAAACAAAAAGTTGGTTTTGATTGATAGATTGAGCGCAACCAAAATCACAACGGTAAGAAAGGCGATGAGAGCATCTTTTTTCTGAAATAGTTTTGTTTGTTTGCAGGCAATATACCCGATAACCAAAGAGCATAAAGACATTAAACGCCCTTCTATCGTGCCCACATAAGACAAAAACATATAAAAGGCTGTGACATATTCTGATTTATAGTTTTTAGCCTCGCTAAAGAGAAATCTGGAAGCTAAATTATGCAGCACAACGCCGTCAATAATTAAAATAGATAATAGGACAGCCAGAGCAACCCAGCAAAAAAATCTGATAATGCGTGCCTTGCTGACCAACATGATTGCCAAAATGCCGTACAGACAGGCAAAAACTGAAAAATCGTGCTTTTCTAGATAAAAAATATTAAGAAAATTGACCTTGTTGTAAAACAAATTAAACGGGTGCTCAAAAGCAAAATATTTTATCAAGCACAACAGGAAGAGCGGCAAAAACAATAAGGCATACTTCTTAAATATGGTTAGTTGTTTTAATGAAAAAAAGGCGCAGAGCAACGGAATAAAACACACGATAATCCAAGGCGATGGCGTATAAAAACGCTTTGAATTAGGAAAAGAAATATTCTTAAATTCCAGTTTGTGTAAATTTTTTTGATGAACCCAAGCATTATCCGCCAAGGGCAAGGCGACAAGCTTTTGACCTCGCAATGACAAATCTGAAACTTCAAAGTCAGGGGAGGCTGTTTTGAAAGTCAGTGCCAATCCATACAAGCGATTAGCCTTTAACATCAGCTTAAAAGAACCGCTTTGTGAAAGAACCATATGTTCCAATTGCGTATAACCCTTAATGGAGCGCGATGTCTCCAAATTAGCCGTCAAATCCACCGGCGCGGAAGATACGATATTGCCCGATAAAATATAAGCTTTCTGCTTTTGCAAAAACACAGCATTAAAACACAAAAAAATCAAAATTCCTAAGATTGATGCTTTTAGATATTTATTTTGGAAAAACATTTTAGCCAATACTCCCTCGTACGAGGCATCAGTCTAGACACAAAATACTAAAAGCGTCAACATAAAATACGTTTAGTTGTGTAATATGCATTTTTCACAACTTAAAAGCCTGTTCAATCAAGAACAGGCTTTGATACCACAACATATTTCAACGAAGAATTATTCCTCAGTCTTGTCCTCTGAGTGTGCTTTCTGTTCTTCTTCGTTCTTAGTCTCTGCTTTATCTTTTTTTACAACCTTAGACGCTTTTTTCTCTGTTTCTTTAGGCATAAAGGCCAAGTCTTCGGCGGTGATTTCCGTTTTCTCTTCAGTAGCCTCTGTCGTGTTTTTGCCTTGTTTCTGTTCAGCTTTTTCTTTGGCTTTTTCAGCTAAAACCGCAGTTTTGGCAGCCAGTTCCTTAGAACTTTTTTCCCACAATACCTTACCTTCTTTAACACCGATTTTAATTTTTTCTTCAGCTTGTTGTCTTAATTGAGGCAATTTGTTGGCATAAAAAATTGCCGCCACAACAATAACCACCAATACCCAGCTCCAAAATCCCAAAAACATCCTAAATCTCCTTATTTACATTAAAAATGAACAAATATAACGTGTTGCCGAAATCATATAATTTTTAATCAGATTCCAATCTTGCCCGAAACTACCGCCGATAGCCGGAATAATGAACAATAGCAATACCATAATAATTAATCCGTATTTATCCGAATTCAAATATTTCTGCGCCCATGGATACTTTATCCAGCTAAACACAATCTTAGAACCGTCGAGCGGCGGAATAGGAATCAAATTAAACACCGCCAACCCGACGTTAAAAATAATCATATTAATTAAGAACAAGCAAATTAAACCGCGCAGATAAGGCGTGGGGATAAACGCCGCCAACAACAAAAGCAATGCTGCCATACCCGACAACCACAAGTTCATCACAATACCCGCTGCGGCAACAATCACATCGTCTCTGGGGCGTTGTTTGAGTTTTTTAAAGTTGACCGGCACCGGACGCGCCCAACCAAACACAAATCCCGTTTTGCTCAGCCACAACAGTGTCGGCAAAATCACCGTACCCGTAATATCGGCGTGGTGCAGCGGATTGAGAGATAATCTGCCTTTCTTTTTTGCGGTGTCATCGCCGAGCAACAACGCGGCATAACCGTGCGCCACTTCATGCAGCACAATAGCCATAATCAGAGGCACAAAAGTCAGAACAATTTCAATCACAGTTTGCATGGTGCTTATTTCTTCTTAACAATACAAGTTCCGCCCAAAGCTTTAATATCGTTGCACACCTTGTCGGCGTCAGCCCGATTCTTAAATGCGCCGGTCTTCAACCGATAAAAAGTTTTATTCATATCCAAAACCGCCGATTCGATTTCAAAAGGCAAGTCAGCGATTTTATATTTTTTGCCCAAATCGCTCTGCGCCTTAACCACTGCGGCTTTGTTCGGAGAAGACATCAGCTGAATTTGCCAATCACCGGCAACGGCTTTAGCATGAGACACCGCCTGCGCTGCGGGAGCTTTTTTCTCCGGATCGGCTTTCTCTGGCTTAGGTTCCGCAGGTTTTGCCTCTGCGGTCTTCACTTCAACCTTGGCCGACTCGACCGGCGCTTTTACTTCAGCCGCGGCGGGTTGCGCGGGCTTTTCTTCCTTAACGACGGCAGGTTGTGCTTGTGCGACCTTTTCTTCTTTGACGGGCTCAGGCGCGGTTTCTTCAGCCTTTTTTATAATTTCAGCAGTTGTCACCGCAGTCTTGGCCTCGGCTTTTTGAATAATCTTTTCCGCCTCCGGCAAAGTTGAGCTTTCATCTAATATCTTATCGTTTACTTCAGGCAAATCTTGAGCGGCAATAACCGGTAACTTTGGGGCTTCCGGCGGCGGCAGCAGGTTTTCAACGCCGCTATCGTCCTTCTTTTCAATAATGTTATAAACACTCTTGTCCTGATTGGGAATATCCATCCCCCCCGGTTCGTTCGGTTGCACGCGAATAGCCGTCTGTGGACGACGAATAACCGGAATATCTTTTTCGCTATCGGCCTGATACTGCGGTGCCAAAATCAACTTACCGACAATACCCGCCAGAATCACCCCGCCGACAACGCCCAAGAAGACGCTTTTGGAGCGTTTCATCTCTTCTTTTTTTTCTTCAATATTTTCAATATTTTGGTCAGAAATCTTCTGCCGAAATTCGTTTAGAAAATCATCGACTCTACTGTCGTCATCGGGAAATTCTTTAAACATTGCCTTCTCCTGCAAAACTACAATTTTAAGCCATTTTATAACAAAATTATTTATAAGCTGTTAATGGCTTAAACTTAAAATCGAACATTAACATCGAAGATACGATTATATTCTTCAATAGCGCCCATATCGGTCATGCAGGCGATGTATTCGCAAATAATCTCGGCGGCATCGGCGTCGGTACCCGCATTTTTTATTTTGCCGCGCAGTTCCATCGGTAACAGGTTGTGGTTGTCCATAAACGCCGAAAACAGCCCTTCCGTAACTTGCTGAGACTTGGCGTCCATCCGCGCCACATTAGTGTGAGTATAGAAGTTTTCCTTCAAAAAGCCGCGCAACAAAAGCAACTCGTCTTTCATTTGGTCTGAAAAATCGACAGTAAAGTCTTTTTGTCCGCGAGCGTCGTCACAACAAAAGATTTTGTTTTTGCTAATATTGGCGCGGGTGTTTTCCAACACGTCAAAAATCATCTTGGCGATTAAGTTGCGTGTGACGTCATAGATTTTCATACTGTCGTCGGCGTGTGGAAATTTCTTTTCAAATGCGTTCAAAATGTCGTTGATAAACGGCAGTTCTCGCAACTGATTAATACTGAAAAATCCGGCGTTGAAACCATCGTCAATATCATGATTGTTATAGGCGATGTCATCGGCGACCGCGCCGACCTGTCCCTCAAGAGACGGATAGTGCTTAAGGTCAAGATTAAACTTGCGGTTAAAGTTTTTGAGGTAGGCACTGGTGATTTTTTTGATTGGTCCGTTATGCTTAACCGTTCCCTCCAAAGTCTCCCATGTCAGGTTAAGCCCGTCAAATTCCGGATAGCGCACTTCCAGCATGGTCATAATTTTAAGCGATTGCAGGTTGTGGTCAAAACCGCCGAACTTTTTCATGGCATTTTGCAAAGCGCGCTCGCCGGCGTGTCCGAAAGGCGAGTGCCCGAGGTCGTGCGCCAAAGCGATTGCCTCGCCAAGCTCTTCGTTCAGGTGTAATTGTTTGCAAATCGTGCGGGTGATTTGCGCCACTTCAATACTGTGGGTCAGTCGCGTGCGATAGTTTTTGCCTTCGTGATAAGCAAAAACCTGAGTTTTGCCGTCCAAGCGACGAAAAGCGCAAGAGTGAATCAAACGGTCTCGGTCGCGCTGAAACGGCGAACGGATAATATTGACAAAGTCAGGATAAAGACGTCCCCTTGATTTGTCGGGCTTAACGGCATAAGTTGCGAGTTCCATAATTTTCCCTTTGCAATCAAATAAATTTAGTATAGATTAAAAGCAAATCGTTTAAAAAAGGTATAAAATGAAAATAGCAACCTATAACGTCAACTCGATTAACGCGCGCATTGAGGGCTTTTGCTCTTGGCTAGACAGCGCGCGCCCCGATATTGTTTTGTTGCAAGAAATCAAATGTGAGTTTAATGCCTTTCCTTTTTTTGAGATTCAGGCTGCGGGATATAATGTTAAAATTCTGGGACAGAAAAGCTACAATGGCGTGGCGGTGCTAAGCCGTGGCGAGATAACCGTCACACAAGAAAATCTGCCTGATTTTGCTGATGATAACGCCCGCTATCTTGAGACCTTGGTACAGGTTGACGGGCAAAAAGTCCGCACGGCGGCAATTTATCTGCCCAACGGTAATCCGCCTTATAACGACGCCGCCGACACCTCAAAATTTGACTATAAATTGCGTTGGATGGATGCCTTTGCCCGCCATGCCGAGCGTCTGGTCCATAGTCCCGAGCCGGTGGTGTTGGGCGGAGATTTTAATATTATCAAAACCGATAAAGACGTCTACAATCCCGAGCTGTTTCGCGGCAATGCGTTGTTTCGTCCCGAAGTCGTGCGCCGTCTGCAAGCGATAGAATATCAGGGTTGGTCTGATGCTTTTTTGCAAAGTCGGGTGTCTAACGGCGGCTTGAGCGAGCAGGGCGACAACGGCTACACCTATTGGGACTACGCCGGCGGAGCGTTTGCCGCCGATTTGGGATTGCGTATTGATTATCTTTTCTTGTCGCCAAAGGCGGCTGACCGTTTGCTTAATTGTTGGGTGGATAAAACCCCGCGCCGTGGCGCCAAACCCTCAGATCACACGGCATTGGTGGCGGAATTAAAGTTGGATTAAAAATATGAAAAAACTGCTGTGGCTCATATTGTTTTTGATAAGTGCGACCGCGCCGGCGCACGCTGACGACAAGGCGGTTTTGCAACAGGCTTATCAGCTTCTGCTTGATAAATATATTGAGCCGGTTGAAATTCCGCAACTGTTTGAACCCGCGATTAAATCTTTGCAAAGTGTTGATAAAAATCTTCGTGTGGTGCTTGAGAAAAATAGCGTGACCGTATACTATAAAAATAAAATCCACAAAGTTTATTCTCGCCCGCAAAATGGCAAAGATGCTTTGACCTGGGCAAAATTCACCGACTATCTGTTGTCTGAACTCAAGCAAATTTCCCCGATTTTAGACAACAAAGATTTTGAGCTGGTTGAAGTTATGCTTTATAACGGCATGCAAAAGTTGGATAAAAATTCGCACTATTTTCCCACGCTTGACATCGGGCAGACAACCGAAAAACCGCAAGGTTACGCCTCGGGGGGTGTTGACAATAAAGTGTTGTATGTTCGCCTTGGCACGATTAATGATTACACCGCTCAAAAACTGACGGATGATTTGCAAAAACATCAAGAGTTGAACGGCATCGTGCTTGATTTACGCGGTAACAAAGGCGGCTATTTGGCGCAAGCGTTGCGGATTGCGGACAACTTTTTGTCTTCGGGCAAGATTATTTATACGATTGGCAAAGACGCCGGCAAACGCAAAAACTATCGCGCGCATGAGGGCGAATTTCATAAAAACGCGCCTATGGTGATTTTGGTTGACGGCAAAACCGCGTCTTCGGCGGAGGTCTTGGCGCTGAGCCTTAAGGAACATGGTCGCGCCAAGCTGGTCGGTGCGCAAACTTATGGCAAAAATTCGGTGCAAAACATTTACAAACTCGACAATGGCGCTTATATGAGTCTGACGACCGAAAAGTTTTTCAGTCCGCGCGGAATTCCTGTTGAGGAGGTCGGCTTGCGTCCCAATGTTTGTAGCGAAGTTTTTGACACCACGTCAGATATTGCCGAGTTAGTTGCTTATCCGTATAATTTTATGTGCCAGAAACTTTCACGCGATTCGTCTTATGATTTGGATGTCGCGCTTTATATCCTTGCTCATCCGGATAAAAAAGAAGATTAGAACTGCATTTTTAGAGGATAAAAATATGTCGGAAGAAAACCCCGCCGCCGCTCCGGTCAAGTCCAAATGGTGGCTCAAACTGCTCAAACGTTGTTTGCTGTCGCCTGTCAACACTCTTTTTGTTTTGGTCGTTGCTTATTTCGGAATAAAGGTTTATGCCTTTGATACCGCCATAAGCGACAAACTAATGTTGTTTGGCGCCATTGGCTTGTGGTTGTTTTGGTTTTTAGCCAAACAAATTTTCATTTTGTTGCTGATTTTGCTTATTTTATGTAGCGGAGGTTATTGGTGCTATACCTATTCTCGTCAGGAGGTCATAAAATGTGAACAGTCCGGCGGTTATTGGAACAGTAACACCAAAACTTGCGAAACCAAGAAAAGTCTGGTTGATAAATTCAAAGATATTTTTGCCAAATCCGCAGCCCAAAGCGCTGAAAATTCATCAACTCAATCACAGGAGAAAAAGTAATGAAGTTTTTATTAGGATTATTGGTCATATTGGCGATTGCTTACTGGTACGGACTGTTTGACGGTGTAAACTTTGACAGCGTTGAAGAAAGCCTGAATAATACGATTGAGCGCACTTCAGACTTTGTAACGGACAAAGCGGTGAAAGAGGCAGATTTTTAATCTTAGTGTTGGTTCTGCGCTTTGGCGTTATAGGCAAATAAGGCAGTTTTGTCGTTTTTTTCAACACGCTGCGCCAAGTCGGCCGGCAAAATCTCTCGAACCGAAGTTGTGCAACTGTCTTTCAGCTCCTCAATCAGCTCATGGGCGCTGTTAAACTTGATTTTAGCATAAAATTTTTTGCTGTTGGTGATAGGGCAGGCGTGGCGTCCGTCCTTAACATAGTCGCCGTTTTTGTCTTTGCGGCACTCATACAAATCTTCCAAGCCGAATTTATATAAGTTTTCACCGCCTTTCCAACCAATATCCAAAAAGTCTGAAGTTTTCAAATATCCGTCCTTAAGCGCCATCAAAAAGTACACGCGTTTGGGCACGCCTTTTTGCTTGTTCCACAATGTGGCGGCGCAAGAGGTCTCATATTTGCTCTTGTTCTCGTTCAAATATTGCAGATAGGTCGAGTTTTTCAAGCCCGTCGGTCCAATGCAAAAGCCCAATCCGATAGTGGCAATCATTTCGTTTTTATTGAGCTTGCGGGTAACGTTTTCGGCAATAATCGGGCGCATAACGTCGGCAATATAACGCTGTTTTTGCAACATGGCGTCTTCTTGCGATAGCTTGTCGCCTTCCTTAACCGGCGCCCGCCGCCGCTCGGAGTCAATGTAAAAAGTTGTGCCATAACCGATAGTCTGCGTGCCGGTGCCGTCATCAAACGCCTCTGCCGAAAAACCTTCCAACGCCGCCAACACTGTGCTGATTTCGTCGCTGCAGTTGTCCAACATCTTCAAATTGCCGTACTTGTCTTCCAACTGTGGCTGATTTTTGAACATATTGCTAAACTTAACTTTAGGAAAAGCTTTGTGTGGCGTGTCTTTCTTAGGCGCAATCTGTTCGGTTTTATTGAGTTCGGCATCTTGATTGGTGTTGGGCGAGTGTATTTTGTTGCCGATGACTAAAGCGCCGACAAGTCCGGCGCCGATTAATGTTTTGCGCACGGCGTATTTCAGTTGCTCAGGTGTTGCGGTTTTAATTTTGTGGCTTAAAACACGGGCATTATGAGCCAAAAAACGCCCGACGGTATAAGCCGCGAGCTTGCTTTTGTCCTTTATTTTTTTTGCAACCAGTTGTGTTTCTTGTTTTTGAAACTGAGCCACGCTTTTTTGACTGACGGACACAATCATATCGGCTTGCGGATCAAGTTTGTTGATGTGTGCGACAGTCCGCACGGCGCGACGATATTTAGCAAAGCGCAGGCGAGCGGTTTTCTCGGGCGTTTCTGCCTTAATGTCTTTATAATCACGCAAAAAAGCCTGACGAATACGTTCTTTGTCTTCTTCCAAAGAATATATATAAGGAACAATCAACTTTCGCCCGTCAACCGTCATCTGTAAAGGTCTTTGACCGGCGTCTTTATATTCTTTTTTCAAAACATCAACATAATTCATAGCAACACCTCTTAGTTATATTTTATGAATTAGTTAATATTTTGTCAAGATTTAGATAAAATTTTTTTCTTTATATACCCTCTCTGAAAATTCAAAGAGGCAGGGATGATAGACAGAAAAAAGTATGAGGTTAAAAAGTTGTTGTGCAATTAGATTTTTTGTGATAAGTTGGAGTCGTAGGTTTTGATTTGGCTCTAATGAGGTGCATTATGAGAATACTTTGGTGTATTTTATCTCTGGGTTTTGGC
>CAKQSV010000010.1 GCA_934273635.1 uncultured Alphaproteobacteria bacterium
GAACGACCCGTTTACGGGTAAGTAGTAACAAATTGCGTCTGGCAGACATTTGAGTGCCCCGTTCAGGGGTGGCCAGTAGTAAAGGCTTCTAGCCGTCAAGGAAGAACCACGCGTTTTACGCGTGGGTTCCTTTTTGTATCAAGAAAACCCCGCGTTAGACGCAGGGGTCAGTAGAGCCTATGGCGGTGAGATTGTCAAAGCGACTGGTGTGATTTTTTACAGGTTATGGATTGAGGTCATAACCTGTTTTTTTGTGTGTTTGAAAACAAAGTGTTTGGGGAAAATGTGTCATGTTTAGGTACCTTATTGGTGGCAGGGCACGTTACCTTCGTAATCGTCATCGCGAGGACGGTAACGTCCGTGGCAATCCAAGTGCAAAGTAGCCACTTATTTCCTCTCTAAATATTTAGAGAGGCAAAGTCCGACCGCCGCCTCCAGGGATATATGGGAAATATATAGCAAAAACGTTGCCGTGGCTGTGGAAGAGAAAACCCGCTAAGGCTTAAGCGGATTGCTTAAACAAAAAGAGCTTGTATGTTGCTGATACAGGCTCTTTTTTTTGTTTTTGAAACGTCATTGCGAGTCCGACAGGACGAAGCAATCTAGCACCTCCTCTCTGAATTTTTAGAGAGGAGGTGACAGCGTTAGCTGTCGGAGGTGAGTTTAAGGTTATGTACCATATTTTTTAATTCTTCCCTTATTTTAAACTCACCCTAACCAATTCCGACTAAAACTTTTGTATCGTTTCGATTACTCTCACTCACAAAAGTAAGTCTCATTGCGTCTCCTCAACAACAGTGCATTATAGCACTGTTGTTATCGGCCGCTCTAAAAATTTGGAGAGGGGGAAAATAAGGATTCCATGGGCCGAGTGAACTACCACCAGCTTACGCAGGTGGCGTCTTACAGTGCAAGCTGCGCTTGTCCGCAATCTTCTTTCCCTTGATATTGGATATAGTGACTAATAATGCTCTCGTTTATCCCTGTTGTAGATACAAAGTATCCATCAGACCAAATACCGTCGTTTCCTTGATAGATTTTTTTAAGAAAATCGAATTTTTTCTTCATGCTGTTTCCCGTATTACTTTTAATTATTTGAACGACACTACCCACGCTCATCTTTGGGGGAATTGATAAAAGTATATAAACATGATCTCGGTCATGGTTCATTTCCAACACCTCTAGCTCTGGGTAGTGTCGCGTAACTTCCTTTACTTTTTTCTTAAAAAAATCATATGTTCCCGAAACGAATATCTTTCGACGGTATTTGGGCGTTAACACTATATGATAACAACAGTGATAAACGCAATTACTTTGTTTTCTATATTCCATTTGTTCATTGTATCAGAAGATTGCGAAAGTGCAATTCCTCTCCTTGCTCACGCAAGGAGGGCCCTTTTATGCACCTCTGGATTGTTTCGCCCACTCTGCGGTCTCGCAATGACGATTCAGGGGTAACGTGCCTTAGGTTCCGCAATGACGTTCGAAAAGAAATGTGCCCTAGATTGCAATGACGTACGAGGAGGGAGGGGACATAGGTATAATGACGAATCGGGACAGGGAAATAAATGGGGCTGTTGAGATTCCGGTTGATTAGAAGTTTAAAGTGTGGTATAAGAGTGACAATGTCTAATTATTAAAAAACTTATTATATGAGAAAATTAAAATTTAATGTCGATCAGTTAGTGAAAGAGAGAAGACGGTATTTTGCCCACATTTTTCCTCATGAGGCAGATGTTCAGCTTATTAAGTTGACCTATGATGAGGCAATGACTTTTGACGAGCCTATCCTTGATTATGGGGAGACTCCGGTTGATCTTTATGGTCAAGACAGGGTGCTCAAAGAGGGCGAATTTTATGACGGTTATGCTCTGTGGACTTATAAGTTTTGTTACTGGCATTTCACCGTTGTTAAAATGAGAGGTGCGATTTCTCGAATTCAGGCAAGTGAGGCTGACAAGGGCATTTATGGCTATACGGCAGATGAAATTCGCGCCGGCAAGGCATGGCAAATTGTGTGTCCTCCTGAAAATGGTAAAAAGCGCGATTGGTATTTTGTGAATGTGTTGACTTTCACTAATTACTATTTTGCCGAAATGGTTGATAAAATCAAAGATTGCAGTGATGAGTTGCAAGATGTTGATTCGTACAAGTTGGATGAGAGTCTTCGTGGCAAGCTGGTTGCAGCTTTATTGACCGATGAAAAGGTTGTTACGCTCACTCGTGAGGAAGATATGGTTCTTCATGCTAAGTTGGGAAAGGCTTATAAAGCTATCTTTGAGCGATTAGCGTAGTTTATTGAAAAAAACAGGTTATGGATTGAGGCCATAGCCTGTTTTTTTGTGGATGAAGAGAGAAGAAATTTGTCTAAAAAGGTTGCGCAGTCGATAAAATCGTGATATTTGGTTCGGTAATGTTTAATTATTAAAAATATTATTATATGAAGTTAAAATTTGTGACATGTTCGGGAGCTAATGAACATACTAACATTGATGAGTTGGTTGCCGTTTTAGCATCTTCGACCAAAATGGAAGCCGGTATTCAGGTTTCCGGTAAAAAAGCGTCTTTCGGTACGGCTCGCTACCTGTGGATTAAGGCACTTTATTATAAACTGTCTCAAGAGCGCCGTTCGGTAAATTTGGCGTTGCATTTGAATCAAGATTGGGTAGAGGCTTTTTGTTCGGGAAAGGTTGTTCCTGAATTATCAGAGTTTCTAAGTTGGAAAAATGTGTTGGGAGAGCCATTTTTCAAACGGGTGCAACTTAATTTTAGAATAGGATGTGAGAAAACACCGAATATTGATACGCTTGTGGCGGTTATGACGCAATACCCTGATGTGCGATTTATCTTGTCTTATAATGAAAGTAATGCAAGATTTATTAAGACGTTGCATGGTATCGGTTGTCATTTTGATTGTCTGTTTGATAATTCTCATGGTGAGGGAATTACTGCCGAACGATATGAGACACCGGTATTTGATGATGTTTTGCAGGGATATTCCGGCGGTATCAGTCCTGAAAATGTTATTTCTGTCTTGGATAAAATTTCTCAGAGTGTTGATGATGAACGAGAAATTTTTATTGATGCGGAAGGGAAACTAAAAGGCAATGATGGGTATTTTTGTATTGAGGCTTGCAAAAAATATATTCAACGTGCCTTGAGTTATTAAGTTGATTTTCCGAATTTCAGGGGAACGGTTTTGTATATAAAAAACAGGTTGTGGTTGTGTGCTGCAACCTGTTTTTTTGTGTGGGAAGAAAGGGCAAAGTGATAATCAAAAAGCCTCCGGAGGGGAGGCTTTTTGATTTGATTTTATTCTATGATTCTAGTCTTTGATTTTGGTGTTAAGGTCTTCACCTTGCGCGGTGTAGTTCTTGACCTGCATGGTGGCTTTAAGCGGCATCGCCACGCAACCGGGGCCGGAAATGCAACCACCCTGACAGCACATAACTTCAAGCAGATTGCACTGGCAGCCTTTGGTGGCGTATTTTTTCAGCAATTTAATGTTTTCAGGGGTTAAACCGTCTATGGTTTCGGCCTTAACCTCAACCTTATCTTGCAAAACCGAGGCGACAGCACCGGCCACACCGCCGGTCAGCGGAAAACCGCGACCTTGCGCGCAAGACAAGCCGTCAAAGTTTTGTTTTTCGGCGGTGGCAACGTTAATGCCGGCGGCCGTAAAGGCGCCGTTCAGCTCCTCAAAGGTCAAAACATAGTCAACAAACGGGTCGCGCTCTTGCGCCTCAATACGTTTGGCAAAGCAAGGGCCGACAAACACGGCTTTGCAATTCGGGTGATCTTTTTTGACCAGTTCCGCGGTGTAATACATCGGGGAGCGGGTGTCAGATACAAAAGGTTTAATCTCAGGAAGATGCAGGTCAACCGCTTTGTAATAAGCCGGACAGCAAGAAGTGGTCATAAACGGCTTGCCTTCCTCCATACGCTCGGCAAATTCGTGAGCCTCTTTGACGGTGGTGATATCCGCGCCGACAGCAACTTCAACCACGCTGCTGAAACCCAAGGCTTTGAGCGCGCCGACCAAAGTTTCGGCATTGCCGCCAAACTGACCGATGACGGCCGGTGCCACCATAGCGATAACTTCCTGCTCGGAATTTTTGAGGTTTTTCAAAACATCAATCAGGTGTGAGCGCTCAACAATGGCGCCAAACGGACAAGACTTGAGGCATTTGCCGCAAGAAATGCACTTTTCAGGATCAATATGTTCTTTGCCGACTTCGTCTTTGCTGATGGCGTTGACAGGGCAGGCGTCTTCACAAGGAATAACGTTTTTGATGATTGCGGAATAAGGGCAAACATCGTGACAACGACCGCATTTAATGCACAAATCCTGATCAATGTGAGCCTGACCATCAACAAAGCTGATGGCGGCTTTGGGACAGTTTACCTGACAGGGGCGAGCAATACAGCCACGGCACAAATCACTGACAATATAGCGTTCTTTGCGGCAGGCCATGCAAGCCTCATTAATCACAGACAGTTTGGAGCGCGGCAAAACGGTGCGTTCCAAAGCCTCTTGCGCGTAAGCAGACAGCGGTTTATCTTTGCCGGCCTCGTCCTCAGGGCAGAAACCCATAACAGCCAAACAAATTTGGCGTACGATACTGCGGTCTTTGTCAATGTTGCCGTGATAGCAGACTGAACCATCGGGAATAACCTCGGCGGGGATATTGTCAATGTCGCTGAAATTGTTATTGATGAAACTTGCGGCGACTTTTTGCAAAATGTTGTTGCGGATGGGGAAAAGGTTGTTTTTGGCTGTCAGCATTATTGAAATTTCCTTATAAACATTAAATTTGTCGTGATTATACAAACACTTTTAAATTTTGCAATGAATTTTTACCCTAAAATTTTTGCATTTGTTAGCAAAAATGTAAGACATTTGCGCTATGATGTCCGATAAGGTGAAAATTATATCTTGAGATTGATAATACAATGGCAAAACAACAACTGGTACTTTCGGAAAAATATTTGTTGAGCGCGTTGGACAGGATTGCAAAAAATCCCAACGGTTATGCCGTGTTGTATATCAGCACTTCTAAGCTCAAGCCTAAGCACCGTCATCCTAAGTTTTTGAAAATATTAGAGAAGTTTTTTGACGGCGTCGTCGGCTCGTCAAAGGGTGTGGTCTTTCCGTTGTGCAACGGCGACTTTGCTATTTTAGGACGTGATTTTACGCAGGCGGATGTGGATAAGGCCGTTGACAAGCTCAAAGATGGTATGACCAGCGACCCGATTTTGTATGGTAAAAACGGCAGTGATTTTGCTACGGTTTTTGTGTTTCCGGATAATTACAGTGTTTTTTATAATTATGTTTTGAATCTGATTGAGAGTAATAATCCGCAAAATCAGCCCGAAGATTTGGAGCCTGAAAAACGTCCGTTGGAGGCAGGCGAGGTTGACAACGTGCTTGAGGTGTTGGAGCAGATTGATATTTCAGAGTTGGTTAAACGTCAAAGCGTGGTAAAAGTGGCGGGCGCCAATCAGTTTAAGGTGGATTTTCAGGAATTTTTCGTAGCGGTGAAAGACTTAAACCAACTTTTCGACAATGTGGATTTGCAGGAAAGTCGTTGGCTTTATTTTTATATGTTGCAAAATTTGGATAAGCGGGTGTTGCAATCGTTTTTTTCGGCAAACCTCAAGCAATGGCCGATGGAGATTGGCATTAACCTGAATATGCAGTCGGTGTATTCGCAGGAGTTTATTAATTTTGCTAAGCAGTTTTTGCAACAGGGACGCAAGATTGTGGTTGAAGTGCAGTTGATTGATGTTTTCAACAATCTGCCGCTTTATTTTGAGGTTAAAGAAGTTTTGAGCCGTGGCGGACATAAAATTTTGATTGACGGCGTGAGCACTTCGTCGTTGAAACTTCTCAATTTGAAGTCGCTTAATCCGGATATGATTAAAATTTTTTGGGAGCCGTTGTGGGAGTTTGCTCCCGAAAGCGAAGACGTTAAAAATGCGGTGGCGCTGTTGGGACGCGAGAACGTGGTGTTGGCTAAGTGTGATTCCGCGCAGGCGTTGTCCTGGGGCTTAAAACACGGTATTGCCAATTTTCAGGGGCCGTTTATGGATAATTTGGAGGTGGCGTTTATTAAAAAACAGTGCCCCAATTCGGCGCAATGCACGGTGAAAGAGTGTTTGAAACGCAGACGTTTGCTCTCGGGCAAAGAGCGCGAAAAATGCACTTGTAAAGACGTGTTGGAAAAATTGTTGTGAGGTGAAAATGTTTTTCTTTTCTGCTAAAAAAAATAAGGATAAGCCTCAGGTTAAGGGAGAAAAGCCCCGCATTGAGCCGACCGTGTCGGACAGCTACGACTGGAACGAGAAAAGTCCGGCCGAATTTTTAGCCATGATGATTGACAGCAAAGTTAAAATTAAAGCCATGCTGATTGATGTTGCCGGTTTTAAAAATCCCAAGTCGACAGCGTTGGTCTCAAAGGCATTGGACGAAGTCTTATTGGAGTTTGCCCGCAATGTGCAGGGCAGAGTGTTTGAGTTGGCCAACAAAAGCGTGTTGTTGGTGTTTAAGAACAATTTTGAAGACGAGTTTCAGGCTTTGTTGATACGGCTGCAGTTTGCGTTTCAAGAGGAGTTGACGTTGGCACGCAAAGCTGATATTACCGATACCGATTTTTTGCAGATTTATGAAACGCCGGAACAGCTGAAGGCCCTGAAAAACAAAATTGTGAACTCATCGCCGTATCTGTTTCAGGATGAAGATAAAAATCAAAAGGTTAAAATTTCGGACGTGTTTACGACAATCGGCGACAATAATAAGAAGAAGTTGCGCGAGTTGTCGCCGGCGGTGTTGGATAAAATGCAAAAAAGTTTGCAACGGGTGGACTTTTCAAGCCTGATTCGGCGGCAGGCGGTGTGCGCGGTTATCGGCAAGTCGGCGCCGCAGATGATTTTTGAAGAAGTGTATGTGTCAATACCTGATTTGCGTGATATTTTGTTGCCGGATGTTAATCTGACCTCTAATCCGTGGTTGTTTATGCACCTGACGGAAACGTTGGACAAGCGGGTGTTGGCTCATGTTAGTAAGCACGATGACGGCTCTTTGGTAAGCAACTTTAGTATGAATTTGAACGTGTCGACGATTTTGTCGGATGATTTTTTGGAGTTTGACGAAAGTATTCCGCCGCAACTGCGTTCTACCATTGTTTTAGAACTGCAGTTGGTGGATATTTTTAATGATGTGAAGGCGTTTTTGTTGGCTAAGGCATTTGCGCAATATCGCGGCTATAAAATCTGCATTGACGGGATTACGGTTGATAAGTTGCAATATATAAATCGTGAAAATCTGAACAGTGATTTGATGAAAATTTTTTGGCACCCGTCATTTTTAGATGTGATTAATGAAGATAAGCACTTTAAAGATTATGTGAACAAGGCGGAGCGAGCCAAGATGATTTTGTGCCGCGTGGATGATGCTAAAGCGATTGAAGTCGGCAATTCGATTGGAATTAATCTTTATCAGGGGCGTTATGTGCAAAGAGAACTCAATCGCCGCCGCAAGTCATAGAAATTTGTGGTTTAAGAAAAAGGTCTCATCCCGAGCGGGAGAGACCTTTTTTGTTGTTCGAAGCGGATTATTCCACGTCGGTGTCAGGCTCATCATCGCCTAACATTTCGCTGGTGAGGTGACCGGCGTCGGCACGGATTTTGGTTTCAATCTCATCGGCAACTTCCGGATGCTCACGCAAAAAGTTTTTGGCGTTTTCACGACCCTGACCGATTTTGTCGCCTTTGTAGGAGAACCAAGCGCCGGCTTTTTCGATAATGCCGGACTTGACGCCAAGGTCAATCAGCTCGCCGGTTTTGGAAATACCCTCGCCATACATAATATCAAAGTCAACCACTTTGAACGGAGGCGCAACCTTGTTCTTGACAATCTTAACACGCGTTTGGCTGCCAATCACATCGTCTTTGTCTTTGATAGCACCGATACGGCGAATATCAATACGCACCGAGGCATAGAACTTTAGTGCGTTACCGCCGGTCGTGGTTTCGGGGTTGCCAAACATAACGCCGATTTTCATACGAATTTGGTTGATGAAGATAATCAGGGTATTAGAGCGGGCAACCGTCGCGGTCAGTTTACGCAGAGCCTGACTCATCAATCGTGCCTGCAAGCCCATGTGAGAATCGCCCATTTCTCCTTCCAACTCGGCCTTCGGCACCAAAGCCGCAACAGAGTCGACGACCAAAACATCAATCGCGCCGGAGCGAACCAACGTGTCGGCAATTTCAAGAGCTTGTTCACCGGCATCCGGCTGAGAAATCAACAGATTTTCAACGTCAACGCCGATTTTTTTGGCATAAGACGGGTCGAGGGCGTGTTCGGCATCAATAAACGCGCAGGTGCCGCCTTTTTTCTGCGCCTGTGCAATCACACTCAAGGCTAATGTGGTTTTACCCGAGCTTTCAGGACCGTAAATTTCAATAATACGACCTTTGGGCATTCCGCCGATACCGAGCGCAATGTCAATACCGAGCGAGCCGGTGGAGATGGCCTCAATATCAACATTTGAGCTTTGTCCCATACGCATAATGGAGCCTTTGCCGAATGCTCTCTCAATTTGAGAAATGGCGGCGTCAAGCGCTTTATCTTTTTCCATACATACTCTCTTTCTAAAGTTAGTTAATTAATCTGAACCTATCATCATACTTATTTTGATAAATTACAATTTGACAGTTCGAGTTATCCAATGAAATTAAGATGTACTATTTTTGTTCTTTTTGCAAGTGATTTTTTGTTCTTCTCTGAAAAAAATTTTAAGAGCGCTTTTCAGGCTTGCTGTTGATGAGAATTTTTTTGAGCTGAATCGAATTTAGGGAGCGAAACTCATCTAAGGCGGCGGTGACGACCGCGCCCAAAATTACGACTGACCACGCCAGATACATCCAGATTAAAAACACCGGAATCGTCACCAACGCGCCATAGAGCGCTTTATAGGTGGCGCTTTTGAGGATGACAAAGGCAAATCCCTGTCGTAAAAAGCTGAAAATGACGACCGCCACCAACGTGCCGGCTGTCGCGCTTAAAATATGAACTTTTTTGTTGGGCACCAGAACATAAACCAAAATCAATGTGAGCATGGTCATCAGTGAGGGGAGCAGGGATAAAATAATTTGATTGTCGACCAAATTTTCGGGCATAAATTTTTGCAGGGTATAGAGGTAGCCGCGCATGGAAAACGCCGTGCCGAGCAACAAAGGTCCGAGGGTGATAACCGTCCAATACAAAGTCAGCTTGGTGGTCAGACGGCGGTGGCGGGTGACCTTGAAGATAAAGTTGAGGCTGCTTTCAATCGTGGAAAGCATTAAAATGGCGGTAATGGCAAGGCTGACAACGCCGATAGCGGTCAGTTGTCCTGCTGCGGCGATAATCTCGGAAAAATATTGGCTGAACTCTTTTTCGGCGGTAGGGGCAAGCGTGTGCACCAAAAATTCTTTAACCGGCTCTTTAAGCGGCTCAAAAACCGGAAAAGCCGAAAACACCGAAATCATAATCGCGCACAGCGGCACCAACGCGATGAGAGAGGTATAACTCAAAGAGGACGCCACCCGAAAAATGGTGTCGTTCTGCGCCCGTCTGGTCAAAAACACCAAAAAATCGCGCGTGCCGGCAACGGCAGACTTAAAACGCTCTTTTATGTTTAAGACAGCTTGGGTTTTGCTATACATACGCACCTCTTGAAAAAAAATGTTTACATTAGATGTAAAATTTTATAAAAAAAACTTGGTAATTTATTTATTACAGTATTTTATTTAATAATGCAAAGGAAAATATAATGACAACTAATACTCCGTTAATGGCTGGCAAAAAGGGCTTGATTATGGGTCTTGCCAACGATAAGTCTATCGCATGGGGTATCGCTCAGGCTCTGGATGCGCAGGGTGCCCAGATGGCGTTTTCTTATCAGAACGAGGCTCTTGAAAAAAGAGTAAAGCCGTTATCAGAACAATTATCTTTTGAACCCACCCTGATTAAATGTGATGTGACGGACTCTGAAAGTCTGCAAAATTGCTTCAAAACTTTGGGTGAAAAATGGGGCAAAATTGATTTTGTTGTGCATGCCATCGCTTTTTCGGATAAAAATGAATTGAAGGGTCGCACGATTGACACGACTTTGGCAAACTTTACCAACACTATGCATATTTCTTGCTACTCGTTTATTGAAACTTGTCGCTATGCCTCAGAGTATATGACTGACGGCGGTGCTATTTTGACCCTGACTTATTTGGGTGGCGAGCGTACTTTGCCAAACTACAATATTATGGGCGTTGCTAAAGCAGCTCTTGACGCTTCGGTTCGTTATGCCGCTGTTGATTTGGGCGCGCAGGGTATTCGCGTTAATGCCATTTCTGCCGGTCCGATTAAGACTCTGGCTGCGTCAGGTATTGGCGATTTTAGAAAAATTTTGCGTTGGAACGAATTGAACGCTCCTTTGCAACGCAACGTAACCCAAGAAGAAGTCGGCAATATGGCTATGGCTTTGTTGTCACCGTTGGGTTCTGCCGTTACCGGTGAGGTTGTTCACGTAGACGCCGGTTATAACATTAACGGTATGGTATCGTTGAAAAACGCTCACGAATCCGGTGAGGTCTTGTCGGATTTTTAGGCGAATCGCTAACGTGCAACAAGCTAAAATGGCATTGGGTTTCCAGTGCCATTTTTTTTGTGTAAAGTGTGGCGGCTTTCTTTAAATTTGTCTAAAAAAGGTTGCATGGTCGGTAAAAATATGCTATAAGAGAGGCAATGTTGTATTATTAAAAAAATTATTATATGAAAAAGTTAAAGATTTATCCTTCCGCATTGGAGATCAGAAACGCCGATTTACCGGTAGTGTCAGAGGTTAAGGCTGTTAAGCTGACTTATGAGCAGGCAATGACTTTTGATGAGGCTGAAACCTATACTGTCGAGCAGTTAGTGGCAAAGTATGGCGAGGCTCAGATGCTTAAGGTTGGTGAGTTTTATGATGGCTACGTCGCAATGTGGTATCCTTGGTATAAGGTTATGGTTGCTAAAATGCTCGGGATGATTCGTCGTGTTCCGGTTGAGGCTGCAAAAAATTGTTTTTTCAACAGTGTTATGGCAAAGAATATCCAAAACGGGCAGGCATGGCAGGTTGTTTATCCTCTTAAAAGAGGCGCAAGTTCCGGCGCGTTCAAGTATGTCTATGGATTTAACGGTTGTTGTTTTGCTAGAATTGCTGAACATCTCAAAAGACAACAAGGCAAATTGGTAGGTGTTGACGCGAATAAAATGGATGCAACTCTTAAGGAAAAGTTGGTTGCGGCGCTACTGACTGAGGATAAGGTTGTTGAATTGACAGATGATGAAGATTTGGTTCTCAGAGCGTATGCTCCTGATTATTATCGCCAATTCTTCGCCGTTGTTGAGTAAAAAAACAAAAAACAGGTTATGGTTCTTGCACCATAGCCTGTTTTTTTTGTGCGGAGTGTGTGGCACATATTTAGTGAATTTTAATTTGTGCCGTGTATAGTTTCTTGAGAGGCGGAAGATGAAAAAGTTATTTTTGATTTTGGTGTTTAGTTTGGTTTTGGCTGACTGTGGGTGGGTTAGCCGCAAATTTTCAGGCGAACAAGAGTTTGTAAACCCGATTTTTAACGGAACCTTGTGGGCTTATTCAAGGACTTCGTGGAATACCAGACTTACGTTTAATAGCATTTCTGTAACGCCTGATGATTTCTCATCTCTGGACGCATACATTGAAAAATATGATTGCAAGTTACTTGAAAATGAGAGTGATCATATAAAATATTTTTGCAATGTATGTCATCCGGCGATATTGGATGCAAATAAGCTTAGCTGTGCTTTGAGAGTTATCGTATATGAAATAGATGGTGATTTCATCAGAGTAAAGTATTTTGACCCAGGTAAACAAAAACCGTTTGGTAGTGAAACTTTGACTGTCAAACCATTTTAACGGATAAGATTTTATACTGTCAGGGGCGGAAGATGAAAAAGTTATTTTTAATTTTGGTGTTTAGTTTTGTTTTGGGTGGA
This sequence comes from uncultured Alphaproteobacteria bacterium, assembly GCA_934273635.1. Classification (GTDB taxonomy): domain Bacteria; phylum Pseudomonadota; class Alphaproteobacteria; order RF32; family CAG-239; genus Scatocola. The sequence continues at coordinate 12,059 of CAKQSV010000010.1, forward strand.
AGTGCTCAAGCAAAACTTTATCATGGGGTTGATATTGACCATATATATGAGACCGGAGAGTGGAGCAGTAAGGCGTTTATTAAACAAGTGATAGATGATTATACATTACTTCTGCAATATCAGAAAGAATTTGATAATTGTCCCACAGCGTTACCGGATGTTTTCAGTTGTTATGATAAGGTTGCGGAAAAAATTATCACAAACTTGTATGTGCAGCCGGCATATAATATGGAAGACTATAAACAACTCAAAAAAGCATTGGGAGAGGCTTACGGCTTGAAAAATTGCCGTAATAAATATGCGTGGCCTAGTGGTCATATGTGCGGGTTGGATACTCAGTCGGATGTGAGTGATTTTTTGAAAAAATATATTCAAGATTTGATTGATTTTGCCAAAGCAAAAATGTTTGAATACGCTATATTGGATGATTACAAATAGAGAGGTTAAAAATTTTTAACCTCTCTATTGCATTTAGGATAAGGATTCCATTGGCCGACTGGATTGCTTCGTTCGTGAAACGAACTCGCAATGACGATGATAGGGGAAAACGTGCCTCTGTCTTGCAATGACGTATGGGGCGGTGGTGGGGCTTTGTAATGACAATAATAAAATGAAAATTTTGTCTAAAATGTGTTGCGGGGGAAAGAAAAATATGGTATAGGAGTCGGTGATGTTTTATTATTAATAAAATTACTATATGAGAAAATTAAAAATTATTGTTAAGAATTTAGAGTCTGCTCAGACTTCTTTACCCTATGTTTCTGAGTTGGGTATGGTTAAGTTGACTTTTGCCGAGGCGATGACCTTGGACGAAACGCTTTCTTTAGAGCAGTTGGTGGCTAAATACGGTCAGGACAGATTGCTCAAAGAAGGGGAGTTTTACGATGGGTATCTTGCTGTTCCTTATCGTATGTATATGAAGATCATTAAAATGCGCGGCTGTGTTCACAGAATTCCGGAATCTGAGGCGGAGCGTGCCGAGGAGTACCTGGTTCAAACAATTCGTGCGGGTAAGGCTTGGTGGATTATTAATCCTGATAATCTGCGTGAGGGAAAGTTTGTGAAAGTGAGAACTTTTGCCGATTGCTCTTTCTTGGAGACAATTTTGAAGTTGCGCGCCGGCACGGATGATTTGCAGGATGTTAACCCTAAGGCATTGAACAAGTCTATTCAGGACAAGCTTATGGCTACAGTACTGAGTGAGAACAAAATTGTTGAGTTGACAGACGACGAGGACAAGGTTGTTCACTTCTATTTTATGGAGAATTATCGACACTATTTTAGAAGAGTGTTGTAGGAGATTGAAAAAAAACAGGTTATGGTTTGTGAGCCATAGCCTGTTTTTTTGTGTGGTTTTGCTTCCATTGTTGACCGGATTGCTTCGGTGGCGGGGAGAAATAAAAAAGATTGAATCTCAAAATGAAAGATGTTATAAGTCTCGGCAGTGTTTTATTATTAAAAAAATATAATTATGAAGAAATTAAAAATTTATCCTTATGCAGGGCATGCGGCTTTCCCGTATTCAACGAAGTTGGAAATGGTTAAAATTACGCCCGAAGAGGCGATGACGTTGGACAAGTATTCTCTTCCATATTTTGAAGATTGGACGGCGCGTTTTGAACCGGACAGGTGGTTGAAAGAGGCGGAGTTCTATAACGGTTATCTTGCCGTGCGTTACGGTAGTTCTGCGATTGTCGTTGAAATGAACGGTATTATTCACAAAGTTCCGGCGGCTGAGGCTGAGACTTGTACAAATGCTTGCGAGGCCGAGACAATTCGCGAGGGTAAGAGCTGGCGCATTGTTTATCCGTTGCCAAACGGTGCTGTGCGTGAGGGAAAGTTTGTTATTGTTAAGAATTTGGCGGATTATGCTTTTGATGAGGTTGTGTTGTATATTCGTTCTTTGAGCGGTGAGCTGAAAGATGTTGAGCCAAAGGCGTTTAATAAGACACTTCATGACAAGCTGACTGCCGGTTTTTTGAGTTATGACCGCGTTATTGAGGTGACGGCGGAGGAAGACAGAGTGCTTCAGGTTTGCTTGATGCGTCGTATGTATGAGAGCTACTTTAAGCCGGTGCTCTAATGATTGAAAAAAAACAGGTTATGGTTTGTGAGCCATAGCCTGTTTTTTTGTGTGATTTTGCTTCCATTGTTGACGGTATTGCTTTGGTGGCGAGTTCAATTCCGACTAAGTTTCGCTGCGCTTCGGTTACCCTAGCTAGCTCAACAAGTCTCATTGCGTCTGCTTAGCCAAACGGCCACTGGCAGTTTGGCTTGCGCCCGACTCGCAATGACGTGTGGGGAGGAAGGTCAATCGTAGATTGAGGTGTAGGGACGACGGGCGCGCTCAAAATATTTGCGCAAGGTCGCGTCCAAATCAGCGGTATAGCTGAACGTCATCTCAAAAAAATTGTCTTCGTCCTGATAGCGTTTGAGGATGTCAATCGCGACATTTTGCCAAATTGTCAGCGGTATGGTGCATTTGAGGTCGCCGTTCTCCTTGAACAACAGCATATTTTTACCGTTGTCTTTGGTAAAGACCAAAAATTCTTCGCCGACATAGCCTTCTTCCAGTCTCATTAAGCAAATCGGGTTTTTTAGTCCGTTGGCTTTTTCTTCGCCTTTCAGGTTGTAGAAACTGTAAGTGTCGTCTTTGTTATAACACATCATAGCGCCGTCAAGATACCTGCTCCACGCAATGTTCTCAATTTTGCGACCGGAGGCAAAAAAGTATAACATATTGCCGCCGGGGGCTTCGGCAGAGATAAAGTCGTTTTCTACCGAGGAGAACAACGCGCCTTCTTTGAAAATCTGTTTGCCGTCAATAAAATAATAACGACGGTCGTTTTGGGTGCAGATTTCAACTTTTTTGGTGATGAGGATGTCATCATAAACCGCAGGAATCACTACTTTGCCCTTGTTGTCCTTAACGCCGAACTTGTTGTTTTGTTCAAATGTGGTATACAAATCAAGCTGGTTTGCAGGTTTGGCGGTGACAAACGGAATCGCTGCTTTGCTTTCGGTTTGGGTAGGGCGTTTGTCACTTTGGCAAGATGTTAACACACTCATTAATGCCGATAACAGCACAATGACCATAAAATTAAGTTTGTTCATAATCTTAAAGTTTTAAATTAATAATCAAAAAAATAATATACTTACGGTTTTGGGTATACTCTAAATTTGTCTATTTGTCAATATAATGTACGGGCATAAAAAAACACCGAAAGTTGTTTCGGTGTTTTTAAAAAATTTAGAACTTTTGGATTGATTTGGAGATGGTAAAGTCGGCCGTGTTGGTGACATTTAATTCTCCCTGCGCATAGTTCCAGAAAATGAAAATTTCCTGCTGAGCTTCGTCTTTGGCAAAGTTACCGTAAATCGGGCGAAGATAAAAGCTCGGAGTGCCGGTGCCAAGGTCTGAGCTGATGTATGCCGGTTCCCAAACGTCTTTATGCAAGATTGATTGTACCGCGGTGTAGTTCAGTTCGGGGTAGTCAACTTGTTGAAAACGCTCGGTAGAGTTGGCAAAGTCATAAAACCAGGACTTGCCGTCCTTGTCAATCTCAATGCCTTTCTGATAAACTATCAGCGTGGCAACACCAACTTCTTTAATGCCCGATAAGGTGAACGTGAACAGGCGCTTTTGACTTTGACAGATTTTTTTGCCAAAGGTTGAGGCATTGGTCGGTTTGTCAAAATCTTTGATAATCTCCTCACGAATCTGGGCTTTTTTGATGTCAAGCTCGCTGTAATTGTCAGTTACATCGGCATCAATCGTAGACATCTCAGGGTCTTGAGCAACCGGATGAGTGTCTGAATTTGGTTTGCCAGAGCAAGAACTCATCAGCGCGATGGAGGCCATGACCATACCCATCAAAACTAAAATTTTTTTCATATAATAGTAATATTAAAAATAAAAATACTACCCCATCTTATATATGAAAAAAGATGTTTTGTCTAGTTTTTTGTGCGGATTTTTTAAGACAAGAAGCCATAGGCGTCGAGCAACAAATATCCACCCAAGAAAAAGCGATAGATGACAAACGGGGTGAACGTGGATTTTTTGAGCCACCACATAATCACATAAATTGCCAGAATTGAGCTGATGAACGAATAAGCCACGCCGTGCAAAGCATCGGAAATTTGGCTGACGCTACCTTGTTGGATAATCTCTAAGGCAACCAACAGTCCGGCTCCGGCAATGGTGGGGATGGACAACAGCATTGAGAAACGGGCGGCCTCGCGGCGCTCTAGCCCTAACAGGCGCGCTGTTGTGATGGTTATGCCCGAACGACTGGTGCCGGGGACAAGCGCCAGACACTGCGCCAGACCGATAAGCAGCGCTTCTTTGATGCCGATGTTGTCAACCTTGCGGTCGGTGCGTCCGTAATGATCGGCAAAGTAGAGAACAAAGCCGTAGCAAAACATTGTCCAACCGATGAGTTTGGCACTGCGAAACTCTTCAATGCCATAGGCTTTGAGCGCGAATCCGACAATAACGGCGGGAATTGTGCCGATGATAATAAGCCAGAACAAACGTGAGCCGCTGTTTTTTAACGAGGGCAGAAAACGGCTTTGCCACAAGCCTACTATGATGTTGCGAATATCGCGCCAAAAATATATCATAACCGCAATGATTGAGCCAACATGCACGGCAACGTCAAGCTCTAACCCTTGGTCGGGAAAAGAGGTGAATTTTGAAAACAAAATCAGGTGTCCGGAAGAGCTGACCGGCAAAAATTCGGTTAAACCTTGTAAAACGGATAAAAGCAAAATTTGGATATTAGTCACGATTGTTACTTTCTTCAATGTTGAGGATGGCGAATACGCGTTTTTTCAAAATAGCGGGAGATACCGGCTTGATGATATATTCCCGAACATGCAGCTCGCGGGCTTTGAGAACAATATTCTCCCGCGTGTCTGATGTTATCATAATCACAGGGACTTTGTCGGTAAAGCCGGGGGTTTTGGCATTAAGATCGGCAAGCATTTCAAGCCCCGTCTTTTGGGGCATTTGCTGATCGGTGAAAATAATGTCAACGGGGGCGTTGGCAATAATCTCCTCAGCCTCGGCAGCGGAGGCCGCTTCTTTTATATTTTTCATGCCGATTTGGAACAGGGCGGTTTTGGTAAAGTTGCGGGCGAATTTGTCATCATCCACAACCAAACAATTCAAGAGTTCCAAATGGCGGTTTTTTTGCATATCTGTCATTATAAAAATCCTCGAGTTCTTATGGTCTCAGATTAAGATAAAAAGATTAAGGCTTTATAAATTTGAGCAAAAATTATTGTCGCCGATTTTGAGCAATGACAAGGGTTGAAAGCGAACATCGTTGAGCGACGCGCCCCAATGCAGGTGCGGGCCGGTGGCGCGGCCGGTTTTGCCGACATGCCCGATAATGTCGCCTTGTTTGACAATATCGCCTTTTTTGACCGTGGTGCTTTTGAGGTGGGCGTATATGGTCGAAAGATTTTGTCCGTGGTCAAGCACAACGACGTTGCCGCTATAAAAATAATCTCCGCCGCTGAGGGTGACAACTCCGTCGGACGAGGCGTAAACCGGACTGTTTTCGGGAGCGGCGATATCCATGCCCTGATGCGGGGATTTTTTTTGTCCGTTCATAATTCTTTGACCGCCAAAGTTGCCACTAGTGCGACCTTTAACCGGCATAATAAAGCCCTTTTGCCAATAGGCGGTGGTGGTTTGGCGGGCTAACGCGCGGTGCATATCCTCCCGCTCAACGTTGATTTTGTGCAAATCTTTATCGGTCGGGGTGACTTTGCGCGGCGCCACGCCGTTAATCTTTTGCACGTCCCATGCGGTTTCTTTGATTGTGAGCGGAAAGTCTTTCAGCTCTTCGCCTTCGGTGATTTGCAGGTCAAGTTGCGGTTCGGCGTCGCGTCCGAGGGCAAAAATAAAGGTGCCGTCGGGCAGGGTGCGTAGTTCTTTGTTCGAGACATAAACATGACTGTCGGGTTCGGCTTTGCCCTTGATAAATTCGCCCTGAGCCAAATTGCCGCAGAGCTCGACTGCCGTTGCGGACTGAGCGCTCAGCAGCAGGCTAAAGCAAATCGAATAAATCGCCTTGGAGTTTTTGGTCATTTTTCTTTCCTGTTGTATAAGTGGTTAAACTACCGTCAACAAAATTAATGTCGAGCGTTTTGCTCTGTTTGGCTTGTTCGAGGTTATAAACGGTTTGACCTTGGGGGTTTTTAACCCATGCAAAACCGCGCTTGAGAACAGACTCGACGGATACGGAGTTGAGCCGTAAAGACAAATTGTTGAGGGAGTCCTGCTGTTTTTCAATAATGTTTTTAATGTAATAAGGCTTGAGGCTGATGAGGCTGATTTGATTTTGCTTGTTGTGCAAAAAGTTTTTGAAAGCGTTGTCAAGGCGCTCAATGCGGTCGTCAAGTTTTTGACGATTTTCAAACAAAATCTGCTCCAGATTGGGGATGCCGCGGCTTAAGCCCTGCAAAATGTTGCGGCGTTCGCTGAAGTAATGTCCGGTGGCGGAATAAATCCGGCTTTGCAAAGTGGCCATACGGCTTTGCAATTCCGAACGCACGGGAACGGCAAATTCGGCGGCGCCGGTCGGCGTGGGAGCGCGCAAATCAGCCACATAGTCAATCAGCATGGTGTCGGTTTCGTGCCCAACGGCGGAGATAATCGGAATCTGCGAGTTATAGACGGCGCGAATCACAACCTCTTCGTTAAATGCCCACAAATCTTCAAGGCTACCGCCACCACGCGCCACGATAATAACATCAGGACGACGCGGATTGCCGGTTGCGGGCAGGGCGTTAAACCCTTCAATCGCACGCGCAATTTGAGCGGCGGCGCCTTCGCCTTGCACCAATGACGGCCATAATAAAATATGACTGGGAAAACGGTCGGTCACACGGTGGATAATGTCACGAATCACCGCGCCGGTCGGAGAAGTGACCACGCCGATGGTGTCCGGCAAAAACGGAATTTTTTGTTTATGCTCTTGGCGAAACAGTCCTTCGGCGGCGAATTTTTGCTTGCGTTCTTCCAACAGCTTGAGCAGCGCGCCGGTGCCCGAAATCTCCAGAGAATCGATAATCATTTGATAGGACGATTTGCCGGCAAAGGTGGTTATTTTACCGGTGGCGACAACCTCCAAACCGTCTTCGGGTTTGAAGTTGAGGCGGGCGGCGGTGCCTTTCCAGATAACGGCGGAGAGAAGCGCGTTCTCATCTTTGAGGGACAAGTACCAATGTCCGGAATCGGCGCGTTTGCCCCCGAAAATCTCACCCTTGACGCGAACGCGGTTAAAGTTGGTTTCCACACTCTTTTTAATTTCAAACGAAAGTTCGCTGACGCTGTATTCTTTGGGGCGCAAAGGGGTGGCCGGAGCTGCGGCAGCCGTGGCAGTCATGGGTTTTGGGGCGCTTAAAACATCAAACAAATCACTCATTGCTACCTAACTCCAACAGACTGCGAGAGAAGTCATGTGCGTTAAACTCGTCCAAATCGTCAATTTGCTCACCCACGCCGATATAGTGAATCGGAACGGCGGTTTCTTGCGCCATGGCGACCAAAATGCCTCCTTTGGAACTACCGTCGAGTTTGGTGATTATCAGTCCGCTGACCGGCGCAGCCTCTTTGAAAGTTTTGATTTGCGCCAAAGCGTTTTGACCGGTGGTGGCGTCAAGCGTCAGCAGTACGGCGTGTGGCGCGTCGGGGATGACTTTAGTGATGACTTTAATGATTTTTTTCAGCTCGTCCATTAAGCCGACTTTGTTTTGCAGGCGTCCGGCGGTGTCGATAAAAACAATGTCATCATGTTGGCGGATTGCCTCTTGCAGACCGTCAAAGCACAGACCGGCGGCATCGCAACCGTTGGCTCCTTTGTGGACGCGGATCTTGCAACGACGTCCCCACTCTTCAAGCTGTTCGACAGCGGCGGCGCGGAAGGTGTCTCCGGCGATGAACGAAATTTGATATTGCTTTTGCAGTTTGGCCGCCAATTTGCCGATAGTGGTGGTTTTGCCGGCGCCGTTGACGCCAATCATCAATATGACAAACGGGTGGTCGGCAAATTTGGTGATTTGCAGTTTTTGTTCGCAAGGGCGCAAAACGGTCTCAATATCAGCCGCCAATTCGGTTTTGACCTCGTCAGCGGTAATGTCTTTATTGAGGCGGCGGGTGGAAAATTGTTTGATAATCTGTTCGGCGGCGCGCACACCAATGTCGGCGCTCAGCAGGGCGTCTTCTAATTCTTCAAGAGTTTGCGAATCGACTTTTTTTTGATTAAAAACGCTGTTCAATCCGCAGGTCAGGCGTTCGGATGATTTTTTGAGCCCGAATCCGAGTTTTTGCAACCAATTAGTCATTATTCTTTTCTCCCTCCTGACGTAAGACAGCGGCGCGTTGACGGCGAATTTCAACCGGAATTTGCGGCATTTTGGCTGCGGGCGTGCCGCTACGTTCGGAATAGGGAAAAACGTGCAGGCGGTTGATGCCGGCCTCGCTCACCAGTTTGACGGTGTTGGCGAACTGTTCGTCGGTTTCGGTCGGAAAACCGCAGATGAAGTCGGCGCCAAAGGTGGCTTCCGGACGAATCTTGCGAATATTGCGGCACAGGGTAATAACATCTTCGCGGCGGTGGCGGCGCGCCATACGTTTGAGCACCATATTGTCGCCGGACTGAATTGATAAATGAAAATGCGGCCAAATGCGCGGATTTTTGGTCAGCTCGATAAATTCTTCATCCAATGCCGCGGGGTCAAGCGAGCCAAACTGCAAGGATTCAAGCTCGGGAATCTCGTCTAATATCCGCGCGATAAGTTTGGTAAATGACGGTTGATAAGAGCAGGCGTCCACGCCGGTCAGGCAAATCTCCTTAAAGCCTTTGCCAACCAACAGGCGAATCTGGTGCAAAACATCATCTTCGGGCACGGAGCGGTTGTTGCCGCGGGCGTAGGGGATGATGCAATAGGTGCAGCGGTGGTCGCAACCTTGCTGAATTTGCACAAACGCGCGATGGCGTCCCTCAAAACCGGTGATAATGTAGCGGTCATAATTGTCATAATCCATAATGTCGCCGACATTGGTTTTGGAAAAATTATCGTCGTCGAGATATTTTTCAATCTCGGCTTTTTCTTTGTTGCCCAACACCAAATCAACCTCCGGCATATCGGCAAAGCGCGCGGCGGAAACCTGCGCGGCGCAGCCGGTCACCACAATTTTGGCGGTCGGGTGCTCTTTGCGCAGTTTGCGGATAGCCTGACGGCATTGACGTTCGGCCTCGCCGGTGACGGCGCAGGTGTTGACAACAATCAGATTGTCTTTGTTTTTCAGCTTTTCTTTTAGTACTTCGGACTCGTAGCTATTAATGCGGCATCCGAAAGAAACGACTTCTACCATAAAAAAATCCCCTTTGCCGGACAATATAAGCCAAACAAAGGGGTTTTGCAATTATTTGCGATGAGTTTTTCAGTGTTATTTTAGGCTAACGTATTCTAAGGCCTGTTTGGTGAAATCCTCAATTTTGGCGGCGCTTAAAGCCAAATCGCGATGTTCGGATTCGCTGAACTGCGGATAAAGTTTGCCGATGATGCCGCGTTTGCCGACAATGCATGGATGAGACAGGCAGATGTTGTGGCTGTTTTCAAGTTCTTCATGAAAAGCGGAAACGTTTAGAATCGCGTGTTCGTTAGAGGCAATGGCCTGACAAATGCGAGACAAAGCGCCGGCAATACCATAACAAGTAGCGCCTTTGCCTTCAATAATCTGATAAGCGGCGTTGCGGACGCAATCGTCAATGTTGGCTTTGATTTCCGGTGTAAAGGGTTTGCCGATTTCTTCTGCCAATTTTTCAACCTGAACGGTACCGGCTACGGCGCTCGACCAAATCAAAACCTCGCTGTCGCCGTGCTCGCCCAAAACATTGGCGTGAACCGACTTGGGCGAAACGCTCAAATAATAGCCGAGCAGGGTGCGGAAACGAGAGCTGTCTAACACTGTGCCGCTACCAAAAACACGCTCTTTGGGGAATCCTGAAAGTTTGACGGCAACGGCGGTCATAATGTCAACAGGATTGCTGGTGATGAGTAAAATGCAGTTTGGCGCGTGTTTCACCACGTTAGGGATAATGCTTTCAAAAATTTTAACATTGCGTTCAAGCAAAGCCGTGCGGGGTTCACCGGGTTTTTGGTTGGCGCCGGCGGTGACGATAACAACTTCGGCTCCGTCCAAATCTTCATAATTTCCGGCTTTGATTTTACCGGCGTAAGAAAACGGCGCGGCGTGGGCAATGTCCGCAGCCTCAGCGGCGGCGCGCTTTTCGTTGGCGTCAATTAATACTACTTTGCGGGCAATCCCTTGGGTGATAAGGGCAAATGCGGTGGCGCTGCCGACGTTTCCGGCTCCGATGATACCGACTTTCATCTTTTTATTCTCCTCTAAAGTCTTAAATAAACATACTATATTTTCCTTTGTTTATATAAGAAAAAAGGTGCTGAAATACAACACCTTTTTTATCACATTTTTTTACAATTATTACAAAAATTATTCGTTGACGACGGTTTCGTCCTCGTCTGAAGTTTCTTCGGGATTGTCTTCTTCAATCTCGTCGTTATTGGTTTCAATCGACTCAACGGTAACAACCTTGCCGTCGCTCTGTTTGCAGGTGCAGACCGATTTGGTTTGGATACAATCGCAGTCGTTTTCGCCTTCGGGACAAATGCATTCGGTTTTGCAGTTGCAATCGTCCTTGGCTACCGTGTCGGCCAAAACCGCCGGCGGTTCAATCTGTATCGGAGAAGTCTTGCTTTTGAGATAAGCACAGAGCAATGCCAACACAACCAATACCGAAACCAGATAAAACAGCTTTTTCATAACCGCCTCTATATATAAATTTAAGACAAACAATGCCTCTTTTTTATTACAATATTATAAAAAAATGATTAAATAACGGCAGAAAAATAAAAAAATTATCCACCAGACAGAAAGCCCGAAACTGCCTAAAAATAAGGACTTTTGCAAGATTACACCCCGCTTGGGAAGGAAAGGGAAAAAAATAATGCTTGTCAAATTATATAAAACTGTGCTAACAAGACAAGCACAGGCGGAGATTGTCAATCGATGCTCTGAGAATTTGTTTTAATTTTATTGAGGTTTATCATAATGACTGATACAGCTAATCGCGTTAAGAAAATCGTTGCAGAACATCTTGGCGTTGAAGAATCAAAAGTTACTGATACAGCCAGTTTCATTGATGATTTGGGCGCAGACAGCTTGGATACTGTGGAATTGGTTATGGCATTTGAAGAAGAATTCGGTTGCGAAATTCCTGATGAAGCCGCTGAAAAAATTCTTACTGTTAAAGATGCTATTGACTATTTGTCAAAGAATGCCTAAGCAAAGCATTTATCAGAATATGAAATTAACTCGCTTGACTAAGCGAGTTTTTTCATATAAAGCTAATGTGTTACGTTTTTGAGCGCAACGGATGAAAATTTTTTTCAAGTTAAGAGGTATATTAATGAGAAGAGTTGTTGTTACGGGAATGGGCGTGGTTTCTCCTTTCGGCAGAGGCGTCGAATATAACTGGAAATCTATCCTTGACGGAAAATCGGCCATCCGCAAAATTGAAGGTATCGATTTGAAAGATATTCCGGTTCATATCGCGGGACAAGTTCCCACCGGCGAGGGGGAGCACGATTTTAACCCTGATTCTGTAATGGCTCCGAAAGATCAGAAAAAATGCGATAAGTTTATTCTTTACGGTTTGGCCGCCGGCAGTGACGCCATCGAAGATTCCGGATGGAAACCCGAAGAAGAGGAAGATAAATATCGTTCAGGCGTGATGATGGGTTCCGGTATCGGCGGTTTGCAGGTGATTTATGACAACTCGGTTATGTTTCATGAAGCCGGTATTAAGAAAATTTCGCCGTTTTTTATTCCGTCATGTCTGATTAATCTGGTTTCAGGCAACCTCTCAATTAAGTATGGTTTTAAGGGACCAAATCACGCTTGCGTAACCGCGTGTTCAACCGGTACGCACGCCATCGGCGATGCCGCTAATATTATTGCCCGCGGTGATGCTGACGTTATGGTCGCAGGTGGCGCCGAGTCTGCCGTCAACTGTTTGGCTTTGGCCGGTTTTGCCAGAATGAAGGCTGTGACTTCCGACTTTAACGATCGTCCGGAAGAGGCTTCTCGTCCGTGGGATGCCGAGCGTAGCGGTTTTGTTATGGGTGAAGGCTCCGGTGCTTTGGTTTTGGAAGAGTTGGAGCATGCTAAAGCTCGCGGTGCCAAGATTTATGCCGAAGTTGTCGGTTATGGCATGAGCGGCGATGCTTATCATATTACGGCTCCGTCGGGCGACGGTGCTTATCGCGCTATGAAAATGGCTGTTGAACACGCCAAAGAAAACGGTGTGGAGATGAGCGACATCAACTATATTAACGCGCACGGCACTTCTACGCCGTTGGGCGATGTCGGGGAAGCCGAGGCGGTTAAAAAGTTGTTTGGCGAAAATATCAAGACTTTGTCAATGTCTTCAACCAAGTCGTCTATCGGCCACCTGTTGGGCGCTGCCGGCGCGGTTGAGGCGGTGTTGTCAATTTTGGCTATTCGCGATCAGGTTTGCCCGCCGACTTTGAATTTGCATAACCCCGATGAGAGCGTTAAGGATATGGATTTGGTTCCGTTGAAAGCTAAAAAACGCGAGATTAAGGCGGCGATGTCTAACTCGTTTGGTTTTGGCGGTACGAACTCTTCTTTGATTTTCAAAAAATTTGAAGACTAAGGACAGCAAATGAAGTTGTGGCGCAGTGTATCCGTTGTGATTTTGGCAAGCGTGATACTGGCCGGATTTGAGGTTAAAAAGCGGGCTGTGGATGACGGTCCGCTTTCTGATTCGGTGGTGGTGAATATTGCCAAAGGAGCGTCGGTGCAACAATCGGCGGAAATTTTGCATGAGCAGGGCGTGATTGACAGTCCGCTGTTGTTGCGCTTGGTGCTCAAATATCAAGGCAATGAGGGCAAACTTAAGGCCGGTGAATATTTGTTTGAGCCACATATCTCTATGATGAACGTGATTGCCAAGTTGGTTCGCGGTGATGTGGTTTATCATAAAATTACTATCCCCGAGGGGTATACCGTGGGGCAGGTGCTGTATTTGCTGAATAATGATGAGGCGCTTTCGGGAGAGTTTGAGGTTATTCCCGAAGAGGGAGCTTTTTTGCCCGAAACTTATATTTTTCAGCGCAACGAAAGCCGTGATGTGATTGTGCAAAAAGCGGCGGCTTCTATGCAAAAGAAGTTGCAAGAAGTTTGGGATAATCGCGCCGAAAATCTGCCTTATAAAGATATGGGCGAGTTGTTGGTTATGGCTTCGATTATTGAAAAAGAAACAGGTGTTGATGAGGAACGCGCAAAAGTGTCATCGGTGTTTGTGAACCGTTTGCGGCAAGGAATGCGGCTGCAAACCGACCCGACGGTTATTTATGCGTTGACAGAGGGCAAAAGTGAGTTAGGGCGCGCTTTGACACGCAAAGATTTGGAGATTGATAGTCCGTATAATACCTATAAATATGCCGGTTTGCCGCCGACCCCGATTTGTAACCCAGGGGTCGCGTCGTTGTATGCCGCGGCGCATCCGGACAGCACGGATTATCTTTATTTTGTGGCTAGCGGTAATGGTGGGCATAATTTTGCCAAAAGTCTTAAAGAACATAATCAAAATGTGACTAATTGGAAAAATAATAGACAAAAAGCTCTTGACGAGAAGTGAGATTTTTGCTATATTTGCGCTCGGTAATATATAATTTTTTTTATTATGGGTAAGTATAGCATAAAACAGGTTCGTGCCGCATTGGCCGACAGCGCTCTTGAATTTGATGACGAATTTGAGAGTATGACAGATGATGAGTTAGCTAAACAATCTTTTGCAGATTTGGGTTTGGACAGTCTTGACACCGTTTTGTTGTATGAAAAGTTGGATGACGAAACAAAACTTTCTATTCCGGAAGACAAGTGGTGGGATTGTAGGACAATTCAAGATGTGTTGAACCTTTAAGCTGATTGTTTATGCCAAATGAGTATTTATTATGTATAAAAAAACTCTGCGATTTTGGTATCGGCAGAGTTTTTTTGTGCTTGAGAGGTGGGGATTAATGCGGTATTTTTTCACCGCCGCTGGTGAGGCAATAATCCTCGCGTTTGAGCCCGTATTTGTTGTGGATTTCACAACTGCTGCACATACACCCTTTGTTCTCATGAATACAGTTGCTTTTTTCAAAGGCGCAGTACATACCTTCAAAGTGTTCGGTGTTATCCAGATTTTCCATCATTTTGAAGAGGTTGGCGGGCATATTTTTGAGTTTGCATCCCAAGGTGTATGACGGGCAGCTCATACATTTGCAGCGTTCCAAATTCTCTTTGGTGCGGGCAACATAAACCATTTTATTTCTCCTTAAATTTTGGTGTCATCACACCCGAAGAAATAAACAGCAACGGTAAAATTGCAATATATACTAAAAGTTAGTCGCGTTCAAAAGAGGGGCGGCGCGGTTGGCGGCGGGGACGCGGGCGCGGATTGTCGTGGTCAAAATCCTCGCGGTTGCGGCGTGGACGCGGGCGCGGATTGTCGTGGTTAAAATCCTCACGGTCGCGGCGGTTCGGGTGGTCATTGTCTCGGTCAAAATCGTTTGTCTCCGGTTGTTCCTGTCGGGGCAGAGGCTTTTTGTCGGCATTGTAGCGGCTGATTTTGCTTTGCAGCTTGGGGGGGATATAAGTTGCGGTGTCGTCAATCATAAATTCCGGCTGATTTTGCATTTGCATATCAAATTGCAGCGAGGCCACCATTAACATATTGGCAAACTCGGGGGTTTTGACGTCTTTGAACTCAATGGTGTCAACGCCGTTTTCTTTGGCGCTTTTGACCAACGCGTAAACATAGTCATAATTGAGTGCTTTGTCGGGGTTTTTGTTGGTGACGGTTACGTTGATGGTCTCGTCATTATCTCCGTCTTCAAGGTGATAAGACACTCCCTTGTCCGGACGGTGCGGGGACGAATTGTTTGGCGTTAAGTCAATATCAAGCGTGTTTGCCGTCTTGGTGGTCTCAATAGCGCGTTTGGGCGTGCCGTCACGTTTGAAGGTGTTGTTTTTGACCCAGTTGCGGAACGATTTTTCATAGCCGTCAACCCAGTTGTCGGGGGCGGACGTGGTCGGTTCGGTGTCGCGGGCAGGCGTTGGGGTGTCGGTTTGTTGCGGTCGGTCGGTTTGCTCGTGCTGCGGTTGCGCGGGTTGAGGCTCAACCTCAATAATATTTAAGGTTTTGCGTTGCGGTTTGGGGGCGGCGGTGCGTTCTTGCATATAAACCTCCAAAGCCTGCGCACCATGGGTTTTGTAAAGCTCGAACAAATCTTTTTTATTGACTTTCAGCTCGCGCGGCAGGGTTTTGAGGTAGTCGTTAAACTTTTCCAAAACCGATGTATCTTCCGTTGTTGTCGGTGTTTCTGCGGGGGCAGGTGATTTTTTTTGATAGCGGTTGCCGTAGCGTTCTTCCCATGATTTTGTCATTTGTTTTGCCTTGCTGCTATATAACGATGAATTTAATATAACATAGTCGCGGTATTTTGTCTATTTTTTTATTGCTCTAGTTTTGTAGGCTGGGGGTAATGCAAAAAAACTCCCGATTGCTCGAGAGTTTTTTTCTTTGACTGTGATTGTTTAATCTTCTTCTTGTTTTTCTTGTCCATAGGCATTTACTTTAAGTTTTCCATAAACACCTAAAACGCTGAACCACTCATAATCTGCATATGAAGCATTTTCCAGCATACCATCTTTCATTGCTTTTTGAAGTGAAGCATCGCCAATCGCAAAACTCAATATATAATAAGCAACGTGTGTCGTTGAGGCTTCGCCATACGTTTTAATGACCTGTTGGTTATTATATTCTGTTGTCAATGGCGCTTTTACTTCAGTGAAAAGAAAACCGGTAGATGGTACAAACGGAGCATTAGGTGCTGATACGCACCCAGATATAAGAAGCATCACAAACAATATTGCGAATACTTTTTTCACTACTAGTCTCCATATACATAAACTGTTGTTTTAGTGAACAAACCAAAGAATACGTTGGTAAATTCATAGTCGGTATGTTTGATTACTTTGATACTTCCGTCTTTAGCTGCAGACTGGACGCTAACATCTCCAAATGCAAATAAACCTAAGAAACTATGTGAGGAGGCAGAGCCAACTTTATGACCCAAATCCGTTTTGTTATATTCAAGAGATAATGGCGCTTTGGTGTCGCTATAAATTGCACCTACGGATGGCATAAACGGAGCAGTTGTACATCCGGTCAAAGCTAATGCAATAAGCGCTATTGATAAAAGTTTTTTCATTTGAATATAGTCCTTTCTTTAATATTTAGAGTTGCTTTTAAAGGTTTATAAAACCTTTAGTTAGAAGATTAACATAAAAATTTTATGTTTCAATCTCTTTTGTAGCTTGTATAGTTATTTTTTTAGTTTTTCAATTTTCTGAAATTGACAATATGTTGTTGTCTATTTTTTTATTATCTGAAAAAGGCGGTAAATTCGGCGGGGGTTGCGGCGTTCAGATACGGATTGCAGGCTTTTTCCAAGCGCAGTGGTATGGGCGGAACGCCTTGTCCGGCATTGAGCCGTTGGCGAATCAGGGCGAGGTATTCCTGCATTTCGGGTTTGCTTTGGTTGAAGTGCAGTGCGGTATTAAGACCGGAGAGCGTGTATTCGTGACCGGGGTAAAATAAGGTGTCGTCTGGCAGCTGTTTTATGGTTTGCAAGGTGTTAAACATTTCGGTCGGCGTGCCCTCAAACAAACCGCCAATACACAAATTAAACAAAGTATCGCCGGTGAACAGGGCTTTATCTTGCGGAAAATACCACAAAATATGACCGTGAGTATGTCCGGGGGCGTCAATAATCTGCGCGGCGCTTTGTCCTAACGCAAAAGTTTCGCCGGTCTTGACGGTGATGTCAATGGCGGGAATCCGCTTGGCGTCGGCGGCATTGCCCACCACCTGACAGCCAAACGCGTCTTTAAGCTCTTGATTGGCGTCGGTGTGGTCAAAGTGGTGGTGGGTGTTTAAGATATAGCTCGGCTTGAGGTTGAGGCGTTGGCAGGCGCTGATAATCGGCTGTGCCTCGGAGGCGTCGACAACTGCGCTTTTACGAGTGGCGGTGTCGGTGATAACATAGCAATAGTTGTCCATGCTGCCGGCGCGGCACAGGACGGGAATAATATTTAGACTCATGCGGCGGCTCCTTTTTGCGCTCAGAGGTAGTCATTGATGTTGATTTGGTCAATTTGCTCGGGTTTGAGGTATTGCTCGGCGTATTGCATAAAAATGCGCTTGGTGATGAAAATATGATAAATCTCGGCGTCAAGCTGTTGTTTGTTTTTCATCGCCTGCAAAATCCGCAAGGTTTCGGAGAGTTTTTTCGGCGCCTTGTAAGGGCGGTCGACTGAGGTTAGCGCCTCAAAAATATCAGCGAGCATTATGATTTTACTAACAATGGACAGGTCTTTGTCTGTCAGACCCAAAGGATAACCGCTGCCGTTGGGGCGTTCGTGGTGCTCGGCGGCATAATTCTTAATGCAGGCATAGTCGGGCGGCAGTTGCAAATAGTCCAGAATTTTGGCGGTCTCGGCGGCGTGCTGCTCGATTTTTTTGCGCTCAAGCGGGTTAATCGTGCCCTTGTTGGTGCTGAGATTATAAATCTCGCCGGTCGGGATATCTTTGTAAACATCTTCGGGATTGTCTTGCAAAATGGTCTCAAACCCCGTGTGGCTGTATTTTTGGCTTTGTTCGGGGGTGAGCTGCTGTTTTTCAAACCATGACAGGCCAAGCAGGCGATTGAAATATCGTTTGAACTTTTGTTTGCCGATACGTTTGAGCTTTTTCTCATCATCGGCGGAAACTTCACTGTCCCCGATATTGCAGGCGGCGATAAACGCAAAATCCTGCTCCAGTTTTTTGATTTTTTGCGCTAATTCGGTTTGAGCCTGCGGTTTTGACTGCGGGTCGGCTATAATCTGCTTGAGGCAGGCGATTTCGGCGTCACGGCGCAAAATCTCAAAACGATTGCGAATTTCGTGAATACGGTTGCGAACAAGCTCAAGTTTGGTGCTTTTTTCCAACAGGTAGTCAGGGGTGGTGGTTTTGCCACAGTCGTGGAGTTTGGCTGCAACATCAATTTTGTAGTAGTCGTCATCAGAAAACTTTTGTTTTTTGTTGCTCTGTTCTTGGCTGACGGCGCGGGCTATCATATCCGCCAAAATTGGCACGCGGTTGATGTGGCAACCGGTGTGCGGCGACCTGACACTCAAAATATGAGAGATAACTTTGCAGAAAATATCTAACTGTTTGGTAATGTTGTTTTTATCCATAATCAAACTGTCCTTATTGTACAATAAGGACATAATAACCTGATTTGATTAATAAATATTCAACAAATTTTAGAAATAAGGTAGTTGACGTCGCTTTCGCTCAGTTCTTCATCGGCGTTGCCGACCGACAGAATACGCTCAATCACTTTGTGAACAAAGGTGTCTTTGGCGTTTTTGCCGCAATCAAAACGAACATCGCGGATAACGTTTAAGGCACTGAACACCGCCGGAAACATCGACTTGGGGATGAAAGCCTTGCGCAACAGGTTGCGGATGACAAAGTCTGCCTGACTGTTAAACAAAATTTTGCGAACCTCAATCAGCGGGGTGTTAGACAGGTAGACCATGGCATATTCAAAAAATTTGAGGTCGCCCATGCAAATGGAGCGGACAACCAAAGACGGTGTCAGCCGGTCAGATTTGTAGAGTTGGCGAACCAAATCGTCAATCTGTTTGTCGGAGCTGAAGTCCTCGGAGATTTTCAGCGTGGTTTTTTCTTTAACCTGCTCAACCAGGTCGCTGGCGATGTTTTCAGGCAAATCGTGCACCAAAATCAGACGTTTTTTCAACTCATCGGAAAGGGAATCCATTACCTTAGAGATAATGTGCGCCGGCAATTGTGCACGGTAAACTAATTTTTCTTTAATGTTGTCGCTGTTTTTATACTTGCTGACAATGTTTTCATAAGTGCGGTCGGCAATGTTGGCGCTCTCGTTAGAAATGAGGGTGCTGACAACTTCTTCAGGGCATTTTTCGCTGATGATTTGCGAGATGTCTTCAGACAAATTGGGACGGCTGGCAACGGCTTTTTGCTTGTTGATGTTTTGGCTTTCCAAAATGCTGATTAAATCTTCAGTCTTAAGGTCGTTATAGAACTTGATAAACGGCACCGAAACGGTTTCGGTATCGGAGATAATTTGGGTGACAATATCGCGCGGCAGGTTGCGGCTGTTTTTGATACTCTCGGCCAAAACCTCGCGAACTTTGACCTCAACATCGTGCAACATAATGCGGAAAATATCTTCCGCCAGTTGAACGCCTTTGTTTGAAAGCTCACCCTGCGAGGTGTAGTAGTGCGCAATCTTTTTGATGGTTGTGCTCTTAGCGTCAACGGATTGACCTTTTGCCAGAGAAGCAACATCCTGCTTTGTTAAAAGTAAATCGTTCATTGTCCAAAACCCTGTTTTACAAGTGTACCTATAATCTATATCATATAATATATTTTATGCAAATAAGTTTTACAATTTTGTTAAATTTAAAATTTATTTTTTTGAGGCAGTTTGAGCGGCGATAATTCCGCCTCGTCAAGATTGGTCAGCTCATAAAAGGTTATGGTATAGTCCAGCAAGCCGGCAAAGTTTTGCAGATTGGAATCAAAATACATGGAGTGCGCCACGTTGCGCCCCAAAAACGGTACTTCGCGGTAGCGCGCTTGCTCTCGCAGCGTTCTGAATTGCTCATAGTTAATGCCGGCATTGATTTTGAGGGCGTGGGCGGACATAGAATCGTATAGGTTGGGGTAGATTTTGTAGCGGTAGCTTTTGTCTTCGGTTTCATCAAGCGGCTCTAAGCCCTCGTCGGTATACCACACCAATTCGCGATACAGAGAGTTGGCGAGCTTTGAGGGGCGGTTGGTGCCCCAGTTGCTCTCGATGGCGGCTTCTCCTACTAAAATTGACGGTGGCACGGTGTCGACTTTGGTTTTGAGCTGTGCCAAAATCAGGGCATAGCGGCGCTCACCTTTTAAACGGGTGAAAATGTCATATTTGGCGGCTTTATCTTCGATAATTTTGATTTGTTCGGCGGAAAGGTCATGAGAGGCATTAAATGCGTCTATCAGTTCCAAAATCTCAATACGCTCCAACTCAATCTCTTGGTTGACTTTGAGAGCCAGCGTCGCCATCATTTGCAAAAACAGGCGGTTGCGTTTTTGCGGGTTTTTGATTTGGTCAAAGTCGGTTGGTAAAGTCTCTGCAAAAATCGGCGGGTATTGCCAATCGGGCATATAAATATAGTCGCGGTAGTTGTAGTCGTTGTAGACTTTTTCAAGCTGCGACATCGAGGCATGATTGAGGTAAATGCCGTCGTAACGGATGTCAATTGTGGGTTTGGCGTTAGCGGTTTGACACCATAAAACCGCACCCAGTAAATATGCAAAAAACTTTACGGTCATGATTTGTCGCGGATGTTTTGAACGGACTTAACCTCGGGGATGTAGGTTTGCAAAATGCGCTCGACCCCGTCTTTGAGTGTGCGAGCGGCATAAGGGCAACCCACGCAACTGCCTTGCATTTCAACAAAAACGATGCCGTTTTCAAAAGAGCAGAATTTTATATCGCCGCCGTCTCGCTGCACCGCCGGACGAATCCTCGCATTAAGCAGACCGATAATCGCGTTGACGACCTCGTCTTCTGAACGAGAGTTGTCTTTGTTAATAATGATGTCTTCGCCCGAGGTCAAAAAGTCCATAATCTCGGCCAAAATTTGCGGTTTGAGTTGCAACCAGTCGGCGGAAGGCTCTTTGGTGACGGAAATCATATCCGGCGTGATGAAGATGGAGATAACGCCGCCGAGGTCAAATATGTTTTCAGCCAGAGGGGATTTGCGTAACGATTTGCTGTCGACAAATTCGGCACGGTTGTCCGGAAGCAGTTTTTGCGGTGGAAAAAAGTTGAGGACGTTGGCGTCCGGTGTCGGTTGGGTCTCAATAATCATCGTTTTCCCTCTGGTAAGTTGAAGTGCGGAATTAGGGCGTCTATCAGGTTTTGCGCCTTGAGAATATTGGCATTAAGATAGCTCAGGTGGTTGGGGGCAAACACGCTGTTAAGCTCGCCGTTGCGGATAATCGCCGGTTGGATGGCGCAAGCCTCTTCCAATGCTTTGGTCAGGCTAATCCAATTTTGGTATTGTCCGGCGTTGACGATAATGTCTTTGTAGTCTTGCCCAAGGGCGCGAAACAGCATATAATACGCATAAACTTTGCCCTGATTGTAATAGAAAACATCATCGGCCTTAAAGTCAAAAAAATTGGAACTGTTTTCGCGGATGGAGGCGGCAAGTTGGCGACTGCTTTGCGCCAGATTAACTTTGCTTTTTTTCAGCATATAAGCCAAATCAAGCGGGTTTTTGTAAAACACGTTTTGACCGCTTATCAGGCTCTGATTGTATTTTATCAGTTGGCGGCGGGCTTTGCGGTATTGACTTCCGGCCGAAGGCACGGGTTTGATTTTGTTGTGCGGGTCAAACATCCAGATGGTGCCGGAATAACGCAGCAAAACCGCGGCTTTGTAAAGTTTGCTGGTGTTTTCTTTGTCGTGAATTGTGCTGTCAACACGTTTTTCAAACGCAGAGGTGAACTTGGAGATGCCGTTCATCATTCCTAATTGGTAGTTGGGCATATTGTCTAAAATCGAAGCCGGAAAGAAAAACGGCAGGTTCGGCGTCCAGATTTTGTCGTTGACTTCACGGTTGACTAAATATGAAATCATCTCGACGGTTTGTGATTGATTGGGCGTTCCGTTGCTGATTTCGGTATCGGTGCTGCGGTCGATGTTGTGGGTCAAAAAAGCGCCTACGGGGTAGTATAAGAGCAGAAAACCCGCAACGCAGATGATGATTATGTCAAAGCTGACTTCGCTAAAATTTGCAGTACGATTGCGTAAATATTCTTTATATGAATCAAATTTGGCTTTTATAACGGCAAGAAAGGTGATTATTTGGTGACGCAACATTTTATTTTCCTTTTCTTTTTAATAATCCGATAATATCAGACAAGCGTATTGTTCCTGTTAGTTTAGCCATAATAAAGAAACTTGCAACACCCAAAATGCACAAACCGCCAAAAATCGCCGTTTTGAGCCATACAGACAGGGCGAGCCAATTTAATCGGGCAAGGACGAGTGCTTGCTCCGCGCCATAAAGGCAGGCAGACATAAACGCCGAGCAGAATATAATCTTGGCAATTTTGATTTTCATCGCGCGGCTAAACTGCCAATAACCTCTTTTTTTGAGACCATGGATATATTGTCCCAAAGAAACATAGGCGGCAATAGAGGTGGCGGTGGCAATGCCTATGTGTCCGAATTTTTGCATTAATAACAGGCTGAACAGCAGGTTGGTGGCAAAAACGACAATACTGTATTTGACCGGCGTTTTAGTGTTGCCGCGGGCAAAAAAGTTTGGGGTTAGGGCTTTGACCAAAACGTAGGCCGGAAGCCCCAGTGAATATGCCTGAACCGCCAGTGCGGTCATGGCGGTGTCTTGTGCGGTAAAGCGTCCGCGCTCGAATAAAATGTTGATGACGGGGGCGGCCAAAGTTATCAGTGCCGCGGCGGCAGGAATCGACAGCAAAGCGCCGTATTCAACGGCTTTGTCCTGCGTGCGCGCGGCTTCAAGCGTGTTTCCGGCTTTGAGCGACTTAGAGAGAATCGGCAGCAACGCCACGCTGATGGCGGCGCCGACCACGCCCAAGGGGAGCTGTTGCAAGCGGTTGGCGTAATATAGCCAGGAAATAGCGCCCGTGCCGACCAATGATACTAAAATGGTGTCTACAACCATATTGATTTGATATATGCCCGCGCCTAAAATGCCGGGGGCAATGCGACGGAACAAGGTTTTGATGTCTTCAAGGCGGAGAATGGCCGCAATGTCAAAGTGAGGGCGGATGGTTATGTTTTGTTTGCGGATGAAGTAGTGCAACCACAAAATTTCAAGAATACCGGCAAGCGTGATGCCAAAGGCAATGCCGTGCGCAGATGTGGGACCAAGATTGTGAAAAACAAACGCCGAGGCGACCATGGTGAGGTTGAGTATTACCGGTGCGGAGGCGGGAGCGGCAAATTTGTTAAACGAGTTGAGAATGCCGGACTGAAAAGACACAATCGAGATAAACAGCAAAAACGGAAAAGTAATGCGAGACAAGGTGACCGCCAATTCAATTTTACCTTCATCGCCCATGAATCCGGGGGCTAAGACCTCAACCACATAAGGCATAAAAATTTCCATAGCGCCGACAAACAAAGCCAGAAAAAACGCTAAAATGCTGATGGCGCGCGAGGCAAACAAAATGGCTTTGTCTTGTCCTTCGCTCACCAGTTTTCCCGACAGCATGGGAACAAACGCTGCCGTAAACGCGCCCTCGGCAAACAGACTGCGGAAAAGATTGGGTAGCTTGAAAGAGACAAAAAACGCATCTGAGACCAGACCAGCGCCCAAAAAGTTGGCGATGACCATATCGCGGGCAAAGCCGGTGAAGCGACTGATGAGGGTGAATCCGCCAAATGTGGCGACAGATTTTAGCAAAGACATTGGTTTTTCCGGTTTGTTGTTAAGGATATTTTATTGATTTTTGAAATACTATAACTTATAAAGGTTAAAAATGTACATTAAAAACCGCTTTTTTGTGATTATTTTAGTGTTTAGGTGTTGACATATAGAAAAAATATTGCGATAATAGACAAAAGAGATACGGAGAATTTTTAGGAGAAGTAAAATGTCTAAGGAAAAAGGAATTTTGACTAAAGAAAACGCCGAGCGTATTCTTGGGTCTAAAAATGTTAGAGCAATGTTGTCGGTTGTAGGTGCTGACGGTAAAGCGAAAATTTCATATTTGGCAAGCGGGGCATATCGTGTGGCTACGCCGGAGCAGATGAAAGCGGCTCAAAACGGTGGTATTGCTGTTGATTGGGAGTTGATGAAAAATATAGATGATTTGGCCTTGAACGGTTCGGTGCATGAAGTTAAAGATACCGAAAAAGCGTATGAAGTTACAATGAAAGCAGAGAAAGAGGTTGCTGCACGGAAGCAGGCTTTGAGTATGGCAAAAGGCAGTGCTGAAAGATAATTAAAATTAAGTTATACTTCTCCGCAGCGATGAATCTTTGAAACCCAGATTTGATTCTGGGTTTTTTGTTGCATAAATGTTAAAAGTAAGCTATCTACTGAAAGTAAGTTATTTTCTTATTGAAAGAGGTTTTTTTGATGACTGACGATACAATAGTTTATGATGTTGTCGGAATCGGCAATGCCA
The DNA here is from genome assembly GCA_934273635.1 of uncultured Alphaproteobacteria bacterium. Lineage (GTDB taxonomy): Bacteria > Pseudomonadota > Alphaproteobacteria > RF32 > CAG-239 > Scatocola. The sequence continues at coordinate 36,505 of CAKQSV010000010.1, forward strand.
TTGTTGATGTTTTGGCCAAGGTGGGCGACGGTTTTTTGAGTGAACGCAATCTGCCAAAAGGTGAAATGACTTTGTTGGAGGCGCAGAAGGCCGGTGAGATTTATGCCGACATTGTGCCGGAGCGTGAAATTTCGGGTGGTTCTGCTGCCAATACGGTGGCGGCGATAGCCTCGCTGGGTGGTACGCCGGCGTTTATCGGCAAGGTGCACGATGATGAGTTGGGACAGGAATTTCGCCGCGACATCGGCGCCGCCGGCGTTGACTTTTTTACATCTCCTTTGTTGCAAGGTCCGTCAACGGCGCGGAGTATCGTGTTGGTTACTCCTGACGCGCAACGCTCAATGTTCACCTATTTGGGCGCGGCCAAAAATCTGAGTGTTGATGATATTGATGAGAAAATTATCAGCAGCGCCAAAGTGGTTTATTTGGAGGCTTATTTGTGTGATGACGAAAAGGCTTGCGAGGCGATGATTATGGCTTCAAAACTGGCGCACAAATATGGTCGTAAGGTGGCGTTTACACTGTCCGATAAAAGCTGTGTGCTGAGACACCGTGAGTGGTTTTTGAACTTTATTCGCGAAGGCGTGGATATTTTATTTGCCAATGAGACTGAGATTATGTCATTGTTTGAGCAAGATGATTTTTATAAGACGCTCGATTTAATTAAGCCTGAAGTGGAAATTGCCGCTATTACGCGCAGTGAGAAGGGCTCGGTGGTGGTTAATAACCGGATTAAGGTTTTTGTGGAGGCCGAAAAGGTTGACAACGTGGTCGACTCTACCGGTGCGGGTGACGCTTATGCCGCCGGATTTTTATATGGTTTGACGCAGAATCGCACTTTGGGAACTTGCGCGCTTATCGGAAATATCGCGGCTTCGGAGATTATCTCTCACTACGGAGCCCGCGCGGAAGTTTCATTGCGTGGTTTTGTACGCAATAAGTTGAGGGTGTATGGCAAGACCTTATTATAAAAACCTCTAAAACCTCGTCTAATGGCTCACTGCTAGGAAGTTTTTGAACTTATGTACTGTTTGTGTACACTGCGTTCAAAAATTTCCGTCGTATTGAGCTCATTATCCGAGGTTTTTTTTGTATGGGGTGTACACTGCGCAACTGTGCAAATGTCGTACTAACCGCATTATCCGAGGTTTTTTTGTATATGGTGAAGTACACCGCGCAACTGGGCGAACGTCGTACTAGCCTCGCTATCCGAGTTTTTTGTGTATGGGGTACGCTGCGCTTTTTTCTCTTTCAAATCTTACTATAAACCACATTATCCGAGGTTTTTTCATTTTCTGATGTCATTGCTTCGTCTGTGTTCCACGGACTCGCAATGACGATGAGTGGGGTAACGCGGCTCGCAATGACGATCGGTGTTAAAAATCGTCACTGCGAGTTTGGTAACAAACAAAGCAGTCCAGTCCATTGATTTTTGCTATGTTTTTTTTAACTGGATTGCTTCGTCCGTGTTCCACGGTCTCGCAATGACGATGAGTGGGGGTAACGCGGCTCGCAATGACGTTCGGGGGACATGCTGGATTGCTTCGTCCGTGTTCCACGGACTCGCAATGACGATGAGTGGGGAACGTGCCACAAGGCGCAATGACAACTGAGAAGGGAAAAACAGCCTATTCATTGGAGGGGATGCAGTCGCCACTTTTATAGGTATAGCCTGAGTTGCAGCGGGTATAACGATAATAACCGGTATTGATTTTGGTGCCGTCGGCTTTTTCTTCAACACACTCCTGATAAGCGCCGGCCGCGTCATTGGGTTTGGAGCTGAGCCCATAAGCCTGACAATAGTCAAGATACAAAACTTTGGTTGTATCAAACGGGCAACGGATAGAGCGTCTTCCCTCTTTGTAGGGGAAGATGTAGCCCAATTCTTCGCAAGAAGGTAATTTTACACAATATTTTGCTGATACGTTCGCGCTAAGCAGGCACAAAAACAATGCGCCGACAAAAATGCGTGATGTTTTATTCATAACACACCTCAAAACTCATAAACCAGATTCAGAATATCATACAAAACTATGAATTTCAACCATAAACGAAAAAAGCCCCGATATTTATCGGGGCTTTTGATTGTAAGACTGCGGTTGTTTAGCTACGGAGCTGTCCGCCACATTTCTTTTCAACCGCCATAATCACTTTTTGCATTAAGACCTCAAGCTCTTTATCGGTAAAGGACTTGTCGGTCGGCTGATAAGTGACGGTGACGGCCAAAGATTTTTTGTCGGTCGGCAGGTTCTCGCCCTCATAAATATCAAACAGGCGAACGCCGGTTATGCTTTGGCGATCGGCGGTTTGCGCCGCGACAATCACATCTTGCGCGCGCGTTTTTTTGTCGACCACAAAGGCGAGGTCTTTTTCGACCGCTTGCAAAGGTGACAGCTCCAGTTTTTTGCGAGCTTTGCCTTGCGCGCCGCGCGGCAACGGGATGTTGTCTAAAAAGACTTCAAAAGCATACGCGCGTTGTTTGAGACCGAATTTTTTGCAGACATTGGGGTGCAGTTCGCCAAAATAGGCCAAGACGTTTTTACCCAATCTGAAAGTGCCGCTGCGTCCGGGGTGGTAATATGACGGCGCGTCGGTGGTGATTTGAGCATTGTCTGCCGGACCGTTGGCAGCGGCAATGGCAGCCAAAGCGTCTGCCTTAACATCAAAAACATCGACCGGACGTTCGTTATGCGACCAGTGTTTGGAGTTGGTTAAGCCATAACGCACACCGGCGACAACGGATTGCTGTTCGGTGGGTTTGCGACCATAAAATTGTGGTCCAACCTCAAATAAAGCCACGTTGCCGCAACCTTTGGCAACATTGCTTTGGGTGGCGGTCAGCAGATTGGGCACGATTGACGGACGCATCTCGTTTAAGTCGGCGGCAATCGGGTTAATCAGCGTTAAATGGTCGGGCTGTGCGCGGAACATATCAGCCAACTGCTCGTCCATAAAGCTCCATGTGACGGTTTCAAGCAAGCCACGGGAGGCAAGCTCGTGCTTGACAATCAAAGCATTGTGCTGACGGGGCGACAAGGTGACTTGCGGCAATTTATCGTGCGGTAAAGATTCGGCGGGGATGTTGTCCAGTCCAATCATACGGACAACCTCTTCAACCAAATCGTGCTCGCCCTCAATATCTCCGCGCCATGTGGGGGAAACAGCTTTGATTTTGCCGTTTTCATCGCTGCAACTAAAGCCGAGGTGGCTCAAAATTTCAACAATGCGATCGTGGCTGACTTCTATGCCGATGAGGTTTTTAATGCGGTCGGGGCGGATGTATGCCACTTTGGGGGCAACGTCTTCCGAACCGACGATTTCCGGCTCGGAGGCCTCGCCGCCGCAAATGTCGATAATCATCTGCGTTGCATAGTCAGAGCCGAGAATATTTGATTTTGGGTCAACCCAACGTTCATAACGATAGCGCGAATCCGAATCAATTTGAAAATGACGACCGGTGCGGGCAATATTCTCAGGCGTGAACAAGGCGCACTCCAAAAAGACGTTGGTCGTGTCATCGGTGCAACCCTTTGTATTACCGCCCATAATGCCACCCAAGCATTGGATGCCTTCGTCATCGCAAATTCCCAATGACTGAGTGTCAAGCGCATATTCTTTATCTTCCAACGAAGTGAATTTTTCGCCTTCATGCGCCATTCGCACGCAAATGTTGCCTTTGAGTTTGTCGGCGTCAAAAACGTGCAACGGGCGCGCCATGTCGTAGTTGATGTAATTGGTGATGTCGACCAATGGCGAAATAGAGCGCAGACCAATGGCGGTCAAGCGGTCTTTCAGCCATTTGGGGGTGGCGGCGTGATTGTTGACACCTTTGATGTAGCGTCCGACATAGGTTGGGCAAGCGTCTTTAGCCTCAACAGACACCTTAATTGGAGAGGCGAAAGCGCCTTGGGTTTTGCGAACGTTCAATGGTTTGAGCGTGCCCAATCCGGCAGCAGCCAAATCACGCGCAACACCGCGAACACCAAGACATTCGGCGCGGTTGGGCGTGATTGAAATTTCAATAACGGGGTCGCAGGGCAAAACCTCAGCCGCAGGCACGCCAAGCGGGGTGTCGGCGGGTAGTTCGATAATGCCGCTGTGGTCTTCGCCAACGCCAAGCTCTTTTTCGGAGCACATCATACCAAAACTTTCAACACCGCGGATTTTTCCAACCTTTAAAACCTCGTTATAGCAGGGAATATTGGTGCCGACCGGCGCAAACACGCCGATTAAGCCTTGGTGGCAGTTTGGTGCGCCGCAGACAACCTGCAATTTTTCTGAGCCGGTGTCAACGCTCAACAGCCCCAAGTGATCAGAGTCCGGATGGCGTTCATAAGTCGCCACTTTGGCGGTGATAAAGCCTTTTAACGCGGCGGCGGGGTTGACAACCTCTTCAACCTCGAGTCCGATTTGGGTCAGGGTTTGGGCAATGGTGTCAACGTCGGCGGTGGTGTCTAAATGTTCTTTAAGCCAAGAAATCGTAAACTTCATTTTTATCTCTCCTCAATTAGCGCAACTGTCCGCCGGTGTTGCTTAAACCACCGGTCATTGATGAAAAGTCAAGCGGCGCAAAGCCGTAGTGTTTGAGCCAACGCACATCCGACTCAAAGAAAGTGCGCAAGTCGGGGATGCCGTATTTGAGCATGGCCAAACGGTCAATGCCCAAACCAAACGCAAAGCCCTGATATTTGTCGGGGTCAATGCCGCCGGCGCGCAAAACATTGGGGTGAACCATACCGCAGCCCAAAACCTCAAGCCAATCGGTGCCGGCGCCGATTTTTAACTCGTCTTTGGTTTTTAGACAGCCGATGTCCATTTCGGCCGAAGGTTCAGTAAACGGAAAATATGACGGGCGATAACGCACCGGCAGGTCGTCAAGCTCAAAAAAGGCTTTCATAAAGTCATAAAGGCAACCTTTGAGGTGCGCCATGGTGATGTTGGTGTCAATCACCAAACCTTCTACCTGATGAAACATCGGGGTGTGGGTGGCGTCCCAGTCGGAACGATAGGTGCGTCCGGGGGCAATAATACGAATCGGCGGCTGCTGTTTCTCCATGGTGCGGATTTGAATGCCCGATGTGTGGGTGCGGACGACGTAGCTGTCGTCAAAATTGTCGCTGTCGGGGTTGGCGATATAAAACGTATCCTGCATTTGGCGGGCAGGGTGGTTGGCCGGCATATTCAGAGCGTTAAAGTTGTGGAACTGGTCTTCAATATCCGGACCTTCGGCAATGTCAAATCCCATTTGACCGAAAATGGCGACAACTTCTTCATAAATTTTGGAAACCGGATGAAGACGACCCTGATGTTCATCGCGAATCGGTAAGCTGACATCAATGGTCTCACGCGCCAGACGAGCGTTGAGTTCTTGCTCGGAGAGCGCCGCTTTTTTGGCGGTTATCAGGTCTTCAATTTGTTTTTTTGCCAGATTGAGCTCACAGCCAAAGGCTTTTTTTTGCTCGGGGGCTAAGGTTGCCAAAGTTTTGCTGAGTTGCGTGAAACTGCCGCTTTTGCCCAAAATGGCAACGCGGGCGTTTTCAACCTCGGCAGAGCCGGCGGCGGCCGAGACAGTGGCTAGCGCCTGTTGCAACATATCATCAATATTTTGAAAAGTTCCCATATTTTCCTCTGAATCATGGTTGTGATTTAAAATAATCAAAGGGTCAACCCGAAAAGTGTGGGGTCAACCCTTTGAGAATCGCTTTTTTGAATAAAACCGCAAATTGTGATTTTAGTTCAAAGCTGATTTTGCTGCTTCAACAAGTTTTGTGAAGTTAGCAGGCTCTTTCAAAGCAATATCAGCAAGGACTTTTCGGTCGAGTTCGATGCCGGCTTTGTTAAGCCCGCTCATAAATCGAGAATAAGTCATATCGTGCAAACGAGCGGCAGCGTTGATTCTTTGAATCCACAAAGAACGGAAACTTCTTTTCTTTGCTTTTCTGTCGCGGTAAGCGTACTGTAATGCTTTTTCAACTTTTTCAACGGCTACTCTGAAAACGTTTTTGTTGCGTCCTCTGTAACCTTTTGCCATATCCAAAATCTTTTTATGGCGTGCGTGTGCGATAACACCTCTTTTAACACGAGACATCTAAATATCCTCCTACAAATAAGGTAAAAACTTTTTAACAATGATGGTGTCTGACTCAGATAACAGAGTGGAACCTCTCGCTTGTCTTTTCATTTTTGGAGATTTGCAGAAGAGGCAGTGTCTCTTTTTTGCAAAATTTCTTTTTAATTTGCCAGTGCCGGTAACGCTGAAACGTTTTTTGGCAGAGCTTTTTGATTTTAATTTAGGCATTTCAATCCCTTTCTGGTTATTACTAATTGGATTTTATGCGAGCAGTCAGGCATGCCAATCAGCCCAATTTGCTCAAACGCAGTCAACTTATACACTTTTATTTTGGATTATGCAAGGCTTTTTTTTAGGCGCGGCCAATGGTTTCCATCGTCATGGGGTACATTGCCTGACGAGGATCCATCCCTTTGGTCAAAACCACGTTGAAAATGGGATACATCCGCTCGCATTCTTTGACGGCAATGTCGGTCAGTTGCGCAATTTTGCGTTCAAATTCGGTCTCGTTGTCGTTAATGATGAGCGCGTGTTTGAAAACAGGCATTTTTTGCTCTGTCCAGTAGGAGAAGTGACCAACCCAAAGTTCTTCGTTTGCCATAGCCAACAGCTCAAAAATTTTGCTGCGGTCTTCAATGGCGCTTTGGATGTCCATAAGGCAAGACATGTGCAGGCAGTGCATATTTTCTTCCCACGCGAAGAACAACAACATATTGTTCCACTTGCCCTGCACCTCAACCACCACTTCGCTGTCGCTGCGGCGGTCAAGCTCATAGGCGCGACGGGTGAATATACTTTCAACCGTGTCTATCGGGTTATATAATTCCGTGGCATAATTCTTTGCCAGATTCATGGTGTTCTCCAAAAAATAAACGCATCAGTCACTAAACATCGCTCAGCTTGCCTCAGCGAGTCGGATAACTCAATCTAATTAATAAAGTTTTCCACCCTCGCAAATAAATTTTTTGTGGATTATTTTTATTGTTATTAAATATCAATATGTTAGCAAGCGATTGAAATCGGCGCCGTTTTTTAGATGTGGATATATTTTTTATATTAATATATTGTTTACGAATAACGCTAAAACAAGGAAAGTGCTTTATGATGAACGGTTTAGAATATCCTGATATTTCTCCGATTATTTTTTCGTTGGGACCGATTGTTATTCGTTGGTACTCCATGGCTTATCTGGTGGGGATTATCAGCGCGTGGCTGCTGATTAAGCGCAATGTTAAGCAAAATAATATTCCGTTGACCAAAGAGAATATTGAAGATTTGGTTTTTGACGTGACGATGGGTATTATTTTGGGCGGTCGTTTGGGGTATGTGTTGTTTTACGGCACGTCGGTATTTTGGGAGCACCCGTTGCAGATTTTGGCAATTTGGAACGGCGGGATGTCGTTTCACGGCGGTATCGTCGGGGTGATTTTGGCGTTGTGGTATTTTGCGCGTCAGGTGAAAATGCCGTTTTTGCGGGTGACGGATTTGGTGGTACTGTATGTGCCTATCGGAATTTTTTTGGGACGGCTGGCAAACTTTATTAATGATGAGCTGTGGGGCAGAGTGACAACCGTGCCATGGGCGGTTCGTTTTCCGAACGGCGGATATTTGCCGCGTCATCCGTCGCAGATTTATGAGGCATTGGCGGAAGGTGTGCTGATGTTTGTGGTGTTAAATGTGTTATGGCGTTTTAAGTGGGTGCGCGAGCGCGTGGGCTTTGTCTCTGGCGTGTTTGCCTGTCTGTACGCGGTTATGCGTATCAGTATGGAGCAGTTCAGAGAGCCGGATATTCAGCTCGGTTATTTTTGGAACTGTGTGACCATGGGACAAATGTTGTCACTGCCGTTTTTGATTGCCGGCGCGTGGGTGATTGCGCGCGCCATCAAAGCGCGTCGCTAGGCTTTAGAAATCAGATTTTGGGTGAACTGATAAGTTTTTTGCAAGGTGCGGCGAGCACGCAACAAAACTTCGGTGGCGTTGGCGTCACTGCGCTTTTTCTCGGAAACACAGCCCGAGATGGTGATTTTTAGTCCCTTAGTGCGGGGAGACAGCATAAATTCCGAGGCGGCAATCTCGCGGCGGATGTTGTCGAGCTTTTCGTAGCTTTGTTTGAGATTGTCGTTTTTAAAAATCAAAATAAATTCATCACCTGAGTAGCGGTATAGCGGGTTTTCGGGTTCTAGTTCCGACAAGCGCATTGCCAACATTTTGAGCAATTTTTGCGCTTTTAGTCGTCCGAGCGCTTTTATCAGGTGAGGGTAGTTGTCCAGACAAACAATCGAAAGGCTGTATTTGAGCGGAAAAGCGGCGGATTCTTTAAGGTATTGGCGGCGGCTGGAAAGACCTGTCAAGCTGTCGTGTTGCAAAGTGTCGTTGATGTGGACAATCGTTCCCCAACAAATGGTGACGGCCGCGGCGGCAAAAAATATGGTCAGCGCGGTGGAGCCGGCGGAATAATAAAAGCCGGCGCAAATGTTCAGACAACCGAAAAACAGCGCCGTGTCCTCAAAATTACCGGTGAGACTGCAACGGATGAAGGCGCTGACGAGCAATAGCAAAAACAACAAGACGCTCAGAGAATTGAGATTGATACCGTCGGCGTCGGAGTTGAAACTTATGGTAATGTCTTCGGCACTGAGGTATTCGGCGGCGGCAAGCTCTACGAACAAAAACAACAGACCCCACGCGGTTTGGAGGTTGCCAAGCAAGCGGCGGTCGGGCAAAAAGTAAAACACTGCCAAATTAATCGGCACAAAAAAACACAGGTTAATATACGCCGGCGTGCTGAGGTAGTCGAGACTGTAATGATGTTTGAGGCGGTTGATGATGATGTAGGCAAACGCGGTGGTCAGCATTATAAACAGCGGTTTGCGGCGGTTGAAATAGACTAGTACGCCGAGGCATACGGCGTTGGCCGTCCAAAACATAATATGCAGGTTGCTGCGGGCAAGGGGAGAAATTTCGCCATACAGAAAATATCCTAAAAATGCGTATGCGAAAATGAGTGCCGGAAACAATGAATTGTGAATTTGCGGCATAATCAGGTTCAGATGTTTAAAAAATCTCAACACACGCGGACACTCAAGTTATTTTTTATGTTTAAGCGGATTATAATAACCAAGCGTTTAAATTTTGTTTACGCATTTCAAAATTGAGCTGTCGCCGTAAGAATAAAAGCGATAATCATGAGTCATGGCGTGGTGGTAGGCATTTTTCATCCGCTCGGTGCCGGCAATGGCGCATATCAACATAAATAAGGTTGATTTTGGCAAGTGAAAATTGGTGATGATATAGTCAATAATTTTGAACTTGTAGCCGGGGGTGATGAAAATGCTGGTTTCACCGGTGAAGGGGTGCAAAACACCGTGGTCATCGGCGGCACTCTCTAATAGTCTCAACGAGGTGGTGCCGACGGCGATGATGTTTTTGCCCTGACGTTTGGCCTCGTTAATCACATCGCAGGCCTCGGGGTGAATAATGCCGTATTCGGCGTGCATTTTATGGTCTTTGGTGTCTTCAACCTTAACTGGAAGAAAAGTTCCGGCGCCCACGTGCAAGGTTAAGAAAACTTTTTTGACACCTTTTTTATCAAGCGCGTCTAACACGCGTTGCGTAAAGTGCAATCCTGCGGTCGGCGCGGCAACAGCACCCTCGTGGCAGGCGTAAACGGTTTGATAGTTTTCTTTGTCGGAATAGCGGTTCCACAGCCCGCCCGCCTCGCTCGGCTTGTTGCGTTTGATATAAGGCGGGAGAGGCATTGAGCCGTATTCTTCAAGCAAATGTCCCAACTCTTGCGGTTGGCAGTCAAACGCCAGACGGACGCCGTCATCGGCCTTTTTCTCTAAAATACGGGCGGAAAATTGCGACTGTTCAGGACTGATTTCATCGGTATAAAAAGTGATGGTGTCGCCTTCGTGCAGGCGTTTGGCGTTTTTGATAAAAGCCCACCACTCAATGCCGTCAACCGGATGATAAAGCGTGACTTCAACCTCAGCCTGACCGCGGCGGGCGTATAATTTGGCGGGGATAACCTTGGTGTCGTTAAAAACCAAAACATCGCCTTCGTTGATAATGTCGGGCAGTTCGTAAAATATGCGGTCGCGGATTATGTCCGGATTGCTCAGATCAAGCAGTTTGCAACTGTCGCGCGGGTCTGCCGGCTGATTGGCAATCAGATTTTTATCAAGCTCAAAGTCAAAAATATCCACTCTCATCGTCATTTAGTCCTTTATTTTTTTGCTGTTATAATATATACAGCAGATATTTGCAACCCCATAATCGAGTAATGATATGACACTGAAAATCACTTATCAGGGCGTGCCGGGGGCATATTCGCATATTTCGGCACAAAATGTTTTTCCTGACCAAGAATATGTTCCTTGCGAGACGTTTGAAATTTGTATGAATCTGGTGCAGAACGGCGAGGCCGATTACGCCATGATTCCGGTTGAAAACTCTAATGCCGGACGAGTGGCGGATGTGCATTTTTTGTTGCCTAAAATGAACCTGTTTATTATCGGGGAATATTATTTGCGGGTGGAGCACCAGTTGTTGGCGATTAAGGGCGCGAAACTCGAGGATATTAAAGTAGCGTCGTCGCATCCGCAGGCGTTGGCGCAATGTTCAAACTTTTTGCAGGCGCGCGGCATTAAACCGGTGGCGCGAATCGACACCGCCAAGTCGTGCGAAGACGTGAAAGGTTGGAACGATAAAACCAAAGCGGCGATTGCTTCCAAACTCGCGGCGGAAATTTACGGGTTGGATATTTTGGCGTCTAATATTGAAAACGCCAGCAACAACACGACGCGCTTTTTGATTTTGTCGCGCGAACATGTGATTCCGACCAAAACCGAAGAGCGGTTTGTGACGTCGTTTATCTTCAAAGTGAAGAGTATTCCGGCGGCGTTGTACAAGGCTTTGGGCGGGTTTGCTACCAACGGTATTAATATCAACAAGTTGGAGAGCTATTTGTTGAACGGCAATTTTGTGTCGGCGCAGTTTTATGTTGAGGCCGAGTGTCATCCCGAATCGCAGGCTTTTAAAAACGCCTTTGACGAGTTGCGCTTTTTCTCTGAAGAAAATTCTATCAAAATTTTGGGAACATACAAATATAATCGCTGATTGCCGCAAAAAAAATATTGTGCGTGTCGTGGAATTGTGATATTATTAAAAATGTTCTTCGGGTAAAGAAGACTTCTCCTTTTATATGTTGCTTGAGCGGAGGCAGTGTTAGGCTGTGTCCGCTTTTTTTTGTGGCTATCGTCGGCGCAGACTTGATTTATCTAAAAGGTATGCTAGGCTGAGCGTATTGTAATAATCAAAGCAAAACGGAGGGGTTATGCGTCATATTTTAGTGATGGGCGGCGCCGGATATATTGGTTCGCATACGGTTAAACATTTGGCACAAAACGGGTATCGCTGTGTTGTGGCTGACGATCTGATTTATGGGCACCGAGAGGCGGTTGCCGTGCCTGATTTTGAAAAAGCCGATTTGCTCGACAAAGCCACGTTGGAACGGGTTTTTGACAAGTATCAAATTGACGCGGTGGTGCATTTTGCCGCGTTCACTTATGTGGGCGAGAGTGTGGAAAATCCGCAAAAGTATTATCAAAACAATGTGGAGGGCACGCTGAATCTGTTGGAGGTTATGCTCAAGCATAATGTTAAAAAAATCGTGTTCTCCAGTACTTGCGCCACATACGGTAATCCGCAGTATATGCCTTTGGATGAAAAACACACTCAGAATCCAATTAACGCCTATGGACGCACCAAGTTTTTTATTGAGCAGATTTTTAATGATTATGAGCGCGCTTATGGTTTGAAACATATTGCTTTGCGCTATTTTAACGCCGCCGGTTGTTCCGCCGACGGAGAAATCGGCGAGAGTCATAATCCCGAGACGCATTTGATTCCGTTGGTGTTGAAAGCCATTAAAGGCGAGCGCGATGTGATTAAAGTTTTTGGCACGGATTATGACACGCCGGACGGCACTTGTATTCGTGATTATATTCATGTTGAAGATTTGGCGTTGGCTCATCGTTTGGCGCTTGAAAAGTTGGATGAGTTCAGCGGCTGTATCAACTTGGGTACGGGAATCGGCACATCGGTCAAAGAGATTATTGAGGCGGCGGAAAAAGTCACTGGCAAAAAGTGTCCGGTGGAATATGGTGAGCGTCGCGCCGGCGATCCCGCAAAACTTTATGCCGCCAACACCATGGCTAAAGAGGTGTTGGGTTGGCAGCCGAAATATACTAAAATTGAGGATATTGTGGCAACCGCTTGGCGTTGGGAACAGAATCCGAGATTTTAGCGGGGTATATGGATATAAAAAAAGACCTTGAAGTTATTTCAAGGTCTTTTTTTGATGTTTATCGAAGTTTGTAGACGGTTATTTGACGAAATTTGGAGCGCTCAACCAACATTCCCGGTTCAGCATTAGCCCAAGCAGGGTCGTCGTATATTTTCAGCTTTACTTTTTGCCCGTTGGTAAAGGTTACCTCCAAGACCGATATTGTGACTCTACTCCCGAGAGAATCGCTTATGGCGGTAGTCGTTAAGCTCACGTTTTTGCGGAAAAGGTATACTACATTCCAAAAATCAAGCTGATAGCCCGTTGGAACGGCGTTATCCGAAAATTGTTTAAATGTCCAGTTTGTGCCTAAATCCACATAATAATCAGCATAAACCGCGCATAACCTGACATCTTTTATTTTCAATAAGGTTCTCTCTCGCTCTTTGACAACTTCACAAACATTGCCGTCGGTATATAACAGTCCCCTACCATCATAATCGTCCAAAGGGAAAAATTTGGACTTGTTAGCAGGATAAGTTTGCGTGTAGAAACCTTTATTTTTAATCTTGACCTCTTTGAGTCTGCCTGACGATGAATAATACGCTGTAATTTGGGTTTCTTGTCGAGTGTGGCAAAGGGCATAGGCATAAGCCGTAACATCACCAAGACCAAAGAAGCTCGAAGCTCCGTCTTGAATTACCCTATAAAACCGAACTTGCGCCATGGATGGCAAACTAAATACAAACATCGTTAAGATAATGAAAAATAATCGTATCATAATAAAACCGGAATTTTTAAAGAGTCTTGATTTGACCGGATACTCTGTAAAAAAATAATAATAAATTGATGAGAGAATAATATAAAATTTCTGAAATTTTGTCAATGTCTTTATTTTAATGTTTGACTGATATAAAAAAAACTTCCTTTTTAGGAAGTTTTTTTGTAGTGCAAAGTGGCAGTAATTACATATTTTCAAGCTTTAGAAAAGCTGTAAATCAAAAATTTTGCACCTATTGACAAATAGTGTAAAATGAATTATTTAATGTCTAATTTTTTATTATTTTATTTTAATTATTAACTAAATTTTTTTTAATTATGGATCAGGAAATTTTATTTGACCGATACAAGGTGTATTTGGAGGCGGTGAGCTGTCGTATGTTGTCTCAAGCAACAAAAGAGAAATATTATGAGATTTACCGTAAATTTCTGGCAGCTGAAAATGAGGCTCGCTATTGTAATTCTCACCGTTTGTATAGAATTGTCAGCACTGTTTCTAAAGATTACGGTTCTGATGTTATATCTTATAATGCTGATGAACAGAAACAGACCGAGGCAAAAATCTGCGAAGTGTTCGATTCTTCTGCTCGTGATGATGATTATATTGAGTTGGGCTTCAAGCTTTCAAAAAATGTTAAGCTTCTGCCTTTGGATCAATCAAAGATTTCTCTTGTTTCTGAAACAGAAATTTATTGCAAAACTGATATTGATCACCTGCCGCAGCTATCAGTAGCAATCATAAAAGCACAAATTCCGGATGAGTTTAATGCTTTTGAAATTCTTAATGATGAAGTAAGTTTCTTTGACAATTACAGGAGGTTGTTGAACTTATCTAAGGTAAAAGTCAGACTTTATAAGTGTGCTGATTTTCCGGGAGATGTCTTGCGCAAAGAAATTGAAGAGCAAAAGAAAAAAGAAAAAGAGCTTACCAAGCAGAACAGACTCGATATTTTCTAGAAACTCAACGCCTCGGTTTTATAAAACCGAGGTGTTCTATTATTTGTCTTGCGAAAACTCCGTATTTATACCAGATTTTAGCGGGGTATGTGGATATAAAAAAACTTCCTTTTTAGGAAGTTTTTTTGTAGTGCAAAGTGGCAGTAATTACATATTTTCAAGCTTTTTGAGCGAGGCGTCAATCAATTTGGCGCGGTCGTTGTCGTTGAGCTTGTTTTGCAAAATTTGACGCACAGTCTTAACGCTCAAAGCACTGGCGACGGCGGCAATCTCTTGCGCGGCTTTGTCTTTGGAACCTTGCAGTTTGTCTAGGGCGTCTTTTTCGCGCTGAGCGGTCTCTTGCTCAATGCGGCTCAGCGTGGCTTTACGGATATAATCAATCTCGTTTTGCGATTTTTTCAAAATGCTTTCAGCCTCTTTGTTGACGTTGCGAAACTTTTTTTCATAAGATGCCAACAGTTTTTCGGCGTCTTCTTGGAGTTGCTCGGCACTGTCAATCTGATTGCGGATGGTGTCAATATACTTACCGGTCAGGGCGCTGATGGCCTTATAAATCGGGCGGCTCAGCAACAGAACCGTGACCACAAACGCCATTGCGACCCAGAACTCGGCGCTTTGATAAAAAATTTCGTGCGAGGCTTCGGCTTGATGTTCGGCAATAATGGTTGAGACGTTTTCCGCCGCTTCCATAACGGCGTTTTGGGTGGCGTCAATCAGTTGTTTGCCGGTGTTGATGTTTTCCATAGTCATGGTTATTCTGCCTCGTGCTCAATAATGGTTTTGATGTCGGCGGGTTTAATGCCGTCAATGCTAAGTTTGCGCAAAATCTCGGTGGCAAGCTCGGCGGAAACGGTTTTAATCTCCTTAAGAGCGGCAACCTTGCCGGCATTGATTTCGGCCTCGCCGGCTTTGATTTGCGCTTCGAGCTTTTTATCCAGCTCTGACTGCTTGTCGGCGATTATGCGGTTAAGCTCGTCTTTGGTGGTTTGCAACGAGCTGTTGGCTTTTTGCGTGGCATCGTTGAGGGCGTCTTCATATTTTTTGATGGCGTCTTCGGTTTGTTGGCGGAGTTTGTCGGCGCGCTGAAGGTATCCGTCAATTTTGTTTTGCCGTTGCTGTCTGGTTTCTGCAATTTTGGGTATGATGAACGTTGACATAATGAACATCATGGTAAAAAAGCAAATGATTAACCAAAAAATCTGTGAGGCAAACAGCGCGGTTGTCGGATCTAACTGTGGCATTATAAACTCCTTTCAAATTATCTCGTTTTAGGGCAGGGGTTGAAACCCCCGCCAAAAACAGAGACAAGACTATTTGCCTGTGAGCATAACCAATGCAATAACCAAAGCGTACAAAGCAATAGCTTCAACGGCGGCAAAACCTGCCCAACCGTAAATATCTACGTCTTTTTTCACTTGAGGATTGCGACCGACAGTGTTGATAATTGTTGTCCAAACTTGGGTCACACCCCATGCAGAGGTCATCATAGCCAAAGCGCACATACCGGCGCCAAGATAAGCCATAGGTTCCATATTCTTTTCTCCTTAGTAATCGTTGTTAAGTTGGTTCATAATTATAATTTTAGTGACTGTGTAATGCGTCACTCAAATATATACAGCTTAAGACCGTATATATAAACGCTTGCAACAATGCGATGAAAATCTCAAACACAATGATGCAACCATCAAATGACAGCGGGATGATTCCACCCAAAATACCGAGCGGAACAACAAATCCGCCAATGATTTTGAGCATAATATGCCCAACGGTCATATTGGCGACCAAACGGACTGTCAAACTGAAGGGTTTTGATAAAAACGAAATGGTCTCAATCGGCACAATCAGCGGCGCCAAAGCAGCCGGAATGCCACGGGGCATAAAGGTATGCAACCATCCCCATTTCTTTTTGCGAATACCTATGCCAATGTTAAATGCCAGCGCAATAAGCGACAAACCGCCCACAGCCGCCAAATGCGAGGTATAAGTAAACGCATAAGGAAACAGACCGAGCAGGTTGCCGAACGCCACAAACAAAAACAGGCTGAAAATTAGCGAAAAATATTTCAATCCCTCGGGACCGACGTTTTCTCTTATCAGCCCGGATATAAACGCGTATACCGCCTCGGGGATACATTGCGCTTTGTTGGGGATAATGCTGCGTTTGCGCAAGCAGAGCGAGAATAACGCCGTGGCGCAGACAGCCGCCAAGACCATAAACAGCGACGAGTTGGTGAACGAAACGTCAACCCCGCCAATGTGTAGCGGAATCAGAGGTTTGACGTTAAATTGTTCCATAGGGTTAGACATTTTACTTTATCCTTTTCTGGCATCTTCTCTTTTGACAAAACGATAAACATTTAAAAAGCCGGCGGCTCCGCCCAAAATCAAAAACACCGCCAACAGAGTCGGTTGGGTGTTAAAAAACTTGTCCAAAACATAGCCAAGACCGGCGCCGACCAATACGCCCGAGACCAATTCCGCCCCGACTCTGGTGCCGATTTGATAGGCGCGGACAAAGCCCGATTTGTCCTCATCATCCGTGCTCTGACCTGAGCTCTTTTGCATTTTTTTGATGCGTTTGGCAATTTGTTCAACATCTTGCGGGGTTTTGGTCATCATAAGCGTCCTGACTTTGGCAACTTAGCGGTTGAGGATGTTTTCAAAGTAGGCTTTGAAGGTTTTATAATCAGGCGCGCCGTACAAAATTTCTTTATGATTGCCCTGAACAACCAAAAATGAAGGTGTGCCCTTGATTTTTAATCTATCCAAACCTTGTTGACGAACCTCCAAAATATCTTTGGCTAACTCATCGTTATGCAAGCATTGTTGGGCTTGAGCATCGGTCAGACCGTTGAGCATGGCGTAACGAATCAAAACTTGTTCGCTGTTGCGAGACAACATCCACTCGCGTTGTTTTTTGAACAAAACTTTCAAAAACTCCGAATAGTGGCTTTCGGGAACGCACTCGCTCAGCATGGCGGCTTTCATCGCCGATTGGTTGAGCGGAAAATTGGTGAAGATAAACTTGATTTTGCCACTATCAATAAACTGCTTTTTCAACATAGGGAGCGTTGATAAATGAAATTCGGCGCAATGACTGCAGTTGAGTGATGAAAACTCATAAACGGCAACCGGCGCGTCGTCTGAGCCCAAAACCGGACCTGTCGGCAACGACAACGCAATATTAGAATCAATCGGCTCCGCTAAATTGGCAATGTCAACTTTGGCGTTGGCCTCTTTGACCAAAGATATGCTGCCGTCCGGCGACATCTCAAACCCTTTGGTGCTGAGATAAAATCCGGCGCATATAAAATAAACAATAACTGCAGCCGCTAACGTGCTGATTTTTTTGATTATATCTTCAAATTTCATAACATTATTTCTCTGTTTTATGGTTATCTGCGTATATACTATGCCCCAACTTTATTAAAATTTCTTTTAGATTTTGATTATTTATGTCGTCACTCAAACTTTTTATCTCGGCTTTTTCTGTTTCATCAAGCTGAGGCAGGTTTTTGAGCTTGTTTTTTTTAAGGCGATAGTCATCAAGGCACATCTCGTTGTTTTGGATAATGCGCAGCGATGAAACCGCGTTGTAGCCAAAATAAGTGTTGATTTTATCTAAAATGTATTTCTCGCGATGTTGAATTTCAACCGCAAAAGCGCCGCTCGGCACGGTTAAATGCAAGCAACCGTTGTTTTTTTGGTTGCGTGGAAAGTCAATCTTTTGCGGAAAGCTGAATTGCGCCAACTTATCCCCGACAATCTCGCTCCAGTTGCTGATAATATCGGTTTCGACAAAGCCGTTTTTCCCCAATATGCTCTGCGCAAAGGGCAAAATCGTCATCGACAGCGACTGCAAATCTTTCGTGCGTCGCTCGCCGTCTTTATTGTTTTTTATGTTATCACTTTTATTGTTCATAGCTAAGGGGTAGCATATTGCTATTTAAATTACAACATGGTAGTTTCAGTTTGTGATAAATACTTGTCATGCTAGGGAATTTATCGCTCGCATAGCTATGCAATGACGGGGCGAAAAAACTATAAAAAGGTTTGGTTATGGATTTTATGTTGTTTTTACAGGCGGTTTTGTCATTAGCTTTTGTTATCGGCTTGATGTTGGTGGTGTTTTGGCTCATGAAATATTGCGAGCAACGCGGCTGTAAGAATCCTTTTTTGAAAAAATTTAATGTCTCTAACCGATTGGAAATTGTGGAATCTAAGCGGATTGATGCTCGCAACACTTTGGCAATTATGCGGTGTGATGATGACGAGTTTGTGGTTTTGGTGGGCGCATCGCAAAATTTGTTGTTAAAAGCAGGGAAGATAAATAAAAATGCTTAAAAAGACTTTGAAGTTTTCGTTGTTGATTGTTTGTGGTTTGATGTTGCTGTCATCAGCGGCGTGGGCGCAGTCGGTTTCGCTCAATGTGGAGCAAGCGGCTACCGGTTCGGCTACGGCTCGTATTTTTAATGTGATTATGCTAATTACGGTGTTATCTATTGCGCCGAGCATTTTGGTGATGATGACATCGTTCACGCGTTTGGTCGTGGTGTTTGCGCTTACGCGTAGTGCTCTTGCCACCAACTCCACGCCGCCGAACACGGTTTTGATTTCTCTCGCACTGTTTTTGACAATGTTTATTATGGCGCCAACGTTTGAAAAATCTTGGGAGCAGGGCATTAAGCCGATGTTTGATGAAAAAGTCGAGGTTATGGAGGGGGTGGAAAAAGCATCGGAACCTCTAAAAGATTTTATGATTAGAAACACACGAGAAAAAGATTTGTTGCTGTTTGCTGATTTGGCAAAAGAAAAAACAACGACGGAAGTGAAAGACACGCCGCTTAAGATTGTGGTGCCGGCGTTTATGATTAGTGAGTTACGGCGAGCGTTTGAAATTGGTTTTTTGATATTTGTACCGTTTTTGATTATTGATATGGTGATTGCCTCGGTGCTGATGTCTATGGGTATGATGATGTTGCCGCCGTCGGTGTTGTCGCTACCGTTTAAGGTGATATTTTTTGTACTGATAGACGGGTGGTATGTTTTGGCCGGCTCGCTAGTACAATCGTTTAAGTAACAGGTTGAAAGCTCCGTTTTTTTCTCGGGGCTTTTTTTGTGGGGTGATTTTTCAAGAATCGTCATTGCGTCTTTGGGCTCGTTATCCCCCATTGTCATGACAATTCTGGGCAGGGATGATAGACAGAAAAAAGTATGAGGTTAAAAAGTTGTTGTGCAATTAGATTTTTTGTGATAAGTTAGAGTCGTAGGTTTTGATTTGGCTCTAATGAGGTGCATTATGAGAATACTTTGGTGTATTTTATCTCTGGGTTTTGGCTTGTGTTTTTTATGGCCGGCGGAGGCGCACCAATCTGACTCATCCACATACCTCGTAAATAATCGAATCAAACCCAACCTTGAGTTCAGGTCAAAACCTACAACTTCATATACCAAATATGCGAGTGTGAGTTTTTTACAATCGGACAGCAAGCTTGATTTTAAGTCGGGGGAGATTGACGTTAAGACGCAATGCGCCTCAATGGGGTATGTGATTCCGGTTTCCAAATGCACCGGAGCCATGAAACCGAGCAGGCTTTGCAGTGCCGAAAGCTCAATGAAGAGCGTTGCCGGTGCCGACGGTTACACTACCGGATG
>CAKQSV010000011.1 GCA_934273635.1 uncultured Alphaproteobacteria bacterium
TTCTGCTATTATGACGGGAGCAAAAAATATCGTTGCTCGTGCGATAGGGCGCGTTATCCTTACAGCAATTCAGACAATACCACCTGCGGTTTGGGCGGAGAATTTGACGTCAGCGATGTTTGTGTCGCGCCCAATGCGCAAGGTCAAAGTATCAACTATTACAGCGGGTGTTGTCCGAACTCTTATCAAGAGTGCGATGCCAACAATCACGAAGTCGGGTTGGGCAAGAGCTGTCGTGTGCAAAGCAGCAAAGGCGTGGTGAACAGGTATGAAAGTTGCACCTGCGCCTCGCATTACGATACTGTTTGCTCGGACGGCAAGTTGATAAATGTGGATAATGTGTGCAAGCGCAACGGTCTGAACTACACCACCGAGAGCAACTGCGAAAGCCTGTGCACCAAGACTTCGGAAACCAACATTGACGACTATTTATATGGCAACGTATGGCACTGTTTGTATGAAAATGACGGTGCAACCTTAAAAGAAACCGATGAAGAGCTGAAAGGTAAGTTGTGCCGAGGAATTTTAACCGTAGGTGCTAATTCCGGCGAATATGCTGATGACGCCTATAATGATTGCGAGGCGCAAGGTTATACCAAATCGGTCGATGACTGTTATGGCTCGGATGAGGTCAGCAGTGTTTATACCATTATCCATTGTCCGAGTGACAGCAGTAAGGTTTGGTGCAGTGAGAGTAAGTATTGCACGGGTTATGATGTATCGACCGCGGCGGTGTGCAATGCGGGCGCCAATGTCAAATATTGCCTGAACTATGACGAGAGCAAAGGCATACGTTGCCGCTATCAGGAATCAACTTATAAAGATACTAACGGCAATACTGTGACCACCGATTGTAACGGTTGTTGGCGCGACGGTGTATATGTCGGTAATTGTCAAAATTATGACGACAGCGATAAGGGTGACAGTAACCACTGTTGCAAACTGGGTTATAAAATGGTGAACGGCAAATGCGTGGTGAACATCTGCAACCGTACATTGTATCCGTATGAGCAAAACCCCGGGAGTGACCAAGGAAATTTGGAATATTGCTATCAGGGCGACCCGAGCGCGGCGTTGGGATATCGGGCGTATTTTGGCTATAATGGTTGCAAGAGCGACGCAACAAGTGGCGGAATGTGGATGCAAGACCCGAGCAATGCCCGCAAGTGCGTATGCATCCGCAAAGATGAGCTTGGCACCGGTCGCACCTGGCTGCCGTTCAGTAATGATAAATATTTCAACACCAACAATGATTCGTCAGATAACTATACGCACATTGGTTTTTATAAAGGTGAGTACGGTGTCACCACCAGTTGCACCGATTCAACAGGAACCTACTTTGGCTACGAGTCTTGCTATATCGGCCGCATTTCCGGCACTACCGAGGCCAACAAAGGCATGTGCCTGAAACAAGAAGAAACAAACCGATATTATTATCAAGCATTAACTGGTTACACGCCGCTTTATGATGTTCTTCAAAGCATTATCACTTCGACAGGGGAACCTGAAGGAAACTTTGCCTTGACGACTAATCCGGATGAGTCAATATGCGTTAACAAATATCACCACTGCCAGTCGCCGACTGGAGAAAAACTCGGCGATGATTCTGCCTGCGCGTTGGTGGTCGAGGGGTGCAATAATGGTAATGAGGAACAGTGCAACGAGTGTTACAGCACGGCTAACCTCACCCAAAACAGTAAAGGTTTATATACGGCGCACAACAAGTTTTTGCTACGACTTTATTCTTACGGTAATGATAGCGTAAATCTTTCTTGGGAAAAATGTCCGACAGGTTTTAGAAAACATAGTAGTGCCGGTGTTTGCACCTCATTTTGCGGACTTAACAAGTTGTCTGAGTGCCAAGCGGGCTATGTTGTGACCGATGATGGCACCAGCTCCGGCAAAAGGATTGGTATCGTCAGTTTCAGAACGGAAGATGCCGTTGATTTGGCGGCAGCTGAAAGTGTTAAAAGCTTTAATTGGTATGATGCCATGGCTTATGCGGCGGATTATTATCCCCTCAAGAGCAGTGGCGACACTACTTTTGAGAATCATCCTCTGGTCGGTAAAGGCTTGTGGAGTTTACGAGATGATGAACATGCCGAAGATTCTCAAATGAGCGGATACCTTTCTTACGCCTTTAGTATAGAAGGATATTGGTATTCTCCCGGTTGGACGGCCAATGAGGTTGACAGTAACAAAGCATATTATCGAGATTATTGGATGGGCGATGCAGTTTCAGATAAGTCAGTTTCCCGTGCTGCACCGGTCTTGATTAGGTTGAAAATACAATAAAGGGGAGGGCAGAGTGATGAAAACCATATTATACAGTAGCATAATTGCGGGTTTGGCAATGTCTTCTCCGGCTTGGGCGGCTTTAGTGCCTGAGGATAAGGCTGATTGCGAGAGCCTTGGCTACACAGTTGATTTTGACGAGTGCTTGGCACAAAAGGCTATGCCGTTGCTGTGTCCGTTTTATTCGGTGAACAACAAAAAGGTGGCGTGTATTATTAACTCTTGCCGCGGTTATCCGCTCAAAGAAAGCGACTTTGCTCAAACAATGTCTGACGGTCAGCCGTTGAGCGCGCATATTGACGGAGATTTTGTCCCCGAGCAGACGGAATCAGCCGCCGCGCTCGGGTGTCGTGCCGGTTGGGAGAAGTCAGGCGGCACCTTAAAAGAAGTTTGGTATTATAAAATAAAAAAATGCAAAGACAGCAGTCGTTTTCAAAATGACAAATGCGATGTGGGTTGCGACAAGGTCAATAAATATCCGTATTCGAGCCACCCCGGAGATTTGGCGGGCGAGGTTGATAACTGCGTTGACAAAGACGGCACGTGGTTTGGTTATAAGAGTTGCAACGATGGTTGGTATTTGAGCAACGGGCGTTGCGAGCTGTCAGAGTGCGAGATTGCAAATTATCCCTATATCAGTGATCCCAATCAAGATGAAGTCCGTGGCACGACGTCCACTTGTCGCATTGGCGGTAGCGTCTATTATCGTTTTGAGTCCTGCAACAGTGGGTTTACGCTCGCCGGCGGTGTATGCGCCAAAACCTGTAATGTTAATATCAGTGGTTGTCTGAAAAACACAAAAACCATTACTTTTGAGGCAAACGGCAAGAGCTATCAACAGCAATATTATGATTGGAAGTGCGATTTTTCAACCCCGCTTTGCAAAGTCGGTGATTATGCCGCGATTAATGATAAAATTGTGGGAATTATTTTTCATCTGCCGGAAAGTGAAAACGATAAAACCATGATTGTAGCTAATACCTCTTGGACTGGGGCGGTTTTCGCTCAAGGTGAAGCCGCGAGTTTTGATACGCCTATTGCATGGAACGGAGAAGACGGTAAAAACAATATAAATATTATCAAGGTTGTGCAACAAGCATATCCGAGCTATTCTTATCCGGCATTTGAACATTGTTACAACTATGCGCCGTCAAACGGCAGTTGCGGCATCGGACAAGATAATTTTTGCACTATAGGCGAGTGGTTTTTGCCAAATTTAACAGAGATTAAACAGATTTATGTAAATAGATATATATTGTATAATGTGACCAATAGTTGGCTATACTTGTCAGGCTCCAAGGGAACATCATATGAGGGCAGTGCGACTTCATGGTACCTGTATGACTGGCTCGGTGGCGGTTGGGGACACCCAAAGAACCAAGGTCTATATATAATCCCCATCACCTCGTTTTAACCTCCAACTATTATTCCCTCTCTAAATTTTTAGAGAGGGAAAGCGAGCTTGCGAGCAAGGGTGAGTTTAAAATAAAGGAAGGACTTCAAGTTGAGTGCGGTCAATTAAAAATACGAACATAACTTTAAACTCACCAGATTGCTAAGCGCAAATGCTATCGCATTTACTAAGCAATCTTGCCTCTCTAAAAATTCAGAGAGGCAAAGGTAAAGTAGCCTTATAATCATACTGGATTACCACGGCGGTTCCCGCCCCGTAATGACATACGAGGAGGAACAGTCATCCCCTCACAAAGCCAGAGCCTTTTGCCGGTTGCGTCGAGCAAGGATAACAAAACGGCAAGAGTTTAGAACAAACGAACACGCGCCGCCGCAGGCTAAGCCTAAGATTAAGCCCTTCAACCCCCAACCGAGCGAAAACGCCAACAGGTAGCAGGCCGAAACTCTGACACCCAGAAACGATACAATTTGAAAAATTGTCGGGATTTTCACATCGCCTTGACCGTTTAGCGCCGCATTGATATTCAGGGGCAGGGCGTCAATAAACACATCAATCAACACATAGACTATCAAGCCGCCGACCACGCTCAAAATTTGTGGGTCTTGTGTGAAAATGCCGAAAATAGCGTGCGGAAAATGATAAACCAAAGTAATCAAACTCAAAATAACCGTTAATTCAATCACATATCCGGCGTTGGTGGCAATCAAAATCCCCTTATAGTCTTTGCGTCCGTAGGCGCTGGCCACCACAATGGAGGTTGCTTGTCCGATAGAAAAACACAGCATAAAAATCATCGTGCTGATGTTGACCATAATCACAAAAATCGCCATGGTCTCTTCACCCAACCAACCGGCAAAGGTGTTGACGGCAGAGAACGAACCGTTGGTCGCCACCGTCATAATCGCCACGCCGTAGCCGATGTGTCGGGTGGTTTTGCTGTCGTTCCACCAGGTGTCATAGCTGCGATCGAGTCCGAACCGTTTGTTGAGTTTGGGATTTTTTTTCATACGGCGAATATAATCGAGCATATATAAAGCCAGTAAAATCCGCACAATCAGTGTTGATGTTGCCGAGCCGCAAGCGCCCATTTCCGGCAGACCGAATTTTCCCCACACCAATAGCGGGTTAATCAACACATTGACAACATTGGCGGCCAACACGCCATAGGTGGCGATATGCGGGCGTCTGATAGATTGCAAAAAGAAGTTGGCGTTGACATAAATCAGAATAAAGGGAATAGAAAACACAAAAATGCGTAAAATTTTGCCGCCGTGTTGCACCATGTCCTGATTTTGCCCGAGCATACGCAAAATCGCCTCGCCGTTCATGCCGATAAGCAAAAAGATCACGCCGAGCAACAGCGCATATTTTCGACCTTCATTATAGATTTTGCCGCAAGACTGAAACTTGCGCGCTCCGAATTTTTGCGAAGACTTAATCATCACGCCGTTTAACAATCCGATGGGAATAGTGAACAAAATCACAAAAATTGAGTTTGCCAAACCGATATAAGCCAGTTGAATAGTGTTGTAGTTTCCCACAATCATAGTGTCGACCACACCCATAATTCCCATTGCCAAAAACGAGGTCGTAATCGGCAGTGACAGCTTGGCAATATCTTTCACATAGCTTTTAAGTTGTTCAAAATAGCATGATTTAGTCATCTTTATTCCTCCGGAAAGAATATCTAGTTCGGATTTTGCCGCTAATCAAGAAAAATTACGTTTTTTGGGGATAAAAGCTTGACTGATAAGTAAAAAGTTGTACACCTATCGCCGTCAAAAAATTTAAAGTAAAGAGAGAAGATAGTAATGTTGGAATATTTTAAGCGATTCGCCGCGTATTATGTGGCTAATTTCACCCCAAAATTGGCAGAACGCCTGCGCAAGGGGTATGACTTGTCAAAATTCAAAAGAGACTGCGTTGCCGGTTTGACCGTCGCCGTCATCTCTATTCCGCTGGCAATGGCTTTGGCGATTGCCTCGGGCGTAACACCGGCTCAGGGTTTGTATACAGCGATTGTTGCCGGCTTTTTCATTGCCTTGTTGGGTGGCAGCCGCTATCAAATCGGCGGTCCGACCGGTGCTTTTGTGATTGTTATTTTTAACGTTATGCAGCAATACGGCTATCAGGGCTTGGCCATGACCATGGTTATTGCCGGCGTGACTTTGATTATTGCCGGATACCTCAAGTTCGGAACATATATAAAGTATATTCCTTATCCGGTTGTGACCGGTTTTACCGCCGGTATCGGTCTGTTGCTGATTTCAACCCAAATCAAAGACCTGTTCGGTCTTAAGATTGATAATGTTCCGGCTGACTTTTTGCCCAAATGGAGCGCTTATCTGCACAACCTTGATACTTTTACGACCGGATCGGTGCTGATTGCACTGTTCTCTCTGGCTGTTATTTTGTTTGTGCAGTGGCGCAGCCCGAAATTGCCGGCATATCTGCTAAGCGTGGTGGGCGCGACTTTGATTGTGGTTGCTTTTCATCCCACAGTCGACACCATTGGCAACAAATTCGGCGGTCTGCCGCACTTTTTGCCCATGCCTGAATTTCCGACATTTGATATTCACCTGATGTTAAAGGTAATTCCGAGCGGTTTGACCATTGCCTTTTTGGCGGGTGTGGAGTCTTTGCTGAGTGCTACTGTGGTTGACGGTATGAGCGGTGATAACCACAATCCGAACGCCGAGCTTGTCGGCGAGGGCGTTGCCAACCTGATGAGCGTTTTGTTTATGGGCGTGCCCGCAACCGGTGCGATTGCCCGTACAGCCACCAACTTTAAGGCGCACGCATCGTCTCCGATAGCCGGTATTATGCAGTCGGTGTTCCTGTTGCTGTTTATGCTGTTATTGGCGCCAGCCGCGGCTTATATCCCGTTGGCTTGCCTGTCGGTGGTTTTGGTTATCATTGGGTATAATATGCTCAACCTTGATAAAATGTATAAGTTGGTTCGTGGGCCGCGTGGCGACCGCTATACCTTGATTGCCACCTTGTTGTTGACCGTTTTGGTTGACCTGAATACCGCCATTTCCGTTGGCTTTATTATGTCGAGCGTTATCTTTATGCACCGCATGAGCCGCGAGATGGAGATTGAGACCGATGACGCCGCGTTGGCTGAAAAAAGCGGCGGTCGTGATTTGAGCGAGGTTTTGAACAACCGCGGCGTGATGTCTCTGCGCATTTCCGGACCGTTGTTCTTTGGCGGTGTGTCAAATATTTCGCGCTTTTTCAAAAATATGAAGACCGCGCCGAAAGTTTTGATTCTGCGCTTGGGTTATGTGCCGGTGGTAGACGCCAGCGGTGCCAACATTATTGTTGAGTTTGTCAAAAAACAGCGCGCCAACGGCATTAAGATTATTTTATCAAATGTCAAAAAACAGCCGCGCCGTGTTTTGCACGATGCCTTTTTGAAGGAGGGGATTGACTATCACACCATTTCAACCGCCTCAACCTTTGAAAATGCGCTAAAAATGGCTCGCCGTTTTGTAAAAAACACCGAGACTCAAGCATAAACTTTAGAAAAGGCTTGCAATCAAAAACCAATAGGTGATAATACCTATTGGTTTTTTTATGACAAAAGAGGAATAATATGTTGATATTGTCGGTTTTGTTGCTGTTGGTTTTGAGCGCGCCTGCGTTTGCCAATCCGGCTTGCGCGGTATGCACGGTTGCTGTCGGCGCCTCGTTGGAAATCGCGCGCAGCTACGGCGTTGACGATGCCATCGTCGGCGTTTGGTCTGGTGCTATGCTGGTTATTTTGGGCTATTGGATGCTCAAATGGTTTGATAAAAAAGGCTGGTACTTTAAGGGACGTGATTTTATTGTGTTGGCGAGCAGTGTGGCGATGATTGGCTTTATGTATGTGAGCGAACTGGTTTATACCCCGCAAATCATCGGCATTTTTTATCTTGACGGCTTTTTGTTTAGCACCATTGTCGGCGCTTTGGTTATGGTTTGGTCGTCTGATTTTTATCAGTGGCTGAAAAAACGCAATGGCGGACACGCTCATTTTCCGTTTGAGAAGGTGGTGCTACCGGTTGTGGCCTTGTGCTTGGCCAGTGCGTGGTTCTATTATTTTCCGCTTGATAACGCCGGCGCTTTAAACAACACCGAAAGCCTGTACGAATTTAGCGATAAATAACAAACAGAGCATAAAAAAACACCCGATGGTCGTAAGTCCAAAGGGTGTTTTTTTTGCATAAACTAAAAATCATTAGGGAACTCAAACGCCTTATCCGTCCAACAGCGGGAAAGTGTGTCGCTGTCGGCTCCCTCGTCCTGCAACTTTCGATAATACCAGTTACGCCTGAGCTCGGGGAGTTCTTCATCCAAAATATAGTAGTCGAGCGTTTCAAAAAACTGTTGCCAACACTCCTCAATCTGCAACAGCAACACCAACTCCTCCTGCCGATTTTTAATGCCGCGTTTCAAGTCTTCAATCGCCGCAATACGGTAGTTTTTGGAGTGCAGAAGCGTCTCGTGATAAGCAATCTGCATATCATTAAGCCGCTTTCTCATTTGCTCAATCTCAAGCGAGACGCGCTCTTTTTCTTTGGCAATGTTGCCAAATGTAGTTTTGATTCGCTGCTGCGATTCTTCATCATCAGGACAACGCTTCAACAAATAAGTCACTACGTCAGAATAAGTCTCGGCGTTTTTACCTTCGTTGCTAAACGAGCGTCCGAGTTTCCAAAACCAAACGCACCATACGACCAACGCCGCGCCGATAATCCCCAAAAGTACGATAAATACTGTATTCATAAAAGATAATATTTAAAAAATTAGACATAAAAATAAAAAACACGGTTGCAATCTAAGCATTTTTTACTTTTATGTCAATTTTTAAATGCACAAAATTTACTATTCTTCGCGCGGCAAAGTCATATATTCCACACCCGCTTCCCTAAACATCTGCTCCGAATAGAGGAGTTTATCACGCCAGGTGTTCTGCGGGGTGTTGGCATCAATCTTAATCTCGTGCGTAACCACCATTTTTATGCCCGATTGAATAATGGCGCGGGCGCAGTCGGTGCAAGGCGCGTGCGTGGCATATAACACGCAGCCTTTCAGCGAGGTGCCGGTAAGGCAGGCGTTATAAATGGCGTTGCGCTCGGCATGTTCAAAAAAGTCGTATTTTGTCGGGCGTTCCATACGCTCAGGCTTGTCGTCGTCCACGCCTCTGACCAAACCGTTGTAGCCGGTGGCTCTGATTTCTCTGTCGGGACCGACCACAATCGCTCCGGTTTTGGTTGAGGGGTCTTTTGACCAGCTGGCAATCAGCTCGGCGACTTCCATAAATCTTTTATGCCATTTCAGCGAAAACATGAATATTTCTCCTTATGTTGACTATATGCACAAAGTATATAACTATTTTTTTTAATGTAAAGCGTGACTATATCTGTTTGCGCTTGAAAAAAAATAGGAGGATATAAAATGAGTGATATATTTGCCGTAACGGCGCGAGAGATATTGGATTCGCGCGGTTTCCCGACTGTTGAGGCTGAAGTTTGGCTCGACAGCGGAGCAAAAGGGCGTGCGTCGGTGCCGTCCGGAGCGTCAACAGGTGTTCATGAGGCTTTAGAATTGCGCGACAAAGACAAGTCACGCTATCAAGGCAAAGGCGTGCTGAAAGCCGTTGCCAACGTCAAAGACAGCATTGCCGATGCGCTGATAGGCAGCAACGCTGAAAACCAATACGCGGTTGATGAGTTAATGAAAAATCTTGATGATACCGACAACAAGTCTAATTTGGGGGCTAATGCCATATTAGCGGTTTCGCTGGCGGTGGCTAAAGCGCAGGCGAACGAGCTTGATATTCCTTTATATCGCTATTTGGGCGGTGTAAATGCCCGCACGCTCCCCGTGCCGATGATGAATATTCTCAACGGTGGCAAACACGCCGACAATAGCTTGGATGTGCAAGAATTTATGATAATTCCCGTCGGTGCCAAATCTTTCGCCGAGGCGGTGCAAATGGGCGCCAATGTCTTCCACACCCTCAAAGCCGATCTGCAAAAAGCCGGTTATAATACCAATGTTGGCGACGAGGGCGGTTTTGCCCCGCAGTTGCACAGCACAACCGAAGCACTCGATTTTATTGTTAAAGCGATTGCCGATTGTGGGTATCGTTTGCGCGCCGATGTTGCCATAGCTTTGGATGTTGCCGCCTCGGAGCTTTATCAGAACGGCGTTTATGTTTTTGAGGGAGAAAAGCGTCAATTTACCGCGGTGGAATTGGTGGATTTTTATCAACAGTTGGCGCAAAAATACCCACTGGTTTCAATCGAAGACGGCATGGCGGAGGACGATTGGGACGGTTGGAAACTTCTTACGCAAAAATTGGGGGCTGATTTGCAACTTGTCGGAGATGACCTGTTTGTCACCAATCCCGAACGTTTGCAAAAAGGCATTGATGAGCACATTGCCAACGCGGTTTTAGTCAAGGTCAATCAAATCGGCACCTTGAGCGAAACGCTGCAAACCGTGGCTCTGGCGCAACAAAATGACTATAAAGTGATTATTTCTCACCGCTCGGGAGAAACCGAGGATACCTCCATTGCCGATATTGCGGTGGCGGTCAATGCCGGACAAATCAAAACCGGCTCCATGTCGCGTACCGATCGTATGGCAAAATATAATCAGCTTTTGCGCATTGCGGAGGATTTAGGGAATAGTGGCGTTTTTGGCACGCAAAATCACTTTTTGCTAAAATAAAAGTTGCATCTGCCTTCAAGTCTTGTATAAGAATAAAAAAACAAGGGAGGCAAAGATGAAAGTTGTGTTTATGGGAACGCCGGAGTTTGCGCTGACGGCATTGCAAAAAATCGCGCAAAAGCATGATGTGGTGTGTGTATATACCCGCGCGCCGCAAATGGCCGGACGCGGTAAAAAACTCACCAAATCACCGGTGCACGTTTGGGCGGAGGAACATGGTATTGAGGTGCGCACACCCAAAACCTTGCGCACGCCCGAGGCTCAGCAGTCCTATCGCGAGCTTAAGGCCGATATTGCGGTAGTGGCGGCTTATGGTCTGATTTTGCCTCGACCGGTTATTGAGGCTTTTCCGAAAGGATGCATCAATATTCACGGCTCACTTTTGCCCAGATGGCGCGGCGCGGCGCCGATTCAACGCGCGATTGAGGCCGGAGACCACGAGAGCGGCATCACCATCATGAATATTGTTGAGGGGTTGGATGCCGGCGCCATGCTGCTTAAAGGCAGTGTGCCGATAACCTCAAACACCACCGGCGAGAGCCTTCATGACGCGTTGGCGGAGGTCGGCGGCGACTTAATTTTACAAGTTCTGGCGGATGTTGACGGTTATGAGGCTAAAGCGCAGGAGCAGGACGAATCTTTGGTGACCTACGCTGAAAAAATCGACAAATCTGAAAGTAAAATTGACTTCTCTCAGCCGGCTGAAACTTTGGAGCGTAAAATCAGAGCCTTCAATCCTTATCCGGCGATGTATTTTGAATACGATGGTGAACGTTGCAAGGTTTTGCGCGCCGAGGTTTGTGATATGACCGCCCCTGCGGGAACGATTGTTGAAGGGCAAAAGGCATTGATTATCGCTTGCGGTAACAAGGCACTGTCAATCACCGAACTGCAGCGTTCAGGCAAAAAGAAAATGCCGATAGCCGAAGTTCTCAAAGGCTTTCAGTTCACAAAAAAAGCTGTCGATTGACAGCTTTTTTTGTATGGAGGAAATATCAGCGATTTAATACCTCGTGTCCCCAAGTCTCTTGCAATTTTTCCAATCGCGCGTCAATGTTGGCAATGTGCTTTTGGTTAGAACTTTTGGCAATATACACAAACATCTGCGGCAACTCGTAATACACTACCAAGCCGACCGCCGCCGAGCCGAGCATTAAAATCATATTGAACACATCACTAAAGATAAACAAGGCGTTATCTACTGAAAAGTTATGTAAAACATTAAACATATACACAAACACGCCCGAGAGATTGAAACATCCCACCACAATCAGCTTGTTGACGTTTTTAATGTCTAAAATCATCAGCGTAAAGGTCGGCAACAAGCCCACCAATAACACCATTAATATCGGCAGCGTGGTCATCAGCGCAATAATCAGCATCAGTAACAGCAGCATTTTTTGCGTGTTGTTCAGCTTTACCTGCGCTTTTTTTGTTTTGTTCAGTTGGGTTATTCGTCTTTGTTCACTCATTACTTTAACGCTCCAAACAAGTTAATGACAAACGAGATTATCATAACAATAACCGCCAAAAAGCAAGCGCTTTTAACCGCCAAATCTTTAGCCGCCTCTTCCCACTTGTTGTCATTGCCGATAAGCATGCTCTTTTCTGCGGAGAGCTTTGCCGCCGTCTTTTTGGCAATATTAAATTCCGAGTTGTCTTTGCGGCGGGATTCCTCGTTTTCCAACAGGTCGTGAATTTCATACAACCGACCGGATTTGTTAATTTTAATCAGCTCTTTTTCCAAAAACTTCTGATATTTTTTGTTGTGATAGCTTTTAATCAAAGGAACGGAATAAACGCTCAGCCATTGCGCGAGTTTTTCAAGCTGTTGCGGACCAAATTTATTTTGCATTGTGGTGTAAAGGCGTAAAATTGCGCTGGCCTCCAACGCCGGAATTTTGGAGTTAATATCAACTAAAATACCGTCGATTTTTTTGCCCATTTTACAACGCAGATAAGCCAGTAGGTTGCTGTCATAAGGTTTTTCCTGCGAGTTGTTGTAGTTTTTGTTCAACACCCTCAACACGCGGGTCGGCGTGCACACATAATCATGCTCCATCAGTTTGCTGGTGCAGGGAATATCCTCGTCAAATTCATACATAATACGGTCAAGCCCAAAACCGAAAGACTGATTGTTTATGTAGCTCTTAATCTCGGGAAGACTAGTCGGTGCACGCGCCTCGCTTTGGTTTACATACCACAGACGCAACAGGTCGGTATTGCACAAACGGGCGTAGTCGTTAAGGTCTTCGTGGTTTATGCTGGAAAAATAAATCGACTTTGACAGCGCATTGGGGAACAAACTCAACCCGCCGAACTTAATCGGAAAATGTGGCGCCAAAAACACGCAGACTTTAGCCAACACAATCTCGTGGTCGGAGGTGTTGTCGGTGGTGGCCTTAATGCTATGCTCCATGGCCTGCGCCATTTCTTCGTTTTCGAGGCTGTTTTTTATCCAGTCGGTAATTTTGCCCGCGGCGTAAAGGTCATAAGCCTCTTTGGGCGACTGCATAATCGCATAAGCCACGTCGGTGGGCGTGTAATATTTTTGTCCGGTAATGGTGAAGGCTTTTTTGGTGTTTTCTTCATTAGCCGTAAAATTAATCTTCCCCGGTTTGTTCTCCAAAATATCGGCGGTGTAGTTCAAATTCCACCGCAAATCCGGAACATCGGTCAGCATACCGCGCAGGATGTTAGAAAAAGCAATCGGTAACTTGGTGGAGCCGGTAATGGCGGCAAAGCTGCCTTTTTTTATCTTAAAGTTCAGCAACTCGGTTGGTGGCAGGTCAGAGCCGTTTTCTTTGCCCAAATACAAAAAGACGCCCACCACCGCCAACGCATAAATATCATTTTTGGTCGTGCCGTTGCCACGGCTTTCTCTTTTGGCCATTAAAGATTCGACAGTCTCATAAACCGCCGGTTGATAATAGGCGGGAAAGGACGCCGCGCAGTCGCCGAGAACGATATTTTTTTTCTCTTCATCGGCATAAAACAGGTTATCCAAACGGATGGCACGGTGCGTAATGCCGCAAGAGTGCAGTTCGCGCAGACTGCTCAACAGGTCGCTCCACAAAGATTGAATTTTGGCAATATCCTCGCGGAAAGGCAGCGAAATATCATCAATCACGCGCCCGCCGACCGGCTGTTGATAAATCAGTGCCATGGCCATACCGCCGTTGTTGGGCAAGGTCACCACGCCATATTCAATCAGATTAAGCAAATGAGGTGACTTTAATGATTTTATATAGGGCAAAATCGAGTGCCGCGGCGTGGTCTCAGAGCCGCAAATCAGTGCGAACAGCAAGCGGTCTTTGTCAATGCGGTCGCTGGTTTGATAGGCTTTGCCGCCGTTCATGTTCAAGGTTTCAATCGGCTCGGCAAAATCAATAATATACCGCTCTTTGAGCTTGTATTGCATATTATTAATCGTGGCATCGGATGTTTGTCTCGATTCTGGAGTAACGCCCGATTCCTGATTTTCGGCTGAATCACTCATAAAATTAATCTCTTCTGGTTTAATATTTTCTTGATAATATATATGATAAGAGTTAATAAATTATTGTTTTTTTATCAAAACAGGCTACCATAGCAACGATAATCAGCAGTTTAGGTGCGGCATGGAGAATATTGAAGAATATAAAAAGAGGTTTGTAGAAACGCGCATTACGGGTGACACGTCCGGTTTGACCGATTCTGAAAACGGCGCCAAGACCAACAATATCGGCGAGCATATTATGGATATGGATATTCCCATACCCGACGCCGCTAAGGGGATTTTTGATCGCTCCGAACGTCCGACGCTGATTGTCTGCGACGACAATATTGAATATGCCAACAGTGCTTTTCTCAAACTTTTGGGCTTTTCGGATTATGCTAAAGTGATGAACGAAAAGTTTTTGAAGTTTGTGTCGCAGGATGACTGGAACTTTATTGCCGAAAACATCGGTGATGTGCTGACCGGCAACGGCGTGATAGAACTGCGTATGCTCAACGCCAACTATAAGGTGATTAAGGTTTCGTTTGACACGGTTTATCTTGAGGATAGGCAGCACTTTTGTTTTATTTTGCTCGGACGCCCGATTGAGGTTAAGGTTTCGACCAACGCGGTGCTGTATGATGAGCGGATAGGTCTGCCCAAGTTTTATTTGTATGAATATCGGGTGCAAAACGCCATTGATTATGAAAACTATAAAAACCCGAGCCTTAAGCGAAATAAAGTCGCTGTGTGCGGTATTGCGCTCAAAAACTATACCGCGCTTAAAAATGACGGACAGATTGAGTTTGTTATGCAGCGCATGGCCGAAAAACTGTTGCTGAGCCTGAGCAAACTTTATACCGTGGCGGTCGGCACCAAATATCAGTTCTGGCTGTTGTTGCCCGATATGCAGAGCGAGGTTGAAATTCAGCAAGAGTTAAGTAATATCCAAAGTCTGCTCAATGCGCCGATTGCCAACACCAATATGCGCTACGATATTTCCGTAGCCATGGGCGTGAGCATTTATCCTGACATGGCGCAGTCGTCCAAAAAACTGATTTCTCAGGCCGAAATGGCGTTGCGTCAGGCTTTGAAGAGTCAGCAGAGCGCGATTGTGTATTTTGGTGCCTAGTCGAAAAAACTTTTGCCTTCCCGCAAAATGCCATAGGCTTTGGCGGTGTAGCCGTCGCCGTCATGAACCGTAAATTGCGGTAAAATCACGGTCGGCGTTTTGGAGGCTTTTTTACCGATAACCATCACGCGTTTGGCTTGTTTTTGCGCTTTGGTGAAGAGCGGAATAATCATCAGATTGCCGAGCCGCCCGTGAGCGCAATACAAAATCTCGTCCACCGCCTCGGCGCGGTTTATCATATAAAACATCCCCTGCGGTGCGAGCATTTTAAGGCAAAAATCCATCCATTGCGATAGGTCAAAGCCCGAGTGATTATGCGCCAATGCCTTACTGATGTTTGGCGAGGGCATATCGTGGTCGGTGTAAGGCGGGTTGCTGATAACGTGTTGAAACGAGCCGTGGCGAATAAAATCCGTTTTGTCTTTAATATCGCAGTTGTAATAATGCAAAAATGTTGCAAACCCGTTATACTCGGCACTCATGTTCGCCAACTCCGCCAAACGCGGTTGCAACTCAAGTCCTGTGATTTGCGGTTGCAAAGCGGCAAAACGCGCCGCCAAACATAAAGAGATTGCGCCCGTGCCGGAGCCAACGTCCAAAATCAAATCGCCGCGTTTGACCTTGTGCACCAAGGACGACACCATCACTGCGTCGGTTGAGGCGCGGTAACCGTCCGTGGGTTGAAAAATCGTCACCTTTCGGTTTAACAAATAATCTTGAGTGTAGTCTTGCATAAATTTACTTTCCGCTTGCGAAATTATTAAGATTGACTATAAACTAGCTTAGTTTTAAGCAGAAAGAAAGAGAAAAATTAATGCGTAAATTCGGTGTTAAATTATGGAGCAGGGATTTTGTTAAGAATCCCGAGTTTGCCCGTCAGAGCGTGGCTGCGGTCAAAGACGGACATTTTGACTATATCGAACTGTTTGCGATTCCGAATACCTATGACGACTTGCACCCGTTGGTTAAAGACAACCTGCAAAACCTGCCGGTGATTATTCACGCGCCGCACTCGGTTTTTGGGGTGGATACCGGCAATCCCGAACGCTTTGAGCAAAATGTCAAAGATTTGGAGGCTTCGTTCCGCTACGCCGATTTGTTGAAGGCAGAAATCATCATCTTGCACCCCGGCTTTAATGAAGACGAACGCTGTTTGAACGAGAGCGCGCGCCAGTTCCAAAAGCTGAACGACGGGCGTTTGGCGGTGGAGAATATGCCGTCTTTCTGTACCTCGACCGGAAGGGTTTTGCACGGTTCTTCGCCGGAGCAGGTAGCACGGATTATGAAAGCGAGCGGCTGCAATTTGTGCTTGGATTTTTCTCATGCTATTTGTGCCGCCAACCATTTTGGTCGCGATAAATATGCCGACCTCAAGGCCTATCAGGCGCTCAAACCGGTGATGTATCACTTGTGCGACGGAGATTGGTCGAGTGACAAAGACGAGCACCGCCACTATGGTGAGGGTGATTATCCCTTGGCAAAATTGCTCAATGATTATACTAATGCTGATACCTTCATCACCATGGAGACCGGACATGGTGTGCCGACCGATATTTCACCATGGATTGCCGACATCGACTATCTCAAAGCCCTGCGCCGCGGCTAGTCCCGATTTTTGATAACAAACATAAATTTATGTTGCAAGGGCGCTAATAAGCGGTTAAGATAACGCCGACTTATAATCAAGATTTTTTGGAGATAAAAATGGCTGTTATTTTAACCGGAGACCGCCCGACCGGAAGACTTCATATCGGGCACTATGTCGGCTCATTGCGCCGCCGCGTTGTTATGCAAAACAGTGGCGAGTTTAAGGATATATATATTCTGGTCGCCGATGCGCAGGCTCTGACCGATAATGCCGACAACCCCGATAAGGTTCGCCGCAACATTACGGAAGTAACGTTGGATTATCTGGCTTGTGGCATAGATCCTGCCAAATCAACCATTTTTATTCAGTCGCAGATTCCCGAACTGTGCGAACTCAGCTTTTATTATATGAATCTGGTGACGGTTTCTCGCGTGCAACGCAACCCGACCGTCAAGTCCGAGATTCAAATGCGTGGCTTTAAGAGCAGTATTCCGGTTGGCTTTTTCACTTATCCGATTAGTCAGGCTGCCGATATTACCGCCTTTAAGGCAGATACCGTGCCGGTTGGTGAAGACCAACTCCCCATGCTTGAACAGGCTCGAGAGATTGTCCGCTCTTTCAACCAAACGTATGGCAATGTGCTAATCGAGCCGAAAGCAGTCTTGCCAGAAAACGAACATTGTTTGCGTCTTCCGGGGTTGGACGGCTCTGCTAAAATGAGCAAATCGCTCGGCAACTGCATTTATTTGTCTGACAGCTCGAACGATATTAAAAAGAAAATTCAAAGTATGTACACCGACCCGTTGCACCTGCATGTTGAAGACCCTGGGCATTTAGAAAACAACACCGTGTTCACTTATCTTGACGCCTTTTGCAAAGATGAGCACTTTGCCGCCTTTTTGCCTGCTTATCAAAATCTTGATGAGCTCAAAGCGCATTATACCCGCGGTGGTTTGGGCGACGGTACGGTTAAAAAGTTTTTGAACGAGATTATGCAGGCTGAACTTAAGCCGATTCGCGAGCGCCGAGAAGAACTGGCCAAAGATTTGGGCTATATTTACGATGTTTTGCGCAAAGGCACCGAAAAAGCCGAGCAAGTCGCCGCCCAAACTTTAGATGAAGTCAAAAGCGCGATGAAAATCAATTACTTCAAAGACAACAGTCTATAAAAAAAGGAGCGCAATATGTCAAAAGTCATTACCATGATTCCGGCGCGTTTGGCCTCGTCCCGCCTGCCGAATAAAATTTTGCTTGATATTAACGGCAAGCCGCTGATTCAGCGCGTGTATGAAAACGTTCGCAACAGCATTGAGGGCGATGTTGTGATTGCCGCCGGTGATAAAGAAATTGTGGATGCGGCTGAAAAATTTGGTGCCAAAGCCGTTTTGACCGATGCGTCATTACCGAGCGGCACGGATAGAATTGCCGTTGCTTTGCAACAAATTGACCCTGATGGCAGCAAGTATGACATCGTGGTTGACTTTCAAGGCGACGGTCTCAATGTTGACCCTAAAGTCAATCTTGATTTGATAGAGATGATTGAGCGCACGGATTGCGATATTGCCACTTGCGGTATGAAGTTTCAAAACGAGCGCGATATTAACGACCCGAGTATGGTCAAAATCTGTATGGGCTTGCGTGATGGCGAGGACGAAGGCCGCTGCCTGTATTTCACGCGTGCCGCCGCGCCCTATATTCGCGATCCGCAAAAGCCGGTGAATAAAGACTATTACCACCACATTGGCATTTATGTTTTTAAGGCCGCGTCGTTGCAAAAAATCGTGTCATTGCCGGTCGGCGTGCTTGAGGCTCGTGAGTCTTTAGAGCAGTTGCGCGCGCTTGAAAACGGCATGACCATCCGCGCGAAAGTGATTAAGAATATGAAACTTATTAACGAAGCGCCTGCCGACATTAATACGCCGGAGGAATACCAAGAGGCCTTAAAGTGGATAAAGTAATCTGCTTGATTGCTGTCACAAAAAAAAGCCTGCCGCTTGCGACAGGCTTTTAATTTTTGCTAATTTTGCGTGGTGTTGGTCAACAGCCAATTTTTAAAGTCGGGCAAATCCTTAACCTCGGGAATATAGCGCAAATCTTCCGGCAGGTCAGAGGTGAACTCGCAACGCATCCGCACCGGATGAGCCCCCACATTAATCGCGGCGTATTGGTTGTAGATTCGGTCATCGACCAAAACCGTTTCTTCCGCCTTAAGACCATATTTTTCAAAACAGCTTTTCAGCATATCTTCTTTGGCGGAATCATGCATAAATTTGCCGTGTTGAACGCACTCGATTGTCAAAAAGTCGGTCACGTCCGCTAATAGGGTGTTAAGCAGCTTCTTTTTGGTCTCCACATCAAAGGTGGCCGACATGGTGAATTGTTTGTAGCCGAGGGCGTCAAGCTCTTTTAAGGTCTCCACCACATGCGGATATAACGGACGATTAGAGAAAAAATCGTAACTTGCGCAAAAATCCTTGTCCATTTCCACCCCGCGGGTCGGATGAGTTTTCAGCTCCAACGCGCCATATTTTGGGGAAATCGGCAATACTTTTGGCAGGTCTTCCCACTTGAGGTCTTTATAGTCGGGGGCATATTTGGGGTGCTTGGTCAAAAAGTTATAATAAGCAAAATTCAAGTTGGCCAAAACGCCGTCCACATCCCAAAAAATATTTTTAATAATCATTTTTTTCTCTCAAATAGGTTAAATATGCTTTTCGTTATCATATTTTTAGCTTTTTTACAAGTATAAACAAGTTATAAGATAGAACAGCCGCAAGGAGGAAAAATGCAAAATTTGATAAATCCGCAACGATTGTGCGATACCTTTGTTGAAATATCAGCCATCGACACTGGCTCAGACGCCGATTCAACCGCCACGCCCAGCACCGCCAAACAGTTTGAATTGGCGCGTTTGTTGCAACAAAAACTCCAAACCTTGGGGCTGAAGAACGTTGAGGTTGACAACAACTGCGTCACCACCGCTACCTTGCCGGCTAATATAGCAAACTATGCCCCGACTGTGGGACTGATTGCGCATATCGACACCTCGCCCGACGTGGCGACCGGCGTTGTCAAACCGCAAATTCACCATTATCAAAGCGGCGATATTGTCTTAAACAACGGCACGGTTATAACTGGTGATATGTTGCAAAAATATCAGGGGCAAACAATTATAACTTCAGACGGCAACACCTTGCTCGGCGCTGATGACAAAGCCGGCGTGGCTGAAATTTTGGAGACTCTGGCGGTGCTGAAAGACAATCCGTGCTTTCCGCATCCAGAAATCAAAATCGCCTTTACGCCGGATGAAGAAGTCGGTCGAGGCACTGAAAATTTTGATATTAAAAAGTTTGGGGCGGATTTGGCGTATACCATAGACGGCTCATCTCCCACCGATATTGATACCGAAACTTTTAATGCCTTTAATCCCAAAATTACCATAACCGGCGTGACCGTTCATACCGGCTACGCTTATGGCAAAATGGTGAGCGCGGTTGAGGTGGCTGCGGCGTTTATGCAAGCCCTGCCCAAAGACGAAACGCCTGCGACGACCAAAGACAAAGAGGGTTATTTTCACATTTTGAATATTAACGGCTCAGCGGCGGAAGTAAAAATTGATATGTTGGTGCGCGATTTTGACTATACGTCTGCGCAAAAACGCATAGCCTTTCTGATGAGTGTGATTGATGACTTGCTCCGCCGCTATCCTGAGGCGCAAATCCGCTTTGACGCCGGCGAAAAATATCATAATATGAAAGAGAAGTTTGCGGCTTTTCCCGAGCTTTTGGCTGTGACCAAACAGGCGATTGCCGCCTCGGGGCTTGTCCCTAAAGAAACCTTTGTTCGTGGTGGCACAGATGGCGCAGAGCTGACGATTCGCGGCTTGCTCACGCCCAACCTCGGCGCAGGTGGCGAAAATTTTCACGCCCTCAACGAGTTTGTGTCTCTGCAGTGTATGTGTAAATGCGCGGAGAACATTTTGCATCTGGTGGAATTGTGGGCAAAACAGCCGCCTGAGTTAGAGGCTAAAATCAAAGCCGTTTCTCCAATCCGCTGATTATTCCTCAAAACGGTCGAATAAGGTTTTAAGCTCGGCGATTTTTTGCTCTCGCTCATCTTCCGAGGCAAAGGATTGCGCCACGCAGTGTTGCAGATGCTTGTACAAGATATTCCCTTCAATCGCGCGCAATGCCGAGCGCACCGCTTTGAGTTGAATCAAAATATCGGGGCAATATCGGTTGTCCTCTATCATTTTTTTAATCCCCTCGATTTGACCGCTGACACGGTTGAGACGAGGCAGATTTTCGGCGTGATTCGGGTATTGTGCCGAACCGCAACATAAATGATTTTTCACAGTCATAATCACTTCTCCTGATTCTATTGATAAGAATATCGGCGTTGCTTGTCAAGCCCAAAAACAACTTGCCAAATCAGAGGTAATAAGCTATGTTCAAAAAAATTTTTAAGATAAGGGAAAATTTATATGCGGTTGGAAAAAGCAGACATCACCCGTATGTTGTCAGCGGATTATGACGCGGCGGAACTTTACCGTCAGGCCGACAAAGTGCGCCGAGAAAATGTCGGTGATGAGGTGCATTTGCGCGGATTGATAGAGTTTTCCAACATCTGTCGCAACAACTGCCTCTATTGCGGTATCCGCAAAGGCAATGCCCATATCAAACGCTACCGAATGTCGCCGGAAGAGTTGGTCGAAACCGCGCGTAAAGCCGCCGCGCTCGGATTTAAAACGATTGTTATGCAGTCGGGTGAAGATATGTTTTTTGACACCAAAACAATGTGTGGCATATTAGAAAAAATCAAAAAGTTTGATGTCGCGATAACCCTGAGTATCGGCGAGCGCAGTTATGAGGAATACAAGTCCTTCCGCGAGGCGGGTGCCGACCGCTATCTTATGCGTATTGAGACCACCGATAAAAATTTATATCATCGGCTTGACCCGCAAATGAGTTGGCAACACCGCTATGATTGCCTGATGATGATAAAAGAGCTTGGCTATGAGTTAGGCTCGGGGATTATGGTTGGTCTGCCTGAACAAAGTTTGTCATCTATCGCCGAAGATTTGTTGTTTTTGCAAAATATTGGTGTGGATATGGCAGGCATCGGACCATTTATCCCGCATCCTCAAACCCCGTTGGCACAAGCAAAAGGCGGCAGTCTGGAGCTTGCGTTGCGAACCATGGCGGTTATGCGGTTGCTTATGCCTGATATTAATATTCCGGCGACGACGGCAATGGAGAGTCTGCATCCCAAAGGTCGCATTATGGCGCTTCAAGCCGGTGCAAATGTTGTCATGCCCAACGTGACGGAAGGTGAATATCGTCGTTTGTATGAACTATACCCCGAAAAAGCCTGCGTTAATGATACCCCTGCGCATTGTCGGAGTTGCATTGGCTTAAAAATTATGTCTATTGGGCGCCAAATCGGCACGGGATATGGTGCGCACCGAAAGGAGACAGAAAATGCGTCATAAAATTTTGATATACGCCGATTACGGCTGTGCGGATGTGACATGTTTGCAGTCGGAGCTGAAGGAATATTTTGAGCCGCGCGGGTGTGAAGTTGGTCTAACGGACGCCGCGGGTATAATTCGCAATAATGATTTGTCATCGGATGTTTTGGCGTTTTTCCTCCCCGGCGGCGCAGGCACGCCGTATCGCCGCAAGTTAGAGGTTTTGGGCAACGATAAAATCAGAGAATACGTTGCCAATGGCGGTATTTATTATGGTATTTGCGCCGGAGCGTATTACGCCTGCCGTCAAACGATTTTTGAGAACGATATTCCGGAGCTGCGCATTGTCAGCGAATGTGGGCTTAATTTGGTTGAAGGTCAGGCGATAGGAACACTGTATAAAGAGTTGAATATCCGACCTTATGATAAAAACGCCGCGTCTTCGGCAGTGGTTGGACTGGTTTGGCAAGACAATCAAAAATTTGCGGCGCACTATCACGGCGGCCCATATTTTGAGGGTGAAAATATTGCGGACGCCGATGTGTTGGCGCGTTATGATTTGCC
The DNA here is from genome assembly GCA_934273635.1 of uncultured Alphaproteobacteria bacterium. Classification (GTDB taxonomy): domain Bacteria; phylum Pseudomonadota; class Alphaproteobacteria; order RF32; family CAG-239; genus Scatocola. The sequence goes on from CAKQSV010000011.1 coordinate 22,665, forward strand.
GAGTGCCAAACCTGCGATTATCAGTCAAAACTATGGTCGCGGCAAAGTAATTCTCTCTGGCGTGCATTATGAAAATAAAGGTGAGACTCTGGCGAGGGTTATCCACAAACTGCGGCTTGACGAGGCTGAGGCTCAACATGTTGCGCAAGAATTGACCGCGGCTGAACCCTTGCGTAAAGCGTTGTTTGATAAACTTATGTCGCAGTCTAATCGCTAAATCGTCATCACGAGGTGGCTTGCCACCGAAGCAATCCAGAAACCTCCCTCCATCGTCATCACGAGCGAAGCGTGGTGATCCAGTCAAACAAAGGAATCAAAATCGTCATCACGAGGACGGCAACGTCCGTGGTGATGACGTCAAACAATTCATCCATATAATCCACAAAGGGCGGAATTTCACTTGAAATTCCGCCTCACCATACTATCTAATTAAAGTAATGATGATTTCAAGTATAAGAACTATTATACTTAAAACTTTGTCTAAGTTTATCATCCTTGTCCTTTCAGCCCCATTGGGGCGGTTAGGAAAGGGATAAACCCACCTAGAATTGATAAAAGTCTTGACTTTTAGTCAAAAATAGGCTATCTTCAACTTGGAATGAGTTAAAGAACGGGTTTAACCCTTTCAAGTTAATTAAAACGTCTGGTGCTGTAACACCGGACGTTATTTTTTTATACAGATAAACGATTCTGTTGTCAAGTTATCCCTCCCTCGTCATTGCGAGTGTGGCTTGCCACCGAAGCAATCCAGTCGAACCAAGGATTCCTTATTGCATCTGGACTGCTTCGTTTGTTACCAAACTTGCAGTGACGTAAAGAGCCCCCAATCCCCCCCATTTAAACAAACTTAAAATAGAATTAACCAATATTTAACAATTAAAAAGACTATATCACCCTAAAATATACCCCTACAAGGCGATTTAAGACTCTCTGAGAGGGGTTGAATAAAATTTTTAGAAAAAAATATCACAGACCCTCAAAACCGTTTGACATCGCGAAAAAACGGTGTTAATGTAAATGCAGTAGGTTTTGATTTAGCGAATTACAAGAGGTGTATTATGAAAGTACCGTATTATTTTGGCTTGCTCATTTTGCTTTGTGCAAACGCAAGTAATTCGTATTCTTCATATCTAGACACCAACCTCGTAGAACAAATCAAACCCAACCCTATGGCTAGGTCAAAACCTACTAACAATTATCTCAAATTTGCCAGCGTTAGTTTTTTGCAGTCGGACACCAAGTTGGATTTCAAATCCAACGAGATTGACGTTGCCAAGCAGTGTGCCATGTTAGGCTACACCAAATTGGCCTCATCCTGCACCGGTAATTTACAACCGAGTTACTTGTGCAGTGCCTCGATTGACCGCACGGGTGCTGAAAAATATACAACCGGCTGTTGCAATTCCAAAGTCTACACCGTGGAAAACACTAGCGAGTGTGGCAACAACTCGGCGGCTTTGAACGATTCTTGCTACTTTGGTCAAGAAAAAAAACGCCGCTACCGTTGCTCGTGTGATCGCGGTCGTTATCCATACAGCACCAAAAGCGGCGAGGGGTGCGGCTCCCTTGGCGACTTTAACGTCAACGACACCTGCAAAGCGCCGGATAACAATGGCGCCGAGGTCACCTACTACGGCAGTTGCTGCCCAAGCTCCTATAACGAGTGCGACTATAACAAACACCATGTCGGCAAAGGCAACAGTTGCCGCATTAAAAAAGGCGAGAGCATTATTGTAAAATATGAGACTTGCGAATGCTCCAGCAGCTACGATACGATATGCCAAAACAATGCGATGATTGACGCGTCCGACTATTGTTTAGACCCCAACGTCAGCGGTCGCATCCTCACGCGTGATAACAACTGCGAGAGCAAATGCACCCAAACGAGCGAGACCAATCTTGATAGCGAGTTCAAAGACAAGTTTTGGCATTGTTTATATAAAAAGGACGGCGCGAGCGTCAAAACCGAGGAGGGCGCGCTCTGCGACGGCTTAGTCCGCAACACGTCCGACCCGACCAAAGTCGAAACCTCCAAAAACTACTATGACGCGTGCATGGCGCAGGGTTATATCAAGAGCGTTGACGACTGCTACGAGAGCAAATTGATTTTGCATTGTCCGAACGACACGAGCAAGGTCTGGTGTCTTGATTCCAAATATTGCACCGGTTACGACGTTGCGGGTTCTGACTATTGCGGCTATAAAAACAGCGCGGCTCGTGTCAACTTCTGCGGCAGTCAGGACAAAGGCATCCGTTGCACCTACAAAGATGATCGTTGCAATGCGCCGTGGAACGATGGCCAAAAGAACGCCTCCAAAATCAGCATTTATGACACGCAGTACGATTCCGCCGGAAACTCCGGAGATTCAACCGTGTGTTGCAACCGTGGTTATTATATGAACGCGACCGGCACTTGCGTTGTCAACATCTGTGACCGTGATCGTTTCCCCTATGAACTATACCCCGGAAAAGATCAGGGCGATTTGGTCATCTGCTACGAGGGTAGCAATTCGAGCAGTACGGATAAACCGCTTTATAACCCGTATTATGGCTACACCAAGTGCTACACCAAAGACAATTCTGACGGTGGTATGTGGAAACCTGCGGACGATAACGAGCATAAATGCGTGTGCGACCGTAAGGACGACACCCGTGGTTGGCTCCCGTTCGACAGCTCACTTTATTTTGACACCAACTCCGATACTTCAGAGGCATATATCCATGTCGGATTTTATCAGGGATATTACGGTGAACAACGTAGCTGTACGGATTCAGAAGGTAGCTATTATGGATATTCTTCTTGCTTTATCGGTTCCACGCTCGGAACATCGACCCAAAATAAGGGTATGTGCTTGGGTGCAAGTGGTAGCGGTAATACCACGACCACCCCGCACCGAAATGACCGCGGGCAAGGTTGGGGTTACCTTAACGACACTTTGAGCGCCGCCGGCGTGCCGACTATGACCAGACCTTACAAACCTCTCAGTGGCACCACGGTAAACAGTAGTAACATTTATTGCATTAACTATAACACCCATTGCCCTAATGGCAACTGCAGTGCTGATGTTTTGGCGTTGACTATCAATCCTGACACCAAAAAAACATGTTTGAACGGCTATGGCGAGGATTGCAACCGTTGTTACTCCATTGCCAACCTCAACCGCGACAGCAGTGGTAAACCGGTATTGACCAACGGCAAATACACGGCGCACAATAAGTTTAAGTTGCGTATGATGACCTATGATAATGGCAGTTCAATCCATGCTGGTTTTGAGACTTGCCCATCGGCTCGTCCGTTGGGAGGCATAACCGCCACGGGTAGTGGTATGTGTATCAAACGTTGCTCAAAAGATAGTTTATCGTCATGCTTGCCGGGGGATATTGTCACCGATACCGCCAAAAACATAGACTTGGGTGTGATGTACTACAAAGACTCAAGCAGTGCCTATATTGCAGGATTGGATATTAAATACAATTTGCAATATGCCGATGCGGCGGCTTATGCGGCGTCTTATGCTCCGAACAACAAGACCTATACGGCGGATAGTCGCTTTGCGGTTGGCAAATGGGCGCTACCGACAAATACCCAATTTGATAGTACCAGAATGGAACAATTCAGTATGTATCAAATGTACACGGCTTATTACTATTTGAAGAAATCAGCAAACTCAATGGAAGGAGCTTGGACTCAAACGGCGGTTGGTAGTGGACACTATACACGTAACTGCTGTGGTGCAACAACAGTGTATAATGACACAGACAAACGTCATGCCGTTCCCGTCCTCGTCCTCCCGTTGAAGTAGTGCACGAATAGGGAAATCGTCATTGCGAGTGTGGCTTGCCACCGAAGCAATCCAGTCGAACCAAGGATTCCATATTGCATCTGGACTGCTTCGTTTGTAACCAAACTCGCAGTGACGAAGAATATGACAGAATGTCATTGCGAGTCAGCTTTGCTGACGAAGCAATCCAGTTAAACAATAAGACCGAATAGTCTGACTGGATTACCACAGCCGCTAACCGCGGCTTCGTAATGACGAGAGGCACACCGTCTCGCAACGCCGGAACAAAAAACAACAACCCAAAGCCCAAAGGAGGCAGAGAGATGAAAACAACCATACTTCTAAGCGCGTCAATGCTGATACTTGGCGGAACAGCCTCTGCCCTTAAAGCGGACGAGACGCCGACCTGCGCCGAAATGGGCTACGATACCTTAACCTCAGACTGTCTGAAAGCCGGCGGCACGCCCTTGCTTTGTCCTTATGGCGGAACAGGACAAGCCGCCACGAGCGACAAATCCGCCACCGAGAGCAACTTGTGCGCTTGCCTCACTCAGTCTTGCCGAGGCTATCCGCTCACCAAAGAGGGCACCACATACTATCACCTGAATACTGACGGTCAAAAGGTTGAGGTCAAGCCCGATACCGGCAAGGTTGAGGACTATGTGGATGGCGCGATGGAAACCTGCGTTGCCAGTCAGGGCAACAATCAGGTGACTTATTACCGTGTGCCAAAATGCAAAACCGGCTATCGTTATTCTAACGACATCTGCATTGAGGGTTGCGGCAGTCGCTATCCGTATGACTATCACCCCGGAAACCTCCCCGGAACTGTTGAAGAGTGTGAGGACGCCAACGGCAAATGGTATGGCTACACCTCATGCAATGACGGTTGGACACCTGCCAAGCCGACAGACGGCAAATGCAACCTCTCGAGCTGTAGTATTCAAGACTATCCGTATATGTCAGACCCGAACCGCCAACAAGACCGAGGTCAAACCCTCACTTGCAAAATTGGCGGAAACGCGTATTACCGTTATACTAATGTTGATAAAGAGGGTAAGGAGCTAAAAGAAAACACCTGCGCCCTTAATGGTTATACTCTGAGCCGTGGCGTATGCGTTGCCGATTGCGAGATTAATATCAGTAATTGTAAGAAAACCCGCAAGCAGGCATATAAAGGCGGGGATGAGAGCTATTATGATGAGTGGCGCTGCGGATTAAAAGAACCGTCTAAGTGCCGTCTGGGGGATAGAGCCACCATAAACGGCAAGTCGATCGGCACCATTGTTCACTTACCCGATAGTAGAGATGATCGTGTTCTGGTACTGGGTGGTATATCGCAATTTCTAAAATGGGGTGACGGTGTGACCGAAACCACCAAGATAACTTACCAACGAACAGACGATAATAAGTTGAATAGCAATGACTTTGCCACCACCAATACGGCGTATGCGATAAAAGACTATAACGGCAAGTCTAATACCTATACGATAATGCAGTTTAAGAAGACCAATTCCGAATATAAATATCCGGCGGCGGAAAAATGCTATGCGTATACCGCTGATAATTGCACACACGATATGTGTAAGGCAGGACAGTGGTTTTTGGCCAGTGAGGGCGAGTTAGGCTATATGTACGATAACCGTTATATCCTCTATAACGCCACCGGCGACGCAAGGTTCTATAACACGTGGTGGTGGTCCTCTACCGAGTACTCTGCCACGACCGCGTGGGGCGTTCACTTCAATAACGGTGGGCGCTGGAGTTACAATAAGTACGGTACGTATTACGTTCGTCCAGTTCTAGCTTTTTAAAAATTTCTTACCCATTTACCTATTACCCTCCCTCTGACGTAGGGAGGGTTCGCCCGGGACGGGCGGGGTGGGTAGAGCTGGGACATATTTTCGCCGCAGGCGCCCTTTTAAAGCCCGATACGGATATTCTATATTCGTATCGGGTCAATTTTTTTTTGCCCCCGACCGTCACCTCCGCCGTCATTGCGCCCCCACCGTCACCTCCGCCGTCATTGCGTCCCCGACCGTCACCTCCACACGTCATCACGAGCGAAGCGTGGTGATCCAAGTGTAAAGTAGCTATATAATAAAACTGGATTACCACAGCCGCAAGCGGCTTCGTAATGACATAAGGAGAAGAGCGCCTCCCCCGACCGTCATCACGAGCGAACGCGTGGTGATGACGTCCAACAATTCATCTACATAATCCACAAAGGGCGGAATTTCACTTGAAATTCCGCCTCACCATACTATCTAATTAAAGTAATGATGATTTTAAGTATAAGAATCATTATACTTAAAACTTTGTCTAAGTTTATCATCCTTGTCCTTTCAGCCTTATTAGGGGCGGTTAGGAAAGGGATAAACCCACCTAGAATTGATAAAAGTATTGACTTTTAAGCAAAAATAGGCTACCTTTAACTTGTTAGGAGTTAAAGATTGGGTTTAACCCTTTCAAGTTAAGTAAAACGTCCAGTGTTCCAGCACCGGACGTTCTTTTTTATATAGATAAACATATCCGTTGTCAAGTTCCCCAAAAAAAACGTCATTACGTCCTTAGCCGCGTTCCCCTCCTTTTACGTCACTGCGAGTTTGGCGACAAACGAAGCAGTCCAGTATGATAATAAAGCCTTATAACAGATTCTGGATTGCTTCGTCCTGTCGGACTCGCAATGACGTTCGGGGGACATGTTGGATTGCTTCGTCCTGTCGGACTCGCAATGACGAACGAGGAGGGGATTGCTTCGCCCGCTCTGCGGTCTCGCAGTGACGAAGAACAAAAAGAGCACCCAACCCGCCCAAAAAATAATATTGTAAAAAATATACACAAAATGTATTTTTTTACTGGACAAGCGGAAAAATATGTTTTATAAACTCCTCGTTGCCGATGCTCGGGTAGCTCAGTTGGTAGAGCAGAGGACTGAAAATCCTCGTGTCGGCGGTTCAATCCCGTCCCCGAGCACCATTACAAAACCCCAGATTTTTCTGGGGTTTTGTTGTATATAAAGCACAGTAGTCACCTTCTCAAAAAAAAAGCCGCTTAAACACAAAAAAAGCCTTGGAAAAATCCAAGGCTTTTTAACTGGTGAGCGCGTCGGGATTCGAACCCGAGACCCTTTGATTAAAAGTCAAATGCTCTACCAACTGAGCTACGCACCCGTTATTCACTGTATCTCTCAGGAACGAGGGTATGTATATAAGATAAAAATAACTTAGTCAATAGAAAAATTAAAAAAAATAAAAAAAATTAAAATGTAATGGATTTGTTAATAATTATGTGCTATTTATCACCTTAAATTACAATCAGTAAAAGAGGATTAATTATGGCTAATAACAGTGCGTCTCAAGAAGGAAGATACGATATTTTGCAGAATGCTGCCGGTGAGATTCTCATTATCATCAAATATCATGAGGGTGGACCGGAAAATCCGCGTTTGGTCTATGACGGCGGTAGCACCGCTTTGTTATACCGCAGTCGTGAGAGCGCCGTTTTGCTTGAAGAAATTAACCCCAAGGCGCGCACACCGCTCAAGTCTGTTGACGAGGTGATGATGGTTGAGGTCGAGAACGACGACGTTGCGCGCGAATATCAGGTTCCGGTCAGAATTATCAAAAATTTGGAATCTCTGTCTTAGACCTTTTAGTTATACACGCAAGTTTAATATGGGCTTTAAAAGCCCATATTTTTTGTTATATTAGCTAAAAAATAAGAGGGGATAACGCGTTATGATTATTGATATTTTTCTTGAGCTGCTGACCTTGGGCGGCGTCTCGATATTGTGTCATCGCACGCGTTGGCAAAAAACGGCATTATGTTTGTTTGCGATTCTGTTCTTGAGCGTGGGAGCTCAGTTTGTTTCAAATTGGCAGCATAACGCTTTCGATAAGTTCAGCTATTTGTGGCTGACGTCCAAATATTATCCCGTCAGTTTAGACTTTTTTTCCTCAATGTTTGCTTATGGCTTCGTCGCGCCGTTCGGGGCGATTGCCGCGATATGCCTGCTTTTTATTGTTCAAAGCCGCGAAGAGTCGCAAAAGCTCAAATTATGCGCGTTGAGCGTGTTGCATTTAGCCATGATTATAATGCTTGTCTCGGGACAAAACACGATTCAAATTTTGGTTAGTGCCTGTTTTATTGATGTTTTGGGATTTTATCTGATTAATAATATTGCCGCTCGCCGCCAATATATTTTTTATAATTTATTGGCCGATATGGGACTGTTTATGAGTTTTGCGATGTTTTGGGGAGATTGTTCGACCAACCTGCTGTCAAAACTGCCGCAATGTTTATCGCGGGAACATGATTTTGCGTTGTGGTTAATGTTGCTTGCGGTGGGGATAAAATCGGGATTGTTCCCGTTTCAGTGCCACCTGATGCCGTTAAAAACGCTGAACGCCGCCCGACGAAATATTTTGTTTTTTCTCTCCACGCCGGTCAGTGGTTTTCTGATTCTTTATAAAACTTACGGCTTTTTTGCCCCGAGCTTTAATCTGCCTGAGGTTTTGTTGTGGTGGGGCGGTATGTCGATAGTGTGGGGAGCGCTGGGCGCGTTGTTGCATGGCAATATGGCGGCCAAAAAACTCTATTTGTGCCAAATGTTTTTCGGACTGGCTTATGTTTTGCTCAGTGTTAAAACGGGAGAAATTCAGCCTGCGTGGGGTTATGTTGGCATAAGCGCGTTTTTGCTTTGTTGCCTGACTTATGCGCGTTGGTTCTTAGGCGCTATGTGGGTGCTTGCGGCGCTTATGTTGGCGAATATGGTAGTTTGGAGCGCGCAGATAAGCACCCTGCCGGTGGTTAAGGCTTATGCTTTGGGGTTGGCCGTGGTCTTGGGGTGTTTGTTGCCGCAGCTTTATCGCCGCGACAAAGTCGTTGACGCTGTTAAAATCTCGCTGTTGGCGGCACTGGGCGCGGGGGCTTATATGTTTTATATTGGGCGGGCATATCTTGACACCGAGGTTTACGCGGTCTTGAGCGTGTTTGCTCTTGTCACGGTTTTGCGTCCGTATCGCTTGTGGCAAAAACTTTATGATAACGAAACTTTGCAAAACGCCGATGGCTTGTCCGCGCTGTTTCATTTTTGCTTTGTGAGCCCGATTCACTTTCTGGGACGAATTTTGTGGCTGACGATTGACTTTCTGATTATTGAACGCACACTGCTCAGCTCACTGTCCGAGTTTAGCGCCGCGTTTTCCAAGGGCTATCTGTGGCTGCACAAAAACGAGTGGCGGAGCGTTGTGGTCTTTGCGTTGCTCGGCGCGGCGTTGATTGTCGGTAGTTTTTATTGGGGTTATAAGTAATGGATGTAACACAGCACGCTTTATTGGCTCTGATTGCCGTTCCGTTTTTGGGGTTTTTGTTTGCGCTGATGTCGCGGGAAAATCCGCGCGGTGGCACGCATAACGCCTTGACGGTGGCGGCCTTTGCCGTGTTGGCGAACATTGCATTGATGTGGTGGATTTTTACCCGCTTTAACACCGCCAAAACCGGCTTGCAGTTTGTTTCGCGCTATAATTGGATTGATATTCCCAACATTGAGTTGGCGTTTGGTATAGATATTTTCTCGCTGATAATTATTTTGGCAATTCATCTGATGTTGATAATCTGCGTGCCGTTTGTCCGCAACACACCGCAGCCGAAGGTTTTGGGCTGTATGAGCCTGTTGTTGCTGAGTATGTTTACCGGATTTCTGGTTTCGGCCGATATTTTTTCGTTTTATGCTTTTTATACCGCCATGCTGATTCCGTTGTTTTTGCTGATTGGCAGTGTGGGGGAAATTCGCAAACAAAGTTGGATGTTTCGTTTTTTTATTTATAACTTTATCGGCAGCATTATTTTGTTTTTAGTGGTGTGCGCGCTGTATCATTATCAAAACGACGGGCGAGCCGTGTTGTTGGGCAAGGTGGCGTCGCTCAGGTTGCCGCGTCCGTTTGAATATTGGATTTGGGGCGGTATTTTTGCGGCGTTGCTGTTTCGGATTCCGATTTGGCCGTTTCATTATTGGATATCGTCAATTACGGCGGCTGTCCAAAATCCGTTGGTGTTTTTGGCTGTCAACCTGTTTCCGCTGACGGGTGTTTACGGACTGGTGCGCTTTTGCCCCAAAACCGTGCCTGAAAGCGTGGGCTACCTGCTCACCACGTTAGAGGTTGTCGCCGCGGTCAGTATGCTGTTTATCGCCATGATTGGGCTGATAAACAAGGATAGTCGCTACAAGCTGTTTTCGTTTATGACGGTGTATTATATTGTGTTTTTGCTCGGCGCGCTGTTGCCAACGAGCCGGATTTTGTTAAACATTGGTTATTCGCTGTTTGCTTTTTTGGTGATTGTGGCGGTGCTGGAGGTTTTGCTGTCATACATCCAACGCGAACAGCAGGTGCATAACCTTCATGTCTACGGCATTTTGTGCCACGCGCCGCGGCTTTCGGTGCTATATTCGTTTTTCACCCTGGCGGCGGTTGGTTTTCCGCTATCCGCGCTGTTTATCAATAACTTTGTGATTCTGTCTTATCTGTTTCGTTATAATTTTAATCTGGCGTTGGTGATTATGTTTGCCATAATCATTTCCTCAGCCAGTCTGCTCAAAGAACTTTATTTGCTTAAAGACAGTCGTTACGCTCGCAAAGACACCGCCTGCCTGACGGATATATCCGCCGCCACGTTTTATGGCTTGGGCGTGATAATGGTGCTGTTGCTGCTGTCGTTTTTTAACCCGCTGTTAGTGTTGGGAGCATAAGGCTATGTTTGTCAAATATGTCAGTTTAATGCCCGAGATTTTGCTGCTGCTGAACGTGGCGGTTATGCTGGTGGTGTATATTTTCCGTGCCTCTCAAACCCCCAAAACATTTGCCACCATCAGCCGTGTGTTTATCATTGCGGCGTTGGCGGCTTGCGTGATTTTTTATAATGTCAGCTTTGATAAGGAACTGTATGTCAACACCGCATACACCACTTTTTTCAAGGGACTTGTGCTGTTCTGCGGATTGGCGCTCAACTTTTTTGCCTGCAAATGGTTTTTGGGGCAGGGGCAGTCGAGTTTGGGCTATTACCGCCTGTCCAGTTTGATTCTTTTGGGTTGCTGTATGGCCATCTCGGGACGGAGCTTTGCCGTTTTGGTGCCGGCGCTGTTGTTGTGCTTTGCTGCCGGTTGGCTGATGATGAATATTAATTTTGACGCGGCGCACAAACGCCGTTCGTTTTGGGGCTATGCCGCGTCCGGCGCGATTTTTGCGGCGCTGCTGCTTGGCGGAACGGGGTTTTTGTGCCTGCAAAGCGGTGGTTGGAGTTATGCTGCGGTGTTGGCGTATTATCAAACGCATGCTCCGCAAAATTTTGAGACATTTGCGGTTGGCAGCTTGATTGCCGCTGTGCTTTATATGATGGGGGCGGCGCCGTTCCAGTTCGGACAAATAAAAATTGTGCGTTACTGTGTGTTGCCGGTTGCGGCGTTTTTTCAGATTGTGCCGGTCATCTGCGGCGCGGCGGTGTTGCTGGTTTTGTTGCATAATACTTTTGCGCCGTTTGCCGGCTATTTGCAAAAAATGCTTTTGCTCTGTGGCGCGTTTTCAATCGCAACGGGGGTTATTGGCGCTAACAGCAGCCGCAATATCCGTCATATTTTTGCTTGTACCGCGATGTTTAATATCGGTATTGTGTTGCTGATGTTTTCTCACGCCGGAGAATTGGGATTGCAAAGCGGCATTATTTATTTTCTGGTCTATCTGCTCACCATGCTTGGCGTGTTGACTTGTTTTTACGGCATGCGCAGTCACGGCGAATATATGCGTGAGCTTGATGACTTGTCGGGTTTTTCAAAGGTCAAACCTTATGTCGCCGCCGGATTGTTGTTTTTTATCGTCTCGTTGCTTGGCGTGCCGCCGTTACTGGGAATGCTCGGTAATCTAACCCTTGTGAACAGTCTGCTTGATCAAAAAAGCTATTACCTGATAGCCTTCATTGCGTTTATGTTGGTATGGTTGTCGCATGGCTTGCTTGAGGTTGTCAAAAGCATTTATTTTGATATGCGCCGCCGCAATTTTGATAGGGTCGATAAGGCCATCTATTTTTGTTTGTTTTTGAATGCCGCGCTGATATTGACCGTAGTGCTCAAACCGCGCTACCTGATGTATGATATTGAAGAGATGGTGCAGTCTTTTTTGAAACAGGTTTAAGATAATGCAAATCAACGATTGGTTATGGGAAGATAAAACACAAACAGACAGCACCAATGACGACGCGTTGGCGCTGAGTCAAAAGCTGACGACTGAAAAATTTATCATTAGCGCGATTCGGCAAAATAAAGGTCGAGGTCGTCGCGGCAGGGCGTGGGTCGGTTGTGACGGCAATTTGTTTTTTTCTCAAGGTTTTCCGGCGGAATTGCGCTTTGTGGGACAAATGGTGTGCCTGAGCGCGGTAAGCCTGTGTCAAACCGTCAAAAGTCTGTTGCCTGCGCCGCATAAGGTGCGAATCAAATGGCCGAACGACATTTTGGTGGATGATTGCAAAATATCGGGCACTTTGCTTGAAAAAGGCGAGGGCGATTATCTGATTATCGGCACCGGCGTGAACATCAAACAGGCGCCGCAAGGGGTTAATGCTTTGTACCCGACCGCCGCGCTGACTGATTTTGGAATAAATATTGACAGATTAACGTTTCTGCGGTCTTATATAGACAATTTTGATAACAACTATGCCTTATGGCAGTCTTCGGGGTTTGCGGAAATCCGCCGCGCGTGGCTGAATAATGTTAAAGCGCTTGGCAACGAGATTGTGGTCAGAACCACAGACAAAGAAATCCGCGGCATTTTTACCGACATTGGTTTTAATGGTGAGCTTCACCTGCAAGTCGATGGTGAAAACCAAAACGTGTATGCCGGAGACGTTTTTTTTATAAAGAAAGATGATTAGATGAGTAATTTTGATAGAGATGGCATATATTTTATTCCGCTTGGCGGCGCTGATGAAATCGGCATTAATATGTATGTTTACGCCGTTAAGGGCAAATTGATTGTGGTTGACGCCGGTTATGGCTTTTTGAACGATGATTACCCAGGGATGGATTTGGCGTTTGCCGATACCTCGTTTTTAGAAAACTATGCGCAAGACATTGAAGGCTTGTTCATTACCCACGCGCACGAAGACCACTTTGGCGCAATCGCTCACATCTGGCCAAAATTAAAGTGCCACGTCTATGGCACGAATTTTACCTTGGGGCTGATAAAAGAGCGCCTTAAAGAATACCATTTGGATGGCGTTGTGCCGCTGCACTCGGTCAGCGACAACCGCTTTGTGGATTTGCCTAATTTTAATGTTGAGTTTATTCCCATTGTGCACTCCGTGCCTGAGACCAGCGCTTTGGCGATTCGCACTCCGTTCGGTAATGTGGTTCACGCCACCGACTGGCGCTTAGACGATAGTTCTATTGCTTTTTTACAAACCGACTACGCCGCTTTGCAAAAGGTGGCGTCCGAGGGCGTGGCGATGTTTGTGTGCGATTCCACCAATGCCCTGCTGAGCGACAAACTCCCCAGTGAGTTTGAGGTGCGTCAAAGCCTGATAAAAATGATGCCGTCGTTCAAACAAGGGCTGATTGCCACCTGCTTTGCCTCCAACCTTATGCGGCTTGAGAGCCTGATTTTGGCGGCCTATGAGGCACAAAGAACGCCGGTGTTGGTCGGTCGCAGTTTGATACAAAATATGCGCATAGCCAGAGAAAACGGTTATTTTAAAGATCTGCCTCATTATCTTGATATTAGCGAGGCCAAAGACATCCCCTCCGATAAGGTGTTGTACATTTGCACCGGCTCGCAGGCCAACTACCGCAGCGCGCTGACCCTGATTGCCAATGGTGAATATAAAGACATCAAACTTGATGTCGGCGACACCATTATCTTTTCTTCTAAAATGATTCCGGGCAATGAGGATAAAATCGAGCGTATGCAAGAGAAACTGATTGCGCAGGGGGTTAATGTTATGACCGCCGATGACGCGTTGGTGCACACTTCCGGACACGCCACCAAGGCCGAGCTCAAATATATGTATGACCTGCTCAAACCCGATGTGGTGTTGCCGGTTCACGGTTCCAAACGTTTTACCCGCGAGCAGCAACGCTTTGCCTTGAGCTGCGGTGTCAAACAGGTTGAAACCACCAAAAACGGCGATGTTATGCTTTATCACGACCACGGAGTCGAGTTTATTGAAGAAGTCGCCACCGACATTTTGGGCGTAGACCGCAAACAGGTCACCTCGCTGACCTCGCAACTGGTCAAAAACCGTCGTCGTCTGGCTTTCAACTGCAGCGTTTATATCAGCGTGGTCTTAACCCACGATTGGCATATTGAAGATTTGCAAATCAGCTCGATTGATATTATTGAGGAACAAAAGTTTAATGAACTGGCTGAAGAAATCAAAGCCGAGGTTTTGGCGGCGTTTCCGGCGCAGGTGACCAAAAGCAACGGTCGCGAGGATATTTTAATGGACTTTATCCGCGCAAAGATTCGCAAAAAAATCCTCAATGCGACCGGTATCAAACCCGTGACCTTTATGCACTATTACCGTATGCCCGAACCTGCGGCTACTCGCCCAGATGACGCGGCAGATAAACAGTAAACGTGGTGCCGTTATAGGCATTTGACTTAACTGTAAGGTTGCCGCGGTGGCGGATAATGATTTGTCTGGCGATAGACAGTCCCAATCCCGTGCCTTTGATATTTTTATCTTTATGCTCCTGCATACGGTAAAAACGCTCGGTCAGACGCGCCAATTTTTCTTCAGAAATTTTTGGACCTTTGTTGTTGACGGAAATGGCAATGGCTTCTCCTTGCTGAATTTTCAGGTTTGGCGCCGGCGGAATACTGTCAACGTTTTCAACCTTAATGATAATGTCATTATGCGGTGTGCCATATTTTATGGCGTTGTCGGTCAGGTTTTGAATAACCTGTTTAATTTGGTTGCGGTCGGCGACAACCTCGGGGATAGTGGCGTCAATAAAGGTCTGAATTTCAATATTGTTGGCTTTTGCCTTCAGAGACAACGCGTCGGCAACTTCCTCCACCAGTTTGACCACGTTAATTTTCTCGTCGGGCAACTTGTCTTGCATAAGTTCTATTTTTGATAATGAGAGCAAGTTTTCAATCAGCGCCGACATATATTCCGCCTGTTCCTTCATAATTTTCAAAAACTTGTCTTGCGCTTCGGAGTCGCCTTTGGCTGAGGTCTGTAATGTTTCAATAAAACCGGAGATGATGGCGAGCGGGGTGCGCAGCTCGTGACTGGCGTTAGCCACAAAATCCGATTGCATTTTCTCAATCTTCATGGCTTTTGTCAGGTCATAAATGGCAATCACCGCAATAGCGTTGCCGTGCGAGACAAAGGGCAGCCGCTTGATGTGGGCGTAAAGTTTTTGGTCAATGGGTTTTGAAATATAAAAAATCAAAGATTCGGTGTCACTTTCCTCGTGCAAAATACGGTTGATGGCCTCCACAAAATTGTTGGAGTCGACCACGCGGTCAATGCTTTTGGTGCAAATGTTTTGCCCGAACATGGTTCTGGCCGCCAAATTCGCGCCGGATATAATTCCTTGTTCGTCAATCATCATCAACGGGTCGGGCAGGGTGTCGAGCACCGCGGTGTCTGAAAGCGTCTGCGCCTCCAAGACATCGGCTTTTTCCGCCCAAAACTTATGCATGGCGTTCACGGCGTTAAAAATGGCTTTTGAGTCGGTTTCGGCCAACGCCAACTCGTTTTCATCAATCTCCGAGCCGTCTGAAAGGTTGGTGACATATTGCTTTAATTGTTGCAGCTCATAAGTAATCGGAAACAAAAAGATAATGTTGAAAATCACGCAGGTTGCGTATGCAATCACCGCCAGCGATGCCGTGAGCATATTGGTGGCAACCAAAAGGGCGAATATCAACGCGATAGGCAGAGACAGCAACAGCACTCTGTCAACAAAACGCATATTTTTTTCAAGCACGGCGGGTTTTTTTGGTGTATTAGTCATAATTACTGTTCCATAAGCTAAAAAAAGATATAGACTAGACCTTAAAATACTCTATTATACAATAAGTTTAAAATTGATAAAAATTTGAAGATTATGACCGAAAATTCTACCCCGACTTTAACGCCGATGATGCAGCAATATCTTGACATTAAGGCGCAACATCAAGACTACCTGTTGTTTTATCGCATGGGCGATTTTTATGAGATGTTTTTTGACGATGCCGTCAAAGCCTCTCAGGCGCTGGATATTGCGCTCACCAAACGTGGTCGCCTTGAGGGCAACGATGTGCCGATGTGCGGCGTGCCGTTTCACGCCTATGAGAGCTACTTGTCCCGCCTGATAAAACAGGGCTTTAAGGTGGCGATTTGCGAGCAGACCGAAGACCCGAAAGAGGCTAAAAAGCGTGGTTCAAAGTCAGTGGTTAAGCGTGATGTCATCCGTCTGGTCACCCCCGGAACTTTGACCGAAGATAATCTGCTATCCTCCAAACGCAATAACTATATTTTGTGCATTGCCAAATTGCAAGATAGCCTCGGCTTGTCGTGGTTGGATATTTCCACCGGAGATTTTTACACGCAGGAATTGAGCGTTAATAAAACCGACGAGGCTGAAGTTTTGGGCACGGTTTTGGCGCGCCTGCAACCCGTAGAAGTGTTGGTTTCAGACTTTTATTTGCAAACGCCGACCGTGTTTGGCGTTTTAAATGAGTGGAAAGAACAGTTGACGGTTTTGGCTCAGGCGCGTTTTAATAGCGAGAACGCCCGCAAGCGGATTCAAGATGTGTTCCATGTGCAAACCTTAGACGCCTTCGGCTCGTTCAGTCGGGCAGAAGTGACGGCAGCCGGTATTGTGCTTGACTATGTGGCGAACACTCAAAAAGGACAAATGCCGCGTATTGAAAAACCTGTGAAAATCTATGAACACAAGGTTATGGAAATCGACGGCGCAACCCGCAAAAGTCTGGAACTGACTGACAGTATGCGGGGCGATAAAAATTATAGCCTGCTGTCGGTGATTGACCGCACCAAAACCGCGGTCGGAGGACGTTTGTTGGCCGGTTGGGTGGCTAGCCCGTTGCTTGACATTGCCGAAATCAATCGCCGCTTGGACGGTATTGAGTTTTTTATCAATCGTTCGCGCCTGCGTGAAGATGTCTCCGCCCTGCTTAAGACAATGCCTGACGCCGAGCGTGCGGTCTCGCGCCTGAGTGCCGGTCGCGGCGGTCCCCGTGATATGGCGAATATTATGACCACGTTGGCGGCGTTGCCCAAACTGCGCAACCTCATTTATGACGGCAAGTCCGAAGAAATGATTGATAATATCGGACAGGCGATTGAGGGAATTTTGCAAAACTTGGGACACTATGAACAACTGGTTGACAATCTGGAAAACGCTTTGGAAGAAGAGTTGCCTCTGCTGTCGCGCGATGGCGGTTTTATCCGCGCCGGTTATTATCCGCCGTTGGACGAGGTGCGCGCGCTCAAAAACGACAGCCATCAGGTGATTTTGGAACTGCAAAGCAAATACGCCGAACAAACCGGAATCTCAAATCTTAAAATCAAGTATAACAATGTGATAGGCTACTTTATTGAAGTGCAAAGCAAATTTGCCACAGATATGCTTGAAAAGCCCGAATTTATCCATCGTCAATCGGTGCTGAACGCGGCGCGTTTTACCACTGTTGAGCTGACCGAGCTTGAAAACAAGATTCGCGGCGCTTCTGAAAAATCTTTGGCTATGGAATTGGAGTTGTACAACAATCTGGTGAGTGAGATTATGGCGGTGTCAGACAATATCTCCCGCACCTCGAAAGCGCTCGGCGAACTTGATGTTCTGTCCTCATTGGCTGAGCTTGCAGTTGAAAACAATTACTGCCGCCCGATATTGGACGACAGTCTGGCATTTGAGATTGAGGAGGGACGGCATCCGGTGGTCGAAAGTTCTATCGCCAGAGAGCACAGCGGCGCTTTTGTCGGAAATAATTGCCACTTAGATGAAGATAATCGCATTTGGTTGCTGACAGGTCCGAATATGGCGGGTAAGTCAACGTTTTTACGACAAAACGCCATTATTGCCATTATGGCGCAAATGGGGTCTTATGTGCCGTGCAAATCCGCCCATATCGGCGTGATAGACAAGATATTCTCTCGGGTTGGCGCGAGTGATGATCTGGCGCGCGGCCGCTCGACTTTTATGGTTGAAATGGTCGAAACCGCCAGTATCCTCAATCAGGCGGATGAACGCTCTTTTGTGATTTTGGATGAAATCGGTAGAGGTACGGCAACTTTTGACGGTCTGTCAATCGCGTGGGCTGTGGTCGAACATCTGCACGAGAAAAACCGTTGCCGCGCTTTGTTCGCCACGCACTACCACGAGTTGACAAGTTTGACCGCCAAACTGCCCAAAATGAGCCTGCATTGTATGAAAATCAAAGAGTTTAACGATGAAGTTGTCTTTTTGCATGAGGTTATCAACGGCGCGGCGGACAGAAGCTACGGTATTCACGTCGCCAAATTGGCGGGCTTGCCGCCGTTGGTGCTGGAGCGCGCCGAACAAGTTTTGGACAGCTTGGAACATGGCAGCAAACAAAAACACATCGCCGCTTTGGCAGATGATTTGCCGTTGTTTGCCGCCCTCAAACCCAAGGTCGAGACCGCGCCGCAAGCCGGCAAGGTGGAACAGGCGCTCAAAAACATCAATCCCGACGATCTCACGCCCAAGCAGGCTCTGGAAGAACTTTACACTCTCCGCGCCCTGTTGGAGAACAAGGACTGAGTCGCGCCTAGATATTATCAACCTTTTCAATCAGCTTGTGCGCATGTTCGTTATGCTTCAGTTCGCCCTGAAATTGCATACGTTCACAGGCGTGCTTGGCGCATAGGTCCATTTTTTCCTTGAGTTGTTTGAGTGCCAAATCACGGTTTTCAGTGGCTTGCTCCGATAACAGGTTGCGCAACTCTTTAGAAAAAGACGATTTTGCAATTTTGCGCAGAACCTTTTGATAGTGCTTATTAACCTTGTCCATTTGGTGCTGTAATGCCGAGCTTGAATAAATAATCGGTTGTTTTTCAGTATGTTTGATGTCGCTATGCTTTTTTTGCGCTTTTTTATCTTGCCGATGCGTTTGGTGCATTCCCTTAAACATAGTGCTTGCCGCGGGCGTGGCTTTGTCTTCGTCTGCGGTAATGTTATGCTTGGCCGCGGCATAGTTGGCGCAGGTCAAAAACATAGTCAGAATCAGTGTTGTCGATAACAATTTTTTCATGATTAAACCTACCTTTTTGATAACAAAAATGAGCCATAAAATCTAAATAATCGCTTGCTAATAAAAATTAAATAGAATAGACTGAAAGTGTTATCGGAAGAAGATTCCGGATAGCAATTTGGATTAACCTGTTTGTGAAGAGGATAAGATTATGGCAACAGGAACTGTAAAATGGTTTAATAATAGAAAAGGTTATGGCTTCATTACTCCGGATGAGGGCGGACAAGATGTTTTTGTTCATATTTCAGCTGTTCAAAAAGCAGGCCTGAGAACATTGAACGAAGGCGCAAAAGTCAGCTATGAACTGACGAGTGAAAGAGGCAAAACTGTTGCCGGCGACATCAAATTAGCTGACTAGTTGTAGCTGTTTTTTATGAAAAAAATACAGGCCTGAGCGATTGTTCAGACCTGTTTTTGTTGTTATTTGTTAATCTGATTGCCAGAGCCGGTGCCAAAGGGCATAAAGCGTCCCACGCCGCCGAAATAGCGCTCAAAAAATCCGGGGCGGTTGCCCAAGGTCTCGGTTTCGTTTTCGTTCACGGCGATAACGCGGCCTTTTTCTTTGTTCAAGCGGGTGATGTCGTCCACCTGATTATATTGGTTAAACTTAATGGTCAAAACATCGCGGTCAAGCTCTTCCGGCTTGAAAAACGCCACTTTCTTAATCTCCGAAGACATATAAATCCAAGTGTTTTGGTCAAGCGAAACCACGCTTGAAGGCGTACCCAAAATATCAAGCACTTCATCTTTGGTTTGACCTTTTTTCACTTGAGAGATTCGCTCATCCGAGGGCATATTGCCGCAGTGCGAGATAAATATATCGCTTGAACAGGCCGCAAGGGCAGTCGCGGTTAATAAACTTAATAAAATACGTTTGCCGGTTGACATTTTACCATCCTTATCGTTTTATGTAACTAAACAAAAAATATATAGCATAAGGAAAATATTAATGCAAAAAAATTTTTCATATTTGCTCGCGGTTGATAATATTTCGCCTGCTGAAAAAGAATATAAAATCCACGCCAAAGCGTCGGAATTAAAACAGATTGCCGAGATTTTGAAAGTTCCTGCGGTTAAAGATTTTGTCGCCAGTATTTATGTGCGTCGACAAAACAAAAGTCCGCTGATTGATGTTTGGGGCGTGGTCAACGCGCAAATCACGCGCCAAAGCGTTATCAGTCTTGAGTATTTTGACAGGGATTATGAGGCGGAATTTGTGATGCAGTACGATGTCAACTTAACCGAAAATCAGGTGCGCGAGCTTGAAGAAGAGGGCGTGTCTGATATTCCGGACGTTATCACCAACGGCGAGATAGATTTGTGTCACATCGCTATGGAGCAAATCGCGCTGGAGTTGGAGGATTATCCACGTCAGGAGGGTGAAAATTTCAGTTTTGAGAGCGAGTTTGATGAAGAGACCGATAAGCTCGAAAATCCCTTCCAAATCCTCGAAAAGCTAAAAAAATAAAAATTCTGCTTGCAAAATCAGAAAATATTGGCTAAAAAGGCACTAAACATTTGCACGCGGCAATATTATGCTTGATTTTAAAAATAAATCAGTTATTACTGTCGTTTGGAAATTTGGTTTAATTAACAAGATAAATAAGAGTATAAGAAAATGGCTACACCAAAACATAAAACATCTAAATCACGCCGCAATATGCGTCGTTCTCATGATGCTCTTACCGCAAACGCATATCAAGAATGCCCGAACTGCGGCGAGTTGAAGAGACCACACAACGTTTGCCCGTCTTGCGGACATTATGACAAGCGTGAAGTTGTTGCTCAAAAAGCAGCTGAAGAATAATTCCGAGCCAAGCGGCTTGAATTAACTTGATTTAAGCAAAAAAACTATTATGGAGCAGGTTTTTGTCTGATAATCTGGTCATAGCAATAGACGCAATGGGGGGAGATAATTCCCCCAGAGTCGTCATTGAAGGGTTGGTGGAAGCTTCAGCCAAAAACCCTGATGTTCGTTTTCTGGTTTATGGTGATGAAAGCAAGGTTATGCCTCTGCTCAATCGCTATCCTAGGTTGAAGGCACAATGCGAATTTCGCCACGCGCCCGAGGTTGTTCACAATGAGGACAAACCCTCACAGGTAATCCGCAATCGCAATACCAGTATGTATATGGCGATTGACGCCGTGCGTCGCGGTGAGGCAAAAGCCATTGTTTCTGCCGGCAATACCGGTGCCTTGATGGCAATATCAAAACTTTCTCTAAAAACTATCCAAAAGATTCATCGTCCGGCGATTGTGAGTATTATGCCTCATTTGACCGGTCGCTATGTTATGCTTGATTTGGGCGCCAACACCGAGTGCGACGGACTCAATCTGGCCGAATTTGCCTTAATGGGCAATATCGTGGCGCGCCATGCGTTGGGTATTGAGCGTCCTCGTGTTGCTTTGCTGAATATCGGCGCCGAGGATATGAAAGGCAAAGACGAGATTAAACAAGCGGCGAAAATCATCAAAAATTCTCACATGAATATTGATTTTATCGGTTTTATCGAGCCGCATGACCTGCCCAACGGCAAAGCCGATGTGGTGGTCGCCGACGGCTTTACCGGCAATATCGCCCTCAAGTCCATTGAAGGCACCTCAAAGCTGATTATGAAAATGATTAAAAACGCTGTTAAAAGTTCATTTTTAGCGATTCTTGCCTTGCCCTTAATGATGGGTGTTAAGTTCAAACTCAAAAAGACCATGGATCCGCGTTTGTATAATGGCGCCATGTTTGTGGGCTTGAACGGCTTGTCTGTTAAAAGCCATGGCGGCACAGACGCTTTTGGTTATTCCGTTGCCGTTAATAACGCGATTAAAATGGTGCGTCAGGATTTTGTCGCCACAATCCGAGACGAGCTTGAACATATTGATTTAGACGAATTATCACAGGAAATTATCTATGACTCTTATTAGATCTGAAATGATTGGCTTTGGTCATTGTCTGCCATCAAAAGTTTTGACCAATGATGATATGGCAAAAATGGTAGACACCAACGATGAGTGGATTCGCACGCGTACCGGAATTTGCAGTCGTCATATCAGTGAAAACGAAACAACCTCGGATTTAGCGTTTCAGGCGGCGCAAATGGCGCTCAAGACCGCGGCAATCACTGCCGAAGACTTGGATATGATTATTGTAGCGACCGTAACGCCGGATAACACGACACCGTCTGTCGCGGCTAAAATCTCCGGTCGTTTGGGAACGCGCAGCGGTACAATTTGCACCGATATTTCCGCGGCTTGCTCAGGCTTTGTTTATGCCCTGACCATGGCTGATAATATGGTGCGTTTAGGTCAAATAAAAACCGCGTTGGTGATTGGTGCCGAATGCTTGTCTAAGGTTGTGGATTGGACCGACCGCAACACTTGTGTGCTGTTTGGTGATGGCGCCGGTGCGGTAATTATCCGTGCTAAAGCAGGCGAGGGAACAGCCGCCGATACCGGTGTTTTGGCTACCAAACTTTATGCCGACGGCAGTCATTATGATAATCTTAAAACCTCGGGTGGCGTTTCGACCACACAAACGGCCGGCTTTATTTCAATGGATGGCAAAGAGGTTTTCAAATACGCGGTAAATTCACTGACGCAAGCGGCAGAATCTGTTATGGAGCAAGCCGGTGTCACCTCTGCTGATGTTGATTTTGTGATTCCGCATCAGGCAAATATCCGCATTATTGAAGGTGTTGAGAAAAAGTTGGGCTTAGACGATAGCAAAATGATTGTGAGCGTCGACCACCACGGCAACACTTCCGCCGCGTCGATTCCTTTAGCTTTGTCTGAGAACTATGCTTCCGGTCGCATTAAAAAAGGCGATTTGGTTGTGTTGACGGCAATGGGTGCCGGATTCACCTGGGGTGGCGCAATCGTTCGAATTTAAAAAAGTTGTTTATATTTAAATAGATACTTGTCTTTAGCGACAAAGTGGTATAATCCGTCTTATCGAACAATAAGTAATAAAAATTTGGGGAACTCGTAATGAAAACTATCACTCGTGCAGATGTTGCAGAAACCATTTATGAAGAAATCGGTCTTTCTCGTAAAGATTCCAACGATATTTTGGATATGATTTTGGATGAGGTCACGCAAGAGCTGGTTAAGGGTAATGATGTTAAACTCAGCTCGTTCGGCACGTTTGCTTTGCGCGACAAAAAGGCTCGTTCCGGACGCAACCCGAAGACCGGTGTTGACGCCGTCATCACGCCGCGTCGTGTTATCTCTTTCAAACCGTCTCAAACGATGAGAAAACAAATAAACGCCTAATTTTTAGGAGGGAATATGGTTGTCAACAAATCAAAAGACGCGTTTCGCACCATTGCGGAAGTTGCCGATGAATTAGGGGTGGCAACCCATGTTTTACGCTTTTGGGAGACCAAATTCCCTCAAATTCAACCCATGAAAAGAACGGGAGGTCGTCGTTATTACCGTCCCGATGATGTTGCTCTTGTCAGCAAGATTAAATATTATCTCTATGACAAACGCTACACGATTGAGGGTGTGCAAAAAGTCTTCAAAGAAAAAGGCGTAAAAGCGATTCTCGGTGAGGAGATTCAAAAAGATTTTTTTGAAGAGTCGCGCGAGCAACAAGACATCAGCCTTAAAAATCAAGAGCTTTTGCAAAACGTTTCCGCAGAACTCAAGTCTCTGTCTGCCGGCATTGCGGACGCGTTGGAACAAGTCAACAAAATCCAATAATCAGCTTTTTCAAATTCAACTTATCGTTCGCAATTTTACGAAGGGGTAGGTGTTTAAATTAACAACGGCCTCGCAGTGACGTCCCATATCTGACGATAGAAAAATAGTTTTTTCTAAATCTCTTGACATAGAAAAGGGAAGGGCGTAAGTTTGCGAAGAATTTGGTATTATTGATTATCTAATTATTTTACACTACTATTATGGAAGATATTTTTCAAATGCTTCAGTCTGATGGTTCGCAAGATATTGTTGACGAACTGCATATTTTGGGTGTGTTAGTCAAAAGGTCAGAAATTGACAATGTGACGGTTGTAAAGGTTCTGACAAAATTTTTAACCCAAGATGAGGCGCTGGATGTGATACAGTTTTTGACTGAAAAGTTTCAGCTGTCGCCGCAAACGGAAAATGTTGAAACCGTGTCACCGGTCGTTACGATGACGCAACCTTCTCAGGCAGAAGTTGCTAATCCGCCGCAAAAAAAGCGCGGACGTCCGAAAGGCTCAAAGAACAAGCCAAAAAATCAGGATGTTGCCACAGAGAAATCAGCGGATAAAGCGTCAACCCAAGTGTCGCAAAATTGGTTCGAACAGATGGCGAGTTTGTCGGATGAGGATTTAATCAATCGCGACAAAATTGGCGTGGAGACAAGGTTTCCTCTGCTGTATTCCTATGCGCTCGGCTCAAAGCGTCATCGCCTGATAAAATCACCGTTCAAGCTGGCTAACGCTACTTGTTTGGGCGTGTTTGTCCCATATATCGGGGCTTTTCGCGCGTCTCGCGGCTGTGATGAGTTTATTCTTGACGTTAATGATTCTTCGCTTGCCGGCTCAACCAACTACGAGGCAGCCTGCATTTATGCCGCTCATAGTCCTAAGTTTCAGGATAATGTCTGGTCGGCAATGACGCGGGAGCAAATGTCCAGTATCAAACCGGTGCAAGATGAGTTGAACGATTTATTGCGCAAAGTTGGTGGCAATCCGGTCAAACACAACTATAATGTTGATATGTTTGGCGGTTGCCCGAATTATAAATTTCGTTTCACTTGCGAAGTTAAAAAAACTTAGCGCTTTACACACATTAAAAAGCCGTGATCTGATGCTTTCAGAACACGGCTTTTTTTGTGATTCGGAACAGATTTTAGCACACAATCGGAAAACGGGCGCACAGCTCAACCACTTTTTGTTTAACAGCCTCAATCACTTGAGTTTCATTGGGGGTGTTTATAGCCTCCAAAACCTCAACAATCCATTGCCCGATGAGCTTAAACTCCTCATCCTTAAAGCCGCGCGTGGTTCCGGCCGGTGTTCCGACTCTAATGCCGGAGGTTACCTTGGGTGGTTGCGGGTCATAAGGAATAGCATTTTTATTGCAAGTGATATGCGCGTGTTCCAAAGCCTTTTCAACCACGTCTCCGGTCAAATTTTTTGGGCGCAAATCCACCAACAGCAAATGCGTGTCCGTACCGCCGGAAACCAATTTTAATCCGCCGGCTTCCAAAGTCTCGCCCAAAACGCGTGCGTTTTGCTTAACTTGTTTGGCATAAGACTTAAACTGCGGTGTCAAATCTTCCGCAAAACAAACCGCCTTGGCGGCAATAATGTGCATTAACGGACCGCCTTGCGTCCCCGGAAAAATCGCCGAATTAACTTTTTTCGCAATCTCGGGATTGTTGGTCAAAATCATACCGCCGCGAGGTCCGCGTAAAGTTTTGTGCGTGGTGGTGGTGACAACATCGGCATAATCAAGCGGATTCGGATGTTCTCCGGCAGCAACCAGACCGGCAAAATGCGCCATGTCGACCATTAAATAGGCGCCGATCTCATCGGCAATTTTACGAAAACGGGCAAAATCAATCACCCGCGGATAAGCCGAGCCGCCGGCGACAATCAAACGAGGCTTATGCTCCTTAGCCAAACGCTCAACCTGTTCATAATCAATAAGTCCGCTTTCTTTGCAAACGCCATATTGCACCGCGTTGAGCCACTTGCCGGAAAAAGAAACTTTTGAGCCGTGCGTCAGATGTCCGCCGGCATCAAGCGACATACCCAAAATACAGTCGCAGGGCTTGAGCAAAGCCACATAGACAGCGGTGTTTGCCTGACTTCCCGAATGGGGTTGCACATTAACATAAGCGGCGTTAAACAGCTTTTTAGCCCGCTCGATAGCCAAGTTTTCCACCTCGTCAACAAACTCACAACCGCCGTAATAGCGTCGCCCCACATAACCTTCGGCATATTTGTTGGTTAAAATCGAACCTTGCGCCGCCAACACTGCGCGAGATACGATATTCTCCGAGGCAATGAGCTCTATTTGATTTTGCTGACGATTAGTCTCACGGGCAATCGCGTCAAAAATATCTTTGTCTTCATGCTGCAAATCTGCGGTAAAATCCATTATTCTACTCCTCATCTAACTTATTAATGCGACGCTCATGCCTGCCGCCGGCAAAATCGGTTTTGAAAAAAATATCCAAACGGGTGACAACCTCGTCAAAACTCATGGTGCGACCGCCAAAAACCGCAATGTTGGCATTATTATGCTCCCGAGCCAGACGAGCGACATCGTCACTATATAAAATAGCAGCCCGAATCCCTTTATGGCGATTGGCGGCGATAGAGATTCCGATTCCAGTGCCGCAAATTAAAATCCCGCGTTCAACTTCTCCGCCCGCGATTGCCTTGCACATTTTGTCGGCAATGTCGGGGTAGTCGCACGAGTCTTCAGAATATGTTCCCAAATCAACAAAGTTAACGCCTTGTTTTGCATAAAAATCTAATAATTCTGATTTTAATTTCCAACCGCCGTGGTCGGAGGCTATCGCAATTTTCATCAATTATCTTCCCTTAAAAACACGATTTATATGATGCGACATAATAGCCAATAAAAGTCATAAGAACAGCTTTTTTTAGTTTTTTGTGCACAATAACAAAAAAAATGAAAAAAAATAAAAAAAGTTATTGACGAGAGCAAAAAAACTTGTATATATAGTCCTTGTTGAGTGATTGAGGTATCACGATTGGCCGGTTGGCAGAGTGGCTCATGCAGAGGACTGCAAATCCTTGTACATCGGTTCAATTCCGGTACCGGCCTCCAAAAATTCACTTAACGTACCGCTTATTCCGGCTTAGCTCAGCGGTAGAGCAATCGGCTGTTAACCGATTGGTCGCCTGTTCGAATCAGGCAGCCGGAGCCAATGAAAGACGTCACCTTAGGGTGGCGTTTTTTTTGTGCTCCCCGTTGTCCTGAAAGAACAGGCGGCCAAAGGGAGCCGTTCGGAGCGGATAGTTGGAGAGCGCAATTTTAAGCAGCGCGACCCTACTTTCTCGTAGGTTCAAATCCCAAGTCCCAAAATTCATATACAATAAAACCCCACCGCAAGGGTAGGGTTTTATTGTATGTGGTCGGGACTATAGGATTCGAACCTACGACATCTTGCTCCCAAAGCAAGCGCTCTACCAGGCTGAGCTAAGTCCCGTTCGTCACAACAGAGGTAATGTAACAAATATAAATTATTTTGCAAGCACTTTTTTGTATTTTTAGAGCAAGGAGGTTAAAGTCTCAAAAGCGGTTGCAATCCGCCGCAATCTGTGTTATCCAGAGAATAATTTGAAACCATAAACGAGTATAAAAATATGAAAATTGCAATTATCGGTACGGGATATGTCGGACTTCCGACGGGAGTGGGCTTTGCTGAACTGGGTAACGATGTTATCTGCATAGATAAGGACGAAAATAAAATTAAAGCGTTGCAGTCCGGACAAATCACGCTTTATGAAGATGGTTTAGAAGCGTTGTTGCAAAAAAATTTTCGCAACGGCAAAATCAGTTTTACCACCTCCATGCAACAGGGCGTGACCGATGCCGATGTTGTGTTGATTGCCGTTGGCACGCCGCCGCATCCCGTCACCAAAGAGGCTGATATGCAATATATTTTCGCCGCCGCCGAGGAGCTTGCGCAATATCTTAACAATTATACGGTCGTTGCGGTCAAATCAACGGTTCCAGTCGGTACCGGAGACAAGGTCGAGGCGCTGATTCGCGAGCAAAACCAGTCAGCCGACTTTGATGTTATTTCTGTGCCTGAATTTTTGCGCGAAGGCTATGCCGTTAAAGACTTTTTCAACCCCGATCGTATTGTGATTGGTACTGATTCCGAGCGCGCTCGCGCCGTTATGGCTGAGTTATACGCCCCCTTTGCCGACAAAACCTCCATACTTTATGTTAAACGCCGTTCGTCCGAGACGATTAAATATGCCTCCAACGCGTTTTTGGCGGTTAAGATTCACTATATTAACGAAATGGCTGATTTTTGCGAGCACACTGGCGCTGACATTGCAGAAGTCGCCAAAGGTATGGGCTTGGATAAACGCATCGGCAATCGTTTTCTTAATGCCGGTCCGGGGTATGGCGGTAGTTGTTTTCCTAAAGACACCATGGCCATGGCTTATATGGCGCGGCAAAACGGTGTAAATATGAGCATTATTGAAGATGTTATCCAAGAGAACGCCAATCGCAAAAAGAAAATGGCGCACCGAATTTTAGAGGCGGTGAAAGATATTCCAAACGCCAAAATTGCCGTGCTGGGCTTGGCGTTTAAGGAGGGTACGGACGATTGTCGCGAAAGTCCGGCAATGGAAATCATTAATGAACTGTTGCGATTGGGCGCGAGTGTAACGGCTTATGATCCGCAGGCAATACCCAATGCGCAACGGTTGTTAGGGGATAAAATCGCCTATGCGGCTGACGCTTATCAGGCAATGGAACAGGCCGATATTGTGGCTTTGCTGACCGAGTGGCCGGCGTTCCGAGAACTTGATTTAAGCCGCGCGGCACAACTGTTGCGTCATAAGAATATAGTAGATTGCCGCAATTTGTTAGATAAGGAACAAGCGTTTGCCTTGGGGTTTAATTACAGCTGTATCGGCTATAACCCCGATTGCACTAAATTAAAGCGAGGGCAGGCTGCATAAATTTTTGGAGGATGCGCAATGTTTTTAGGTGATGAGTTTTGCAACCCGTTTGATGAAAATCCTGAAAACTTTTGGATGAAGTTGGAGCATTGCGGTCGTTATCTTTATGCTTATGATAATATTTCGCCTGATGATATTGTGGCGGATATTGCCTGCGCCACCGGATACGGCAGTCACTTTCTGTCCTCTAAAGCGCGTTTGGTGATAGGTTGTGATAACAAGAGCCTCTATCTTGACTATGCGCAGCATAATTATAACGCGCCCAACATCAGCTATACTCGGATTGACTTAGAGCAGGGAATTGACGCGCTCGCCAACCGCAATATCTCTAAAATCGTGTGCTTTGAAACTTTGGAACACACGCGCCGTCCGCTTGAGGTGCTGTCTGGATTTTATCGGATTTTGCCGCGGGGTGGGGAGGTCTTGCTCTCTTTTCCAAATGCAAAATATGAAAAATTTGATGAAAATGGCAAAAATCTGGATACTTATCATTTGTCGCAAATTGATTTGGAAGAATTTGTGCAAACCGCGCGCCGTTTGGGCTTTGAGATAAAAGAGGTGCTGGGGCAGGCATTGGCCAATGACGCGGTCTCGCTCTCAGACGCCATGCAGAAGAAATATCAGTTGAGTCTGGATAATCTTTACAGCTACGATCGCGATAGCATTATCAAACACGCGCGGTACTATGCTTATCCGTCTGATAAAAACGTTTTGCGCAGTTATTCTTTTGTGATGCGCCTAAAAAAATAGGGCGTGAGCACCAACCCACACCCCATAAATTTTTATTGAATATCAATCACTACAAACTCGGACTTTGTGCCGGTCTTGAACCTTATTGCCCAGTCCGACAGCCCCGAGGTAACGATAAAATCGGTCAGACCTCGACGCTCAAAACCATAAGTTTGGTCATTGACGCCAATCCATTCGCCAACCGTGTTGAGCGGAAACAATTGTCCGCCGTGCGTGTGCCCTGAGAGCACCAAATCCACACCAACTTGAGCCTGATTGGCATAATCATTGGGCTGATGATCCAAAACCATAATAAATTTGCTCTTATCCAACGGTTTGACCAAAGTTTGCATATCGGCGCGGTTCCCGCCGCGTTGAAACTCAGACACATCCTGCCGCCCTAGAATATAAAAATCCCCAGCGACCAACTCGGCCTCGTCTTGCAACACATGTACTCCGTTTTGGCGCAGGGCTTTGATTAAATCATCACCGCTAAAACCGCGCACCGATGGGTCGTGATAACCCTTGTCGTGATTGCCAAACACAAAATAAACGCCGTGCTTGGCCTTAAATTGTCCCAAAGCCTCGCATGCTGCAAGCATATCCGCTCGCGAAGTATCGTCGTCAACAAAGTCACCGACAATCAGCAACACATCGGGGTTATACTGTTGCATTTTTTGCAAATGGGCTGCAAAACCGTCGGCGTCAAACGTGGTGCCGATGTGGGAGTCTGCAAATTGTACCACTCGTAGAGCCGATGAGTTTTTGCCCGAGTGCAAAGTATAAGAAGTTGCGTCTACATGGTGGTCTAAATGCCAACCGACCCAAAGAGTTGCAATACTAAGCGCAATTGCGCACCAACCGGCGTAATAATGCTTGAAGTTTGCGCCGTACACCCTTTTGATAAGCCCGAAAATCAACTCGCAAAACCACCAGATGACTGCAAAGTGCACCAAACACACAACCGCGTTCATCAGGTTGAGGGTGAGGGCGAGCAGGGCGAACAAAACCACCACAAGCAACACGCTCATTCTGCGGCTGATGTCTTTGCCGTTGCGGCGCCAAGCTCCGATAGCCCCAAACTTAGGAAGACGGGTGCTCACATAGAGCAATCCGCCTCCAGTCATTAAAATGACAATAGCCAGAATAATATACCACATTAACATTATTTTTTATATCCCAAGTCTTTAAGCCAGTCCGAAAGACCGAGCGTGCGATCGCCGTATCCGCTCCAACCGTCTTGAATAACCTGACAGCCCTTGCATTGATTGGTCATGGCGGCTATGGCGTCCACCGCATCGCTGCCACCATGGGTTATAAACGGAATAACGATTTTGCCGGAAAGGTTATAATTATCCAAAAAACTGCTGACTTGCGGCGTAATCGTCCCCCACCAAATAGGCGAGCCCAAAAAGATAATATCGTACTGTTCTATATTGTGAACAAAGTTAGATAGCCGTGGACGATAGTTGTTTTTGATTTCTGTTTTGGCCTGCTCAATCATTTTACCGCCATCTTCAGGGTAGGAGGCGTCGGTCTTAATCTCAAACAAATTGCCGTTGACTTCTGCTTGAATAGCTTCGGCCACATGCTTCGTATTTCCGCTATATGAATAATAAGCAATCAGAATTTTTTTATTTGCAAAATCAACTGAGCTCGGATTCTGCGCATTTCCCGCCATAGCCTTATAACCGCCAAACGCAAATATCGCCAGAATCATTGTTCCCAATAACAATATTTTATTCATATAAATTCTCCTTCATACATTACACTCCATATAAACATAATTATTAGAGTAGTCACTAAGTCAAGTGTTTTTTTATTCTTAAAAAAATAATTGCATAACTTGACTTTTGTCTAGAAATAAGGCATAAATGGACGAATACAATAATTATTAATTTATTATCATTATGAAACATAACAAAATTAAAAAAATTTTGGCTAAAGAGAGCGCAAAATGGCACCCTCAAGGCCCTTGGCGTTTGCCTTCTTGTGCTTATACTTTGGAGCATAAATTGGCATTTTTAGAGTGTGAGCGCAGTATTATGGGCAAAAATACGTTTGCCGGTTATCTGCACGATTGCGACAAACTGTTTTTATATCTC
The DNA here is from genome assembly GCA_934273635.1 of uncultured Alphaproteobacteria bacterium. GTDB lineage: Bacteria > Pseudomonadota > Alphaproteobacteria > RF32 > CAG-239 > Scatocola. Next base: position 54,230 of record CAKQSV010000011.1, read on the forward strand.
ACCCCATGGCTCAAAGAGGACGAGGTGCAAAAAATTCATCGTCAGCACCAACCTCACCACGCGTATAGCCCAAAGCAAAGCAAGGTCAAACATTTTATTGAGATGTATATTGACTGGGAGTGCGCCGCCATCACCAAGCCCGACAAGCCGCTCAATGCTTTTGCCACTTTGTTGCATTTTTATCGTGATGAGGCAATAGTGATCAAAATGCTACCGGTGTGTATGGCGATTAATCCTCAAGCCGTGTCCCCCATGATTGCAGATTTGGATGAGGCGCGTAAAAAGAAGGCGAAGGAAGACCTTTTGTCTGATTCGACTATCAATCAAAAGACTTATGCGATGGTCAATTCGCTCATCAAACAGATTAGCGACGAGGTCGAACAGTTGACCCATAACAAAAATTGGCTTTGTATTGAAGATATATTAGAGCAACCGATGTCTGCGAGTACAGCCACTTTTTTTATGACGTTGTGCACTTTGGAATATAGCCGACACGAAGTTGTTGATTGGTATCAAGTCACGGCAATTCTAAGTGATATAAGAACGAGATTTGCCAACCGTGATTGCTTTACTGTTGCCCCTTACGCTCAGGATAAAAAGGTAGATTACAGCACGGATACGCGCAACCTCTATCTCAAAAAATCGTGGAGTGTATTGTAGGAATAATCTTTAATAAAAAACACTGATAACTACTGGTTATCAGTGTTTTTTGTATCAAGAAAACCCCGCGTTAGACGCGGGGTTCAGTAGAGCCTATGGCGGTGAGATTGTCAAAGCGCTCCAATTGGGTTAAGATTTTGCGGTCTGCCAAGACGCA
>CAKQSV010000012.1 GCA_934273635.1 uncultured Alphaproteobacteria bacterium
ACGGACTATGACAACGGCTATGTGTTCCCGTTTGACAAGAGCACATTTTACACCACGTTCGGCTCCGGCAGATACGGTGACTACCACATGTGCGCCGACGCCGAAAACTCCTACTATGGCTACGAACATTGCTTTAGAGGATTTGAGATGGTTAAGTCTGGGGGTAAAAGCACGGGAAAATGCAATAGTCAGACATCTTATTGTCAGCTATGGAGTGCGGCGTTTGCTGGAGATTTGTATTGGATAGATGATGACGCTGAAATCAGAAAAGTTCCGAATAGCAATTATAAGTGCGTTTATGATGAAAAGTGTACTGCCGAACTTCAGAATTATGAGGAGTGCAGCGCCTGCATAGCCGAGGCTTCGGTGGTGGACGGGGTGCATAATGTGGCGGCATGCAATGTTGGTGGCTATACTTATTTGAGCTATATGAACAAATGTCCGTTTGCGCATGAACAGTTTATCGGTGACAGTCTCAGCACCGGCAAGCGGCCGAGCAATACCAATTTGAGCATGGCCGGCAGTAATTATTACGGCTTGTGTTATGGTGAGTGCACGTGGGGGAGCAATGCTTGCCGCCGTGGGGAAATGGTGATGAAAAACGGCAAAGCGGTCGGCGTGGTGGTGTCTGGAAGCAGTACTTATGCCGTGGTGTTGGCCTATAAAAAGGCCGAGGTGTTTAACCGCGACAATCGCACCGTCAACGGTGTGGAATACCCCACCGGTTGGGATGCCGCGGTTGCCAGTGCTAAGGTGTTTACGCCCGAGAGCGGTGTTTGTGAGGCAGGTTCGGGGTGTGAAGCCGGAAAATGGCGGATGCCTGAGGCATTGCTCTCTGATTCTATTGCTTATGCGCCAAGCGTTGTGCCTTACGCGGCATATATCCGTTATTATGATATGTTTTACGGCCACATCGGTGCCACGCTGAATAATCCGCAATGGTTTAATGCCGAGAGCGGGGATACTGCATTTCAAAAAAGTTCTTGGGACAAAGGATATATTTCTAAAAACACAACGTTAGATGTTTATTCTTATCCGGTTGTGAATATGGAGTATAAGTAAGATGAATAAATCAGCTTTATTTTCAGTCTTAGTTTTATTGGCGGTTGCATCTCCGGCGCAGGCGGTGCAACGCTATAACAACGCTTTGCCAACCTGTGAAGAATTGGGATATGCCAAACATGATGTAACCCCAAAATCACAAGCGTTATTTTGTCCGTTTGATAATTCTTATTCTGTTATTATGGACAGTACTTATCGTGGTTTTGTTGAAAAATCACAGTTAGACGCAGATTATGCCGCCTATGGTAAGCCTGAAGATTTTTGTGAACTTGAAACCCGCACGCAGGGTGAAGGCAGTTCCAAACATACGCTTTATCGTTGCAAAAAATGTAAAACATTAACCTATGAAGCCGGTTTATGCGTGGAATTTTGCGATGTTAAAAAGTTTCCGTATTCATCACGACCGGAAGATTTGTATGGCACGGTGATTGAGTGCCGTGACAACAATGGCTCACGATATGCTTACACTTCGTGCAACAATGGTTGGAAAATGGATGCCAACGGCGTTCGTTGCGATATGGAAGTTGCCGACAGGTACGGTTATCCGTATTTAAGCGAGCCTGACAAAGAACGTGGTGTCTACACCAATGTTAAGTCGGCGACTAATTTATATTATGCCTATAAAAAAGATTCCTGCAACTCGGGGTATGAATTTAAAAACTACAATGATAGTTATGAAACGGGAATTTGCGTGAAAACCTGCGCTATCAGCAACTGCCGTTTGGATTCAACCGACACAAACGGGATTCAAAACTACAAATGCGATATTCCCGAAGACTGCACCGAGGGAGACAGTGTTTATTTTAACAATATTTTAATCGGGATGTTGTGGCATAAGGCAGATAGTCGTATTGATCGCAATCTGATTGTAGGACCTTCGGTTTATCGCCAATTCGGGATGCAAGGTTATAACTTTAACAGCCCGTCCTATGATAACGGTAAACTGAATACCAAAAAGATTTTGGAGTTTTGTAATGCGAACAACGTTGCTTGTCCGGCAGTTGAGTACTGTCTCAATTATTCTGTCAGTGGGGTAACCGAACCGGCATTGGCTAAAGGACAATGGTATTTGGGCAGTCGCGATGAATTGTCATCAGTATTTGATATGAACCTGATGTATGTTTATGCCATTTTGAAAGGCTATATTATTGGCGGCGTGGGAATTATGACTTCTCACAGTTGCAGTTTCGACCGCGCATCGCGTTGGGTGGCCAGTCAGAATTTTTGGTGGGTCTGTTGGGGGACAGGCAAGTCCGATAATGACTATATGTTCCCGATGTTGTCGATTTGAGGAAGGTCTCTTCTGAATTGTCATTGCTTCGTCCGTAAACGGTCTCGCAATGACGATTCATTGGGGAACGCAATGACGTTTGAGGGTGTAATGACAATTTGAGGGAAATATTTTTAAACTAATAATTAAACTATTTTTGCTATGATTGCTCCGAATCTGGAAATGTTGTATGGAGGAATTAAATGGTATTAAAAAAAGCAACAAAGACGGTTGAAGTTGATGAGGCGCAAGAGCGCGCGTATATTGACGAGTTGGTTAATAAAGTCAGCGCTGCGCAGAAGATTTTTGCAACTTACACCCAAGAGCAGGTAGACCACATTTTTCGCCGCGTGGCTCTAAAACTCAGTTCTTTGCGTATTCCTTTAGCTAAAATGGCGGTTGAAGAGACCGGTATGGGCGTGTGGGAAGATAAGGTGATTAAAAACCACTTCGCCTCGGAATATATCTATAACAAATATAAAAATAATAAGACTTGCGGTATCGTTTGCGATGATAAGGCTAACGGCGTACTGAAAATTGCCGAGCCTATCGGTGTGATTGCCGGTGTTGTGCCGACCACAAACCCGACTTCGACCGCAATTTTTAAGTCTTTGATTGCTTTGAAAACGCGTAACGGTATTATTTTTTCTCCACACCCGCGCGCTAAAAAATGCACGGTGGAAACGGCGCGTTTGATTTTGGAAGAGGCGGTTAAGGCCGGTGCGCCTGAAAATATTATCGGGTGGATTGACGAGCCTTCTATTTTGCGCACGCAATATTTGATGCAACATCCGAAAGTTGACACAATTTTGGCAACCGGTGGTCCGGGGATGGTTAAGTCGGCTTACAGCTCCGGCAAGCCGGCGTTGGGCGTTGGCGCCGGAAATACGCCTGCGGTTATTGATGAAACCGCCGATATTCAAATGGCGGTCAGCTCCATTTTGATGAGTAAGACGTTTGATAACGGTATGATTTGCGCCTCAGAACAATCGGTTGTTTGCGTTAAAGCCGTCTATGATCAGGTAAAGGCTGAGTTTTTGAAACGCGGCGCTTATATTGTTTCGGCTAAAGAAAGAGAAAAACTGGCGGCAACCGTTTTCCCTGAAGGCAAGTTAAATGCCGGTATCGTTGGTCAACCGGCGGCGAAAATTGCCGAAATGGCAGGCTTTAAGGTTGCGCCCGAAACCAAGGTTTTGATTGCCGAAGTGACGGAAATCGGCGCGGCTGAGCCGTTGTCTGCCGAGAAGTTGTCTCCGGTTTTGGCAATGTATAAGGCTAAAGATTTTGATGACGCCGCCAACAAGGCCAAAGCATTAGTAACCCACGGCGGTAATGGTCACACGTCTGTGCTTTACACTCATCCGTCTAATGAAGACCGTATTAAATTTTATGGTCAATATATGCACACCGGTCGTGTGCTGATTAACTGCCCGTCGTCGCAAGGCGCTATCGGTGATTTGTATAACTTCAGACTTGAGCCGTCTTTGACGCTCGGTTGCGGCTCTTGGGGCGGAAACTCGGTTAGTGAAAACGTGGGAGTAAAACATCTGATGAATATTAAAACAGTCGCTAAGCGCGAAGAAAATATGTTGTGGTTCAGAGTGCCAGAGAAAATTTATTTCAAACCGGGGTCTTTGGGTTTTGCTCTTAAAGAACTGAACGGCAAGAAAAAAGCCTTTTTGGTAACCGATAAGTCATTGTTTGATTTGGGTTATACCAAGCGAATTACCGACATTTTGGAAGAGATGAATATTCAGTATCAAATCTTTTCAGATGTTCGTCCAGATCCGGATTTGTCGACTATCAATGTGGCTAAGAAAATGGTTGATACCTTCCAGCCCGATGTGATGATTGCGTTGGGCGGTGGTTCTCCGATTGACGCGACCAAGATTTTGTGGTTGATGTATGAGCATCCGGAGCTGAAGTTTGAAGACTTGGCTATGCGCTTCTTGGATATTCGCAAACGTATATTCGAGTTTCCGCGTTTGGGTGAAAAAGCTATGATGGTGGCTATTCCGACAACCTCAGGTACGGGTTCGGAAGTTACGCCGTTCTCAATCATCACCGATGACAGCACCGGCGTGAAGTATGCAATTGCCGACTATGCTTTAACCCCGAATATGGCCATTGTGGACTCTGATTTGGTGCTCTCAATGCCGAGAGGTTTGTGCGCCGCGTCGGGTATTGACGTTATGACCCACGCTTTGGAATCCTATGTTTCGGTGATGGCAACGGAATACACCAGAAGTCTGTCTATTCAGGCCGGTCGTTTGATTGCCGACTATCTGCCGGCTTCTTATAAAGATGGTGCGGCCAACCCGATTGCGCGTGATAAAGTTCACAATGCCGCGACAATCGCCGGTATGGCTTTTGCCAACGCCTTTTTGGGTGTTTGCCACTCTATGGCTCACAAGTTGGGCGCCGCGTTCCATATTCCGCACGGTATTGCCAACGCTTTGTTGATTTGTCAGGTTATTCGTTATAACTCCAACGATGCGCCGATCAAGCAAGGTATTTTCCCTCAATATCGTTATCCGCACGCTAAGCAACTTTATGCCGAGTTTGCGGCCGGCTTAGGTTTGGGTGGCAAAACCGATGACGAAAAAGTTGAGAACTTGATTAAACTTTTGGAAAAACTCAAGAAAGAACTCAATATTCCGTCTTCAATCAAAGAGTGGGGCGTTTCTGAGGCTGACTTTGAAAAAGCCATGGAGACCCTGCCGGTATTGGCCTTTGATGACCAATGCACCAGTGCCAACCCGCGTTATCCGCTCATCAAAGAGATTGAGCAGTTGTATAGGTATGCGTATAATGGGGTAGTTGACTTCTCATTGTAGTTAAAATACGCAAAGCCCCCATCATACTTGTTATTTTTTCACTTGTGTAGCTAGGTGTACACGGCGTTCAAAAATAACAGCGTAGCATGGGGGCTTATCGTATTTTAAAGAGGAAAGACGCGCAAAATCCCCGTCATGCTAGGGAATTTCTCGCTCGTGTAGCTAGTTGTACACCACGCTTAAAATTCTCGTCGCAGCACGGGGGTTTATCGTGTCTTAAGAGTCGGGAGGAAAGACGCGCTAAAGGGCTGTCATGCTGGTTGTTTTTCTCCTAATGTACTAATTTGTACACGTCGTCGAAAAATAACGTCGTAGCACGCCCCTTTTTCGTGTCTTAAAATCAGAAACGTCATTGCGAGACGGCGTGCCGGCGAAGCAATCCAGATTCAATAATAAGGAATCAATATAAATCTGGATTACCACAGCCGCTGAGCGCGGCTTGCAATGACGGTCGGAAATATCGTGCAGAGTCGGAAGAATAAAAATATTAAAAATCAAATTCTTATGTTATCGTTGTTCGGATTTGCTTGACTCTTGGTTAATAAGTCGTTAATCTAACCTTGGTTTTGTTAGTTTAGGATTTTTATTGATGTTTAAGATAAAACCACATTTTCACGATGATTGTTGCAATGCTTTTGAGCAGTGTTCGAGAGACCTCTAAATTTAAGGTCTCTTTTTTTTGCGTTGCGCAATGAGGAGGACTTATGAGTGAAAACGATAATAAAAAGATTGCCTGTATTTTTGAAGACGAAAAAGTCTTTTTAACCAAAAGCGGGGCGTTTTACGGTTATGAAAATGTTGACGGGGTGATAAAGTGTCATCGTTTGAATAGTCTTGAAATTAAGCGTTTTTTATATAGAATACAAGACAGCAGAGATTTTTTATTGACGGCGCAAAAAGTCAAAAAGCCTCTGCCCCGAAAATATGAAGATGTTTCGGCTTTGGAAATATAGACGGAGCGATTTATGAGTTTTTCTTATCAACACGGTATCGCGGTGATGCGCGCGCAACCTTTACATATCGGACACCAAAAAATTATTCAAACCATGTTGCAAACCTGCAAGGCGGTGACGATTGTTCTCGGCTCGGTTCAAGAATGCGGCACAGCGCGTAATCCTTTTGATTATATTATGCGAAAGCAAATGATTCTCAACTGTTTTCCGCAACCGCAATTACATATTATCGGGTTGCCGGACATTAATAATCCGTTGCGTTGGCCCTATTTTGTTTGTGAACAGATTGCGCAACATTTTCCTCATCTACCGGAGCCGGATGTTTATTTTGCCGGCAGTGAATATGACGCGCATTGGTTTGAGCCTAAGTTTTCTCATATTGAAATTATTGACCGGAATAATCCGAATGTGCCGTTTGTGAGCGGAACCATGGTGCGCGAGATGATAGCGTTTGGCGACGAGCGATGGCAAAACTTTGTGGCGCCGAAAAATGTGGCGTTGATTCAACAATATCTTAATGACAGAAAGGTGGAAATCTGATGGAAAAATTATGGAATACCCTCAAGCAAGGACTTAAAAAATATTGTGTCGACAATGGCTTCAGCGATGTTATGCTCGGCTTGTCCGGCGGTTTGGATTCCGCTATCGTCAGTGTTTTGGCGGCGGAGACTTTGGGCGGCGAACATGTGCATACGTTGATGATGAAGACCCGATATACCTCACAGCTGAGTTTGGATATTGCGCAAAAAATCAGTGAATTGAACGGTTTTGAATATCGGGTGATTGATATTCAAAATCTGTGTGATACTTATACCGCCTTTTTCTCACAACAAATCGGCGGTGCGCCCAAATCGGTGGTGGTTGAAAATTTGCAGGCGCGTATCCGCGGACAAATATTGATGACGTTTTCCAACCAATTAGGCTATTTGGTGTTGGCTTGCGGTAATAAATCAGAGGCGGCGACCGGTTATTGCACGCTTTACGGTGACACTTGCGGCGGATTGATGCCGATTGGCGATGTTTATAAGTCAAAATTGTTTGAGTTGGCAAAGTGGCTGAACACCAGACATCAGGTTTTGCCCGAAGAAGTGATAAATCGGGCGCCGAGCGCGGAGTTGAGTGCCGGTCAGAAAGATGAAGATTCCCTGCCGCCGTATGCGATTTTGGACGCGGTTTTGCAAATGTATGTCGATGAGCATAAAACGATTGATGAAATTAAGGCTTCCGGTTTGGCGGCAAAAACGGTTGATTGGGTTATAAACCAATATCAAAAAACCGCCTATAAACGCAAACAAATGCCCGAGATTTTGACTGTTGACTTTAAAGCCTGAAAACGCTAAAATCAGCGCAAATTTAATTATTAATACCAAATTATTATGAATAGACTGATTTGTAACAAACAACTGGCGTTTTTTGAGGAAAATACCAGAAGCGGCGAGGTTCACGAGTTGCATCCTATTTGTCGTAACGAATATTGGGAAGTTTATGCTTCTTTTTCCGCTGAGGGTATTCGTTATGCAATTGTCGGAGTGAACGGTGAGCGACGCGTGTATAAGGAATACGGCGGTTTATCTCGCGAGATTATTTATTATGAGCCTGCCGGTCGCGATTTGATGTGTCACTATGTTGCATCCGGCGCTTGGCGATTGTTGTCTGTCCGAGGCGACAAACTTTGTGACATTACCGCAAAATTGGCCAACTGCGGCAATCCGATGAAGCTGTTTGTGACTTATATGGAATTTAAATCTCAGGTTTTGTGGCTTCATGCTCGGGCGTCGCGCTATTATGAGGAAGACTTCTACTTCAAACAAACCGAAAACGGTTATGAAAAAATTGATGAAGCGGAGGCCAAGGCGTTGTTCGACTGATCGTTTTTTAAGAAAGGGGTTTGCTCGCAAGCGGGCGTGCCCCTTTCTTTTTGTAAAAAATAGACTCTAAAAATGAAAATTTTGTCAAACGGACGCAACAAGAGTCTCAGCAAGAGATACAGGGTGTGAAAAAGTTTATTTTTTTGTAATTTTTTGCTTGCATATTAGACTCAATTATGTTACAAACCCCTTACATCATTGCAAGGAGGGGCGACTCTGTCTTGTGATATGATATAAAACATAACGCAATACCTCTGATTTTCTATGTATTGCCGAGTTTAACATTTAGATGGCTGAAGTTTGGCCTTGCTAAATTTTTGTTGTCTAGTTATAAGGTAATTGTTAAAATGGATGCACAAAATATAAGAATTCGCCTTAAGGCTTTTGACCACAGATTGCTTGATCAATCTACTCAAGAAATCGTCCACACGGCCAAAAGAACCGGCGCAAATGTAAGAGGTCCTATTCCTCTGCCGACGCAAATTGAGAAGTTTACCGTAAACTGCTCACCGCACGTTGATAAAAAGTCTCGCGAACAGTTTGAAATTCGCACTCACAAGAGACTTCTTGACATTGTTGATCCGACACCGCAGACAGTTGATGCTTTGATGAAATTGGATTTGGCTGCCGGCGTTAATGTTGAAATCAAATTATAAGTTTTCGCTTTCTTAAAAAGCGTATTCCGGTGTAAACCGGCTCCGGTCTTTGAGGTATAAGACACAAAATAAAAAAAACAATGTTGGCTTCTGAAATACGAAGTTCAACCTATTGAAAAAGGAAAAAATAATAATGCGTACTGGTCTAATCGCAAAAAAATTGGGAATGTCCCGCATTTTTGAAGCTGACGGAACTCATGTTCCGGTTACGGTTTTGAGCGTTGACGGTCTTCAAGTTGTTGACGTTAAAACTCAGGACAGAGACGGTTACACAGCTGTACAGTTGGGTACCGGCGCTGTTAAAGCTAAAAATGTTTCAAAAGCCTTGAAAGGACATTTTGCTAAAGCTAACGTTGAGCCGAAGAAAAAACTTGGCGAGTTCAGAGTTTCTGAAGACTGCCTGTTGTCTGTCGGCGATGAATTATCTGCAGAACATTTCGTAGCCGGTCAATATGTTGACGTTTGCGCTACATCAATCGGTAAAGGTTTTGCCGGCGTTATGAAACGTCACAACTTTGCCGGTTTGGAGGCTACTCACGGTGTATCAATTTCTCACCGCGCTCATGGTTCTACAGGACAAAGACAAGATCCGGGTAAAGTATTTAAGGGCAAGAAAATGGCCGGTCACATGGGAGATGAGCGCGTTACCGTTCAAAACCTGCGTGTTGTTGCCGTTGATGGCGAAAAAGGTTTGATTATGGTTAAAGGCGGCGTTCCTGGTGGTGAAAACGCTTGGGTTCGCGTTACCGATGCTTTGAAGAAAACCGCAAAAGTTCAGTTGCCATTGCCTGCCGGACTGAAAAAAGTTGATGAACCTGTTGCAGTTAAGGCTGAAGAATCTGTTTCAGCAGAAAACGCATAGTTATAAGGATTTGAAAAAATGAAACAGGACATCTTAAATCTTGAAAATCAAAATGTTGGCTCAATCGAACTTAACGATGCCATTTACGGTTTGGAAGTTCGCGCTGATATTTTACACCGCGTTGTAAATTGGCAGTTGGCTAAGCTGCAAAGCGGTAACCACAAAACTAAAGGCCGTTCCGAAGTTGCTTTGACGCCTGCTAAACCTTTCAAACAAAAAGGTTCCGGTAATGCTCGTCAGGGTTCTCGCAAGGGTACTCAGTTTAGAAAAGGTGGTATTGTGTTTGGTCCGGTTGTTCGCGACCAGTCACATGATTTGACCAAGAAGTTTAGAAAACTTGGTCTGAAAACAGCTCTTTCCGCTAAGGCGAAAGAGGGCAACCTTGTTATTCTTGACGAAGCAAAATTGTCAGCTCCGAAAACTAAAGATTTACAAGCTAAATTGGCTGCTTGCGGGTTGAATAATTGCTTGGTTATTGACGGCAAGGAAGTTGATATCAACTTTGCATTGGCATCAAGAAACATTGCCGGCGTTGATGTTTTGCCGACAATCGGTGCAAATGTTTATGATATCTTGAGAAAAGACAAATTAGTGTTGACTAAAGACGCTGTTAGTTGCTTGGAGGAGAGACTGAAATGAGTAAATCAGCAAAAACAAACAATGTAACTGCGAAAATGTATGATACATTAGTTCGTCCGGTTATCACCGAAAAATCTATGGTTTCTTCTGAAGCCGGCAAAGTTACCTTTATGGTTCCATTGGATGCTTCAAAAGATGACGTTAAGGCTGCCGTTGAGACAATCTTTAACGTTAAGGTAAATAAGGTGAATACAATTCGTCAATTCGGTAAGGAAAAACGTTTCAAAGGTTATATCGGACAACGTTCTGATTATAAAAAAGCAATCGTTACCCTTGCTGATGGTCAAAATATTGATGTTACAACAGGAATTTAGGTCATGGTTTTAAAAACATTTAAACCCACCTCTCCCGGTTTGCGTCAGCTCGTTATCGTTGATAGATCTGAGCTGTACAAAGGCGCTCCGGAGAAGTCTTTGACTATTGGACTTACTAAGTCCGGTGGACGTGATAATTTTGGACACGTTACAAGTCGCAGAATCGGTGGCGGTCACAAGCGTAAGCTGCGCGTTATCGATTTTAAGCGTAATAAATTTGGCTGCGAAGCTACTGTTGAAAGAATCGAATATGATCCGAACCGCACATCTTTCATCGCATTGGTTAGCTATGAAGATGGCGAGAAGGCTTATATTCTGGCTCCGCAAAGATTAAAAGCCGGCGATAAAATCGTTTCAGCCGAAAAAGCTGATATTAAGCCGGGTAATGCTATGCCTTTGAAGAATATGCCGGTCGGTACTATTATTCACAACGTTGAGCTCAAAGCTGGCAAAGGCGGACAGTTGGTTCGTTCTGCCGGTTGCTATGCTCAGGTTGTTGGTAAAGATGCCGGTTATGTTCAATTGAAATTGAGTTCTGGCGAGTTGCGCGTTGTTCGTGAAGAATGCTTGGCAACTGTTGGTGCGGTATCAAATCCGGACAACCAGAACGTATCTCTTGGTAAGGCCGGTCGCACACGTTGGTTGGGTATCAGACCTCAATCTCGCGGTGTTGCTATGAACCCGGTTGATCACCCGCATGGTGGTGGTGAAGGTCGCACATCCGGCGGTCGTCATCCGGTATCTGCTTGGGGTAAACCGACCAAGGGTGCTAAGACTCGTTCTAACAAGAAGACTGATCGCTTTATTTTGCGCTCACGTCATGAAAACAAGAAATAGGGAGATTTGCAAATGACACGTTCCGTATGGAAAGGCCCGTTTGTTGATGGCTATCTTCTTAAGAAAGCTGAAAATGCTAGAACATCAAGCCGTAACGAAGTTATCAAAATTTGGTCTCGTCGTTCAACCATGTTGCCGCAGTTTGTCGGTTTGACATTTGGTGTTCATAACGGTCACAAATTTATCCCTGTTTTGGTTACAGAGGATATGGTTGGCCACAAATTCGGTGAATTTGCTCCAAGCCGTACATTCTACGGTCACACAGCAGATAAGAAGGCTAAGAGAGGTTAATTATGGGAAAAACTAAAGACGCAAGAAGATTGGAAAACAATCAAGCTATGGCTGTTGGAAATTCTATCCGCACTAGTTCTCGTAAGTTAAACTTGGTAGCTCAATCAATTCGTGGTTTGAAAGCTGAAAAAGCTGTTGCTGAATTGACTTTCTCAAAAAGAAGAATCGCAAAAGCTGCTTTGGCTGTTTTGAAATCAGCTATTGCCAATGCTGAAAACAATCATCAGTTGAATATTGATAAACTTTACGTTAGTGAAGCTTTTGTCGGCAACTGTTTAGTAATGAAACGTATGCATGCACGTGGTCGTGGTAGAGGAGCTCGCGTTTTGAAGCCTTTCTCTAACCTGACCGTGATTGTAACTGAGCGTGAGGAGTAAATCATGGGACAAAAAGTAAATCCTACAGGTCTTCGTTTGGGTATTAACCGTACATGGGACTCTCGTTGGTATGCCGATGAAAAGTTCACTGATTACCTCCACGAGGATTTGAAAATTAAAGAATTCTTGAAAGAGAAATTGGCTCAGGCCGGTATCAGCCGCATCGTTATTGAACGTCCGGCTAAGAAGGCAAGAGTTACCATTCACTCTGCAAGACCGGGTGTTGTAATTGGCAAAAAAGGTCAGGATATTGAAATCTTGAGAAAAGAAATTCAAAAATTGACTGACTCTGAAGTTCAATTAAACATTTTGGAAGTTAGAAAGCCTGAGTTGGACGCACAGTTGGTTGCCGACAGTGTGGCTCAGCAGTTGGAAAGACGTGTTGCTTTCCGCCGCGCTATGAAACGCGTTATGCAGTCTGCTCTTCGTTTGGGCGCAGAAGGCATTAAGGTTTGCTGCTCAGGTCGTTTGGGCGGTGCCGAAATCGCAAGAACCGAGTATTATCGTGAAGGCCGCGTGCCTCTTCACACCTTGCGTGCCGACATCGACTATGCAACTTCTACGGCTCACACCACTTATGGAGCTTGCGGTATTAAAGTTTGGATCTATAAGGGCGATATTATGGCTCATGATCCGATGGCTCAAGATAAAAAATTGTCTGAGCAGAAGTAATTGAGAGGATATTAAGAGATGTTAAGTCCAAAAAGATTAAAGTTCCGCAAGGTGCACAAAGGTCGTATTCACGGCCTTGCCAAAGGTGGTTCTGAATTGAGTTTTGGTTCATATGGATTGAAGGCTTTATCTCCGGAGCGCGTTACTGCCCGTCAGATTGAGGCAGCCCGCCGCGCAATTACCCGTGAGATGAAAAGAGCCGGAAGATTGTGGATCAGAATTTTCCCTGATTTGCCAGTGTCTGATAAACCTGCCGAAGTTCGTATGGGTAAAGGTAAAGGTTCTATTGAATATTGGTGCGCAAGAGTTAAACCGGGACGCATTATGTTTGAGGCTGAAGGTATCGATGAAGAAACCGCTCGCTCAGCTTTTGCTCTGGGTGCTGCAAAGCTTCCGGTTAAGTCCAAGTTTATTAAGCGCTTGAACTCTGATAAGGGAGAAGCATAATGGTTAAAACAAAAGATCTTCGCGCTATGAGTGTTGATGAACTTGAAGCTAAATTGTTAGATGCAAAAAAAGAACAATTTAACTTAAGAATTCAACAATCTACTGGACAATTACAAAATACTGCTGTAATAAGAAGTGTCCGTCGTGAAATAGCAAAAATCAACACGCTCTTAACCGAGCGCAAGAAGAATAGTTAGGAGAAAAGATATGCCTAAAAGAATTCTTCAAGGTGTTGTTGTAAGCGATAAACAGGATAAGACAGTTGTTGTGAGTGTAGAACGTCAAGTTATGCACCCTGTTTATAAGAAAATCGTCAAGAAGAGCAAAAAGTTTGCCGCTCATGACGAAAACAACCAGTACAAAGTTGGGGATATCGTTTCGATTGAAGAATCTAAGCCTTATTCTAAGACCAAGACTTGGACTGTAGTTAGTGATAACGCCTAAGAGAAAAGGAAATAAAAAATGATTCAGATGCAAACCAACCTAGATGTCGCAGATAATTCTGGCGCTCGTCAGGTGCAGTGCATTAAGGTTCTTGGAGGCTCCAAGAGAATGCATGCAACAGTAGGTGATGTTATCGTCGTTTCCGTTAAAGACGCTCTGCCTAAAGGCCGCGTTAAAAAAGGTGACGTATGCAAGGCTGTAATCGTTCGCACAGCCAGCGATATCAGACGTAAAGACGGTAGTGTTATCCGTTTTGACTCTAATGCTGCTGTATTAATCAATAAGGACGGTGAGCCTGTCGGTACTCGTATCTTTGGTCCTGTTACCAGAGAATTGCGTGCCAAGAAGTTTATGAAGATTATTTCATTAGCACCGGAGGTATTGTAATGAGCCTTGTTAAAATGAAAATTAAAAAAGGAGATCAGGTTATTGTTCTGTCTGGCGATGACAAAGGCAAAACCGGAGAAGTAATTAAAGCTTTGCCACAAGAAGGTAAGGTTGTGGTTCAGGGTGTTAACATGGTTAAAAGACACACTAAACCAAGCCAGACCAGCGCAGGCGGCATTATTTCTAAAGAAGCTCCGATCAATGTTTCTAATGTGGCTGTTGTTGATCCGAAATCAGGTAAAGCAACAAAAATCGGTTTCAAAGAGGAAAATGGCAAAAAAGTTCGTTTTGCTCGCAAATCCGGTGAAGTAATCGATAAAAAGTAATAAGGGAAAATAAATGACAAATTTTGAAAAATTATACAATGAAGTCATCAAAAAAGCTCTTGTGGAAAAATTCGGTTACAAAAACCCACATGAGATTCCTCATTTGACTAAAATTGTTTTGAATATGGGTATCGGCGATGCTGTTACCGATAAGAAAAAACTGAACAACGCCGTAGAAGAAATGGCTTTGATTGCCGGTCAAAAACCAATGGTTACCAAAGCTCGTAAATCTATCGCTACTTTCAAACTGAGAGAAGATATGCCTATCGGTTGCAAAGTTACTTTGCGTTCAGATAGAATGTATGAATTCTTGGAAAGATTAATCAACATGGCATTGCCTCGTATCAGAGACTTTCATGGTATTACAGGTAAGAACTTTGACGGCAGAGGAAACTTTGCGTTCGGTATCAAAGAGCAAATCATCTTCCCTGAAATCAACTATGAAAAGGTTGAGACGGTCAGAGGTATGGATATCGTTATCTGCACATCAGCTAAAACTGATGAAGAAGCTAAAGTGCTTCTGAGCGGATTTAATATGCCCTACAAGAAATAAGCGGAGATTTTACTATGGCAAAAACAAGTTCAGTTTATAGAAACTTGAAAAGAGTTAAAATGGCTGCGAAGTTTGCAAACCGCAGACAGAAACTCAAAGATATCGTTATGGATAAAAGCGCTTCTCCGGAAGACCGTTTCCAGGCGACATTGAAATTAGCTGAATTACCTCGCAATTCTGCAAAGATTCGTGCAAGAAACCGTTGCAAATTGACAGGTCGTTCACGTGGTTATTACAGGAAGTTTGGCCTCAGCCGTGTTGAATTGAGAGATATGGCAAGTTTCGGTGAAATTCCTGGTTTAGTAAAATCAAGCTGGTAGGAGGTCGAGAATATGTCTATGTCTGATCCTTTGGGCGATATGCTCACACGCATTAGAAACGCACAAAGAGCGAAGAAAACAGAGGTTGTATCACCTGCTTCTCGCTTGCGTGAAAATGTATTGGAAGTTCTGAAAAAAGAAGGCTACATTTGCGGTTATGAAAAAGTAAACGTTCGTGCCGGCGTCGATGAACTTCGTATTCAATTAAAGTACCATGAAGGTACCGGTGTTATCACCGAAATTTACCGTGTTTCAACTCCGGGTCGTCGCGTTTATTCAAGCGTTAAAGATTTGCCGAGAGTTTACAACGGTTTGGGTATTTCTATCATCTCTACACCGAGTGGTGTTATGAGCGACTATGATGCTAGAAAAGCCAACGTTGGCGGTGAAATTTTGTGTCAAGTATTCTAAGGGAGAAATCGGATGTCTAGAGTTGGAAAATATCCTGTTATTATCCCTAATGGTGTTACTGTTACCATTAACGGAAATGTTGTTAATGTTAAAGGTAAGTTAGGTGAATTGAGCTACGCTTTTGATGAAAATCATGTCGTTGCTAAGTTGGAAGACAACAAGGTTGTGGTTTCGGTTTTGTCCGGAACAAAGCAAGCCAGAGCTCTTTGGGGCACTGCCAGAGCTAACATCAACTCTTTAGTTAAGGGTGTTAGCGAAGGTTTCACAAAGAATTTGGAACTGGTCGGCGTTGGTTATAAAGCCCGCGTTGAAGGTTCTCACAAATTGGTTTTGTCTTTGGGCTTCTCTCACGATGTTATTTTTGAAGCTCCTCAAACAATTAACCTCGCTTGCCCGACTCCGACCCAGATTTCTATTTCTGGCGCGGATAAGCAACTTGTCGGTCAAATTGCCGCGGAAGTTCGTAAATACAGAAAACCTGAACCTTATAAAGGAAAAGGCGTGAAGTATGAAGGCGAATATATCCGTCGTAAAGAAGGTAAGAAGAAGTAAGGGAAATTTTAAATGAATACGCCAAGAGAATTATTTCAGAAAAGAAAAGCGCGCGTTAGAGTTGCTTTGAAAAAAGCTGCAAACGGCAAAATGAGATTGTCGGTGTTTCGCAGTGGAAAGCACATTTATGCGCAAATTATTGACGATGCAAAAGGTGTAACCGTTGTTTCCGCTTCTACTCTCGATAAAGAAGTCAGAAACAATATTGCAAAGTCTTCTACAGTTGAAGCCGCTGCTTACATCGGTAATGTGGTTGCTGAGAGAGCTGTTAAGTCAGGTGTTAGTGAAGTTGTCTTCGACAGAGGCGGCTATATCTATCACGGTCGTGTTAAAGCATTAGCTGATGCAGCCCGCGCTGCCGGTTTGAAATTTTAGGAGTGTGGGATATGGCACAAGCTGTAGATCGTCGCAAGACTGAAAAGAAAGATGAATTAGTTGAAAAATTGGTTCATGTAAACCGTGTCGCTAAGACCGTTAAAGGCGGACGCACAATGTCTTTCGCAGCCGTTGTGGTTGTTGGAGACTTGAAAGGTCGCGTTGGTTTCGGTTCTGGTAAGGCAACAGAAGTTCCTGATGCTATTACCAAGGCTACAAATGAAGCTAAAAAGAATATGATCCGCATCCCATTGCGTGAAGGCAGAACTCTTCACCACGATGTTCAAGGTCGTTTCGGCGCAGGTAAAGTTGTTTTGAGAACTGCTCCTGCCGGTACCGGTGTTATTGCCGGCGGCCCGATGCGTGCTATTTTTGAGGTTTTGGGCGTTCAGGACGTGGTTGCAAAATCTTTGGGTTCAAACAACCCTTACAATATGATTAAGGCTACTTTTAACGCTCTGGAAGCTATCAACTCACCGAGAATGGTTGCTGCAAAACGCGGTAAAAAGGTTGGCGATATCGTTAGCCGTCGCGAAAATTCAGCAAACGCTAAGTTGGATAAAGAGGAGGCTTAATTATGGCTAAGAAAACGATTAAAGTTACTCAGATTAGCAGTGCAATCGGCCGTCCTGATACTCAGCGCAAAACCTTAATCGGTTTGGGTCTGAACAAGATGTACAAAACCGTTGAGTTGGAAGATACTCCGTCTGTACGCGGTATGGTTAAAAAGGTGGCTCACCTTGTAAAAGTCGAAGAGTAATGAAGTTTGCGGTTGCGCCTCGGATGTTCGCAAACGGGCGCAACCGAACGACAAGCTCTTTGTAATGTAATTTTAAGGTAAAATAAAATGAAACTGAATGAATTAAAAGATAATCAAGGTGCTACCAAAGCTCGTATCCGTGTTGGTCGCGGTATTGGTAGCGGCAAGGGTAAAACTTGCGGCCGTGGTCAAAAAGGTCAGAAGTCTCGTTCAGGTGTGGCTGTTCACGGTTTTGAAGGCGGTCAAATGCCTATTTACCGCAGACTTCCGAAACGCGGTTTTAAGAACCCCTTTGCTAAAGAATACGCTATTGTGAACTTGGATACTTTGCAGAAGGCTATTGATGCCGGCAAATTGTCTGCCAATGCAGTTGATTTGTTGTCATTGATGAACGCCGGTATCATCACCAAGCCTTTAGACGGTTTGCGTCTGTTGGCTCGCGGCGCTGTTACCACAAGTATCAATATCACAGTAAACACAGCTTCTAAATCTGCTGTTGCCGCTATTGAAAAAGCCGGCGGTAAAGTAAGCTTTATTGAAGCCTAGTTTATAACGGTATTTTTTTTGAGAGACCTCTCGTGCCTGATTCGGCGCGGGAGGTTTTTGTTTTATGTGGTTGTATATTTGTATAAAGTTGTTGAATTAAAAATTTTTTAGTGTATTAATATTGGAAGATTAGTGGGGCTTTTGCGCCCCCTTGGAGTTTGTTTAAAATATAAGGAAGTAAAAATGGTATCATTAGCAGAGAAAATGGCGGCAAATCTTGATGCCTCCGCTTTCAGCAAAGCAACGGAGCTTAAAAAAAGATTGTGGTTCACGGTGTTGGCTCTTATCGTGTTCCGTTTGGGAACGTTTATTCCATTGCCGGGGATTGATCCTCATATTTTGGCGGATATTTTTGCCCGTAACGCCAATGGTATTTTGGGTATGTTCAATATGTTTGCCGGTGGTGCGTTGGAACGTATGACCATTTTTGCTTTGAACATTATGCCTTATATTTCGGCATCAATTATCTTGCAGTTGGGACAGTCGGTAGTTCCGTCATTGGCGGCATTGAAAAAAGAAGGTGAGGCTGGACACCGCAAGATTACGCATTACACCAAAATTTTGACGGTTCTGATTACCATTATTCAGGGTTACGGTATTGCCGTCGGTTTGGAAGGTATGACCGGTAGCGCCGGTGTGTCTGCGGTTATCAACCCTGGGTTCGTGTTTAAGTTTACGACGATTGTCTCACTGGTCGGCGGCACGATGTTTATCGTATGGTTGGGCGATCAAATCACCTCTCGTGGTGTGGGTAATGGCTCGTCCTTAATCATTACAGTTGGTATTATTGCCAATATTCCGGCGGCATTGGCTCAGACGTTTGAATTGGGACGCGTCGGCTCGATGTCTTTGCCGGTTATGGTTATGTTGTTTGCTATGGTTTTGGTTTTGATTTATTCTATCGTGTTTGTGGAGCGTGCTCAGCGTAAAATCACTATTCAATATCCAAAGCGTCAGATGGGTATGCGGATGATGGCTTCCGAGAGTTCTCACCTGCCGTTGAAAATCAACCCGACGGGCGTGATTCCGCCGATTTTCGCCAGCTCTTTGCTGTTGTTGCCGATTACGATTGCTAATTTTGCCTCGGAAAACGGTCCGTCTTGGGTTCAGTCATTGAGCCAGTTGTTAGGACATGGTCAACCGCTGTATTTGTGCTTGTATGCGGCTTTGATTATCTTCTTTGCGTTTTTCTACACCGCAGTGGTCTTTAATCCGGAAGAAACTGCCGATAATCTGAAAAAACACGGTGGCTTTATCGCCGGTATCCGTCCGGGCAAAAACACCGCCGAGTATTTGGATTATGTCATCACGCGTTTGACGGTGTTGGGCGCGGCTTATTTGGTGGCTTTGTGTACCTTGCCGGAGATTTTAATCAGCAAATTGTCGGTGCCGTTTGTGTTGGGTGGTACAACTTTGCTCATCGTGGTTCAGGTAACGATGGACTTTGTCGGTCAGTTGCAATCTCACCTTATTGCTTATCAGTACGAAGGTTTGATTAAAAAAGCCGCTTTAGCGAATCGTGGAAAGAGAAGATAATGAACAAGAACGGTTTAGGTTTGCATTTGGTCTTTACCGGTGCGCCGGGGTGCGGCAAAGGCACTCAAGCGCGAATCCTTAAGGAAAAGGTTGCCATCCCTCATTTGTCAACAGGCGAGATGTTGCGCGCCGAAGCGGCAAAACCGACAGAACTTGGTCGCGGTATTAAAGAACTGTTGGATGCCGGCTCGTTTGTCCCTGATGAAATGATTATTGAGATGGTCTCAAAACGAATCGATGAGGACGATTGCAAAAACGGGTTCATTTTGGATGGTTTCCCGCGGACACTGCCGCAAGCGGAAGTGTTGGAAAAAATGTTGGCGGAAAAAGGGATTACTTTGGACGCCGTTATTGAAATTCAGGTGCCGGACGAGATTATTATGGAACGAATTTTGGGGCGTTATTCTTGCATGACCTGCGGCGCGGGTTATCATGATAAGTTCCAAAAGCCAAAAGTTTATGGCGTTTGTGATAAATGCGGCGGCACAAATTTTTATCGTCGTATGGATGATAACCGCACAACCGTGCAGAATCGTCTGGTTAATTATCGCAAATTAACGTATCCGACTATTCCGTATTTTGAGCAAAAAAAACTGCTTAAATGTGTGGATGGAACGGGAACGATCGAGGCGACGGCCAAAAAGATTGACGATTTGTTGAAGGTTGTATCTTAGGCTTTGAGTTTGAACGCGAATCGCCGAGCGCTCGGCTCATAAAAAGTCGGTGATGACGGCGGGCGTTGATTATTGTGAAAGATTTTTGCGCTGAAAGTGCAAAAAAATGCAAGTTTTTGAAAAAATTAATAAAAGGGTGGTTGACACTAACAATTTTTAGCCTATAATCCGGCTTAATTTTGAAAAGTGGTGATCAGCTTTTTAAATGTTGTCGTAATTATAATATAATGGAGAGTAAATTTGGCTCGTATAGCTGGTGTAAATATTCCAACTGCCAAGAAAATTGAGATTGCTTTGACTTATATTTTTGGTATTGGTAGAAAATCTGCTCAAGACATTTGTGCAAAATCGGGTGTCGCCTGTGAACGTCGTGTTCAAGACTTGAGCGAAGAGGAAGTTGCCAAAATCCGTGAAGTTATTGATACTGATTATACAGTAGAAGGTGAACTTCGTCGTGAAGTTGGCGTTAATATTAAAAGACTTATGGATCTTGGCTGCTATCGCGGTTTGAGACATCGTAAAGGTCTGCCTGTTCGTGGTCAGAGCACCAAACAGAACGCTAGAACCCGTAAAGGTAAACGTAAAACTATTGCAAATAAGAAGAAATAGGTAGGTTCAAATGGCTAAAGCAGTAACACAACGTGTTAAGAAAAAAGAAAAAAAGAATATCACTGCGGGTGTAGCTCACGTGAATTCTACGTTTAATAATACAAGAGTAACCATTACTGACGCTCAGGGTAATACTGTTGCTTGGTCAACAGCCGGCGCGCAGGGCTTTAAAGGCTCTCGTAAGTCTACCCCTTACGCCGCTCAGGTCGCTGCTGAGGAAGCTGGTAAAAAGGCTCAGGAGCAAGGTATGAAAACTTTGGAAGTTGAAGTTAAAGGTCCAGGG
The DNA here is from genome assembly GCA_934273635.1 of uncultured Alphaproteobacteria bacterium. Taxonomy (GTDB): domain Bacteria; phylum Pseudomonadota; class Alphaproteobacteria; order RF32; family CAG-239; genus Scatocola. The sequence continues at coordinate 20,862 of CAKQSV010000012.1, forward strand.
TCTGGTCGTGAATCTGCAATCAGAGCATTGCAAGTTATTGGCTTTACCATCACAACAATTCGTGATGTAACTCCAATTCCGCACAACGGTTGCCGTTTGAGAAAGAGACGCCGCGTATAATTTTGATTTTTACCGAATCGGGCAGGGTAGAGGACTCTGCCTGATTCCGGCTTTTTTTATATAATATGCATATTCATTAAAAATTAGAGGACAAACCAGTGATTCAGAAAAATTGGCAAGAACTTATTAAGCCTACAAATTTAGAAGTTGTTCCCAGCGAAGGCGGAAACAGAGCTAAGATTGTGGTTGAGCCTTTGGAAAGAGGTTTCGGTTTAACATTGGGTAATGCCTTGAGAAGAGTTTTATTATCTTCTTTGCAAGGTGGCGCCGTTACCGCAATTAAAATTAACGGCGTTTTACATGAATTCTCGGTTGTTCCGGGCGTTAGAGAAGATGTTACGGATATCGTCCTCAATGTAAAATGTTTGGCCGTTGCCGTTCATGGTGAAGGTCCGAAGACTATGACTTTGAAGGCGGAAGGTCCGTGTGAAGTGACCGCCGCGATGATTGAAACCGGTCATGATGTTGAAATCAAAAATCCTGAATTGGTTATTTGTAATTTGGATGCCGGCGCAAAATTCAATATGGAATTGACGGTTAATACCGGTAAAGGTTATGTTCCGGCCAGTATGAACAAATCTGCTGACGCTCCTATCGGTGTGATTGCCGTTGACGCGATTTATTCTCCGGTTAAGAAAGTTTCTTACAAAGTTGAGAATACCCGTGTCGGACAGGTTACTGACTATGATAAGTTGACTTTGGTGGTTGATACTAATGGCGTGGTTTCTCCGGAAGATGCTGTTGCTTTTGCTGCTCGTATTTTGCAAGACCAGTTGAAGCCGTTTATCAACTTTGATGAGCCTGAAAATGAGGCCGAAGTTGAGAAGGAAGAATTGCCGTTCAATCGTAACCTGCTGAAGAAAGTTGAAGAACTTGAGCTTTCTGTTCGTTCTGCAAATTGCCTGAAAAATGATAACATCATCTATATTGGTGATTTGGTTCAGAAGACCGAGGCCGAAATGTTGAGAACACCAAACTTTGGTCGTAAATCTTTGAACGAAATCAAAGAAGTTTTGGCCAAGATGGGTATTCACCTCGGTATGGATACTCCGGGTTGGCCGCCTGAGAATATTGAGGAGTTGATCAAGCGTGTGGATGAGCACTTCTAAATTCCTCGTCTAATGGTCTATTACTTGTAACCCCAGTTGCTTATGTACTAGTTGTACACCGCGCAACTGGGGTTACTTCGTACTAGGCACATTATCCGAGGAATTATATTTTTATATTATCTTCAAAGGCTTTCTTCGTATGTAAATAAAGATTTTTATATAAATTGCTTGCTTTTCAGAAACTTGTATGCTAGAAGAGCTTTGATTGTGTGGTCTTTATGTATGATTGCGTATGCGAGTCCGTAGTAAAGACTTATGTTTTATCCGCTTTGCCCTTGCAAAGCACAACAATAGAAAGGAAAAGCCATGAGACATGGAATGAAACAAAAGAAACTGAATATGACAACATCTCAAAGAAGAGCTTTGTTCTCTAACTTGACAAACGCCTTGTTGACTCACGAGCAGATTAACATTACTGTTACTCGTGCGAAAGCTTTGAGAACTTTTGCTGATAATATGATTACTTATGCTAAAAAAGGCGATTTGAATTCTCGCCGTTTGGCTTTGGCTTTCTTGCGTGATGAGACTGTTGTTTCTAAGCTGTTTTCTACATTGGCTGAACGTTACAAATCTCGTAACGGTGGTTATACCCGTGTTTTGAAAGCCGGTATCCGTTATGGCGATGCTGCTCCGATGGCAATCATTGAATTGGTTGACAGAGATGTTAATGCTAAAGGTGCCGCTGATAAGGCTCGCGTTGCCGCTGAGAAAGCCGCAGTTGCTGAAGCTGAAAAAGCTGCTCAATCTGCCGCAGAAGCAAAATAGTTTCTCATTATTGAGGCTTATGAAAAAGGGGAGTGTTTACTCTCCTTTTTTTGTGCGGGGTTGTGTTGAAGTGTGAGGGATGTTATTTTCCAATGTCATCGCGAGGTGTCCGCCACCGAAGCAATCCAGAATCTGTTATAAGATTATATTTGTTGGATTGGACCACCACGCGTTCGCTCGTGGTGACGTATGAGGAGATGGAGCCTCCCTCTCATCCTAATTATATTTTTAGAGAGGGTGGGGTGAGTCCTCCTGAGGCGTCATCGCGAGGACGGTAACGTCCGTGGCGATCCAAGTGGAAAATAGCCACTTTTTTGAACCTGGATTACCACAGCCGCTAAACGCGGCTTCGTAATGACGAAAGGGGGTAACGCGGCTCAATTTCTCAGCGACGAACGGGAAAGGAAGCCTCCCTCTCATCCCAATTATATTTTTAGAGAAAAATATTAATAACCTCCAATAATATTTGATTTATAACCAGAAATATGTTAAAGTAACGGTGTTGGTTTTGATTGTGCCACAGTTCTTATTGTTGCATTTTAATGCCTCAAACTCATAAACCAAGCCAGAACGGTGCAGTCAAAACCAACAAGGCATTATGATGAAGGGATGAGCCATGTTGCGGAAGGTGTTTTTTGTTAGCGCGGTTTTAGCAGGGTGTTGGGTGGGGTGTTTCGCTCAGGCGAAGTATTGTGTTAAGCTCCCAACTTGTGAGGAATTGGGCTATATTTTTCCCTACAAAGAGGGACGCCGGTCAATTCGTTGCCCGTTTGACACCTCAAAGGTTTTATATTTAGACTATTGTCAGGCTTATGGGCTCAGCTCAAAACCAAGTGGAGAGGCCGGCGCTTATCAGGAGTGTGTTGAAGAAAAAGCCGACGGCACCAAAATCAATACCGGTTATTATCGTTATACCCGCTGCAATTCGGGGTATACCTATCAAAGCGGCGACTGTGTTTCTAGTCGCAAGAAATATAATATCGGTGATATTTATTATTACAATAACACCGCAATTGGCGTGGTCTATTATGATGATGGCAAAACAACCAAGGTTGTGGCGCTAAAGAATGTTACCGGCAGTGGTGGTCAGGCTTCAGTAGCATCAATATCTTTACCATGGAGTACCGCCTATTCAAACAGCGACATCTATTCTTATGATGTTAGCGGACTGACAAATTTTGATAATGCGAGTTCGGCAGTTAAAGATATGGACGGTAAGAGCAACACTCAAAAGATTTTGTCTTATATTAAGTCAAAAGGCTATACGGCACAGGCGGCAACTGCCACCAACAAATACGCGCCGAGTGTCTGCCCCAATGGCAGTATCTGTGGGGCAGGCGAGTGGTATCTGCCGGCATTGGGAGAATTGCAGACAATATATGATAACAGGGAGATAATTGACCCTAGTTTGAGAAGTCTCGATGGACATGGAATAGAAGGTACCCAGGATTTTTGGTCTTCTACGCAGAGTTCAGGAGGAGCATGGGGCTTGGATGTTAGCCGTCAACATGTATCCAGTTATGTTAAGGAATTTTATGCTATGGTTCGTCCGGTTTTGGCTTTTTAGGATTTTTTAATTAGGTGCTTAGCCAAACGGTTACTGCAGTTTGGCTTGCGTTCAGTCGTGATGATGTAGGGGCAAGGCTAGTGTCCTCTGATTGTTACTGCGAGGTGTCCCGCCACCGAAGCAATCCAGAATCTGTTATAAGGTTATATTTGTTGGACTGGACCACCACGCGTTCGCTCGTGGTGACGTATGAGGAGATTGCTTGCGGTGGTGCCCTATAATGATGTACGGTGTGTATGGTAAGGATTCTAAGGTTGTACTGGATTGCTTCGCCCGCTCTACGGTCTCGCAATGACGTTTGAGGGGGATACAAAAAAACACCCGCGAGGGGTGTTTTTTTGTATGCTTGTTATTTGATGTTTTGTTTTATCCAATCTAAAATCAGGTCAGCGATTTCGAGGTTGTTTTTATCCAGCATAAACATGTGGGTGTTGCCGTGTAGTCCTTTTGCAGGCAGGTGGAACATTGTGGCATTGCCGCCTTGTTTGTTTATTTGCTCAATCAAATTGTTACACTCATCAAAACGTTGCTGCCATGTTGTTGCCGCACCTTCTGTCGAACCTTCAAGGTGGTCGCCGAAAACAACCAATAGCGGAATTTTTGCAAAGGTTTTTAACTGTTCTTCTGTCCACTTTTGAGGAATACAAGTTCCGGGTTCTAATAAAATCATAGCTTTGATATTTTGAGGATCAGTCAAGGAACTTTCTAACGGAAAATGTCCTGATTGCGAGTGTCCAATTAATACAGCGCCGCCCAATTTTTTTGCCAGTTCCGCCAAAGATTTATAATTGGGGTTTGGTGTAGGCAGTGAAGCTGATAAATCGGCAATACTGGTGCGTGAAAATTCGTTGATGGCTTCAATAGGGAATTGGGTTCCGGCGAAAGGTTCACCCGGCTTGGGGCCTATTCTAAAATTTATCCAACAAGAGTGCGTATCCGCCATCCTTAAGATTTTGGGTTGTTGGGTGATGTTTTCACGACCGGCGCCGACATTATTAAAAATGGCTTGATTGAAGCCGGAGCGACCTCGACCGATTTGGTCGACAACATAGGTTGGAAATGATTGTCTTACAAAATATTCAAACCATCCCGTTCTACCATCTGGTGTGGTATCATAACAACTACCGCTTAATCCGGCGCCATGTACGAGAATAAGCGGGGTGTTATTGGTGTGTGGCGGAATCATATATTCAACATACATTTGGTTGATGGTGACAGTGTCATCTGCTCTGAAGCTGCCAAGCTCGATAAAATCTTGTGCAACTTTTTCACCGCCGATATAAAAACTTCCGCGTTTTTTGAGAACTAAATCATTGATGTTGTGGCGACCGATATAATATCCCGCTAATGTCCCGCTGATGAGAAGAATAAGAAGTATTGCATATTTCATTTGAGGTTCTCCATAAATGTATTGCTTGATGAGGGGTATCACTGCGAGACGAAATATCGGCGAATCAGCACTGTTTTTATCGGCCGCGTCGAACTCTTTTTTCCCAGAGTTCTTCTCTCCGCTATCCACGAATTTACAAAAAACACCCGCAAGGGGTGTTTTTTGTAAATGGCGGAGAGGCAGAGATTCGAACTCTGGGAGGGCTCGCGCCCTCGACGGTTTTCAAGACCGCTGCATTAAACCACTCTGCCACCTCTCCACTTTATCGGTATATCTTTCGTGGTTACAGAATGCTTGTACCCAAATATTTTGAAAAGGTCAAGAGTTTTTTTATAATTTTTATTAACTAATAATTATGCTTTTGCGCCTTAGAATATACAAAATGTGTTTATTTGCGGGTGAAACTATGCTAGAATTAAGCTAGTGAAGCGAGCTAAAACAAGTTTTTGCCGGAGTTGGTAAATGTATATTTGGATGATGTTAGCGGTCTTTATTGTTATGCTGACGGCGTTTAATTTGTCGCCGCGCAGTGATTTGCAACGTCAACAACAAACTCCGCTTGCCGAGGCGTCTATTACCAAGTTTTTGGTGCAACACGATGCGGCGGTTAAATATGCGCAACACCAACTGTCGCAATATCATAATAATCCGAGTGAAAACAGCGGCTTGACAGCCGGAACAATTACCGGTTGTAATTCGGAGGGCGCAGGTAGTTTGTGTAATTATCTGCCGATTGGTTTTAAGTATGAAGAAAATTTATATTATTCAAGCGTTTATTGCCTGAACTCAGCAGAATATACCACGCAGACAGACCCCGCAACCGGTGCCGTGACTTCTTCAAAAACAAAAAACGAGGGGGTGGAGGCGGTTGCCGATTGCAATGCCAACAGTCACCATGCGGTTTATTTAATTACGTTTGGGCGGATTCCTGAGCGTTGGAAAAACGCTACAACGAATCGGATTTTGGGTGAATATTATGGTGCCATGCACAGCAAAATCGCGGTTGGCTCGTCTTGTGGCATTGTGGTGCCCAAAAAGAGCAATGACACGGAGCATAATCCGTTGAACAGCGATTATGTGATTGAGGGAATTGACGTGCAAAACGCTTCAATCCCGCCATATTTTTTGGAGCATGACAACCACTTCAGGAGCAAGTGTACGCCTGAAATTGGTGGGCAGTTCCCCTGCATTATTTATGTTACGGCTTTATAGGAGCGGTTGATATGAAAAAAAACGTATCTGAACTTGGTAGTATGATGATTGAGGCTTTGGCTATGCTGGCCTTGATTGCGTTGGTTACGCCGATGTTGTATAAAAAATCAGCCGAGCGCACTATGGAGCTGCAGGATATTAACGCCGCCAGCGAGTTGCGCGCTATTATTAAAGCCGTTGATGACTATGTGTCCTCGAACTATGACGCCATTACCAATGGTGAGACCGTGACCAACACTTGCGGCTCGCAAAACTATTCAAGTTTTAGCGGGGCAACGGATGCGCATTTGGAAGTACCTATCGGGCATTTTTGCGAGTTTTTACCGTATGGTATTTTGGATTCTGACGGCAATGCCAAACCCTCAAGGCTGTTCAGTGCCGATTATAAAGTTATTCTTAAACTCAAGGGCAGTGCCGATGATACCGGCGATAAGGTGGTAACGGCTTTTGTTGTGACCGATCCTCAGGGTACGGAGTTGCAAACCGTCCGAGCCTCAAGCATTGCCTCAATGATTGGCGGTAACGGCGGTTATGTGAGCGAAACAAATGGCACGGGAGAGGAGGCGTCTGGCACAATTTCCGGTAACCTTGGTATTTGGGGTATTGACAATACCCGCAGCGAATTGGGCGTGAGTGTTAAAAAAGGTGCGGTGGTTGCCGCCTCAATTCAGGGTGTGTCTTCTCAAAATGCCAAGTTGGATTTGAGCGGTGTTTTGTATCGTGAGGAGAAATCCGATGTTGACTTAAACACCATGTCTACCACGCTGTATATGGGTGCAAAAGATGCGGTTTATGACGGCAACAACATTGTGAACATCGGTAAGTTGATTGTGGGCGCGCAAGAGGTGGCGTCTGACAGCGATCGTTTGTATATAAATTCCGGCGATGTTCGTATCGGAACAGAGGGGCAGAGCGGTAATCTTTATTTGGACGGTACGGGTAATATTACGGTGGCCGATGGCGGTTTGGAAGTGACCGGCGGTGATATTTATGCTCACGGCAAGACCGGTGAAACTCCTCCCGGCGGCGGGGACGCTCCGTTGGAAGGCGGTAATTTGTATGTTGACGGCGCAATTAGTGCGGCGGCCGGAGCTTTTACGGTGGCGACAGACGGCGCGGTTAACGCCTTGAGTTATATTGCCGGCAGTGATGACGCGCCGGACGCGGTGAAAATTCATATTGCCTCGGGGGCGGACGGTGCCTACAAAACCACCATTAATGAGCCGTTAGAGGTGGTGGCGACCGGTGATTGTTCTTATAGCGGGGAGAGCGGCAATGCGGTTTTGACCTCGGATTGCGCGCTTTATGTTAAAGGTAATGCCTTGATTGACGGCGACCTGACGGTGACCGATACGTTCTCGGCCAAAAATCTGCACGCGCAAGAAAAATTGACGGTCGGCGGTGATAATCCGGATGATTCTAAGGCTCTGAGCGTGGTTTATAACAAAGGCGCCGAGGGCGCAGATGGCTCCTCAACCCTCAATTTTGGCAGCGGGTTGTTGCGGGTTAATCAAACCGGCGATAACAAAGGTGAGTTTGATTTTGCCAACAATTTTGTAAACATCAATGTGCCCAACACCGAAGACGGCAGCCGAACTTTTAATGTTAATGCTGCCAATACAATCAGTATGGAGACGCGTAACGATACGGTCAACGGAGCAATTCATATGAACGAGGCCTCCATTGATATTGGTTCGCTCGCGGGGGCGACAAGCTATGCCTTGATGAGTTTGCAGGGGGCGGATTCTTCAACTGAGAGCGGTGTTGCCGGTACAATCCGTATGGAGGTTTCCAACTATTTGAGTATGAACGATGAGGCGTTTTTACTGACCCACACCGCCGGAGCCTCAGGCGTGGCCAGTTCTAATGAAATCAGTTCTCTGGTTAAGTCGTTTAAGATTACGCCGAGCGATATTAGCGGTAACGATAAATATTTTCAGGTGGGTGAAAATTCCGAGGGTACCGATGCCGGAGATAAGGGGCAAGTGCTGATGAAAGGTATTAAGACTTATATGCTTGATACGGCGCAATATTTGCGTAACAGTTCGTTCCATGTTCAGAGTACTACGGCGGCTGAGGGTGGTGCAACTTACAATGATGTGGTGCGGATTGCTGAGGACAGCAGTACCGACAGTCAGATTGATGTTTCCGGTGAGAAAATCGTGGCGCATGAAAAAGGTAGTCATGGCAATTCAAATAAGGTGATTAAGATTGATTTGTCGGCAGGTGTGTCCGGTGAGAGCGGAACAACGTATAGTTATGATAACGAAAACTATCCGATTTATATTCGTCGCGGCGCGATTGAAATGCGTGAGGTCGAGAGCGGGTCTTTGGGCGCAAATACCTATAAAAACTATGTTCAGTCAGATCGTTTTGTAGCCAATCATGATTTGGAAAACGGTGCTTTGATTAATCATAGCGGTACAGCGCTGACCGGAAAATATGAGGTTAATCCGGCTTATACTTCGGTGATGCATGACATTAAACTGACCACCCGCGGCGGCGCGCGCTTGAGCGATATTTTGCCTGACTTTATCAATAAGGGTATTTATGTGGTGGATAATACCTATCCGGCAAACGGGACGACATGTAATGGTCAGGGTGGTTCGTCGATTGAGGGGTATAAGGGAAAATCAAGAGCAGATAAGCAGGGCTTGACAGCTTGTACCAATATTTCACAAGAGGTTAGCCCGTGGGCAGGTTTTGTGCCGAGTCCGACTTGCCCTCCGGGGTATTCTAAGGTGATTACACTCACGCCGGCAAGTTTTGCCATGGCGCAGGCCGGTATTCCGTTTGCGGCTTCGGATCGCGGAGTTCATGTTGACTTGTCTGTGCCGTTGGTGGTGAAGAGTCCGTTTGATTATCAAGATGAAAGTTCTGCGTCAGATGCGGCGCCGGTACCGTTGTATTATCAAAAAAATACCTGGTTGAAGAGCTTTGTTGATGTTTATCCTAACGCTGATAATTTTGAGGGTTGGGATGTCGGTATGGGCTTTATTTATCCTTATAACCTCTATAAAGAATATATTACTTCGGTTGGCGGTCAAAGTGCTTTTGACAATGCCGGTTGCTCGGGTAGCGGAGGTGATAACTGTGTGATTTGGAATATGTTTCCGGTTTATGCCGGCACGTTGGAGGGCTATGCCACGGTTTATTGCTACTTCAACCGCGGTGGCGGCAAATTTAATGATAGTATGGTTGATACAGAGTATGATCAGCTGAATAACTATCGATCTCCAAATTCTAAGGGAACGGAAAATGAGTATCAGCGCCGTTTGAACGATAACAATCCGGATAGAACATGGAGTGTTTGGTAAGGTCATGAAGGGGGTGTTTTACCCCCTTTCTTTTTGTGCGATTGATCCTCCTCTCTAAATTTTTAGAACGGCCGATAACAACAGTGCTATAATGCACTGTTGTTGAGGAGACGCAATGAGACTTGTTGAGCTAGCTAGGGTAACCGACGCGCAGCGAAACTTAGTCGGAATTGGTTAGGGTGAGTTTAAAGTAAGGGAAAGCCTTAGAGTTTAGTGTCCCAATTAAAACTCCGAACATAACTTTAAACTCATCAGACAAGAGTACAGTTCGCTGTTAGCTCCTGTCCTCTTAAGAAATCCGTCTTCCCTAAAAATTTAGGGAAGAATTATTTCCTGACTCGCAATGACAAACGGGGAGGTAGGTGGATTGTTTCGTCCTATCGGACTCGCAATAACGATTCAGGGGAGTATAAAAAACATACAAAAAAACCGTCGCGGGGACGGTTTTTTTGGTTATCTGATAGTTCTAATTACTATTTAGATTTTTTAGCAGTTTTCTTGGCAGGACTTTTCTTGGTTGCAGAAAGAGTTTTGCAAGAAGAAGTTTTTTTGCTGCTGAAAGACAATGAAGTCTTTTTAACATTAGCCAGAGCGCTCAACTGATTGATGGCAGCGTTCCAATCCTGCATGCTGGTGTTAGCAGGGCAACCGTTGTTTTTCCAAATGTAATAAGCAGCTTCGGCAATAGCTTTTTCGCTAAAATTGTTAGTCATTTTTAATCTCCTTCGTCAATAAAATCGCTTTTGTTTATAATGGCAAAAGATTAAGAAAAGATTGATATTTTCAAATAATTTTTACCTTTAGTCGAGTTCTGCCAATTTTTGCGCCTGATCTTCGGTTATCAGCGCGTCAATAATTTCTCCTAAAGCGTCACCCGAGACAACCTCATCCAACTTATAGAGCGTGAGGTTGATACGGTGGTCGGTCACGCGACCTTGCGGATAGTTATAGGTGCGAATACGCTCACTACGGTCGCCGGAACCAACTTGCAGTTTGCGACGCTCAGAATATTCACTGTCAATTTGTGACTTTTGCAAATCGTAAAGTTTGGAGCGCAGGTGATTCATCGCTTTTTCTTTGTTTTTATATTGCGAACGGTCATCTTGACACTGAACAACCGTGCCGGTCGGAATATGGGTGATACGAACGGCAGATTCCGTACGGTTGACGTGTTGTCCGCCGGCACCTGAGGCACGATAAACATCAATTTTCAAATCAGCGGGGTTGATATACATATCAACTTCTTCAACCTCGGGCAAAACCGCTACCGTGGCGGCGGAGGTATGCACACGACCTTGAGATTCGGTTACGGGGACACGTTGCACACGGTGAGCGCCGGACTCAAATTTCAGGCGGGCGAATACATCTTTGCCGGTGATTTTGGCACTCGCCTGTTTGTAGCCGCCAAGACCGTTTTCATCAGCGTCTAAAACCTCAAATTTCCAACCCATATTGGCGGAATAGCGTTGATACATTTCAAACAGCACTGCCGCAAACAATGCCGCTTCGTCTCCGCCGGTACCGGCGCGGACTTCCAAAATAGCGTTTTTCTCGTCTTCGTCATCTTTGGGCAAGAGCAAGATTTTGATTTGTTTTTCCATTGAGGGCAGTTGCTCTTTGAGGTCATAATATTCGGTCTCGGCCATTTCACGCATTTCTTTGTCTAGCGAGGAGTCGTCCATCATGGCTTTGGCGTCGTTCATATTTTGCTCGGCGTGTTTGTATTGTTGCACCGCCTCAACCACCGGCGTGAGCGCAGATAGCTCTTTATTCATTTTGACCAACTCTTCGGCGTTGAGGTCAGGGGAAGAGATAAGCGCTTGAATCTCCTCAAAACGATTGACAACGTTGGCCAGTTTTTCTGCAAATGATACCATTATTTTACTTCCTCTAACAAATTGGACAAAGCAACGGTTTTTTGCTCGCCACTGTCTAAATCTTTGAGTGTTACCTGATTGGACGCCAGTTCATCACTGCCGATGATAACCGCTTTATAGGCGTTGGCTTTGTTGGCTTTTATCATACGTTTTTTGAGGTTGCCGCTATAACTGTGTTCAACCCGATAGCCGGCGCGTCGCAGAGAGTAGGCAATTTTAATCGCCTCGGCATTGGTGTCTTCGCCAACCGGAATAACCGCAATCGGACGCGGAAGAGAAGTGTCGGCCTCAAGGAGCATACTCAAACGCTCTACGCCGCAAGCCCAACCGATACCGGCGACTTTGCCGCCCCCCATTTGCTCGACCAAGCCGTCATAGCGACCACCCGCCAAAACCGTACCTTGCGCGCCGAGTTTGTCGGTCACCAACTCAAAAACCGTGTGTGAATAGTAGTCTAAGCCGCGTACCAAACGGTTGTTGACGCGGTATTTGATGCCCAGATTATCTAAACCTTGCAAAACATCGGCAAAAAATTTGGCAGAGGCTTCATTAAGGCTGTCGGCATAAAGCGGCGCACCTGCCACAACGGCTTTGTCGCACTCTTCTTTGGAGTCTAACACGCGAAGCGGGTTTTTATCCAAGCGGTTTTTAGAATCTTCGGAGAGTTCGTCAAAGTGTTCTTTAAGATAAGCCACCAGTTTGGCGCGGTAGTTGTTGCGGCTCTCTGCGTCGCCCAAAGAATTGATTTCTACCGTTACGCTGCCGTTCAAGCCCAGACTTTCGATAAATTCATAAGCCATGGCGATAACTTCAATATCAGCCTGCGGGGTTTCAACGCCCAAAAGCTCGCAACCAAACTGAGTGAACTGGCGTTGACGTCCTTTTTGAGGGCGCTCGTAACGGAACATCGGGCCGGCGTAATATAATTTGATCGGCAGGTTTTGCTGCATGCCCTCGGAAATGAAGGAGCGAACCACGCCCGCGGTGCCTTCCGGACGTAAGGTCAGGCTTTCACCCCCGCGGTCCTGAAAACAATACATCTCTTTGGTGACAATGTCGGAGGTGTCGCCAAGGTTACGGGAGAAAACTTCCGTAAACTCAAAAATAGGGGTTTCGATTTCTTCAAAGCCGTATTTTTCAACGGTGCCACTGCCGACGGCAATAACTTTTTTGGCTTTGCGTTTGGCTTCACCATAAAGGTCATAGGTGCCGCGAACGTTTTGGATTTTGCTCATAATGTTTTATACCTTTTTGATTATAAATTATTTTTCTTATACATAAAAACAAAGAAAACAGCAAGGGGATTCCTGCCATTTTCTTTGTTTTAGAGTTAGTCTAATGGTTGTTGTTTAAAAACGCGTCAAGTTTGATGTTGGTCTTTTTGTTAGGCGAAACAATGCTCACAACTTTGCCGTCAATCACAACGTCTACACCGTTGGTGTTGCCAAACGAAACGGTTTTGCCGGCGCCGTTGTCGGGCACAATATACTCACTGCCGGCTTGCAATACTTTACTAATCCATAACTTATTGTCGTCTTTGACCTCAACCCAAGTCTCTTTTTTGACCTTGAGCACCACGCGGTTTTTATATTTTTCAACCGAGACATTAGTACCGTTGTTGGCAACAGGGGTTTTGTCTTCGGCTTTTACAACCGGTTCATCGGCTTTGTTATCAGCTTTTTTATCCGCGGCGGGTTCCTCTGTGGTTGGCTCGGTAAATTTGGCATCGGTCACGGTAATCTGTTGCGGTTCTTCTGCTGTGGTTTCGGCAACGGTCGGTTCTTCGCTCTCGGTGGCGAAGTTTTCAACCTGCAACGGATAGTCCTCGGCGCTCTGTTCGGTCACCGGAGACAACTCGTCTTCTTCAACATTATCGTTACCGCTGAAAATTTTCCATGTGCCATAAGCGACAATCAGCAACGCCAGACTCAAAACCAGATATTTGCGATTGGGCTGTGAGGGCTCATTACTGTCTTCAGGGACGATAACTTGCTGAATTTCATTGATTTGAGGTGTGGCGGTACCGGTCTCTTCCTTAAAAATTTGAACAATACGCTCGCTGTTGAGCCCGAGATAGGCGGCATAACTACGAACAAAACCCACACCGTACGGAGACTCGGGGATGTTGTCATAGTCGCTTTTTTCAATCGCGGTCAGGTAAGCCGGTTTGATGTATAAATCTTTGGCAACCTCGTCAAGGCTGATTTTCTTTTTGATTCTGACATCGTGCAGCATGGTGCCGACTTTGCCTTCTTGGGCGGCGGCAGCCTCAGCGGCGGTACTTTCTTCTGCTTTAATTTTTTCTTTGCTCACTGTTTTATCCTTTTTTTATGATAAGAATCGGATGTTATCCGCATTTAAACATATTTTTTAATAGATTTCAATACCGTGGTCGTAGGCATAAGCCATTAATTGCGGACGTAAGGTTTTTTGTGGCGATTTCAAGATGTTATGAACATAGTCGCTGACCTCGGCAATGTTGGTGCTGCGAATCATGGATTTGACACGCCCGAAAGACGAGCCGCTGACCGACAAATGGCGGTAGCCGAGACCGATGAGCACCATAGCCTCAAGCGGGTTGCTGGCCATCTCGCCGCAGACCGAACAATAAACGTGGTATTTATCGGCTTTTTCGACAATGTCGCGCATGAGACGCAGAAAAGGCGCCGACAGCACGTCGTAACGCTCGCTCAGGCGGGGATTACCTCGGTCGCAGGCAAACATAAACTGCGCTAAGTCGTTGGTGCCGATTGAGATAAAGTCGGCGTGAGGTAAAACCTCGTCAAGCTGAAAAATCAGCGCCGGAACTTCAATCATCAGACCAATGTTGACTTTTGAGGGACCGGGGTTGCCTTTGCGTTTTTCTTTTTCAATCTCAATCAGTAGGGTTTCTTTGGCGTCTTCAAACTCTGTTAAATCAGAAATCATCGGGAACATAACGTTCAGCACTTTGCCTTCGGCGGCGCGCAAAAACGCTCGCAGCTGTTTGCGCAAAATGGCGCGACGGTCAAGGGTGATGCGAATCGAACGCCAACCGATGGCGGGGTTTTCTTCGCCAATGTTGCCCCAGTAGGGCAAAAGTTTGTCGGAGCCGACATCAAGACTGCGGAAAGTGACGCGGCGGTCGCCGGCGCGGTCGTATAAATCTTTATAGTACGAAACCTGACGTTCCACACTTGGCAAAACATCGGAGGCCATAAACGGAATCTCGGTGCGGTAAAGTCCCACGCCGTCGCAACCGGTGCTGTCAAGATAATCTAAGTCAAACGCCAAACCAACGTTGATGTACAATCCGATTTTTTGCTTGTCTAAAGTTTCGGTCGGAAGGTTTTTAAGCTCGGCCAATTTGGCGGCGAGCTTGGCTCTCTCGGCGATTTTGGCTTGTATCCGCGCTAAGACCATTTTATCGGGGTTGATATAAATATAACCGTCATTGCCATCAAGAGCGATGAGTTGACCACTCTTCAGACTTTCAAACAAGCCGCTGACTTTGGCGATAACCGGAATACTCAATGCCTTAGCCACAATGGCAACGTGCATGGTCGGGGTGCCGTCTTCAATAATCAAACCGCGGATTTTGTTGTAGTCATAATCCATTAAATCCGCTGGTCCCATAGTTTGCGCCACCACAATCAGGTTGTCGCTGTCGGCTAAGATTTTGTCGCCGGAGGTGTCGCCGCTCAGGTAGTTTTGCAGGCGGTCAGAGATGTCTCGCAGGTCGTGCAGGCGCTCTTTGAGATATTGGTCGGAGGTGGCAGACAGGCGGTTCCACATATCTTCATAGGCGCGCTCGACCGCCGCCTCAGCGGTTAAACCGCTCATGACGTTGGTGGAGATTTTTTTGTACCAACCTTTGTCTTTGGCCAACATCCGATAGGTGTCTAAAATTTCGACATGTTCGCCGATGCCGAGGCGGGCGGAGGTGAACTTGTCCTCCAAATCCTGAATCATTTTGTTGCGGGCGGTGTCTAAGCGCTGTTGCTCGGCGTCTTTGTCTTCGGCAAAAATTTTGGTGACGGCCTGACGGCGGCGGTGGATGACCGCTTGTCCGATGCCGTAACCTTTGCTGAGGCTCAGACCTTTGACACGGTCGCCGGTGATTTTACCTCGGGATTTAACAATGGTATCTTTGTAGGCGCTCATCTCGTCAGAAGTGGTGATGTCGCTCAAGACCATGCCGAGGGTCTCAATGCTTTCCATTTCATCAGTGGAGGGTTCGTGTTTTTCTCGCCACAGTAGCAACAATACGCCGACAGCGCGGTTCCAACGCGTTAGCGGCACGGCGACAAATCCGTGAAAATCTTTGTTTAACTGCGGATAGTCTATAAAGCGCGGGTGTGAGGTCATATCTGTTAGGCAGACGGTGCGGCGGGTTTGCGCTACTTCGCCCAACAGACCTTCGCCAATGCGCACATTGAACTTGTGCACCAAATCTTGATAGTCGCCGTCAGCGGCAAAAAGCTCAAGATGAGTGCTGTCGGTGAGCACAAAACAGCCTGCGGCGTCACTCTCGGTCAGACCGCGGATAATTTGCATAATTTTTTGCAGTTTCTGCGACGGCGTATCTTGACTGTCGGTGGCTTGCCGCAGCATTTTAAGGGCGCTCAGCGCTTTGTTGGCAACAGTTGTCGGCATATTGTTCCCAGTGTGTAAAATTGTTCTTGCGCTTTATGTTATATTATTTATATTCCTATTCATCAAGTATTATATTGAATTTATGGAGTATAAATTATGGCAAACAATTATAAAAAGGGCGACCATGATACTCGTCCATGGGGAACGTGGGAGGTTTTGGACGCCGGCGAGGGCTTTTGTGTGAAAAGAATTAAGGTGACGCCGCACAATATTTTGTCTTTGCAGTCGCACAATTTTCGTTCGGAGCACTGGATTATCGTGAAAGGTGACGCGGTGGTGACTCTGGGTGAGGAAAAACTGCACAAGACGGTTAATGACGCGATTTTTATTCCGGTTAAAACCAAACATCGTATTCAAAACGACACCGATACGGATATGGAATTTATTGAAATCCAAGCCGGAGACACCTTGGATGAAAACGATATTATCCGTTATGAAGATTCTTATGGTCGTGTTTAGTTTGACGGTGAAAAATTAACAGAAAAGGCTCGCTCCGTGGTGTACGGCGTGAGCCTTTTTTGTGACTTGATGAGGCTTAGTTGTCGCCAATACGTAGTGCCTCAATAAACGCGCTTTGCGGAACTTCAACCTTGCCGAATTGGCGCATGCGCAATTTGCCTTTCTTTTGTTTGTCAAGCAGTTTGCGTTTGCGGGTAACATCGCCGCCGTAGCATTTGGCGGTCACGTCTTTGCGCAAGGCCGAGATGGTTTCGCGGGCAACCACGCGCCCACCGATAGCCGCCTGAATCGGAATTTTGAACAGATGTCTCGGAATCAGGTCTTTTAATCTTTCACAAATTTGACGACCGCGGGATTCAGCCTCTTGGCGGTGGCACAAAAACGCCAAAGCGTCAACCGGTTCTTCATTAATCAAAATTTGCACTTTAACTAAATCAGAGGCGGCGTAGCCGATGATTTCATAGTCAAAACTGGCGTAGCCGCTGGTGATTGATTTTAAACGGTCGTAAAAGTCAAACACAATCTCGTTGAGCGGAATTTTATAAATAACCATGGCGCGGTTGCCAACATAGGTCAGCTCTTCTTGCTCGCCACGGCGTTCGTTGCAAAGTTTAAGCACTGCGCCGAGGTAGGTGTCAGGCACTAAAATCGTGGCTTTGACCCATGGTTCTTCAATGGAGGTAATGGTGGTGACCTCAGGCATATCGGCCGGATTGTGCAACATTATCTGCGTGCCGTTGGTGAGGTTGAGTTTGTAGGCAACAGATGGCGCGGTGGTGATGAGGTCAAGGTCAAATTCGCGCCCCAAGCGCTCTTGAATAATCTCCATGTGCAACAAGCCCAAAAAACCGCAACGGAAACCTAACCCTAAAGCGGCGGAGTTTTCGTTTTGGTAGTCAATGCTGGCGTCGTTGAGTTTGAGTTTGGCCAAAGCGTCTTTCAAATTGTCGTATTGGCTGCTGTCGACCGGAAAAATTGAGCAGAAAACCACCGGAATTGACGGCTTAAAACCCTTTAACGGCGCGGCGCAGGGGACTTTGTTGTCGGTAATGGTGTCACCGATGTGGCAGTCGCTCACACTCTTGATACTGGCGGTGATAAAGCCGACTTCTCCGGGGAAAAGCGCGTCAACATCTTGCATTTTGGGGGTGAAAATACCCACCTTGTCAATTTGATAGGTCATATTATTTGACATCATGCGGATTTGTTGTTTTTTGCGGATGACGCCGTCGTGAACACGCACCAAAATGATAACGCCCAGATAAGAATCGTACCAACTGTCAATCAGCAATGCTTGCAACGGAGCGTCGGCATCGCCTTTGGGCGCGGGCAAGTATTTGACAATGCCTTCCAACAGCTCGTCTACACCCAAACCGCTTTTGCCCGAGGTTTCAATGGCGTTGGAGGTGTCGAGACCGATAACGTCTTCAATTTGCTGTTTGACTTTTTCGGGTTCAGCCGAAGGAAGGTCGATTTTGTTGAGTACGGGTAAAATCTCGTGATTGTTGTCTAGTGCCAAATAGACATTGGCGAGGGTTTGCGCCTCTACGCCTTGGGTGGCGTCAACAACCAGAATCGAACCTTCACACGAAGCCAGTGAGCGCGAAACCTCGTAAGAAAAGTCAACGTGACCGGGGGTGTCCATCAGATTGAGCTGATAGGTTTTGCCGTCTTTGGCTTTATAGTTCAGGCGGACAGTTTGTGCCTTAATTGTGATGCCGCGTTCGCGCTCAATATCCATCGAATCGAGCACTTGCTCTTGCATTTCTCGTTGCTGTAAACCGCCGCAACGCTCAATAATGCGGTCGGCTAAAGTGGATTTGCCGTGGTCAATGTGGGCGATAATGGCAAAGTTACGGATTAAACTTAAGTCTGTTGTCATTGTTATTTCAAACCTATTTAAATTTTTATGTTTGCCCTATAAATAAAGTATAATTCGAGATTAAGCAATATAATATTGATTATATCGTAAAAAATACATATAATGTATTCATTGGTATAGACTCTGTTGCAGGGAGGCCGGTTATGAAGAAATTTATTGATATTGATTTCGGGTCAAGCCGATATGACGAGTTGGTGCAGTTGCGCTACAAAATTTTACTTGAGCCGCTGGGGTTGAAGTTTTTGGACTCGTTCCGCGATAAAGAGGCCGGTTATCTGCACATCGGGTGTATTGAGTGTTTGGACGACAAGTTGGTGGGTGGTTTGGTTTTGGCGCCGTTGAACGATGAAGATGTGCGGATGATGCAGGTGGCGGTGGACAATCGTTATCAGGGCGAGGGCGTTGGACGCGATATGGTGCGTTATGCCGAGCAAAGGGCTAAGTCTTCGGGGTTTTCAAAAATCATTATGCACGCCATGTTGTCGGTGGTGAACTTTTATGAGAAAATCGGCTATCATCAAGAAGGTGATATTTTTGAGGAAAACGGTATAACTTTTGCCAAAATGGTGAAGGCAATTTAGGGTAGACAAGAGTATGGCGGATAATCCGGCAAAAGTTTTGAGACAAGTATGTGAGTTGTGTCGTATTGGGCAACAAGATGAGGCACGCCGGTTGATTTTGCAGGCCGCTAAGATTTCTCCCGAAGAACAAAAACAGATTCCGACCGGCGGGATGAGCCGCTATATTTTAGAAAAAGTCAATAATGAAAACGTGCGCAAAATGGTGCAGGTGGAAAATGCCTATTATCATTTTGGCGCGTTGTATTGGCGGGTGTGTAAAGCACCCAAAGAAGCACCGACGGAGTTGGAGGCCAGCGCCTGCATTAACCGGTTTAATAATGTCATGCCGTTGTTGAGTAAGTTGGGACAGGCTCAGGTTAAGTTATGGCAGGATTTTTGTTATGATTATATGTCGGGTGATTATAGCGAAATTCGCTATAAAATCTTAAACGATGTGATTAATATTACGCCGAGAACCAAGCCTAACGCCGACAAAACTTATTTACGTTGCGCTCAGCAGTTGGCAAAATTAAAACTACCGGTTGCCCAACGCTATGAAGGTATTAAAAAAGCAAAGCACAAGACCGAGCCCAAAAGCAAAACACACGCGGTTTATCAAGATTTTTTGCCTCAGATTGCCAAGGCGTACTACGATGAGCTGTTGCCTCAGGCTCAGAGCGGTGAGGCGCCTTATGAACAGCGCAATCAGAGATATGAGAAATTGTTGGAGGTCGTGGGCGATTTCGGGCTGCCTAAAATTGAACAAAATCGCTACAAATTATGGTTGTTGGAACAACAGACCAATCTGCAACGGAGCGTTGGAAATAGAGAGCAGTATAACGAGTCTATGCGAAAAAAGCAAAACTTGATTTATCAGCAATCACAGCTCAAAAAACGCGCGGCCGGCGCGTGGTTCAAAAGTGAGAATTATCGTTAAAGGTATTTGAGGCGGTCGAGCGCGCCTTGCAAAATATAGGCCGCGGCTGAGGCATCGAGCTTTTGTTTGCGTTTGGCGCGAGACATATCAACCTCGCGGATTAAAAATTTTTCCATGGCGGAGGATGACAGTCGTTCATCCCAAAACATATAAGGCAGATGCAGTTCTTTATCCAGTTTTTCGGCAAAGGCGCGCACGGCGGCGGCGGTTTCGCCCTCGGTGCCGTCCATTTGTAGCGGGAGACCGTAGACAAGCGCTTTTATCTCTTTTTCGGTAATAATTTTCTTGATGGCGGCAAGGTCTTTGCTCCAACTTTCGCGAAAAATAATGGTGTATGACGTGGCAATGTTTTGCAACAGGTCAGAGACCGCCACGCCAAGGCGTTTGCTACCGTAATCAAAGCCTAAAATCGCCGTATAGGGCTTGAGTTGTTGTTTGAATTGTTCAATATCCATTTTTGTCTCCGCTTGCTATGTTAGGGCAAAAATTTTTAGAGTCAATTTTTTATTTTACTAAGTGATTATTAATAAACTTTCGGTATTATATGTCTCAATTATCAGTTTTTTTATTTGAGGTTAAGATGAAAAAATTAAAATATTGGTTGATTTTGGCTTTGTGCTGTTTGGTGACGCCGGCAAAAGCCGAATTGCAAATTGATGTGAACGGCGCTATGCGCGACCCGATGCCGATTGCGTTTCCGGAAATGAGCCATAACGGTTTTTGGATTGGGCAACAGGCCGCAAAAATCAGAGATGTGGTGATTGCCGACTTGGAACGTTCGGGTTTGTTTACGATTATTCCCGAAAACAGCTATATTCAAGAGCTGAAAGATATAAACGAGCAACCGACGTTTGTGGATTGGAAAGCCATTAATGCGCAGGCTTTGGTGCAGAGCGCTATCAGCGAGGTTGACGCCAATCATCTTAAGGTGGAGTTTAGACTTTGGGATGTGTTTGCCGAAAGCCAACTTAAGGGACAATCTTTTACAACGACCAAGGCAAACTGGCGGCGTATCGCTCATATTATCGCCGATGCGATTTATGAACGGTTGACCGGTGAAAAGGGCTATTTTGACACCCGTGTGGTCTATGTTTCTGAGACAGGACCGGTGACTAATCGTGTTAAACGTTTGGCCATTATGGATCAGGACGGTGAAAACCACAAGTTTTTGACTTCGGCTTCGTCAATGGCTTTGACGCCGCGTTTTTCGCCCAATATGCACAAAGTGGTTTATATGTCTTATGCGGGACAGACGCCGCGCGTTTATATTTTGGATGTGGAATCCGGTCGGCAAGAGCTATTGGGTAACTTCCCCGGGATGACGTTTGCGCCGCGCTTTTCTCCGGATGGCAAAAAGGTGGTTTTGAGCTTTGAATCCGGTGGTAAGAGTAATATTTATGAAATGGATTTGGCAACCCGTCGTAAAAAACAGCTGACGTTCGGTAGCGCGATTGACACCTCGCCGAGCTATTCGCCGGACGGTTCGCAGATTGTGTTCAACTCTGACCGCGCGGGCAGTCAACAGTTGTATGTTATGAACGCCGCTGGTTCTGACATTAAGCGTATTACTTACAGCGGCGGGCGTTATGCAACACCGGTGTGGTCTCCGCGCGGCGACTATATCGCCTTTACCAAAATGGCCGGCGGACAGTTCTATATCGGCGTGATGTTTCCGGACGGAACGGGCGAACGTCTGCTTGCCAGCGGTTATTTGGTTGAAGGTCCGACCTGGTCGCCGAACGGTCGCGTGCTGATGTACTTCCGTCAAGAAGCTGGTTCTTCTCGCAGCAATGCGCCGGTTAAACTCTACTCGATTGACCTGACCGGTTATAACGAGCGGATGATTGTGACCCCGGGCGAGGGCTCTGACCCCGCATGGTCGCCGTTGCTGCCATAGTTTGGCTTAAGGCACAAAAAAACCGTCGCAAGACGGTTTTTTTGTGCGCGGTTGCCGGCGGTTATTGATTTTTCAGCTCGGTGATATTCAATAATCTTGTGACGAGATTGTTGCAATAATGTTTTTGTTAAGATATTCTTTAGACAAATGACATATAGTGGTGCTATTATAACGTTGGTGGAATCGCAAGAAACCGCCGGCGTTATTCTATTTTTGTTATAACTTTATAAAGGAAAAAAGTATGTCAGCACTCAAAAAAATTGGTAAAGCGGCCGCTGCCGTTGCAGTCGTTCTGCTTGCCAGTCTGCAAGGTGCCGCAGCTTCTGAAATTGATTTGAACGTTCCGATGCTTGACGTTCCTTACACAATTTTCGGATATGCGACAAATGGCGCGCAAATTCTGACTTATGGTTTGGGCGTGTGTTTGCTGGGCTTGATTTTTGGTTTTTATGAATTTGTAAAAATCAAAAAGATGCCGGCTCACGAGTCTATGTTGAAAATTTCTAATTTGATTTATGAAACCTGCAAAACCTATATGAAACAACAAGCCAAGTTGTTGTTGGTTTTGGAACTGTTCATTGCAGTTTGCATTTTCTATTACTTCTTTTATTTGAACAATACCCCGCTGCCGAAGGTTTTGACCGTTCTCGGTTGGTCGGTGTTGGGTATTCTCGGCTCGTTTATGGTGGCTTGGTTCGGTATGAGAATTAATACTTATGCCAACTCTCGTACGGCTTTCTTGTCTTTGAAGGCTAATCCGTACAATGTTCAGAGTCTGCCTTTGCGCTCGGGTATGTCTATCGGCGTGTTGCTGATTTGCGTTGAGCTGATTATGATGATTGCCATCTTGCTGTTCGTGGATAGAGCAAGTGCCGGCGCATGCTTTATCGGTTTTGCTATCGGTGAGTCTTTGGGCGCTTCAGCTTTGCGTATTTGCGGCGGTATCTTTACGAAAATCGCCGATATTGGCGCTGATTTGATGAAGATTATCTTTAGAATCGATGAAGATGATGCCCGCAACCCAGGTGTGATTGCTGACTGTACCGGTGATAATGCCGGTGACTCAGTTGGCCCGACCGCCGATGGTTTTGAGACTTACGGCGTGACCGGTGTGGCTTTGATTTCGTTTATCGTTTTGGCGGCAGGTATGCAAGACGTTAATGGTCAGTTGACCTTGATGCCGAACGGTATTGATATTCAGGCTCGCCTGATTGTGTGGATTTTCACCATGCGCGTTTTGATGATTTTGACATCGTTGTGCGCATACTTCTTTAATAATATGGGCTGCAAAGCCATTTTTGGCAAAGCCAAGGCTTTTAACTTTGAAACTCCGCTGACCTCTTTGGTTTGGGCGTCTTCAATTATCTCGATTTTGATGACGTTTGGTGTTTCTTATGTGATGATTGGCGAGATGAGCCCTGATTTGTGGTGGAAATTGTCGGTTATTATCAGCTGTGGTACTTTTGCCGCCGCGATTATTCCGGAATTTACCAAAATCTTTACATCGTCAAAATCGCAGCATGTTCAAGAGATTGTTAACGCCAGTCGCGAGGCCGGTGCCTCTTTGAACATTATCTCCGGTATCGTTGCCGGTAACTTCTCCGCTTTTTGGAAAGGTTTGGTAATGGTCGGTTTGATGGTTGTGGCTTTCTTCACCGCAAGAGAGGGCTTGGACGGCTTTATGATTTATCCGACAGTGTTCGCGTTTGGTCTGGTGGCATTCGGTATGCTCGGCATGGGTCCGGTTACAATTGCTGTTGACAGCTATGGTCCAGTGACAGATAACGCTCAGTCGGTGTTTGAATTGTCTCAGATTGAACAAATCAAAGGCATCAAAAAAGAGATTGAACAAGATTATGGCTTTAAGCCTGATTTTGAGACCGGCAAACAGTTGTTGGAAGAAAATGATTCGGCCGGTAACACCTTTAAGGCAACCGCAAAGCCGGTATTAATCGGTACGGCTGTTATCGGTGCGACCACGATGATTTTCTCTATCATCTTGTTGTTGCATTTGCAACTCAACCTGCTTGACCCGAATGTCTTGTTCGGTTTGATGTTGGGCGGCGCGATTATCTACTGGTTCTCGGGTGCTTCTATGCAGGCGGTTTCAACCGGTGCGTATCGCGCGGTAAACTACATTAAACAGCATATTCATTTGGACGGTAAAACCGCCGCTTCAATTGAAGATTCTAAAAATGTGGTTCGTATTTGCACGGTTTATGCGCAAAAAGGTATGCTCAATATCTTTATTGTTATTTTCTCGTTCACAATCGCCTTTGCTTGTTTTGACGCTAATTTGTTCGCAAGCTATCTGATTTCAATCGCCGTGTTTGGCTTGTATCAGGCTTTGTATATGGCTAATGCCGGCGGAGCTTGGGATAATGCCAAAAAGGTGGTTGAGGTTGATTTGCACGAAAAAGGTTCTGACCTGCACGCCGCCGCTGTGGTGGGCGATACGGTCGGCGACCCGTACAAAGACACTTCTTCGGTGGCCTTAAACCCGATTATTAAGTTTACGACTTTGTTTGGTTTGTTGGCTGTTGAAATGGCCGAGTCTGCCTCAAAGTGCGTTTCTATGACGCTGGGGATTGTGTTCTTGGTTATCGGTTTGTACTTTGTATGGCGTTCGTTCTACAAAATGAGAATCGAATCCGCAAAGTAATTGCCGGATAATCTCCTGAAAAATGGTCAAGGCTGAGGTCTTGACCATTTTTTGTGGTGGAGATACGAAAATTGTTGACAAAAAAATCAAATTGATTTATACGAGTGTCGTTTTTGAATTTTTATGATTTATTTTGTATTGAAATACTCCGCATTTGATGCCGAGTTGATTTTATCAAATCTGTTTTATCCGATATTTAGTGTCCGATACGGTTTGATGTTTGTCCGGTTTTTTTGCCCGACAAGATTTTTTTATGACAGCATTCTTAGCTTCTTTATATATCAGGACTAGACTGACTGTGAAGTTGGAATAGTTCGCCAAAAGCAATCTGCTCTGTAACTGCCGGTTGCTTTTTTGTTTTTTAAAGCACAAAAAAAGAACCGCTGCAGGAGCGGTTCTTAAAAGTATAAGTGCCTGAGGGCGACTACTTAACCTCGCCGACATACATGCCGGTGGCAACAGCGGCACTGACATAGTCGCCGTGCGGGTTGAGCAGGGTTGTACCTTCCTTAACAACTTCTTCCAAAGATACGGACTTAACGCCGCCGTCTTTCCAAACAACCATTTTGTTGTGGTCGCCGTTGGACAACAGTTCAACCGCTTTGGCACCGAACATAACGGCTAATTCGCGGTCAAATGCGGTCGGGGTGCCGGAACGTTGAACGTGTCCGAGAGTGGTGACGCGGGTTTGAAAATCGGTGTAACGGCTGTTGATTTCAGCACTCAGATATTGACCAATGCCGCCGTATACTTTCTCGCCGACCAGATTTTTTGCGGCAGACAAGTGCTCGCCGGTTTCGGTTTTAATGCCTTCGGAAACGACAATGATGGCATGGGTGCGACCACTGGCTTTAACGGCTTTCAACTTGTCGATAATGTGGTCAATTGTGTACGGAATTTCAGGCACAAGGCAAACATCAGCTTGTCCGGCTAAAGCGGCGTGCATGGCCAAATGTCCGGCGTCACGTCCCATAACCTCTAAAATGAGGGCGCGGTGGTGTGAACGAGCGGTCAGCTCCAGACTGTCAATCGCGGTGGTGCATACGGAAACCGCAGTTGAAAAACCAACTGAAAATTCGGTAATCGGGGTGTCGTTATCAATGGTTTTGGGAATACCGACCATTTTAATGTCGGTGCCGCGGCAGAAGTTGCTGACAATGTTCATACTGCCGTCGCCGCCAATCACTACCAATGCGTCAAGACCAAGTTTTTTAACGCCGTTCTCAAATTTTTTAGATGTTTCTTCCAAAGATTCCATCTTGATACCTTTGTTCAAAGAGCCAAGGTATGAACCACTGAGGCGCGGCCATGGGGAATCAGAAAAATTCTGAACGGTCAATTCTTCATAAGACAACTCACCGGTCAAGCCGTCGGTACCGTTATGAATACCGTAAACCGTCCAACCCTTGAGACTCGCAGCGTTGACAACCGCGCGAATAATAGCATTAAGTCCGGCGCAGTCACCGCCACTGGTTAAAACGCCAATTTTTTTGTTCTTTGTCATAAAAAACTCCTAGTCTTTCTTTAAATTCTGTTGAACTTCTAGCAAATTTGGTGTATAATGTCTACAATTTTATGGGTAGTTTTCCAATTTATTTTGCATAGCTTTTATGAAAGAGGTCTAAACAGATGGTAAATAATGATACTTTGAGCAAACTTCAACATCAGTTGTGTGAATTGAAACTCGAAGAGCGTCGTGTCTCCTGCGATATTAAACACTTGGTCGCGGGCAATCAGACTATTGATTTTTATAAGGCTCAACAACTTAATGCTATGCGTACGGGTGTTAAAAAGCAAATTAAAAAGGTTGAAGCCCGTATTATGCCTAATATTATCGCTTAGAGTTTTTCAGCACAGTGTTTTTTTAGCTTTGGTGAGGTGTTTTTGCTTGCCAAAAAAGAATCGCTGTGTTAGAGTAATTCCTGTTATTAACACTTTAGATATTGAAAAGGTGGTGATTTAAGTGGTTCAGGTTACTGTAATTGGTAATGATGTTGGACAATCTCTGAAAGTCTTGAAAAAGAAAATGCAGCGTGAAGGTGTCTTCCGTGAGATGAAACTGAGACGTTGTCATGAGAAAAATTCAGAGAAAAAGGCTCGCCGTCAAGCTGAGGCTGTAAGACGCGCCCGTAAACAACTGCGGAAACGCTTAGATACTGAAGGATTCTAGTTTTATAGAATACGAAATAAAAGGTGCCAATCGGCACCTTTTATTTTTGCGTTATTACTGATATTTGTTGAGCAAAGAATTGGCAACCGGCGGTTGGGGTTTTTGCGCCGTATTGTCAGCGGTCGAGGCAGAAGTTTTGTTCTGCTCGGTTGTCTCTTTCTTTTTGCAGGCGTGGAAACCCAGACAGGTTTCAATGCTCGGAACTAAGCCCATCTCGTAGCAGTTGCTCTCGGTATAACGGTAGCCTTGCGGGCAGCAATCTCTGAAATAGTTGTTATTTTGCGGGCAGGCAAAAACAGGAACGTAGCCGGCAGGACACTTTTGCAGGGTAAAACCACTGTTTTGGCACTGCAAACTGGTGCTGGTGTTTTGCAGGTTGACAACAGGCGCCGTTCCGGTTGCGCCGGAGGCAAAATCCGCGCTTGAGGATGAGTTTTTGACCTTATAATTTTCCGCCCCCAGAGCACGCACACCGGCTTGGCTCTCAAAACAGAAAAGAACACCTAAAATTGCGAGAGATAATGTTTTCATAGTTTATTTAATTTGTAAGTTTTTGCACAAAATTTGGGTTTTTCGTAAATTGTCCTCTTTTTTTAAGGCCTCAATTTTCAAAATATTTTTCCAGATATGCTCTTGATTTGGACGAACTATGGCGTCCAAGTGTTTATGCTCCAGCATAACCTTATCTAAAGATAATTCATTATCCATGAGCGTCTCCTGTGATGTCGGGTTAAGTAATGGCATAATTATACGCGGTTATCCATTGATTGTCAAATGGAATCACTGCAATTTACAGCTCAATTTTGGTTGATTTTTGCTATCAGACGATAGTTGTTTTCAATCTCAGAGCGCAAAGCGATAATCTGTTGCGAAAGTAGGCGAATCTGCTCCTCCGTATTTAATATATCCTGTTGACACTCAAAGATAATTTGTTCTTTTTGCGACTGCTTTTGCTCAAAAATTTTTTGCTTGTGGCGGTTAAAGTCAAAGATGATAGCGGTCATGGTGATGTCTCCTTTAATTGGTTGCAAAAAATATAATTGCGATGGTCTATTTTCCAATCCGAATAAGATGAATTTTTTTATTGCATTTAGAAAAAAATTGTTATATTAAGTAACTGTTGCCCTGATGGCGGAATTGGTAGACGCGCATGCTTCAGGTGCATGTGACCCCAGGTCGTGGAAGTTCGAGTCTTCTTCAGGGCACCAAAAAAATCTCTCTTCGGAGAGATTTTTTTATGCTCTGAACTCGGTGCTCGGCACTTTTAGCGGTTCATCGTCAAAGTTGGGGCAAAAGCAAAATATATGAAAAATATTCATCAGTTCTTCGTTTTTTTATGCTCAACTAAGTTACACACAAATCAATTAGTGCATAACAGAATTGACACTAAATTATTTGCGTATAAAAAAATCAAAAAAATTTTACACAAAACCTATTTGAAAATACATCTCTATTAAAAGTTGAGAAAATTGCAATCTAATATTTATATGTTTCAAACTCCGCAAAAGGCAATCTATTTCCGTCCGTTTATATCAGGTGGGGGAGTTGAAGCGTCAAAGAGGGAAGAGATTATAGACAGAAAAAAATAAGCATATAAAATATATTGAGAAAATAAAATTTCTATGTTATAGTGTAACTGGGTTTTGATATAGATTATTTTATATTACGAGGTTTAATATGAAAATTATTAGCTATGGTGCATTGTGCGCTATTTGTTTGGCTCAGGCTACTTTGGCTCGGGCCGAGTTATCGTTTCATCTTAACACTTCCTCTACAAATATAGAATCAAACCCACCCTCTGTATCAAAACCCGCATATCCCAAATATGCGAGTGTGAGTTTTTTACAATCGGACAGCAAGCTCGATTTTAAGTCGGGGGAGATTGACGTTAAGACG
>CAKQSV010000013.1 GCA_934273635.1 uncultured Alphaproteobacteria bacterium
ACGGACTATGACAACGGCTATGTGTTCCCGTTTGACAAGAGCACATTTTACACCACGTTCGGCTCCGGCAGATACGGCGACTACCACATGTGCGCCGATGCCGAAAACTCCTACTATGGCTACGAACATTGCTTTAGAGGATTCGAGATGGAGCTGACAAACGGCAAAAAGAACGGCAAATGTAGAGTATTCTATTCCGTATACTGCAATATTACATCTTCCGTAACAAATCAGCCATGGCAATCTTGGGATCCTAAGATGGATAAAATACAACAAAGCGGTGGCAAATGTGTTTATCAAATGTACGGTAGCAAAAACTGCACTGCCGAAAACCAAAACTATGAAGAATGCACGGTTTGTTTTTCTGCCGATGCCTTAACCGAAAGCGGCGAACCATATATTAAGTTATGCAAAAACGGTGATTCTCAAACTTATGGCTATATTAATCACTGTCCCTATAAAGACCAAATCTTTGTAGGAGATACAATCAATACCGGCAATGCTGTTGATTCAGGCAATCATCGTCCAGAACAAAATGACTATTATGGCTCGTGTTATGGTACTTGTCAGTGGCAGAGCAAAAGTTGTCGAAAATATGATATTGTTATGAAAGATGGCAAAACGATAGGTATAATTTATGAAAAATCAGGCAATACTTACTATTTAATTGCTCTAGTAAGCGGTAATGGTTTTAATAAAAATAACGGTGGTTGGGATGCCGCAAAAGCGTGGATAAAATCTTACACACCGGATGCTTCGGTTTGTCCGAGTGGTTCGGGGTGCGAGGCTGGAAAGTGGATTTTTACAGATGCTTCAAATACATACCGATTTGCTTATGGTACGCAACGTATGGTAATGTGGCCAATAATACAGCACTATGGTCGTTTTGTAACAAACACTTCCTATAATTATTCCAGTCCGGCAATGAGTTCAACGGTTGGTAGCAATGGCTTTGTTTACATTAATTATGATTGGGATACTGGTTGGATAGATAAAAATTCAGATGTTACGGCATATGCATATCCGGTTCTGTTAATGGAGGGCAAATAAGATGAAGAAATCAGCTTTATTTTCGCTGTTTGGTTTATTAATTTTTACAACTTCCACACAGGCGGTGCAACGCTATAACAACGCTTTGCCAACCTGTGAAGAATTGGGATATGCCAAACATGACGTAACCCCAAAATCACAAGCGTTATTTTGCCCGTTTGATAACTCTTATTCTGTCATTATGGACAGTACTTATCGTGGTTTTGTTGAAAAATCACAGTTAGACGCAGATTATGCCGCCTATGGCAAGCCTGAAGATTTTTGTGAGCTTGAAACCCGCACACAGGGAGAAGGCAGTTCCAAACATACGCTTTATCGTTGCAAAAAATGCAAAACCTTAACCTATGAAGCCGGTTTGTGCGTGGAATTTTGCGATGTTAAAAAATTTCCGTATTCGACCAGACCTGAGGATTTGTATGGCACGGTGATTGAGTGCCGTGACAACAATGGCTCACGATATGCTTACACTTCATGCAACAACGGTTGGAAAATGGATGCCAACGGCGTCCGTTGCGATATGGAAGTTGCAGACAGGTACGGTTATCCGTATTTAAGCGAACCCGACAAAGAACGTGGTGTCTACACCAATGTTAAGTCGGCGACTAATTTATACTATGCCTATAAAAAAGATTCCTGCAACTCAGGGTATGAATTTAAGAACTACAATGATAGTTACGAGACTGGCATTTGCGTAAAGACCTGCGCTATCAGCAACTGCCGTTTGGATTCAACCGACACGAACGGGATTCAAAACTACAAATGCGATATTCCCGAAGACTGCCAAGTCGGTGATGATGTAACTTATAATGGAACAAAAGTTGGTATGCTATGGCACAAAGCTGACGCAACTATTAATCGCAATTTAATCATAGGAACATCAGCAAGTAAAGCCTTTGGTCTGAGTGGCTATAATTCCGGTAACCCGTCTTATGACAACGGTAAGTTGAATACCAAAAAGATTTTAGAATTTTGCAATGCCAATAATTTGGAATGTGACGCCGCAAAATATTGCAATAATTACTCGGTCAATGGTGTAACAGCACCCGCTTTTGCCAAGGGACAATGGTATTTAGGTAGTCGCGATGAATTGTCAAATATCTTCAATGCCAAGTACATGTATGTATTGGCTGTCAAAAGTCGTTACGACTTTAATAATGTGTATATTTGGACATCCAATCAGGAAACTACAGTTAGAGCCATTATATGGGGTGGCGGTTCAACATTTGGTTGCTATGGAAATAGCAAATCATTTAGCTGTACAACTTATCCCATGCTCTCGATTTGAGGAAGGTCTCTTCTGAATTGTCATTGCGAGTCCGCGGAGCGGGCGAAGCAATCCAGCACCTCCTCTCTGAATATTTAGAGAGGAGGTGACAGCGTTAGCTGTCGGAGGTGAGTTTATGGCTATGACATTAATTTCTAGTCCTTCCCTTACTTTAAACTCACCCCAACCCTCTCTAAAAATTTAGAGAGGGAGGAATAAGGATTCCATGGGTCGGCTGGATCACCACGCGTGCGCTCGCAATGACGATTCAGGGATAACGTGCCATTGCCACCTCACACATCATCACAAGGTACGCGCACGCCACTTCCCCGAACGTCATTACGAAGCCGCGTTCAGCGGTCTCGCGATGACATTCGGGGATATCTATCACAAATGTCCCAAATGAAAAAGATTATAATACTTTGATAGCGAGCCGTTAGCCACGTTCCAACTAAAGTCTTTCGCCAAAGCATTAACTTTCATTTTATCAATCTGCATTGGATTAGAATAGAAAATTTGCAACACTTTTTCAATAGTTTCCGCATAAGCGTTAATGTTATTCTTTAATCTTCTGGCAGTGATATTATTACCATAAACGCGGCGCTTGTCGGTAAAAAACACCTCGGTTCTAAAGCCGTCAACACCGTCATCAATCGTATCCACCAATCCGCCGGTGGACATAGCAACCGGCAACGCGCCCTTTGCCATAGCCTCCATTTGCGTCAATCCGCAAGGTTCAAATCGGCACGGCATCATATAAAAATCCGCCGCCAACTGAATCGCATAAGCAAACTCATCGCGATACCCCCTAAACACAAACAGACGCTCCGCCGCCTTGGGCAAAATCTCAACCAGTTTATCTTTCAAATCCGTCAAAATCTTAAAATAACCAATATCGCCTGCCCCGCCCAATACAAAAATCGGCAAATCTATATTTTCTGACGACACTTCCGCATATTTTTGATAAACCTTCAACAAAGCCTGCGCCGCAATATCATAACCTTTTTGTTCCACCATACGCGAGGTTGCGCAAAAAATCGGCGTTTTTTCCAAATGCTTGATAGACTTTTCAATATCGCAAAATTTATAAATATCCACCAACGGAATCACTTGGTTTTTATAGTCTTCATCTCGAGCCAATTTTGATAACAGCCGGATAAATTCTTTTTTATTTTTCAACTTATCAGAAACATGTTCTTCATCAAAAACCTTAAAATTAAAGCCATCAAAATAGTCATTAACCGTCTTAATTTTTGCCTCGTTTGGCGAAATCAGCTTTTTGTCATAGCCATTGACAATTCCAAAAAAGTTGCGGTGATCTTTGCGCATTTTCAAAATATCGCGAAAGTCAAAACCAAACCCCAGTTCTTTGGAGACCTCTTCCATATAGTTTTTAGACACGGTCACCACTCTGTCCGCCAAGTGAAAATCACTCGATGCCTGATTATAGCAGTCATGCACAATCAACACATTGGTCGCCCGAGGATTGCTGTTTTTAATGGCTTTGGCGTTTTTGAACACCAATGTCGCCATATTTTCATACAACGAGTTCAAAATTTTTGAGGTGTTGTCATAATCCCACCCCTGATATCCCAAGTGATGGGCGATATGCACAATCGGAATATGTTTCAGCCGCTCGGCCAACACCGAAGACATCAGCCCCGCCTCGTTCTGCGCCGTGGGAAAATACTTCATCAATCCGGCCAAAGCGCCGCTATGCCAGTCGTTCGCCACCAAGATATTCGGCTCTTCAACGCCTTTAATTTTCAGGCTGCAAATCTCGCGAATAAGCACATACACCGCTTTTGAGAAAAAGGCAAAACGCTCCACCTCGTTCACGCCAAACTCGTTGAGCACATAACAACCATCCTGCGCCGAAGGATTTTCGGGAGACACATTAATTGAGAAAAAACGCGGACACTCCAAAAAGATATAATCCGAATTGCCGAACTTTCCGGTATAAACCCCTACCTTAAATTTGTGCAACGCCTGCCGATGTTCTAAAAACGGCACCACGATGTCTTTGACTTTACGCACGCTGATTTCTTTGCGCTCCGCCCCATGATAAACACTTTTAACCAGCTCGGCTTTTTTCTTGCCGGTATTGCCCTCATACATTGGCGTCACGACCGTGAGTTTCTCCCCGTTTTTACCATATTCGGCATTAAAAGCGTCCGGCAGTTCCGAGGCAATCATCCCCAAACCGCCCCATTTCATAAAGGTTGCGGTCTCGGCCGAAATCATCCAGCCCCTGACCTTGCTGATTTCCGGCCATGGTTCCTTACCCAAGCATTGTTTTTTGGAATAGTTTTGAATTTCTTGCAGATTTTTATTGTTCACCACCTGATATGAAAGACTAAATTTCTTCTTATTAAAACCTTTTGGCAGCATTTTGAACAAAGATTGCTCTTCAGAGGCGGTAGAGGCAGGGGTCATATCAATCTCGCAAAAATTATATGTTATAAGGAGTGACCAATACAACTCAAGCACCCTTATTTGCTTTAATCTTGCAAATAAACGTCACGGCTCTTGACTTGTTAAAAATTAATCACTAAATTTCCTTATATATACACGTTTTCAAAACAAATTTAAAGAGGAATTATCATGAAGAACTTTAAAAAAAATCCTGCTACCGAGAACAACGAAAATCATCACCATGACGAGGCTGAAAACAATCAGGATTTAATGGAAGAAAAAACTGAAAATAGTGTTGAAAATTCAGAAGAATATCAAAAACTTCTTGAAGAAAACGCCAAACTGAAGAACGAATTTTTGCGCGCTTACGCCGACGCTGAAAACACAAAAAAACGTTGTGCACAAGAAATTGAAAAAAACAATAAATACGCCATTTCTTCTTTCGCCAAAGAGCTGCTTTCGGTAGCAGACAATTTGCACCGCGCCATCACGTCCGTTGCGGATTCTTCCGGCGACAACTGCACAAACATCATTAAAGGCGTTGAGATGACCGAAGCCGAGCTCTCAAAAGTGTTTGGCAAATTCGGTATTAAGAAAATGGAGATTATGGACACTGTTTTCAACCCCAATTTTCATCAGGTTATTCAAGAAGTTGAAGATCCGAACAAACCGGCCGGCACCATTATTGCCGAGCTCCAAACCGGCTATATGATAAACGACCGCATTTTGCGCGAGGCCATGGTCGTCGTCACCAAAGGTGGCAAATAACCCCTGCTCTGCCAATTAAAATAGCTTCGTTTGCGTTGCAAACGAAGCTATTTTGCTCAAACCTCATGTCTCAATAAATCTTACTTTTTAAACAAATCGGAATGAGTTCCCGTTGTGATAATCAAAACCACTGTATTACCGATTTCTTCATAAACCAGCACCCAATCTGGTTCAATATGCAGATCTCTGCACCCTTTATGTTTTCCAATCAACGGATGGTCTCGATACTTTGTTGGTATTTCAATGCCTGCTTCCAAAATTTTTAA
The DNA here is from genome assembly GCA_934273635.1 of uncultured Alphaproteobacteria bacterium. Taxonomy (GTDB): domain Bacteria; phylum Pseudomonadota; class Alphaproteobacteria; order RF32; family CAG-239; genus Scatocola. The sequence goes on from CAKQSV010000013.1 coordinate 5,764, forward strand.
CACTTCATGCAGCTTACGCATATCATAGCCACGCTTTTGGCATAGCTTATAATCTTTCTTAAATTGCGTTGAAAACTCTAACGTTCGCATTGGTTATCCTCGTTCATAGCGGCAATAAAATCATCAACACTATTGTAGTGCTCTAACTTACCCGTTTTGTATTCTTTTTCCGCCTCAACTAAAATACTTTCCAGTTTTTCACTGGGAACATCACCAATTTTCAACTCAAACGGAATACTGCGTGTATTTCTGATTTGTGCAAAAAACAAACGCACCGCCTCCGAGGCGGTCAACCCCAAACACTGTAAAACCTTTTCAGCATCCGCTTTTAAGTTTTCATCAATTCTGACCGTCAAATTAGCCATCTAAACCTCCATATCACCATAGTTGTACTTGCATATTACACTTTTTTACGTACATTGTAAATACATATATAATATTTTACTTTGCCGAATAACACACACCGAAACAATCGGACGTGTTTTTTCTACTTGCTGATTTCGTTTTTCTGGGCGGGGGTCATGGCGCGGTAAACCTTAACGGCATTATCCATAGCCGACGGTACTTTCAGCCCCACAGCTTTTTTATATAAATTAAAGGCCTTAATCAAATCGGGCTTAACCCCTATGCCTCGGGAATATATCCATGCCAAAACCTCAACCGCCTGCGGATTATTCTGAGCCTCGCGCTTGCTCAGTTCTTCCAATTCAAAGCTCGAAACGTAGCCGTTCTGCACATTTTTCAGCACCTTTTGCCAACGCAGTTCCGCGGCTTTTTCCTCAGCCTCGCGGCGTTGACGTTCGTTATCCAAACTGATTTCCTTCAATGTCATACTGTCAACCACCGGCTCCACCACAACCGGCGCCTCAGGCATAGAAATCTGTTCATCATCGAGCAGAGACGGCGCCTGCCGGTTTTTCACAAACAAAGGCAAATAGCCGCGGTTGTCTGACCTGACCAAATCGCGGTAAATTTCGTCCAGTCCGGCGGCATGGGCGCTGTTCGTCATCACCCAGCCCGACAAAACGGCATAAATTATCAACTTTGCTTTGTTCATCGCTTTAAATTTTAACGTTTTATTATTATGATTAATATAAACAAGGAACTAAAAGATAAAAGCATAATTTGCGCTTTATAAACACCTTAAATCAAGAGGCTTACTATGGCACACATTTATAATTCCGTCACCGAGATGATCGGACACACCCCGCTTGTCAACCTGCACAAACTGGCGCGTCATTATGACACCAAAGCCAATATTTTGGCAAAATGCGAGTTTTATAATCCGCTGTTTTCTATCAAAGACCGCATTGCCGGCCAAATGCTGCAGGATATGGAACAAGCCGGCATCATCACACCCGATACGATTTTGGTTGAGGCGACTTCCGGCAATACCGGCATCGCGCTGTCGGCTCTCTGCGCGGCTAAAGGCTACAATTTAGTGATAATTATGTCCGAAAACGCCTCGGAAGAACGCGTCAAGCTCATCAAACACTTTGGCGCCGAGATTATTCTAACCCCCGCCGAAGACGGCATGAAAGGCGCGTTGGCAAAAGCCGATATGCTTGCTGAGCGCAATCCGAACGTTATTTTACTCAAACAATTTTCCAACCCCTCCAACCCCAAGGCGCACCAACTGGGCACCGGTATGGAAATTATGGAAGACACCGGCGGCAATGTCGATTGCCTGATTTCTGCCGTGGGCACCGCCGGCACCTTAACCGGCATTGCCTCCACCCTCAAGAGCTGCAATCCCGAGCTTTATGTTGTGGCGGTTGAACCGGCTGAAAGTGCCGTATTGCACAAAAAGCCCGCCGGCGCGCACCATATTCCGGGGATTGGTGCCGGATTTGTTCCGCCGCTTTATGATAAATCTTTGGTCAATGAAGTGGTTGACATCCCCTCCGATGACGCGATAGAAATGGCTAAAACCATTGCCAAACTTGAAGGTCTTCCGATTGGCATATCCTCCGGCGCCGCCCTTTGTGCCGCGGTTCAAATCGCAGCTCGTCCCGATATGGCGCACAAAAATATTGTGGTCATCCTGCCATCGGCGGTTGAGCGTTACTTATCACTGGGTTATTTTGATTAATTTCTTGCCAAGTATAATAAAATTGGCTAAATTGACAACATTATAACTAACAATTAAAGAACTGATATTGTCATGAATCCGAACTCTATTCTCGGTCGTTATCTTATGAAACAGATTATCCTCACCTTTTTGGGTGTGATGATAACGGCGCTAGGTATCGTGTTTATTTTTGAGATGATTGAGCTGTTGCGTCGCGGCGCCTCCAACCCTAACGTCTCGTTTTGGTTTTTGGCTGAAATGGGCGTGACTAAGCTCCCCGAAACCGCAGACCTTATTTTTCCGTTTGTGATTATGATTGCTGCCATGATAACTTTTTGGCACGTCAGCAAAAGCAACGAGTTTGTGATTATTCGCGCCTCCGGCGTATCTATCTGGGGCTTTTTGGCTCCGGTTTTAACCGCCACATTTTTGATTGGTGCTGTCAACGTCACCATCATCAACCCGATTGCCGCCCGTATGTATGAGCTTTACGAAACACTCAATTTCCGCTTTAAGGTACAGGATATGAACGCTGTTTTGTTCAGTGACAAAGGCTTGTGGACGCGTGAGAGCTTAGAAAACGGTGATATTATGGTGATTCAGGCCAAAAATGTTACCCAAGAGAACAATAATTTGTTGTTGCGACAGGTCAGTGTTATGGAGTTGGATAAAAACTCCCGTATTGTCAAATCGACCGAAGCCTTTGCCGCCACGCTCGGTGACAGTAACCGACTTGACCTGAAAGACGTTAAAATATTCATCCCCGGCAAACCTATTCAGAGCCTGAGTTCAGTCAGCTACCCGACGGAGCTCACTCCCAACCGCATTAAAGAAACTTTTGTCACGCCTGAGGCAATTTCTTTTTGGAGTCTCCCCGGCACCATCAAATTTTATGAGCGTTCGGGCTTTTCGGTCATCAAACACCACCTGCGCTATTTGTCACTGCTGTCATCGCCGTTTTTGCTGATGGCTATGGTTTTGGTAGCCGCCGTATTTGCTCTGCGCCCCAACAACCGCCGCGGCGGCGTGCTGTATTTGGTGGTTGGCGGCATTGTGACCGGTTTTGTAGTTTATTTTATGTCACAGGTGATTTATGCCTTTGGTCTTAACGGTTATATTCCCGAGATAATGGCGGTATGGACGCCGATTATTATCACCGCCTGCCTCAGTATCACCATACTATTACAGTTGGAAGACGGTTAAAAAAAATCCCTGTTTGTAAAAACAGGGATTTTTCATACGGATTACCAAGCCAAACCTTCCAACTCACGGTGCAACTTGCGTTTTTCGCTCCAACGCTGCCACCAATGAAGATTTTTTGGAGCAATAGCGTTCCAAAAAGTCTGCCACTCAAATATTCCGTCTTTAAGCGCTTTGGCAAAATAGACCTTATGCTCGCGCCAACGATTTGGCTTTGCCCAATGTCTGAAAATCTGCTCCGATGTTGCTCGTTCCATAATAATCTTGTCTGCTAACTCGCGCAACGCTACACCATCAGGATGATAATCACAAGTGCCAAGCATATAGCCGTTACGAGCCTCGCCGTCCAACGAGATATTTTCCGCCAGACCAAAACAAATTGCCAACACATGAGCTTTCAGTTTACCAAGAGACACGCAATCACGAAGAGCATAAATCAAAAAGTCCTCTTCATCTTTGCCCATCAGCCCCGGCTCACAACCGACATAACCGTTGGCAGAAGCATAAGGATGATATTTTGCGGGCAGAGCCTCAAAAGTCGGGGTCGGATCGTCTTTGTGAAGAACAGCACCGTTAGAAATTCTCTGCAACGCAATCTCATTAAGAACAAGCCCTAACTGATAATTTTTATGCCAACAAACTTCACTAAACTTGGCCATAAAAGCCATAAACGGAGACCCGATACGGTAGCGATGATTTGGCGTTCCCGCCAACTTTGGCAAAATCACCTCATCGACAACCTCTTCCCAGTCTTTCTTACTCAGATTCTGAACACCGGTTACATTTTCCAAATAACTGAACACATCTTCCATATAATTAACTTGCCACGCAGTCATAAAAACAACTGATACACGTAGCCTTTTAAAATAATTGATAAATAATATTAAATAACATCCTCAATATAGCATATTTCTAGACACATTGCAATATTTTTTGTCTATCATTTTATTCACACGCTAATTGTACCAATTTGCTCACATAAGACTTCAAAACATCAACCCTAACGGCATAGTTCTCAAGATTGTGTTCAATCAGCAATTTCTGGTCAGGTCTGATTTTTACCGCGCCGAACTGTTTTTGCACAAAATCAATCAGTTTTTCGGGCTTGGCGAAAACATTATTATGAAACGTCAGCAAAATTCCCTTAGCGCCGGCCTCAACCTTTTCGATATTGGCTTTGCGGCATAGTTGCCTGATTTCCACCGTTTTGAGCAGGTTGTCAACCTCTGGCGGCACCGCGCCGAAACGGTCAGTCAACTCCTCTTTCATATCCAAAATCGCGTCACGGTCTTGCAAGTCGCCGATACGTTTATACAATCCCAAGCGCACGCCCAAATCTTTAACATAGGTCTCGGGAATCATAATCGGAATACCGGTCACAATCTGCGGCGCCCAGTCATGCTGAACCTCATCCGCAACCTTTTGCGAACCGATATTAGCTTTCTGACGGGCGATTTCTTCTTCCAACATATGCTGATACAAGGCGATACCGACTTCTTTAATGTGTCCGGACTGCTCTTCGCCCAACACATTGCCAGAACCACGAATATCCATATCATGGCTGGCGAGCGAAAAACCAGCCCCCAAGGTGTCTAATGCCTGCAAAATGTTCAACCGCCGCTCAGCCACCGGATTAAGACGCTTTTGCTTGGGCACCGTAAAATAACAATAACCGCGGACTTTGCCTCGCCCTACTCGCCCACGCAACTGATAAAGCTGCGCCAGACCGAACATATCTGCCCGATACACAATCATGGTGTTCACTGTCGGCATATCGATACCCGATTCAATAATCGTGGTTGAAAGCAACATATCGGCGTGTCCGTCGGCAAATTCGTTCATCACGTCTTCCAACTGCTTGACCGGCATTTGCCCGTGCGCCACCAAAATTTTAATATCAGGCACCAACTCGCGCAACTCCTGCTCCACCCCGAGCAAATCCGAAACCCGAGGGCACACAAAAAACACCTGTCCGTGCCTGAACTTTTCGCGATATATCGCCTCTTTAATCATCACCTTGTCAAACGGCATCACAAACGTGCGAGCCGCCAAACGATCAACCGGCGGCGTGCCGATAATACTAAGCTGCTTAACACCGGTCAGAGACAGCTGTAACGTACGCGGAATAGGTGTTGCCGTCAGCGTCAACACGTGCACCGAAGATTTTAGAGACTTGAGCTTTTCTTTGTGCGCCACACCAAAATGCTGTTCCTCATCAATAATCAGCAGCCCCAAATTGCAAAATTTTATATTGTTGGCCAACAGCGCGTGCGTGCCGATAACCACATCGACCGAGCCGTCTTCCAATCCTTGCTTGACCAACGCCGACTCTTTGGGCGTCACCAAGCGGGACAACATTTTAACATTAAGCGGAAAGCCTTCCATACGTTGCATAAAATTATGATAGTGCTGACGCGCCAACAACGTGGTCGGCACCACAACCGCCACCTGCGCTCCGCAAGAAGCCACGGCATAGGCGGCGCGCAACGCCACCTCGGTTTTGCCAAACCCCACATCGCCGCAAACCAACCTGTCCATCGGCGAACCAAGGCTCAAATCTTTCAACACGTCGGATATGGCGTTGAGCTGGTCATCGGTTTCGTTATAAGGAAACTTGGCGCAAAATTCGTCATAACCGCCGCTTTCGGGAATATAAATCTCAGACGAACGCAAATGCCTTTCCGCCGCAATCTGAATCAGCTTGGCGGCAATTTCGCGAATACGGTTTTTAACTTTGGCTTTTTTTGCCTGCCACGCCGCGCTGCCCAATGTGTCGAGCTGAATATTGTCGTCTTCAATACCATAGCGCGACAACACATCAATGTTTTCAACCGGCACAAACAGCTTGGCGTCATTGGCATACATAATCTTCAAACAGTCATGAGGCGCTCCGCCGGCCGTAATATTCTCAAGTCCCATAAAACGCCCGATACCGTGCTCAATATGCACCACCAACTCACCGACCGAAAGCGACGATATATCGGCAATAAAATCTTTGGCCGTCACTTTTTTCACATGTTTTCGCCGTTGCCGCTCGCCCAAAATATCTTGCTCGGCCACCAACAGATAGCCGTCACCCTTAAAACCGTGCGCCAGATTCATCAAAATCAGCACCACACGCCCCGCCGCAGCTTTGAGCTCCGCCTCTTGCCAATTTTCCGCCACCGCCAAATCCTTAATGCCGTATTCCGACATCAGCGAGAACAACCGCTCGCGGCTGCCTTGCGAATAGCAGGCAATCACACGCTTTAACTTTTTATTTTCTTGCAGATAGGCGCTCAAATCTTCATAAACTTTAGCGGCGTTGATATTTTTTGCACTGGCAAAGTTCAGTACCGGAATCACCCCGCTGCTCACAACATTTTTACCTTCCGGCAACGCCAAATCACTAAAGACCAGATATTTTCCGCGCTTAGCCAATAACTGCAGCTGTTCAGGTTGCAAATACAACAACTCCGGCGGCACCGGACGATATGTGTCAACCTCATTAACCGATTTAACCTTAAGCGTCTCCAACCGCGCTTGATAATAATCGCGAATACTGTCCACCTTGGCGGCAACGGCGTCTTCCGCCTGCCGACCGACAATCACCATGGCTTGCGGCAGATAGTCAAACACATTAAGCAACGGTTCGTCAAAAAACAGCGGCAACCAGTTTTCCTGACCCAAATATTTTTTGCCGTTGGTGATACTGTCATATAGCTCGTCTTGTTGACTTCCGGAGCCGAACAACTCGCGGTATTTGCTCCGAAAAGTCTTAATACTGTTGGCGTCCAAGCTCAACTCGCCCATCACCTGAAACGTGTACTTTTGCAACTCGCTGGTGGTGCGTTGGGTCAACACGTCAAAGGTGCGGATTTTCTCCACCTCGTCGCCAAACAGATCAATACGCAACGGCTCTTCCGTCCCCACGGGGAAAATATCCAAAATATCACCGCGCACGGCATATTCGCCGGCTTCCATAACCTGCTCCACCCGCACATAACCGTTGACAACCGCATAATGCACAAAATCATCAAACTTCAACTCGCTACCGACTTTAACTTCGCGAATAGAATTAAGAAAAATCTTCTTTGGCGGCAGTTTTTGCAACACCGCTCCCACGCTTGCAATCACAATCCGCGGCTTTTTTGCAGTCGGCAACTTAGCCAAAGCGCACAAAGTCTGCACCCGTTCCGCCACCACGTTCACATTGGGCGAAACACGGTCATAAGGCACGGTGTCCCACGCCGGCAACTTCAAAACCTCAATTTCCGGTCGCAAAACGTGCAGCAAATCCGCTGTGTTTTCAAGCGTCACCCCGTCACTGACAATATACAAAATATCGCTCAAAGCTGTGTCATAAACATTGCCGAGCAAAAAAGCATCATATCCGTCCAAAACCGGAGACACGATGCAACCGTTTTCAAAATCACCTTGCATTATCACAATCTACCATTTACATTTAGTTTGAAAATATATACAATCGCACTGTAATGCAAGATTTTTCTTTAATGTTAGAACAACAATGAGACCACCGATACTATACCCGCTGTTTGCTCCCGTCAGCACCGTCAAAGGTGTCGGCGCAAAAGTCTGCGCCTTATTGGAACGGCTCTGCGGTGAACGAGTGGTCGACTTGCTCTGGCATTTGCCGTCAAATGTTGTTGACCGCACTTATTCTCCTCTGTTGATTAATGCTCAAGTCGGGCGCGTTGGTACTTTCACGGTCAAAGTTGTTGAACATTGCCCTCCGCGCAGCCGCAACCAACCCTATAAGGTCGTGTGTTCCGACGGCTCCGACGATGTGACCTTAATTTTCTTCAAGGCCTATCCCGACAGCCTGCAAAAGCTTTTGCCCGTAGGTGAGCAACGTGTCATCAGCGGCAAGCTCGATGCCTTTAACGGCAGTCTGCAGATGAGCCACCCCGACTACATCGCTCGCCCCGAAGAACTTGATAATATTAAAGGCTTTGAGCCGATTTATCCCCTCACCGCCGGCATCAGCAACAAAATGCTGCGTAAATTTATCGGACTGGCGCTAGGCAACGTTCCGCCGTTTCCGGAGTGGCAGGATGAAAAATTTTTGCAAACCAATCATTTTGCGAGTTTCAGTCAATCGCTGTGGCAGGCGCACCACCCGCAAACAAACGGTGATTTCGGCGCCGAAAGCCCCTACCGCCGCCGTCTGGCCTATGACGAACTGTTAGCCAATCAGCTGGCTTTGGCGATTGTGCGCCAAAAGGTCAAAAAACAATACGGACGCAGCCTGTGCGGCAACGGACAAATCCAAAACAAGATTCTCGGAGCCTGCCCGTTTGAGCTCACCGCTTCACAACAAAAAGTTTTAGCGGAAATCCGACAAGATATGGCGTCGCCGTTCCGTATGTTAAGGTTGTTACAAGGCGATGTCGGCAGCGGCAAAACCATTGTGGCGCTGTTAAGTATGATAAATTGCGTTGAGAGCGGCGCGCAGGCGGCGATTATGGCACCGACCGAAATTTTAGCCAAACAGCACCTTGAGACGATCGCGCCGTTGTGCCAAAACTGCGGTGTCAACGTTGCCTTGCTGACCGGTAAAACCAAAAAGAAAGAACGCGAACAAATATTGCAACAACTGGAAGACGGCAGTTTGCATATTCTCATCGGCACCCACGCCCTGTTTACCGAAAATGTCAAATTTAAGGATTTGGGCTTTATTGTCGTGGACGAGCAACACCGTTTTGGCGTTCAGCAACGTTTGGCACTGTCTAACAAAGGCAACAAACCTGATATTTTGGTTATGACCGCCACCCCGATTCCCAGAACTTTAATACTCACCTCATACGGCGATATGGAATATTCCAAAATCGAAAAAGCCCCCGAAGGTCGCAAACCGACCGATACGCGGGTAATGCCCCTGAGCCGTCTCAATGACGTTGCCGCCGCGCTCAAACGCAAGGTAGATTCCGGTATTCGCGCTTATTGGGTCTGCCCGTTGGTCGAAGAGTCCGAAAAGACCGATTTAGCCGCCGCCGAGGAGCGCTATAAAACTTTGCAACATATTTTCGGCGCAAAAGTCGGACTAATCCACGGCAAAATGAAAGAGGCGGAGAAAGACGCCGTTATGGCTGACTTCAAAAGCGGCAAAATCAGCGTTTTGGTCGCCACCACCGTGATTGAGGTCGGCGTCAATGTCCCCGAAGCCACCTTGATGATAATTGAACAAGCCGAACGTTTCGGATTGGCTCAACTGCACCAACTCCGTGGACGTATCAAGCGCGGTTTTGAGGCTTCAACCTGTATTTTACTTTATGGCTCGCCATTGAGCGAAACTTCTCACGCCCGACTGAATATCATGAAAGAGAGCGAAGATGGCTTTGTGATTGCCGAAAAAGATTTGGAACTCCGCGGTTTTGGAGAAATTTTGGGCAATCGCCAATCGGGTTTTGAAACCTTTCGATTAGCTGACTTGAGCACCGATAAAGACCTTATGCTCACCGCGCATAAAGACGCTTTGCTGATTTTGGACAAAGACCCCAAATTAGAAACGCCCCGCGGCCAAGCGCTTAAAATTCTGCTCTATTTATTTGAACAAGACGACGCGGTCAAAACCTACCTCGCCGGCTGAATTTGTTACTGCCAACTTTTTGTTTCTTCCATATATTATTGATAAGTTCCAACCACATCGCCGGAATTGAAACTGAGTCCATAAACCTTTCTCGGCGGTTCGTCTCCGCCAACATTTTAGGCACAAAAAAAAGACCTGTACGAACACAGGCCTTGTTTATCTGGTAGCGAGGGGCGGATGACTCTGCGCTACGCTTGAGTTGCACAGGCGCTCACGCTTTTTTTTCAAAAAGCGCCGGCATACTCCCGTCTGCCTCTCGCTAGTAGTCAAACCGCCTTTCTCGGCGGTTCGTCTCCGCCAACATTTCAGGCACAAAAAAAAGACCTGCACGAACACAGGCCTTATTTATCTGGTAGCGAGGGGCGGATTCGAACCGCCGACACATGGATTATGATTCCACCGCTCTAACCAACTGAGCTACCCCGCCATCGGGAACAGCTACTTAATAATCAAAAATCAAAACAATGTCAACTATTATTTTTTATTTTTTTCATCCAAAATTTCAAACTCGGCGTCAATCACTCTGGTCTCGCCGTCCTTATGGTTATGAATTTCAAATACATAACCCTCCTTTTTCAACACATACTTCATATACCAGATTTTAATCACCACATAGAGAGCATAAGCACCGACCACCAACAAAATCAGCGGCAACACAAACACCACGGCATAAAACGATACAAAAATCCCCACACCGATTAATCCGATGGTCAACAACCACAACAAAACAGCATCAAGTTTATTATTCATTATTTTCCCTCTCAAAACATCAACATACACATATATATAAGTATAAAAAAAATAAAACGCAAGATTTCCTATTTGTCGTTGACAGTAAATTTTAATGTGATATTCCAAGGGCAAACAAAAAAACTTAACCTCAATGGAGTCATAAAAAAATGTTATCAGGATTTAATTTGCAAGAATTTATCAGTGCGTTTGTCATTTTGTTTGCTATTATTGATGTCACCGGCTCGATTCCGGTATTTTTGCGCCTGCGCAACTGTGGAAAAATCATCTACCCCGAAAAATGCGCCCTCGTCTCTCTGGCTATTTTCTTGAGTTTTCTCTATGTCGGAGAGGCTATTTTGGGTTTGTTCAGCATTGATATTTCATCATTTGCGATTGCCGGTTCACTCATTGTGTTTGTTATTGCCACCGAAATGATTTTGGATATTGAAATTTTCCGCTCTGCGCCCAACACCCCGAACGATGCCACCATTGTTCCCGTTGCCTTTCCGCTCATTGCCGGCGCCGGCACGCTGACCACCCTGCTGTCTATTCGTTCACAATATGCCATTATCAACATTGTTCTGGCAGTTTTGTGCAACGTTGCTATTGTCTATTTGGTATTGCGCCTGACCGACCGCATCAACAAATTCTTTGGCGCTGGCACTATTTATTGCCTGCAAAAGTTTTTTGGCATTATCTTGCTGGCCATTTCAGTCAAATTGTTCATCACCAACGTCGCTATTTTAATTGGTGAATAATTAAGCATAATTTAAGATATTTTTTATAGAATAAATAATAAAAATATATTTCAAAGGACTGTAAATTATGGAGAAAAGTACTGTAATTGGTATGGCTGGCGGCTTGTTATCCGTTGGTGTCGGTATGTATTTGAAAGGTGCCGACCCGCATGCATTGATTAACCCCGCCGCCTTTTTAATCATCATTGCCGGCACTTCGGCCGCGGTCAGCAACGCAATGCCGACCTCACAGTTGAAGGCTTTTCCCAAATTGATAAAAAAAGTGTTCGGTGGTCAGCAGCTTATGCCCAAGCAAGATGTTGTAGATTTGTTTGTCGAGCTTGCAAAAACCGCCAAACGCGACGGCAATATGGCGATTGAGAAAAAGGCCAACGAAATCAGTGACCCGTTTTTGCGCTCAACCCTCACCATGGTTGCCGACGGTTTTAACGCCGATTTTATCGCCGAGGTGGTTGAAAGCGACATTAAAAATATGGAAACCCGTCACCATGCCGGCTCTTTGATTTTCTCTCAGGGCGGTATGTATGCCCCGACATTGGGCGTGCTCGGAGCGGTTATCGGTTTGATTGCCGCATTAGGCAACCTGACCGATATTGAAAAACTCGGACACTCTATTGCCGCGGCATTTATCGCCACCATGCTCGGTATTTTTACCGGTTATGTTATCTGCCACCCGTTTGCCACCAAGCTCAAACAGCTCTCCGAAGAAGAAGTCACCTTAAAGAAGATGATTCTTGAGGGTGCTTTGGCTTTGCAGAGCGGCGCCTCTTCGATGGCGATTGAAGCCAGATTGCAAGCCTTCATCCCGCAGTCACAACGCAAGAGTAAGGATTAATCATGGCCAGAAAAAAGCAACCGGAAGTTCCTCACGACGATCACCCCGATGAAACGTGGTTGGTGCCTTATTCAGACCTTTTGTGCCTGTTGTTAGCCTTGTTTATCGTGCTGTTTTCGTCTTCAAATCTGGATAAGAACAAAGCCGCGCAGATGGAATATTCTTTGGCCGCCGCGTTTAACGCGATTCCGACCGAACAACAAAACGGTACGGTTCTAAACTTTATGGACGACGCCGAAAAAATGGATTTAGGCACCGACATCGGTATCGGCTCTGACGGTAAAGGCGCTGTTCTTGACATCAACAGCCTGATTTTGTTTGACGGCAACTCTATCAAAATCAAAGAAGAGGCCAAACCGGCATTGGATAAAATCGCTGTATTGTTGGCTGACAACAAATATAAAAGGTTTCAAATTATAGTTGAGGGTCATACCGACGACGTTCCGTTCCGCTCGGCAGAGTTTCCCTCTAACTGGGAGCTTTCTTCCGCCCGCGCGGGTGCCATTGTCCGTTACTTCATCCAAAAAGGTTTGGTTCCGTCTCGTTTTCAGGCGGTCGGTATGGCAGGCATTTCGCCCAAATACCCCAATCTCAACCACTTTGGCGAGCCCATCCCCGAAAACCGGATTCGCAACCGCCGCGTGGTTATTCATGTTGAAATATAATCTTAATCGTAAAGTAAAAACTCATGGAAAATATTCTTAACTTAATATCTCACCATGCTGTTTTACCCACATCTTGGATGTGGGTAATTTTTGGCATTTTAGTCTTCACACTGCTCTATCTCGACCTGTTTGTGTTTCACCGCCATTGCGAAGAACCAAACTTCAAAAGCACCTTAAACCAGTGTATTTTTTACGTCGTCGTCGCCCTCATCTTTGGCGCGTTTGTCATCTATGAAGAAGGCTTAGACAAAGGTATGCTGTTTTATACCGGCTTTATGGTTGAAAAAAGCCTCTCGCTTGACAATATCTTTGTCATCTCGGTTGTTTTTTCAAGCATTGGTATTCCTCGCAAATATCAGCACCGCGTGCTGTTTTGGGGCATTTTGGGCGCGCTGATTTTGCGTGCGATTCTGATTATTTTGGGCGAAACATTGGTCTCTAACTTCCACTGGATTCTTTATGTCTTCTCCGCGTTTCTTATCTATACCGGTATTAAAATGGTGGTTGAGAAAGACGACACGGACAATGATTTCTCCAACAGCAAACTGTTTCGCTTTGTGAACAAATATTTTCATGTCACCCCAAAGATTGAGGGCGAACATTTCTTTGTAAAACACGATGGCAAACACTATATCACCCCGCTGTTTTTCGCTCTGATTATCATTGAGCTTATGGATGTGATTTTCGCGCTTGACAGCATCCCCGCCATTTTCCTCATCACGCAGGACGTGTTTATCATCTACACCAGTAATATTTTTGCCATTTTGGGCTTACGAGCCTTATACTTTTTACTGGCAGAAGCGGTACACCGTTTTTCATATCTCAAATACGCGCTTTCAATCATCCTAATCTTTATTGGTAGCAAAATTTTTATGCCGCACCTGATTGGGGTTGAAATATCATCAACCGTGTCATTACTCATCACCTTGAGTTTGATATTGGGTGGCATTATCGCCTCACTGGTAAAGACCCGAAAGATAAGCGCATAACCGGAAAGAAAAAAAACTCTGCCAAACGGCAGAGTTTTTTTTTGCAACAAAATTTGAAAACTATTTCAAATACCAGTCAACTGTTTTAACAATACCTGTATCAAAGTTTTCATCGGCTTTCCAACCCAACTGAGTGGTCAGCTTGGTGGCGTCAATCGCATAGCGGCGGTCGTGTCCCGGACGATCGGCAACAAACACCACCAAATCTTTATAAGACTTGCCGTTGGCGCGCGGCTGACGCTTATCCAAAATATTGCAAATAGCCTCCACAATCTGCAGGTTATTACGCTCGTTGTGTCCGCCGATATTATAGGTTTCGCCGGCTTTACCGGTGTGGAAAATAAGGTCAATCGCCTTGCAGTGATCCAACACATATAACCAGTCGCGCACGTTTTTACCATCGCCGTAAATCGGAATATTCTTCTCGCTCAAGGCATTAGAAATAATCTTCGGGATTAACTTTTCAGGGTGCTGCTTCGGACCATAGTTGTTTGAGCAGTTAGAAACAGTGATATTCATACCATAAGTATGGAAATATGCGCGGGCAATCATATCCGAACTTGCCTTAGAGGCAGAATACGGCGAGCTCGGCATATAAGGCGTTGTCTCCGTAAAGAAACCGGTATCACCCAACGCGCCATAAACCTCATCGGTTGAAATATGGTGGAAACGAGCGTTCTCATATCCTGCTTTTACCTTGTTAGGCGCTTCCATCCAGTAGTTGCGCGCCACATCCAACAGCGTGAACGTGCCCAAAACGTTGGTCTCAATAAAAGCCTTCGGTCCTGTAATTGAGTTGTCGACATGACTTTCGGCGGCAAAGTGAACCACACCGCGAATATCGTTTTCGGCAAACAATTTTTCAATCAGCGCGCGGTCACAAATATCCCCCTGCACAAACTGATAATTAGGCTTACCCTCGCACTCAGACACATTGTCCAAGTTTCCGGCATAAGTCAACTTATCCAAATTAATAATCTTGTAGTCAGGATATTTGTTCACAAAATAAGGAACAAAGTTTGCTCCGATAAATCCGGCACCGCCGGTAACCAAGATAGATTTCATTTACTTGTCTCCGTAGATATCATTATATTTCAAAAACCGGTCGAAATATCGTTCGCCCAACTCGTCAATAACCAAATCGGGCTTATAAGTTTCAACCAATTTTTGCAACCCTTCCTTAGTGTTCCACTTAATGTGGGCGAAAACACCAAAGGCAAAGTCTTTCTCTATATACCGCATTAAAGCAATTCCTTGCGAGTCACGCAACATCAACACGCGTTTTTGCACAGGCGCGGTCTTATTTTCCCAAACCTGAAAGAAACCATGATCTTCATTAACCAAGTTTTGCGGCACAATATCCTCTTTATACTTCACCTGATAGTCAATATCTTTATCACCGGCATAAGATAAATCGGTTTTAGAGACCATAGCGTTCTCGACCATATTATCGGAATACGCCGGCGCCTTCACGTTATACCCAAACTTTTGCAACGTCTGCGCCAGTTGGATATAAGCCACATAAGCGCCGATATTATTCCAGTGCGTGTCTTTTTGAAAATAGAGCGGATATTGCGTATGCGGCTTAGCAGCCTTAAGCGAGTCGCTTAAGTTTAAAATTGCCACGTCGGAATTTTCCTGCGCATATAAAATTGCCCTGTCGTTGCGGGACAAATCCGACACCCTCGCCCGTTGCATCCGCTCCGGCATATATTCCGAATACAGTGATTCTTTGTTCGGTGTCACCACAATCATATAATCAATGCCTTTTTTGGCATAAAAATCACGCGCGGCTTTCATCCCTGAGGTCATCTGGTCCAACTCTTGCGGGGTGTAGACAATCTCACCGTAATAATCAATCAAAGTGTAGCCGTCCGGAACTTTGGCGGAATCATAAAACATCCAACCGTTCAAACCATTGATAATATAACCGCTGTCCATCCCCAAACGCAGCTTGATTTTAGAAAACTTCTTCACCAGCTTTTTGCGACCGGAAAAAGTCTCATTAAAATATTGCTCATACTGCCGCGGAAAATCGGCGCTGAACTTTGTTGGCTTTTTAGCCAACGGACGATTGTCGAGCAAAAACGTGTTCGAGACAAAACAGTTGATAACAAAACCGCCCAACACCAAAGCCAACAGCAACATAGCAGGCGTTGACAAATAAATCTTTTCTGCGAGTTTAACAATCTTTTTCATCTTCTAGAACCTAAAATAAATAAACGGATTATATGTGTTGCTTGCCAGCATTAACAGGCTGAAATAAGCCGCCACCCAACAAAACGCCGGCGTGCCGTACTTCACCAAAGTCTCGCGCCATACTGTCTTCAAAGGCAACTGCTTAAACAACAGCTCGCCCATACCGCAGCACAAAAAGCCGATAACCACCATAATCACATATTCCTTAGACAACAGCGTCGTCGGCACATCAATGCGGTAACCGTCAACCAAACGAGTGAAAAACTGTCCGGCATGAGTCAAAGTCTCGGTTCTGAACAACACCAAACCTGCCCAAAACACCACCGTCACATAGCAAATCTGCAACGGCAACCAACGCAACATCTTTTTAATCGGGATAATTTTTTCCAAAATAATGAACACACCGTTCCACACGCCCCACAACACAAAGTTCCAACTGGCGCCATGCCACAATCCGGTCAAAAAGAACACTATCATCAGGTTGCGATAGGTTTTGAGCGTGCCGCCGCGGCTACCCCCGAGCGGAATATAAACATATTCCTTAAACCACGTTGCCAACGAGATATGCCACCGCCGCCACAAATCCTGAATTGAATCGGAAATATACGGATGATTAAAGTTCTCGTTAATCTGAAAACCGAACATTTTGCCCAGACCGATAGCCATATCCGAATAGCCCGAAAAATCAAAATAAATCTGAAAATAATAGGCAATCAATCCAATCCAAGCATCCGGCGTAGACATATCCGCCATATTCAGCCCAAACACCTCATCGGCAGTCACCGCCAACGTATTGGCAATAATCACCTTTTTGCCCAAACCGATTAAAAAGCGCACCGCCCCTTCGTTAAACTTAGCCCAACTAACCGTGCGGTTGTCAATTTGCGCCGCAATGTCATAATACTTCAAAATCGGACCGGCGATAAGTTGCGGGAAAAACGAGATAAACAAGCCCATTTTAATAATATTCTTCTGCGGCTTGCAAACCCCGCGATAAATATCCACCAAATACGAGATAGATTGAAACGTGTAAAACGAAATACCGATAGGCAAAGACAAAGGCTTAATCGCAATTTCTGTCCCCAACAACGCGTTAATGTTTTCAATCACAAAACCGGTGTATTTGAACACGCCCAAAAAGCTGAGGTTGATGATAACACCAATCACCAGCGCCGTTTTATTTTTAGCCTTACCCACAGGCGCCACCAACTGCCCGCAAACATAGTTGATGAGGATTGAAATCACCATCACCGACAAATAAATCGGCTCCCCCCACGCATAGAAGAACAGGCTCGCCACCAACAGCAACACATTGCGATATACCGGCTTAGCCACATAATACAAAATCAGCACAATCGGCAAAAACAGCCACAAAAACACCAATGAACTAAAAACCATTATTCCTCTCTTCTTTGTCGCTCAACATTAATCCTGACGATACAACTTTCCGGCATTAACCAACAGCCTGAAATACCGTTCGACTATTTCCTTAACCACCACATCGGGCTTGTAGGTTGTCATCACGTCTTCATAAAACTTAAGGTCTTTCAGCCCGTTCGGGACGTTTACCACCCGTTTGTAATTTTTGGCCAGATACGGCAACAGTGCCTCGGCAAACGAATCCCCGCTCAGCAAAATCACTTTGTCCGAAACCGGATTTTTGTTGTCATAAACAATAATTTTACCGGCTTTTACAACGGTCTTCTCAAAGCTCTTGCCATCCAAATACTTCACGGCATAGCTCATATCCTTATCCGTCGGGTGCATATCCTGCCCCACCAAACCGGCAGAACTAATCATCTCGCTCGTCAGCGGTTGCAAAACGCCGCCTGCCCCCAGTCGTTGCAAATCCTGCATCAGAGCATAAAAACCTTCATACGCGCCAAGACTGTTCCAGTGCGTATCTTTTTTATAATACAAACGGTACGGCACTTTGTTTTTAGCCTGCAACAGCACCGGCTTAAGGTTCAAAATTCTGATACCGTTCGCATTGGCATAATCCGCGCCGGCATCACTCAAAGAATAATCCGAAACCCGCATTTTCTGCATCCGCTCAGGCATAAATTCAGAATACACATTTTCTTTATTCGGCGCCACCACAATCATATACTGCGCGCCGTAACGTTCAAAAAACGCCTTTTCAAGCTTTAATCCCGCCACCATTTGTTGCGATTCGCTCTCGTCAAACTTTACCGTTGCATAATAGTCGAGCATAGAGTTGGCGTTGTTGACCTTCGCCGAGTCATAAAACATCCACCCGTGCTGACCGTAAAAATATTGCCCTGTGTCAATCTTCAACCGTTGCTTAAGTTTAACATATTTCACAATCAGTTTTTTGCGACCGGCGAACGTGTCGTTGTAATAGTCGGTAAAATTCTGCGAAAAATGCGTGCCGAAATCAGTCGGCTTGGTTTTCAACGGCCGATTATCCAACAACTCGGTATTACTGCTCACCAAATTGAGCACAAACGGATAAAAAACCCAAAACAGCAACACAGCCATCGGCAGATAACAATATATCTTCCGGCAACATCCCCAACAAGCGCAGACTTTTTGTTTTATCATATTCTAAAACCTAAAATAAATAAAAGGATTATAAGTGTTGCTCGCCAGCATTAACATACTCAGATATGCCACCGCCGCACAAAACGCCGGACGAACGGTGCATACCAAACCGCCCCGGATACCATCAGCCACCGGCAACCTGCGAAACAAAGCGTTCATCACCCCGCAACACAACACCGCCAACACCAACACAATCTCAAATTCTTTAGACCACAGCGTTGTCTGCACCTCGGTGTGATAAGGCACAAACATCCGGTGCAAATAGGTCACAGCCCCACTCAAGGTCTCGGCTCTGAAGAACACCCAACCGCAAATCACCACCAACATGGTGTAAGCGCTCTGCACCAAACGCCACCGCAAAAACCTCTCAATCGGCAACATCCGCTCCAAGACAATAAACAGCCCGTGCCACAAGCCCCAAACCACAAAATTCCAACTGGCGCCGTGCCACAAACCCGTCATAAAAAACACAATCATCAAGTTGCGATAGGTTTTGAGCGTTCCCTCGCGATTCCCCCCGAGCGGAATATACAAATATTCCTTAAACCAGCTTGAGAGCGAAATATGCCACCGCCGCCAAAAGTCCTTAATGGACGAGGCAATGTATGGATAATTAAAGTTCTCGTTAATCTGAAAGCCAAACATTTTGCCCAAACCGATAGCCATATCCGAATAGCCCGAAAAATCAAAATAAATTTGAAACGTATAAGCGATAATGCCCATCCAAGCCTCTTGCGTGGACATATCCGCCATATTCAGTCCGAACACTTCGTCGGCGGTCTTCGCCATAATATTGGCAATCACCACCTTTTTAGCCAAACCGATTAAAAAGCGGCTTGCCCCTTCGTTAAACTTGGCTTTAGTCACCTCACGATTGTCAATCTGTGCGGCAATGTCATAATATTTCAAAATCGGACCGGCAATAAGTTGCGGAAAGAACGAGATAAACAATCCCATTTTAATAATATTTTTCTGTGGCTTACACACGCCGCGGTATATATCAACCAAATAAGAGATAGACTGAAACGTATAAAACGAAATACCGATTGGCAGCGCCAAAGGCTTAATCGCAATCTGCGTTCCCAACAAGGCGTTAATATTCTCAATAGCGAAACCCGAATATTTAAACACCCCGAGCAACCCCAGATTGATAACGATTCCCGCCACCAACGCCACTTTATTTTTGCCCTCGCCTTTTGCAGCTATTTTCAAACCGCAAACATAGTTAATAAGGATTGAGACCACCATCACCGACAAATAAACCGGCTCACCCCACGCATAAAAGAACAAACTTGCCGCCAACAGCAACAAATTGCGATACTTTTCCTGCGCCAGAAAATACAATCCCAATACAACCGGTAAAAACAGCCACAAAAAGACCAGAGAGCTAAAAACCATTATTCAGCTTCTCCACACACTCGGCCAAACTAACTGCCCAGTTATTAATTTTAATTCCAAAATCACGCTTAATTTTAGCCTTATTCAAAACCGAATAATGCGGACGTTTCGCCGGCGTCGGATAATCTTTGCTCTCAATCGGCAAAACCTCGCAGTTCAAATCAGACTGCGCCATCACCGCCAAAGCAAAATCATACCACGAGCACACGCCCTCGTTTGAAAAATGGTAGATTTCTTTGGTTCCGGCTTTCATCTGCGGCAAAATAGCCACAATCGCCGCCGCCAAATCTTTGGCATACGTCGGCGTGCCCACCTGATCAAACACCACGTTCAGACTGTCTCTTTCGGCGCCGAGCTTGCGCATAGTCTTCACAAAGTTGTTGCCAAAGGTCGAATACAGCCACGCCGTGCGAATAATCACCGCCGTCTGCGCCGTCTCCATCACCGCCTTTTCGCCGGCAAGTTTGGTGCGACCATACGCCGTCTGCGGATTAGGCTCGTCATCTTCGCTATACGGACGGCAAGCCGTGCCGTCAAACACATAATCGGTTGAAATGTGCACCAATGGCAACCCTGTCGCCGCCAAATTGCGCGGTCCCTCAACATTAATCAGCTCTGCGACTTTTTCATCACTCTCGGCTTTGTCCACGGCGGTATAAGCCGCGCAGTTAATAATCGCCTCAAACTGATGTTGCGCCACAAAAGCCTCAACCGCGGCTTTGTCCGTAATATCAAGCTCCGTACGGTCAACATAAACCGCCTTACCCTGCAGCTGCAGTTTCAACTCACTGCCCAGCTGTCCGTTCGCTCCAACAACTAAAAACATGTAACATCCTTCAACAACGGCGCGTTCTTGTCTTTCTCTGACAAAATGGCGTCTTTGGGGTTAATCTTCCAGTCAACGCCGATATCCGCGTCATCAAAGCGAATACCTCCCTCACTGGCCTTGTTATAAACGTTGTCGCACTTATAGGCAAACACCGCGGTTTTGCTCAAAACCGAAAAACCGTGACCGAAACCGCGCGGAATCATCAACTGTTTTTTATTTTCAGCCGACAACTCGACCGCAACATATTTGCCGAAAGTCGGCGAATTTTTGCGTAAATCGACCGCCACGTCCAAAACCACACCTTCCAACACGCGTACCAACTTTGCCTGAGCAAATTCACCCTTTTGAAAATGAATACCGCGCACCGTGCCGTAACAAGACTTTGATTGATTGTCCTGAATAAAGTTATAATGCAATCCGGCTTCTTCCATTTTAGCTTGATTATAGCTCTCAAAAAAGTAGCCGCGTTCGTCTTCAAAAACCTGAGGTTCAATAATCACAACCCCGTCAATCGCCGTTTTAGTAATCTTCATGATAGTCCTCAAACACCCGTTTCAAATATTCTTTATAGTCCACGCCGTCTTTCAGTGAATTAATCAGCGTCTGCATCTGCTCATCATTGATAAAACCTCTGCGATAAGCAATTTCTTCAATGCAAGCCACTTTCAAATCCTGACGTTTTTCAATAATACCGATAAAGTTGGACGCATCAAGCAACGATTGCGGCGTTCCGGCGTCAAGCCACGCGTTACCGCGTTTCATTGTTACCACGTTCAAACGTCCTTCGTCCAAATACAGCTTATTAATATCCGTAATTTCCAACTCACCGCGAGCCGAAGGCTTCAAATTGCGAGCTTTCTCAACCACATCAGACTTATAAAAATACAATCCGACCACCGCATAGTTAGACTTCGGATTCTTGGGTTTTTCTTCAATAGAAATCGCTTTGTGATTTTTATCAAACTCCACCACGCCGAACCGCTCAGGGTCAGAAACATGATAGCCGAACACCGTACCGCCGGTATTGCGCGCCACTTCCTCGCGGAAGAACTTGAGCTGTTCGCCCATATAAAAGATGTTGTCGCCCAAAATCAGGCACACATCATCATTACCGATAAAATCGGCGCCCAACGTAAACGCCTGCGCCAAACCTTTCGGCTCGGGCTGAACCTTGTAGCAAATATCCAATCCCAAATGCGAACCGTTACCGAACAATTTTTCAATATTCGGCGTGTCTTGCGGCGTAGAAATAATCAAAATATCTTTAATTCCAAACAACATCAGCGTTGCCAACGGATAATAAATCATCGGTTTATCATAAACCGGCAACAGTTGTTTACTGGTTGTATTTGTCAGCGGATAAAGGCGAGAGCCGCTTCCGCCGGCTAAAATAATTCCCTTCATGGCATAAATCCTTAATGTTACAATTATACCGGTATGATAAACGCTTGCGCCCTAAAATCAACCAACAACTTCCTGTTACGCACATTAATATCGCCAAAACCATAAAAATAACTGGATTTTTCCATAAAAATCAACTATATATATAGATAGATGAATATTTGAGGAGAACAAAAGCATGAAACCGCCTGTATCTTATCTCAAAACCACCCCGTTGGAAGAGCGGGTTAAAAGCTCTTTTTACCACGCCCATCTCTCGGAAGAATACACGCGCGCCATGCGGGTACGCGCTCTGGCTCTTTTATTAGCCAAACAATACGGGCTTGACGCCAATCAAGTCTCCGCCGCCGCGCTGTTGCACAACATCAGCCGCCTGCTGCCTGAAAGTTCTTATCTTGAAACCGCTCACGAATACAATGTTGAAGTTCTGCCGACCGAACAAAACAATCCCGCTCTTTTGCACCAAAAAATCTCGCGAATTTTAGCGGTAGAACAGTTCAATATCGGCGATAAAGAAGTTTTGAACGCCATCGCCTGCCACACCACACTGCGCCCATCGGCCACTTTACTGGATAAAATCATCTTTTGGGCGTCTAAACAATGCAACACCCCCGCCGCGGCTTATGCTTTTGGCACCCGACAACCGCCAACCGCCGAAAAAGATTTGAACGCCGCCATATACAGCTATCTGTTTAATCTTCTCCACAACAGCCGTTTTGCCGCACAGGCTCACCCGTGGGCGCAAGCCGCGTTGGCCGAGCTCAAACCCTTAATCTGATTCCTTTTTCGCCTGCCGCGCGATTAGAGCGTATACTTCGTCACAAGCTCTTTCGCTCGGTGACTGTTCGCCCATCCCGAGCAGCGTACGCACTTTTTTAAAACCGTCAATTTGTTTGTCATACCAGTCGTCATGGCGCAACAACCCTTGAATATACAAGCAGATATTGACCGGAATACACCGCTCTTGCAGCAACTCGGGAATAATCTCCCGCCCCAAAATAATGTTTGACAAATTCACAAACTGAATATGCAAAAAGTGCTTGACCAACCACGCAGAAAACTTTGAGACCTTATAACCGACAATATGCGGCACATCAGCAATCGCCAACTCCAACGCCACCGTTCCCGAGGCTGCGATTGCCGCCTCCGAGGCCTTAAACGCGTTATAACGGCTTTCTTCATCTTCCACAATCGTCAACGGCAAATCCACACCGGCGCAAATCTTGCGCACCCGCTCCGCCACGGTCTTGACTGTCGGAATCACAAAGTGCAAATTTTCGTCTTGCGCCCGCAACTGCTTGGCGCTCTCCAAAAACACCGGCAATAACGAGGCGACCTCGTTGTGTCTTGACCCCGGAAGCACCGTGATAATCTTTTTATTCTCACCGATACCGTATTGACGGCGGAAACTCTCCCCATCGCCGCTCACCACCTGACTCTCAATCACCGGATGCCCCACGCAAACAGCGTTCAAATGATAGGGCGTAAAATACTTCGGTTCATAAGGCAGCAGCGTCAACAGCAAATCCACATATTTATACATTGTACGCGCACGCTTTTTCTTCCATGCCCACACCTGCGGCGCCACATAATGCACCTGCGGAATACCCAATTTTTTCTTGCGGATAATTTTTTGAATCCGCGCGCCAAAACTCCAACTGTCAATCGTCATCACCACATCAGGACGACAACGCTCAATATCCGCCACGGTCTGTTTTATCAACCCCAAAATTTTCGGAATACTCGGCAACACCTCTGCCAAACCCATCACCGCCAAATCAGAAATATCAAACAGCGACTTCAGTCCGGCTTTTTCCATACTTTCACCGCCCACACCGCAAAACTCAACCTCGGGATGTTTCTGTCGCATAGCTTTCATAAAGCGCGAACCGAGCAGGTCGCCCGATGGCTCGCCGGCAATTAAATAAATTCTCATCTTCCACCTTTGTAATATTTTGCGGGATTAATTCCCATCACAAACAAACCGTACTTATCAGCCAGCCGAATTGTCTCCGCCTCATTGGCAATCAAACCATTGCCAGCATGCAACACAATCCCCGCTAGTCCCGCCTCATACGCAGACTTGACCGTCTTGTCGCCGATTGTCGGCAAATCAATACGCATATCCTGTTGTGGTTTGCGAATTTTCACCAACACGCCACCCTCGCCCTTACGTTTGTAGGCGCCGCAACGGCGAATAAGTTCACCTGTGCCCTCAATACCTTCAACGCCGAGCACCAGTCCTTGTTGCACAATCACCGCCTGCCCCACATCAAGACGCCCCAACTCGGTCGCGACCTCAACCGCGCGGCGAATATCCTCTTCCGCCTGTTTTGAGGGCTTAACCTTGCCCAACACGCCTTCCTTAATCAAAATTTCGGGCATAACTTCTTGAATCCCGCGCACAATCAGCCCTTCGCCTTCCAGTTCTTTCACTAACGCGCGCAAAATTCCGTCATCACCGATTGATTTTATTCCCAATTTGGCAAAAAACGCCGCCGTGCGCAAATCCGGCACCAAATCCTTAAACGACGGACGACGAATAGTGCCAATCATAACCACTTCGGCAACTTTTTCTTCCGCCAGTTTTTTAAAGCCGGTGCCCGCCTGCCCGATACGCAACCAAATATGCGGCACACTGTCATCAATCAAATCTTTATCGGCGTTGCCCTCAATCGCCACCACAAAAAAATCTCGTTTTTCAGCCTTGCACTGATTGATTAAAGCCTTGGGGATGTCTCCACCGCCGGCGATAATTCCTAACTTTTTAGCCATACCGTTCATCCTAAAATAATAATAGCTATGTTTAACCGAATTTAACCCGTTTGACAAGTCTAAAAAAGCAGTCCCAAAGTTTCCCCCAAGACTGCTTTTTACACCTGACCAATCGTCCTTAGTCCGCAATCATAACGTTTCTTCGACCGGCCAACGAAACTTCAATAAAGTTCAGCTGTTCCATAACCATTTCGTTATCTTTGTACATTTCTTTGGCTTTCTGAACCCGAGTTTCAAAATTGTCTTCCTTGCCTTTGAAAATATACATAAACGCGCGGCTGATAGCTTTCACCACCTCGGGCGCGTAACCGCTGCGTTTCAACCCGATAACGTTCAAACCACGCAGTTTACCGCGTTCACCGGTCACAATTGCAAACGGAATCACATCACGGTCAACACCGGACAATCCGCCAATCATCGCCTTGCGCCCAATACGACAGAACTGATGAACCGCGCAGTTGCCGCCCAAAATCGCCCCGTCGCCGACCCGAACATGACCGCCGATAACCGCGTTGTTGGTCATAATCACATTATTACCGACCACGCAGTCGTGCGCCACGTGCGAGTTGACCATAAACATACCGTCATCCCCCACATACGTCACCATTTTTTCAGGCTCTTCACCGGGGAGTGGAGATTGTCCTTTCGGTGTGCCGCAATGCATGGTCACGTTTTCGCGAATCACGTTGCGCTTGCCGATAACCAAACGAGCCTCCGGCTGAAACTCATTACCATGATCTTGCGGACCGCCGCCCAAAACCGCGCCGGAGAACACCACCGTGCCCTCGCCGATTGAGGTGTTGCCCAAAATTGTCACTCTTGGCAACAAACGTACATTTTCACCGATTTTCGCACCGGCGCTAACATAACAAAACGCCCCAATTTCTGCGCTGTCGGCAATCTGCGCGCCTTTTTCCACAACTGCGGTCGGATGAATATTAGACATGTTTCCCTACTTCCTTTCTTCAAATAATAGTTATATCAATAACCCCAAGCTACAAGTTTTAAGCCTTAAAGTAAATTCACTTTTGCCTACAATTTATTACACAAAAGGCGGAAAGTTTGCGCCTTCCGCCCTTCAAAACAAACGCTTATTAGCCCATAATCATGGCTGTGAACTCGGCCTCGGAAACCACCTGACCGTCAACCATCGCCTGTCCCTTAAACACAAAAATATTGCGGCGTTCCTTAATTTTTTCCACATGCATACGCAACTGATCCCCCGGTTTTACCGGTTTGCGGAACTTCACGCCGTCAATCGACATAAACAACACGCTTTTGCTGGTCTCGGCATAATTTTCTTCCGCAGCGCGCACAATCGCACCGGCAGTCTGCGCCATAGCCTCAATCTGCAACACCCCTGGCATTACCGGATTTCCGGGAAAGTGCCCCTGAAAGAACTCTTCGTTCATCGTAACGTTTTTAATACCGACACCCTTTTCACCGGCGACTTCAACTTCCAGTCTGTCCACCAACAAAAACGGATAGCGGTGCGGCAACATTTTCATAATTTCTTCAATTTGATAAGTCTTAACTTCTGACATTTTTTGTTTTCCTTTATAAATTATTTTTTAGAAACTTTCTTCAAATACAACGCCTGACGCATAAAATCTTTAATCGGCACCGCCGGATACCCCATCAGCACCGCGCCGGCATCGATATTGCTCATAATACCGGACTGCGCCCCGATTTGCGCGCCGCTGCCAACCGTCAGGTGATCGGCAAAACCGGTCTGACCGCCGCAAACCACATAATCGCCAAACGTGCAACTGCCGGCAATTCCGGTCTGCGCCACAATCACGCAACCTCTGCCCAACACATCGTTATGCGCAATCTGCACCAAATTATCAATTCGGCAACCATCGCCGATAATAGTGTCGTCAAGCGCGCCACGGTCAATACAGCTGTTGGCGCCAACCTCAACATCATCACCGATAATCACCCGACCGATTTGCGGAATCCGACGGTGCTGACCATCAATCATCATAAAGCCGAAACCGTCATTGCCGATTTGCGCGCCGGCAAAAATATAACAGTTGTTGCCCATCTGACAATAAGAAACCTTGGCATTAACCCCTATACGGCAGTTATCGCCGATTTTGCACCCTTCGCCAATCACCGCGCCATGCTCAATCACACAGTTATCGCCAATCACCACACCGGCCTCAATCACCACGTTTTCGCCCACAAAACAATGCTCGCCCAAACGCGCAGAATCATCAATATGCGCGGAATCGGCAATCATCGGATCTGGCTTTTTCTCGGCATACATCGCCAAATTCAACTTCAAAAACGCCAACTTCGGATTATCGGCAACCAGCTTTGCCACGCCCTCTGGCACAAACTCTTGCAATTCGGCCGTCACCACACAGGCGGAAGCCTTCATCTCAGCGGCTTTGGCTTTGCTCTTTTTATCATAGAAAAAACAAATCTGCCCTTCCGCGGCCTTCTCCAACGTGGCAATATCTCTAACTTGCAACGCCGCCTTATTCTCATCGACCAACTTTGCGCCGACAATCTCGGCAACCTGCCGCAGGCTGAACGGACCTTTGTTAATATAAAATGCGCTGTCTGCCATAATTCACCTCATAAAAACGCATAAAACGACATGGCACAAGGCTAACGCATAACCGCAATTTTCTCAACCTTATAATTTAAATATACACAACACGGCTTATTCAAACAAACAACCGTTGCCAAAGACGCAGACGCTGTCATCAGAGTTTTTGGTGACCGAAAAGTTGCTGCCGAAAATATATTGCGTGTCACCGCTGCACGGCAAAAAACTGCCGTAAAACAAGTGCTCGTAAAACATCAGCATTTCATTGTCGCGCAGTTTAGCCAACATCTCCGCCACCTCTTTCGTTGCCAAATCAATGCGCCGCCCGTTATGAAACGCGACCACAGGCAGCTTTTCGCCCTTATGATACGTCCGCCAACACGGATACATTTTGCCAACACTTAGCCGATTCATCGCCAACTCTCATCTCAAAAACAAAAACAACCACCTTGAGATAAAGGTGGTCGGAGAGTTCGTAAATCATATTGCTTAAAATGACTCTCTTAGCCTTTCAAGTCTGCTTAAAAAACACACTTTTGGACATACGCTAAAAGCTCCCCGACCCATACTTAAATCGGGGATATATTCATAACTGCCTGTTTATCAATACACCAAGGCAGCAACGTAACGATGTTATATCCTAACACCGTAAGCAATAAAGAGCTTACGACAGCTCCGCACCCAACTCAGGCGCTATATCGAGACTTTCGCCCGACACTGATATTTCATATAGCATACTGAAAAAACAATGTAAATACTTTTTCTTTCTCTCTCCGCCTCCGCCGCACACCGACACATATTCTTTATTTTTCCTTCTCCGCCGGTGCATAATCTCCCGAGCACACAAAAACCCCTCCTCACCGTCAGTCGGTAAGAAGGGGCTGCTTTTTCATCACTTCCGAAATATTTTAGAGTTTAGAACCAAAGTTCAAACGGAATACCTCGGTTTCATCGTATTTCTCCTTAACAATCGGGAACGCGATGTCAATATCAATTTGTCCCATCGGCGACAACCATTGGAAACCAAAACCGGTTGATACACGCGGCGAGCTTGAATACTCAACATACTTCGTATCAATATTATCCGGTTTGCCCAAGGCGCCGACATCAACAAAGGTACGACCGCGAACGCCCAACTCGTCCAACCCGATTGGGAACTGGAACTCAGCACCCGAATATACCATCCAGTTACCACCCAACGCGTCTTTGGTATATTTATCACGGGCACCGATACCGGCGTATTCAAAACCACGCATCGTCGAGCCGCCCAAATAATAACGGTGAGCCAAACGAACATCCTTGCCGTCATAACCGGTGATATATCCACCGTTTGCAAAGAACTTAAAGGTATAGTAGTCTGAAATTGTGTAATATTTATAAGCTTTGGCGTCAAACTTAACATAGCGCTCATCGCCGCCCAAGCCTGAAATATCATTACCAAACGACAGGTAGTAGCCATCACGCGGATTAACCTTGCTGTCTCGTTTGTCATAAACCGTAGTCTGACCGATAGCCGAGTTGGTATAATTACCCTCTTCAGCCTTAATATAACGAGAAGCGTCATGAGCCACATTGCTGATTTTATCTTCGCTCAACGTATAGCGAACATACTGCGCCAAATCATCGGTGTAGTTCCAGCCCAAACGCAAACGACCGCCGGTCGTCTCGCTGTCATAAGAACCCTCATCCTGATAATCGGTCTCGGTTCTGAACAAATCAACACCTGCGCTCAATGGTCTGCCCATAAAGTAAGGCTCCGTAAAGCTCAAGTCATATTCTGACGTACGTTGCGAAATCGCCACATCTGCGCTCAACTTTTGACCTTTACCTTGGAAGTTGTTTTCAGCCACGCCCACACGCGCCAAAGCACCGTTCACGGTTGAATATCCCACGCCGACATTGAACGCGCCGGTTGACTTTTCAGTCACATCAACGTTCAAATTAGCCTTGTTGGCATCATCTGTCGGCTCGGTTGAAATATCAACCTTGCTAAAGTAGTCCAAAGCCTCGATGTTACGGCGCGAAGCCTTAATCTTAGAGGCATTGAACGCATCGCCCTCATCCAAACGGAACTCACGACGAATAACCTCATCTTCCGTACGGGTATTGCCGGTAATATTAATCTTGTCAATGAACAGACGTTGTCCTTCGGTAATGTCAAATGTCACCTCAACATCGCCGGTCTGGGTATTTTTGTTCAACACCGAGTTAACCTCGACAAACGCAATCCCCTGACGCCCCAAAGCCTCGGTAATCGCCAACACCGACTTATCAACCTTGTCAGCGTTATACCACTCGCCGGTCGAAACCAAAACTTCAGGATACAACGTTTCAACATCAACACCGCTCAAAGCTGACGCAATATTTACATTGCTGATTTTATAGCGAGGACCTTCATCAATAACATAAGTTAAAACAAACGACTTTTTATCCGAGCTCAACTCCGCCACAGCGGTCGAAACTCTAAAGTCGGCATAACCGTGGTTGGTGTAAAAACGGCGCAACAGCTCCTTATCATAGTTGGTCTTTTCGGGGTCATAGTTCTCTGAAGACGAGAAAATACGATACCAACGGCTCTCTTTGCTCATAATCTCGGATTGTAGCTCGCTGTCCGAAAAATGCTTATTGCCCACAAAGCTGATCTTATCAATAGTTGCGTCCGGTCCCTCAGTGATTTCAAAAATCAAATCAACACGGTTTTGATCACGTTTAATGATTTTCGGCTCCACAACGGCAGAATAACGACCGGTTCTGCGATAAACATCAACGATTCGCTGTGCGTCTTGCTGAACTTTAGCCACGCTGTAAATCGCGCCTGCATTTAACTGCAACTCTTTTTCGAGCACGCTGTCTTCCAACTTGTCGTTGCCTTCAAAATAACGCTTATTGATAATCGGGTTTTCTGTCACCTTAACCAACAACACGCCATCCCCCAACATATCCAAAGAGACGTTAGCGAACAATCCCGTCGCATACAAACGCTTCAACGCCGTATCAATATCCAATTGCGATACATTTTGTCCGGACTCAATTTCCAGATACGCGGCCACAGTCTCAGGCTCAACTCTTTGCAAACCATGAATTTGCACATCCTTAACCACGGCGGCTTGAGCCTCGCATACCGTCAACACCCCTACCGTCAAAGCTGCTGCATTAATATATTTCATCTGCTATTGTCCTCTATCAAATCTCTACACAAACCAACGGTTGAAAAGTCTAACCACATCGTTCCAAGTGGCAAAAACCATCAGCAACAGCAACAAACTAAAACCTATTTTGAACAATACGTCTTTAACTTTGTTGTTCATCTCGCGACCGGTTATAATTTCTAACAGAAAAATCACCACATGTCCACCATCTAATACAGGAATTGGAAATAAATTTATCAATCCCAAATTAATCGACAGCAAAGCCATAAACATCACGAAGTCGAGCCAGCCGTATTTTTTGGTAATATCCCCCGACATTTCGGCAATACGAATAATACCGCCGAGTTCTTCACTGCTGCGGGTACCGCTAATCATCTGCCCGATACCGCGCATTGTCGCTTCTGTCACGGACCATGTTTGGCGACAAGCCTCGCCAACCGCTTGAGCAATACTCATCTCTTGATAAGCCACCTCAACGCGATTGACTGATTTTATACCGAGCATCCGTTGTTTCACGGCCGACTGCCCTTCCGGCGCATACTCCAACTCAGTCACCGGAAAAGACAACAATATTTTTTTACCATCACGCAACAACTCAACATGAGCCATGTTACCATCGTCAATCAAAGCCACTTCTTTGCGAATATCATCAAACGAGGTGATAGCGCTGCCGTTAATTGTAACAATGCGGTCACCCGCCTCAATACCGGCTTTTTCAGCGGCGCCGCCTTCAATAATACCGCCCACGATCGGAGGAAAAACAATTTTGCCCAAGCTGGCAAAGATCACCGCAAACACCACAATCGCAAACAGATAGTTTGCCCCTGGGCCTGCCAACACAATCGCGAGTTTTTTAAACGGATTCTGAAACGGAAACGCCTTTTTTTTCTGTTCTTCACTCAGCTCCGAGACTTTTTCATCCACACCGGCCGAAGCGCCGTCCGCGTCGCCCAAAAACTGACAATATCCGCCCAACGGAATAGCCGAAAGTTTCCACTCTGTGCCATATTTATCTTTCCGGCTCCATAGTGTTTTGCCAAAACCGATAGAAAAAGCATCAACCTGAACACCGCACACCCGAGCCACAATAAAATGCCCAAACTCGTGCACAAAAACCAAAATTCCTAAAAGAACAATAAACGGAACAATATAATAAGCCGTATCAACAATCCAACTCATTGGTTTTCACCCATCCCACTAAATAATAAAAAACAAAAAGATAGCCAACACAAACGGCGCCGAGAAAATCAGCCCGTCCACACGGTCAAAAATTCCGCCGTGCCCCGGAATCAGGTTGCTGGAATCCTTAACGTTCAAATAGCGCTTAACCTTAGATTCCAACAAATCGCCGCATTGCGACACAACCGCCAAAACCGCGCCCAAGACCATAAACTCGGCATAAGCACCGCGATTGAAAAAATAAGCCGTTGCCGCACTGGTCAGCATGGCGAACAGCATACCGCCCAACAGCCCCGACCAAGTTTTGTTCGGACTGATAGACGGCGCCAATTTTGGACCTTTGAGCGTGCTGCCAACCACATAACCGCCAATATCAACACTCCAAACCGCCAACACGAACCACAGGGTGATGACCTCACCAAACAGCACATACAACCACACCAAAGACCCCATACCCAAAACAATATAAGGCACGCCGCACGTCAGCAACCGGCGGTGTTCCTCGTCTTTGGCCTTATACCATACAAAAAGCATAGTGCCGCCCATAATTGCCAAAGAATACCCTACATTGGCATAAAAAATTGCGCAAACAGAAGCCGACAAATACGCCACGGTATAAACCGCGTTCTTCTTGTTAGGCACCATAGACGCCCACTCCCAAGACAAAAGCGCGCTGACAATCACCGCCAACAAAGCCAACGTATTCCAACCGTCGACGATTGCGCCCAGCACCACCGGCGCCAAAACTACCGTTGATACCACTCTTTTGATTAGAGAAATGCGTTTAGACTTTTCCATATCGTCTCTCCCTTGTTTTATACTCAGCCATAATTTGTTTCAGATGTTCCGGCGTAAAATCAGGCCATAACACATCCGTAAAAGCCAATTCGCTATACGCCAGTTGCCAAAGCAAATAGTTGCTGAGACGTTGCTCGCCGCTGGTTCTAATCAACAAATCTGGATTAGGAATACCCTTGGTGTAGAGCATATCCGAAAACAGATTAATATCAATATCCTCAAGCGAAATATCACCATTTTTTACACGTTCGGCAGTTTTTTTGACCGCGGAGATAATCTCTTGACGAGAACCATAGCTCAGCGCAATGCATAATGTCATCTTGTCAAAATCTTTGGTATCGTCCTCCAACGCCGCCATCGCCTGACGAATATCCTCGTCCAGCATCTCGCGCTCGCCGATAAAACGAATTTTCACCCGATTTTCCTTAATCTCCCGCAAATCGTTTTTCAGATATTGCCGAAGCAAATTCATCAGATAACTAACCTCGTCTTCGCCACGTTGCCAATTTTCGGTCGAAAAAGCATACAGAGTCAA
The DNA here is from genome assembly GCA_934273635.1 of uncultured Alphaproteobacteria bacterium. Taxonomy (GTDB): domain Bacteria; phylum Pseudomonadota; class Alphaproteobacteria; order RF32; family CAG-239; genus Scatocola. The sequence goes on from CAKQSV010000013.1 coordinate 38,991, forward strand.
AAACTTAACGCCTTCGTCAGCCGCGGCTCGAGTAATGGTTTTCACCACCTCGGCGCCTTTTTTGTGCCCCATAAAACGCGGCAAACCGCGCCGTGTTGCCCACCGACCGTTTCCATCCATAATAATGGCAATATGCTCTAATTTATTGTCCTTAGTCAAAACTCATACCTTAATATTTCGCCAATCACGATGAGCCGCGCCCAACACGCGACCCACCCGAGACATACTCACTTTTTTTTTACGATAAATACCTTAAACCTGAAGAATATCTTTTTCTTTAGCGGCAAACATCTCGTCAATTTTTTTGATTGACTCGTCCGTCAACTTTTGAATTTCGTTCTCAAATCTTTTTTCCTCGTCCTCAGAAATCAGATTATCTTTCTTCAGTTTTTTAATTCCATCAAGTCCGTCACGACGAATATTACGAATAGCCACCTTGTTTTGCTCGGCATACTTGCTGGCAATTTTGACCAATTCTTTACGACGTTCCTCACTAAGCGGCGGAATAGGAATACGAATCAACTGTCCGTCAGAGGCCGGATTCAAGCCCAAATCAGACTCACGCAAGGCTTTATCAACCGCCTTGGCCAAACTTCTGTCCCACACACTGACCGACAACGTGCGCGCGTCCGGCACCGAAATCGTGCCCACCTGAGAGATTGGCGTCATAGAACCGTAAGCGTCAACCATAATGCCATCCAACAAACTGGCATGGGCGCGCCCTGCTCTCAAACCGCTAAAATCGGTTTTGAGCGATTCCAAAGTCTTATCCATTCTGTTTTTAGTGTCAGATTTAATTTCATTAAAATCAGCCATTATTTACCTCATTATTGATTATTGTAAAATTTCCTTTTCCGCAGACGGCCTGCATCAAAGCGTCTTCCCCGCGCTGAGCAAACACCACAATCGGAATATTGTTTTCCTGCGCCAAAGCCACCGCCGTCATATCCATCACCTGCAAATGATTATTGATGACCGTGTTATAATTGATAACCTCAAACCTTTTGGCAGAAACGTTTTTCCGCGGATCATCATCATAAACCCCGTCAACCTGCGTGGCTTTCATCAAAACATCGCATTGCATTTCCGCCGCGCGCAAAGCCGCGCCGGTATCGGTCGTAAAATACGGATTACCGGTGCCGCCGGCAAAAATCACCACTCTCTTTTTAGCCAAATGTTTCAAAGCGCGACGATACATATATGGCTCGCAAACTTCGGGAATAGACAACCCCGACAACACACGAGCGTCGACGCCGTGTTGCTCCAACGCGTTTTGCATACACAGCGCGTTCATCACCGTTGCCAACATCCCGACCTGATCAGCCACCGTGCGGTTCATACCCTTAGACGCCTCTTTCGCGCCGCGAAAGATATTGCCGCCGCCGATAACCAAACAAACTTCCACACCGGCATCGCTCACTTTTTTAATCTGTTGCGCCAACGAACTCAACACTTCCGGCGACATCCCGAACTGACGGTCACCCATCAGTCCCTCGCCCGAAAGCTTCAACAAAATCCTTTTATAAAGCGGCTTCATAATCATAACCTTAAAATTGCAATTTTGTTCATATTAAACAATTTTCCGTTTTTGTCACCTATATTTTAAACTTTTTCGCAAATTTTTGCAGGCATGCACAAGCCCAAAATTTTTGAGTTGCAAAAAAGCGGCAATCCGTTTACAAAATAGAAAATGTTTTAAAATCCAACAGATAGGCAAACAACAATGAGTATTGGTTTAATTTTTGCCGCCTGCGCGCTGGGCGGCTACCTCCTCGGATCAATTCCTTTCGGTCTGGTTTTGACCAGAATGTGCGGCTTGGGCGATATTCGCAAAATCGGCTCAGGCAACATCGGCGCTACTAATGTTTTGCGCACCGGTCGCAAAGACTTGGCGCTTCTTACCGTTATTCTTGACGCCTCCAAAGCCGGTATCGCCGCGTTTATCGCCGAAAGCCTTGTCCGCAGCAATGATATGGTCTTGTTCGGCATTTTCACCCAAACCAATATTGTCGCCGGTCTCATTGCCGGAACCTGCGGCATTTTAGGACATAACTTTCCGATTTGGCTCAAATTCAAGGGCGGCAAAGGCGTCTCCTCGACTTTTGGTTTTATTTTGGCAACGTCGCCTCAAATCGCCCTGTTGGCGTTTTTCACATGGTTGATTGTGGCGTTTGTGAGCCGTTATTCCTCTTTGTCGGCAATCACCGCCGCCGTGCTCACCCCGATTTATGCTTTTTTCCTGACTGAGCCGATTTACTGCATTTTTTACACGGCCATGGCTCTTTTAGTGCTTTATCGCCACCACGCCAACATTGCGCGGCTAATTCAAGGCAAAGAGAGCAAAATTAGTTTTAAAAAGAAATAGTTAATGACTTTAGAGAAAGAAATACTTGATTATTTACAGCTGATTAACACGGATGGTATCGGCCCCAAAACTTTCTCTCAATTAACCGAACGTTTCGGCTCGGCGGCTGACGCTTTGTCACAACTTCCGCCCCGTTATCGGGCTTGTGACCGCCGCTTTGCCGAGCAAGAATTAGCTTTGGCGCAAAAACTCGGCGTTCATATATTAATTGACACGGATTCCGCCTATCCACAGGCTCTGCGTGCGGTTGCCGACCACCCGCCTCTGCTTTATGTCAAAGGCAATGTTGAAATTTTAACTCAGACACCGGCATTAGCTGTTGTCGGCTCGCGCAGTGCGTCTATTAACGGACGCAAACTCGCCTCTAAAATATCATACGACCTCACCAATCAAGGCGTGCTGATTGTCTCCGGTATGGCTCGGGGCATAGATTCCGCGGCACACAAAGGCGCGTTGTTTGCCTCTGACAACCACGGCGCGACCATAGCCGTGCTCGGCACCGGTGTTGATGTTCCTTATCCGGCTGAAAATCAAAGTTTATATGAGCAAATCGCCGCGCAAGGTTGTATTGTCTCGGAATTACCTTTGCGCACCACGCCCCAAGCCGCCAATTTTCCGCGTCGCAACCGTATTATCTCGGGCTTAAGCGCGGGAGTTCTGGTTATTGAGGCAAACCTGCACTCCGGTTCGCTGATAACCGCCTACACCGCCGCCGAGCAAGGTCGAGAAGTTATGGCAATCCCTGGGTCGCCGCTTGACGGACGTTCGCAGGGCGCCAACAAACTCATCAAAGACGGTGCGTTTTTGGTGGAGGGTGTTGACGATATTATCCCCGTTTTGCAAAGCGCCGTGCCGCGCCATCGCGTCAGCCGTCCCGCGCCTTGTCAACAGGAGTTGTTCACATCCCCCCTTGACAACACGCCAAAATTAGACAATATACCTGAGCAAGCGGCGGAAAAAACGTCTATAATTGATTATATCACCGCCGACGGCGTTTACATTGACGAGATTATCGAAACCGCCAATCTCGATTCGGCGGTTGTCGCCACCGAGTTGCTGGAGTTGGAACTTGAGGGACGGATAATACGTCAGGCGGGTAGTAAAGTAGCACTAATAAAGTAATGGAAGCATAAATATGAAATTAGTTATCGTAGAGTCTCCGGCCAAAGCAAAAACCATAAACAAATATTTGGGCAGTGATTATAAAGTTCTCGCCAGTTTCGGACATATCCGCGATTTACCGAGCAAAGACGGCTCAGTCAATCCCGATGACAATTTCGCCATGAAGTGGGAGCTCAGCCCCGGGGGCAAAAAACGCCTTGCCGACATCATCGCCGCGCTCAAAGACTGTGACACGATTGTCCTCGCATCCGACCCGGATAGAGAAGGAGAAGCGATTGCATGGCATATTTTAGAGGAGCTGACCGCCCGTAAAAAAATCAAAGACAAAAAAATTGAACGCGTTGTGTTTCACGAGATTACCAAGTCCGCCATTACCGAGGCGATTAAAAACCCGCGCCAAATTGACAACGATTTAGTTTCGGCCTATATGGCTCGCCGCGCGTTGGACTATCTGGTGGGCTTTACGCTCTCGCCGGTACTGTGGCGCAAACTCCCAGGGTCAAAATCGGCAGGACGTGTGCAATCGGTGGCTTTGCGCCTGATTTGCGACCGCGAGACCGAGATTGAAAAGTTCAAAAGCGAGGAGTACTGGACGGTAGACGCTGAGTTAATCACCAAAACGCAAGCGATGATTCGCACCCACCTGATTAACCTTGACGGCAAAAAACTTGAAAAATTTGACCTCAACACCGAGGCGAAAGCCATGGAGGCGAAAGCCAAGATTGAGGCGCAGGATTTCAGCATCTCCAACGTTGAGCGCAAAAAAGCCAACCGATACCCTGCTCCGCCGTTCACCACCTCGACCCTGCAACAAGAGGCGGCGCGCAAACTGCGTTTCAGTGCCAAAAAAACCATGCAAATTGCGCAAAAACTCTATGAGGCCGGACACATTACCTATATGCGTACTGACGCGGTCAACCTTTCTAAGGAGGCTATCGGCGCTTGTCGTGACGCTATTCTCAAATATTTTGGCGAGGCCTACCTCCCCAAAACGCCTAAGGAATATAAAAACAAATCTAAAAACGCGCAAGAGGCGCACGAGGCAATTCGTCCGGCACATATTGACGACACCCCGAAAAAGCTGGAGCTCAAACTCGACAGCGACGCGCACAAACTCTACGAGCTGATTTGGAAGCGTACCGTCGCCTGCCAAATGACACCCGCGGTTTTGGATAAGGTTGTGATTGACGCCACCAGCGCCGACAAACAAATTTTGTTACGCGCCAATGGTCAAGTTATCGCCTTTGACGGTTTCTTAAAACTCTATGTTGAAAGTCAGGACGACAACGACGATGATGACGACAACAAAATTTTGCCAAACGTTGAAGTTGGCGAAGCTGTCAGCAAGGGTCAAATCATCCCCGAACAACACTTTACCACACCGCCTCCGCGCTTTACCGAGGCCAGTCTGGTGAAAAAACTTGAGGAACTGGGCATCGGTCGTCCGTCAACCTATGCCTCGATTATCGCCGTGTTGCAAGAGCGTAAATACGTTCGGGTTGAAAAATTGCGCTTTATTCCGGAAGACCGTGGTCGTATTGTCACCGTCTTTTTGGAAAACTGGTTTAAGAAATACGTTGAATATGACTTTACCGCGCAACTGGAAGAATATTTAGATAACGTCTCAGCCGGAGAAATGGATTGGCACAAACTGCTCGGAGGTTTCTGGGTTAAGTTTGTCAAAAACATTGACGCTGTCGCTCCGTTACAAGTCAGCGAAGTGATTGAAAAAATTGACGAGGTGTTGTCTTATCACCTGTTTCCGCCGCGTGAAGACGGCTCTGACCCGCGCGAATGCCCTGAGTGCCACAAAGGACACTTGAGCATCAAACTCGGCAAATTCGGTGCCTTTTTGGGCTGCTCGAACTATCCGGAGTGCAAATATACCAAGCCACTGACTGATGTTTCGGAAGAGGCAGGCAGTGACACGCCCAAAGCCCCCAACCCAGAGGACAAAACCTTAGGCGAGCTGAACGGTATGAATATTTACCTCAAAAAAGGTCCATACGGTTATTATTTGCAACTGGGAGAAGACGCGACCGCCACCACCGAAAAGCCCAAACGCTCGGCATTGCCTAAGAATATAAAACCTGAAGAAATTACTTTAGAACAAGCGTCTATATTGTTGACTTTGCCTCGAAAACTCGGGAACGACATTGAGGTGAGCATCGGCAAATTCGGTCCATATATCAAACAAGGCGGCAAGTCAAAATCACTGACCGGCGCGGATAATATCTTCAATATCACTTTGGAGCGCGCCGAGGAGTTGCTCAAAAACGTGGTTGCCCGTCCCGAACCGAAAGTCTTAGGCAAAGACCCGAAGAGCAAACAGGATATCACCGTGCAAACCGGCAGATACGGCCCTTATTTGAAGTGTGGTAAAAATAACTACGCCCTCCCCAAAAATCAGGACATCCAAACCCTGACGCTTGAGGTCGCCCTCAAAATCATCGCCGATAAAAAATAACCCGTCTCCCACGTACCCCCGCAATCATCCTTGCGCAGCGTGGTGGTTCTGGGGAATTCTTCCTTAAATTTTTAGGGACGGGCGAAGACCAAACTGCCGGTGGCTGTTTGGTCAGGCAGACGCAATGAGACTTGTTGAGCTAGCTAGGATAACCGAAGCGCAGCGAAACTTAGTCGGAATTGAAGAAAACCT
>CAKQSV010000014.1 GCA_934273635.1 uncultured Alphaproteobacteria bacterium
CACTAAACTCTAAGGCTTTCCCTAACTTTAAACTCACCCTAACCAATTCCGACTAAGTTTCGCTGCGCGTCGGTTACCCTAGCTAGCTCAACAAGTCTCATTGCGTCTGCTTAGCCAAACGGCCACTGGCAGTTTGGCTTGCGCCCGCTCTAATAATTTAGAGAGGGAGGTTTAAACTCACCTCCGGCAGCTATCGCTGCCACCTCCTCTCTAAAAATTTAGCGAGGAGGTACTGGATTGCTTCGGTGGCAAGCCACACTCGCAATGACATTTCAGACTTTGTTTTAAAACACGAAAAAGGGTCGTGCTACGACGTTATTTTTCGACGACGTGTACAAATTAGTACACTAGGAGAAAAACAACTAGTATGACGACCCTTTAGCGTGTTTTAACCCAGATTATTTGATAATCTTCGATACCACACCTGCTCCAACTGTGTGACCACCTTCACGGATAGCGAAACGCAAACCTTCGTTCATCGCAATCGGGTGAATCAATTTAGCTGTCATGCGGATGTTATCACCTGGCATTACCATCTCGGTACCTTCCGGCAACTCAATCGCACCAGTTACATCCGTCGTACGGAAGTAGAATTGCGGACGATAGTTGCTGAAGAACGGCGTATGACGACCACCTTCTTCTTTGGTCAAAATGTAGCATTCGCAAGTGAAGTCTGTGTGCGGGGTAATGGTTCCAGGAGCTGCCAAAACTTGACCACGCTCTACTTCTTCTCTCTTGGTACCGCGCAACAATACACCGATGTTATCGCCGGCTTCGCCTTCATCCAACAACTTACGGAACATTTCGATACCGGTGCAAGTTGTTTTTTGTGTCGGTTTAATACCTACGATTTCGATTTCATCGCCTACGTGCAATACACCGCGCTCTACACGACCGGTTACTACTGTACCACGACCAGAGATTGAGAACACATCTTCAATCGGCATCAAGAACGGTTGATCTTTCGGGCGTTCCGGTTGCGGAATATAGCTGTCTACGGCTTTCATCAATTCAATGATTGAATCGTGACCAATCTTCTTGTCGCCATCTTCCAATACGGCCAAGGCACTACCTTTAATGATAGGAATTTCATCGCCAGGGAAGTCGTATGATTTCAACAAATCACGGATTTCCATTTCTACCAATTCCAACAATTCAGGATCATCAACTTGGTCTACTTTGTTCATATAAACAACCAAAGCCGGTACACCTACTTGACGAGCCAACAAAATGTGCTCACGGGTTTGCGGCATCGGACCATCAGCGGCAGATACAACCAAAATTGCACCATCCATCTGAGCGGCACCGGTAATCATGTTCTTTACATAGTCGGCGTGACCCGGGCAGTCAACGTGCGCATAGTGGCGGTTCGGGGTTTCATACTCTACGTGTGAAGTAGAAATGGTGATACCACGAGCTTTTTCTTCAGGGGCTTTATCAATCTGATCATATGCGGTGAAGTTTGCGCCGCCTTCTTCTGCCAATACTTTCGTGATGGCTGCTGTCAATGTGGTTTTACCGTGGTCTACGTGGCCGATTGTACCTATGTTACAGTGCGGCTTTGTACGCTCAAATTTCTCTTTTGCCATTTTACAAAATCCTAAAATTTAATTGTTAAGTTATTCGGAGAGGAAAAATTGGAGCGGGTGAGGGGAATCGAACCCCCGTCATAAGCTTGGAAGGCTTCTGCTCTACCATTGAGCTACACCCGCTTAAAATAGCCTCTATCCGAGAGCCCTATAAAAAATGGTGGAGGGGGATGGATTCGAACCATCGTAGACTAAAGTCGACGGATTTACAGTCCGTTGCATTTGACCGCTCTGCCACCCCTCCGCAAAAATCGGAAAAGTTACCATTTTTGTAAGTCACTGTTTGCAAATAAACGTATTTTTGGGTCTTTGTCAATATCTTTTTTAGATATTTCTTAATTTATTTAACTTATCCTCAAGTTTGTTGATTATTTTCAGGACGATAACAGATGGATAAAAATATTATCACCGAAGCCCGCAACCCCGACACTGTTAATATTGACCTTGCAGACTCGCTCGAGATTGCGCGCGCCATTAATAATGAGGATAAAAAAGTCGCTTTGGCGGTTGAAAAGGTTTTGCCTCAGGTCGCCAACGCCATAGACGCCGCGGCGCTCTCTTTGCAAAAAGGCGGACGCATTGCCTATTTTGGGGCGGGAACCAGCGGACGTATCGGGGTTTTGGACGCCTCGGAGTGTCCGCCGACGTTTGGCGTGTCTCCCCAATTGGTGCAAGGTTTTATCGCCGGCGGCGACAAGGCTTTGCGCTCGGCGGTCGAAAATGCCGAAGACAGTATCCAATTAGCCGAACAGGATTTTAACGCCTTTGCCCCCTCGCCTGTTGATGTGGTAATCGCAATCTCGGCAAGCGGTAATCCCGCTTATTGCCTTAAGGTTTTGCAACTTGCCCAAGAAAACGGCTGCAAGACGGTGGCCGTTAGCTCTAATCCCTTGGCTAAAATGGCTGAATTTGCAGATATTTTCATTAATCCGATTGTGGGGGAAGAGGCGATTACGGGCTCGTCGCGGATGAAGTCGGGCACGGCGCAGAAAATGGTGCTCAATATGATTTCAACCGGCGCCATGGTGCGAATCGGCAAGACGTATCAGAACTATATGATCGACCTGCAGCCCACCAACAAAAAGCTGATTGAGCGAAGCATTCGTTTTATCGCCGAGATTTGCGGTCTTGATTCATCCAAGGCGGAAGAATATTTTGAAAAAAGCGGGCGCAATGTGAAAACCGCTTGCGTTATGGCTTGCAGGCAGTGTACAAAAAACGAGGCGGAGAAATTATTAGCCGCAGAAGGCGGAATTTTAAGAAAGGTTATTTGATATGGCTAAATTTAGAACCAACAACCAACAACACACCAAGCCGCAAGGGTTGTTTTTGTATGGCAGGCATCCGGTTTGCGCCGCGATTAACAATCCCAAGCGGCAGATTTTGGCGGTTTATGTGACTGCGGACAACGCCGCCGAGGCGCGGGAAGACTGCAAAAAAGCCGGTCGCAACGAGGCGGTGGTGAAAGTTGTCGACCGCAAAGAAATTGAGCGTTTGTTGCCGTCTGACGCCGTTCATCAGGGGTTTGCGGCACAGGTGAAAGAGCTTGAAAACCTTGATATTACTGATATTTGCGTCATGGCGCAAGATTTGGACAAGTGCCACGTTTTAATTTTAGACCAAGTGACCGACCCGCAGAATATCGGCGCGATTATCCGCTCCTGCGCGGCGTTTAACGCTCTGGCTTTGATTGTGCAAGACAAAAATTCTCCGGCGGAATCCGGCGCTATGGCTAAAGCGTCAGCCGGTATGATTGAGATTTTGCCGGTGGTGCGGGTGACCAATCTGTCTCGGGCGATTGAAACCCTGAAAGACGCCGGATTTTGGACGGTGGGTATGGACGGATACGCCACCACCACAATCGACAAGCTGAACAAAGCCGGCAAAACCGCTATTATTATGGGTAGCGAAGGCAAAGGTATGCGGCGTTTGATTGAAGAATCGTGCGATATGACCGTGAGATTGCCCATATCGGAAAAAGTGGAAAGTTTAAACGTTGCCACAGCCGCGGCAATCGCTTTGTATGAAATTAACAAACCCGAATAATTCGGAGTGTCCGCTCATGAAAAAAACTTTGGAAGTCTGCGCCCTGCTCAAGCAATATGGCAATGTCTGCGCCGTGGATATGGTGTTTTTTAGCGCACAAAAAGGCGAGATTATCGCCCTGCTCGGTCCTAACGGCGCCGGAAAGTCGACTTTGCTTAATATGATTTCGGGCTTGTTGGCGCCTGACAGCGGCATCATCAAAGTTTGTGAGACAGAAATAAACACCGGTCCAGATATTTATAAGGGGAATATCGGCTTTTTGGCAGAGGGCGCGCCGATGTATGGCGATATGACGGTGGAAGACTTTTTGAGTTATATGGCGGCGCTTAAGGGGGTGGCTCACGCTCAAGTGCGGGCGGCGGAAAAATTGGCGCAGATTGAAGATGTGAAAAATATGCGAATCGAAAACTTATCAAAAGGTTATAAACGCCGCGTGGGCTTCGCGCAGAGCATTTTATCAGACCCGCCGCTCTTGCTTTTGGACGAGCCGACCGACGGGCTTGACCCCAATCAAAAAGAGCATATTCGCCAATTAATTAAGGCTATGGGAAAAAACAAAACCATTATTATTTCAACCCACTTGTTGGATGATGTGGAAGAAATGTGCAATCGGATTATGATTATGAATCAGGGTAAAATCGTTGCAGACGGAGACAAGAGCGAGGTTTTGAAAATTGCGCACGACCGCTCACTGGCAACGGCTTTCAAAAAACTGACGGGAGGCGTTCATGCGTAAGTTTGTCGCCATTGTCAAATATGAATTGCTACGGTATTTTATGTCGCCGGTGGCCTATGTTTATTTGTTGACGTTTTTGTTTTTGAACGCCTCGTTCACGCTGTATCTGGGGTATTTTTTAGAGCGAGGACAAGCAGACTTAAGCCTGATGTTTGGCTATCAGCCTTGGATTTATCTGATTTTTATCTCGGGCATTGCCATGCGGCTGTGGGCTGAGGAATTTAAGACGCAAACCGTGACGCAGATTTTGTCTTTGCCGGTTTCCGCGGCGCAGTTGGTGTGGGGAAAGTTCGCGGCGGCATGGATTTTTTGTTCTTTTGCATTGGCACTGACGTTTCCGTTTGCGGTAACGGCCAATGTGTTGGGACAACCGGACAACGGCATTATCACCGCCTCGTATTTGGGGAGTTTTTTGTTGGCAGGCGCCATGCTCGCCACCGCGCAGACAATGTCGTCCCTGACCAAAAGTCAGGTAATTGCGTTGGTGTTGGCTGTCATTGTGAACTTGCTGTTTTTTTTGAGCGGTTTGGAATATGTGTTGCGCTTTTTCAGAAGTTTTTTGCCCGACGCATTGGTTGAGAATATTGCTTATTTGAGTTTTTTATCACACTACGGCGATTTGTGCGGCGGGGTTATCGGACTTCGCGATATTGTCTTTTTTGCCTCAGTTATCATTCTGTTTAATTTTATGACCGAGGTTTTGGTGCGAGGAAAAACCTCGGGCATAGCGCCGATTATCGGTCGCGGCAATAAATTTGGCTACGCATGGCTGATAATATCGGCATGGCTGATTTTTGCCGGTTTTAACTTGACAATCAACGCCATATTTGCCGGACAGAGAATTGATATGACCGAAGATAAGATATTTACCCTCTCCCCCGCCGCCGAGCAGATTTTACATAATATCAAAGAACCGGTGACGATACGGGTTTATTATTCCCCCGTGCTGTCTTCTCGCAACACTTTGTTCCGCAAGGCTGTCGACCGATTGGAAATTTTGCTGAAAACACTGCAACAACGAGCAAACGGGCGGTTGTCTTATCGTTTTTATTATCCCGAGCCAATGAACCGCGCGGAAGATATGGCTATGCACGATAAATTACAGCCTATTCCCCTGCCCGACCTTAACCAAAGCGCTTTTTTTGGCATCACCTTGATTGACGAGGCCGGAAAGCAAGAGGTTATCCCCTATATTCCGTTGGAAAATATTGAAAAAATCGAGTCTGAAATTTTGCAAAAAATATATACTTTTTCTCATCGTAAGCCGACTTTGGGGATTGTCTCGTCATTACCCTTGTTCGGGCAAGTGTTGGACGCTGACAAAGTCGGCACAAACTGGCGGATTACGGATGAGATTAAAGCTCTGTATAATATTAAGATGATTAACAAGCCCGAGGATTTGCGCAAGATTGATGTTTTGGCGCTGTTACACCCGCAATCAATGTCTTCGGCATTGGTCGACAAAATCGCGGCTTATACCCTCGGCGGCGGCAAAATTTTGGTTTTGGCAGACGTTGCGGCGGAGGCTCAGAGACTTTATTCTCCGGTTAATCAGAGATTTTCGCCATCGCAATTAGGAAATTTGGAAAAGCTGTGGGGTTTTGAATTTAATCCGTCGGTTATTGTCGCCGATTTGGACAACTCGCTCACCGTTAATGCCGGAAGCAAAAAGCACGCGCTGTTTGTGCAAGATGTGATACAGCTTAATTTACCGGTTGTCAGCGCAGAACCCGAGGTTAAAAACTTGCGGCGGGTGTTGTTGACTTCGGCAACGCCTATCAAGCACATAAAAGGTCATGACACGACGTTTATTCCGCTATTGCAAACAAGCCATAATTCAGCCTTGTTCCCCGCAGAAGCAATTTATCAAAACCTGAATCCGGCGGATATTTTGGCGCAATTTAAGTCTGACAATCTGGTTAAAACCGTGGCGGCCAAAATCATCAGCAACAAGCTTGAGCATCCGTTTGAGGTGATTGTTATCGGCGACAGCGATTTGGCTTATGATGATTTTTGGAGCCAATATAAAACTTTTGACGAATATCAATACGCCGTGGTGCTAAACGATAACGCCAATTTGATTTTGAACGCGCTCGACAGTCTGAGCGACAACCAAGCCATGGTCGATTTGCGACGTTCCGCCGACAGCGAACGCCGTTTTGAGGCTTGGGAACGGTTGCGCAAGCAAAACTCCTTGACCGTTACCGCCGCCGAACGCAAACTGTTGGCGGAGATTGACGAGGTTAAAACGCAACTCAACGATTTGTGGCGTAAGAAAAATTTTGAAGAAAGGCAAGACTTTTCTGATGACGAGCTGGAAGTTATCGCGCAATTCCGTTCCGCTTTGCAAAAAAGCAAACAACAGTTGGCAGAGGTACGAACCAAAGTTAATGCCAATTTGGCAAAGCAACAAAATTTGGCGGTTTTGTTCAACCTCTACGCCGTGCCTTTGCTCATTATTTGCGGCTTGGGAATATTTGTCTTTTGCCACCGCAAGGCGTGCAAATATCGTTGCCAAACGAAGACTCGCATGAGTGCGAAGCTGATGACTTTGACCATTGGCGGCTGTATGCTGTTTGCTTTGGGCTTGTTTTTGTCTTTGCACCAATTTGGCGACCGTAACGACTTTGAAAACCAACCGGTGTTCAGCGACTGGCAACAACAACTCAACAACATCAGCCATATTCGCTTCAAACACCAAAATCAGGTTTTGCATTTTTATAAAAAAGACGGCATGTGGCAAATTGAAGGTTTTGAGGGCTATCCGCTTTATCAAAGGCGGGTGGTGAACTTTTTGGCCACGCTGTCCAACGCTCGTTTTTTGGAGCGTAAAAGCGCCCGCGCCGAATATCTGCCCAAGTTTGGGTTGGACGCAACGCACGCCACAGCGGTGACACTCAGCAATGAGGATAACCGTCCCTTGCTGCAATTTGACATCGGTCGTTATGACGAAGAAATCGGGCGCGGCGGACGCGGCGCGTTTTTGAAGTTTAGCAACAAGTTTCAGGTGTGGCTGATTGAGGCCGATTTTTTGAGTCTGTCAACCGATTGGCGCGAGTGGACACTCAATACGGCTCTTAATTTGCGGTTCGGGCGGTTGCTGAAGTCTGACCTAACGGATAATGAGGATATGTTGTTGCTGTTGTTCAAAGAATTTATCAACACGCCGCTGACATTGAGCTATGAACCAACATCAGAGCTTAGCTTGCGGCACAGAGTTTGGCTGACGTTTGAAAACGGGGACAACTTCGGCATAAATCTGTGGCAAAAAGGGAGCAAATATTATTTGTCTTATCGCTTTGTTGAACAGCCTCAGGGAAATTATTTGCAATTATTTGCAAAATATGCTACCGGCAAACTTTATGAAATTTCGGAACAAAACGCGGAGAAAATAAACGATGTCATCGAATCGGTTAAGTAAACAAGAAGCTGACAAACTCAAACATCGAGCCTCGGTCGCAAGCATTGCTTTGTCCGGCATGTTGAGCCTGTTAAAACTGGGAGCGGCGTTTTATTCCGGTTCGTTGGCGGTGTTGTCGTCAATGATTGACAGTCTGTCGGATATTTTGGCATCGGCAATCACATTTGTGGCCATTAAGTTTTCGGCCAAACCGGCGTCGGAAATGCACCGCTACGGCTATGGCAAAGCCGAGGCGGTCAGCGCCTTGTTTCAGGCGGCGTTTATCGCCGGTTCGGGCTTGTTTGTGATGTATGATTCCCTCACTCGTCTCATGCAACCGCGGGCTTTGGAACAGACCGGCTTGGCGATTGCGATTATGGTCATCAGTTTGGTGAGCACTTTGTTTTTGATTTCGTATCAAAAACATGTGGCGAAAGTAACGGAATCTCAGGCCATCAATGCCGACAGCGAGCACTATGTGGTTGATATTTTGACCAATGCCTCCATTATTTTGAGTCTGACGGTGGTTAAACTTTTTGATATTGACTGGTTTGACACCTTAACCGCATTTGTGATTGCGGTATATTTGCTGATTAATGCTTATCGGTTGGCCTGTGAGGCTATCAACCTGTTGCTTGACCACGAATTGGATGATGATATTCGCGACAATATTAAAAAAATTGTGTCCGCTCACAAAGAGGTTAAGGGTATGCACGACCTGCGCACCCGTAGTCTTGGCAATGAATATATGTTTGAGCTGCATTTGGAGCTTGACGGTGGTCAAACTCTCTATCAGGCGCATGAAATCTCCGACGCCGTGGAACAGACCTTAATCAAAGCCTATCCCAACGCACAGATTATTATACATCAAGACCCCGCGGGGATTAAGGAACACCGTTTGGACAACCAGCTCACTCGCCGCAGAAAGGCTAAAAAATAATTTCTTTCGCCTCTTTCTCAAGCTCGGCAACAAAACCGGCTAAACCGGTTTGGCGAACACGTTTCATCCGCTCACAAGAGATGATTTTTTGAATTTTCTTGACGGTTTCTTCCAAGCTGACGTTCACAATCACATAGTCAAATTCTTGCCAATGACTGAGTTTGTCAAGAACTAGGCGCATACGTTTGTTGATGACCTCGTCGCTGTCGGTGCCACGGTTGACCAAGCGTTGGTGCAACTCGCTGATTGAGGGCGGCAACAGATAAATCGTCACCACGTCATCAGGCGCTTTGCTCTTCATTTGACGAGCGCCCGCCCAATCCATATCAAACAACACATCTTGCCCGACATTGATAAAACTATCGACCTCGGAACGCAAAGTACCGTAACGGCTGCCGTATTGCGAATCGACGCACTCGTAAAAAGCATCCTGCTTAAGCAGTTCGTTATATTTTTCGTCAGAGATAAAGTAATAATCAACACCTTCTTTTTCATTAAACCGAGGCTCTCGCGTGGTGACCGAAACTGAAAATTTGATGTTGCTGTCTTGACGGAGCAGCTCTTTCGCAATGGTGCCTTTGCCCGTGCCTGACGGCGCTTCAATAATAAACATTGCGCCCTTGCGAACTTTTTTGAGTCTATCAATAATCTTGTCCATAGTTTCTACTCCGTCTTGCCTAATGTTAATATTGCTGTAATATAGCCATTATTTATTAAAATTTAGGAAAAGTAAATATGATTAAGAACGCAAATATACTTATTACCGGCGCAACATCGGGAATCGGCGCCGCCTTGGCGGTTCATTACGCGCAAAACGGCGCGGCGAACTTGTTTTTGTGCGGGCGCAACAAAGAGCGTTTGGCGGAGGTGAAGCAAAAGTGCGAAGACGCAGGCGCCAACGTTTATGCCGAGATCTGCGATGTGACCGACACGCTGAGCATGCAGAAATATATTGCCAAAGCCCATCACGCCGCGCCGCTGAATATTGTGATTGCCAACGCCGGCGTTTCTACCGGCGAAGAATCAGAATCAAACGTGCGCAACACCGTGCAGACCAACGTTGTCGGCGTGGTTAACACCATTTTGCCGGCGTTGAGCGAGTTTGAGGCAGATGGTCGCTCGGGTGACAGACATCTGGTGCTTATCAGCTCTATTGCCGGTTATCACGGGTTGGCGACCTGTCCGTCATACAGCGCCAGCAAGGCGTTTGTCAAGGCTTGGGGCGAGGCATTAAGATTGCATTTGCGCGACAAAAAAATTAAAGTTTCGGTGGTTTGCCCCGGTTTTGTGCGCTCAAGAATTACTGACAAAAACACTTGTCCGATGCCGTTTTTTATGGAAGCACCGCGCGCCGCCGCGATTATTGCCGAGGGGGTGGCGAAAAACAGAGGGATTATCGCGTTTCCGTGGCCGCTCAGATTGTGCGCATGGCTGATGTCGTGTTTGCCAAATGCCATCAGCGACCTGATATACGGCCGCTTGCCGCACAAGGTTTAGCCCTAAAGCCGGTTGTGTTTTTGCAACTTCATTAGTCTGAACAACAGCAACACCGCCGGCACCCCCATCAGCGTGGTGAGAATAAAGAACATATCCCACGAAACGGCGGTTGCCAAATAACCGCTGGTGGCGGCAAAAATGTCTCGAGCCAAAGTCATGAGCGACGACAGCAGCGCGTATTGCGTGGCGGTGTATTTTTTGTTGCACAAAGACGACAGATAAGCCACCAGCGCGATTGAGCTCATGCCGCTCGCGATATTGTCAAAGGCAATGGTTGTCGACAGCATAAAAAAGTGGTTGCCGACCGAAGACTGCAAAACATAAATCAAATTCGTGAGGCTTTGCAACACCCCGCACAGCAACAAACCTTTATACATCCCTATACGGCTGAGCACGGCGCCGCCGACAAAACCACCGACAATAGTGGCAATCATGCCATAAATTTTAGAGGCCGCGGCAATCTCACTTTTGGTAAAGCCCAAATCGTCAAAAAACAAATAGGCCATGGGTCCCATATAGGCGTCGCTCATACGATAGAAAAAGATAAACGCCACCATTGTGCGCCAATGCGGACGGCACAAAAATTCGCTCAACGGCGCCACAATCGCATATTTGATAAACATCGCCACATTATCATAATTGGTTTTGGCGGTTTTGGGTGGTTCTTTGACGCACAGCACGGTGATAATGCCGACCAACGCGCCCAAAGACATAATCACATAAACCTTGTTCCAACTCATCACATCGCTTAAAAACAGCGCGCCGGCACCGGAAAATATCATTCCCAGACGATAGCCGAGCACGAACACCGCCGCGCCCGCGGCCTGCTCCTCGGCCTTAAAGCGGTCAATACGATAAGCGTCCAACACAATATCCTGCGTGCCGGAGGCCAACACCACCACCACCGCGTATAGAATAAAACACCCCAAGCCCTGATGAACATCTATCGCCGACATACCCAAAATGCCTAACATCAACACAATTTGCGACAGCAATGCCCAACCGCGCAACTGTCCTAAGCGTCCCAACAGCGGCAAATGCATTTTATCAACAAACGGCGCCCACACCCATTTGAAACTAAACGGCGCTTTTATCAGCGACATCATTCCGATAACGGTCACGGCAATGCCGCTGTCTTTGAGCCACAAGTTCATGGTGCTGAACACCAAGACCAACGGGAATCCGCTTGAAAAACCCAATGCCAACATTACCGGCATTCTGCGGTCTAAATAAATTTTGATGCAATTTAAAAAAGCCTTAAACATCGCCCCTCTCTTCAGAAAGGCAATGTTAGACTTTTTCGGTTAATTATTGGTTATCAGACAAGGGCTAAATATCTAAATCGTCAACAAATTTGGCGTGTTCGATAATAAACTTAAAGCGGGTTTCGGGGTTTTTGCCCATCAGGCGCTCGACCTGACGGCGAGTTTCAAAACACTCTTCCTTGCCTTCTTCGGTGTTGGGGTTGGGCAAAACCACGCGCAACAGGGTGCGGTTCTTTTTATCCATGGTGGTTTCTTTCAACTGTTGAGAGCTCATCTCGCCCAAACCCTTAAAGCGGCTGATGTCCGGCTTGGCGTTGCCCTTAACCTCGCGCTTGAGGATAGCGTCTTTATCGTCATCGTCCAAGGCATAAAAGTTTTTATTGCCAATCACAATCTTATACAATGGCGGCGTGGCAATATAAACGTGACCGTTTTCAATGAGCTTGGGCATTTGCTGATAGAAGAAAGTCATCAACAGCGAGGCGATGTGCGCGCCGTCGACGTCGGCATCGGTCATGATGATGATTTTTTCATAACGCAGATTTTCTTCGCGATAATTGTCTTTAATGCCACAGCCCAAAGCCTCAATCATATCTTTAATCTCTTGGTTTTGGGTTATTTTATCTAAAGAGGCGCTGGCAACGTTCAAAATTTTACCGCGCAGCGGCAAAATCGCCTGCGTAAAGCGGTCGCGTCCCTGTTTGGCCGAGCCGCCCGCGGAATCTCCCTCAACGATGAAAATTTCGGTATTTTCGGCCGCCGCCTGCGTGCAATCGGCCAATTTTCCGGGGAGACGCAATTTTTTGGTCGGAGATTTGCGGTTTTGGATTTTTTCTTCTTTTTTCTTGCGGCGGCTTTCGGCGCGTTCAATCACATATTCCATAAGCGCCGAGGCATTTTCAACATCAGAGGTCAACCAGTGGTCAAACGAATCTTTAACGGCTTGCTCCACCAACCGCACCGCTTTAACCGAAGTTAATTTGTCTTTGGTTTGCCCCTGAAACTGCGGATCGCGGATAAAGACCGAAAGCATAATGCAAGCGTCGCTCAAAAAATCTTCCGCCGTGATGACCGAGGCTTTTTTGATATTGGCCATCTCGCCGTATTCTTTAAGACCGCGAATCAGCGCCGAACGAAAACCGGTCTCGTGCGTGCCGCCCTCGGGGGTGATAACCGTATTACAATAAGAATAGCAAAAGCCGTTTTCATCTTCGGGCCATGTTACCGCCCACTCCACGCGTCCCTCGTCATTGGCAAGCTCGGCATCGCCGGTAAAGGCCATACGGTTGATAGTGGTGCGGGCGCCGATTTGATAGTTCAAAAAGTCTTGCAAGCCGTTAGGATAATGCAATTCAGCCTCTTGCGGGGTGGTGTCGCCCTCATTTAGAACCTCGGGCGCGCATTTCCACTCAATATGAATACCCTTAAACAAAAATGCTTTAGAGCGAGCCATACGAAACACACGGTTGGGATTGAGGTTGGAAACGGCGTTAAAAATCTCGGAATCGGGATGAAACGTGATGGATGTTCCGCGGCGGTTGGGCGCATTGCCGACCAATTCCAACGCGGTGACGGGCTTGCCTTTGGCATATTCCTGACGATACAGCTTTTTATCTCGGGCAATTTCAACCACCAAGCGGTCGGACAAAGCATTAACCACCGACAAGCCCACGCCGTGCAGACCACCGGAGACTTTATAGGCGCCGCCGCCGAACTTTCCGCCCGAGTGCAACATGGTTAAAATAACTTCAAGCGCAGACATATTGGGATATTTCGGGTGCGGGTCGACCGGAATACCGCGACCGTTATCGGTAATTGTGACCGAATAGTCAGCGTTCATACGAATCTCAATACGATTGGCATAGCCGGCAACAGCCTCGTCCATGGAGTTGTCCAAAATCTCGGCGACCAGATGGTGCAAAGCCTGTTCATCGGTGCCGCCGATATACATACCGGGGCGGGCGCGCACAGCCTCCAAACCTTCCAAAACCTGAATATCTTGTGCCGAATAAGTCTCTTGCTTCGGCGCGGTAGACTCGAATAAATCTGACATATCTTTCCTTTTGCTAAAAAAATAATGCTGTATAGTTAGACTAAATCCGCCGATATTACAAGTCATAAAAGCAAGTACCGCACAAAAAAACGCCCGTATTTTGTTGTATTTAATTGATTTATGTTAAAAAAATGCTTGCAAAATTAAACGGTTGTATTAAAAGTAGGACGAACTTGCAATGGTGCAGGTTTATTAACCGCGGCAATTATGCCGCAATACACACGCAGACTTAGCGGATTTTTTGGTGAAGTTCGCTCCAGTGTTCTCTGTTGAGAGAGGATGGGATGTCTGCGGAGGTTTAACTGGAAAAATAAAGGATTTATAAAATGACACTTCCTACTTTTACTTTGCGTCAAATGATTGAAGCCGGCGTTCACTTCGGACACCACGCTCGTCGCTGGAACCCGAAAATGGCTCCGTTCATCTATGGCAAAAAAGACAATATTCATATTATTGATTTGCAAAAAACTTATCCGATGCTTTACACTGCTTTGAACGCAGCTCGCGAAATCGCTGCTCAGGGCGGTAAGGTTTTGTTTGTCGGCACCAAGAGACAAGCTCAGGATATCATTAAGGAAAGCGCTGAAAGATGCGGTCAGTACTATGTAAACTATCGTTGGCTCGGCGGTATGCTCACCAACTGGAAAACTGTTTACAAGTCAATCTCCCGCTTGGTAAAACTCAACGAAATGTTTGAGAAAAACGCCGTTGAAGGTTATACCAAAAAAGAGCTGCAGAACCTTAAAAAAGAACAAGAAAAATTAAATCTGGAACTGGGCGGCATTATGAACATGGGCGGTCAGCCGGATTTGTTGTTCGTTATCGATACGCCGAAGGAAGATTTGGCTATTAAAGAAGCTAAAAAACTCGGTATTCCCGTTATCGGCATTTGCGATACCAACGCTGACCCTGAATTGGTTGATTTTCCGGTTCCGGGCAACGATGACGCTATCCGCGCTATTCAGTTCTATTGCGAACTGGTTTCTTCTGCCGTATTGGACGGTATGCAGGCTGAAATCGCCGCTCAAGGTCTGAAAGTTGAAGACATTGAAGCCAGCGACGCTAAACCGGCAAAAAAAAGAGCTTCTAAAAAAGCTAAAGAAGATACAGCTGCCGAATAATTACAGCGAATCGATTTAAGATAAACCGGTGGCGGTATGTTTATTTGCGACAAAATAAAATATCGCCATCGGTGTTTAAAAGTTTTTTACCCTAAAAAAATAAGGAATTAAATAAATGACAGAAATTACAGCCGCTATGGTTAAGGAATTGAGAGAGACAACCAGCGCCGGAATGCTCGACTGCAAAAAAGCATTGACCGAAACAAACGGAGACATGGAACAAGCTATTGACTGGTTGCGTAAAAAAGGTTTGGCAAGCGCCGCTAAAAAAGCAAGCCGTATTGCCGCCGAAGGTTTAGTTGCTGTGGCTGTTGACGGAAACAAAGGCGCCGTTGTTGAAGTGAACTCCGAAACCGACTTTGTTGCCAAAAATGAAATCTTTCAGGAATATGTTGAAGACGCCGCCAAAGTTGCTTTGATGAGCCATGGCGATGTTTGCGAGATGAAATCTTTCAACTGCCCGAAATGCGGCAAAACTTTTGAAGAGCGTTTGACCGATATGATTGCTAAAATCGGTGAAAATATGAACCTGCGCCGCGCCAAATTGTTGGAAGTTAAAGACGGTGTGGTTGCCTCTTATATTCACAACGCCGCTCGTCCGAACGTTGGTAAAATCGGCGTTTTGGTTGCTTTGGAATCAAAAGCAGACAAAGCAAAATTGCTTGAACTCGGCAAACATATCGCTATGCACGTTGCCGCTTCTAACCCGATTGCTTTGAGCATTGCCGATGTTTCTCCTGAGGCTGTTGAGCACGAAAAATCTATTTATGCCGAACAGGCTCGCGCTTCCGGCAAACCGGAAAACATTATCGAAAAGATGATTGAAGGCCGCGTCAGAAAATATTATGACGAAGTTGTTTTGGAAGAACAGGCTTATATTATGGATCCGGACAAGAAGGTTAAGCAGGTTATTGCCGATGCCGCTAAAGAGCTGGGCACTGACGTTAAGTTGGCTGACTATGTATGCTTCCGTCTGGGCGAAGGCTTGCAAAAGAAAGAAGAAGACTTTGCCGCTGAGGTTGCCGCTCAGTTGAGCAAGTAGTCTGACTCAAAGACAAGAACACCGCCAAACGCAAGTTTGACGGTGTTTTTTTGCCTAAATCAATATTTTATTTTGCTTGACAGCGACGGGTTTGTATTTTATAAACGTTTTGTCCGAGGCTCTTTAGAGTTTAAAGAGCTAAAATAATCAATAATAACATTGCCTGCGTCGTCAGGCGTAACCGGAGAAAAATAATGAAACGCACTTATCAACCGAGTAAGTTAGTCAGAGCTCGTCGTCACGGTTTCCGTGCTCGTATGGCTACCAAAGGCGGTCGCAAAGTTTTGGCCGCTCGCCGCACAAAAGGACGCGCTAAACTTTCTGCTTAATTAAAATGTCAGATTTTCTGAAATTGAAAAAGCGAAAAGATTTTGTGAGAGTCGCCAAAGCGGGCGCAAAAGTGGTTACAACCTCTTTTATCCTGCAGGCGGCTCAATCTTTATCTAAAGAATCGCAGGAACCTAAATTTGGTTTTACCACAACCAAAAAGCTCGGGCACGCCGTGGTGCGCAATCGGGCGCGTCGGCGGATGCGCGCCGCCGTACGGGAGACCATCTACGCCGCAGCAATGAACACCGAGTATGTTTTAATCGGGCGCTACACCACCGCCGAATGCCCGTATACCGACATTACCCGCGATTTGAAATATGCTCTTAAGAGAATTAACCGCGCCTTGTATGGTGATGATTATGCCAAAAATTCTGTCGTGGCTGTTAATTCTGCCGATTAAATTTTATCAAAAGTTTATCTCTCCCCTCTGCCCCGGGGTGTGTCGCTTTAGACCGACGTGCTCGCAATATATGATTGAGGCGATTAAAATTCACGGACCAATCAAGGGACTGTGGCTCGGCATAAAACGAATCTGCCGTTGTCACCCGTGGGGCGGTTCGGGTTTTGACCCTGTGCCACGCAAGGATAATGATAACCCAAGATAAACACTTGCAACCGTGTAAATTATAGGCTAAAAATAAGCCGTTGTATTTTGTTTTGGAGGATTTTTAATGCAAGAAGATGTTAAGCGCCTGTATATGACTTTGATTATCGCGTTGGGCGCGTTATTTGTTTTTAATAAAATGTTTCCAAAAGCCGAAGCGCCGGAGCAAGAAATTGCCGCGCCACAGGCCGAGGTTAAAAAGTCCGAACCTCTGAAACAAAACGAGATTGAAGTTGAAGACCTCAAAGCGCCGGCATTAAGCGTTGAAAACGCCTTGAAAGATGACGCCCGCATTAGCATCGGCAATGATGATTTGCGCGGTTCTTTGCGCCTCA
The DNA here is from genome assembly GCA_934273635.1 of uncultured Alphaproteobacteria bacterium. GTDB lineage: Bacteria > Pseudomonadota > Alphaproteobacteria > RF32 > CAG-239 > Scatocola. The sequence continues at coordinate 16,959 of CAKQSV010000014.1, forward strand.
AGGGCGCGCGTTTGGACAGCCTGTATTTGAAAAAATACAAACAGGCTTTAGACGCCGACAGCGCCGAGATTGAATTGTTGACACCGGCCAAAACCGAAACGCCGTATTATGCCGAAATGGGTTGGATTAGTCTTGACGCCAACATCAAAGTGCCTGACGCAAACACGGTTTGGAGCGTGCGCCAAAATAATTTGACGCCGGACTCTCCGGTGGTTTTGGAGTGGGATAACGGACAAGGTTTGCGTTTTATCCGCCGTATCAGTCTGGACAAGGCTTATATGTTTGATATTCAGCAGGATGTTGAAAACAACACCGGCAAGGAAGTGACTTTGTATCCTTATGCCTTGATCAATCGCAAAGTGCCCGAGGTTAATTTGCCGAGTTCGGTGGTGCATGAGGGCATGATCGGCGTTGCCGACAGCAATCTGAAAGAGATTAAATATAAAGATTTGGAAGAAAAAGAGCCAAAATCGTTCAAAACCACCAACGGATGGGCAGGTTTCTCCGACAGATATTGGTTTACGGCCTTTATTTTGAATAATGCACAAAATCACAAGATTAAATATGCCCGCGTGAAGGAAAACACGTTTCAGGTTGACTATGTGGGCGACGCCGTGAAAGTTGCGCCGCAAGCGGTTGCAACCAACAACATAAAATTATTCGCCGGCGCGAAAGAAATCAAACTTTTGGATGAATACAAAGCGGCGTTTAATATTGAAAAATTTGATTTGGCGGTTGATTTTGGTTGGTATTACTTTTTGACCAAACCGTTCTTCTATATTCTCGACTTTTTGTATCACTTTATCGGCAACATGGGCTGGGCGATTTTGCTGTTTGCGGCCTTGCTCAGACTGGCAATGTTTCCGGTGGCCAACAAATCTTTCGAGAGTATGTCTAAAATGAAGAAAGTTCAGCCGAAAATGCAGGCTTTGCAAGAGACCTACGCCAACGACAAGGTTATGTTGCAAAAAGCCACAATGGAGCTGTATCGCAAAGAGAAAATTAATCCGGCGGCGGGTTGCTTGCCAATGCTGATTCAAATTCCGGTGTTTTTCTCGCTGTATAAGGTTTTGAACATTGCGATTGAAATTCGTCATGCGCCGTTTATCGGTTGGATTAAAGACTTGTCCGCGCCCGACCCGCTGACAATTTCGCAATGGTCGCACTTGCCGTTACCGTCATTGTTAGACATTGGCGTTTGGCCGATTGTGATGGGCTTGACCATGTATTTGCAACAAAAATTGAGTCCGGCGCCAACCAACAAAGACCAAGCGCGCGCCTTTATGTTTTTGCCGCTGATTTTCACCTTTATGCTCGGGCATTTTGCTTCCGGTTTGGTGATTTATTGGACGCTCAGCAACGTGTTGGCGCTGATTCAGCAAAAAGTTATTATGAGCAAAAACGGAGTGGATTAGGATCATGGATTTTAAGCTAGAACCGTTTTCTGACGAGCAAATCGCCGCCGGCGAAGAACTGTTCAAACAGCCGACAACCTTTGTGTTGGGCGTGGCGAATTTGTCTCAGCTCCCATTGACGGAGCTAAACGAGGTGGCATTGGCCGGACGCTCCAATGTGGGAAAGTCGTCGCTGATAAACGCCATCACCAAGCAGAAGGGTTTGGCCAAGACCTCAAACACCCCGGGGCGCACACAGCAGTTGAATTATTTTAACGCAAGCGATCGGCTTTTACTGGTTGACCTGCCGGGGTATGGCTATGCGCAGGCGCCGGAACAAACCGTTAAGCAATGGCAAAAGTTGATTTTCGCCTATTTACAGGGACGCGTGAACCTCAAGCGGGTTTTGGTTTTGATTGACTCTCGGCACGGCATTAAAAAAGTTGATGAAGAAATTTTGGATATGCTCGACAAGGCCGCGGTGACTTATCAGATTGTTTTGACTAAAGCCGATAAGATTTCGGCGGCGGCGCTGGCTAAGGTAAAAGCGGAAACAACCGATAAAATCGCCAAGCGCGCGGCGGCGCATATCCGCGTTTTGACAACCAGTTCGGAGAAGATGCAAGGGATTGAAGAAGTTCGCGCCGAAATTGCCGCTTTGGCTTAGATGTTCGTCGGTTTAGTATTGACGAGGAAAAAATTTGCCGATATGATGAGTTGCTTTGTGCGGAAGTTCTGCTTTGTGTGAAATTTGATTTTGATGGAGACTAAATTGGTTTTTGGCAAAAAAGTTATCATTTGGGATTTGGACAACACATTGTACCGTGAAACACCGGAATTTGCCGATATGCTCGACGGCGCTATGGCTCAGGCTTTAGTGGAGGATTTGGGCGTTGACATGGACTACGAAGAGTGCAAAGCCAAGGTTAAGGAATCGTACAAAATCTATCGTGACGGCGGTGAATTTTTCTATAAGGAATATAATATTTCCCCCAAAGATTTGAGCGACGCTTATCACTTGCGCAAGCCGGTTGAAAAAATCGTGCCTTATGACCGATTGGCCGAAAGGATGGCTAAATTGCCGGCGGAGCAATTTGTGTTTACGGCAAGTAATCGTTATGCCTCTGAGCGGATTTTGAAGCAAATCGGTCTGTATGAGATGTTCAAAGACCGTTTCTATTCGGTGGAGGATTTCGGCGTTTATAAAAAGAACGAGAGCGCCGAAGTTTATAAGCAATACTGCGAGAAAATCGGCAAAGACCCCAAAGACTGCTTGTTTGTGGATGACAGTTATTCTAATTTGGAATTTGCCAAAGAGACGGGGATGACCACCGCGCGCATTTATTACCGCGACAACTCAGCGAAAGACAAGACCTATATTGACATGGCGTTCAAAGGGTTGGAAGGCTTTTTAGAGGCAGCCGCACAAGAGGCCGCCTAAATATCCCAAGGAAAAACAATCCATTTGTCGGGAATGTCCTGTGCGTAAATATCAACAAACGCCGCGCCGTTAGGTTTAGCGTAAACGGCAGCAAACTTGGCGCGGGGAAACATTTTGCGCAATAGGCGAAAAGTGGCGCCGGTGTCGGACAAGTCATCAATCACCAATGTTTTTTCATCAACTTCCCCGACGTTAATATCAACCTCAACATCGTCAAGATTGCGGCGTTGCTCGCCGTCATAACTGGAAATATTGACCGCCTGCGTGTTGCGAATATCCAACTCGTAAGAAATAATCCCCGCCGGCAGCAAACCGCCGCGGCTGATGGCGATAATTTTATCATATTCTCCGGACTGCTTGATTTTTGCGGCCAACAGCTTGGCGTGTTGGTGGAAGTCTTCCCAACTGATATATACTTTTTCGACCATGGTTCAATCCTTTGCTAATCGTGTTTGGCTTTAATGTTATAAATGTAGTCGACCATCTCGTCTTTGTCCCACTCGACTGCGCCGCGGATGCGTCCGATTTCTTGCCCGCGCGAGTTAATCAAAACAGTATTCGGACTGGTAAAAATTCCCAAATCGGCCGATAAATCGCCTTTTTTATCAACGTAATATTCCAAATCTCCCGCCTCAAAACGCGTTAAAAAACGTTTTTGCTCGGCGGCGCTGACCCAATCGCTGGCCGGCGAAATTAAAACCACTTTAATATTGGTATCTTGCGTTTTTTGTTGAAAAGAGCTGATTTTTGAGAGTTCTTGAATACATGGCGCGCAATATCTTGACCAGAAAATCGCAATCACAAAATCACCGTGGAAATCACTCAGACGAAAACTTTTGCCGGTTTCTTCGTTCAAAAACATTTTACGGTCGGGCAAATCACGCGGCTCGTCGTAAATATTCACCGGTTCTTTGCCGCCCCAAGCTCCAAGCGTCAAAACGGCGCAAAATAAAAAAATATATCTTTTCAGCATCTTTCTATTAATAACTCTGTTTTAAGTTTTGAAATTATGCAACAGTGAGAGTATAGTTTATCTATTCATTTTGTTAGAACATAAAAAGGTTAAAAAATGAAAAATTTTTGTAAAATAGTCATGATATTATGTTTGTTATGCACCGCTTTGAGTGCCTGCGGAAAACTTTCGGCACCGCAACCGCCCGAAGGCAGTGGCTACCCTCACTCTTATCCCCGTCGCTAAAAGGATGATATTATGACCGATAATAACGATATTATTCCGTATGTTGAATTTGCCGACAATGCCAATGAGCGCACGCCGTGCGTTTTGGTTTTGGACTGTTCCGGCTCTATGCGCGGCGAGCCGATAAAGCAACTGAACTCAGGTTTGAAGGCGCTTGAAAAAGAATTGAAGGAAGATATTGACGCCAGCTCACGGGTGCAGATTTTGATTATTAAGGCCTTTGGCAAAGATGAAGCCGTGGTCGCCTCTGACTGGACGGACGCCATGAATTTTGAGGCGCCGGTCATGGACGCCGGCGGTTTGACGCCGCTTGGCAAAGCGATGGATTTGGCTCTGCGCAAAATTGAGGAACAGAAATGCTTGTACGATAGCTGCGGCATAACCTCTAAACGACCGTGGATTTTCTTAATCAGCGACGGCGAGCCAACCGACTATGACTGGGAAATTGTCGCCGAGCAATGTCGCTACGCACAACAAAACAAAAAAGTGGTTATCCACGCCGTTGGCACTAAAGACGCCAACCTTGACAAGCTCGCCAAGTTTTCGCTGTTGTCTCCCAAACGTTTGACCGGACTAAAATTTACGGAATTTTTCTTGTGGCTGAGCCGCAGTGTTTCTTGCGTTTCAAAGGCGGCGCCCAACGCTCCTGATTTGATTGACGATACCGGAGACTGGGATGAGGGTAAATAACCAACATATCCGTGTGTTAGCCGCCAGTGTGAAGGGTGTTTTGCACGCTCAGCAAAATCAACCGTGTCAGGATTATAGTCAATATACGCAGGACGGACGCAATTTTGTGGCCGTGGTCTCAGATGGCGCGGGCTCGTCCAAATATGGCAGAATCGGCGCGAGAATCGTTTGCGACACCCTCACCTCGCTGTTGAAAAATGTTGATTTTGCCGACGCGCGCAAAGCCGTCAGTCAGGCTATCGGCATTGCCCGTAGCAAGCTCATCCGTCATCGCCTAAACAAAACTAAAAGCGAAAATTCTTTGGTGGATTTTGCGGCGACGTTGGTCGGGGTTATCTGCTACAAAAACAAGGGGTTGTTTTTTCATATCGGCGACGGCGCGGCTTTGGCGTTTCATGATGAAAAGTATCAAAACTTTACAGCCTCTCGTCCCGAAAACGGTCATTTCAGTTGCGAGACCTATTTTTATACGATGGATGACTGGAAAGACAGCTTGCGTTTTACGACTTTTGAAAATGCCAACACCATTTTTTTGATGAGTGACGGATTGACGAATTTTTCGTTCTCGCGCGACTATACCACCGTTGAAGAAAGTTTTTTGCAGCCAATCGCTGATTATTTGGCTAAGGAGCCGTCAAAAACCAAGGCTTTACGCGCGCTGTCAAACACCTTAAGCACGCCGCAGGCCTCTAAGCTCAACTCTGACGACAAAACTTTGGTATGGATTAAACTCTAATGGAAAATCAGCTGTCAGCCACATATAACGCCATTTATGCCAACGGGATGTTCTCTAAAGTCCGGTTGGGTAAGGTTATCAACCGCGGCGGCGCGGCCGGACGAATCTATGAGGTTGAGGGACAGCCGCAAAAGGTGGCCAAAATTTTTTATAATCTGGCCAACAGCAACACCAATCGCAAAAAATTAGAGTCAATGTTGCTGAACAGCCCGAATTTTCCGCCCACGGTACGCAACGGCGTGGAATATGTGCAAATAGCTTGGCCGGAAGCGATTTTGGAGGACGATAAAGGCTTTTGCGTGGGCTATATTATGCCACTGATTAATATGGACAAAGCGGTCTCGCTCGACCACCTTATGCAAAAGTCTATCCGCCAAAAACTGGGATTGTCGGAAAAATATTCTTATCGGATTTTTGCCGCCTATAACATCGCCTCAATGGTTAATTCTTTGCACCAATGCGGACACTATATTGTCGACCTCAAGCCCTCTAATGTTTCGGTTTATCGCGACACGATGATTGTGGCCATGGTGGACTGTGACGGATTTTCAATTCAGGGAGAGAACGGCAGCCGCTATCCGGCGGAGTTTGTCAGTGAGGAATATATTTACCCTGAAGGGATGGATTTGAGTTGCGCCGAAATGGGCGAAGAGCAAGACAAATTCGCCCTCGCCGTGATTATATTCAAACTCCTGAACAACGGGATTCACCCGTTTTCGGGCGTGCCGCGCAAAAACAACGATATGCTCACCATCCAGCAACGCATTGAAGATTATCACTATGCTTACGGTTCGTGGTTGGATAAATATCAGGCGCCGCACCCCTACTCTCTGCACGAATATTTTGACAAGAAAACGCTTGATATGTTTGATCGCGCTTTTGTATGCGGTCAAGAACGACCGACCGCCAAAGAGTGGCAAGAACATTTGTGGTATTTGTTGCACAACCTCAAGCAATGCAAGCAAAACCCCGACCACGTCTATTTTACCGCTAAAGGCTGCGGTTTATGCGCCGCGGAAGAAAAGTTGCGCTTCAACCTGCAAAAAGTAAAAAAAGAATCAACCGAGCCGCAAAAGGTCAGAGGCATGGAGCTGTCGGCGATTTCCGCCGAAGAAGTCGCGCGCCAAAAAGAGGAGCAACAACAGCAAGACCATAAGCAAAAAATTTGGGCTGTGGTCGGCGTGGTGGCGTTTATTTTGTTTTTCGGCGGGCTGAACTTTTTGCTTTTACCTTATAAATCGCAACTGCTCAGCCTTGGTATCGGGTTGCAAATGGCTTTGATTTTGCTGGTGACGCTAGGGGTTAATCAGGCGGTTAAGTCTTTGACGCAGAAAATCCCTTGTCTGCAAAATCAGGGACTTATCAATATGCTGATTGTTTACGCGCTGATTTGTATGATTATTGTTTTCATCTCTTTAAATCACTTCACACCAGACATATTTTATCTGACAGAATAATATTTTGTAATAAAAGGCAAATTTTACTCTACAAATTAAAAAAAATGTGCTAACTTATCGGTGTTTTTGAAATTTTATGAGGATAAATCATTGATTAATTTAAATCCAATCATGCTATCCGGCAAAGAAGTTCTGCCTTTGATTGAAGGCGGCAAAGGTATTAATGGCAGTGATGGTCGCAGCGCAGGCGCGTGGGCTCATGAGAACTGCGTTGGCACGTTCTCCGGCGTCAGCCCTGATTTTTATGATGATAAAGGCAACGTGATTATTGAGACCTTTATGAAAAAATTGCGCCTCGAACGTCATGAAGAAATGGTGGAATACGCTATTCGCGGCGGCGTGGCTCAGGCTCAGGTCGCGCACGAGGTTTCCGGCGGAAACGGACGTATTCACATGAATATGTTGTGGGAGATGGCTGACTCCGAACGCATTATCACCGGCGTGCTTGAAAAAGCCAAAGGTCTGATTAACGGCATTACCTGCGGCGCGGGTCTGCCCTATCATTTAGGCGAGCTGGCCTCTAAGTTCGGGGTTTATTACTACCCTATCGTCTCTTCCGCACGCGCTTTTCAGGTTTTGTGGAAACGCGCTTATTCAAACTTTAAGGAATATCTCGGCGGTGTGGTTTATGAAGACCCATGGTTGGCCGGCGGTCACAACGGCTTGTCTAATGCCGAAGACCCGTCTCAACCACAATCACCTTATATGCGTCTGATAGAACTGCGTAAGGCTTTGAGAGCGCTTAATTTGGATAATATTCCGATTATTATCGCCGGCGGTGTATGGTCTTTGGACGACTGGAAAGACTATATTAATAACCCCGACATCGGCAAAGTTGCCTTTCAGTTTGGCACGCGCCCCATGGTCACCAAAGAAAGCCCCATCAGCGACGCGTGGAAAAAGCTGATGTTGCAGGTTAAAAAAGGCGATGTGATTTTACAAAAGTTCAGCCCGACCGGATTTTTCTCTTCGGCCATTAAAAACACGTTTTTGGAAAAATTAATCGCACGCAAAAACGGTGAAGTCGCTTTCAAAAACGAGCAAGACGCCGAGTTTTCTCAGCCGCTGAAGATGAGCGAAATCCGCACGGTTTATATTAAACCCGAAGATATGGAAAAAGCCAATCGCCAAATTAACAGCGGTCTGACTGTGGTGCAGGAAACACCTGATGAAACCGTGGTGTTTATGACACCAGACGAGTGGAAGCAGATGAAAATTGACCGCGCCGAATGCGTCGGTTGCTTGTCGCAATGCCAGTTTTCAACCTGGTCGCGCGCCAAAGGTACAACCGGCAAGTTGCCTGATCCGCGTTCGTATTGTATCCATAAGACCCTATACAACGTTGGTCATAACGGTAGTATTATGGACAATCTGGTTTTTGCAGGTCATCAGGTTTATCGCTTTGCAACCGACCCGTTGTATCGTAACGGTATTCCGTCGGTTAAAGAGCTAATTGATATGATTAAGATCGGCAAATAGTCGTCATTATAATGATTTGTTCAGAGGCATTTTTTACAATGCCTCTTTTTTTTGCGCGTAAAAATGCTTTATATCGCCACTGACAGTTTAGTCCGCACTCAGTAGCAATGACATACGATGATAAAACTGATAAGACACATTAATATGTTTATAACAATTTTTAATAGCGATATTTCTTCTGAAACCCCTCAGTTTTCAATTTTTAATAGAACTACAACTAAAACAGGTATCGAAAAATTCGATACCTGAACACGAAATTTATGGTATTCTCATTTTTGCAAAAAGTGATTATATTAATGTTGTTCTGGTTGAATTGAACAATTTGATTGGGACGCTCTCTTATTAACTTTTTGAATTATAAGGAATATTGAATATGCTAAAAGGTACAGTTAAATGGTTTAATGTCAAAAAAGGTTATGGATTTATTCAGGCACCAAACACACCGAAAGACATTTTTGTGCACGTTACTTCAATCCAACAATCCGGTTTGCGGAAGTTGGTAGACGGACAAGAAGTCTACTTTGATATATTTGATGACAGAGGCCGTCCTGCGGCAAATCATATTTCCTTAATTTAATCTCAGCCTATCCGGTATATGAAAATCCTCCAGACAGAACATCGGGAGGATTTTTTATATTTTTTGCTTTTGCCCCAACTTTGACGATGAACCCTCACAACGCACAAAAAAAGAGTTCAAGGCAAAAGCCCGAACTCTTTTTTTATTAGCTCGAGACTGCGTGCAGTTTCCGAGCTAAAATTTTGATTGTTTTTAATTTATGGGGGACAAGAATCAGAGGTTGATTTACTTATTTTTTATCTGGAAACTAAGTTTTAATGATTTTTTTCTATAATTCTAAAAATAATATTTTCTATTGAGGTACTTATGAAACAATATTTTGACGAAATTACAGGACAAAGAGAGTTTTATCAACGTGTCAGTATTGATCCTGATACACATCATGATACAGATGGTGTTGATAGAGGAAATTTATATGAAAATAAATTATCAATAGAAGATATTAATAAAGTTCTTTTTCAAGCTATAAAATATGCCTCACGTATCAGAATAAGAGGTGAAAAATTACCGGCAAATTTGATTTTGAATGATTTAAATGCAGAAAGGTGTTTTATATTTAAATCTGAAGATTTGTTACCGGAAATTGAAAAAGAATATTTTGGAGCAGCAAGTAAAAATAATGATAATTGGCATACAGATGCAAAACCCATTACGGTAGACTATAGTACGGCTGAAGGTTTGCAAGAACTTCTAAAATATGTGACATCAAATAACTTTACTAAGTATCACGTTGAAAAAAATAATATTTTAGGTTTGGCTCAAGAATTTTATAAAGTTAAACAAGATAAGAATGCATTTTTAAAAGGTCCAGAATGTGAAATTAGAAAGCCAATAGCTCTAGCTGATAGAATATATCCATATACTAAGGCTGATAATCTAGAATTTGATAAAATTATGGACTGCTTAAATCCAAAATTGTTACAAAGGGAACGAGGTGCTTATTATACACCTCTCGCATATGTGAAGCAAATGCAGAAAATGTTATTGCAAGCGGTATCGGAAATACCGGAAGGAATGGATTATGTTATTATTGATAGGTGCGCAGGTGTCGGAAATTTAGAAGAAGGTTTACCTGATAATATTTTATCACATTGCATTTTATCAACAATAGAAGCAAATGAATATCAAATTTTACAATACTTATATGCAGATAAAAGTGCTGTAGTAATTCCTGAAACCGATGCTTTGGCTTATGATATTATACCTGCCGAAAGTGGATTGGTTGGACAAGTTTTTAATAGTTATATTAGAGAAAAAGTTACAGATCCAAATTGCGTCATAATATTATGTGAAAATCCGCCTTTCAGTGAATCTGGAAGTAATACGCAAGTTAGTGGTAAAAAAGAAAATTTATGGAAAATGAGTTATGTGGCACAAAAAATGAAAAAAGAAATTGCAGGAGCTCCAACCAATGAATTATCGAATTTATTTATATGGAGTGGTTTTAAGTACTATCTTACTAAGCCAACAGATTCATATATTCTGTTCTCTCCAACAAAGTATTGGAGAAATCAAAATATTGTTAGTAAAAAGTTTAGAGATGGATTTTTATGCAATCGTAAAGAATTTCATGCTGATTTAGCTTCTGCTATGGGGTGCATATGGTGGCAAAATATTCCAGATAATTTTACTGATAGTATAACATTGCCCCCTTATGGTATAGTAAATAACAAGGCAGAAAAAGCAACATCAGATATAACAATCAGAAAAGCAAAAATTCTATTATCTTCGGCTTTTGATAATAGAATTTTTGAAGATGATGAAAAAGGAATATGCTGTAATTTAGATGGAACAGAATGTCCTCCTTATACTAAAAAAGGAATGATAACTAAACCATTATACAATAAAAATATTATAGGATGGATAACAGCACACAGTTTTACGGTAGACAGAAAAACTGTCGGGCTGTTAAGATGTGCAAGATATGATAGTCATGGTTTTTATTTGAGAAAGGACAATTTCTTAAATAAATTACCTTTATTTGTTGCATCTGCGTATCCTTATTCCGATTATTGGTATACTACTGATGTTTATTCAAAATCTTATGATAGTGGTGACAAATATACAGAAGATGCTGAATTTATTAAAAGGTGTTTTATTTATTCTTGTTTAACGCTTAAAAATAAATGTAGGTCAATGAATGGTAGTGATGGACGTTTTTATCGAAACGAATTATGTTTTGACGGTGATACAATAGCAAAGACAGAACTCGACGCATTAAGGTTAACAGAGAAAGAACAAGATTTGATAAAATATTATAATGATGTGCTATATGAAATTAGAAAAACTGATGAATATAATTCTAATTTTAGCTACGGAGTGTGGCAGATTAATGAAGAAATTAATGTAAAAATTGATTCAGGACGAGTAGATAAACATAACCAACCTATTTTCGTTAGAAAATACACCAAATTGAATACAGCGATTAATACATTGAAGGATGAGGTGGAAAAATATTATAAACAGTATATAGTTTCGGATTTATTCAAGTACGAATTGCTGAAATAGTTATTACTGCTCTATACCGTTTGCAAACACTACAGTTAGCATCAAACGGGCCAGATTGGCAATTTATGGAAGATTACATTAATTCTTTACCTTATAGTGATAAAATCTAATTAATCAAAAAAAGAGCGGCACCTAATATGTCGCTCTTTTTAGTTATGGATTATCATAACTACCCCCCCTTCAAGCAATCTACCAATGATACGGATATCGGTGCTGATTGCAAATATTTTGTTTCGTTTGATCGAATAAGCATTCAGTCATAATGAATTTTGCTGTAATCATACAGGCATCGTCAAAATTTTTAGCATAAAGATAATCATAGCCGTTTTTTATTCTTGCTGCCCAAGACAAAGCTGTCAGTATTCCTATCAACCTAATCACCTCTCTTTATTAAAAAGTTAATTAAACTAATGTACCTCATTAGTTTTTCTAGGCTGATTGTATAATATCTTTTTTCAAAAATCAAGTAGTGGGGAAAATTGGCAAAAAAGATATCAAATTGAAGTATTCGAAATGGTTAATTGTATCAAAATTATTAACTGCTTGAAAAATAAAGAAACTTATAAAAAGTAGTCCGAAGATGATTCGTATTTAAGCCTATCACAACATAAATTTTCGGACTCGGTTAAGTTATTGATTTATAAAAAATTTGCCATTTCTGACGATTTTTGAACTGTGGCTGGGGTGGCAGGATAGGCTTGTACACTTCGCCGCTTCGTCGTCGCAAATGCGGCGATACTTCCGTCTCACCTGCTCCTCCTTGTCAAACCTACTTCCTCGTAGGTTCAAATCCACCACTCGCAACACAACAAAAAAGAGTTCAAGGCAAAAGCCTGAACTCTTTTTTATTGGCTGACCAAGGTTTATGACCTTAGGAAAAAATATGAACAGGAATTAGCGGAAATGTATCTGATTATTAACGGCATGGATGACGATTTGCGGCAGATGATGACGATAGAAAAAGGCTAAAGTTCAATATTTTTATTATATAGCCAACAGTAGAAGGAAATAATAAAAATGATTAAGGACTTTTATATTTGTCTGGACAATACGGCATTAAATTATGCACTGAAGCATTTTAGTAATCAGTTTACACGGATAATGCGTTGTTATACCGGCCTTGAAGTTGAAATGATTGTCAAGACAATGGAATCAAACAAAAGCAAAAATTTTTATACGCTCCGTGCAATGCAAAATAAAATATTAAAAGGCACTATTAAAAACCTTGAAGTCTTGGGTGCTATTTTTGAAAGGGCAGATAAAAATAATTAAAAATTATGCAGATATTTTAGTTCTTACTTTTTAATAATTGTTTATTAAATAAGCTAAATGTTGCATTAATGTTGTCTTTATTAGTATAGTTAAATAAAATACAATTTTGAGGATAGTAATCTTGAATTATACTATATTAAAAAAGTCAGAACAAACACAAAATTATGTTGAATCTGTTGCTAAAGAAGCCGATAAACATAGAGATTCTTTAGGTTTTTTTGCTAAATCAGTTTATAAACAATTTTCTGATAAAAATAATTTATGGATTTTATTGGTAGACAATTCATATGCCGGACATATTATGTTTAGCGTGGCATGGACTAAACTGAAAATAACTGTTAATCAGACTTTTATTAAGAATGAATATAGAAAACAAGGGTTAGCCAAATTACTGGTACTGGAATTAAAAAAATGGGGAGAAAAACATAATTTTCTTCATATACGAGCTAATGTTGCTGATGATTTGAGTGCTGCAAATTCGTTCTATGATAGATTAGGCTTTAAGGCTTTTCGGCAAAAAAAAGGTGGAAATGTAAAAAACAGACAAATTAATATAAGAATTTTAGATTTAGATACACCAACGCTATTAACGTTTAGTGAAAATCGTCATAATTTAAGTTTTACAACGTCTAATCCTATTAACAGTAATTATAAATATTGTTTGGATTTAAATATTTTGAATGATTTTATTAAACATAGAATGCACAAACCTTATGTAGATAAAATTCTTAAGAATGGCTTATGTGGTAATTTAGAAGTTTATGTTTCTGTTGAGGCTAAAAATGAAATAGCACGGAATCTTAATTCAGAAAATGATCCATTATATGATATGGTAAAATTATTGCCTGTTTTAACAACACCAACTCAGGAGGATAAAAATCAATTATTTCCGTTGGTGGAGAAGTTGATATTTGGAAAAATAGATTTGGCATCAAAGCATAAGGATAATATGGTTTCAGATGTAAATCATGTTATTAGCTGTATTACAAATGGGTGCAGTGGTTTTATTACTAGAGATAATAAAATATTAAAATCCTCAAAACAGCTTTTTAGGGATTTTGGTTTGGAAATTCTATCTCCAGAGGAATTTGTATATAATGAAGATATTATAGAAGATGATGATAATATAATATTAGAAATGGCTTCTGGTAAAATTGAAATTGAAAAAATAAGTGATAAAAATACATCCTTATTAAAATTCTATTTACAAAAAAACAATCTTGAGCGTTCGTCAGTATCCTTAACGAAGTATCAAGGCTTAAACATCACTTCCAATAAAGAAAATATTGCAACGATTATATGGTCGGTTGCTCATAAAAAAGGTGAGCATATTATTGCATATATTTTTTATGAACTAAATAAAGCCAATTCTATAGTCTTTGACCATTTAATTGAAAGTTTATTTAGATACTTAAAAAAAGATAGAGCAAGATATTTGACACTTTTTATTGGCAAAGATGATATTGAGATAGGAAAAATGTTGACTGATAGAGGGTTTTCTCTTTCTCAAGATGAGCATTTTTTCAAATACTCACGTTTTATATGTGACGGTATCATTGCTCTTCAAAATTGGAACCAATTTTGTGAAGAATTTAAAGAATTTACAAATATGGAAATAAAATCGAAATTGTCTTCGTATAAGAAATTGAAAACAAATGGAATAATGATAGGGGATAATTCATCTTATTATGATTTTTTTGATTTTGAAACGAAGGTTACTCCATCTATAATTGTTCCTGAAGGCCGCGATATAAAAATTATTCCTATTAAACCTCAATATGCTGAAGAGCTTATAGGCAGTGAAACAAAAATCCAATTGTCACTATTTAATTTTTCAAGAAAAGCAGCTTTTATTAAAATAGAAAAAGCATATTTTAAAAATCCTAAAGCCGGAAGTAAAGTTCATAAAGGTGATTTGGTAATGTTTTATGAGTCGTCACCTACTTGTGCTTTGATTGGTATTGCTCGATGTACTTATTCTGCAGTTTTATCTGTTCAAGATGCTCTTGAAAAATTGAAACGTCAGGGAGTATTAGAAGAAAAAGATTTGGAAGCAATAGCTGTTGATAATAAGGTTCATGCATTGACTTTTGATGATTTCTATCGTTTTGATAAAATGGTTCGTCTTAAAGAGCTCAAGAAAAAAGGGCTTGGAAAGAATGGGTTTATTTCTGTTAATAAAACGACCAGCCAGATGTTTATTGATTTATGTAGGTTAGGAGGAGTTTATGCATACTAATATTATAATGTCTATACATCCTCAATATGCTACATTAATTGATAAAGGTGAAAAAATTTTTGAAATTAGAACTAGAAGATTGAATATAGAAAGAGGCACTCGGTTGTGGATTTATAAAACCATGCCAGCTTCATGTATTTCATCGTCAGCAATAATTAGTGAGATAATTGAGATATCACCTCAACAGGCATGGAAGAAATACGCCAAACAAATGTGTATATCTAAAAGAGCTTTTGATGAATATACTAATGAAAAAAAAGTAATTTATTTGTTGAAATTATCCAATATTCAAAAATTGAAGAATACTTTAACTTTGCAAGAATTGAGAAAAAAAATTCCTCCTTTTTTTCCGCCTCAATTTTTTAAAAAATTAAATTCAAGTGAAGATATTTTTAAAGCGTTAGAAAAAGAGCTCCTGAATTGTTAAACCATCTCTACAATTTTCTTCTGGGCGTCGGTATTGTATTCAATATAGCGTTGGGTGGTGGCGAGGGTAGAATGTCCGGCCAGCATGCGGATATCATTTAAGGTTCCTCCGGCAAGGCTGATATTTTTAGCGGCGGTGGTAATGAATGTTCTGCGGCCGCTATGCGAGGAGCACCCCTCAAAACCGATTTCCTTATATAAACTATAAAAGAAATTGACGATTGCCTGCGGACTGGTTTTGTTGTCGCGCTCTGTCGTAATAATCCGATTCGTCAAATTAAAATGCTCGTCCCTCTGTTGCTTGCTTAGCAGTTCAGCCAATAAAACGGCCAAATCTTTATGCAGAGGAATAATCCGGCCGGATAGCTTGCCCTTGGAAGCCTTATTAATAAGGTTAATTTCGCGGCTTAAGTTTCCTTCCGAGTCGCAAACCATCAGCCAGCTCAGATTCGCTATTTCCTTTGCTCGTAATCCAGCTTTATAGCTAAGCATAAAAATAATTTTGTTGCGGAGCGAATATCTTGTCTGTTCCAGATAGCTCAATGTCAGTTCCTGCTGCTTTGGTGTCAGAATTTTTGCCTGTTTATTAAGTGCCATTTTTCACCTTAAACTTATTATCTTATTGAATCTATGTAATAAATTATAATGAGTATAAAATAAAAGTCCAGGCTCAAAGTCTTGAAACGCTTGAAAAATAAGGACTCATTATAAAACTTAGATTATATAATGAGTTTATCCACCGCAGACTTTGCAAGGTCTGGCACCTTGTGATTTTGCCTTGTACTTGGTGGTTTTTATACAGTTTTTGGTACAGCGTTTTGCCCATTTACAGGTTGGATGATGGTAAATATAAGTCTTGGTATTCATCACCAAGGTTGAGCTGTCGGCAGCCAAAACAGGTGCGGATAAAAGCAGGAAAATTAATAAACATACGGCTCTTTTCATCTTTCGCTCCGGATTTTATTATAAATTTTTCCCCAGCCTTCATTATGGCTTGCTCTGTCCACTTCAACGATTAAATCATCATTGCCGATAAATTCGCGAATCAAAACCGGCGGCATGACTTCATCGTTACTGCCGACATAATGGATTTGCGGAATTTTGGCGAACTGTTTACGGTAGCTTTCCAAATTCATCGACTCATTAAGTGGCGGCAGATTGTGATATTGTGTCCATGCCAGATGGTCGAGATTTCCGGCAATGGTTATAATTTTTTTGACATTCAGCCCCGGTTTGGCAGTTGCAACTAAGCCGGCAATCTGTGCACCGCCGGAAAATCCTACCAAAACGACCGGATTGTTGCCGACAATATTTTTAATTGCTTCATATTCAGCATTAATAACTTCCGGTGCAAAACGAGCGGTTGTCCAATGTCTTTTGGAACAAATCGGACTTTTAACATATTGGCATGGTCTGGCAAGGTAAATTACGTTCGGACTGTCATCACCAAAAGTCAGTTCACGGACTAAAGTTCCGCGAGGTGTCGGGTCTTGTGTTGCTTTGCCTCGGGCATTAAAGGCATAACCGTCACCTTCTATATATATTTTATAGGGAGCCGCCGGATTTGTAACCTTTTGCCAACTGGCAAGAGTAAAATCCCTTGTTTCAACCTCTTTATACACAAAATCAGCCGGGACTTTGATTGCAGTGCATCCGGCTAAAAACAGCAATGTTACTAATACTTTTATCATACATTAAGCCCCTCATAAAAGAACTATATCGGCTTATTTATAAAAATTCCAGAGGGTTTTTGACTTTTAGCTTGATTGTCTTCAAAAGGCTTTATAATATAAATTCAGGTTCAGAATTTTTCTGGGCTTAGTACCTTTAGTGGTACGGGGCTTTCATCGGCTCTTATAGTCGTCGGTGTTGGATATAACATCGTCATATTGTCAGCTACTCATCATAGCCGACAGTAAATATATCCCCGATACATAGCAATATGGTCGGGGAGCTTTTAGCGAATGTTCAGGAACCATATTACTATCTCTGAAAGAATATGGTTCTAAAGGTTAAAAGAATCATTTACGACTATATGATTGATGAACTCTCCGACCACCTCTAACACGGGTGGTTTTCTTTTAATTGCAATTAAAGAAGAAGGAAGTCTAATCATATGAGAAAATCTTTATTAATGACAACAGCATTGGTGGCACTTTCAGTGTCCGGTAATGCTTATGCGGACGTAACCATCAGTTCAGACACAGTTCTGGAAAGTGAATATACCGACAATGTAATAATTTCCGGAGGTAATGTTACAACCAAAGACAGTTCTACCGTTAGCCTGAATTATCCTGACGGAAAAAATTTAACAGTCAATGGTGGAACTTTATCCTTAAATGATTCCACCATTTACACTTTTAACGGTAATACAGAAATCAGCGGAGATGCTGTTCTTAATTTGAACAATGACAGCGATATCAACACCAACAAATTAACCATCAGCGGAGGAACAATCAACCTTAATAAGGGTGAACTTCGCCAGAATAATAGTTTTACCATGACCGGCGGTACTATTAACGCAAACGGCCAGATGCAAATAGGTTCTGTCGGAAGAGATACCAAAAAGGTTGAAGGAACTGTAACGAGCTATGCCGGAGGAACAACGGATATCAGCGGTGGCGTGATAAATGTTAAAGGCGGTGTAGGTCTTGGCAGTTCGGCAAATGACATTTATGACAATGGTAATGTTATTTTTGGTACCTCTATTAAATTAAGAGGTGATGCAACTCTGGACATTAAAGAGGGTGCAACCTTATTTGCTTATGAAAATTACAAAATTGATGAGCCGGATTCTGGTGATGCTGACTTTGATGTTGTGACCTTCGGTAATAAAGCCACAATAACAATGAATGACAACACTTCAAAAATTAATCTGGCCGGAACGTTAAGTGCCAATATTAATGGTGATGACCGCGGAAAAATTCATTTTCAGAACTCAACCGCCAAAATTGACGGTAATGTTGAAGATGTCAGCTTGATTTTTGAAAACAGCCACTCTTTAAATAATGCAATCAGCGGCAATATCGGTGCCTTGGACATTTTAGCCATTAACAAAGGTACGCTGACGTTTGACAAAGAGCCGACTGATACAATTACGACAGTTCAGGTCGGCGATGGTGCGACTTTGGATATTGGCGATAAAACATTGCATTCAACCGGTGATAAAGCAGATGGTGAAGGTGTCATTTTTGCCGATAATTCAACTTTGGCCTTTACCGTAACCGATAAAGATACTTATGGCAAAATCAAAGCCAATTATATCAAAATCAGCGAAAACGGCACAAATTTGAATATGACCTTAAACGGTGCCGCTTTGGCTAAAGGCGAAACAGCTACTTTTAAATTATTTAACGGTGCCGATTCCGCCGAAGCAGAGGTTGAGGGCAAGTTTGCCAACCTGAGCCAAAATTCCCGTTACGAATTTACGGACAATGGCGACGGAACTTTTGAAGTTACTTCTGTCGGTTCTGCCACGGATGCCGTTGTTGATGCCGGTGGTTCTGCCAACAATGCCGGAACAGCCGAGGCATGGGACAGTGTCAGTGCCTCAAACAGCAGTCCGGTTGCTGCGGCAGTTACGGAAAAACTAGCACAGCTTTCCAACAGCACAAATGCTGCCGAGCAGAAAGCCTATGTTGACGCTTTGACGGCGGTTGCTCCGGAAGTTGCACCGATGGTTCAAAAGACACAGACAGAAACAGCTAATCAGGTCTTTGGTGCTGTTAGCACACGCTTGACCGGTGGTTCTGTTTCAACCGGAGGCGAAGGTATGGCTTCCGGCGATAATATCTTCAAACGTGGTGCAATGTGGGTTCAAGGCTTGTTCAACAAATCCAAACTGGACGATACATCCAAGGCGAAGGGGTTTGATGCAGATTCGAACGGTATTGCCTTCGGTGCCGAGAAGTTTGTAACCGATGATACTAAGGTCGGTATTGGTTACGCTTATACCAACACCGATATTGATGGTTTCATGCGTGATACTGATGTTGATACACATACGGCCATCTTGTATGGTGAATATAAACCATCCAACTGGTATGTAAATGGTATTGCGACCTATGGCTGGTCTGATTATGAAGAAAGCAAGAGTGTCGCCGGAGTTGGTGTCAAAGCTGACTACGATGTCGAAACCTTTGGCTTACAGGCAATGACCGGTTACGATATGAATGTCAACGGCTTAGGCATTACGCCGGAAGCCGGATTGCGTTATGTTCATATCAAGCAGGACGCTTATAAAGATTCTGCCGACCAAAAAGTCTTCGGCAATGACAGTGACATCTTGACCGGTGTCATTGGTGCTAAGGTTAGCAAGAACTTTGAGCTGTCCAATGGTATGAACATTAAGCCGGAAGCCAGAATTGCCGCGACTTATGACCTGTTTAACGATGACGTTAATTCTGTCGTAACCTTGGCTAATGGTTCAGCTTATGCTGTTGAAGGTGAAGCTCTTGACCGCTTCGGAATGGAATTTGGTGCCGGTGTAACCGCGGAAGTCAACGACAATGTCGAACTCTCGCTTGGTTATGAAGGCAAATTCCGTGAGGATTACCAAGACCACACAGGATTGATTAACGCTAAGTATAAATTTTAAGCGTTAAACCGCCAAAGCAAAACAGCCCCGGATATCTTTTATTCGGGGCTGTTTTTTGTGATGATTTTTTTGTATTAATTGACATACGACGTAAAAGATTATCTACTTAATGCATATTAACTTAATAACGAGGCATATTTTGAGGCATGCAAATAAATTTGATTCTGAGGAAGAAAAATTCTTATCAGATATAGGAACTAAAGTTAAAAATTTTCGGGTTTATAAAAATATTAAATTGACAACTTTAGCTCAGAAGGCAGGCGTTGATTATCGGACATTAAAAGCCATTGAAACAGGAAAAGTAAATCCTACAATTTTAGTTTTGAATAAGATTGCTAAAGCTTTAGAAACCAATGTAACAATTTTGACCGATGTAAATTATAATACTAATACCATAGACACTAGAAAATCTTTAATCGATTTAGTTTATAGCCTAAATCAAAAACAATTTAAGATTCTGAATAATGCTGTGTCTTTGCTCTGCGAACATCCGTATCAATTTTGGAAGAGGATAAGGGATGTAGTGATGAAAGATTATGAAGAACGAATTAATGAAATTGAGCTGTGGGAGTTTTATTCAAAGAAAAATAAACAATAATTTTTTCCGCCTACATTAAAATGACTATAATTTTTAATACCTACATTTTAATGTGGGTATTTTTTTGTGTGTAAATATTTTGTAACATATTGATTTGCAACAAAATATTTTCTTTATTTTTGCCTTTGAATGCGAAAAAACAAATTTTGGTAAAGAGCCCCCGTAAATAACATCAACGGAGAGCTTTGTCTTGAATTACCAAGCATTAAATGACGAGATTTTAAAATGTTGTCCTGACTTGACGGCGGATGAAGCTGTCGATGCAGGCAAAAGTCTTGTTGCTCTGTTGAAGATATTACAAGAGGCCGCTCAGGAAAATCCTGAGTTGGAAGTTTTAATCAATGCTCAAATGGAAGGAGACTTTATCAATGAGCACAAGTAACAAGAAAAACGTCTGTGATACCTGCGTTTTGCTGGTTGATTACACAGATATCACAATAACAGAGCTTGGGCGTTTTAAGCCTAATCCGCAAATCCTCTGGGATATGCAAGGGGCGGAGGCTGTGACCTGCTATAACTTCGCAACGCGTGAAGAGCAGCAACAGCATTACTACCCTAGGCTGTCATTAAGCAGCGTGCTGCGGCACGGAGGTTTCAGCGTTAAGTTGAAAATTGAGTTTTCCGCACCGAAGCTTCTGCATTTTCCGCCCAACAATCTGGAAGAAGTTTGCGATGCCGATTTTGAAGATATCATCAGCATTTTGGTATTACGGCTTCACGAGATGGGTGTTGAGGTTTCGCCGCAAGTGCTGCGGTCGGCACAAGTTGTAAGGATTGACTTTGGTAAGAATGTCTTGGTTAAAGTCGCACCCTGTGTGATTTTACAATACTTGAACAAAGCTGACATCAGCCGTCGGCTCGATTGTACCAAAGTGTCATATAGAAACGAAGGACATTCGCTGCATTTCTTAGCCCGGCACCGGAATGTCGTTATTTACGACAAACTCAGGGATATTCAAAAAGCCGGGTATTGCAAAAGTCGGGCTGTCAGTTCCGAAAATGCCCAGACAATTGATATGGCAGCCCTAGGCTTAAACCAATACCTACGGGTTGAAATTCAGTTGGGCAATTCTGAGAATATACGTCAAGCCATCAGCAAAGCGGGGATTCCAGTTCCGGAGCTGACATTCCAAAATCTTTTCAGCAGTCAAATTTGCCGAGCTGTTACGCTGGTTTATTGGAATGAAATTTTGGCGGCAATCAAATATCAGCAGTTAAGCGAAGAAAATTCGGCAGATTTATTCAAGCGTCTGCTGGATGCCAAATATAAGTTTCTAAAAGCCCTGCAGCTTGTCGGTTTGGTAACGATACTGAAGACGATGGGCAAACGAGAACTGCGGCTACATGCGGGAAACTCTTTTTCACCGACAATTTATGAACTGTTTCGGCTGATTAACCAGCTCAAACCGCAAAACAACTGGCTGCAGCCAGATTTGGACGGCATAACCGCAGCTATTAATGAAAATCAAATCATAACTTTAAAGGAAAAAGCAAATGACTAAAGTATATAAACAAGCAAAACATGCTATTATCTTCAACCGGGTATCATCCGTAAATCAGGACTTTCATAGTTCGGGTGAACATCAATATGCGGTGTGTGAAAAGTACTGCCAAAATAAAGGGCTGTCAATTTTAGGAGCGTATGGAATGATTGAAACCGCTTATAAAAGAAGGCGTCCTGGGTTTGAAAGTATGTTAGGCTGTCTGGAGCAACATCATGGGGTGCCAGTGGCTCTTGTTGTAACTTCTGTTGACCGCCTTTTACGATCATTTTGCTTCTTGGATAGACTGAATAAATTGCGAGAAGAAGGACGGTTAGAGCTCCACTTTGTTGAGGAGAAATTACTCTTGTCAGCTAACTCAACGCCCGAAGATGTATTGATGTTTGAAAATAAAGTTGCTGAAGCAAAATACTATTCGGCAAAAATTTCTGAGACAACAAAAGCTCGTATTGAATGGCTAAACGAACAGGGAATTTATACCAGAGAAGCACCTATAGGTTATACGAACTGCGAAATGGATGGTGTAAAATGGATTTATCCTGACACGCAGGCTGCCAAAGTTTCTCATTTATTTGAGATATATTTAATCCCAGAAATGGATATAAAAAAATTATTGGCGGTGGCACAGGTAATGAATTTAAGAACCTCTCGAGGAAAACTTGTTAGTCGCAAAACGTTGGTTGCATTACTTAAAAGAGAATTCTACTGTGGTAGATTTTTTAGTAGGGGACGTTTTTATGACCACAAATATCATTGCTTGGTTAACGACATGATTTTTCAGGCCGTTCAAAAGAAATTGGAATGGGAGCTCGGTAGAGTTATCAACAAAGAAACGGAGGTGCAGGTCGCAGCATAAAGCAAATTAGGCCAGCGAAGGCTGGATAAGAAATCCGGCCTTCCTTGACCTGTCAGAATGATGAATCTTAAAATAAAGCATAATTTTAATATAGAAAGGTAAGAAGATGGGAAGAAAAGTAGTAAAAGTTGTGAATGATAAAAATATAAAGCATGCCGTTTTATGGATACGTGTATCAAGCAGGGAGCAGAAAGAAGGTTATTCGCTCGATGCTCAGGAAGACCGGGTGAAGAATTATTGTATTAGGAAAGGGCTGACAATTATCAAACAGTTTACCATTGTTGAAAGTTCAACCAGAGGTGAGCGGAAAGAATTTTATAATATGATAAATTTCATAAAAAAATATAAAGATCCGGTCGCGTTGGTTTGTGACAAAGTTGATAGGCTGCAAAGAAGTTTTAAGGAATATAATGTTTTGAATGAGCTTATTGAAAAAGAAAAAATGGTAATTCATTTTCAAACAGAACAAGCCGTTATGGCGAAAAATGCCAAAGCTCATGATAAGATGATGTGGAACTTTCGGATTACAGTTGCGCAGTCGCAAACAGACACGATGAGTGATAATGTAATACGCAGCTTTGAAAAAATGCGAAAAAAAGGAAAATGGGCACATCATGCACCAGTCGGATATAAAAATGTAAAGGATGCTAACGGTAACAGTGATATTGTGCTGGATGAAAATAACCATTTCATCATTACGCGGTTGTTTAAAGAATTTTCGATTGGCACTTATAACCTTGAACAGATAACGAGGAAAGCCGCGGACTTGGGGCTTAAGATGAAAAACAGCAAGAAACTTCATAAGCAGACTATCCGCGGAATATTAAGCAACCGTTTTTATGTCGGGGAGATGTTCAGTGGCGGGCAATATTATCCGCATTGTTATCCGCGGCTGACGGATAGCTATACGTTTGAACGGTGTCAGGAAATTTTGGAAGGTAAGGCAAATCATAAGGTGCAGAAGCATGAATATGTATTCAAAGGATTGGTTCGCTGTAAAAAATGCGGTGGTGTTGTTTCGACAGATATCAATGTACATCCGGCGAAAAAGAAGGGCGGAGAAAAAGTCGTTTATAAATACCTTTTTTGTCCGCAATGCGGAGGCTATCGGACGAGAGAGGAAAATGGGGTTGAAAAAGTGAGAGAGGCATTAAAAACGTTTAAAAACATGCCTAAAAGCGTTGTCGAGAAATTGGTTGCCTGTTTGGATGAAGAAATTTACAAAGACCATAAAATGGAAATAGAAGCCAAAAAGGCATTGGACAGGCAGATTGCCGGTTTTGCCGAAAAGGAAAGCCGATTGATAGACCTGTTTACGGAAGGCAGTATTACACAGGATTTATATACCAAAAAACTAACCGAATACAGACAGGATAAGAAAAAACTGGAAGAGAGATTAACCGACTATAGTCATCTGACTAAGCAAGGTCTGATAACGCTCAAATACTTGGCTGGCTTGCTTTTGATGTCAGACCAGATATGGAATTTTCTGAACAACGACAAAAAACAGCAGGTTTTAAAATTACTTTGTTCGGAAATTTTATTAGACGGTAAAAATGTAGATATTTCAATAAGAAAGCCTATTTTAGCATTGGCTAAAATAGGCTCTTGTCAAGTCTGGCTGGGGTGGCAGGATAGGCTTGTATACTTTGCCGCTTCGTCGTCGCAAATGCGGCGATACTTCCGTCTCGCCTGCTCCTCCTTGTCGAACCTACTTCCTCGTAGGTTCAAATCCACCACTCGCAACACACAAAAAAAAGAGTTCAAGGCAAAAGCCCGAACTCTTTTTTTTATTGGCTGGGGTGGCAGGATTCGAACCTACGAATGTCGGCACCAAAAGCCGATGCCTTACCACTTGGCGACACCCCAATCTAAAGCACTGTCTATATCTATGCCAAAAAAAACATTTTGGCAAGGACTTTTTTTATATTTTTTATTATTTTTTATTTTTGGTCAGATTCAGCAGGCTTTTTTGCAGTTGTTTCTTTTTTTCTTCCTTTGCTTTCAAGAGATCCAAATCGCGTTCGGTGGCAATTTTATCAAGAATAGTTTTCACCACGATATCAATCTCTTTATTTTCGCTATAATCGGCGGGCAAGGCAAAGTTTACCCGATTGTCCACCAACAACTTCATCGCTTTGCGGCGAGCGTGACTGCGCGGCGTATAAACGGCGATAGCGTTACCGCCACGGTCTTTGGTGAGTTTCATTGACGGAATATCCGTCATCCCGTCCCCAAAATAAATCATCTGCTTAAACGGGATTCTGCGCTCGTCATCGGGGGTGAACTCATTAACGGCGATATCGTCGTTTTTGCCAAGTCCTTTGTTAATTTTGGAAAGGAATTGCGTTTTGATACTATAATTAACCACACGCGCCGGCCAAACGGGCTGATTGTCATCGCCATAAGCAAAGGAGCAGGCGAACACGTCTTTAAAATACTTGCGAATTTCCGTGCCCTCGACAATTTCTTCATAGCCGGAGGAGATAATATAATGCTCGATATCCAAATCAAGCGCGCGTCCAAAGTTGTTGATGCGTTCAAACCACGTCAGCACGCCGTTGTAATATTCAATATTGCGTCCAAAGTTTTTCAAAACCTCACGCGACAGGGACACGCCTTTTTCTTTGGCGGTTTTCATAAAATAATACATTGTGCCGGTAATTTGGTCGGCATTGTTGTTAGCAGACCACAAGTTGGCTTTTTTCCAAAAAGTATCGGGGCTCATCCCTAAGGATTGAATCAGCCCGAAAGACTGCATATAGTCTACGCTTAAGGTTTCGTCAAAATCATAAATCAGTCCGACTTTTGTGGAATTTTTCACCATAACAACTTATCTCCGCTTGCAATTTTCCATAAAATAATATACAAGAAAATAAGTTAAAAATTAATCAATATTGCAAATTTAAAAAGGAATACAAAAATGGCAGCGACGACGATGGATCAGCTGGTATCCCTGTGCAAACGTCGGGGATTTATTTTTCAAAATGCCGATATTTACGGCGGTATGCAGGGCGTTTATGACTATGGTCCGTTGGGTGTTGAACTGAAAAACAATCTAAAATCAGCGTGGTGGCGTTCCATGGTCTATGAAAGAGACGATGTTGAGGGGTTAGATGCCGCCATTTTGACCAACCGCAAGGTTTTGAAATATTCCGGGCATGAAGATACTTTTTCCGACCCGATGACCGACTGCCGCAAATGCAAAGGTCGTTTTAGAGCCGACCATATCAAAGACGGCAAATGCCCCAACTGTGGCTCGACAGACTTAACAGAGCCTCGCCCGTTTAATCTGATGTTCAAAACACAGGTCGGACCTGTCGAGAGCGATGAAAATCTGGCGTATTTGCGTCCGGAAACCGCGCAGGCTATTTTTACTCAGTTTAAAAATGTGGTTGACTCCACCTCGCGTAAGTTGCCGTTTGGTATTGCCCAAATCGGAAAATCTTTCCGTAATGAGATTACCCCACGTAACTTTATTTTCCGCGTGCGTGAATTTGAGCAGGCTGAACTGGAGTTTTTTGTAAACCCCGGGGAAGATGAAAAATGGCACGAAATGTGGAAAGAGGCTCGCGTTAAGTGGTGGGAAGAGCAAGGCTTGCCGCGTGAACATATCAATATTTATACCACCCCAGAGGCTGATTTGGCGCACTATGCCAAAGCCTGCTACGATATTGAATATCAGTTTCCGCATGGTATGGAAGAGCTGGAAGGCATTGCCAACCGCCGCGACTATGATTTGGGTAATCATACAAAGAATCAGGAAGAATTTAACCTTGAGGCGCATTGCCACGAAAACAAAGATTCTACCACTAAGTTGGCGATTATGGATGACAACAACAAGTGGATTATTCCGTTTGTGATTGAGCCGTCTATGGGCGTTGACCGCGGGGTGTTGGCCGTGTTGACCGAGGCTTATACCGAAGAAGATTTGGGCAACGGTAACAGCCGTATCGTGCTCAAACTCAAAAAACATCTGGCGCCGATAAAAGTTGCAGTTATTCCGCTCAAAAAGAATAATGAGCAAATTATGAACAAATGCCATGAGATTAAGCAGAAGTTGCTGAAGTTAGGCATTGGTCGCGTGGCGCTGGAAAATACCGGTAATATCGGTAAGGCTTATCGCCGCCACGATGAAGTTGGTACGCCGCTGTGCATTACGGTAGACTTTGAGACTATCGAGAATCAGCCGGAAACCGTGACCATCCGCGACCGTGACACCATGGAGCAACATCGCGTCGCTGTGGCTGACTTGCCGAATTATTTGCGCGAATACTTTTTATAAACCTAAATTTTGCGCCTTAAAAACCCCTGTTGGTAGAGCCAGCAGGGGTTTTGATTTTATATATCACTTCGCACAAGGAGGATTCAATAACAATTTTTAATAGCGATATTTCTTCTGAAATACCTCAGTTTTCAATTTTTAATAGAGTCACGACTAAAACAGGTATCGAAAAATTCGATACCTGAACACGAAATTTATGGTATTCTCATTTTTGCAAAAAGTGATTATA
>CAKQSV010000015.1 GCA_934273635.1 uncultured Alphaproteobacteria bacterium
GTACTTAATAGATTTTTTGAACTGCCGTCAGCAAAGGTCAGTATGTAATTTTTACAACTACTGCTATAAAAGAAATTGTCAATTTGTATACCTTGGGTTTCATCCCAATTGATAATAATGATTAAATTGTCATCACTACGCCGGAAAGTCAGATTGTCCAAACTTATTCCCTCACCAAATTGAATAGTATTATTTCCGTTACTGTCATAAATCCTATCAAAGCCATCACCCTTATTATAAATATAAGTGTCGTTATCTACTCCTCCTGAAAGATAATCATTTCCGGTGCCTCCGATTAATGTATCATTACCAACTTCGCCATAAATATAATCAAAACCTTCATTTCCGTAGAGAACATCATTGCCGTCGCCTCCACTTAGAGTATCATCGCCATTGTTTCCGTAGATTATATCATTACCGCTACCACCGTTTATGGTGTCACGGCCACCACCGCCATAAATTGTGTCATTACCGCTACCTGCATTTACTTTATCATCACCGCCGGCGGCATAAATTGTATCATCAAAATCGGAGCCGTAAATTGTTTCGCCTGTATCTAATTGATCAAGTTTTAAGCCTATTTCGGATAATTTGATACTACTTCCATCTGCAAAGTTCAAATTTTCAACTTTATAATTTATCCCCTTAAAGAAGTCCGAAATTTTAATTATATCGGAAGCTCCTTTCAAACTGATAATCAGATGATAGCCGTTGCTTCTAAATGCCAGTTTATCAAAGCTAATGCCGGGACCAAAGGCTATGCTGTCTTCGTTGGCCGCCTCTGAAATAGTGTCGAATCCGTCACCTAAATTATAAATATAGGTATCATTGCCTTTGCCACCATACAAACTATCATTGCCATAACCGCCGTACAAAACATCATTACCGTCACCACCTTGCAACGAATCGTTGCCGGCATTGCCAATGATAAAATCATCCGCTGTTGTTCCATATAAACTGTTGTTTTTATTATCTCCTTCAATAACGAATCCCAATCCGTTGCTTGGTGAATTGTTCCAATGGGTATTAATGTAATTAAAGTTCCAAACGGTACCATCGGCAAATTCGATGTTTTCAATTGTTGCGCCGGTAGTTCCCAATCGGTCAAAATAGCTTAAAACCCGAATGTCGTCATTTTCATTTATTTTCAGGATCAAATCATAGCCATCGCGTTGGATTGTCACCATTGACACGGTGATATCTTCGCCAAAGAGAATTTTATCCGCATTTGTTCCCTGTTCGTCTTCATCTGAATTGTCAATTGTGTCATGTCCATCACCAAGATTATAGATATATGTATCGGCACCGTTTCCTCCCGATAGGTAATCGTTTCCGGTTCCTCCGATTAAAGTGTCATTGCCATCATTACCGTATAAACTGTCATTTCCTATATATCCTGCAATAATATTATCTGATTCATCGCCATAAATTCTGTCATTTTCTGTGGTGCCCAAAGTATTCAGCGAGGCAAAACTACTTAAAAGTGCGCCAAAATCCGTCGTATATTCCGTCCCGGCTGTTCTAAATGCCTGAATGACAATATCCGATATTGATGAATATGATTTTATTATCTCCGCCAGCTGATTGGATTTATTCACTGCGGCAGAGATATTGGTATTATACAAATTCTCTAGATTTGAAACCACTGCCGACACATTAGCTGTCCATTGATCTGTTTCTGCATCGTATTTCAGAATAATTTCCTCCAACAGGGATTTGTATTCGGTTTGTGCCAAAATTTGAATTTTGCAAAAATCTTTTATTTTATCAAACATCTGTAAAATATAGGGGGCTGCTTTGCCGTGCGGATTTGGGTCTCTTTCACCCCAACACCATGTTCCGAGAAAATCTTCTCCCATAAATTCTTCAACCGCTTCAAGCTTGCGCGAATCCCCTAAAACATTACCATAAATCCGAGACGGATTGCGTCCGTTCGGATCCATATTTTGAACGCCGGCCCAATAGTAGATGATATTTGTTAGAATCGCATCTCGGTTGTTCTCATCAGTTTCGGTAATATACTGTTCAACCAGTGCTTTAAGTTCACCAGTTGTATCCAAAGCCATTGCCGTATGCAAATCGTGAACATTACCAAAACCTCTAATATTAGGCAAAGTTGCTATATCATCCGGAATATCAATTTTGGTTTTATCTGATGTATTCATTAAATCTGATTTAAACCAGACGTCTGTAATTGTTGATGTAGTGCCGTCGGTTTTGGTATATGAACCGATCTGACTATGCTGATTACCATTATCGTCTGTCGTATCTGAGTTTTGATAATTCAGATTTATGCCTGATATATTAGCTTGCTCTAATGTTAAAAGCTCGTCGGCATCAACCTTGCCGTTTTGATTACTGTCTTTCCAAACTTTAACCTCATTCCAAGCGGTATCTGAACTGTTGAAAATACCGTCATTATTGCTATCCAAATCTTTTAAGGCTTCAAAACCATTGGTTGCTTTTTCTCCAGACGAAAGAACGGAGTTATTCCCAAACAACTCCGTTCCATCATCTATTTGACCATTACCATTAATATCCCGAACCAACAAGCCATCATCTTTGCCAACCCAGCTGCTGTTTTCAGCAAAGCCGTTACCGTCATGGTCAAAATAAACACCTCCAGAGACACTCGTCGTCTCAACTCCGTCTCCGTCTAAATCAACAATTAACGGGGAACGTGTTGTTTCTGCTGTTGAATAAAGCTCTTTTAAGTCGGGAATGAGTAATTTATTATCCATGGTAAAATCACTAAGTACAATTAATGGCTTTGCTGTTCCCTCAAGTGACATAATATCTTCATCATTACTGGTTACAGGACCAACATTTAACGGCAAATCATATAACACCTCAATATCTACAGCGGTTGCAGAATCTGAATCTAAATATAACATAAAAGGAGGAAGTGAAGTGGGGGTCTGTATGCTAAAATTAATAGGAGTAGTTGCACTTCCTGCTAAATAATCATGTATAA
Organism: uncultured Alphaproteobacteria bacterium; assembly: GCA_934273635.1. GTDB lineage: Bacteria > Pseudomonadota > Alphaproteobacteria > RF32 > CAG-239 > Scatocola. The sequence goes on from CAKQSV010000015.1 coordinate 2,975, forward strand.
TATGCTTTTGGCCATCTTTCCAATATACTACAGTAATACTAATATTTCCTATATATTCATTGGTTGCCCGAATACTTAATGATACATTCATAGGAGACTGAGAAGATGAAAAAATAGGTGCATACATTTTTTGTCTATCCCCAACTAAAGGTACTAATTTTGTTGATGTACTGGTAGTCATTTATGTTCTCCATAAAAAATTAATATTGTTGATGTTAAAAATAATTAAAAATATAAAATAAAGGTTCGTTTATCGGTCTAAAAAGAAACAGATTTTCATATCTTGCTGTAATATATGAAATTATGGTATATGGTGTCATATTATAAAATGATGATAGAAATAGACTGCTGATAATGTATAAATATAAAAAACATTTAAATATCGTATAATGATATTTCGAAGTTTTTTGCATTTTATTTGTTACTGCAATAAAACAACAAATGTATATGCTATTAATGATAAGATTTCTTAAAAATAAGTAGAGCTGAAATTCATAAGGTGATGAAAAACTAAAATTATTAGAACTCAAAAATCTTAAAATAAAGCCAGCAATCACTTGTGGTAATATAAATATTACTAACGTTTCCACAAAGCCTTTTTTCATTTTATTTCCCTCTTTATTATATATTGTTGTTTTTTATAATTGATTATATCTGAAAGATCATTATGTGTGATTTTTGTATAAATAAAACTTGTTAAACATGATATCGGAGAAGAGTATGGATAGAGAGAAATTGTAAAAATACAAAGAACATAGTAGATACCAAAAGCAGTATTTATAATTTTTCTGTTTGAAACATTAATAGTTGCTTTATAAACAGAAATTAATAAAAAAATCACGAATGACAAACATATTGTCACTACCAAAGGAAACCCAAATATGAGTATAAACTTATCAAAAAAAGTTAAATTATTAGTATCGCTTGGAACATACATGTAAACTTTATCTATAGCGAATGCTTCAAAGAAACCAAGCAATACACTTATAATTATGCAGTTATAAAATAACATTATTGTTGAAATATTTTTTTGATAACTTGTCTTCTGAAAAGAGTGCTTTTTCAAGCTATTCTTATTTATCATTCTCTTTCTCCTAGCTCTCTTGGGTGTATTTTGTTAATGACAGATTTCTATCATTAACAAAATACACCAGAATATCGTCATCTTTGCCAACCCAGCTGCTGTTTTCTGCAAAGCCGTTACCGTCATGGTCAAAGTAAACACCACCAGTGACACTCGTCGTCTCAACTCCGTCTCCGTCTAAATCAACAATTAACGGAGAACGCGTTGTTTCTGCTGTCGAGAATAATGATCGAAGATTGCTTGCTAGTTCTCTCATCTGACGATCAAATGTTTCCGCTATATCATAAAATTTTTTATCTTGTTCCTCAACAGCTATAACTATTTTTTCATATATTCTAGTTTCAGTTACAGCAGCTTTTAAAGCTGGAACATTGTTGGCTATTTTTAAAATAATATCTAATATTATCTTCGGTTTAGGAGAATCACTCTTCTCATCATTTTTATTATTGTTAAGTGCAAAAAGCTGAAAGTTAAGAGAAAAATCAATATTCCTCCAAGCATCAATTACATATTGGCAAATGTTTGTAAAGTATCCTTTTTGGCAAAGCTCATTTGCAATTTTATCCTGAGCATTAATCCAAGATATCAGACTCTGTTCTTCTGAAAAATTTCTGACAAAATTCATAAATTCATCATTTTCTGGTTCATTTTGAATTAATTCAAATGCACCATCAATAAATCTATCTGAAAGTAATTGATTAATTAAAGTTTCATTTAAATTATAATGTTGCAAAACAGATACTAATGACGCTTTTAATTCGTTGGCCGTTGTATATTTCATCAAATTTCTCCTTAACTAAAAACAGATATTAGAATTCTTTCAACGTTGTATTTCCTTGTTTGTCAACAGATTCCATTATGTTTTTTCCTTTTACATTTTTATAAATAACTCCATATTTGTTTGTAATTTCTTCATCAGCTCCTGATTTAAGTAACATATCTGTAGCTTTATCATTTCTTTGTCCATATGCCCAAAATAGTGGAGTGTTTCCATCATTATCTTGAACATCGAGATTTGCCCCTTTTTTTATCAAATATTGCAATGGAGCCAATGTTGCTCCTTGAGCCTTCATCACTGCAATATGTAGAGGTGCCATTCCTTCTGAACTGGTTCTCAAATTGATATCAGCCCCATTTGTAACAAGAAAATCTATAATTTCCATAAAATATGGAGAAAAGGCATCACATGCCAGTTGTATTGAAGTTTTGATAGATAAACTTATTTTTTTTCTTTCCTCTGGAGTAACTTTTCCACAAGGCTTCGAACCGATTTCTGGAACATCGCATTTTCCAATATTATTTTTTATTTTTTCATCAATTTGCTCATTCGCATTAACTTCAAGATATCTAAATTGTTGAGGAATGGAAACAGCCCAATGTAATGCTGACATGGAATTCTTCGGACACGCAATAAGATTAACATCAGCCCCTGAATTAACTAAAATTTTGATTTTTTCTACAACGTCTTCTGGATGCAGTAGACCAGCTTGAGTTTGCACTAAACTCTTTATTGCCGAATTTAATAATGTATTACAGAGATATATCTTATTAACATCATAGCCGCTATCAAGTAATTTTCTTACATCGCCAGGAGTTCCTGTCATTACAATTTCATGAGCTTTTTCGTCACTAATTGGGGAAGTTTTAGATTGCGCCATAACTAAACTGCTACTGCCAAAAACAGTTAATAAAATCCATAAGCCCATTATCTTTTTCATGCAAAACTCCATTTTTTACTTATGTTTACACAACAAAACCTTCACCGAATAAACAGTAAAGGTTTTGATAATTTACAACACAATGCATCCCGCAAAGGAGAACAAACTGAACAAAACACCGCAAACAATGTTTGATATAGACAGTCCTCAATAACAGCCAAATCAGGCCATTTTATATGGTAGTTCATTTCATTTACTCCCAAAGGGATTAATCTTCGTCTATTCTCTATTATTAAGTTTAAGTATGCAAGTAAAAAATTTAATTTTTAAAATGTTCAACGTTTATTCTTTCTTGAAATATTAAAAAAATTAGATGGATACTTTAGTTGAGCTTGTGGATAAAAAACGATTTTCAATATTTGCAATAAGATAATTCACATACTTGAAAAAAATTTTTTCTTTACTTTTTGTTTCCTTTTGCTTTAAGATGGCTAAAAACAATTATTACAACTCAAAAGATAGTGAGCGGTTTATGGTAGAGGAAAATTCAAATCCCCAAACAATGGATACGGGCTTGATCTGTTTTGCAATTATGGCCAACTACTTTGAAAAACCGATTTCTCTTGACCAAATTAAGCATAAATATGACAGACAGAATTCTAATTTTGAAGAATATGAGCTATTGCAGTTGGCAAAGGAATTTTCTTTCAAAGCTCGCTTTGTGGAAACCTCTTGGGAACGTCTTGATAAAATTAATCTGCCCGCCATTGCGCAAAGCAAAGACGGGACTTATTTTATTCTGGGTAAATGCAACCAAGAAAAAGTCCTAATTCAGGATCCGGCAACCGGAAACAAACCGCAACTTTTGAACAAAGACGAATTTTTAGATAAATGGAATGGTCGGTTATTGATGATGACCTGCCGCGAGTTTATTAACGGTAAAAACCGCAAGTTTGATATCTCGTGGTTTATTCCTGCGGTGGTTAAGTATCGTAAGTTGTTTGGCGAGGTTATTCTCGCTTCGTTCTTTTTGCAGTTGTTCGCACTGGTATCTCCCTTGCTGTTTCAGGTGGTGATTGATAAAGTACTTGTTAACCGCGGATTGTCGAGTCTTGATGTTTTGATGACAGCGCTAATTTGCATTGGTATTTTTGAGACTATACTCGGGACGCTTAGAACTTATACTTTCTCTCACACGACAACCAGAGTTGATGTGGAGCTTGGTGCAGGTTTGTTCAAACATCTTATCCGCCTCCCCCTATCTTATTTCGGCGTGCGGCGGGTCGGCGACACGGTGGCGCGGGTACACGAATTGGAGAACATCCGCAATTTTCTGACCGGTTCGACCTTAACCCTGATTATTGATTTCTTTTTTACTATCATCTTTTTTACGGTAATGTTCTTTTATTCCAAGACGTTGACACTTCTGGTTTTGTTGTCTATTCCGTTTTATGTCGTGCTATCCTTATTTTTCACGCCGATTCTACGAGCGAGAATTGACGAACGGTTTCTTCGCGGCGCCGAAAATCAATGTTTTTTGGTGGAAGCAGTTTCAGGTATGGAAACGGTTAAATCTTTGGCCGTTGAACCACAAATGCAGCGACGCTGGGAACAACAGCTTGCCGCGTATGTCGGATCATCGTTTCGAGCCTCACACATCAATAATATCGCCGGACAGCTCGTGCAGCTGGTGCAGAAAATCACCATGGCATTGACCTTGTGGATTGGGGCCAGTCTCGTTATGAAAGGTGAGCTTTCGGTCGGGCAGTTAATAGCCTTTAATATGTTGGCAGGCCGTGTGACGCAACCGATTTTACGTTTGGCGCAGTTATGGCAAAATTTTCAGCAGGCGCAAATATCAATGGATAAACTCGCAGATATTCTAAACAATCCACCTGAGAACACCTCAACACTGTCCAAAGGTTCAATGCCAGCCATTAAGGGGAATGTGGAATTTAAGGACATTACTTTCCGTTATATGCCCAATGGGCCTGAAATTATCAAAAAAATGAGTTTTAAAATTAAGTCCGGACAGAAAATTGGTTTTGTAGGGCCGAGCGGCTCCGGTAAATCGACCGTCACCAAACTGATTCAGCGGCTGTATATTCCTGAAAGCGGCAAAGTGCTGATTGATGGGATTGACATCTCAACTGTAGATACAGCCTGGTTGCGGCGGCAGATTGGTGTTGTGTTACAAGAAAATTATTTATTTAATAAATCTGTACGAGAGAATATTGCTCTGACTAATCCGGCCCTTTCAATGGACAAGATTATTGCCGCGGCTAAACTGGCAGGTGCGCATGAGTTTATTACTGAGTTGCCAAATGGTTATGATACAATTATTGAAGAACGCGGCTCGTCTTTATCCGGCGGACAAAGACAAAGGATTGCAATCGCGCGAGCTTTGGTAAACAATCCGCGGATTCTGATTTTTGACGAGGCGACTTCGGCGCTTGACTACGAATCCGAGCGGATTATTCAACAAAATATGGCCTCAATCTGTAAAGGACGCACGGTGTTTATCATTGCGCACCGGCTTTCAACTGTGCGAGAATGTGACCAGATTATCACTATTGAAAAAGGTGAAATTACAGAAACTGGTACCCATGATGAACTTCTGAGACGTGGTGGACGCTATGCTTATCTGTGGAATAGTCAGACGGCACCAATGCTTTCTACCAATGAGGAGGTTGCTGCATGATTGAACAACTAAAAAAATATTGGGAAATTGCCAAACTTGCCCTATTACAAGAAAAAAATACCCAAGACAGCAAGCTCAAGGGCATGAATGAGCATGAAAAAGAATTTCTACCTGCGGTTTTAGAGGTCACGGAAACACCGCCGTCACATGCGGCGCGGCTGTTGATGTATATTATTATGCTGATGTTTACAGTACTTATTTTGTGGTCGGTAATTGGAAAAATTGATATTATTGCGACTGCGACCGGAAAGTTAATGCCAGCATCAAATATCAAGACTATTCAGACATTAACAGATAGCGAGATTGAAGAAATCTATGTTCAAGAAGGACAATATGTAAAGGAAGGACAAGATCTGATTAAATTTAATCAGACCGAGGTATTGGCCAATATCAACCGAATTGAAAATGAAATAAAAGCCTTAGAGATTTCAGTTGCTCGTTTGCAGGCACTGCTGACCGACAATCCCGAGGAAAATTTTATTTATGATGAAACAATAGATGAATATTTGATCAGAATGCATTCAGGACTACTTAAAAGTCAAATGACCGAAAAATCGGCAAAGATTGAAGTATTGAACGGACAGATTGCCAAAGCCGAAAAAGAAAAAGATACAATTCAGGCAGATTTGCAAAGAATAGAAAAGTTGTTACCAAGTGTGCAGGAGCGGATTGAGAAAAAGAAAATCCTTGTCGATAAGAAATTACTGGCGCGGTTGACATTTTTAGAACAGGAAGAAGAACTGACTAATTTGCAAGAACAACGCAATGTGCAAGTAAAGAAAATGGCTGAGACTGAGGCAAATATCGAATCCTTAAAAAAAGAACTGAGGCAGTATCTGGCCGAATTTGACAAGAACTTGATGCAAGAACTGACCGATGACCGCGAAAAGCTCGCCTCGTATCAGCAGGAACTGATTAAATATGAAGAGGCATTAAAGCGTACTGTTGTCAAAGCGCCGTTATCAGGTTATGTGCAGCAACTGGTTTATCATACCAAGGGCGGTGTGGTGGAGACAGCCAAACCGATTATGAATCTGGTGCCGGAAGATTATAAACTTGAGGCAGATGTCATGATTTTAAATAAGGATATTGGTTTTGTCCGTCCGGAACAGGACGTAGAAATCAAAATCGACAGTTTTCCGTTTACCAAATACGGCACAATTAAAGGGAAAGTGCGCAATATCTCCGGCGATGCGGTGCAGGACGAAAAACTCGGACTGGTCTTTAATGCCAGATTGTCTCTCTTGGATAATAAAATTAAGGCAGATGGACAATTTATTCAACTCAAACCAGGTATGAGCGTTACTGCCGAAATTAAAACTGGAAAACGCCGTGTAATTGAATATCTCCTCTCGCCCGTGATGAAATATCTTAATGAAAGTATGCGTGAGCGGTAGAATGAGAAATGAAAGAACTACGAAGTAGATGTAAGCAAGTAAAACATATTAAGTCTGCTTAATAAAATTTGTAAATATAATTAATAAGCATATAAGATATTTCTTGATATTTTAAAATTTTACAAAAGGTATAAAATATCGTATTTTTAGTAATAAATTTTACCTTGATTTTGTTCTAATTTGTTGAAAAACAATAATATTTACGTAGAAAAATACTTGCGTCCCACCGTGGATATGTCAGTATAGAATATGTAAAGATAATTTAACAAAAACAAGGTATTAGAAAAATGATGGATAATAGAGTAGAAAATTATGATGATAGCTGTTTTTCTGAAAACCATGAAAAAATAGCCGAATTAAATGATAATTTTAGAAAAACTTTTAGCGGTGGGCATGTAATGACAAGTAACGGTATTGTAGCCCTCGGTCCAAAAAGAAAATTGGAAATTATCAAAAAAGTAAAAGAATTTAATGAGTTTGATTTCAGAAATAACCCGTATGGAGAACATGACTTTGGTACAATCCATGATGGAGATGATAAGATTTTCTGGAAGATTGATTATTATGACAAAAACCTTGAATTTGCATCGGAAGACCCGAGCAATCCAGAGATAACCAATAGAGTTTTGACAATTTATTTAGCTGAAGAACATTAATGGAAAATAACGATAAATATATAACAACAAAAGAGCTTTCTAAACGTTGGAAAATAAATCCTAATACGATTGAACATTGGCGTTCGGTTGGATTTGGCACGAAATTCATAAGAATTGGACGCAAAATACTTTATTCATTAAATAGTATTAGTGAATTTGAGTAAATGAATACAACAGAAAATACAGCAAGATAGGAGAAAGGAAATGACTTTTGATGTAAAAAAATATCCCGGATATACTGAAATGATTTTTAGAAATCGCAAATCTACATTGACCCGCAAAAAAGCGCTGGCAACATTTTTAACCAGCGACAATTTAGAGGTTCAATTATACGACTTTTACAATAAGTATCACTTTTTTATGAAATTTGATGGTTTTGACCCAATGATTAATATTTATGATGATCCTTTGTTTAAAGCAGGACATCTGGACGGAGTGAAAGAGCATTATAAAAAGGAGTTCGGCAACATTAGTCTCAATGAAATAGAGGAAAAAATTGTGAAAACAGTTATTCAGAAACAAAGCGAAACGCTAAATCCTGAATATCTTGAGTTTTGTAAAGATTATATCAAGCGTAAAGGCTTAGATGTTCCGGAAACACCTGAAATTAAAACCGGGTGCCACCTTTTGGGCTATGATGAAGATGGACGCATAACATATACACCGGTAGAAATGGAAGATGAAACCGAACAAGAGGAGCAGAACGAAATCGCTCCTCTTTCTTTTAATGAAAATGCGGTGGACATTGTGGAAGATGACGAATGGGCAGGATTTCCGCCAGAGACAAATCTGGAAGAATTGAAACCTGAACCGATGACACCAGAAGACGAAGCTGTATTTGAGCCAATAAGCCAACAGCAAGAAATAACTCCAAATTTTAAGGCTGATAAAAAGTCTAAAAAAAAATCGGGCAAGAAAAAATCGAAAAAATAACTAAAAAGAACTTAATCCGGAGATTAGAAGAAATCTCCGGATTAAGCCATTTTCCGATGTATCAGGTATTTGAGGACTTTTGCACAGTGTGCAGTTGTTCTCTTCATAATGCTTTTATGAAAGTGCCGGCAATGGCACGAAGTTATTATAAAGAGCAGTATGATAAACGAGAAAACGACTATTTAGAAGTTATCAAACGGTATGATAAAAATGTTTTCGGAACTTATTTTCCGCAGATGTTAGCTGATTTAACCAGATTATTGCTAGAAAGTCCCAAAGACTATCTCGGGACAATCTTCATGGAGCTTAACTTAGGAAAACATTTCAACGGCCAATTTTTCACCCCATCCCATATTTGCGAATTTATGGCGGAAATCACTTTTGATAAGGGTTTTGAGAAAGCAATCACCGAAAAAGGTTATTGCAGAGTTGCTGAACCGGCTTGTGGCTCTGGTGCAATGGTATTGGGAATTGTCCAATGTCTGAAAAATCGCGGTTATAAGCAGTTGGGCGGCAAACTTTATATTGAGGCCACTGATATTGACCCGCTGTGTGTCAATATGGCTTTTATCCAGTTAAGCCTTTTAGGACTAAGTGTAAAAGTTATCCATGGCAACAGCTTAACTCAAGAAGTTTTTGAAACTTGGGATTCCCCCAATTTACAAATGGCAAATATGACCGGATATTTTAATTAAAAAAATATTAACAAACCTGAAATGTTTTGAGCTGATTTTTAATGTAACTTATTAATTTTCCCTAAAAAAGAACTTGCTTCCGGCGGTGGGTATGCCAGTATTATTGGTAGTTATAATTTTTTAAGAGGAAAATAAAATGGCTCATATAACACAAGCAGTTGTTCAGAAAGCTGAAATAACTGATAAAATTTATTATATATGGGACGACCAGATTACCGGTTTTGGCTTAAAGGTTATTCCCAACGGTAAAAAAAAGTTTGTTTTAAGATATTACCATTGCGCTGGTGGAAAAAATGCAATCCAGCGTTTTTATTTGTTTGGCGAAACTTCTTTTATGACGGTTCCAATCGCCAGAAAAAAAGCGGCAGAGTTGCTGCTTAGAGTTAAGAATGGCGAAGATCCTCAGGAAAAAAAGGTTGAATATCGTGAATGTGAAACGCTTGCGGATTTTTGGGATAATTATTTTGTTCAGTTTTATGTTCCTAAACATAAAAATCCTGAAAAATATCTCAAAAATAATAAAACCTATTGGGAATATGATATAAAGCCCAAATTAGGACATAAAAAGTTGTTGGATTTAACCGGAAAGGATTTTGAAATATTACATATCGCAAAAGCCAATACGCCGTACAGTGCAAATCGAATGTTAGCGTTGGCCAGTGTCTTGTGTAAACTGATTCGCAAAGAGAGAAACTTAAATATATCCGTTGAAGGTATTGCTCATTATCCCGAAGAACAAAGGCAGAGAATATTAAGTGATAGTGAGCTTGAGGCATTAAAAACAGAGCTTGTGGCGGCAATAAAACGTAAAAAAGAAATGATTTATACTGTTTCCGCTATCAAAATTTTGTTAATGACAACAGCGCGTAAAAATGAAATCCTGACTGGACAATGGAGCCGATTAGACTGGGAACGCCAAATTCTCTTTCAACCTCAAAGCAAGACCGGATGGAAGCCTATATATTTGAATGATACGGCTATTAAAATATTGAAACAACTTTATGAGCGGCCGGAAAGAGAATTAAATGATTACATCTTCAAAGGAAAAGGCTATAAATCCCATTTGAAAAGCGTTAAAACAGCGTGGGGAACAATATTGAAGAATGCAGGAATTGATGATTACCGCATACACGATTTGCGCCATCAGGGAGCAAGTATTTGCGTTGAAAATGGCGAATCTTTATATATTGTAAGCAAAATGCTTGGCCATAAAAGCCAAAGGACGACAGAGCGTTATGCTTACCTTTCGCAAAAACCAATCCAGAAAGCAGCAGAGCTTTTGGCAGACGTAGTTGACTTCTAATAAAGTCGTTTTGTATTTTCTATAATCCGCTTTGTTGCGGATTATTTTTCGTTTTTAAGATATTGATATAAATTGTTTTATGCTATTTTAGATTGTTTTTATCCCACTCACCCGACACTCACTCGGGCAAAAAAGCGGTGGTTTGCATAGAATACAAATCTTGCAATGCGTTGAATTTATTAAATATTTTGTGGATTTTTTAGAAAATATAAATGATTACAAATCAGTAGCTCTACCAACTGAGCTATGTCGGCTCAACCTGAAAAGGTTATATACTACCGTCATTGGCTTGTCAACAAAAATATTCGCAATTAGAACTAAAACCTATTTGATTTGTTTTTTAACCTCATCGACCAAATGTTGAGCGGCGTTTTTGGCTGGTATTTCATTAGTTTGATATTCCGCGTGCAAATGATCGGCAATGTGTTTAACCTTGTGCCAAAAGCCGTTTTCCCACGCAATCAATGTTCCCCAAATTGCCATTAATGAGACAATAATCGTAAACACCGCCTCCAACACATCTAACGTATCTTTTAATCTCCACCGATTGACCCGAATGCGTTTATTTGCCATGCAGTCCCTCCTCCGCTTTTGTGTAACAGATAATTCTTCCCCGCGGACTTTTCAATTTTTCGGACTGATTTTGGCACAAAAAAAGCCCGTTTTTCAAAACGAGCCTTGTCAGTTTGCAAAGCTATCTTAAACATTTAGCAAACACGAAAACAATTTTGCCTCATGAGTATTGGAGGCTTTAGAAGTAATGCTCGCCATATTCAGATAGCCGTTAGACAACATGGTCGCAGTGGTTGAATATGACTGCGCCTGAATTTGCGCGGCATAAGCTGCCGAGATTGTGCTCACGCCATATTGATTGTTGCTTGAGCCGCTGAGCGTTGAATCCGCCTTGTTGGTAGTCTCTTTATTTTTTGAGTCGGAAGACTTGGTTTCAGTTGTCACATAATCGTGCTTATAGGAAGAACCTTGCAAAATCTGCAAAGCATAGGCCGTGCCGTCTTTGGGGATTTCGGCGTCTTCTTTATAACCGGTTTCGATATAAAAATTGCCTTTTTTAGCCTTATACTCGCCGTTCATAATATCTTCGGCCGCCTGCCGCAACTCCGAGCCTTTTTCAGCCGTGCTGTCCGCAATCAAAACCTGCTTACCGTTTTTCTGCATATAAACCTTCATATACATCCCCGGCGCAGCTTCTTCAAAAATATCCTTATTAGCCTCGGCCTCGCGTTTTTTAAGTTGTTCTTCGGCATACCCGAGCGGGTCTAACTTCTGCTTCAGCTCTTCCAACTTCTTGTCATATTCAGACAAATCCAAAACCGTGTCTTCTTTAGAATCGCCGCTCTTCAGCGAAATTTTCAGCTTGCCGTTAGATTGCAACTGAATCGCATACATGTCTTTTTTGTCATATTTATCTAAGGAAGAAACCGTGGTCACACGAGCATAGTTCAAACGGGTATAGCCCAAATCACGAGCGTTTGCGAACGTTTCATCAACATCGTTCACATCGGTAATCGTCTTTTCCCACGAATAGTGGCCGCTATCGTCTTTATTTGTAACACTCGAAATACTTGAAGACATAACACCCTCACTTTTCTCAATATATTTCAGAGTAACACATTATTTATCAAAAAACAATTAATTTTCCGCATTTTATACCATATCTTTAGTCATAATTGCCGATAAAACCCTTGCACAAATAAATTAACCTGCTATAACTTTAGCCAGAAATAAATTATTATGTCTAATTAAAATATGATATTATGTACAATCCAAAGTCAAAATCAGCGGAGGAGTTTATCAATCATCAAGAGATATTGGAGACTCTGAGTTTTGCCGAGCAAAACTGCCGCAATCGCGCGCTTATTGAACAAATCTTGAACAAGGCCGCACAACGTAAAGGGCTGTCTCATCGAGACGCCGGCGTTTTGCTTGCCTGCGAACTTCCTGATTTGAATCAAAAGATTTTTGCGCTCGCCGAACAAATCAAAAAAGATTTTTACGGCAACCGCATTGTTTTGTTTGCGCCGCTTTATCTGTCAAACTACTGTGTCAATCAGTGCATTTATTGCCCTTATCATGCCAAAAACAAGCATATTCGCCGCCTCAAGCTCACACAAGAGCAAATCCGCGACGAGGTAATTGCTTTGCAAGATATCGGACACAAACGCTTGGCGATAGAACTCGGTGAAGACCCCGTCAACAACCCGATTGACTATGTGTTGGAGAGCATAAAAACCATTTATGCCATCAAACACAAAAACGGCGCTATCCGTCGCGTTAATGTGAACATTGCCGCCACCACGGTTGAAAACTACCGCAAATTGCACGAGGCAGGTATTGGCACTTATATTCTGTTTCAGGAAACTTATAACAAACAGAATTACGAGATGTTGCATCCGGCGGGACCAAAGCATAACTATGCTTATCACACCGAGGCTATGGATCGAGCCATGCAAGGCGGCATAGACGATGTCGGACTGGGCGTTTTGTTCGGACTGTCGACCTATCGTTACGAGTTTGCCGGCTTGTTAATGCACGCCGAACACTTGGAAACAACCTACGGCGTCGGTCCGCACACCATCAGTTTTCCGCGTATCAAACACGCTGATGATATTGACCCCGACGCCTTCAGCAATGCCATTGACGACGACATTTTCGCCAAAATCATTGCTTGCACCCGCGTGGCCGTGCCTTATACCGGTATGATTATCTCCACGCGTGAGAGCAAGGAGTGCCGCGAAAAGGTCATCCGTTACGGCATCAGCCAAATCAGCGGCGGCTCTAAAACCTCTGTCGGGGGCTATGCTGAAACAAACGACGGCTCCGAGCAGTTTGACGTGAGCGACACCCGCACCTTAGACGAGGTTGTGCGTTGGTTAATGCAAAATTGCCATATTCCGAGCTTTTGCACCGCCTGTTATCGCGCGGGACGCACCGGCGACCGTTTTATGGAGTTTTGCAAATCAAAACAAATCCTCAACTTCTGCCACCCGAACGCCCTGATGACGTTAATGGAATTTTTGGAGGATTACGCCTCTGCAAAGACCAAACAAGTTGGCAAACAGTTGATTAAACAAGAGCTTGAAAATATTCCTAATCCCGTCATTAAAGGAAACTGCAAAAAATATTTGCAGAAAATATGCGAGGGAGAAAGGGACTTTAGGTTCTGACACCACACTCAAAAAAAAAACGCAGAAATATTTCTGCGTTTTTTTATTATAATTTTAATACATTATCCCTATATTATAGGCTGAATAAATTTGATTATAAAACACAAACACGGCGGGAAGAATACAAAATGCACTCTTTTCACACCCTTATTGTCGACCTGACACTCATTACCATTTATGCCACATTAACCACCTTGTTGTTTAAAAAACTCAAGCAACCGACAGTCTTGGGCTATATTTTGGCGGGCATTTGCGCCGGACCTTTTCTGCATTTCATCCCCACCGTCAGCGACAAAGAAAACATCACGCTCTGGGCGGATTTGGGTGTTATCTTCCTGCTTTTCGGCTTAGGACTTGAGTTCAGCATAAAAAAAATGATAAATGTCGGCAAATCCGCCACCATTACCGCTTTCGCCAATATTTTGTTTATGTTGTTTTTGGGCTACAATGCCGGACAACTGCTCGGTTGGTCAACAACCGACTGTTTCTTTTTGGGTAGTATGATTTCAATGTCATCCACCACCATTATCATCAAAGCCTTTGAAGATCTTAACATCAAGCGGCAAAAGTTTACCGATTTGGTGTTTGGCGTGTTGGTCATTGAAGATATTGTCGGTATTTTATTGCTGTTTTTGTTGCCGGCAATCGCGCTGAGCTCTAATATCAATGAACAAGAGTTGTTTTTAAGCACCCTCAAACTGGTGGCGTTTTTAATTTTGTGCTTTGTCATCGGTATTTATCTGGTGCCGACCCTGCTCAAAAAAATCAACCGTTTTATTAATGACGAAACCCTGCTTCTCATCAGCATAAGCCTTTGTTTCGGCATGGTTTTATTAGCGACTTCTTTGGGGTTTTCTTCCGCTCTCGGCGCGTTTATCATGGGTTCGATTTTAGCCGAAACCAGCTTGACCGAACGTATTGAAAAAATCCTCAAACCGCTCAAAGACTTTTTCGGCACCATCTTTTTTGTCTCGGTCGGTATGATGGTTGACCCGCACATGTTTATAGAATACGCATTGCCGATTGCCGTCATTACGCTGTTGGTGATTGTCGGTAAAGTGTTTTTTTCCTGCTTTGGCTTTATGGTTTCGGGACAACCGCTCAAAACCGCTATTCACGGCGGATTTTCATTGGCGCAGGTGGGTGAATTTGCTTTTATTATCGCCAGCCTTGGTATGAGTATCGGCGTCTTAAACGCGCGGGTTTATCCGATTATTGTGGCAGTCTCGGTTATCACGACTTTCTTTACCCCGATGATGATAAAATTCGCCGAACCGACTTTCAAACTCATCAGCAAAATTTTACCCGAAAGCTGGCAGAAATACATTGAGCAAAACGCCTCCGGACGTTCCGAAACCCGCCGCGAAGAGCAGTTGTGGAATTTGCTGATTAAAAATTATTTCTCGCGGCTGATAATTTTCGCCCTGATAATTTATACCATCATATTTATATCAAGCTACTTTATCAATCCGTTTGTTCATCAATATTTGCCCAATATCGCCGCGCGGATTATTGTGACAATTATCACGTTTGCCATGATTTCACCGTTCTTAAAAGCCCTCATCGGGTGGGAGACGATTATTCCGGAGCTGATTTCCAACAAAGTCACAGCCATGGTCTGCAAACTTAATATTTTCACCCCGCAAGACCCAGAAAAAAAGAGCCTTCTAAAGCGCTTGGAAGACAAGTTCAAAATTTGCGCCCCACTGTTTGAAAACAACGAAAACATCAAAAACTTTTTTGTATCCAACCACAAAGTTGCCGCCATTTACTTCCGCTTGTGGAAAGAAAAAGCCGCCAACCGCGTTTTATTGGTGTTTTTAACGAGTTTTCGGTTGCTGTTGTTGTGCTTTTTTATTATGACGGTTATCCATCAGTTTTTAACCGACAATCCCAAAATGACGCTTATATTGGTGATTTTGAGCGTGTTATTGGTATCACGCTCACGCTGGCTGTTTGCGCAATATATTAAGATTGAAAATCAGTTTTTGAACAATCTTAAGGGTGAAGAGACCGAAACCCCATCCGCCAACGACACCGCCAAACCTGAATAGTTTTGCCTTGCTAAGCCTTCAGGAGTCGTCATTTGGGAACCCATAGTTACATTAAATTTATAAAGATTTTGCCCAATACCTTAGAAAAAGCAGGAAATGAATTAAACAAATTTCAGACACACAAAAAGCCTTGAAAAACAAGGCTTTTGAAGTGGTGCGACCGAGAAGACTTGAACTTCCATGAACTTAGTTCATAACGACCTCAACGTTACGCGTCTACCAATTTCGCCACGGTCGCATCGCAATAATACTTACCCTAAAACATATCATAAATCAAGTATTTTTTCACATCTGTTTAAAATAAAAAAAACACCCTAATCCGTATTTTATACAGATTAGAGTGTCGAGCAATCACTTCTTGCTGCGTTGTTTGTTGTTTTTAAGTGTTTCAATTCCAAGACATACCAGTCCTAAAAAGAAAATCAAAACACAAGGAACAGCATACAATGCCGTAATCGGATAAAGCGCGATGCCAAAAAAATCCTTTAACATCCACGAAACTATAACCTCGATTCCAATCAACCACAACAAACCGAAAGAACCAAATGTCAGAAGCTCTGCGACTCTGTTATGAGATTTAAACGCGGCATAACATCTCATTGTGGCACCAATGGTAAAACTTACCAAAAAAACGCCGAGCAACAACTGCAACCACAATGTGTCAAACGCAACATTGTTGAGCTTTGCCACCAAACATCCGGCAAAACCGGCAACACCGACCATGACAAACTTCTCATCACAAGGAAGAGCCCAAAGCAACTTCAAAAATTTCTTCATACTTACAAATTTTTTTTAATGTTTTTAACAAGCTTATCAGTACAGCAAATGAATGCATCACAAATTTATAGTAATAAGCAAAATAATTAATTTAACGCTTTCAACATATCACATTTTACTTTTTTTAACAACAATTTTCGCAAAAAAAGGGCGCCTCTGTCACCAAAGGAGCCCAAAACATAACACAACCGCTCTCTAAAGCTTGATTGTGTGCAACAAATTGGTCTTGCTCCCCTTATAAAGTGGGAAACCGGCTGTTACGATGATATATTGTCCTTCTTTGGCAACACCGCTTTCCAACGCAAACTTGCGGGAAATGCCTTCCACATTGTCAAAGTTTTTGAACACGCCTTTGTCAACATAGCTACGCACACCCCAAACAATCCCCATCCGATTGGCAACATCTTCATCTTGCGTCACAGCCAAAACCGGCAGTTCCGGACGCTCTCTCGCGGTCAGCAAAGTGGTTGCGCCCGAGGTCGTAAAGGTCACAATCGCGGCAACATTCTTCAAAACTGAAGAGATATTGCTTGCGGCGCAAGAGATAGCGTCATCTTCATCCTCGCTACTGCTGTTCAAGCGTGAATTTTGCATCAAACGGAAGAACAACGGATCTTTTTCAACCTCTTTGATGGTGCTGTGCATCATTGACACCGCCTCAATCGGGAACTGACCGGCTGCCGTCTCAGCCGAAAGCATAACCGTATCGGCGCCGTCATAAACCGCGGTTGCCACGTCTGAAACCTCGGCTCTTGTCGGAGTCGGCGCATTAATCATCGACTCAAGCATTTGCGTTGCCACAATCACCGGACGACCGTACTTGCGGCAGGTTGAAACAATTCTCTTTTGCATAACCGGCACGGTCGGCAACGGGCATTCCACACCCAAATCGCCGCGCGCCACCATAATAGCGTCAGACAATTTGACAATCTCATCCAACTCCTCTATGGCGCTCGGTTTTTCCAGCTTAGAAATAACCCAAGCCTTATCGCCAATCAAACGCTTTGCTTCTCTAACGTCTTCAGCCTTTTGCACAAAAGACAAACAAACCCAATCCACACCCAGTTTGAGAGCAAACGCCAAATCATCGCGGTCTTTTTCTGTCAATGCGGAAATCGGCAAATGAATATTCGGCAGATTAACGCCCTTGTGACTGGAAAGCGGACCACCGACCAAAACCGTCGTCACGGCGTGTTTTTTGTCGCACTCGTCCACATGCAAACGAATATTTCCGTCATTAAGCAGCAAAACATCATTAACTTTCAAAGCCTTAAAAATTTCAGGATGCGGCAGAGTCACACGGTCTTGCGTTCCCAACTCGTTTTTCATATCCAAAACAAACTTCGCCCCGTTCTCGAGCATAATTTTGCCGTCTTTAAATTCTCCGACTCGTAACTTTGGCCCCTGCAAATCCGCCAAAACCGAAATCCGCACATTTTTCTCTTTTGAAATTTTACGCACGAGCTTAAAGCGTTCTTTATGCTCGGCCTGTGTGCCGTGACTAAAGTTAAAACGAAAAGCGTCGGCTCCGGCGTCAATCAGTTGTTCCAATTTTTCTTTGGTAGCCGTAGATGGCCCGATGGTTGCCAAAATTTTTGTACGAGTATCCTGAGGCATAATTTTATCCTTCTCTTATTATATACAATACCCATATATATAACCAAAATAAATTAACAAGCTATTTATTTCTTGTAAAAACACACAAGGTTTGTTAAAGTCGAGCCAATCAAAAAACAAACATCTTATTAAACAGGAGAAAACACAATGGCAGAAACAGAAGTTGGCGGAATTGCCGCAGACAGATTACGTTCTTTGATTGAAAGAATTGAGCGTTTGGAGGAAGAAAAGGCCGGTATTGCATCGGATATTCGCGATATTTTTGCCGAGGCCAAAGGCGCCGGATTTGATGTTAAGATTATGCGCACTATTCTCAAATTGCGCAAAATGAACGCCGCCGACCGTGACGAGCAGGAGATTTTGCTTGAGACTTATCGCAAAGCTCTTGATATGTAAGACTTTCGCCTTTCAGGTTACAAAAAAGCCACCGTATCGGTGGCTTTTTCTATGCCAGCAACAAGCCGCCGACCGCGCCGAGAATAATATAAAAAATCGGACTTTTCTTAAACTTATGAATCAGCGCAAAGGCAAGAACGACCGCCACCAACTGCGCATAATTTGCCACCGCGGTTTGTGCGATGACGATTCCCGCCATGCAAATCAGCGCCAAAACAGCGGGACGAATACTTTTTAATATAACTTCCATTTTCAGATTTTGCGGATGATTTTGCATATACCGCGCCAACAGGATAATAATAATCACCGACGGCGTAATCAAGCCAAGCGTCGCCACCAAACCACCGCAAATATCCGCGGCCTTAAATCCGGCATAGGTTGACATATTCACCCCGAGCGGCCCTGGCGTAGACTCTGAAACCGCAATCATATTCGCCAGCTCTCCGGCATTAAACCAGTTATATTTCTCGGCCAAATCATACAAAAACGGCACTGTCACCAAACCGCCGCCGATTGCCAACAGTCCGACTTTGAAAAACTCCCAAAACAACACGACGTATATCATTGTTTTTTACCTCTCAATCCGAGCCAAACACCCACACAACCAAAACCGAGCACAATCCACATCGGCGAAACCTTCAACCCGATTGAAAGCACCAAAGCCGCCACAAACACCGCAAAATCAAGGCTGCTGTGCACCGCGGTTTTCCATAACTTAAACACCGCCTCAGCCACCAACGCCGTCACCACAATTCTAATTCCCTCAAAGGCTTTGACCACATATTGGTTTTCCATATACAACACCAAAATGTTCGCCAACGACAAAATAATGACAATTGGCGCAGTAATCAGCGCCAACGTTGCCACAATCGCGCCCCATGTTTTGCCACGGGCATAACCCACAAATGTCGCCACATTAACCGCGATAATTCCGGGGGTAGATTGCCCGATACAAAAATAATCCATCAGGCGTTCCGCCGTCAGCCATTGACGTTTCTCCACCAACTCCGCCTGCAACAACGGCAGCATGGCGTAACCGCCGCCAAACGTAAACATCCCGATTTTCACAAACACAACCGCCAATTCGGTCAAAATTTTAACAGTCTCTTTCATTGAAATACCTCTGGCGGCTATTAAATCAATATCCACCCCGTAAAGCAAGCTAAAATTTGGAGTTATTTTAATGCTGATTGCCGTTCCTTCAGAAATCACCACGGACGAAACTCGCGTCGCCCTCACGCCGCAACAGATACCCGCTCTTAAACTTTTGGGCTGTGAAGTACAGATACAAAGCGGCGCGGGGAGCCTCGCCGGATTTAGCGATGATGATTATCGGAAGGTTGGCGCGCGCATCACCGCAACCGCCGCCGAAACTTATCATCACGCCGACATTATCTTAAAAATCTGGTCGCCCTTGGCTCAGGAAACACCCTTACTCGCACCCAAACAAACTATCGTTTGCAATGCCTCGAACCTAACATCAGCGGCGCAACTGCGCACTTTAGCCGCGACCCAAATCACCTTGTTCGCTCTCAACTTCACGCCGCGCACCGGTCGTGCGCAAAATGTTGATATATTATCATCGCAAAGCAACATAGCCGGTTATGTCGCCGCGTTGACGGGATTAAACCGCGCTCCGAGCGTTGCGGCTATGATGATAACCGCCGCCGGAACACTGCCGGCGCAAAAAGTTTTGATTATGGGCTTAGGTGTCGCGGGATTACAGGCAGCCACCACCGCGCACCGCCTTGGAGCTAAAGTTTTCGCCTCCGATATTCGTCGTGAAACCCAAGACCAGGCAACCTCGGTCGGCGCCGTGTTTATGCCTCACGTCACCGACGAATTACTCTCTTCCGTCAGCCTGATTATTACCACCGCCCAAACCATCGGCAAACCCGCACCGATTTTACTAAATCAAACACAACTAAACCTCTTACCCAACGGCTGCGTCATCGTTGATATGACCACCGAAAGCGGCGGCAACATCAAACCTCAAGACCTGTCACCAACCACCGACTTCGTTGACGGACGCTTTTTAGAACGCCGAATGCCGCGCTCCGCCAGTATTCTTTATGGCGGTAATATGCTCAATTTTTGCCGTATATTGCTCAAAGACGGACAATTTGCAATCAACCGCGCCGATGACATTATCAACCACACTCTCATTTGCGCCGACGGTCACGCCAATCACCCTTTTATTAACGGAGAATAACCATGGATATTGTTTCCGCGCTCACCATATTTGTTTTAGCCGGTTTCGTCGGATATTATCTGATTTGGGGCATTACCCCCAACCTGCACGCCCCGCTGATGAGTGTTTCCAACGCCATATCGGGCATTATCATTATCGGCGCCATCCCTGTTGCCGGACAAGCAGACTCGTTTATAGAGCAAACCTTCGCGCTGTTGGCGATTATCGCCGCCTCAATCAATGTCTTTGGCGGTTTTATCTTGTCGCAACGTATGTTGCAAATGTTCAGACCGAAAAATCACAAGGATTCCCGCCATGAATAACCTGTTACTCAGCCTCACCGACTTATGCGTCAGCGTCTTATTTATCTTGTCGTTGCGTGGATTGGCTTTTCCGCAAAGCGCTTATCGCAGCAATATCACCGGCATTATCGGGATGATTATCGCCATCACCGCCTCGGCGCTAACCAATCCCAACCTGTTGCTGATATTTTCAGCGATTGTTATCGGCGCACTCATCGGTTGGCGCATTGCTTATTACATTAAAATGACCGCCCTGCCGCAAACAATTGCCGCCTTTAACGGTTTGGGCGGATTGGCGGCTTTTCTGGTTGCGGTTTGCGCAACACTTAACCAAAATTCCGGCTTAGACATTGCCGGCGGCGCCGTCATCGGCATTTTCACATTTTCGGGCTCGTTTATCGCTTTTGCCAAATTGCAAGGGCTCATCAAACAACAGCCCGACACCCACCTGCTCAATATGTTGCTGAGCATTGCCCTGCTCGCGGCTATCATTGTTTATTATCATAACGCCTCGCTTCTGAATTTTGGCATTTTAACGACCATGGCGTGCGCTTTAGGTGTTTTTATCACCTTTCGCATCGGCGGCGCGGATATGCCGATTGTCATTTCTTTGCTCAACGCAGGATCCGGCTTGGCTTCCGCCGCCGTTGGCTTTATGATGAACAGTTCACTGCTGATTATCACCGGCGCGTTGGTTGGCGCGGGCGGAAGCATATTGTCTTATGTTATGAGCAAGGCGATGAACCGCAATTTAAGACACATTTTATTCGGCAAGCAAAAACACAGTGAATCTATTACCGACCAAGAACAACGCCTTGTCAAAACCGGCAGTCCGCTTGAAGCCGCGTATCTTATGGAAAACGCCTCAAAAGTTATCATTGTCCCCGGCTATGGCATGGCTGTGTCGCAGGCGCAGCACACCCTCAAACAAATGTCATCTTTGCTCAAACAAAAATATAACGTTGACGTGCGTTTTGCTATCCATCCGGTCGCCGGACGAATGCCTGGGCATATGAACGTGCTTTTGGCCGAAGCCGATGTTCCTTATGAAAATATCTTCGGATTTGATGAGATTAATAATGAGTTTGCCACCGCCGACGTCGCCTACATTATTGGCGCCAACGATATTGTCAACCCGCTTGCCAAAAACGATTCATCCTCCCCGATTTATGGCATGCCGATATTTGACGCCGCCCTTGCCAAAACGGTTTTTGTCATCAAGCGCAGTATGGCGAGCGGCTACTCAGGACTTGACAATCCGTTGTTTTATGCCGACAACACCATTATGCTGTTTGGCGACGCCCAAAAAGTCACCGCGGAAATTGTCAAAATTTTAGAGCATTAACAACAGCGCGCCACCCAACACCATATACAATACAATGCCCGAGAAAAACTTTCCGGCAACGCAAAAATCGGTGCGAGAAGGAATTGCGTTTTCCACAATAATGGTTTGCAACAACACATATAAAACATAGTTCAACAAGGTTGGCTCCATCATTGGCAACAAATAGCGGTTGATATAAAACCCGATTGGCAACAGCAACAACGGCGCCAAAGCCGCGGGAACGGCGTTATAAAACGCAATGTTTTGAAAACCCACGCTTCCCATAACATAATCCCCTTCAAGATTACGACGCGGAAACACCGTAAAATTGCAAGGTCTGGCATTTAAGAACGCACCTACTAAAAAGTGCATGGTCTCGTGCAACAGCGTCCCCGGAATATTAACCAGCGCGCTCATCCACATACTGCTATAAGTGGCATATTTCAGTCTGGTCAAAAACACCACCAACAAAATCAAATAAAACCTGTTGTCAAAAAAAGCCTGCAAAAACTCTTGCGATGAAATCAGCCCCACAATTTTTGCATAAATCTGCCACGCGATTTCCATTTACCGCTCCTCGTTCAAAACAGTAAGTCCCGCCAAATAGGTATTCAGCAACAACTTGCACAAATTCTTTTTATTAACGCGACTGAAGTTGTCTAACACCTGCGTGGTCAAAAACGAACTGACCGAAAACAACGCCAACCACAACACATGCAACGACAGCTGCCGCTCTTTAGGACGCAAGTTGGGATAAACTTTGTCAAAATAAGGCTGCCAAACAGAGGTCACCTCCACCATTTTGCGCAAATAGTCTTTCGGCAATTTTTTATAAACCGCGTTCAAATGAAAATTATACAGCAAAAACCACAAGTTTTGGTTGGCGAGCACAAACGCCACAAACGTGTCCAGATAGCGGTTTAACATCAGATAGGCATCATCTTCGGCAAAAATATCGCGCATATATTTGAGCAACTCGTCCATAGTCATACGATTTTGCTCCATCACAAAACTGTCCATCGTGCCGAATTGGTTATAAATTGTGCCGACCGAATAACCCGAAGCCTCCGACAGCTTACGCGCGGTCAAAAACGCCGCTCCTTTTTCCTTAACCAAACGCCGACCGGTTTTGATTAAGATTTTTCGAATATTGTCTTTTGTCATAACCATATTATATTAACTTAATATTTGTAAATAATGATGTATAATAAGACAATTCTGAACACTGTTCAACTTTTTTTCTTTAGGTCGAGGATAAAAAAATGCGCTTAGTGACCACAACCATATTAGCGGCATTGCTCGCGGCACAAAATGCCGTTGCCGCGGACAACGCTCAAAACGAGTTTTACGATTCGCTGCTGATTTCGCAGGAATACTCCAAGTTTGACGAAGGCGACGAGGCCAGCAAAGACGCCCGCGCCAAATTGCAAGAGCGCCGCAATCGTATTAATGTTGATAACGACCGCAAACTCAAAGAACTGATAAAAAAACAACAGCAAGACAGCAAAAAACAAGCGCGCATAAAACAAAATATGGAACGAATCAGTAAACTGCCCGCCGCGCCGTTCGGTCTGTTATGGGGCGAAACTTATGAAGAAACGTTGAGCAGCGGCGTGACTCTTACCCGCACCGAAGAAAAAGACTTTGTCAACAGCTTCATCGCCACTCAACTTCCCAAGCCGATTAAAACCATGCGCTATGTGGTGGTTACGTTCGGAGAAGAAAATAAACTTTGGCGCATTATCTCATACGGCGAGTTTATAAAAGACACGCCCGATGCCGCCAAAATTCTCAAAGAATACCGCCGTTTTTACGATATGCTCGACCAAAAATACGGACATGCCGAGCAAACTTATGTGCCCAAAATCACACAGGTGACCAAAACGGTTGACCTCGGTCACGGCAAAACCAAACAAGAGATTGAAAACGTTGAAGAACCAATCGGTAATCCGAACTTTTTATCGCAGTTGCAAAATGGAGAAGCCGACTTGTTCGCCTCGTTTTATAATAACGAAGTCGGCGCGGCGTTAAGCGTAAATGTTGACGGCAACGGCAACAGCTATCTTATTTTAGAATACAAAAACCTCAACATTTTCCAAGCTCAGCAAGACAAAACCCTTGATGCGCTGTAATTTTTTCAGGAGACAATAAGAAGATGACTAAAACGGTAAGTTTTTGCGGAATTTCAGGAAGCGGGATGAGCGCGTTGGCGCAAATCTTAAAATTATCGGGCTACAACGTCCGCGGCAGCGACCGTAGTTTTGACCAAGGGCATGATTTGGCACAAAAACAAGCCTTGGAAAGTCTCGGCATCACCATTTATCCGCAAGACGGCTCTGCCATTACGCCGGAGGTTGATTGCCTTTACACCTCCACCGCCGTAGAAGACACAATCCCTGACGTTAAAGCGGCCAAAGAACACAACGTGCCGATAAAACAGCGCTTTGACTTGTTGGCGGAGCTGTTCCATGGTTATCCCCACGGCGTGGCGGTCGGCGGCACCAGCGGCAAGACCACAACCACCGCCATGATTGGCTATATCTTAGACACGCTTGGCAAAAACCCCTGCGTTATCAACGGCGGACTTTTGCTCAACTATCAAAATCAAAAAGGCATCCCCAACTACATTTTCAACCACGGTGATATTTGCGTCATCGAGGCTGATGAAAGCAACGGCTCGATTGAAAGCTACCACCCTTATATTTCCGTCATCAACAACATTGGGATAGATCACAAGCCTATCGCCGAACTGCAAAAATTGTTTCAAAACTTTGCCGACCGCACCAAATTCGGCATAGTGATTAATGACGACTGCCCCGAGTGCCGCAATATTACCGCCTCGGTGCCGGTGGTGCGCTTTTCGCTACGCAATCCGCAGGCTGAATTTTATGCCTCCGACCTTACCAACCTGCCCCACGGTATCAGCTACAAACTCGACGGACAAACCTTCAAGCTCAATCTGATAGGAGCATTTAACGTTACCAACGCCTTGGCCGCTATTGCCGCCTGCACATTGCTGGGCGTGGATAAATTCGCCGCAGCAAAAACTCTGGAAGGTTTTTTAGGCACACACCGCCGCTTAGAGGTTATCGGCGCCAAAAACGGCATAACCGTCATTGACGACTTTGCTCACAACCCCGATAAAATCGCCGCCTCCATGCAAGCGCTCAAAAACTACGAAGGACGCGTGATTGTTATGTTTCAACCGCACGGTTTTTCCCCCATGCGCTTTATGGGCAAAGAAATTATCAATGCTTTTTGCCAAACTATGGATAAAAACGATATTCTCCTCATGCCCGAGATTTATTTTGCCGGCGGCACTGTCACCCGAGACATTTCCTCGGCAGACTTCATCCGCCAAGCGCAAGAGCAACATTGTCAGGCGCATTTTTGCCAGACTCGCGCTGAGGTTAAAGACTTTATTCTAAAACATGCCCAAACCGGCGACCGTATTGTCATTATGGGGGCTAGGGATAATACTTTGCCTGATTTTTGCCGTGAGATTTTACAAGGACTCTGACCATGTTTAAGTTGCAACAAGGAGATAAAGTCGGCATTATTTCGCCGTCCGCCTGTTTGGAAGGCAAGGACCTTTCCGCCGCTTTGACTTATTTGCAATCACAAGGCTTGCAACCCGTACTCGGCGAGCATATCAACGCGCAGTATCACTACATGGGCGGCACCGACAGCGAACGCGCGCAAGATATTATGACCTTTTTTGCCAATTCCGAGATTAAAGCGATTTTTTGCACCCGCGGCGGCGCCGGAAGTTTGAGAATTTTACCACATCTTGACTATCAAATCATTGTGCAAAATCCCAAACCAATTTTTGGCTTTAGCGATTCCACCGCACTGCAAAACGGCGTATATGCCCAAACCGGCAATGTCTCATACAGCGGTCTGCTGTTGATTTATGACTTTCGCGACGGAGAGCTAAACCCCATGCAGGCGCAAGATTTGCACCATGTCTTTAATGGTATAAAATGTGAGTATCACTCAGGAGAAACCGTTATTGGCGGCAAAGCAGAAGGCGTTTTGGTCGGCGGCAATATCTATGCCTTTATGTCCTTGTGCGGCACGCCCTATTTTCCTGACTTAAGCGGTAAAATCTTGTTGCTTGAAGATGTCGGCATTAAAAGCTATCAGCTTGATATTATGCTCCGTCAACTGCAAATGCAAAAAGGCTTCACACAAATAAAAGGCATTGTTTTCGGACAATACGCTGATATTCGCATTGTTGACGACTGTGACGGCACTATTGATGATAACATTAATTATTTTTGCCAAAATCTCAACGTTCCGGTCATCAAAAACTTTGCTTACGGACATGTTCCCGCCCGCCATATTATGCCCATTGGCCTGCCCGTGCGACTGGATGCTGAAAATTGCCTTGTTTGTTTTTGAAATTAAGATATAATTAATCAACATAACGTACTATAAAATATAACTGATACCAATATTTGAGGAATACCCTTATGGCTGAAACATTTGATACTTTTGATTTTTTGGTCAATGACGAAGACGAGGTTATGCTGTTGCTTTATGAACGCGAAGGCGAACCCGCCGCCACGCCGCGCATTGAGTTTAACGCCGAAGAAAAATCCGCTCTGCTTTATCGCAACGATAATGATGTGGTTGAGCTCTCGGGCATTGAAGACAACATTTTTGACAGCCTGCAAGATGCCGACAAACTGCTGATTTGCGAGCTGAGCAAAGAAGAAGATGAAGACGGCGACAATGCTATCCGCTATGCTTATGAAGCCGACGTTGATTTATAAAAAAGCCAAATTCACACCAAAAATCCCTGCCTTTATCATAAAGCAGGGATTTTTTTGAACAGACATCAAGCTAAAGACCAAGCACCACTCAAACCTTTTTGACTAAAAACCGAAACCTTAAATCGATTCATCACCGCTACCTGAGGATATTTTTTGAAAAGCTTGTCATCGACCAATTCAATCAAAAAACCTTTGGCCTTTTCCATCCAAGCATCGGGAATCTGGGCTAAAATATCAACATAATTGACAATAACTTCTTTTTGCAAAGAACAATAGTCATTAAGACAGTCAACCTCTGTCTCTCCAAACTTATGCAGTTTGTCAAGATGATACTCGCCGTTCACATGAGGACTTAAAAAGCGGTCATTTTCCTGTACAGGCCTAAACACTTGTGTCAGATTATAAATACCGGTCTCATGCCCCAATTCTTCCGATGGGCGCAAACGATAGTGATAAACCGTAAGATCATCGGTCAGGCTCGGATTGTCAAGCGGAAGAGCCTGCAAATGAGCCAAACAACACAACTTTTGCGAACGCGATTGATAATCAACCTTGTCACGACAATCGGCAACAATTCGGTACCGTTGTAAATACTCGGCAACATCCGCGTCAGTTGCTTTCAAACCATAAAAGGAACGAAACCTTGAAAGCAACAGCATAATATTCATTTCTTTCTGTCTTTCCATATAAATAATATTTGAATAATTGTTTAAATAAAATAATAACGAAAACGTGCGGAATATATATTTTTTATTATTTTTTGTCAATATAGATAATAAAAACACCAAAAAAATCTCACATAGCTGC
Organism: uncultured Alphaproteobacteria bacterium; assembly: GCA_934273635.1. Taxonomy (GTDB): domain Bacteria; phylum Pseudomonadota; class Alphaproteobacteria; order RF32; family CAG-239; genus Scatocola. The sequence continues at coordinate 30,833 of CAKQSV010000015.1, forward strand.
TACGACATCTTCCAAAAAAATAAAAAAAGTTTTTCTAGACAAAATATGACGGATGCGTTATAAGTTATCTAATTTTTAATCAATAAACTTTTGCGTGAGGAGAAAACATTATGGAATTTCCTAAAAAGGTGGTTAATGATATTCAACAACTTATGGTTGAAGCTGACTTACACGAACTTTATATGTTTGGCGGCGCAGTGCTTGACACCTTGCTTAATAAAGACGCTCAAGTCAATGACTACGATGTCTGCGTTAAAGATGAGACCATGTTCTATAAAACATTGTCCAATCTTAAAAAACAAAGTCAGGTTTCTGATGTTATGCGTACCCACAATATATATGCCGTCATTAAGCACCCGCAACTTGGGCAGATTGACTTCTCCTGCATGGATCCCGAGGACAACGGTATTTTGAATATTGAAAAAATTTATGCCCGTTTCAATCTGACCCAAAATGGTTTAACCTATCAAATTGTTGACAAATATGATGCAATTGAAGGTATGAAACAAGGCAAAATCCGCCTCACCTCTCTGCCTGAAAAAGAAGGCGCATATAACATTTTGCGCCGCTTTTTGGCAACTGCCGGAAAATATGACATTGATATTCGTCCGAATGGTATCAACCAGCCCTTCATCAATCAGATGAACGATGCGTTTAGCAAAAATTATCCCTATATAGCCCAAGACCGCGTGCGCTGCCTGTCTCGTTTTGGTGCCAGCCTGAAACGCTCAAAAAATCGCCCCGAATTTATTAAAAATTTATATGCACAAAAAATATTTGAACAGCCATTTCCAGATATTCACAAACTTTTGGGCACTCCCGAATTTCAAAATGATGAAAAGCTGAAAACAGCCACCAGTCAAAAAGAACTGTTGTGGCTCATGCTTAGAAACACCAAAGGAGAGGCGCGCGATGATTTGGTGGATACGATTCTCTTGCTTTCCAAACGCGAGAAAGCCCGTCAGGACGCCGGTGTCAACGACGTTATCGCTCAACTTTCTCATGAGAAAACCAGCCCCGAGCGTCTAAACAAAAAAGTAATAAATCCGTTGTATGCTTTCATTATGAACAAACAAAATAAGGAAAAATAATGAAAATTACAATACTCGGCTCTGGTTCGGCCTATGGCTGCCCGACTTGCTTTAACCAGTGGAATTTGGCCAACCCCGACAACCCCAAAAACGAACGTACCCGCGCCTCGGTCTTATTTGAGATTGATGGCAAGACCTTTTTGATTGATGTCGGCCCCGAATTTCGTCTGCAAATCAACCGTAATCATGTCAAAAATCTGGATGCTGTCTTACTGACCCATGGGCATTATGACCATATCGGCGGCGTGCCGGAACTGCCCCGCGCCTGCAAAATATTAGACCATATTTTACCGATTTGGGCAAGCCGTGAGACCATGGACGAATTACAGCATTGCTATTCTTACCTGTTCCGTGGCGGCGAACCTGAGGGCGCTGGTCTGCGTTGGAATATTCTGCCCGACCTTGGAGAAATTGAAATTTGCGGCGTAAAGTTTGAAACTTTTACCGTGCCCCACCATCACTTACATTGCTCTGCTTTCCGCATGGGCGATGTGGCTTATGTGACCGATTGGGAAAGTCTCCCCTCTGAGGCGGTTGAGCGTTTGCACGGACTTAAAATGTTGCTGATTGAGTGCAACAACGGCGCTATTGAGGCAAATAATGGTCACAGCCATATTGCCCGCGTTCAGGAATATGTTGATATTTTGCAACCGCAACAAGTGGTGCTGACACATTTGTCACCACGCGTTGATTATGGCACGGTTTCTGCCACCCTTCCGACAAACTGGCATTTGTCATACGACGGTATGGTCTTGAACGTCTAGCGGCACAACATAACCTAACAAAAAAGCTCTCTTCCAACCGAAAGAGAGCTTTTATTTTGCATTACAACACGTTGTCTAGAAAGTATAAACCGCACCCAGACCAAACAGGTGGATATTGCCTTTATACTTGGCATGCAAAGCACCACGCGTTGCGTCATTGCCGGTACCCAACAGATTAACTTTGCTGTTTTCCGCGCGAATATAAGAATATCCAGCATTAACGGTTAAGCTGTCATTGTACTTATATTCAAAACCGGTCGAATACCAAACGCGGTCAGAGTCAGGAATACGCGGCGTGCGGTTATAATCGCTAACCGGTGTCTGATCAAACGCCAAACCGAAACGCAATTTCCATTGTTCGTTCAGCTGATAGTTAGCACCGATAGAATAAAACCACGCGTCTTTCCAGTTTTCATCTGTCACGCTCAGTGGCTTGATAGAATATTGCCCTTTAATGGTCAAATCGTCAAACGAAGACCAGTAAGTTTTCTGCGCCTCGGCCATAACCGACCACTTAGAGTTAATATCGTGATAAACACCCATGGTCAACAAAGCCGGCGTTGTCAATTTAGCGGTAATATCCTGATTGATAAGGTTCATTGCCGACATCAAACTACTGTTGGTCGCAAACGAGATATGACCGTTAAGTTTTTGATTGACCTTGCTGCGATAAGCCATACCCACGCGGGTATCAGCCGTATATTCATACAAAGCGCCGACAACATAGCCCAAGTCGGTAGCGTCACCCGACATTGTGGAATTACTTGTTGCCAAAGAATACGGAGCAGGAGCGCCGTGCAAAACGCCGTTTTTCAGTGTTGCGTCGGCATATTGTACCACCACGCCGGCACCGAGGGTCAAATCACAGGTCGCGCGGTGAGCATACATTGCCGTCACGTTATAAATCGACAGTTCCGACAATGTGCCATGGTTTGCGCCCGCCCATTGGCTTGAATAATCGGTCACCAAACCGAACGGCGCGCTCAAAGACAAACCGATTGAATTTCTTGAATCTAATTCTTGCGTAACAGCGGCAGACGGCAAAATCATTTTATTAACCGGATGCGCCATTTTCTGCGTGTAGGCAAATTCCCGATTGGTTATCGGAGAATACCCGACGGCACCCTCGCCCTTAACATCGCCGACAATGGCGGTCGCGCTGAGCGAAACCTGAGTATTCGGCTGGCGAATAATCGCCGCGGGGTTATAAAAAGAATAAGAAGCATCTTCAGCTCCGGCGGTAGCTCCGGCAAAAGCGTTTCCCATACCGGCAACAGATTGCTCACGCAACAAAAAACCGGCGGCATTAGCGTTAGAAGCCAGTAAAACCGTTCCTAAAGCTGTCAAAGTTATAAATTTTTTCATTAAAATAGTCTTTTGTAGTTAATCCAAAAACAAAAACTTTATAGCTCAGATATTGCCAAAAAGCAACACCAATATTTTGTCCATGTGGCTATCGCCAAAATATAGTGTATAATCAGTCTGTTAGACAAGTTGTAAACTTGCAGATGTTTTAAATCTTTACAAAACGTAAATTTTTGACTTAAATAAGGGCAACTCTAACTCTCAGGAGAGAATATTTGCAAAATTTTGTTCGTTTTTGCCTGCGTTGCCTGTTCAGGCTGTTTAAGGTTCGTTGTAACATCCAGTTTAAGGAAGACAAAGTCCCGGGGCGCGGTGTTTATGTTTCTAACCATGTGTCGTATCTTGACCCTGTTTTGTTGTTTGCTTTCCTCCCCGGAAACCCGATTTTCGCCCTCAACGGACATTTGTACCGCAACAAATTAATCCGTTTGATAATGAAAACGGCTGATATTGTGTGTTTCAACCCGATTGAACCTGGGGACATCAAAAACCTGATTGCCAAGGTGAGCGAAAATCGTTTATGCGTGATTTTTGCCGAAGGTCGCATTACGGAAAACGGCAGCTTGATGAAAATTTACGAAGCTCCCGGTCTGGTGGCTGATAAGTCAAAATCGCCGATTATTCCGATTTGGATTACCGGTCCGCAATACAGCTTTTTCTCCAAGACTAAAGGAAAATTGCCCCATCGCCCGTTGCCAAAAGTTTTGATTACGGTTGGCAAACCTCGTAGCTTTAAGTTAAAAGACAATTTGCGCCGTCAGCGTGACCACATCAGCAACGAAGTTTATTTGATTCTGCGCGAGATGTGCTTTGAGGTTAATTATAATCCGAACATTTCGCTGTTTGCGCAGTTGATGAAAACCGCCAAAGTTCACTCCAAGCGCCACGTTGTTATGCGTCCGGCGTTTGTTGAAGATATTCAACGTGTTCCCAACTCATATAAAGACATTATCATCAAATCTTTTGTATTGGGAAAATATTTTAAGCGTCATACCCGCAAAGGCGAGCATGTGGCGTTGATGTTGCCAAACTCCGTGGCGGCGGTCTGCACGTTCTTCGGCTTGTCGGCTTATGACCGTGTGCCGGTTATGCTAAATTTTTCGGTCGGTGCCAAAAACATCGCCTCCATGTGCAACACGGCGCAGGTCAAAACCGTTATCACCTCCCTGACGTTTATTAAAACCGCCAAGTTGGAAGCGGTAGTCGAGGTCTTAAAAGCCAATGGTTACAATGTGGTTTATCTGGAGTCTCTGCGTAAACACATCGGATTATGGGAAAAAATCAACGCCTTTTTACGCTATAAAATCAAACGCGTTCCGCACCGTGACGGCGGCAACAAAAAGGCGGTTATTCTGTTTACATCCGGTTCGGAAGGCGCGCCCAAGGCCGTTGTTTTGAGCCACGCCAACATTATCTCTAACATCAAACAAATGGCGTCGGTTGAAACCATCAACATTACCGACACGGTGTTTAATGCTCTGCCGATGTTCCACAGTTTTGGTCTGACGGTAGGCACGTTGTTCCCGATTCTCGAGGGCGCGAAGTTATTTTTATACCCGTCCCCCTTGCACTATCGTGTGGTGGCAGAGATTGTATATGAAATCGGCGCGACCATAATGTTTGGCACCGACACATTTTTCCGCGGCTATGCCAAAATCGCCCACCCGTTTGACTTCCACAATGTCCGCTTTATGTTCGGTGGCGCTGAGGCGATTAAACCCGACACGCGCAATATTTGGATGGAACGTTTGGGTGTTCGCGTGCTTGAGGCTTACGGTTCAACCGAGTGTTCTCCGGTTATCACCGCAAACAACCGTATTTTTAACCGCTTTGGCTCTATCGGTAAGCTGTTGCCGGCAATTCAATACAAAATTGAGCCGGTGGACGGTATTGAAAACGGCGGCGAGCTGTGCGTGAAAGGTCCCAACATTATGCAAGGCTACATTATGCCGGACAATCCGGGGGTTATGGTTCCTCTGGAGGGCGGTTGGTATCATACCGGCGACGTGGTTGAGATTGATGAAATCGGCTTTTTATACATCCGCGACCGCATCAAACGCTTTGCTAAGATTGGCGGAGAAATGGTCTCATTGCACGCTGTGGACGAGATGGTGCGCAAAGCCTACGAGTGGATGGGGAGCAACTTTGAATACGGTGTGGTGGCTATTCCGCACGAGAGCAAAGGCGAACAGATTGTTTTGGTCACCAACAACAGCAGTGTTCAACAAGATGTGCTGCTGACCTACATCAAAAACAACGGTATGTCCGAACTGTTCTTGCCTCGCATTATTTTGTACCGAGACAAACTTCCGGTGTTTGCGACCGGAAAAGCCGACAACGTCACCCTCAAAAAAGAGGTTTTAGAAGAGTTGTCTCACAAATAAGGTGTTTTTTAAGCCTATCCGCAGCGGGAACAATCTGTTCTCGCTGTTTTTTTTACATCTTAAATTCAGACTTCAAAAACTTTTCATCTCGTTTAGGATTCTTCAAAACTTTGCGAGCGAAAGCTTTTTTGGCGGCATAAGTCATAAACAAAGGCTCTTCCAATTGCAACTGACCTAAGGTTTCTTCCAAAGCCTCAAAGCTCTGATAAATTTTACCAAGCAACGCCATATTGCGATTATAGATTTCTTGAGAAGTCGTACTGAATTTAGGCATCATCATAAAATCTCCTTTTTGGTTTATTACCTCTCTATCATACCCGATTATTCACAAGAGTCGATACGGAAAATTTCGTGTTCAGATATCGAAAAATTCGTGCACATGGACTAAAGTATAGGTTTTTAAACCACGAATCCCTGTCGCGGCACCATCACCGGACAGGGATTCTTAGTCACCACGTCAGAGCTGATGATTTACATCAACAGACGCTCGCGAGGGGTATTTTTCTCACCCTCCATACCATTAAAACTGGGAGTATGATACCGATGATTGTACCAACCGTCCACCATCACATCAATGATGTCATTGTCAATAATACCGGTATGTGCCATAGGAAAGCGATTGCTCAAATCTTCAATCAGATAATTCGCTATATTCACTTTCATTTTAGCACCTCCTTGCTTTAACGATATTAACGATATATTAACAAATTACCTCAAGAAAAGATGTATTATACTAAAGTCTATGTATATAACTCCCCAATTTTCCTTGCGACTTAGCAATAATCTCCTCAACAGGAACAATAATGAGCAAAAAAAGCAGTAAAGAGAGCAAACTCTTTGCCGTTTTTTTATTTTAACCCTTTATAATGATGAAAAACGAACGAACTGATGACAGATTTTTTATATATTTTGCTTTTGCCCCAACTTTGACGATGAACCTGAACCCGATGAACCTCTCATCCCCTATTCTTCATCATTGATGCAAAAACCCGCCATAAAGGCGGGCTTGTGTGTAAATGGCGGATAGAGTGAGATTGACAAAAAACTTTTCTAAAGTTTTTTATGTCGCTGCGTCGTCGCAAGAGCGGCGATACTCCCGTCTCGCCTGCTCCTCCTTGTCGAACTCACTTTTACCGTGAGTTCTCATCTCTTACTCTCTTATATACAACAAAACCCACCATAAAGGCGGGCTTGTGTGTAAATGGCGGATAGAGTGAGATTGACAAAAAACTTTTCTAAAGTTTTTTATGTCGCTGCGTCGTCGCAAGAGCGGCGATACTCCCGTCTCGCCTGCTCCTCCTTGTCGAACTCACTTTTACCGTGAGTTCTCATCTCTTACTCTCTTATATACAACAAAAACCCGCCATAAAGGCGGGCTTGTGTGTAAATGGCGGATAGAGTGAGATTCGAACTCACGGTACGCTTTGGGCGTACACACGATTTCCAATCGTGCGCCTTCGACCACTCGGCCATCTATCCAAACATCACTATTCATAAAGCAAAATAAAATTTTTGCAAGAGCTAATTTTCATTTCTCATAAAAAAGTGTACCCATCGTCCGGTAAACACACTCCCGTCACCACACACCACGCTCTGCGCAGCCCCGACGCACCTCTGCCCTTGCTATTTGCTTGTGCAATAGTAATAAGTTTTATTACCGCAAGGATAGCTCTTCTTTTCTTCCGAGCTACTGCAAGACGGTTCGGTGGTCAAACCGGTACGTCCCGGAACCATCCCCGAACAATCGTGACAATATCCCTGTGATGAATAATAACCGTCCTCACAAGTCAAACACAATGTATTGGTTGAGGTTCCACTGGCACTGCCGAGCTGACACTGCTCACTGCTCACACAATGGCTCGTATTACTGTTACTGTAACAGGTTTGACTGCAACCACCCCCTGAATTGCTATATCCGACATAGCAAGAACTACACGTTCCGGCATAATAGGTTGTGGTTGAGCCCGAAGAGTTGGTTTGAATAGTGCAACTGTCTTCATTGATGCAACCGTCCATACTCCAACGCTCGGAATAGTGGCAACTCTGAACACACTCGCCACTGCTGTCTTTGGTATATCCCGTCCAACAACTGCCGGTGCATTTTGAACTGTAACGTTTGTAACCGTAATCATCATAACAAGAACTTGTTGAATTGCATCCGATTGGAACCGAACTGTTGGTATATTCGCAGGTGTTGCTGCATGTTCCGTCATCGGTCAATTCATAATCCGTATCGCAGTAGTTACAGCTGTAATACGTCGTAAAAGTACCGGATGAAGTCTCCAACTCACAAGTTGAGTGGCTGGAACAATCAGAGATTCGAGAGGTTTTGCCATAACAGGTTCTAGCGCAGCTACCATCAGGTTGCAAGTCGTATCCGCCCAAACACTCCGAACAACTGCCATAACGCGTTTCGCCGGCCTCGGTTTTGCACGATTCTTGCGTTTTACAGTTAGGGATTTGATAAGTTGAGGTCAGATTACACAGCTGCACACAAGTTCCGCTCTTATACATATAGCCCGTATTGCAACGGATGTAACGATAATAACCGGTGTTGATTTTGGTGCCATCGGCTTTTTCTTCCACACACTCTTGGATCGAGCCGGCCGCCTCATCTGGTTTTGAGGTCAGACCATAAGCCTGACAGTAGTCTAAGTATAAAACTTTCGAGGTATCAAACGGACAACGAATAAAACGGCGTCCTTCCTTGGCCGGAAAAATATAGCCTAATTCTTCACAAGACGGGAGCTTAACGCAATATTTAGCCATAACCGGAAGGCTTACTCCGCACAATAATGCCGCACAACACAACAACGCTTTCTTAGACATGGCTTCTCCCCTTAATAATGAAAGCCGGCCTTGACTGCGCAGCGTTTCTTTGGTTTATGAGTTTTGGGCATATAAATGCTTATATAAAAAACGCAACGCAATCAAAACCAACACTGTAAGTCTAACACAGTATTATTTATATTTCAATATCTAATAAGGGGTTGTGATTTTTTTGACTAAATTATCTAACTAGGTCGGCAAATTGAGCACCAATCGCCTTAGCCAGTTGTTCGGCGTTCAGCTCCAGTGTAATCCCCACTTTGCCACCGCTGACGCAAAAGGTATCGAATAAAATCGCCGTCTCGTCAATAAAGGTTGGGAACGCCTTTTTCATCCCCACCGGCGAGCATCCGCCATGAATATATCCGGTCAACGGGGTTAATTTTTTGAGCGGCATCATCTCCAAACTCTTCACCCCTGCGGCTTTGGCGGCTTTTTTAACATCTAGTTCCGCATTTGCCGGAATTACAAAAACAAAATGCTCAAATCCGTGCTGACTGGTCGGCGCCTCGGTCACCAGAGTTTTGAAAACCTGCTCCGTCGGGCGATTGACATATTTTGCCACAGCCACGGCGTCCACTCCCTCCTTAGGGTCATATTCATAAACCTTAAATGGCACGCCCGCCGTCTCAATAATTCTCATTGCGTTGGTTTTTATCATTTTATCAAACTCTGTACAACCTTAAATTGTGGATTTTTAGAAGATTCCAACCAGTCAAAAACCACTGTTTCTGTACTGACAATATGTGCCCCCTCATGCGTCAGCTGTGCCAATGCGGTTTGGTGCTCAAAATCATGACGACTGCCCGCGGCGTCTGCAACGACAAACACCTCAAAACCATTTTGCAAAAGTTCCTGCGCTGTCTGACAAACGCAGATATGCGTCTCAATGCCACAGATAACAACTTGTTTTTTATGAGAATCCAAAACCGCGGTTTTAATTTCAGGCTCTTTGAGGGCTGAAAAATGCGTTTTAGCAAAAGTCTGACTGTTTGCGACTGCCAAAGAAGACAGAGTCGCGCCCAAACCTTGAGGATATTGTTCGGTAAAAATCACCGGCACATTGAGCAAAGCGGCGGATTGCGTTAAAATTTCGGCTTTGCGTTGCAAGGCCTCTGGCTGCGGAACAGCTTTAATCAGACGCTCCTGAATATCAATAATCATTAAAAAACTGTCGTTTGGCGATATAATAGGCATACGAATCTCCTTATTTTTTTTGACATCATAATAAATTTTTGCAGAAAGTCCACGGCAATTTATTTTTTATCTTGCAACCGAGCAAAAAATGTTTTATTACTACTCTCAGTTCGGGACGTAGCGCAGCCTGGTAGCGCATTTGCATGGGGTGCAAGTGGTCGGAGGTTCAAATCCTCTCGTCCCGACCAAATACAACAAAATCCTACCCTTGTGGTGGGGTTTTATTGTATCTGAAAGGCAGGCACAGAATTCGAACCTCCGAAACAAATAGGTTCGCTTAGATATTGCTATAATGCATAAAAAAAGAACCTAATTTTTAGGTTCTTTTTTACAGAGTGTTAGTAAAATACAATCTCCTTTGTCTGGCAAGAGCTATCAGCAGACCATAAAATTCTTCCGTTTAATTGGATCTGTTTTATATTATTGTTCTGTCCAACCACAGCCGTAACCACATCGCCAACCTTGGGAACAACGTTATTGGTTTCAGCCTCACTTATGATAAAGGAAAACCCTGTATCATAATAAATATCGCAAAAAATCGCCCATTCCCCTGGAGTCTTTCTTTTTGCAACCTCAACCACGGGATGTGTGAACCACCCATAATTTGATCTATCATACATACTCATAATAATTAAATTTAAATAATACATAAACGCCGCTTTTATAGCATAAAAATGCTTGCGAGTCAATGAGTCAAACAATTTCTGTTTTGTTATAGCGCGGTTATTTAATATTCAAATGCTCCAGAAACGCCTGACAGCCCTCATAAATATCCAAATAAGCCTCACCCAAAAGTTTACAAAATAGTAAATGAGCATTTATTTTGCCCGCTAATCCTGCCTTAATCTCCCATTATACGAGGTTTAATGAGCTAGAAGAACTCACTCGGGAGTTCGAACCTCTCTTCTCAAACATAAAAAAACCACCCTTTCGGGTGGCTCTAATTGGTGGGCGCTGAGAGGCTGGAGGAAAGAAAACAACCCTGCGAGTTGTTTTCTGACGACAGGCGAAGTTTTGTTAGATTGCAAAGCCTGCAACAGCCGGTTTTACCAATTGTTACAAAACGAGTGACCGCAGCGAGTTAGCATTGCGATAAACCGCAATGCTTAGGAGCTAGAAGAACTCCCGAGGGAGTTCGAACCTTGCGCCCTGCTATAACAAAAAAGACCCACGCAAAACTGCGTGGGTCTTTCTCTTAATTGGTGGGCGCTGAGAGGCTGGAGAAAAGAAAACAACCCTGTGAGTTGTTTTCTGACGACAGGCGAAGTTTTGT
>CAKQSV010000016.1 GCA_934273635.1 uncultured Alphaproteobacteria bacterium
AGGTATGAAAGTTGCACCTGCGCCTCGCACTATGACACGGTTTGCTCGGACGGCAAGTTGATAAATGTGGATAATGTATGCAAGCGCAACGGTCTGAACTACACTACCGAGAGCAACTGCGAAAGCCTGTGTACCAAGACTTCCGAGACCAACATTGACGACTATTTATATGGTAACGTATGGCACTGTTTGTATGAAAACGACGGCGCAACCTTAAAAGAAACTGATGAGGAGCTGAAAGGCAAGTTGTGCCGAGGCATAAGCGTTGCCGGTGAAAGTATGGGTAGTTACAGCGACAAGGCACTCAATGACTGCGAGGCGCAAGGTTATACCAAGTCAGAAGCTGACTGTTTTGGGGCAGATGATGCCAGCGGCGTTTACACGATTTTGCGTTGTCCGAACGATACTTCTAAGGTTTGGTGTTTGGACAGTAAGTATTGCACAGGGTATGAAGTTTATCAAATCGGTAAAAATAAGGCCTGTAATGCCGGCGCCAACATCAGCGCCTGTTTGAACTATGACAGCACTAAAGGTGAACGCTGTAAGTATAAGGAAACGACCTATAAGGATGACAACGGTAATACCGTGACCACGGATTGTAACAGTTGTTGGCGCGATGGGGCGTATGTCGGTGGCTGTAAAAATCATGATACCAGTGACAGAGGCGACAGTAACCACTGTTGCAAATTGGGTTACAAAATGGTGAACGGAATTTGCACGCCGAACGTTTGCTCAACGCAAAAAGACAATGGCGGCAACCTGTTGTATCCGTATCGCAAGCACCCCGGAAACGACCAAGGAACGGTGGTGAAGTGCTATGAGGCGGCCAATAATGATTTGGGATATGATGTTTATTTCGGGTATGAGAGTTGCAATAGCGATGTGACCAAAGGCGGATTGTGGAAGGCTGCTGATGATAATCCGCATCGGTGCGTTTGCGACCGCACGCGCGAGGGACGGTATTTGCCGTTTGACGCAGATTTGTTCTTCACCTCTAACGGCGATACAACTGATGATTATAAATATGTGGGGTATGGCAGCGGTATTTATGGGGTGCAAAATTCCTGCACGGACTCGGAGGGGACGTATTATGGATATGCCTCGTGTTATATTGCCTATAGTGAGGGTACAACAGCCTCAAGTTATGGTATGTGCTTGGGGGCGTCAAAAAGTAAATCAGATCGTTATTATCCGTATTTTGACTATTATGCTTATGTGCAAAAAGTTATTACGGGCACTGGGGAGGCGTTTAATGTGCCGGTTTATACGACTAATCCTGATGAAGCTTATTGTATTGCGCAGTATAAGCATTGTCGTTCGCGAGACGGTTTGCAGGTTTTGGGTGATGAAGAGGTTTGTAATTTGGTGCCGAAGGATAGCAAAGGTAATCCAATTTGTTTGACCGGTGTGGAAAGCGGTTGCACAGAGTGCTATCACATTAGTAATTTAACGCAGGATAGTAATGGCAAATATATTTTGCATCACAAGTTTTTGGTTGAAATGGCAACTACGTTACGAGAAAGTTCAAAACGATTTTGGTTTGGCTTTGTTCAGTGTCCTGCCGGATATCTTGCCGGCACCAATAACTGGCGCTCATGTTTCAAACGTTGCAATATTAGTAATTTGTCGGCTTGTAATATTGGTGATATTTTACAGGTGGGTACGGATGATGTGGGCATTGTTTATAACACTCAGGGAAAGGTTAGTGTTATGGCATTGGCAAAAATTTCCGGAACTTGGAAACAGGCGAGAGAATATGCCGCGGGGTATTATCCTCAGCCGGTTGGGGGTGATGATAAATATAAAACCCATGCGTTGGTTGGGCAAGGCAAATGGCAGTTGCCAAAGTATGAATTTTTTGAACAAGGCAATTATCACATGGGCGGTACAACAGCCTATTTGGGTACGAATTTTACTTTAACTTCGGTTTGGGTTGATGAGCAAGATGGTGAAAAATTCTATTTTTCCAGCGGGTCTTTGAAGATGTATACCAACGCGACATCTAAATATAATGGGATTCCGGTGCTTTATTTGAATTATTAAGGGAGGGTGAGCGATGAAAAAACTTTTATATTGTTGTTGCTGTTGGTGGATCTTGTGTCCGTCGGCTTTTGCCATTACTCCTGAAAATCCTAAGAAAAGTTGCGAGGAACTGGGGTATAAGACCACTTATAATGATTGTATTGCGGCGCGGGGAACGCCGTTGTTGTGTCCGTTTTATTCGCTGACGAATCCGCTGACCTCCTGTTATGTGCGGTCGTGCCGCGGTTATAGCCTGACGGATGATGATTTGGACGCGGTGGCCTCAGACGGCAAAACTTATCGCGAGCATACGGACAAATTGTCGAGCTGTGTGGTGGGTGTTGGGGAGGACAAAACAACGCTTTATCGGGTGGACAGTTGCAAAAGCGATAGTTTGTATCAGGACGGTTTGTGCGATGTGGGGTGCAATTCAACGAGGTATCCTTATGCCGAACATCAGGGTAGTTTGGCCGGTGATATGCGCAGTTGCTCTGATGAGCGCGGCGAGTGGTTCGGGTATTATACCTGTAATGATGGTTGGGTCGGCGGGTGGAAAGACACCGGTGACGGACATTGTAATTTGGCCTCGTGTAGTGTGGAGGATTATCCGTATAATCAAAATCCTAATGAGGATGAAAATCGCGGTGCGGTGCAAACCTGTAAAATCGGCGGCAATGCTTATTACAAATACAAATCTTGTAATGAGGGGTTTGATTTGACTTATGGGCTGTGTGTTAAAATGTGTCAGGTTAAAAATTGCAACAGCGACAAAAATGCTGACGGTAATTATGTTTGCGATTTGGATAATAATTGTCATACGGGAGATTATGTCGTAGACGGAGACAATGTTGTTGGTGTGATTTTGAGTGTTGACAGCGACAAACTGGTGCGTGTGGTCAATAAAGATTCTGCAAATTATAGCAAAGTTTGGGCGGAAGGTGACGCAAGGGAGGTTGATGTTACAACTTTGACACAGTTTGGGTGGGCGGACTTTAAAAATGATTATGAAGGCAAACATAACACAAAGTTGACGGCGGAGTTTATGCAGGCAAACGGATATGTCTATCCTTATTTGCAGTATGCTCTTAATTTTGAGCCGAGCGGTTGCTCATCAGCTTTTTGCCGCAGAGGGGAGTGGTATATTCCGGCTATCGGTGAGATGAACGATTTGTTGCTTAATTTTAATTTTATTAATAATGCTAGCAACAGACAGTTTCCAAGCGGGTGGTTTTTTTCCTCAACCAGATATGAAGCGAATAATCAATGGTGTGTGGTTTTCAGCCGAGGGCAATTCTTTCCGCAAAGCAAAAGTAATGGAGGTGTTGGCGGTATGGCTTTTCTGTCTTTTAAGAAAAAATAATATTTGTATTTTCAAATAAAGGGATTATACGCCCATTGTAAAAGTGCTTGACGCTGTTTGGGGCGGCAAGAGGTGTCTAAGGGAAGGCAATTTTGCTCAATTTGGGATAAGTGACGGCGAAAGGCACGCCAACGCTTGATTTGTATATTATCAACCTCAGAGAGGCGGCGACCACTGTAATAACGACAATACCACTGAAACCATCCTCTGACGTCTGGTGCAATAATCCATCCCTTGTGTTGCCACTCTGGCAAAGACATTCGTGATTTGACTCCGAAACAATTACAATCACAGCTCGGCTTTTGTGGCGATAATTTGGCGTTTATGAACCAAGATTGAGGAAATTCTTTTTGGCAGTCGTTAAGATAGTGTCCTTCAAAAACGCCTAAGGTCAACATTTCGGCAGGCGTTAAGTCTGGCATAAAGTCAGGGGAGAAATCTTTGCCTTCTTCGGCAACGCGCTCATAAATATAGTTTTGTTGCATTTTGTCATTAACAATTATTTGCATTTGCACCTCCGTCAAGAAAATATAAACAATAAGTGGCGGATTTAAATTGGCGTATATTCGAAAATATAATCTTGACATTTTGATATGTAGTTATTATGCTATATATTGATCTGTTTCAGTATTATAAGAGAGGTAAGATTATGCAAAAAGCTAAAAATGTTAAGGAATTTGTGGAGCGGATTGACGCCACCAAAAAAGTTAATCCCAAGGATTTGTCGTCGGATCAGGATTTGACGATTGCGATTATGAACCTTATCAGTATTGAGGAGCATTTAGTGTTTTCGGGCGCAAAGACCGGTAAGACCAGTTTTTATGACCTGATTGAAGAGGTGCGGGAAAAGCGCAAGAACCTGATGCAGAAGATTATCCCCAGTTATGAGGGGGAGGTTTGGTGCATTTCCAAGCATTTGTTGGCGTCATCCATGCGGTTGATGGAAGTCGGTACCAAGCAGCAGAGTTTGGGGAATCGGGAACAGGCTTATGACTTATTTAATCAGGCGTATGATTTGTATTGTCTGTTTTGGGGCTTGAATATGAATATGTTGGACACGGCAGACGTGAAATGGGTTAAGGACAGCGTGAAAGACGTTAAACAGTTGGCGGCCAAAGTCGACGCCGAGATGAAATTTGACGCCGCTCCTGAAGCGCCGCAAAGCGCGTTGGCTAAAATGAAGTCGTTTGTGCGCAAAGCCGTTGACTGTTGTATTGAATAAGTAAAAAAAACGAGGGCTATATGCAACAACTGCCCATTGAAATTATGCAAAAAGCCGTGCGGGGCATCAGTTATATCGGACACCCCGCGCGATTGCGCATTTTGGAATATTTGGATGTGAACGGGGCAAGCTCGGTATCTGAAATTACACGAGCGGTCGGTGAAGAACAGATGATTGTGTCGCAACATCTGCGCAAAATGAGAGACGCGCATTTGGTCAAAACCAAGAGGCACGGCATTTTTATTTTTTATGATATTTGCGAGGAATATCCCGCCAGTATTTTTGTGTGTATTCGCAAGTTGTTCGGCTATATGACTAATCAGTTTTATTTTTTGCAAGATGATTATAAGGCAATTCTTCCTAAAGACTATACGGCGATGGTGGCGGGGCGGATTAAGCTGTTTGCCAATTTTGATAAAATGCGCATTTTGGAATATTTGCTGATTAATGAAAACCGTTGTGTGGGGGATATTGCCAAAGGCGTGGAGTTGGAGCCGCTCAAGGTGACGCAGTATTTGAAAAAAATGCGGGAAGACGAGTTTGTGAAATGTGAGCGTAGTGGACGTTTTATGATTTATAATATTTGCAAGGGTGTGCATTATACCGCGTTGCAATGTATTCATAAACGTTATGATAATTTGCTAAATAAAGACAGTTTTTAGAAGAAAAAACCTTAGAATCGGTAAGGATTCTAAGGTCTGAAAGTTAGGAAACGTTAGTTCCAACCCCAAGCGTGACCGCAATGGTTACAGTAAAGGTAGTTCTCAGACAGCTTTTTGCTGTAAACATGGGTTGAATTGCACTTTGGGCAATGAATACGAGGTCTTGCCTGTGGCTTGTCAGCGGTCTTTGCGTTGGTCTTGTCAGTTGTATTTCCCATAATGTGAGCGCCATTTTCGGTTGGTATCGCAGTGAAAACAGCTTGGTATTTCTGCGCCTGACGAGCAGGGTTAATAATAAAAATAGATAAATAATTTTAAAACTAGACAAATAATAAACATAATTTAAGAATTTGACAAGCTTTTTTGTGCTATGTTTTGAAAATAATGAGCAGAAAGGGCGGATTTATGGATTTACCGATAGAATTGAGGCAAAAAATTGCCGAATTGACGACGGAGATTAAGGCGGGTGAGCTGAAAAACGCGGCACAGGGATTGAGCGAGCGCTATCGGCAGGCGCGCGCTGACGGCAAAAGTTTGTTAGGGAGCGAGGCCGATGTGTTGTCGTATGCGGCAACGAGGATGCCTGCCACTTATGCCGCGGTTTATTGGTGTTTGGAAAAATTGACCGAAGTTTATGATGAGCCGGTGACAAGTTTGGTCGATGTCGGCGCCGGCACAGGGGCGGCCGGTTGGGCGGCGGACGCTTGTTTTGATTTGCAACATATCACGTTTTGTGAGCGTGATAAAAATATGGCGGCGGTGGGGCAGTCTTTGGCAACCGCAGCCACGAGCGAGGCTTTGCGCGGGGCAAATTGGTGCGATTTTGATTTGAACAATGGCGCGGTTTTGCCTTCGGCGGAGTTGGTGACGGCGTCGTATGTGTTAAACGAGTTATCCGAAGAGGCGGCGTTGAACGCGGCGCAAAAAATGTGGCGGGCGACGGGCAAGGTTTTGCTGATTGTGGAGCCGGGGACGCCTAAGGCTTTCGCACGGTTGTTGAAAATAAGGGACAGTTTGTGCGCTGACGGAGCAAATGTGTTAGCGCCGTGTCCGCATAATGGCAAATGTCCGATGAACGGTGATGATTGGTGCCACTTTGCGTGTCGGGTGGCGCGGTCTAAATTGCATAAGCAGTTGAAGTCGGCGTCGATGGGGTATGAGGACGAAAAGTTTTGTTTTATGGCGTTCGGGCGGCAAGTTCAGACCGAGGCTTGTGAACGGATTATCAAGCCGGTCAAGATCAGCAAGGCGATGGCGGTGTTTGAGGTTTGTCGGTCTGACGGTACAATCGCGCGTCAAAATGTTGTCGCGCGGGACAAGGCTGCTTATAAAGCTGCCAAAAAATGTGATTGGGGGGATAAAATTTCTTGATTTAATGGATGATTTTGTCTATACTAACGACAATATATATCTTATTTGTCAAACTATTAAACTATTATTGTTATGGATTCAGAATTTTTGTTGGGTGCGTTAGCGCTGGTATTGTTGGTGTACGGTATGTATGCGTTGTCAATTTATGGTGATAAAAAGAGTGTTCAAAAACGCCTGCAAAAGACCGAACTTGAGTTTCGTGTTGGTTATTGGAGCGAAACCTATCATGCTTGGCACGGTGAGTTTTTTGATCGCAATGTTTTGTGCCGAGGTTATCTTGCCAATGTGTGTTATGATGAGCTGAAAGGCGGCGAAATGGTGCGCGCCACGCTCGAAAATTTTGACACACAGATCGGACTTTGGTGTTTGAACGCGAAACGTGTTGATCCGCCTCAAGACACTTTGACGGCAAAACTGATTGAGCACGACAGGGGGCATGATTGGCTTGCTGATGTTGCCAACCCTCACGGCGTGGTTTTGCTGCGACACGTTAATAATTCTGTGAGTTGGGAAAGCGGACCTAAAGCCGGTGATGAGGTTAAAGTTGCTTACAATGATCGCGGCGAACTTTCAATCCGTTTGTCTTAAAGAAAAAATAAGCCTTTTGCTGACCGCAGGAGGCTTATTTTTTTTGTGGAAGTGGCGTGGATTAAAGATATGCCACCGGTATGATGTTGATGTTTTCTGTCAGCGGCAAGTGTGTGGGAGCCAGACAGATGACAGCACCCTCACCGACATTTAGTCCGGCTTTGCTCAAAACGTCAAAGTTTTTAACGTCTTTGAGGTCAGGATTGGTTTTCTTTTTTATCTCAATCGGGTAGACTCTACCATTTTCTTCAAGTATGACATCAATTTCTTTTTTGTCTTTGTCGCGATAAAAAGAAATGTTGGGTTTTCGTCCGTTATGAAAGTAACTTTTCAAAATTTCAGATATTACGAAAGTTTCGAGAATTTCGCCGCTCTTGGCCCCAGATTCCAGTGTTTCTGGCGTGTTCCACTTGGTTAGGTAGCAAACCAGTCCGGTATCCATAAAATATATTTTGGGCATTTTGGTGGCGCGGTTGCTAATGTTTTGTGAAAACGGGTAAAGCAGGCAAATTAACCCCGAGGTCTGCAAAATAGAAGTCCAACGTTGGATGGTGGCAACAGGTTTGCCGATGTCGCGCGCAATGTCTGAAAAATTAAGCAACTGTCCACTGCGGGCGGCTAATGCTGTTAAAAGTGCCAAAAACTGCATTTCATCGCTACTTTCAGTGAGGTCGCGAATATCACGCTCAATATAAGTTTGCACATACGAGCTGTAAAAATCCTCCCAGTCAACGTGGTTGTTATTGTTTAAGGCCGGATATGAGCCGCGCCAAATTATTTCATAAAGTTGTTTGAGAGATAAGTCATCGGTCATGGAAACGCGTGAGCTAATCCACTCGGGGGTGGGGATGAATTTGTCATAAAAAGGTTTACCTTGTAGTTCTGGCAGAGAAAATCCTTCCAGATTTAAAATACCGACACGTCCGGCCAGACTTTCTGATACATTTTTCATCAGGTGAAATTGTTGCGAGCCGGTAATCCAGAATAAACCGTTTTGCTGCTTTTCATCAGCAATGGCTTTGATATATGGCAAAAGCTCAGGGGCGTATTGAATTTCATCAATCAACAACGGCGCTTCAAAGCGTTGCAGAAACAGAGCCGGATTTTCTTTAGCGAGCCGACGGTTTTCTAAGGTGTCTAAAGACACATAGTTGCGGTGGGGGGCACAGCATTTGAACACTGTGGTTTTGCCGACCTGCCGAGGTCCCGTGATGAGAACAACAGGGAAAGAAGAGCTCATTCTGGTAACGGCTTTTTCAATGGTACGCTGAATATACATGATAAAACTCCGACTAATTTTACATCTAATAATAAAATAGTCGAAAACATGGTGAAAGTCAATGAAGATTCCGACTAATTTTACATGAAGTGTTAAAATAGTCGGGGTTTTGAAGGGGCGGAAGGGAAAAAGGTGTGGAGAAAGACGAAATTGGGGAGTAGGTGAGAGAGAAACGGGAGGAAAGAGGGCGTTAAGGAAATAGTAAAGGTTTTGGTTTAGTGTGTAAGGTAAGTTAGTGTTTGAGAAAAAAAGCGAAGGAAGAAAATGGCAGGAAAAGCAAAGCATATTTTCAAGAAAATTTTATCGTGGTCGGGATTGTTCTTTTTCGGGCTCGCCGCCTATATGCTCTATGTTCAACTTTCTAAATACGAGTGGGAAGATATTAAGAGCGCGGTTTTGAGTATTCCTGCGCATAATTTGTGGTATGCTTGTTTGGCGTCGTTTTGTGGTTATGTGGCTTTGTCTTCGTATGACTTTTTGGCCTTGCGTTACATCAAGCGCAAGTTGGCGGCGTGGAAGTGGATTTTTGTGGGCTTTATCGGGTTTTCGGTGAGCAATAACGCCGGTCACGCCATTGTCTCGGGCGGGGCGATCCGCTATCGTCTTTACACGCGTTGGCGTTTTCATGGCACTGATATTGTTAAAATGGTGACTTTTTCAGGTTTTACATATCTGGTGGCTTGTTTCTTCTTGATTATCTGCGGTTATTTGATTACGCCTGATCACGCGTTCGGCGACGGTTCGGTCTCTAAAATGACCACGGCGGTGACGGCGTTGGTGTCGCTCATTGGCTTAGCGCTTTATTTTTGGGCGGCGCTGTATTATAAAAAGCCGTTTATTATCAAAGGCGTGGAATTTGATATGCCGCGTTTTAAGATGGCGTTGGCGCAGGTGTTTATCGGCGGCGCGGATATTTTAATGGCCTCGTTGGTGCTTTATTTTGCGCTTATCGCGTTTGTGGATATTCCGTTTGACACCTTTATCGGCGTGTTTATTATTGCGCAGGTGTTGGGTGTGTTCAGTCAGGTTCCGGGGGGACTGGGCGTGTTTGAAACGCTGTTTATGTATATTATTCCCGGTGAACACAATCAAGCGATGTTGTTCGGAGCGCTGATTGCGTATCGTCTGATTTATTATCTGTTGCCGTTGGTGATTTCGGCTTTGGTCTTGGTTTCTTATGAAATCGGTATCGGTATGGCGAAAAAGCGCCGTTTGGCCAAAAAGTCATCAGTTGCCGAAAAATGATTCTATCTGAAATTTGAGGTTTTGCGCAAAATTTTCGGGGTCGGAGATTTGATAGTTGAGGTCTTCAAGTTTTTTGTAACCAGACTGCGCGCCGTCTTCAAAGCGTGCCAAAACCACTTCTAAGGGCTGTTGCAACCGATAGGCGTTGATAAAGTCATATTCGTCATCGTTGCCGTAATCTATCACATATAAATCATAGCGTCCTTGATAGGTGTTGTCGTAGACTTTTTCAATCAAATCTATGGTTTGCGGACAGTTTTCGCAGGTCATATTAACATCATTATAAAACACATAAATGATTGATTTTTCGGGGTGGGGATACGCCTCGGAAAAGTATTCGGGCAGTGGTGTGTCGGGATTGTATCCGCCCTGATAAACCAGTTCGGCGCGCAAGGGTAAAATAAAGGCAAACCCAAGCAAAAACGCCCACAGCAATTTTTGCATGATTGTTTGTTCCTATAATTATTTGTCGGTCAAGTTAAAGCGGGGCGCAGGCCTCGGACAGCCATTGTTTTTCGGCAACGGTCAAGTGCGGCGAGATGGTCTCAAAAACCGTTTGATGATAGCTGTTGAGCCATGCGATTTCGCTTTCAGACAATAGATATTTATTGATGGCGCGTTTATCAATAGGAACCATGGTTAAATTTTGAAAGCGCAAAAAGTTCGGCTGTTCAGTCGCGCAAACTTCAACCAAATTTTCAATACGGATGCCATATTGCCCCTCAAGATAATACCCCGGTTCAATCGAGGTGACGGCGTGCAGACCGAGCGGTTTGTCGGCGGCGGTGGAAATGCTCACAGGACCTTCGTGAACATTTAGAAAACAGCCCACACCATGACCGGTGCCGTGGTTATAGTCTTTGCCTTCAAGCCACAGCGGGCGGCGGGCGATGGCATCGAGCCGACTGCCGGTCGTCGCCTCGGGGAAAACGGTGCAACTCAGGGTAATGTGGGATTTGAGCACCAGTGTAAAGTCGTTTATCATTGCCACGCTCGGGGAGCCCAGTGCAATGGTGCGGGTGATGTCGGTGGTGCCGTCAAGATATTGTCCGCCACTGTCCAGTAATAACAGATTGTCACCGGTCAGCTTGGCATTTGTTTGCGGCGTGGGGGAATAGTGCACAATCGCGCCGTTGCTTCCATAGGCGGCGATGGTGGCAAAACTTTCAGAGACAAACAGCGGTTGGCGACTGCGAAAGTCATGCAGTTTGGCGACAATGTCTAACTCGGTTTTGCCATGCCAGTTGGAATCGAGCCAATGCAAAAATTTGCACATGGCGACGCCGTCGCGAATATGCGCCTGACGAATTCCTTGCAACTCGCAATCGTTTTTGACGGCTTTGAGGGTTTGGCAAAAGTCCGGTTGACAACAAATGGCGATTTTGTTTTGTTCGGCCAGCGCTATGATTGCGGCGGGGGTGACGTTAAAGTCAAATGCCATAGTTTGTTTTTTGTATTTTTTTAAGTATTTTTCAATATCGCTTAAGGTGTGAATTTTTAGGTCGAAGCCGAGCTTTGAAGTGTCGATATTGTCGGCGAAAAGATGAAAACGGCCGGATTGTTCCACAATGGCAAAGCCACGGAAAATCGGGGTTTCGGGCAGGGCGTCAGAACGCAGATTGAACAGCCACGAGACGCTGTCGGCGGCGGAGATAAAAACCGAATCGAGATTTTTTTGTTGTAGCCATTGGCATAACTGCGCGATTTTTTGTGTGGCGGATTGTCCGCAATATTCAATTTTATGCTCAAAAAGCGTGGCGTTGCGGTCGCTTAAGGACAAGGGTAACAGCTCAGAATCGGCAATAAGCTTGGGTTCGGTCAGTTTGGCGGTTTGCGCGGCGGACAAGCGCCACGGATTGTAGCCGACTTTTTGTCCGGCAAAATGTTGGTTCAGCCATGCTGTCGGGGTGTAGGGGCGCAGACAAACGGTCTCGATGTTTTTGCCGGCGGTTTGTTGCGGAGCTTGCAATTCATAACGACCGTCAACCAGTAAATAACTTTTTTCAGGTGTGACAATCAGCATACCTGCCGAGCCGGAAAAACCGCTCAGTTGCAAAATCAGATTTTCTTCGTCAAGAATATCCTGACCTAAAAACAGGTTGTTGTGCGGCACGACAAACGCGTTCAGTTTTTGCTTTTTGAGTTTTTTTTGCAAGGTTTCCAGAGACATCAGATTTTCTCCATTAAAGCGGCGCGCCAGTTGCCGTCCTGATATAATTTAAGCAGTTTTAAGCCGGTTTTCTCGTGCTCGCCGATAACCCATTGCTCTTGGTCGGCGACAAAGCCGGAGAGAACGCAGCAACCGCCGCGCTTCAGGTTGTTATATAAATCCGGCGCCATGGCGATTAAAGGGCGAGCCAAAATATTTGATAATATCAGGTCATAGGGAGCATTGTTTTGCACCAATTTTGATTGATAGCCGTCGCTTACTTCGGCGGTGATGAGGTGCTGCAAGTTGTTGTCTATGGCATTTTGGCGGGTGACTAAAACGGCTTCTTCGTCAATATCCACGGCGGTGATTTTGCAGTCGTTTTGCCACAGTTTGGCGCAAGCTAAAGACAATATGCCCGAGCCGGTGCCAACGTCTAAAATTTGCGGTTTGACGGCGGGGCGAAGGCGGTGATAGTCGCTGATGGCTTGCAAACAACTCTTGGTGGTCGGGTGCTCGGAGCCAAAAGCAGTGGCGGCGTAAACCCGAAGATTGAGGCGGCCGTCATCGGGGATGTTGGTTTCGTGGATGCCGTAAATGGTGAACTCGGCAACGTTGACAGGCGCGAATTTGATAACGTTTTCTTTGAGCCAGTTTTTGCTCTCTAAAAATTCGGTGGTATATGGTGGAAGCTCAACGTTCCACTGCTTGGCGGCTTGCAAAAAGTCGGTCTCGTTAAAATGATTGTCTTTGTAGCCGACGTATTCTTCCCGCCCGTCGTCGGTGTAGTTGACGGCGACCACGTCAAAGTATTCGTCAAAAAACGCCGAGGTCGCGTCGTTAATGTTTTCTTGGGGGGCGAATTTTATCAGCCAACAGCTGCCGGATTGTGTCATCTTTTTTCCTTATAACTTGTAATCTGTTGTTTACTCTATTTTGTTTTATTGTATAGTAGTTAAAAATAATTAAAATACTAATAAAAGAGATAGCGTTATGAAAAAAATTGCGGCGGTTTCCTGCCTGTTGATGTTGTCGGCCTGTATTCGTGCGGGCGGTAACAACTTTTGGCCTGAGCGCAACCAGTTTGTTGAAGATTTGCAGACTATTCCGATTACGTTTTACGATAACTCTATGCGGGTGGTGAAAACCGAGCTGATTACCGAGCGCAATTTTCCCGAAAACAAGGTGTTGTCGGCGGCGGTGGGGTATAGCGTGGTTGATGACAAGACTTATCGCAAAATTTATTACGCCAAAGAGGCGGTGCGCGCCAATATGAACGGCGGATTGGCCTCTAACTCGTTGCCGGTGGAGTATAAAAAGTCGCAGCAGTTGGATATGATCGGCGAAGTGATGTATGAAGGCAAACGTTATGCGTTGGTGCCGACTGATGACAAAAGTTTTGTGTCTCTGATTGACGCCGAGGGGCATTTGTTGGAGCGTTTGGGACAAATTCGCAACAATCGTTTGATTTTGCTTGATGCGGACTTTATTGTCAGCCCGTCAAATTTTGCCTTTGTGCCGGTGACGGTGGCAAAGTCGGAGCAGACATCGCCGATTAAGGGATTTGACATTAAATACGGCGGTCTGAAAGGCGGTTATGCGGTGTTTATTTATTATCGTTATGACGCGCCGAGCAATGACGGTTTGCACGACAGCGGCGAGTTTGAGGTGTTGTCTTATCCGGCGCGTCCGGGACCGATTGACGTTCGCGGCGTCGGGATACAGATTGTCGAGGCTAAGAAAAATTCGGTCGATTATATGATTTTGCCAAAATAACACTGCAAAAAACTTGATTTTAGCAAAAAATTGCAGTAATAAAATAGGGATTTTTGATAAGTTTTAGGAGATTAATAATGTCTGGACACTCCCAGTTTAAGAATATTATGTATCGTAAGGGCGCGCAAGATGCCAAAAAGGCACGCGTGTTTGCCAAATTGGCGCGCGATATTACCATTGCCGCCAAGAGCGGTATGCCCGAACCTGATAAAAACCCTCGTTTGCGTTTGGCAATTCAAGCCGCGCGCGCCGAGAGTATGCCGAAAGACAATATTGAACGCGCTATCGCCAAGGCCAGCCAGACCGCAGGTGGCGCAGATTATGTTTCAATGCGTTATGAGGGCTTTGGTCCCGGAAAAGTTGCCGTTATTGTTGAGGCAATGACAGATAATAAAAATCGCACGGCCGGTAATGTTCGCACAATTTTCGGCAAACGCGGTGGTGTGATGGGCGAGACCGGTTCGGTTACGTTCAACTTTGAGCGTATCGGTTTTATTCAATATCCGGCGGCAACGGCTGACGCTGATAAGATGTTTGAGACAGCTTTGGAGGCAGGCGCTAACGATGTGGCAAGTGATGAAGAACATCATGATATTGAGACTTTGCCTGATGATTTGAATATGGTTACCGAGGCTTTGGAAAATGCTTTCGGCACGCCTTCGGCCTCTCGTTTGGAGTGGAAGCCTACGGTTATGACTGATGTGACCGATGAGGAAACCGCACGCAAGCTGTTGGACTTTATTGATGCGTTGGAAGACGACGATGATGTACAAAAAGTTTATCATAATGCTGAAATCAGCGATGAAATTATGGAAAAATTGGCTCAATAAAGTGTGCGTCATCAAGGTTTGATGTGAATTTTGGCAGGGGAGCTGACGGATTTGGCTCTCCTGTTTTTTTAGGGTGAACAAATATGCGAATTTTAGGTTTGGATCCGAGTCTGTCGTCCACAGGGTGGGGCGTTATTGAGGTTGAAAATAACCGACTGAAATATATTGACGATAATTTTATTAAAACTAATCCAAAGTTGCCGTTGCCGGAGCGTTTGGCGCTGATACATCGAACTCTGCAACAGGTTATTGAGACTTATCATCCCGACGAGGCGGCGATTGAACAGGTGTTTTTGAACGACAACCCCAGTTCGACCATCAAGTTGGGCATGGCGCGCGGGGTGGTGATTATGGCGCCGGCGTTGTATAATATTCCGGTGACGGAATATGAGCCGACTAAGGTTAAAAAGGCAGTGGTGGGCGTGGGACGCGCCGAAAAATCGCAGGTGGAAACGATGGTTAAAGTGTTGCTGCCGGGGTGTAAGCCGAAAAATAACGACTCATCTGATGCGTTGGCTATGGCAATTTGTCATTTTAATATGCGTGGGGCGTATAAACTTTCGCAAAAATAAGGTTGAATTGCAGACAAAAACTGTTATACTCCGTGCAATCGTGTTTATTATTAATTTTTATTTATTATGAAAGTACCAGAAGTTGAGACTAAGAGCAATGCATGGAAAAATGCGATTGCGGAGCTGTGTCAGGAGTTGTTGCCTGCCGGTAAAGATGTTGACAACGTGCCGCTCGGAGAGCAGTTGTTGATGTTGTTTGATGATGGTGTGAACGATGTGACCGATGAAAAAATGTTTAGGGCTTTGAAATCTAAACATAGTTTGCATGTGTCTATATCGTGCAATGAACGTAAGCGTGTGGAGACCGTGTTGCACAATACCTTGTGTCTTTGCGATGAGGTGTTTGAACATATTCCGGATACCATGGCGAAAACGGTAGATTACAAACGTTTTCTTACCCTTCAGGTAAAGCAATTTAAGGCGCGAGGCGAAAGAGCCGTGTTTAGAATCTCGCGCAATATGAACGTTGCTATCGTGGAGGTGACGGTGGAAACAACGGATTTGGCGTGTCAGGAGTTCTTATATTGGAACAAAGACAAGGTTTATGTGATGTCGTTTGTGCCGGAACTGGACGCTAAGCTCAAAAAAACATCAAAAGCAACGTTTGTGTTTGTTTGAGGCTATTGTATTGAAAAAAGAGTATCTGGTATTTGTCAGGTGCTCTTTTTTTTGTTCTTTTTTTGTTCTGTTTCGGCAAAAAGCACTTGTCAGATTTGTTGTTTTTGTTTAGGATAGGCGCAATGAAAATAAACTAAGGCTTGAAAAACGATGATTGCAAAATTGCGCGGAATTATAGACACGATTGGCGAAGACTATTGCGTGGTTGATGTTAACGGGGTGGGGTATCTGGTGTTTGCCTCGTCAAAAACGTTGGCGCGGCTGATTAAGGGCAAGCAGTTTTCGCTGTTGATTGAAACCGTGGTGCGGGAAGACAGTATCTCGTTGTTCGGGTTTTATGACGCATGGGAAAAAGAGTGGTTCTTGACGCTGACTAAAGTGCAGGGCGTGGGCGCGAAAGTGTGTTTGAGCATATTGTCGGCGTTGTCGCCGTCACAGTTGGCGCAGGCGGTTTCCGCACAAGATAAAAATTCGTTCACCCGAGCCAGCGGCGTGGGACCAAAGTTGGCGGCGCGGTTGGTGACCGAGCTGAAAGATAAAATCGTGACCATCCCTGTTGAGTTGACGACTCGGGCGGATTTGAACTCTGAGACCGCGGCGGAAGAACCGTCGGCAACCGAAGAAACCGAGGTTTATGAAGACGCAATTCAGGGGAGAATCGAAAATCCGATGAAGTTGGACGATGCGATTTCGGCGTTGGTTAATTTGGGGTATCAGCGGTTGGAGGCTTATCAAGCCGTGAACAAGGCTAATGCTTCGCAACCCGACGCTGATGTGGCGGCGTTGATAAAATTGGCGCTTAAAGAATTTGCTAGTAAGGAATAAAGATGACGCAGGAACGTTTGGTTAGTCCGGAAAAACAGCCCGAAGACGAGAAAAATATTAACGCGCCGGTTAGTTTGCGCCCAACCAGTTTGGATGACTTTGTCGGTCAGCCGCAGGTTTGCGAAAACTTGAAGGTGTTTATTGAGGCCGCCAAGCAACGCGGCGAGGCTTTGGATCATGTGTTGCTGTTTGGTCCTCCGGGGTTGGGTAAAACCACGTTGGCGTCAATTATTGCCAAAGAGTTGGGCGTGGGGTTTAGAGCCACTTCGGCGCCGATGATTTCCAAGTCGGGCGATTTGGCGGCTATTTTGACCAACCTTGAGCCGAACGATGTGTTGTTTATTGATGAAATTCATCGCTTGAATCCGGCGATAGAAGAGGTTTTGTATTCGGCGATGGAAGATTTTCAGCTTGATCTGATTATTGGCGAAGGCCCGTCGGCGCGCTCGGTCAGAATCGACCTGCAACCGTTTACGTTGGTGGGGGCGACCACCCGTTCAGGATTGCTGACCACGCCGTTGCGCGAGCGTTTTGGAATCCCGTTGCGGTTGGATTTTTATTCTCCGGAAGAGTTGGAAAAAATTGTTATGCGCGGGGCGAGTTTGCTCGGGATGCCGATTTCTTATAACGGCGCTATGGAAATTGCCAAGCGTTCACGGGGAACGCCCCGTGTGGCCGGTCGCTTATTGCGACGAGTTCGTGACTTCGGTATGGTGGTTAATGCTCAAGAAGTTGATAATGTTATCGCCGACAGAGCTTTGAAAAAACTTGATGTTGACAACTATGGCTTAGACGCGTTCGATAGGCGCTATTTGAAATGTATCGCCTTTAATTACGGCGGCGGTCCGGTCGGTGTGGACACGCTGGCGGCGGCGTTGTCGGAAGAGCGTGACACCATTGAGGAAGTGTTGGAACCGTTTTTGATGAAACTCGGCTTTTTGCAAAGAACGCCGCGCGGGCGCGTGGTGTCTGATTTGGGGTGTGAATATTTGGGAATCCCCAAGTTTAAGGCTAAGCCGGCGAATAAACAATTTGATTTGTTGGAAATTATGGAAAGTGAACAAGCATGAAGTATGATGTTGAGACAACAGGCGGGCGTTTTTATGGCAATGTGTTTGCGTTGCCAATCAGAATCTATTATGAGGACACCGACGCGGGCGGTATTGTCTATTATGCCAATTATTTGAAGTTTGCCGAAAGGGCGCGCACGGAGTTTATTCAGGCGTTGAACTTTAATCAACAAGAGGTGCTGACCACACAAAAATGCGGTTTTACGGTGAGAACGTGCCATATTGAATATTTGCGTCCGGCCATGTTGGGCGATATGTTGGCGGTGACCTGCGAGGTTAGGGAAGTTAAGGGTGCGTCCGCGATTATGACACAGGAAGTTTGGCGCAATGACGAACTGTTGGCAACGGTTGAGGTGAAAGTGGCTTATGTGGATTTGGAACGTAAACGTCCGGTCAGAATCCCCGCCGACTTGTTACCGACGCCGCAAACGCAGAGTTAGCCGCAGAGCGTAATAAATTGTGTGATTAATCGTTCTTTTTTAAAGGAAAATTTATTTTTTTGTGCTAGCTTGCAGAAAAACGTTTTGTGTTACTTTAGTATATGATAGAGAGTTGTAGTTATGGAAATGGATACGCAAACCTTAAATGATGTTGTTGAAAATACCTCCAACCAGTTGTCTATGTGGGATATGGCGTGGGCGTCGGACACGGTTACCAAAGTGGTTTTGGTGGGATTGATTGCCGCTTCGGTGTGGTCTTGGGCGATTATTATCGAAAAGTTCGGCACTTTGCGTCAGGTCAAACAGTTTACTAAAAGTTTTGAAGAAAAGTTTTGGTCAGGCGGCTCGCTCGATCGTTTGTATGATTCTATCGGGAATCGCCCCAGAGATCCGATGTCGGCGATGTTTGTGGCGGCGATGAAAGAGTGGAAACGCACCAATATTTTGAAGTCTAAGACCGACAGAGGTTTGCGCGGTGTGTCGTTGCAACAGCGTATTGAGAAGGCGATGACCGTTTCGATGGATAAGGAACTTGACGCGCTTGACACCCGTATGGGCTTTTTGGCTTCGACCGGTTCGGTGGCGCCGTTGGTCGGTTTGTTCGGTACTATTTGGGGTATTATCGGCAGCTTTAACGCCATTGCGGCTACGCAAAGCAACTCGTTGTCGGCTATGGCTCCCGGTATTGCGGAAGCTCTGTTCACAACCGCGTTTGGTTTGATTGCGGCTATTCCGGCAGTGGTGGCTTATAACAAAATTTCTTCAGATATTGACCGTTTTGCTAAAAAACTGGAGAATTTTCAGGCCGAATTTTCAACCATTTTATCGCGTGAAATTGATGATACGGCTATTAAAGCCGATATGGCGGGAGAATAAAAATGGCATTTGTTACTCCGCGCCGCAATTCTCGCTATGTCAGCCGCCGCAACGCCGATATTAATATGACCAACCTGATGGATGTGATGATGGTGCTGTTGGTGGTGTTTATGGTGGCGGCACCGTTGATGACCTCGGGGATTGCGCTTGATTTGCCAAAGGTGGGCGGAAAGGCGCTGAAAGGCGAGGAAACCTCCATTAATGTGAGCGTTGACAAAGACGGCTACTATTATATCGGCAAGTCTGAAATTCCGCAGGACCAGATTGTGGACAAGATTAAGGCTATCAGAGACGCCAATAATGAGGTGAGCATTACGATATCGGGTGACACCAACGCGCAATACGGTCGTGTTATCGGACTGATGGCGTTGCTTAAGGAAGCCGGATTTGACAAGGTCGGGCTTAAAACAGAATCTAAACCGTTGACGAAGAAATAATGAAAGAGTCTCTTTATAAATCAATAGCGTTGCATGTGGTGGTGCTCATCTTGTTTGTGGTGGATGTGCCGTCATTTTGGCGTCGGGATATGGTGATTGATCAGGTGCCAATCGTGGTTGATTTGAACGATGTTAAAATTTCTGAGATGACGAATCTTCCGCCCAAAGCTAAATTTGGCGAGGAAGAGCGCGCGGCGAGCAAAACCAAGCGCAAGATAGAAAATAATTTTACAAAAGAGGCCGCAGCGCCGGAAGAACCGGAACCGCAAGAAAAGGCTAAGGAAGAGCCCGCGCCGGTTAAGGATGAAAAGCCGGTCGAGCCTAAGCAAGATTTTTTGGTCGCGCCGCAGCCTAAAAAGCCGCAACCTAAAGCAAAAGCCAACAGTCCGATGCCGCAGCCGCGCAAGCCCAAACCCAAACAACAGCCTGCGCCGAAGAAAGCGCCCAAGCCCGAGAAAGGAACGCCGCAGTTGGCTAATCCGCTGAAGAGTTTGTTGGCGTCGGTTGACGCGTTGGAAAAAGACATTGGTGAAAAAGACCAAGAGGCGGTGATTAAGGAAGGCACAAAGGTTAATAATATGGGCGTTGAGGGCGGCGTTGGCGGTTCTTATTTCAGCGAACTGTCAATCACCGAGGCGGACGCTATCGCTGGCAGACTGCGCCAGTGTTGGAATCTTGATCCGGGGGCGATGGGCATTAAGGATATGATTGTGGAAATCCGCGCCTTTTTGAATCAGGACGGAAGCGTGCGCAAGGTGGATATTTTGGACAGCTCACGCTACAACTCCGACAGCTACTTCCGTTCAGTGGCGGACAGCGCGCGTCGCGCCGTGTTTATTTGCGCGCCGTATTCTATTTTTGCTGAGAAATATGGCGACAAATATGATATGTGGAAGACCATGTTGTTGCGCTTTAACCCGATGACGGGGGCGGTTAATTAAACACCCATAGGTTGTTTGTGATATATCGTGGTAATTTTAAATTGATTTTTAAATATTAGAGTCTTATAATGTGAATCGTAGGGTGTTTACATTATTGAGGAAATGTTATGTCGTTATACGCTGAGTTACCAATATATCGTGACAGTTACAGTTTGTTGCTGGCGATTTATCAACTGACAGGAAAGTTCTCTCGCGAATATAAATACACATTGGGGCAAGATATGAAACGTGATGCGCTTAATCTGTTTCGTAATTTGTATCAGGCGAACCGCTCGCAAAACAAACGCCAGAATCTGGATGATTTTTTGGCAGAGTTTGAGTTGCTTAAGCTTGAGGTTCGGATGTGTGTGGATTTGCGGTTGCTGTCGTTGAAAAAAATGGCGGAAATTTCGCTGTTGACCGATAATATCGGTAAGCAAATTAACGCATGGCGACAAAAAGCCCTACGCAATGAAAATCTGAAAAGTGCGAATTAACCGGCTCAAGGGGTGGTTAAGTGAACAATTTGCAAATTAAAAGGATTACCGACAACAGGAAGTTGTTAAGATTTTACGGTAATTTTGTCGTGGTGGTGGTCCTCTACCGAGAACAATTCAAACAATGCGTGGCTCGTCAATTTCAATGACGGCAGCCGTCCGGCTTGGAATAAGAATAATTCCAATTACGTTCGTCCAGTTCTAGCTTTTAAGTTGCAAGTTTCAGGTGTGAGAATTGACGCAATTAAGATTGCGTCGAGGGAGCAGGTTTTTAATAAAAAAGGATTATCCGCAATGTGCGCATTGCTAAGTTTTAGGGATAATGGTATTTGAAGGAGAGTCCTCTACCGAGAACTCTGCCACGAACGCGTGGAACGTTAACTTCAATAACGGTGAACGCTGGAATAACAATAAGTACAATACGAATTACGTTCGTCCAGTTCTAGCTTTTTTATAAAAAACTTTTTTTTAGAAAAACAGTCGGAATCTGCCTGACTAAGGTCGGGAAGAGCGAACAAGTTTTATGACAAAAGGATTGTCGACAGCAAGGCTGTTATATTGACACGACAATATCTATGGGAAGGAGAGTCCTCTACCGAGGCGTGGTCTGAAAACGCGTGGAACGTTAACTTCAATAACGGCAACCGCGGCAATAACAATAAGATTAATTCAAATTACGTTCGTCCAGTTCTAGCTTATGTTATAAAACAGTTTTTTTAATCGTGTGAATCGGCTCAATTATGGTTGGTCGAGTGTGCGGATTTTTGTATCATCAAAGGGCTGCCGGCAGAAAAGGTTATTTCTGCTAAGTAATAAAAACGGCGGCATATATGGAAGGAGGGTCCTCTACCGAGAACTCAGCAACCAACGCGTGGTATTTGAACTTCAATAACGGCAATCGTAACATTACCAATAAGAACAATAATCCATACGTTCGTCCAGTTCTAGCTTTGGTGCGGCAAAAAATTTTGATTATGAGTGAGAATCTGTCTGACTATGGTCGGAGAGAGAGAACAAGTTTTATTCAAAAAGGGCTGTCTGCAATTTATTTGCTAAGATGACAAAGGGCAGCGCTTATGGTTTGCGTCGGTCCTCTACCGAGTACAATAACAACAACGCGTGGAACGTGAACTTTAATAGCGGCAATCGCAACGCAAACAATAAGAACAATGGCAATTACGTTCGTCCAGTTCTAGCTTTTGGGATAAAACTTCGGGTGAGAATTAAGCGCGACTACGGTCGGCTTGAGCGAACTTGTTTTGAAATAAAAAGGGTTGCCTGCAATTTATTGCTAACAGAAAAAAGGCAACAGTTAATCTTTGGACCGGTCCTCTACCGAGAACTCAGCTGAAAACGCGTGGAACCTCAATTTCAATAACGGAAACCGAGGTGCTCCCAATAAGAACAACAGCAATTACGTTCGTCCAGTTCTAGCTTTTTGTGATAAACATTTAATGAGGAAAAAATGGAAGCTTTACAGTTGTCGTTATTTGACGATGAGCAAAATAATCGGGTTGAGCTTGAGGAACTTTTTCAGGCTTATTACGATTGCCGCAAAAATAAGCGGCGCACTATTAATGCTTTGTCTTTTGAAGTGGATTTTGAAAATAATCTGATTCAACTTTGGCGCGATATTAATCATCATACCTATAATCCGGGGCGGTCAATCGCTTTTATTGTGACCAAGCCGGTGTTGCGCGAGGTGTTTGCCGCCGATTTTCGCGACCGCGTGGTGCACCATTTGTTGATTAATAAATTTAATCACATTTTTGAACAGAAATTTATTAATGACAGTTACAGCTGCCGCGAGGGTAAAGGCACTCTTTATGGCGTGAAACAGGTGGCGAAGTTTATGCGCGAGTGCTCGAACAACTACACGCGGGACTGCTATGTTTTGAAAATGGATATAAAATCTTTTTTTATGAGCATTGATAAAAAAATTCTGTTTCAAAAAGTGCGGGAGTTGGTGGTTGAAAATTATGACGGCGGTGATAAAGAGTTGATGATTGAGTTGATACACAAGGTGATTTTTAACAATCCGGAGAAAAACTGTCATATTAAGGGCAAACGTTCAGACTGGAGAGGGTTGCCGAAGTCTAAAAGTTTGTTCACGTCGCCGCCGTTTAAGGGATTGCCTATCGGTAATTTGACATCGCAGATTTTTGCCAACTATTATATGAGCGCGTTTGATGATTATGTGACCAAAGATTTGAGGGTTAAATATTACGGGCGCTATGTGGACGACTTTGTTATCGTGCATCCCGACAAACAATTTTTGATTGATATTCAGCCTAAGCTCAGGGCTTTTATGCAAGAAAAGTTGGGGCTGACGTTGCATCCGAAAAAGGTTTATTTGCAGCACTACACCAAAGGGGTAAAGTTTATCGGCGCGGTGGTCAAGCCTTATCGAGAATATATCGCCAATCGCACCAAAGGGAATTTGTATGAGAAAATTGACAAGTTTAATCAAGATATTAAGGCGGACTACAAAGCCGCGGGGCGGCAGCTTGACGATGTGGTCTCGAGCATAAACTCGTATTTGGGGTTTATGGTGCATTATAAGACTTTTAATATCCGTAAAAAAATGTTGGAGAAAAAGTGGTCGCCGTTGTGGAATAAGTATATTAAAGTTTCGCCCGATGCCGACAAGTTGGAGATAAGGCGCAAATATAAAACCAACGTGCGGCAGATTGCTAAACTGCGGGCTCAGAGAAATCGTCGGTTAAAGGAGGTGTATAAGATAACGGCGGCAAATTAACACTTATTTTAGAATAGTATGTTATGTTGCGAGGATAATCAGGAAAAGACGGATATGACAGAAACATCGCGACTGACATGGAACAGCTTAAAACAAAATGTTTGCGACTATATTGGACAGCAATATAGGGTGCTGCTTGGTTTTACGCTTGTGAATATGCTGTTTTTGGCGGTGATGTTTTTGGGCGGTGGCGTTGTCGGCACTTTGTGGTTTTTGGGGTGGATGGCGGCTTATTATCTGTTTAATTTTATTTTCTTTCGTTATTTTTTCGCCCGCAAGCCTTATTTGTTGACCGAGAAGTTTTTTGACACGTTGGTGCCGGCGTCTAAAATTTTGTTCACGTTAATGTTGTTGTTGACGTTGTTGGCTTATTTGCCTTATCTGCCGTTGTTGTTTGTGGGGATGTCGGAGAATTTGAAAAATTTGATAACGGCGTTTATCGGCGACTTTATGGGCGAGTCGAATATCTATAATGTTTTAATCAGTTTGGTTTTGTTGTTGTGCTCGCCTTTTATTTTGTATCGACCGATTATGGCGTGGATTGCCGCGGTTATCGGACGCAGCGGGCTGATTAAGCCGGTGTTGCGGCGGACAGAAGGTTATTACCGCTTGTTTTTGTTGGTGGGTGCGGTTTTTTATTTTTTTGCAATCGGCGTGCAACTGCTTGATACCGGTTTGCGTTTGCACGGGTATTTGTTTTGGCTGACTATGGCGCCGCTCACGGTTTTGCTCAATGTGGTGTTGGCTAAAACCTATGAAATGTTATTTTTGGATTAGTTGCAAAAACTCATCTTCACTTAAAATCTTAATGCCAAGCTCCCGCGCTTTGGTGGCTTTGCTGCCGGCGTCAGCGCCTATAACCACATAGTCAGTGTGCGAAGACACAGAGCCTGCGACCTTGGCGCCGAGACTCTGTGCCTTGGCTTTGGCCTCGGAGCGGGTCATTTGTGTCAGGGTGCCGGTGAAAACCACGGTTTTTCCCGAAAATTCGGAGTCTTGACGGATGATGTCGTTAAAATCTTCAACCACAACGGCTTGGAGGAGTTTTTGAATAATTGTCAGGTTATGCTCTTCTTGGAAAAACTCAACAATATCTTTGGCCATGGCGCCGCCAATGCCATCAATCGCCACCAATTTGGCAGTCTCTTTATTTTGCATATCGGTCATAAAATTTTGAAAACTGCCGTAGTTTTGCGCCAATAGCCGCGAGGTTGCCGCGCCAACCTGCCGGATGCCCAAGGCATAAATAAAACGATTGAGGCTGATGCGACGTTTGTTGTTGATGGCGGTAAATAACTTTTCAACCGATTTTTTGCCCCAACCCTCGCGCGACTCCAAGTGTAGAGCCGAATTTTGTTGGTGCGAGAATAAATCGCCGTCATCGTTGCGCTCTTGCAGAGTGAAAATTTCATCAGGGGTACGCAGAATCTGCTCTTGATAAAAATCTTCAATGATTTTATCGCCCAAGCCCTCAATATCAAAGGCGTCTTTAGAGACAAAGTGTTTGAGGCGCTCCATGGCCTGCGCCGGACAGCTCAGACCTCCGGTGCAACGGCGGACGGCTTCGTCTTCTTCGCGGATGGCGTGTGCGCCGCAACAGGGGCAAGTGTGCGGAAACTCAAACTCACGACTGTCGGCGTGGCGTTTGTCGATGATGACTTCAACAACTTGCGGAATCACGTCTCCGGCACGTTGAATAATCACCGAATCGCCAATGCGGATGTCTTTGCGTTTGATTTCGTCTTCGTTATGCAAGGTGGCGTGAGAGACAACGACTCCGCCCACGGTAATAGGCTCAAGGTCGGCAACCGGTGTCAGAGCGCCGGTGCGACCAACCTGAATCCGAATATTATTAATGGTGGTAACAGCCTGTTCGGCCGGAAATTTGTGCGCAACCGCCCAACGCGGGGTGCGGGTCAAAAAGCCTAAGCGTTCTTGCAATGCAATGTTGTTGACCTTATAGACGATACCGTCAATATCATACGGCAGAGAGGCGCGAATCTCCATAAGGTGTTGAAAATTATCATCAATATCTTGCAGAGAGTGGCATAATTTGTTGAGCGGATTGACCGGAAAGCCCCAGTCTTTGAGATGCTTAAAAAATTCGTCTTGCGTTTGCCAACGTTTTTCAGAAACCTCGCCCCAGGTATAAGCCCAAATGCTTAGCCGTCGTTCGGCGGTGATGTTGGCGTCAAGTTGCCGCAAAGAACCGGCGGCGGCGTTGCGCGGATTAGCAAAGGTTTTTTTGCCTTCAGCCTCATAGCGTTGGTTGAGGTTGAAAAAGTCTTCTTTGGCCATATAAACTTCGCCGCGGACTTCTAAAATCTCTGGGGCGTTATGCAGTTGTTGCGGCAGTTGGCGAATCGTTTTGAGGTTGGCGGTAATGTCTTCGCCAATCACGCCGTCGCCACGGGTCGCGCCCGAAACCAGCTTGCCGTTTTCATAGCGCGCGGAAAAAGACAGGCCGTCAATTTTTGGTTCAGCCATAAAAACAATATTTTCAGCGGTGTTTAAAAAGCGTTTCACGCTCATAACAAAGTCATCAACTTCGCCAATGGAAAAAACATCTGCCAAAGACAGCATGGGGAAGCGGTGTGTGATTTTGCCAAATCCGCTTTGCAAGGGAGCGCCGATTTTTTTGGAAGGGCTATCAGGCAAAATCAGTTCGGGAAAACGTTCTTCAATCTGCTGATTGCGTAGTTTTAACGAGTCGTATTCGGCATCGGTCAGGTAAGGCGCGTCTTTTTGATAATAAGCAATGTCCGATTTGGCCATTTCGACCGCAATGTGTTTGAGTTCGGCAAGCGCCTCTTCAGGGGTGAGCTGATTGATGTCTTTCATGATTATCCTCGTTGTTGTTTGGATTCAATATAGAGTCGGCGGTTTTAATTTTCCAGAACAATGTTGCTCTTATGGACAAAATATGTTATTTTAGAAGAAAAAACGGAGCGGCGTGGTGCGAGTTTATAAAATTAAGGACAGTTATTTGGTATTAAAGGGG
Source organism: uncultured Alphaproteobacteria bacterium (assembly GCA_934273635.1). Lineage (GTDB taxonomy): Bacteria > Pseudomonadota > Alphaproteobacteria > RF32 > CAG-239 > Scatocola. Next base: position 26,519 of record CAKQSV010000016.1, read on the forward strand.
CAGGCGGTGTTGCCTCAGGAGCGTGAGCGCGTCAAAAATTTGACCATTAAAGGATATGAAGCGGTGAACGGCGCGACTTTTGATTCTTTTGACGCCGAAAAATCGTTTTTGCTCGGGGCGGAGTTGCCTCGTAATGAATATGACCTGTGTCCGCAAGATTTTAGAAATGAGCTGAGTCATAATAAAGAGCAAGAAGCAATCAAAAAACGCTATCCTAAAGCGGTTTTGGTTTATGCCGATTTTATGGTGCCTGATGAAGATATACATCAGGGGATTAAAAATATCGGTACGCGAATCGAAAATTGCTGTGAAGTTTATCATATAAAATATAACGACTCGAAAAAAACATATTTTTTAGCCGATGAAAGCGGCAAGCCTTGTTCATGTTCGGGGACTCGGGCTGAAAGTGATAAACATGGGGTGCGGATGTTTTTGGAAATGTTCGCTTTTGAGCGCGCGGATTATTTGCGACTCCGTCAGCTGTATGTCAAAATCAGAGCGAATCCGAATTTTGTTTCAAGTTTGACGGATAAGGACAAATCGCTGTTATATATGGGAATATGGGTTAAAAATCGTATTAAAAAGGCGCAAAAGCAAAAAACTTATACTTTTAGGCACGAGTTGGTGCATATTCGGAACCGTTATATTGATAATCAGTTTGATATTGCGCCGAATCGTGGCAAATTATCACTCGAGAACCGCTATCGACTCGCTCAATATGATGAAAAAGCCGCGCATTTGGCGGAGAACCTGTTGGCTATTAAAAAATATTTGAAAGGCGGAAAAAGTGATGATTTTTCCATGTTTCCGGATAAAAGCGCGTGGTTGGTGCGGGTTTTGAAGTCTGTGCCGGCTGCTCAGCGGCGTTTTTTGTGTAATAATAACAAGATGTTAGTGTCCGGCACTTTTGCTAATTGGGATAGAAATTATGCTGATGGTTATGACAAGCAATTGGGCAATGTGGTGAAAAGTTGGGCGAAAAAATCACCTTTGTCATATATCGGAAGTGATGAGTCGGAGTATTTAAAACGGCGTACGGGGTATTTGACATTGGCGAAAGTTGACGCGTTTACCGGAGAGGAAAAAACAATAGATTTTTCAAAATATATTACTCAAGATATTGTTATCACAAGAGAAATTGATGATGGAATTTTGCAATCGGCGCGAGATGAGCTTAAAAATCGCCAAAATAAAATGAATCAATCCGGTATAACCCGCTCTATGGTGGTACAGGTGCAACAGATGCACCAGATGTATAATTTGGGCGGTTGGCAAAAGCTTGGTCGCGGTGGTCGTTAGGAGTCGGCTCGGGTTTTGGGCACAAAAAAACGGCAGAAGAATCCGCCGTTTTGTTGTTATGGCATTGTTTTTTAAGCCGGACTAACCACCATCATCATCTGGCGACCTTCCATTTTAGGCTCAGAATCGACTTTAATCAGGCTTTCCAAATCGTCCAAAATGTTATTAAGTACTTTCAAGCCCATATCGCCGGCCGCCTCGCGACCCTTAAAGCGCATTGTGAACTTGACTTTATTGCCCTGAGACAAAAACTTTTTGGCCTGTTTGATTTTGACCTCATAGTCGTGGGTGTCAATCATCGGGCGCAGCTTAAGCTCTTTAACTTCAACAACTTTTTGATTTTTCTTGGCTTCGTTTTTGCGTTTCTGAACTTCGTACTTATACTTACCATAGTCAAGAATTTTGCAAACCGGCGGAACAGCCTGCGGCGAAATTTCAATTAAGTCCAACTCTGCTTCGGCAGCTAAATTCAAAGCCTCTTTGATAGACACGACACCGCGGTTTTCGCCGTTTTCATCAATCAAGCGGACTTCTTTTACTCTGATGTTTTCATTAATGCGTGGTCCGTCGTCATCGCGTACTGGCGCATTGGTATTCTCTCTTGCTATGGTAGCCTCCTATAAAAGTTTAAGTATCATTACTTATATATCATATAATATATGGAAATTGAATCGCAAGCAAAAAATGGGCAAAAACGAATCAAAACAAAGCTTGTGACGAATCATTTTGTACCGGTTTGTGCCGCGAATCACCTGTTTATTTCCTCATAAAGAGGGAGTCTAGCCCGTTTTTGTTAATATTTTATTATTATGAAGAGGTCGTGATAAAAAAGTTTTCAAGTTAAAATTAAGTTTTATCAAACAATTAAGAAAAATCTGTAAATTTTTCAAAAAAAATCTGAAAAAATGTGTTGACATGGATGAAGTAATGTCCTATAAACCGTCTTGTCGCGAGGGACGGCAATGAGCTGAAAAGCTTAGTGAGTTGGACGGAGCGGCGGTTATAGAAGAGAGTGAATACGGAAAAGAAAAAGGATACGCAGACGGTGAGCTTTTAGCTCGGAAAAAA
>CAKQSV010000017.1 GCA_934273635.1 uncultured Alphaproteobacteria bacterium
CCGTCGGCACCGGCAACGCTCTTCATTGAACTTTCGGCACTGCAAAGCCTGCTCGGTTTCATGGCTCCGGTGCATTTGGAAACCGGAATCACATACCCCATTGAGGCGCATTGCGTCTTAACGTCAATCTCCCCCGACTTAAAATCAAGCTTGCTGTCCGATTGTAAAAAACTCACACTCGCATATTTGGTATATGAAGTTGTAGGTTTTGACCTAGTTGTAAGGTTGGGTTTGATTTGATCTACGAGGTCGGTGCCTGATGATGATATAAGCCCCGCACTGACATTAACCGTTGTTGCACACAACAAAATAAGTATGCCAAAACATAAGCGCATATTCATAAGACACCTCTTGTATAAAACTAAATCAAAACCTACGACTCTAACTTATCATAAAAAATCTAATTGCACAACAACTTTTTAACCTCATACTTTTTTCTGTCCATATCCTCTATCATGAACACTAAAAAAACAAAACTATGGCAACTTAATTTATTTTTTATATAATAACTACAATGAAACAGCTCAAACCGAAGGGACTGAAAAGATGAACAAAATTGCAAACGTTGTACTTTTGACAATTTTTGCCGTTGTCGGCTGTAAAGCTGAAAAATCTCCATGGGAAGATACCTGGGAAATGGGCAGATATTCTCACACCTCAGTCGGAACCCTAAAAATAACAAATTGCCACAACAATATTTGCGATTTTAACATAGGCACCCTAAACGGGTCGCATACTTGCTCTCTGAACGGAAAACTAAAAATCAATGGCACCACAGCCAAATATCACGAAACACTGAACTTTTTTGAAAACGAACCACCGCAGGAAGCAATCGTAAATTTCAAATTGGATGAACAAAAAAACACCATAACCGTCAACGGCAACGCCAACTGTCGTTTTTTCTGTGGTATGCTGGGCTATTTTGAAGGCGATTATGAAAATACAAATGCGCCTCTGCGTTTTAAAACAAGTTTTGATTGTTGGGCAAAAAATTTGACCGATACGGAAAAAACAATTTGCGCTCATGAGGATTTAGCCCAAGCCGATAAAGAAATGCACCAAAAATATGCAAAAGCCATGTCTCCCCAATGGAAAAATAATCGTGCAAAGTGCCAAACCGATGTGACCTGCTTGTGGAATTTCTATGTCAATTCCCTTAAAAATGAATATATAACCGCCGGTCATCATACCATAAATCTTTACGAATATATGGGCAATTTAGATAAAGATGAATTGTACTATCCGACTGATTTTGCTTTGCTTGATGATTATTTCCGCACCAATATGGATAATGCCGATTATGAAGAGTGGAAAGCGGCATTTAGTCAAATATCTATGACGGATAACAGCTGTCATAAATGTTACTACCATAGCTATGGCTTGGCAGGGATGTACACTATTATAGAATCTGCATTTTATATAAATCACAATGAGATTTGGCTGGCTTTTTTGCATTTAGATCACAATGGCAATAATAAGAATAATTGCATTGTCGTATATGCGCCGGAAGGAAAAACCATAAAAGATATTCCCGAAAAATATAACAACTGGCTCAACCGCCTAACCCCTCATTTTCCAACCGGCATCAACCTGAAACACTTCCCCACACCACTGAGCTGAAAAATCCAACTCATAATCATTTAAAACACCAAAAAAAAGACCGGTATCAAACCGGTCTTTCGCAACATAAACAATCTGCGGGACTACTCTTCGTCGTTCAAATCATCGGCGCCAAAGTCGTCACCCATATCATCGCCCATATCCAAAGCGTCGTCATCAACATCGTCATCGGCGCCGGCGTCAACCTCAGAGTCAAGGTCAATGTCGTCATCATCGCGAACCTGCATGGCGTCAGACATTTCATTATCAAGCAACACGCCGGAAAACTGGTCGTCCAAATCGGCCAATTCTTTTTCAGCGGCCATAATTTCCATTTCTTCCTCTTCGGGCTCTTCAACCTCGACATACTTCTGCAAGCCCATAACCAAAGACTTCTGCAACTCTTCAACACTGACGGTGCCGTCGGCAATTTCGCGCAATGCCACCACGGTGTTTTTGTCATTATCACGAGGCAAAGTCAAAGGAGAACCGGACGCAATATCTTTTGCGCGCTGAGCGGCAACCATCAAAAGCTCATAACGGTTAGGAATTTTATCAATACAATCTTCTACTGTAACACGTGCCATTTTAGTTTTCCCGTAAAATTAAAAACGTTTTCGTCCCTTATACATACTATCCGCAGCAAATGCAATAACAAAATTAAAAAATATTGCAAAATTAATTACTAATCTCAATCGGCGCGGCGATAATATTATACTCTGCCTGCTGAAAAGAATCGCGAAGAAGTTTCCGATTCTTAAAAGCCTCCAACACGTCGTGACGCGGCACCTCGTGCATTCTCAACGCCGCCTGCATATTCAAAAACTGCATTTCGGCTCGTTTATCACCCAAAATCTCGCGCATATCCTGATTATAAACACCCAGTGCATAAGCCTTGAGCGACAAGACGGTCGAGTGGCTCAATGTTGTCATCCGATAAGCTCGGATGGTTTTGTCGCAGGTATAAGCCCACTCCTCGGGCGTAAAACCTTCTTGCGCCACAATGCGCTTCAAATATTGCTCTTGTCCGGCAACACGCATTTTTTGCACCAAGCGACGACAAGGATAAATCAAGTCCTTAAACGCATTAACCGGCAACGCGGTGTGTTTTTGACTTTCCCACATATCAATCAGAGCGCCCGCGCCATAAACTTTGGCCATAACCTCCACATTACCCTGAATTTTATTCAGCTCTGGAATAGTTTTGACAAAAGCGCGAATATCGCCACTGCTGAGCGGGGAGTTGGGCGTAATGTTTATGGTGCGCAAATCACTGCTGTCCAACCCTTTTTGCGCCACGCTGTCCGGATAAAACTCATCCGCCGGCACAATTTTTTTAATCAGATCATACAGTTTGTTGTTTCTGACTGATTTGATATTCATTTGCTTCGGGCGCGGCATTTCCACCGGCGTCATATTTTCAGACCAAGCCTCCGGCATCAGAAAAAAATACAAATACGGCGACAAAAACTCCAAATCCTCCACATCGGCCAACTGTGGCGCAATCCGAGTCGGAAATTTGTTTTTGGTCTCTTTTATCCCCGGCATATTCAAAATTTTTTCCGAGATTGTCGGCACCGTGTGCAAATAAGGACCAATGTATTGATAATATTCGGGCGGAATCATCTCCAACGCCGAGAGCAACGCCTCTTCATTAGCGGCTTTCACCCGTTTGTCGGTGCCGCCATAATCATTGATTGTGGCGCGAAACACCGCGTCAAACAAGTTGCCGATATTCCAGTGCCAATCATATTTGCGGTCATAAACAGTATGTTTATCGCGATAATCTTGCAACAACGTGTCATAATCCGGCAGATTTTCACTCAAATCCACCTCAAAATATTTGTCATATTTATCCCGATTGGGGATAGCCGCCGCAGCCGCGGAAATTGTCAACACCGCGCCGACAAGCGCCCCGATTATCCTACGCATTTATTTTTACAAACCTAACCTTAAAATTAAGCACCGCGCTCCCCTGCGCCGGAACTTCAACCTCCCAACGCGCTTTATGAGCGTCAACCTTCACGCTGTTGATATTTTCAGAGACGATTTTCCAGTCATCATACAGATTTTGTTCAAAAGCCACCTTAACCGCGGTGTTTTTGGCGTTCATAAAACTAACGCTCACCTCCGCCTCCGAGGTATTGTCCGCCACTTTGTTGACGCTCAAAATCTTGCCCGAAGCCGTCACGTCAAAAGATTTTCCGACCGACAGTTCACTTTCTTCACCAACTGCCAACGGCTTAAACGCCGCCTCGCCTGCAAACAGCATATTGCCGCGGCTGTCACGGTCATAAAAACGCATAACGCCCTGCGGCAGCGGCTCGCCCAAGTTTGATTCGTTGTTATTAACCAGCTTTACCACCACTTCGGTGTTTTGTTTTTTAAAACTGTCTCCGTTGGTCGACACCGCCATATACAACGGCGAAACCAAGCGATATTCTTTGGCAAACTTAATTTTATCTTTGTTCAGCAAACTGACTTGCTTGGTCTGATTGTCGGCAATAGTAATTTTTTCGGGCAACGGATAAACATGATACTCTCCAACCGCCTCTTCCTGCGGCATGGATGCCCCAACCGCGGTCTCCGCCATATAAGCATTGCGCGCGGCCTTCATCATCAGCATCGGGCGCGCCGCGTCTTGAGACACGATATTAGCCTCACCGGCAACCAACTGCACTTTGGCTTTGTTATAATCAATACCCGAGGTGTTGTTAATCCCGACCCACGCCTTCAAATTCAACTCGTTTTCAGAGACAAACTCCGCCACATAATTGGTTGTCCATTGCAAACCGCCGGTCAAATACAACAGGCTTAGCTTGCGGCTGCCCGATTCCGGCGCCTCAACACCCAGAGACAACGACGGCTCCGACTGCAAATTCTCGGGCAGACTGTCCCAAATAATCCGCCCGGGGAAGTCAAATTCAATACCATACCCGAACTGCAACACCGGTCGTCCGGCATAAACATCAACAATCCGCGCCTTGTCATAAACATTGCGTCCTTTGTCTTCATCCCAAATCACGGTTTTAACGATTTTACCGATGTTTTCTTTAGCCACGTTTTGCGGTGACAGCATTGCAAAATTATAGCTCTGCTCTCTGACGGTCATATTGTCGGCATTAACAATCACCGATTCCGGCTTGAGTTGCGCCGACACCCCGCTGAACAAAACCGAACTTTTACCGCTCGGCAATCTGACTTCTCGCGTGTCTTGAACCAACGCAACGTTGTTATAAATACTTAACGCCAATTCATTTTCGCCGTCATTTTTAAGGGTAATGTCAGCCTTGACCGCGGTTGCCAACAGCACCAACGCGCTAACCCCGCTCAAAATACCTGAAAATTTTGCCATACTGCCTCCTAAAACTGTTTAACCTAATATAAAACATAAAATTGCAAAAAAAAAGTTATAAATGCAAATATTGCTAGACTCGTTGAAAATATTAACTTAATATAGCCATAACTTTTACAGTAAAACATTTAGCGTAAGGAGATAAAGCAATGCCATGGACTGACGAAATGGTTGAAAGCCTCAAAAAAATGTGGGATGAAGGTCTGTCTACCGGAGAGATCGGAAAACGCCTCGGCGTCTCCAAAAACTCCATTGTCGGCAAAGTGCACCGTTTGCAGTTAGTGGCTCGTCCCTCCCCGATTAAAAAGAAGGCAGATACCGAAGAGCCCAAAACCACCAAATCTGTGGAAAAGAGCAAAGCAAAAGCGGTAAAACCAACGCCGGAAGCCGAGCCCGCTCCCGTTATTGCCGAAACCAAACCAGTACCGGAACCGACAACAAAACCGCAACCGACCGCTAAGCCGAGCGTTGTCGCCAAGCCGCAGACCAAAGACAAAGAGTCATTTATGAACGTGTCTATTCCGGTTTCTCATGCGCCTAAAAAACCCGGCGACAAAGTAACCGTCACCGATTTGGACAATCACACCTGTCGTTGGCCGATTGGCGACCCTAAGGATGAAAACTTTCACTTCTGCGGCGCCAATGTTCGCATTGGTCAAACCTATTGTGAAGAGCACGCCGCCATCGCTTATGTGAAAAACCTCAAAAAGTAGTCGGCTTAAATGACCAAACTCCCTGCCAAACCCGTTGCGGTGCATTTGCACCTCTACTATACCGATATGTGGTCGGAGCTGCGCGCGCAACTGCAAAATCTGGGTAACACACCTTACGATCTGTTTGTCACACTGGTGGCAGACAATTCCAAGCTGGTTGCCGAGATTAAAAAATTTCACCCGCAAACCGAGATTTGGTTGGTGAAAAATATGGGCTATGACATCGGACCGTTTATGGTTTTTCTCAACCGTATCAACCTCAACAATTATTCCTATATTCTCAAACTCCACAGCAAGCGCCCGTCCAATGGTTTGGGCATTAAAAACAACGGCTACCCGATTTCGCGCTATTATTGGAAAGTGCTGTTGAGCGAGGCGCTTATCGGCTCGCCCGAGATTTGGCAACGAAACCTTCAGGCTTTGTCCGAGCAGCCGGAACTTGGCATGATAGCCTCGCCCTACCTGATTAAAAAATCCGATAAGTGTGACGAAAAACTCACGCCGACCGTCATCGCCAACCTGCAACAACTCAACCTGCCGCCGTTGCAAAAATATTCTTTTGTGGCCGGCACCATGTTTATTGTCCGCGCCGAATTGTTTAAGCCCTTGCAACACCAATACACGCTGACCGATTTTCAAATCACCGACGGCAAGATCAGTGACGGCACTTTTGCCCATGTGATGGAGCGTTTGTTCGGCGCCGTGATTGAGGCACAGGGTTTTGCAATCAAAGGTTTTGCCACCAACCGCCGTTTTTTATGCCACGCCGTCTGCCAAAATATTCTCACTTTTTTCTATCAAAAGAAAATCACCAAAAACAATAAGTTGTTGATTAAAATTTGCAAAATTCCGGTCTTTCAAAAAAAATTATCTTAAATTTTTATCAAAAAAAATGAACCGTTCTTCCGCGCATATCGTTATAGCAGATGTAAGGAGATTAAAATGAGTGACATTTCAAATCTGATAAAAGAGGCCAAACCGCTCTATCTGGCGCGCAAACGTCAAAAACAGCGGTTTCAAAAGGTCTGTGCCGCCGCTTGTTGCGCCTGCTGCCTGTTTTGGCTGGCCGGTGTCGGCACCCCCGAACCTGACTTGTCTTTTAACATTGAAGAAGAGTTGTATTTGACCGAGACCGGTGGCGCGATTGAAGATTTGGGCTTGCCGACTGATGACTTCGGACTTTTGAAAGTCAGTTAAATGCAAGACATTATCTCTTCTTACCGCAACAAAATCCGTGCAATAATCAAAAAGATGACCGGTTCAAACAATGAAGACCTTGAACAGGAAGTCTACATCCGCACCTGGCGCAGCTTTTCCCGCTATCAGGAGGAGGGCAAACTCGGTCAATGGATTGGCGTTATCACCGCCAACCTCTGCCGCGACTATTTTAAGTCTAAGGCGCAACTTGCCGCCGCCAAACAAAGCACCGACGACGAGGTCTTAGACAACATTGCCGCCGCAGATAATCCCGAGACGATTTTTGACGCGCGAACCCGTCAAAAAATCATCCTCAAAGCGGTCAACAGCCTGCCCGCCAAAATGCGCGAAGTTGTCATTTTGCACGAATTTGAAGATTACAGCTGCGGGCAGATTGCCCAAAAACTCAAAATATCCGAAGGCACCGTCAAATCGCGTTTGTTCAATGCCCGCAAGATATTGGCTCAAGTGCTTAAACCCCTGCAAGGAGAATAACCATGAATAAACTTTCGCTTTCCGTCCTTTGCGCCGCCATGCTGACATGCGGCAGCGCTTTGGCTCAAATCCATGACGATATGCCGCCTCCGCCGCCCGAGCACAACGAAAAACAAATGGAAGCCCACCACGAAAAAATGGAGAACAAATTGGCCGACAAATTAAACCTGAGCCAAGAACAACGCGCACAGGCTAAAGAAATGCGTCAGACCGCCCGCAAAAAAATCAAGCCGCTTATGGAAGATATGAAGAAAATCCGCGAGCAAATTGACGCCATCCGCAAAGAGAATATGCAGGCTTTTGAAAAATTGCTGACCCCTGAGCAAAAAAAGCAGTTTGACGAGATAAAGGCCGAGCGCAAGGCACACCGTCCGCATGACAACCGCCGCGGTTTTCGCCCGCTGCCGCCCATGCCGATGGAATAAATAAAGGACAATAACCATGAAGAAAACTTTACTGACAATTTGCTTAATCAGTCTGCTCTCAACCGAAGTTTTGGCACACCCCGCCGGCGGTCATCACGGCTTTGCGCCTCATCATCCGGCGCCCATGCCCTGGGTTGCGCCCAAACATCACAAGCACGACGGCGCTGTCGGTGTTGTCGCCGGTCTGATTGGCGGTACGATTTTAGCCTCGGCCATTGCCAACCGCCCGCAGCCGGCAACCGCAACAGTCACCACCTACACCCCGACGGTATACACCCCCGCGGCCACGGTTTATAGCGCGCCTGTCAGTCAAACCTGCTACACCACAACCAACATCATCACCGGCGCATCAACAACCAGTTGCACCAACAACGCGGTCATGACCACCACTTCAAACGTGGTGACTGCCGCACCGGTCACGCAGGTTTTCTACACCAACTGAAACACCAAGCCCCGATACCAATCATATCGGGGCTTTTCTTTTATTCGGCTTTGAGCAGCTTAGCGCTGCCGTTATTTTTCACAAGGTGCAAACACGTTCAGTTGCGGCTCAAAAGCCGAGGTCTGAATCTGCAACAGCCGCAACACCGAGTGAAAATAGTTATCGTGCGAAAAATGCCCCTCGCCCGCAGTCCGCCGCAGGCAAGACATATCCAAACGCATACTTTTCTGCATAGCGGAAGACAGCCATAAAATCATCGGCACTTTTTTCTGCTCTTCGGGTGCAAAAGCATAAGGCAGACCATGCAGATAAATATTGTTTTCCCCGAGCGATTCACCATGGTCTGAAACATAGAGCATACCGCTTTGCAAATTACCGTGACGCTGCAAAATCTCAATCACAGATGCCACCACATAGTCCGTATAAACAATGGTATTGTTATAAGTGTTGACAATCTGCTCCCGATTGCAGTCTTGCAAGTTGGCGGTTTCGCACGCCGGCATAAACTTGTTAAACCGCTCCGGATAACGCTTGTAATAGGTCGGCCCGTGGCTGCCCATAGCATGCAGCACAATCAGCGTGTCTTGGCTGATATGGCTCAACTGCGCCTCCAAACCGTCAAGCAAAATATCATCATGACAATAGTCTCCAAAGCAATAGGGCTGCTTGTTGCCGAAACGAGCGTCAATTTTGCCTACCTTGTCACAAACCTTTTTGCAACCGTCGTCATTATCTTTCCAAATCACGTCATATCCGGCAGCTTTGGCAATATCAAGCAGATTCTGCATATACTGCGCGTCGGTCACGTCAAATTGCTTGCGCGTCAGCTTTGAGAACATACACGGCAGCGACACTGCGGTTGAAGTTCCGCACGAGCTGACATCGCCAAACACCACAATTTCTTTATTTTTTGCCAACATCGGGTTAGTGTCTTGCGCATAACCGTAAAGAGAAAAGTTCTGCGCCCGCGCGGTTTCGCCCACCACTAAAACCAACACCCGCGGCTTGCCATCGGCGCTCGGCGCAATCTTCGGCATTGCATCCAAAATCACCAACTTGCGTTGCGCGTCTTCGGAGTGCTTCCAATAATAAGCCACGGCATAAATATAGTTAAAAGTGTTGACATAATAACGCACCTGCTTGTTGTTGCGCCCGAACGAAACATATTGTTTATACGAGCCGCCGCAGCCGACCGCCAGCACCAACGCGCTCAACAACACACACAACAACCTTTGCCGTAACTCTTTAACGAAAGACTTAAACTCAATTTTAGTCAAACCGACTAAAACCGCCGGCACACCGCCCGCAATCAAAACATAAAACACCGCGTGCAATGTGAAAAAGTCCGCGGCCTCGCGCTGCGTAGTCTCAACAAAATTGCGTATCATCTCCGAGTTAATCACCACACCCAAATTTTGCAAAGCAAAATCAGATGCCGCCGAACAAACCAACATCAGCGCCGCCAACCAACGCCCGACATACGGCACCACAATCAGATTAAACAACCAATACAGCGGCACGAACATAAAAATCGGCAGGCTCAACGCAAAAAACAGCGACGACACGCTGTTTATCTCAACTTTTTCATACACAAACTGCCAAAACTTAACGCTCAACATCAGCGAAAAATAGGCGCTGATAAGCACGATAAACGCTTTAGAACTCAAATGGAATCTGGACTTGAACATTATTAGTCTTCCCTATTATGCAATTAAATTAAGCAAAAATCCGCATACCAACGGAATAGTGAAATTATCATCAACTTTCAGCTCTTTTTCAAAAAATTCCGCCGCGGTCGTCATAGCTGCCACAAAAACGACCATAATAAGCGGAGCGTCGGCATAAAAACAGCTGACAACCGCAAACGCGCTGACAAAAAACGCGGCTGTACCCTCAAGCGACTTGCCGTTATAAAAGCGAAAAGTGCCGCAAAACTTGCCCACCAGCGCCGCGCTTGAATCTGCCACCAACATCACGCACATAGCCGCCGCGGCCGCTAACGAATTAAAACAAACCGAGACTATGACCGCCGCCATCATAATATAGACCGATCCGCTCGGCACAAACCCCTCGCGACTGATTTCTCTGTTGCGCAACGTCTTAATAAACATCCGCCGAAACAAGTTGCCGATAACCGCAGTTTTGCTATAAGCCGAATATTCCACGACCAAATCCGCCAACAATAACGCCGAGAACAAAACAATACAAGCATTACGGCTGAGCGACAAAATCAACATCGGCATCCACAAAGAGCTTAAATGAACCGATTTTCGATAAAGTTCCGTCTTAAATGACTTTGAGCTGAGCGCAATCATACAATTTTCCTTAATAACCAGAATATAACAATAATGGCCTGCCGCCGCGGGAATATACCGTAAAACCGCTTTGGCAGACCAAACTTTTCTACAATTCCGCTTTCCGAGTTTACAGCGCAACCTGAAATCAATCTGAAATTTTTATAAAAAAAATCAAATAAATTCGTTTACATTTCTTGTCGCTTTTCTGTATGATAACACCATAAAAAAGGATGACAAAGATGAAAATTTTATTGGTGGAAGACGATGACAAACTCGGTAGCATAACGCGCGAACTTTTGGTGTGCGAAAACTGCGAGGTTGACTGGGTACAAACCGGCACCGAGGCTACCGCGGCAGTCAAAAGCTGCCTTGAAGCCTGCTATGACGTTATCTTGCTGGACTGGATGCTCCCTGAGCTCAGCGGTATTGAAATCTGCCGCCTTCTACGCGGTAAATACAACTATCAGGGCGGCATTATTTTTGTCACCGCCAAAGGCGAGCTTGATGACTGCGTCAATGCCCTCAACGCCGGCGCTGACGACTTTATCATCAAACCCTATAAAATCAAAGAGCTGGTTGCCCGCCTCAACGCCATTTGCCGCCGCAAAAACAAACCGTTTGTCGACCAAATTTACAGCAAAGAGAGCTTTCAAATCAACCGCAATCTCAACACTCTGAGTTACGGCGACACCGAAATTCATCTGCGCAAAAAAGAGTTTGCTTTGTTTGAAATGTTGTTTCTCAACCTCAACAACACCCTGCCCCGCGCCGCGATTTTTGAAAAAATTTGGAGCGACAAGCTCGACACCAATATGGAAAGTTTGGATTCGCACATTTATATGTTGCGCAAAAGTCTCAAAGTTTTTCCGCAAATCAAAATCACCTTAGTCAAAAACATCGGTTATAAAATGGAAATCGCGCAATGATAGCAAAAATTCGTCAGGCTCTGATTGCCAAATTCACCCTCACCATCGCCTGTATTTTATTAATCGGCTTTGCCGCCAGCTACACCGCCTATCAGCGCACCGGCATCCACCTACTCAAAGACACGTTGCGCGACTACCTGACTGAAGAACTGTGGGAAGCGCAGGAATTTATCCGCAACAATCGCCGCGACACCGAAGTGCATAAAATCAACTCCGACATCAAATCTTTGCACAACTTCACCTATTGGCTGCTCAACAAACAGCTGATACACGCTGAACAGCCTCGCAACGATATGATTGCCGCCAAACTGCAACAACGCATTTTAAGCCGCAATTATAAGTCGCAAAAAATTTATCACGAAAACATCAAATACAACAAACAAAAATGGTATTTTTTGGTCAGCAAACAAACTTTGGTGCTCACCCCCAAGCAAACTTTAGAAGTTTTTGTGATTGCCAACTACACCCCTATGCGCAAAAACACCCGCACTTATGTTAAAATCGCGCTGTCGGCCTCGTTGTTGATGATTTTATTAGCCTATCTGATTGGTAGTTTTTTCGCCTCCCGCTCCATGCGTTATATTGAGCAGAGCTACCAAAAGCAACGTCGCTTTGTCTCTGATGCCGCGCACGAATTCCGCACCCCGCTTGCCATCTTATACGCCTATGCCGAGCTATTGGAGCACAAACCGAATAATCTGCAAACCATAACCAAAATCAAAAACGAAGTGCAGCAAATGAACGATATGGTTGACAAACTGCTGACCCTTGCTCGTTATGAAAATACCGTTTCACCGTTGCAAAAGAAACCTGTCATCCTCAACTCATTGTTAACCGAAACCATACAAGCGTTCAGCGCCACCACACCACCGCAAACATTTAGCCTCAACTGTCCACCCGAAGACATCTGCACCATGGCAGACCCTGTTTTGCTCCGCCAAATGCTGTATATTTTGCTGGACAACGCCGTCAAATACACCCGTGACGACAAAAAAATCACCTTGTCTTTGAAACGCCGGAAAAACCAAGCCGTCATCGCGATTGTCGACAACGGTATTGGGCTCAAGCCTCAAGACCTGCCGCACATTTTTGATCGTTTCTGGCGCGCCGAAAAATCACGCAGCAGTCAAGGTCTGGGGTTAGGACTGTCTCTGGCTCAATTAATTATTGAAAAGCATGGCGGTAAGATTTCTGTTAAAAGTCAGGAGAACCTCGGCACAACCTTTACAATCACACTGCCGCTAACCTGAAAACCGATTTACAAATCAGCCAACAAACGTTTGTAATAGTCCAGCACCACCCGCACTTTAGTAATATTTCTTATGGATTGGTGGGAGGTCAAATAAATCGTCGAATTAACATGGCACGGCAAATGATCCAAACAAACCAGTTTTTGCCCCGCCTTAGCAAAATTCATCGGCATAATGCCGATACCGGCGCCGTTCATCACCGCGTCATTAACCACAAATGTGCTGTTGCTCAAAATTGTGCCACGCTTGGCGTTCTGCTTAATCTTAGCCGCATTTTCCAACCACTTCCAAGCATCTCTCTTCAAAACCAAATGGTGTTCATTAAGCATTTCATCTATACTCTGCGGACACGGATGGTGCAACAAATAGTCCGCCGATACAAAAAAGCCGCAAGGCGTATATTTTGAAGCCTCTATGACCACATCTTCCCCTTTGGGAATATCATAACTCAAGGCAATATCGTACTCTTGCGTGCTCATATCAATAATCTCGTCATCTGAAACATCGGTCAAAAGCGACAAGTTAGGATATTTGCTGTAAAACTCGCCCATTTTTCTAAGATAAATATTGCAGCGCACATTACGGTCATAAATAATTCTAATTTCACCGCTCACCTCATCGGTCAAAGGAGAGACGGAATAAATCTGAGACAAACAATCTTTAACTTGCGTTGCAATCTCTAAAATTTTCTCGCCGCTGCTGGTAACGGAACACCCGCGCTCACTGGCAGAAACCAGTTTTACACCCAGCTCGTTTTCCAAACTCTGCAAATATTTGTTAAGAGTATCGAGCGAGGTGTTGAGCGCTTTTGCGGCCCTTTTTTTCTGAGAATGTTTGCTGACGGCATAAAGCATCACCAAACCCTCCAAATTCATCAAATCTTTTCGCGAAAACAAACTCTATCTCCCTTCCTCACAAGTTAGATAAAAAACCACATTTGAGATAGCCATGTAATGATATTTCTCTACAACTTTAATGTACTATATTTTAAAAATCAATACCTTAATGAGATTTAGATACAAAAAAACCGCCGACTTAAACCGCATTATCATCCCAATGCAGCTCAAACAAACCGACGGTTTTATAAAAAAGTCACCGTTACCAACGTCTCAGAGAAGTTCCTCTGGAGTGCTCTTTCATCATATTTTTAGCGTTGTCCACAGCCTGATTATACATAGCGAACAGCTTGGTTTTATCAGTGCAATAACCGGCAATTTTCTGCGCGGCGGCACTTTCGCCCAAAGCCTGCAACCGTCCGTTCTGCTTATAAGTTCTCACCTCGTCTCTGATGCAAACATTGAGTTCGCCCTGCGGCGTCAACGGCGTTTTGTCGGTAGTCTGCCAATAAGCGCAACCACCCAACAACAATAAAGAAGCTAATAATGTTCTCATCTTAGTTTGCACTTCCGAAATTTTTCAGGTTTTCAATAATGGTGCTTGCGGTTGACTGAGCGTCACTGTCCAAACCGGCCGACTGCAATGCCAATTTTTTAATACAGGTGTTAGATATTTCATCCGCCGTCGCCGACAAAGTTGCCGCAAACAGCGTTCCGTTCTGAAACTTGGAATTTGCCTCACTTATCATACAAGCCTTCAGTCTGGTTTTTGCCGAGGCATTGGCGTCAACCGCCGTATATTTGCTTATATCAAATCCGCCGGACGACGAGCAAGCGCCGAGCATTAAAGCCGCAAAAGCCGACAACATCAATTTTGAACGCATAGTCATAACCCTTTCCGTAATCCAATCATCAAAAAACTGCCGATAGTTTTAGCACAAAATCACCGCAAGTCAAACACAAAAAAAACGGCAGAGCCACAAAACTCAAACCGTTCTTTTTCAAGTGATTATAACTGACAAAGTTTCAAAATACAGGTTGTCAGCATATACACCATATAGACAATCATAACCACCACAAAAATCTTTAAAAACAGACCCCAGTTAAAGACATTGTCCTTAAAAAAAATTTTTTCAATAAACTTTTTCATAATTATAAGGATTAAATAATTCAACATTACCGGCAATGTACCACAAATCATAAATTTTGTCCAGAGCTTTTCAGGTAAACATCTGTTATTTTTTACTGGTTTTAAAAAAAATGCTGTGCTATAACTGCGCGCATATAGAGATTCTATATTTAACCGCGGAATACTATATTCCCTATTTTTTTAACAACTGAGGATTATTTAATGTCAGAAGTAAAAATGAAAATGATGGATGGTAACGAAGCCGCTGCTTCTGTTGCACACCGCATGAACGAAGTCTGCGTTATCTACCCGATTACCCCGAGTTCTCCGATGGGTGAATGGGCTGATGCGTGGTCTGCTGCCAAACAAAAAAACCTCTGGGGCGTTGTTCCTGAAGTTCAGGAAATGCAGTCAGAAGCAGGTGCCGCCGGTGCTTGCCACGGTTCTTTGCAAGCTGGTGCCTTAACCACCACCTTCACCGCCTCTCAAGGCTTGTTGTTGATGATTCCGAATATGTACAAGATTGCCGGAGAGTTGTCACCGTTCGTAATGCACGTTGCTGCTCGTTCTTTGGCATATCACGCCTTGTCGATTTTCGGCGACCACACCGACGTTATGAGCTGCCGTCAAACCGGTTTTGCCATGTTGTGCTCCAACTCTGTGCAAGAGGCTCATGACTTTGCCGCGATTGCTCAGACTTCAAGCCTGCGTTCACGCGTACCGTTCATGCACTTCTTTGACGGTTTCCGCACTTCTCACGAAATTAAAAAAATCAAATTGCTGTCCGACGACGACCTCCGCGCCATGTTGGAAGGCGTTGATTATCAGTTCAATGCCAAAAACGCCCTGCGTCCGGAAGCTCCGGTTATCCGCGGCACGGCTCAAAACCCTGACGTGTTCTTCCAGGGTCGTGAAGCCTCTAACCCTTACTATGCTAAGGTTGAAGGCATTGTTCAGGAAGAAATGGACAAGTTTGCTAAAATTTCCGGTCGTCAATACCACGTTGTTGACTACACCGGTGCCGCAGACGCCGAGCAGGTTATCGTAATTATGGGTTCCGGCGGTGAAACCGTTGAAGAAACCATCAATTATTTGAACGCTCAAGGCGCTAAACTCGGCGTTTTGAAAGTTCATTTGTATCGTCCGTTCCCAACCAAAGCCTTCATCAAAGCTTTGCCTGCAAGCGTTAAGACCGTTTCGGTTCTTGACCGCACCAAAGAGTCAGGCTCTACCGGTGAACCTTTGTATTTGGATGTTGTGGCAACATTGTCTCAGGCATTTGCTCACGGCGAAATCAAATCTATGCCGCGTATTGTCGGCGGCCGTTATGGTTTGTCTTCAAAAGAGTTCACCCCTGGTATGGTTAAAGCCGTATTCGACAACGGCGCAGCCGCTGAACCGATTAACTCTTTCACCGTTGGTATCAACGATGATGTGAACAAAACCTCTCTGCCTTATGACGATTCCATCGACACCGAAGGCAAAGACGTTGTTCGTGCCGTATTCTTCGGTCTTGGCGCGGACGGTACGGTCGGTGCTAACAAAAACTCCATTAAGATTATTGCGGAAGACGCCGGCAAATACGGTCAGGGCTACTTTGTGTATGACTCACGCAAATCAGGTTCCATGACCACATCTCACTTGCGTTTTTCCGACAACCCGATTAAATCGGCATACCTGATTAACAAAGCAGACTTTGTTGCCTGCCACCAGTTTGCCTTTATGAAAAAGGTTGATATTCTGGGCATTGCCAAAGAAGGCGCGACTTTCTTGTTAAACGCTCCTTACGAAGGCAACGAGGTATGGAATCACCTGCCGCGTGAAGTTCAACAAACCATTATTGATAAAAAATTGAACTTCTACGTTATCAACGCCGTTGACGTCGCGCGTAAGACCGGTATGGGCGCCCGCATTAACACCGTAATGCAAACCTGCTTCTTTGCAATTTCAAACATTTTGCCTAAAGAAGAGGCTATCACCCAAATTAAAAACGCTATTAAGAAAACTTATAGCAAAAAAGGCGACGCCATTGTTCAAAAGAACTTTGTTGCGGTTGATGCCTCTTTGGAACACTTGCACAAAGTAGAAGTTCCGGCAACGGCTACCTCTTCTGTCAGCATGTCTGCTCCGGTTCCGGCCAATGCGCCTGAGTTTGTTAAAAAGCTCACCGCCGAAATCATTGCCGGTCGTGGCGAACAGTTGCCTGTGTCAGCATTTGCCGAGGTTGTGGACGGCACATGGCCGACAGCGACCACTCAGTACGAAAAACGTTGCATTGCGACCGAAATTCCGGTTTGGGATGCTTCAACCTGTATCCAATGCGGTAAGTGCTCTTTGGTCTGCCCGCACGGTGTTATCCGTATGAAAGTCGCTTCTGAAGAAGAATTGAAGACTGCTCCTGCTACTTTGAAATCAGCAGATTACAAAGGCAAAGAGTTTGCCGGCAAGAAATTCATCTTGCAAATTTCTCCTGAAGACTGCACCGGCTGCGGTATTTGTACATCGGCTTGTCCGGCTAAGAACAAAGAAGACCCGAGCAAAAAAGCCATCAATATGGATCATATTGAAAATCATCTTGATGCTGAAGTTGCCAACTGGAACTTCTTTGAGACTCTGCCTTATGTTAAGAGAACCGAAGTTGTTAAAAACCTGCCGAAAACCACTCAGCTTATTCAGCCGTTGTTTGAATACTCCGGCGCATGCGCGGGCTGCGGTGAGACTCCTTATGTTAAATTGTTGACCCAGTTGTTTGGTGACCGTATGGTTGTTGCCAACGCGACCGGCTGTTCTTCAATTTACTCCGGCAACTTGCCGACCACTCCTTACGCCAAAGACGAAAAGGGTCACGGTCCGGCTTGGGCGAACTCTTTGTTTGAAGACAACGCCGAATTTGGTTTGGGTATGAGATTCTCTATCGACCAACAAACCCGCTTTGCCAAGAGCCTGTTAGAAGGTCTCAAAGACAAGGTTGGCGCTGATTTGGTTGAAAAGATTTTGGCAAACCCGCAAAAGACCGATGTTGAAATTGACGACCAACGCGCTCTGGTTAAATCTCTGCGCGAGAAGTTGGCAACCCTCAACGAGCCGGAAGCTAAACAGTTGAACAACTTGGCCGACTACCTGATTAAGAAATCTTTGTGGATTCTCGGTGGTGACGGTTGGGCTTATGATATTGGCTTCGGCGGTGTTGACCATGCGATTGCCTCCGGCAAAAACATCAACATTTTGGTAATGGATACCGGCGTTTACTCCAACACCGGCGGTCAG
Source organism: uncultured Alphaproteobacteria bacterium (assembly GCA_934273635.1). GTDB lineage: Bacteria > Pseudomonadota > Alphaproteobacteria > RF32 > CAG-239 > Scatocola. The sequence continues at coordinate 17,932 of CAKQSV010000017.1, forward strand.
CAATCTAAAGCTACCCCGATGGGCGCAAGTGCTAAATTTGCCACCGCGGGTAAGGCTCTGCCTAAAAAAGATTTGGGTATGATTGCTATGAGCTATGGCAACGTTTATGTTGCTCAGGTATCTATCGGTGCCAACGATTCTCAGGTGATTAAAGCGATGAACGAAGCTGAGGCTTTTGACGGTCCGTCTATCATCATTGCTTATTGCCACTGTATCGCCCAAGGCTTTAACCTTGCCGATGGTCTGGAACACCAAAAAGCCGCCGTTGAAACCGGTAGCTGGCCGTTGTATCGTTACAATCCGGACAATATCGAAGCCGGCAAAGCTCCTTTGATGCTTGACTCTAAGGCGCCGAACCGTCCGTTGTCTGACTATATGTCTAACGAAACGCGTTTCCAAATCGTCAACAAGATGAACCCTGAACGTTATGAAACCTTGTTGAATAAGGCTCAGGAGAACGCCAACGAAAAACGTTCATTGCTTGAACATATGTCTGAATTTAGCATTAAAGCTGAATAAGCCATAGTCCGGCTGTTGAACAGCACAGTGTCCCAATCCCTTGATTGGGACACTTTTTTATTGCTTTTTACTTTCAAATCTGCTAAATTTTTGTCAAATTGTATTATTTTTCTCTATTATTCACCTTTTAATATCCAATAATATGGCAAAGTTTATATTTAATGACTTCACGACCAATCAACTGCAAGACAGTATGATTTTGTCGTCAAAAAGAGCGTTTGAAATAGTCAAAGCGATGCATCAAGACTTGGTAACACCGTTGCAAGCCTCATTAGTGTTCGCCATGGATGACAAAGACGCCGTGCATTTCTGGCTGGTTGAAGTTTTGATTGAGAACCAGAAGTTGACCATTATTTTGCCGATATTTATTCCGCAAAATGAGAACGAAGCCGCCGCCATGTTGGATAAGTGTTATTCTTACATGCAAAAGGAACAGTGCTTTTATTGTCAGAATCAATGCTTTTTGCTGATTGAGGGCAAATATTACGGCCAGTTTTTTGTTGATAAACAAGGGAATAGTGAAATTAAAATTTTCACTTTATGGGCTTCGCAAAAAATTGTGCAGGAATATTTCAAATGGGCACTGTATGCCGATGTCGGCGCGGCGTTAGTCAAGCTGACTTTCAGTACTTTTGGCACCAAAGACCGCTGTTTTGACGTGGCATGGATGATATCTTACGATGGTGACGTTATGTTTTTGAGCATTGACGCCTGCAGTCTCCACATCAAAATCCACATGAGCGACATCGAGTGGCAAGAGCTTGAAACCGACACCGTCTTCAGCCTCAACGGACAAAAATATAAAGTGTCCGAAGACGCTGATAACGGACAATTTCTCGCCAAAATCTGAACCTATCAAAAAAAAACTTAGCCCGAACCGACTAAGTTTTTTTTTGCGTTTAAAATTCCCCTGCCTCAATCTCTTATATTAACGCTTGCAATTTTTCATAATTTGTTTTAACATTTTAGACAAAATTAATTATTAACAATATTATTAAAATTTACGATTATGAAAAATTTACCAAAATTATCGGTTATGGATTATACTATTCCGGCCGGAAATATCTGTAAGTATCCGAGCAAAGCCGAGGCTAACCTGTGTTTTCGTCAGCAGGCAGTCAAACTTGGCATTAGCTTTAATGACGTTATGTTGGTTAATATCGAGGTACCGACATTGTACGGTTTTCGCTATCTGGCATGGTGTACCACCGGCGGCAAAGAGACTGACCTGATTCTTCCCGCGTTTGACATCAAAGGCATTTCACCAAATATCCGTATGAATGCGCTAACAGTCAACAGCGGCGAGGTATTTCTCTGCGGCAACCTGTTTTACCGCGTCTGTGACGACCCTGTTTATCGTCAGATTCTGCGCCAGATAGACATTTTTGCCGATGAAGATGTTGTTGGGTCGTCCTTGCGTTACCTGAAAAAAGTCGATGATGAGCCTATGGAGTTTTATTTGGTAAACGTGACTAATGTCAACGAACCGCATAAAACCGTATGCTACGCTTGGTTGGTGATTATTCACCATGACGACGATGATGGCGGCGTCAGCAAACAGCTGTTTCCGGTTTTTAGCGATGAACTGCCGTTGATTACCAACAAGAATATTCCGAGCCTTAATTGGACATTTCTGCACGACGGCGATTGTTTCCGCAAAGACAATACGGTCTATAAGTTCTGTCACGATGACAATCACAAGGCCTACATTGCCCGCCTGATGAGTTTTACCACCCAGTCGCAACCATCCGATTAACCTACTCTGGATTGCCATTGCGACACAAGGCAAACACCCTCCTCATCGTCATTGCGAGCCGGGCGCAAGCCAAACTGCCGGTGGCCGTTTGGCTAAGCAGACGCAATGAGACTTGTTGAGCTAGCTAGAGTAATCGAAGCGCAGCGAAACTTAGTCGGAATTGAACCAACGTCCGAAGCAATCCAGCCCACAAAAAAATCCTTACCAACCCGCTCTAAACCTTTAGAGCGGGTTATTTCTTCCCCTCCCCATAATCGTCATTGCGCTTTTTTACCGTCATTGCGAGTGTGGCATTGCCACCGAAGCAATCCAGATTCAACAATATAGCCTTATTATTCCTTCCTTAAATTTTTAGGGAAGGAAAGCGAGCTTAGCAACTTGTTGCTTTTAGCGAGCTTGGATGAGTTTAAAGTTATGTTCGGATTTTTAATTTTAAGCCCTTCCCAAACTTTAAACTCACCCTAGCTCGCAAGCTCGCTTTCCCAATTCCGACTAAAACTTTTGTATCGTTTCGATTACTCTCACTCACAAAAGTAAGTCTCATTGCGTCTCCTCAACAACAGTACATCAAAGCACTGTTGTTATCGGCCGTTCTAAATATTTAGAGAGGGAGTCTCCACCTCCGCAATCGTCATCACGAGGCGGGAACCACCGAAGCAATCCAGTCCAACAAAAAGAATCCTTATCCCTCACCTCGGAGAGAAAGACAGAACAGGAACAACATTATATGTAAACGTTTTGGGCCAACAATAAATGTCTTTAGCAGACTGAAAACAAACTGAATCATAGCTTGATTCACTCGATGTCCAAAGCCCGAAAGAACTATAAACACCTCTGTTAGACATAATACTATACATAATGTATCTATTTTTATATAAAAGTACAACTTCACCTAATGTGGGTAAATACCACTCCCCCTTTTGACACATCTTGTGCGGACAGTTATCCGGAGAATAATTAATACAATATTCAGCACTTGGAAAACTATATCTTAAATTGCTCTGTTTAAATGTCCAAAGAACATTTGTATAATATTTTCCATTGTAATCTTTTTGAGCTGACTCACTGTTTTTATTTTCAATAGGTGTATCGTTTGCCGCAGCCTCATCATCTCCCCATGTTACGTCGTTTTTATAACTATCTGCCGCCACGAGGGTTTTGTTGAGTTTAGAGTCCGGCAGGTGGAAAATTATTCCGATTTGCTGTCCGTCAATCACAGCATAATCCCCAACTCGACAATTAGCGGTTTTGGTCTTGCACGACCACTCGTTATATTTACGCTTATAAACCGTGCCATCGCCCGCGGTGTAGCTGACTTCTTTTGACTCGTTCATACAGTCGCCAATCTCGCAGTTTTTGGCGCAAACCGCATTGACCAACGTATACCCCTTGTTGCTGCAACCCCCGCTCGTCAACGCATTGCCCTGACTGTCCACACCGGTGTAGCGATAATAAGTGTTGCCGCCGATTTTACAGGTTTTGGTCAATCCTCGGTCTTCTTCCTGATTCGGATTACCCATATACGGATAATCTTTAATCTCACAAGACGACAGCTCGCAACGCCCGCTGCTCAAATACCAACCATCGTTGCAACTTTTATAACCAAACCACGTGCCATCTTTGTCAACGCAGTTATCAACCTCGCCCGCCAAATCTCCGGGGTGGCTCGAATACGGATATTTATTGACCTTGTCGCAACCCACATCGCATTTGTCATTTTGAAAACGACTGCTGTCTTTGCATTTTTTTATTTTATAATACCAAACTTCTTTTAAGGTACCGCCTGACTTCTCCCAACCGGCACGACAACCAAGCGCGGCGGCTGATTCCGTCTGCTCGGGAACAAAAGTGCCGTCAATATGCGCGCTCAACGGCTGACCGTCAGACATTGTTTGAGCAAAGTCGCTTTCTTTGAGCGGATAGCCGCGGCAAGAGTTAATAATGCACGCCACTTTTTTGTTGTTCACCGAATAAAAAGGACACAGCAACGGCATGGCCTTTTGCGCCAAGCACTCGTCAAAATCAACTGTGTAGCCAAGGCTCTCGCAATCAGCCTTATCCTCGGGCACTAAAGCCGCCCAAGCCGGTGAAGACAGTGCCAAACCCGCAATTACGCTGCTGTATAATATGGTTTTCATCGCTCTGCCCTCCCCTTAATATGTCAACATCAATACCGGCGTCGCCCAGTGTGAATTTGACTTTTTATCTTCTGTTGTGCTAGACAACCAGTTCACAAAGTAAGCATTATTTTTATCCACTTCTGTACTCATCCAAGTATTGTTTAGAGGTGAATCTCTCATTATATTTACATACCCTTGTGACAATCCTGCCTTATCTGAAATCAAATACCACTTACCTTTTCCTAAGATTTCATCATTTTCCTTATCTGTCCCGCGATAAGCGTCCGGTACATAATCTGCTGCATAATTCAGAGCATCACGCCATGTTGATAGTTTACTTTTTCCTGCAACTCCTACTTTACGAATTGACAAATTATTATGAAAAATAACACCATTATAATAAACTATACCAACAAACTTTCCGTCATTATCATACAGGCTATCATTAAAATAACATTTAGATAAATTATTCAAATAACATGACTTATAACAATTTCCATTTGCTCTTCTGGTATAACCAGTTGGACAAATTTTAAAATTTAATGAGCGACTAGTTCCAAACCCTATCTGTAATTGATATTTATTATGTGCAGTATATAAACCCTTACTATTTTTAGTTAAATTAGATACATGATTACAAAGATTACATTGTTGTTCATTACCCTTATCACACCCCTCGACCACCAACGCACAGGCTGAATCATCACCGAGTTTTTCGCCTGCTTGACTTTTACAGTGTGTATACTTATTGATACAATCAGATGGTGTCGGAAATGATATCTTTTTTTCCCCTAAATCTTGCAACATCGCATTCAAGTAGTGCAAATAACTGGTACTACAATCATAATATCCTGTGGCTATGGGAGTTGGAAGTGTCAAGCACATCCCTTTATTTGTTTCACTTTGACCTAACGTATTAAAAACAAAACAAGCGTCATAACCATAATACGTTCCCTCGGCATCCGTGCAAGACGTTGTCACACCGTATTGTCCCTCCCCAAATCCGACATGTGTATAATTTTCAGCGGTATTAGTATTGCTATCAAAGAACAAATCCGAGCCAAATGGCAGCCAGGTGCGACCGGTGCCAAGCTCATCTTTGCGGATGCATACGCACTTACGGGCATTGCTCGGGTCTTGCATCCACATCCCGCCACTTGCCGCGTCGCTCTTGCAACCATTATAGCCAAAATACGCCCGATAACCCAACGCCGCGCTCGGGTCGCCCTGATAGCAATATTCCAAATTTCCTTGGTCACTCCCGGGGTTTTGCTCATAAGGGTACAATGTCCGGTTGCAGATGTTCACCACGCATTTGCCGTTCACCATTTTGTAACCCAACTTGCAGCAGTGGTTACTGTCACCCTTATCGCTATCGTCATAATTTTGACAATTACCGACATATACACCGTCTCGCCAACAACTGTTACAATCGGTGGTCACGGTATTGCCGTTAGTATCTTTATAAGTTGATTCCTGATAGCGGCAACGTATGCCTTTGCTCTCGTCATAGTTCAGGCAATATTTGACATTGGCGCCCGCATTGCACACCGCCGCGGTCGATACATCATAACCCGTGCAATACTTGCTCTCACTGCACCAAACCTTACTGCTGTCGCTCGGACAATGGATAATGGTATAAACACTGCTGACCTCATCCGAGCCATAACAGTCATCGACCGACTTGGTATACCCTTGCGCCTCGCAATCATTATAGGCGTCATCGGCATATTCGCCAGCATTAGCGCCTACGGTTAAAATCCCTCGGCACAACTTGCCTTTTAATTCCTCATCGGTTTCTTTTAAGGTTGCGCCGTCATTTTCGTACAAACAGTGCCATACATTACCATATAAATAGTCGTCAATGTTAGTCTCGGAAGTCTTGGTACACAGGCTTTCGCAGTTGCTCTCGGTGGTGTAGTTCAGACCGTTGCGCTTGCAAACATTATCCACATTTATCAACTTGCCGTCCGAGCAAACCGTGTCATAGTGCGAGGCGCAGGTGCAACTTTCATACCTGTTCACCACGCCTTTGCTGCTTTGCACACGACAGCTCTTGCCCAACCCGACTTCGTGATTGTTGGCATCGCACTCTTGATAAGAGTTCGGACAACACCCGCTGTAATAGTTGATACTTTGACCTTGCGCATTGGGCGCGACACAAACATCGCTGACGTCAAATTCTCCGCCCAAACCGCAGGTGGTATTGTCTGAATTGCTGTAAGGATAACGCGCCCTATCGCACGAGCAACGATATTTTTTGCTCCCGTCATAATAGCAGGAATCATTAAGAGAAGTTGAATTATTAGTGCAAGCGTCCGGCGACAATGCGGTGTAAAGATTGCTGTTGCAACATCCGGTAGTGTAACCGTCGGC
>CAKQSV010000018.1 GCA_934273635.1 uncultured Alphaproteobacteria bacterium
CTTATATCATCATCAGGCGCCAACCTCGTAGATCAAATCAAACCCAACCTTACAACTAGGTCAAAACCTACAACTTCATATACCAAATATGCGAGTGTGAGTTTTTTGCAACCGGAGACAAAGTTAGACTTTAACGGGGGCGAGCCGGACGCGCGCACGATGTGTTTATCCGCCGGTTATGGGATGCAGGTGAGCAGTTGCACCGCGCGGGGCAAAAACAGCAGTTTGTTATGTCCGCATGACAACACTTATACCGACGCTTGTTGTGACAAAGAATATAATTACACCGCGGATTCATCATGCAGTCATAACGCCGTGCTCTCAAGCTCGTTTTGCAAGCGTACATCGGGCGAAAGTGCCGTCAAGTATTATAAATGCGAGTGTCCGGCGAGCGCGTACCCCTATCAGAAAGAGAGCGACTGTCCCAACGGGTATCGCATAGACTACAACCCCGCCAAAACCTGTGAGGCGAACGGGGAAAAGCGTTATGCGGCGTGTATGCCAAAGACGTATAAGGATTGCAGTCAAGAAGGGATTGTGAACGGAGCAAAAGGCGGTTTGGTCGGCAGCGGCAGTCAAGGGTTTGGGATGTTGGCGGACGGTACGGTTGTTTATGAAAAATGTATGTGTCCGTCACAGTTTATTTATTCTGACTGTGACACGTTTTTGATTGACGAGAGCGCCTCGTGTTATAATGACGGGCACTATTATTACAAAGCCGGCAACTGTTACGCCGGTTGCAGTGATAACGGCAGTACGGATATTGACTATTATTACAAGCAATCAGCGATGCGTTGTTTGTTTGACGATATGGGGATTATCAGTAGCACCTCACCCGATAAACAATATGACAATGTTATTAATATCAACTTTGGAGACAAAGACAAAGCCCTGTGCACGCGGGTGATAGACGGCTCGGAGCAAGTGAGCAAGCAGACGTGCGCGGAGTTGGGATATGTGTATAGCGAAGACGAATGCCCCGATAAAGATAATTTGATTTTGCGGTGTCCGTCGAACGATAAGAAAGTTTGGTGTATGAACGCCAACGGCTGTATGAATTATCCGGTGAGCGGCGAGGCGTGTAATCTGGGCGCGAAGGTGAGCTACTGCGGGTCGGATCATCGGCGGTGCATTTATGACGACAGCGAGTGCAACCGCAACTGGAACGCGGGACAGCACAACGGCGGTTATGGTGGGACAACTGCCAAATGCTGCAAGGACGGTTGGGATTATATCAACGGCAAATGCGTGGAGCACGATTGCGGCAATGTGGCGTATTTGTATCCGTACGGCGATAAATATCCGATTGAAGAGGCGGCGGCGAACGGCGAGAGCAGTATTACGATGTGCAAGTCGGGGGACAAGGTTTATTACGGCTACGCGCAGTGCAAAGGCTGCGGCTATGGCGACACCTACACATCTAACAGCTGTGATGACTTGTGGCAACCGGCGGCGGATTCTCCGCACCGTTGTGTCTGCAAAACCGATGGTTTGCCTTATGACAACGTGACGTTGTATTTGAACGGTTCATCAGGGACGTTGGGCGTGCTTAAAACCTGTCGGGATACAGATGCGACCTACTATGGCTATGAGTATTGTCAGCGGGGATACTCGCCCCAAAACGGAACTTGTCCGCAATGGTTTTTTTGCCGTGGTAATGCGCAAGCGCCTTATTATTGGGCGGATACGCTCGTAGTGGATGACGGAGAAAAGGTCAGCAAAAAATGCACGGCGGAAGAAGAGGCTAAATGCGCGGTTAATGATAATCTGTGCACCCGTTGTACAAATGAGACCCTGTCTTATGTTTATAATACTTATGAAGATAAAAATAGTGTTTGTTACGGTTATCAGTGTGACGAGAGCGGCAAGTGCTGTCCAAAAACGAAGCCTTATTTGGTAGGGATGGTTGATGGGCAATATTATGGCACTTGTTATAATATCTGCCACATAGAAAACGGTGGTTGTCAGGAAGACGATGTGGTTTATTATCACGATAATCTTATCGGTGTGGTTTTGAAGAAAAACGGCTCGACTGTGGTGATTGTGTCTTTGGAAAATACGGCGGCGACAATGGATTGGAACAAGGCAATGGAGTATGCCGCCAATTATGCGCCGAGCGGTTTGGAAAGCGACGCCTCTTTCGGACGCGGAAAGTGGAAACTGCCGAGTTATGATGTGTTATACCGGCGTGGTTGGATAAGTGGCGGCTTGACTCGCATTAGGGGAATTATTCGCAAATTGGCGAAAGAGACCGGAAAAAGCTACTATTACAACGAAAATAATCAATGGTCATCTTTGGAGAATAAAACACCGAATAGTGCTATATATGACTGCGCCGGTGCCTATATTAGCCATACGAATATGCCGACTTGTGAAGATAAGTTGACGTACAAACGTACTGCGCTTCCGGTGGTGGAATATGTGAAATAGGAGAACGATGATGAGACGAATAGAAATATTGGCAACGTGGTTTTGTTTGAGTTCTTCAGTGGCATGGGGCGCGCTGTATAATAACGATGTTCCCGAGTGCGCGGCGTTGGGTTATGATATGAGCTTGAGCGAGTGTCAGAGTCAAATGCAGAGCTTGCTCGGTGGTGATGAGGCGAAAAAGTATAATCCGTTGCACTGCCCGTATGACTATAATAAAGTGAAGTGTTGGAAGAATAACTGCGGCGGATATACGATTGCCGAGCCTAATGCGAATTTTGAGGCGGAAGAGTGCCTGTTGGGCATAGATGGCGGCAAGGTGCAAAAGATGTATCGTTATAAGAGTTGTATGGGCAAAGACGGCGTGAACTATCGCTATAATAACGGCGACTGTATCGACCGTTGCAACCTTAATGATTATCCTTATGACACACCTCCGGGGAGTTTGTACGGTAAGGTCGAAAGTTGTTATGATGACGCTATGCACTATGGCTATTCGGCGTGCAACGAGGGTTTTGGCAAGTTGGTGAACGGCGAATATGTGCCCAACAACGGCCGTTGCGATATGCTGATTTGCGATATTAACGAATATCCGTATTTTGAGCGTCCGGATGACAGCCGCGGTGAGATTGAAGTTTGCGTGGGCGGTACCAATAAATATTATCGCTTTAATAAAGAAAGTTGTGAGAAAAACGGTTATCAATACAAAGGCGGAGTGTGTCGCAAGAGCTTTGATATTACACAGAAAAGTTTTGTTGATGTACGGTTTGGCGATGCGCTGACGTATAAAGGGACGGAGATTGCGGCTATTGTTCACACACCCGATAAGGTTGATAACAGGTATCTGGCAGTGCAGAAAATAGAAAATGCCGGACGTAACGGACCGGCTGACAGTGCCATTGATGAGTTGCCTTTATATCCTAAAATGGAAGATGCGCTTAAGGATTTTAGGGGTAAATGCAACACAAAAAAGTTTTATGAGGCGATTAAGGAAAATGTTGACCACCAACAAATGGAGCGTGCTTATAATTATTATCCTTCTGTTTGCGGTAAAGATAATGAGTATTGCGGGGCAGGGCATTGGTATGTTCCCGCGCTCGGGGAAGTTGATTTTATGTTGGATCCTTCGGTTTATTATGTGTCAAAGAAGGTCACACATCAGTGGAGTGTGGAGGCATATACAACATCGACGCAGGCTTCAAAAAACGCACTGTGGGGAATTTGGGTCGGTAACGGCAGTTACTACCATTTACAGTTTTTGACGGATTTTTTTCATGGCGCGTTTTATATCGAATTTGGTCCAAATAAGTTGACGTGCGAGTGATAAGGATTCTTGTGGTGCGCCTCTCTAAATTTTTAGAGAGGGAGGGATAAGGATTCTTTGGTTTAACTAGATTGCTTCGGTGGCGAGCACCTCGCAATGACGATGATAAAACGGCGCAATGACGTTTGGGGTAGGGCGGGTTCTGTGATGAGGTATGAGGAGGTGTAGTAAATTTCTGCTCGCGATTGTTTTTTTGGGTGGGGCATAAAAACTCAGGGGTTGCAATTTTTGATAGTTTTGTTATATAATAAAGGTGCGAAGGGGAGGAATCCTTGTTCGCATTGGGTTAACAACTATGGAGTTTTTATGTTAAAACTTTCGCGAGTCACTGCGGTATGTGAATATAATTATTGTGACCTATTCAGGTCTGATTTTTTGAACCATGTCGGTTGCAATTTTTCTTTTTGTGAGGGCGCAAACGTTCTGAAAGGAGTGTAACTATGCTCAGTTTCAGAACTAATTTAAGACATGATGACCCTCAGATTATTGCTCAAATAGCTGCGTCTACGGGCTTTTTTGATAATCATGATGTGCAGGTCAATTTTGACATTGCCAGTCATCTTTTGCATCATCAAGACACAAATCATCAATATCTGTTTGCCGAGTATGACGGTAAAACGGTGGCTTATGCGTGCTTTGCGGAGCTCAATGACGCTCGCGCCGGTACTTATGAGTTGCATTGGTTGTCAACACACAATCAATATCGCGGCTTGGGTATCGGAAAACAGTTGATGCACAATCTTCTGAGCTTGTTGCGTCAACGCGGGGCGCATCGGTTGTATGTTAAGACCGATAGCACGGAGCAATATGTTCCGACACGGGCGTTTTATGAAAAATGCGGCTTTAAGCTTTGCGCGGTGTTGCCTGACTATTACGGGCGTGAGGATAATTGCTGCATTTATTGCTTGAATCTTGATGCCGATGCTATGGGTGTTTTTGACGAGGAATACGCCGCCGCGGAGTAATTGTTGATTTATCGGTAAATTTGTGATAACAGAAGCATTAGGAGTAGGTGTCTATGGTTAATGTTTCTGTTATACTGCCGGTTTATAATTGCCAAAAATATTTAAAGCACTCTATACAATCGGTGTTGAATCAGACCTATGAAAATTGGGAGCTGATTGTGGTGGACGATGCCTCAACCGATGGTTCGTTGGCAGAGGCTAGGCGTTTGGCTGAAAATAATCCGAAAATTAAAGTATTCAGCATGCCTGAAAACAAAGGCGTGAGCGCTTGTCGCAATTTTGCCATAGAACACGCCAAGGGGCGGTATTTGGCATTTCTGGATTCCGATGATTTGTGGGCAAAAAACAAACTTTCCGCGCAGTTGATGTTTATGAGTCAAAGGAAGGCGGCGTTGTCGCACACTTCTTATTCCTTTGTGAACGAGAAAGGGCGGATTATGAAAATGGGGCAGGTTGATGTTGATGAAAGTATCGACTTGCCGAAATATATGAAAACCACCCAAATCGGGATGTCGACGGTGATGATTGATCGCAAGCAGATTGAGACGGTGCGGTTTCCGAACGATAGGGATTTGTGCGAGGATGCGCGCACGTGGATGCACTTTTTGCGGCACGGGCAAAAGTTTTACGGGGTGAATCAGGTGCTGACGCTGTATCGGGTGCGGCAAAATCAGTTGAGTAAAAATAAGGCGAAAATGGCGCAAAATACCCTTAAAAGATATTGGAACGAACGCAATTTGCCTGCTTATAAACGCTTGTATTACTTTATGAATTATGCCTGCAACGGGTTTGCTAAACGGATGCGCTCTACTGAGATCAGCCCCGAGGTCGCGGCACAGTTTAATTATAATCAGCGATGAAATGTGAAGAAAATACTTGTAATATTTTTAAGTTGTGTTATATGAAAGTGTCTTTTTTGAGGGCGAGTCTGCTTGTTGATGAGCGAATCGCTCCGCGGGACAATGTTTTTTAATATAATTTGTGGGAGACTTGCCATAGTCTTGAGTTTACCACAAACCTGTTTTAATAGAGGGAAAAATGGCTAAATCTAAAAAGAAAATTTTAGGCTTAATTAAGCTGCAAATCCCCGCCGGAAAAGCAAACCCTTCTCCGCCGGTCGGTCCTGCTCTTGGTCAAAAGGGCTTGAATATTATGGAATTTTGTAAGGCTTTCAATGCTGCTACGCAAAAAATGGAACCGGGTATTCCTGTTCCTGTTGTTATCACAGCGTTTGAAGACAAGTCTTTCACTTTTGTAACCAAGCTTCCTCCTGTTGCTTATTACATTAAGACCGCCGCTAAAGTTAAATCAGCTTCTAAAGAACCTGGTAAGACTTTTGTTGGTGAAATCACTCTTGCTCAGGTTAAAGAAATTGCTGAAACTAAAATGCCGGATTTGAACTGCTCAACCGTTGAAGCAGCTATGAATATGGTTAAAGGTCAGGCCGTTTCTATGGGCATTAAGGTAGTGGAGTAAGATAATGGGAAAAAGAATCGAAAATGCTTATAAAACAGTAAACAAAGATCAGGCTTATAGCTTGGCTGAAGCTGTTAAAATCGTAAAAGCTAACGCTACCGCTAAATTTGATGAAACTATTGATTTGGCTATCAATTTGGGCGTTGATCCGAAGTATGCTGACCAGATGGTTCGCGGCGTTTGCGCTTTGCCGAACGGTTCTGGTAAGAAAGTTCGCGTTGCCGTATTTGCTCAGGGTGAAAAAGCCGATGAGGCTAAAGCCGCCGGTGCTGATATTGTTGGCGCAGAGAACTTGGTTGATTCCATTATGGCCGGAAAAGTTGACTTCGACCGTTGCATTGCCACCCCTGATATGATGGGCATGGCCGGTCGCGTTGCTCGCGTTTTGGGTCCTAAGGGCTTGATGCCAAACCCGAAATTGGGCACTGTTACCGCTGATGTTGCAACTGCCGTTAAAAACGCTAAAGCCGGTGAAGTTCAATTCCGTGTCGAGAAAAACGGTATTGTTCATGCCGGTATCGGTAAGGCTTCCTTCACCGAAGAACAGTTGGCCGAAAACGCTAAGGCTTTCATTGAGACCATCATTAAAGCAAAACCTCAAGGTGCTAAAGGTACTTATATGAAGAAAGTATCACTCAGCAGTACTATGGGGGTTGGCGTTCGCGTCGATTTTTCTAATCTCTAATATTTTGAGTCCTACGGGCGGTTATTTTTCTTATGTACGTTTTTGTACACTGCGAAAAATAACCGCTTCGTATTACTCTAAAATCTTAGAGATTAGTCTTTTTTTACGTACGTTTTTGTACACTGCGAAAAATAACCGCTCCGTATTACTCTAAAATCTTAGAGATTAGTCTTTTTTATGTACGTTTTTGTACACTTTGAAAAAAATCCCCTTCGTATTATCCTCAAATCTTAGAGATTAGTTCTTATAAAAAAATCATTATTAATACATAAAGTTGCATTATTTTTGCAAAAAGTGCTTGCAATTTGCTTAAAAAAAGTTTAATAGTGTGGCTATTGAAAAGTTTTGGTGAGGATAGTTCTTATCCGAGCCGCTCTTCAAAATGCTGTTGCATTTTGATTAAACTGTCCAAGACTGTAGGTGGTTCTGTTTTTGAGCCCTAAATATCCTACATAGACGGGAGTAATAAATTTCTATTTATATTTTTCTCCTGGACAGATTAGGTTGCATGACGGCAACGCTCATCAAACGGCTATGGTCTGATGATTGGTGTTGCGGTGATGTTATTGTAAAAAAAACAACATCAGTATTGATGTTTATATTGGAGACAACAAGTGAACCGTGAAGAAAAAGCAGACCTGCTCAGCGAATTAAATGGTTTGTTCTCAAATGCAGACATTGTTGTGGTTTCTCACTACAAAGGTTTGACTGTTCAAGAAGTATCAGATTTGAGAAACAGAATCAGAAAAGCTGGTGCTGGTTTCAGAGTTACTAAAAACCGGATTACTCGTCTGGCTCTTAAAGGCACAAAGTTTGAAGGTATTGCAGACCTGTTCAAAGGCCCGACCGCTATTGCGTTTGCCAATGACCCTGTTTCTGCCTGCAAAGCTTGTGTTGAATTTGCTAAAGAAAACGAGAAGTTGATCGTTGTCGGTGGCGCTATGGGAACCGGTGTTCTCAGCATTGAAGAAATCAATCGTTTGGCTACTATCCCGTCTATGGACGAGTTGCGCGCCAAAATTATTGGTTTGTTGCAAGCCCCCGGTGCTCAGCTGGCTCGTGTTACCAAAGCATATTCAGAAAAAGAAGCCGCTTAATTTTGAGTAATTATATCGTTTTTAAATTTAATTTTTTATTGGAGAAAAAATATGGCCGATTTAGCCAAATTAGTTGATGAATTGTCAGCCTTGACTGTTATGGAAGCTGCTGACTTGTCAAAAATGTTAGAAGAAAAATGGGGCGTTTCTGCCGCTGCTGCCGTTGCTGTTGCTGCCGGTGGTGCTGCTGCCGCTGCTGCTGAAGAAAAAGATGAATTTGATGTTATCTTGGCTGAAGCTGGCGCAAACAAAATTAACGTTATTAAAGAAATCCGTGCTATCACTCAGTTGGGCTTGAAAGAAGCTAAAGATCTGGTTGACGGTGCTCCGAAGACTGTTAAAGAAGCTTGTCCGAAAGCTGAAGCTGAAGAAATCAAAGCTAAACTGGAAGCCGCTGGTGCTAAGGTTGAATTGAAGTAATTTCTTCATTGCTAAGTTTTGTAAAAAGCCGTTACTCAAGCGAGTAACGGCTTTTTTGTTATGTGAGGGAAGAAAAGTTGGTGGCGAAGGAGGAGGGAGAGGAAAGGAGATTAGGAGGAGGGAGAGGAAAGGAGGTGGGGAAAGAGAGATGGAGGTAAAGGCAGGGTGAGTTTAAAATAAGGGAAAATTTTGATAAAAATAATACTTGACAAATATAATATGTTTTATTTATTATATATAGTAAATGATATACATATTAAGGAGGCAAAGTAATGAAAAAAATGTTGAGTATGGTGACCTTAGTGACGTTGGTGCCGGTGAAAGTATGGGCGAATCCGGCGTGCGCAGTGTGCACGGTGGCAATTGGGGCGTCGTTGAGCATTGCGCGGCGCTTGGGTGTGGAAGATGCGGTTGTCGGGTTATGGGCAGGGGCTTTATTAACCTTGCTCGGGTATTGGACGATTTTGTTTTTTGATAAGAAAAATTGGAACTTTCGCGGACGTGACCTGCTTTTATTAATGTCTTCGGTGGCGATGATTAGTTTTATTTATATTGATGAGGTTGAGTATGCGCCGGTGGTAATTTGGCATTTGTTTTATATGGATGTGATTTTGTTCAGTGCAATTTGGGGGATGCTGATTTATATCGGTTCGCAAAAATTTTATCAATTTTTGAAGCAGCGTAACGGCGGGCATGCACATTTTCCGTTTGAAAAGGTGGTTTTGCCGTTGGTGATGTTGTTGATTGTCAGTGTGTTGGTGACTTATTTTCCACTTTAACAATAAAGGAGTTTGAAAGATGAAAAAGTTTGTTTTGTTGGGGGTAGCCATTTGTTTATGGGCGCAAACTGTTGCCGCTGAATCGCAAAAAGAGGTGGTGATTTTTTCGCAGCCTTGCCATTTTTGCGATAAGATGAAAGAGGCGCTGAACGGCGGAATTATCAAAGAAAATCCGGATATTCGGTTTACGATTTTAGATATTCAGGAGGAGAAAAACAACAAGTTGCTGCAAAAATTTGCAAAGCAATATGATTTGCAGGGGCAAATCGGGTTGCCGCTGTTGTTTGTTGGAAGGAATTATATGATGGGATGGGGTGAGAACGCGCCGCAGGAGTTGTATTTGGAGCAGCTGCGGGCGGAAAATGTATCCCGCGTGCCGGTGAAAATTATCAAACAAGGGTTGTAGTTTTATATTTCTTATGTTCTCCCTATGAAACGTCATCACGAAGGCTGGCTTAGCAACGGTGGTAATTAAGTAGAAAAAAAGCTTGATTTTTGGTGCGTGAGAGAGTATAAGCCTATCTGCTAATTTATTATTAAGTTATAATTTTTTAATCTGAGGATACAGGAAGTATGTAAGGAATACGCCCTCATTAAACAACCCTGAAAAGAATATGAAAAGTATTATTAAGAAAATTTTTGCTGCGTTGAGACCGAGTGATTATGCCATGTGTTCGGCTATTTACGGTGTTTCGGGTTATATTTTGATAACTCCTTATCGCGGTAAGTAAAAAAAGATGTGATGTTGACAGCTTAAACAAACCTCTGCTTATCGGCAGGTGGTGCGTTTGGCTATCATATCACTTTTTTTATGCGCAAAAATTGGAAACAAAAAAACAGCGAAATCTTAAAAAAGGTTTCACTGTTCTTTTTTTAGTTTACAGATTAATGATAGCGTTGATCTGCTTTCCAACACTCATGGTAAACCAATTTGTCTTCGGCGATGCCAACGGTTTCCAGTAGTTGTTCAGCCTCGGGGCAGAGTTGTAGTCGTGACAGGTAAAAACGTATTTGGACGTGTTCGTTGGTTTTGAGCAAGACACATTCAAAATTGCGCTTATTGGATAATTCCTGTTGTTTGGCGTCTTCTGAATATGAAGACCAGATTTCATTTGATGAAACGAAAGACCAGTGTTGAATAAAATTGATTATTACGTCTTCTAACACACCAGGAACTTTCATGAGGGTCTCCAACGCGCTTTCTTCAAAGCAACAAACATCAGGATTACGGCTGAAATAAAAGCGAATTTCGTTTGGTTTGCCACGCTTTACCAACTCATCAAGGCTTTCAAGCTCAAGATAGTGATGAGCAATGTAGGCCATGATTTCTTCGTGATTTCCGCGTTTGATTAGCGCGCACTCTTCTTCTGATGACAAGCACTTGCAAACACGAACGTAACGCATAATGTTGTTATGCTGACCGGTCTTGACTAAGGTTAAAAAGTCATGCCCATTTACAAAAGTTAATTTTTCTTTGTAATTCATAAATTCTGTATTTTAAATAATTCAACAAAAAAATAATTTATTGGTTGGACAGTAGACTTTTAAGGAGGCATTGTCAAGTAAAAAGGTCAGCGCTTTTTGCGGAGCATAATGTATAAGGCACCGGAGCCGCCCAAGCGTTCTTCCGGATGGATAAAGCCCAAAATCAGCGGACGGAGCTCTTCGGTGTTGAGCCAAACCGGCGTACGCTCTTTCAGTTTGCCTTTGGGGTTGAAAATATCGCTGTTGTCCTGATTAAGCCCCTTACCGGTGATGATGAGAACGCAGCGTTTGCTCTGCAGATAAGACTGTTTGATAAAATTGACGACGGCGCCAAAAGCTTGTTCTTCGGTTTTGCCGTGCAGGTCGAGAGTGCCTTCAATGCGATATTCGCAACGCTTAAAGCGCTTGGCGGTGTTGCCGTCCATCTCATTAAGATTGCCGACCAGCAACGGCGCCAACTGATAAATGTTGGGGATGTTTTTGTAGCTGACCGTAGGTGTGACCTCGTCAATATAGACCGGCGCCGAGGGTGGTTCTTCAGGCTGCGGCAATTTTTGCACCGTGCCGACAAACTCATCCCATGCGGCGGCGTCATCGGCGTTTATGTCAGGCTGCTGCGGTTTCATCTTTTTTCTCTTGCGGTTCGGCGGGCTTGTCGGTCATCAGGTCGGCAAAGTTTTTGACGGTAAATTCTTTCCAGTCACCGGAGGGGGCAATGCAACCGACTTTTTTGTCGGCTTTGGTGGCAAACACCAGACCGCCGTATTGCCACAATTCATCACAATGGGTGTAATCGGTGGCGATGTATTGCTTGGTGCGCCACAGCAGGCGTTTGTCTATCATCCGCTTAAAGTAGTAGGTATAAACCAAAATCATCCCGATAATAAATGCCAGTCCGAAAAAGCTGCTGACGGTGATGATTAAGACCAGTCCCATAAGGGTCGGAATCAGCAGCGGCAACAGGTTCTCCCACGGGTTATAAACCGGAGAGTTGGGGCGATTAAGTTTGGAGGTGTCAAGATAAATGCGCAGCAAATCTTGCTCCATGGCGCGGGATAGCGCCTTGTATATCAGCAAATCGGCTTTATTTGGTTTGGGCATTGCTTATCTCCAAACTGCGGGGTAACAGAATATAGTAACGACCGGCGGCGTTCATTTTGCCGGCTTGAGCCAACACTTCTTCATCGCCGGAGCCCCAATAAAAGTCACCGCGCACCGCGCCTTTGATAGCGCCGCCGACATCTTGCGCCACTACCAGTTGCTCGATTTTTTCGTGTAAGGGACCGGTGGTCTCAAGCCACAAAAGCGAGCCGAGCGGAATATAGCGGCGGTCAACGGCGAGACTGCGTTGCGCGGTCAAAGGCACGTTTTGCGCACCAACCGGCGAGGTGGTGCTGGCAACGCGGTGGAAGACATAGCGTTTGTTTTTGCGTAGTTCTTTGACGGCTTGTTGCGGGTGTTGTCTAAGCCATTTGCGAATTTCGCCCATAGAGGCGTGACCTTTGTCTATCAGCCCTTGCGAGAGCAAAATACTGCCGATGCCGGTAAACGGTTGTCCGTTATGGGCGGCAAAACCTAAGCGGACGCGGTCGCCGTTCTCAAGTTTGGCAACGGCCGAGCCTTGAATTTGCATAATGTTGAGGTCGACCAAATCTTTTGCCCACAAAATCACCGGCGCCGGAATCTCGGAAGTTTCGATTTGCTCACGGGTGTAGTAGGGCACGAGTTTTTGCTGTTTGGTGTCTACCCTACCATAGATTTTGGCGTTGGGCAGGCGGTTGTCAAAGTCGCTGATGTTGACTTCAATCAAGTCAAGTGGCTTGCCATAAATAGGGTATTGATATTTGGCACTTTGGGTTTTAGAAACATCTATTGCCGACTCATAATAGGCGGTGAATTTTCCCTCGGGATTGTTGTTGTCGAGCACCAGATAAGGAGTGAAAACCTTGTCTAAGAAAAAGCGCAGTTCGGCCGAGGTGCTGATGTCGGAGTTGAGAAACTTTTGGCACGCCAGTTGATAGGCTTGGGTGGGGATTTTCAGCTCCGAATTAGACATATAGGTGTTTTTTTCTTTAAGCACCTGCTCACAAGAAGACTTGATGGCGGGGTAGGCCTTGATGAGGTCGTCACGATACCAGTTTTTGAGGTCGGCAAATGCCGCCGGCACCAGACTGACTGAGGAGGGTTGTTGGCTTTGCGTTTGTTTGTTGACCGCAATTTTGGGCATTTCCTTTGATTTGTTATCGTCTTCTTGTCCGCAGCCGCCAAAAAAGAGAGCGATGAGTAAAAGATAAAATATTTTAGGCATTATTTTTTAGTCGAAATTAAAATCCAGTTGGGGTTGGTTGAGGTCAGGCAATGTTCAAAAGTCCAAACATCGGTAATGGTTTGCACAAAATTTTCATCGCCTTCAATCACTTCATCTTGTTTGTTTTTGAGCAGGTTGACCTGTTCGGTGACAAACTTGACGGCAATCTTAACGATGTTGTTTTTGCCAAGTTTGACGTCGGTGATTTCGGTGTTGTTAAAGCCAATCAAATCAGTCTCGGCGGAGATGCCATCGGTTTGGCGTTGGTGCAAAATCTCTTGAAATTTTTTTATCAATTTGGGCGATACCAAGCCTTCGAGCGTTTGGGTGTCGCCTTTGGCAAACGCGGTGATGATGATTTCAAAAGCGCGTTTAGCACCGTTTAAAAAGGCGTCGGTGTTGAAGTTGGGGATTTTGGCAATCTCCTGCTCCAGAGGGGACAAATCTTGCGGCGGGGTGATGTCTTGAGCCTGTTGTTTGGCGTTGCGCTCGTTTTCTTGCATGATAATGTCAAAAATTTTGGCGGCGCTTTCTTCGCTAAGCGGGGTCGGTTTGGAATTTTCGGGGCGAGTTCCCAACACGTTTTTGAGGCGCATAAACAATAACACAACGGCGATTAACAATATGATTATATCCAAAAACTGCAACATTTTTCTCCATGATTACTTTTCTTATTTTTCTCAGAATTTAATATAGCCAAAATATTGTTTTTATCAACTATAAATATTTGACCGCGGCGATTATTTATAATAAAGTAGCGGCAGTTTTTTTATAAAGGAGCCAAAATATGAACGATAATCAACAAAAAGACGAGCAGATGCAACCGGCTATTGTTATTCATACGCAATATATTAAGGATATGTCTTTGGAAATTCCGCACGCGCCGGAAATTTTTAGGGAATTAACGCAAGCGCCGGCGGTTGACGTGCAGGTGGAGGTGAACGCGCACCATATGCACGACAATTTTCACAACGTGAGCTTGAGTTATCGGCTGAACGGCGATATTAACGGTAAAAAGCTGTTTATTTTGGAGCTAGAATATGCCGCGGTGGTGGCGCTGAACGTGCCCGAAGAGCATATCAAACCGGTTTTGATGATTGAAATTCCGCGCATGCTGTTTCCGTTTGTGCGTTCGATTGTGGCCAATGCCATGATTGACGGAGGACTGCCGCCGATTATGCTGAATCCGGTGGATTTTGCCGCGATGTTGCACAATCGTGAAGAAAATAATAAAAAACAGTAGATTTTTTTTATTTTGTATGATAAGAGTGATTTATTCTTTCATAAATGTTCTGAGAGCGGGGGTTGCAAAACTCCGCTCTTTTTGTTAAAGGAATCGATAAATATGCAACAAAGACATCATTTGGCAGATATGCTGGAGCCGGTTATTGACGGCTTGGGGTATGAAACTGTGCGGATTTTGACAATCGGACAGGCTAACCCGACTTTGCAGATTATGATTGACAAGACCGACGGCACCGAAATTACGGTGGATGATTGCGCTAAAGTCAGCCGCGCGTTGTCGGAGGTTTTGGATGACAAAGATCCTATCAGCGATAAATATAATCTTGAGGTTAGCTCTCCGGGGCTTGATAGACCGCTGACTAAGTTGGCGCATTTTGAGCGTTTTGCCGGTAACGAGGTGAAAATCGAGACCGATACAGCTGTGGAAAACCGCAAACGTTTTAAAGGCGAGTTGCTAGGTGTGGACGGAGAAAACGTTGTGCTCAAAATGGACGACGCGGAATATAAAATTCCGTTTGAGAACATCAGCAAAGCCAAAATTATTCTGACTGACGAACTGCTCGCCAAATGGGAGGCCGAGCACCCGATGACTGAAGAAGTTATTGAAGATTAATCAACTAAATAAGAGGACAATATGGAAAATATCGAAAGCATGCCGAGACCTGAAATTATCCTTGTTGCGGATACTGTGGCTCGTGAAAAAAATATTGATAAAGAAGATGTTTTTGTGGCAATGGAAGTCGCTATTCAAAAAGCGGCGCGCTCAAAATATGGTTTTGAACATGACATCAGAGCCGTGATTGACCGCAAGACCGGAGCTATCAATCTTTCCCGCTACCGCGAAGTGGTTGATGTTATCGAATCTGAAGATGACGAGGCTCAGGCTTCTAAAATTTTGTTGAAAGACGCCAAGGCCTATAAAAAAGACGCTAAAATAGGCGACTTTATCATTGACGCTTTGCCGCCGATTGACTTTGGACGTATTGCCGCTCAGACTGCCAAGCAGGTGATTATGCAAAAGGTTCGTGACGCCGAGCGCAACAAACAGTTTGAGGAATATCAAGAAAAAGTCGGCACGATTGTGAACGGTACAGTTAAGAGAATCGAGTTTGGCAACGTGGTTTTGGATATTGGTAAAGCCGAGGCGGTTTTGCGTCGTGATGAAATTATCCCGAGAGAAAAGTTTAAGAACGGCGACAGAGTTCGCGCTTATGTGCTTGAAGTTCGCAGAGAAGTTAAAGGTCCGCAGATTTTCTTGTCTCGTACTTGTCCTGAGTTTATGGCTAAGTTGTTCACACAGGAAGTTCCTGAAATTTATGACGGCGTGGTTAAAATTATGGGCGTCGCTCGTGACCCAGGGTCTAAGGCAAAGTTGGCGGTTAAGGCCAATGATATGACGATTGACGCCGTTGGCGCTTGCGTTGGTTTGCGCGGTATCCGCGTTCAGGCTGTTGTGACCGAGCTGCAGGGTGAAAAGATTGATATTGTGCCTTATTCCGAAGATAAAGCGCAGTATATTGTCAGCGCTTTGGCACCGGCTGAGGTGACCAAAGTGGTTTTGGATGAAGAAAACGGACGTATTGAAGTTGTGGTTCCGCAAGAGCAGTTTTCTATCGCTATCGGCCGCCGCGGACAAAACGTTAAACTGGCTTCACAACTGTTGGGTTGCGATATTGACGTTTTGACCGAAGAGCAAGAGCAAGAGCGTCGTTCTAACGAAAACAAAGTTCGTTCTCAGCGCTTTATGGAGGCTTTGGACGTTGATGAGATGATTGCGCATCTGTTGATTGCCGAGGGCTTTACCACCGTTGACGAAGTGGCTATGGTTGATTTGTCCGAGCTGGCAAGCATTGACGGTTTTGACGCCGATGTGGCTACCGAATTGCAAAATCGTGCCAAAGTGTTTGTTGAAAAACGCAATGCCGAGTTTGTTAAACAGAGCGAAACATTGGGTATTGATGAAAAACTCAAGAGCGTTGAGGGCTTGGATCAGGATATGATTTTGACTCTGGCCAACAAGGGTATTAAAACCATTGATGATTTGGCTGATTTGGCCGCAGATGAACTCATTGAGCTGTTGGGCGAAAATGTTTTGTCTGAAAAAGAGGCTGAAAAAGTGATTATGGGTGCTCGCGCTCACTGGTTTAGTGAGTAAAGAACACAAGGGCTGTCGGGCGCGGTGGCGCTCGGCAGTCTCTGATTTTGACTGTTGCAAATTTTTTTGATTGCGGTTGAAGAGATGAAAAAAAGTGAAGATACGATGCGGCGCTGTATTGTTTGCGGAGAAGTGAAAGACAAGGCGCAGTTGTTGCGTTTTGTGGCTACGCCGGATGGAAAAATTGTGCCCGATTTGTATAAAAAACTGGGTGGCAAGGGCGTTTATGTGTCAAACTCTTATGCGGCGTTGGCGCAGGCTATTCACAAAAAACTGTTTGCTAAGGCGTTGAAGAAAAATGTGAAGGCTGATGACGAGTTGCTGTTGATGGTGGAAAATGTCTTGCATAAAAACGCATTAAATGCTATCTCTTTAGCGAAGAAAGCCGGAGACGCAGTCTTGGGACTGGAAAAGGTTTCGGAAGCGGTCAAACAAGGTCGGTGCGCTTTTTTGCTTGAGGCGCTTGATTCCGGCGATGACGGTCACAAAAAAATTCAACATCTGGCAGAGGGCTTGCCGGTGTACAGGTTGTTTGGTGTTGAGGAGTTGGATAAGGCATTAGATAAGGTTAATACAGTTTATTTGGCGTTCTTGAAAAAAGGGATGTCAAAGATGGTGAAAGAGAATTTTGATAAGTTGTCGGATTTTTTAAGAGATAAACCGCAGAATAGTAACGGAGATGAGAATTTATGACAAGTGATGATGCAAATAAAAAATTAACATTACACTCCAAGTCTACACTAACGCTAAAAAATTTGGGCGATAGAGCTCAAAAGTCAGAAGGTAAAAAGGTTGTTCAGGTCGAGGTGCGCAAAAAACGGGTGATTACCCCGTCTTCTGCGACTACGGTTGAGCGTAAGGTTCAGATTGATGAGGCAACCGCGCAAAAATTAAAACTCTTGGCGGAGGCTAAAGAGCACGAGGCTCGTCGTCGTCAGGAAGAAGAAGAAAAAGAACGCTTGCGTCAAGAGGAAAAAGAGCAAGAGGCTAAAGAGCAAGCGGAAAAAGCTCGCCGTGAGGAAGAAGAACGTCGCCGTATTGAGGCTCAAAAAGTGGAAAAAGCCGCCAATGAGGCCAAAAAAGCGCGCCATGAAGAGCCGAAAAACGATGATAAAGTCTTTTTGAAACCCAAAAAGTCTAAGAGTTATGATGAAGACGATGATGAGGATGAAAGCTTTGCAAAATCTAAAAAGGTTTTGAGCAAAGAAGAGACTTTTGAACAAGAACGCAAAAAAATCACCAAGCGTAGTTTTGAACCGCAGCGCCGCACCGGTCGTTTGAATATGAACAATCTGATGGGCGGTGATGATGACGATGACGATTATGGTTTTGGCGGACCGCGTCGTCGCTTTAAGAAAAAACAGCCAAAGCCGGTTCAGGTGCAACAACCGCAAGAAAAAGTGGTTAAGGAAGTGGTTATTCCTGAAATCATCACGGTTCAGGAGTTGGCAAACCGTATGGCCGAAAAGAGCGCCGTGGTTATTAAAAAACTGATGGCTCTTGGCGTTATGGCAACGATTAACCAACCGATTGACGCCGATACGGCGCAGATTGTGGTTGAGGAGTTGGGACACAAGTTCAAACGCGTTTCCGACAGTGATGTCGAGTTGGCGTTGAAAGGTGCTGATGATTCCGAAGAGCAGATGATGCCTCGTCCGCCGGTGGTTACGGTTATGGGACACGTTGACCATGGTAAAACCTCGTTGTTGGATGCGTTGCGCGAGACCAATGTTGCCGCGCGCGAGGCCGGCGGTATTACACAACATATCGGTGCTTATCAGATTGTGACCAAAGACAACCAGAAAATCACCTTTATTGATACCCCCGGACACGAAGCGTTCTCTGAAATGCGTGCCCGTGGTGCCAAGGTGACCGATATTGTGGTCTTGGTGGTTGCCGCAAACGACGGTATTATGCCGCAAACGGTTGAGGCTATTCGCCATGCGCAAGCCGCAGAAGTTCCGATTGTGGTGGCGATTAACAAAATTGACCTCCCCGGTGCTGACCCGATGCGCGTTAAGACCGAGTTGTTGAACCACGGTATCGCCGTTGAAGAAATGGGCGGTGAGTCTTTGTGCGCTGAGGTTTCGGCCAAAAAACGCATCAATATCGACAAGTTGCTTGAGGCGATTTTGCTGCAGGCGGAAATTTTGGATTTGAAAGCAAATCCGAATCGTTCGGCAGAAGGCGCTGTGGTCGAGGCTAAAATGGAAAAAGGTCGCGGCTCTGTGGCAACGGTTTTGGTTCAGAAAGGCACTTTGCATGTCGGTGATATTATTATTGCCGGTAAGGAGTGGGGACACGTTCGCGCCCTGCTTAATGAACGCGGACACAAAGTTCATGAAGCCGGTCCCGCAACACCGGTAGAGGTTTTGGGCTTGCAAGGCACGCCGGCAGCCGGTGATAATTTTGCGGTTGCCGCCGATGAAAACCAAGCGCGTGAAATTACCAGCTATCGTATTCGCAAAGAACGTGACGCTAAGTTGGTTAAGAGCGCGAAGTCGGCTATGGAACAAATGTTGGATAAGATTAAATCAGGTGAGATGAAGCATTTGCCGATTATTATTAAGGCAGACGTTCAGGGCTCGATTGAGGCAATTGAGGGCACGTTGAACAAATTGTCTAACAATGAAGTCAGTGTGCAGATTTTGCACTCGGCGGTTGGTCCGGTTTCTGAATCTGATGTGACCTTGGCTAAGGCCTCTAACGCATTTATTATCGGTTTTAACGTTCGCGCAATTCCTCAAGCTCGAGATATGGCGCGTCGTGACGGTATTGATATTCGTTACTACTCCATCATTTATGATGTGGCAGATGATGTTAAAAAGGCTTTGGAGGGTATGCTTTCTCCTGAACTGCGTGAAAAGATTTTGGGTTATGCCGAAATTCGCAGCGTCTTTAACATTACCGGTGTGGGACGTGTTGCCGGTTGTATGGTGACCGAAGGTTTAGTCAAACGTGGCAGCAAAGTTCGCCTTTTGCGTGACAATGTGGTTATTCATGACGGAGCGCTCGGTCAGCTCAAACGCTTCAAAGACGACGTCAAAGAAGTCAAAGAAGGTTACGAGTGTGGTATGAGTTTTGAATCCTACAACGACATTCAAGTCGGAGATAGTATTGAGTGTTATGAAATCGAAACCATCGCGGCTAAACTCGTCTAATTGGTTATTACTAGGAGCTTTTTAGGCTCGTGTACTAAGTTGTACACCACGCCTAAAAAACCCCGTCGTACTAACCGAATTATCCGAGCTTTGCGCCAAGCTTGCTGGATTGGTTATTACTAGGAGCTTTGGGGCTTGTGTACTAAGTTGTACACGGCGCGTCAAAACTCCCGTCGTACTAATCTGATTATCCGAGCTTTGCGGGCGGAACTTGCAGGATTGACTATTACTAGGGGAAAACTCGTCGGATTGGGTGTTATTGGTTGGTTGAGAAAGGCAAATTAACAAAAACAGGAACAAAGAAAATGGCAATTAAAGAGCAGTCTCAACGTCAATTAAGAGTTGGGCAAGAAATAAAGAAAATTATTGCGGCAGAGATTGAGCATGAAGATGTGCGTAATCTGGAAGGAATTGACACCTTGGTAACCATTACCGAAGTGCAGATTTCTCCTGACCTGAAGTATGCCAATGTGTATTTTATCACGTCTCACTCTGATAAAAATGAAGAAGTGCGCAAGGCTTTGCAGTTGGCAAACAGTCATTTTCGCAAGGTTATCGGACGTCGCACAACGTTGCGTTATGTTCCGGATCTGGTTTTTAGGGTGGATACCACATTTGCCGAGGTCGACCGCATTGAGGCCTTGCTCCGTGATCCGAAAGTTCAGGAAGATTTGAAAAAGCCGCTTGATTAATAGTTCTATCTGTTTGTCATTGTGAGTTGGCTTGTGGGTATGGCAATCTAAATTTAAGGAAGAAGTCTTTACATACCCTCTCTAAATTTTTAGAACGGCCGATAACAACAGTGCTTTGATGCACTGTTGTTGAGGAGACGCAATGAGACTTACTTTTGTGAGTGAGAGTAATCGGAACGATACAAAAGTTTTAGTCGGAATTGGTTGGGGTGAGTTTAAACCTCCCTCTCTAAATTTTTAGAGAGGGTCGGGGTGAGTTTAAAGTTGGGGAAAGACTTTTAATTAAAAATCCCAACATAACTTTAAACTCATCAGGATTTCAACAAGAGTACAGTTCGCTGTTAGCTCCTGTCCTCTTAAGAAATCCGTC
>CAKQSV010000019.1 GCA_934273635.1 uncultured Alphaproteobacteria bacterium
GGAATCACATACCCCATTGAGGCGCATTGCGTCTTAACGTCAATCTCCCCCGACTTAAAATCAAGCTTGCTGTCCGACTGCAAAAAACTCACACTCGCATATTTGGTATATGCGGGTTTTGATACAGAGGGTGGGTTTGATTCTATATTTGTAGAGGAAGTGTTAAGATGAAACGATAACTCGGCCCGAGCCAAAGTAGCCTGAGCCAAACAAATAGCGCACAATGCACCATAGCTAATAATTTTCATATTAAACCTCGTAATATAAAATAATCTATATCAAAACCCAGTTACACTATAACATAGAAATTTTATTTTCTCAATATATTTTATATGCTTATTTTTTTCTGTCTATAATCTCTTCCTTCCCTCACTAAAAATTTAGAGAGGGAGTCTCCACCTCCCATTAAAAATCATGTCAATAACCTATAAATTATCTTGCCTATCAACAACTAATGTATATTCTGTTCTAAGAATATTCGCCCTCAGAGGCAGTTGCAACACTTAGAGGATAATCTATATGAACACATTTTTAGTCAGACGGCTCATCCCTTTTTATGCTTTCGCGATTGTATTAGAATTTATCTATAAAATCGGGTTGGGCATTTATTGCCACGATGTCGTAGACCTCTCATTTTTGTCTTTGATTAAAACCGCTGGAATTCTTTCGCTCACCACCAGTGTGGCGTTTATTTTTATGATGATTCCCTATGTGGTTTATCTGCTGTTTTTACCCCGTGCCAAAGTCGGTAGCAAATTTGATAAAATCACCTCAGGAGTGTTTTTCAGCCTATTTGTGTTCATCAACTACTTTGAGGTTTTCTCCGCCGCTGTTTTTTGGAACGAATTTCAATCGGCATTTAACTTTATTGCCGTTGATTATTTGGTTTATACCAACGAGGTCATTGCCAATATCACGCAGTCTTACCCCATTGTGTGGATAATCTCCGCCATTGTGGCGCTTTCGGTCATCACCGTCGCCCTGCTCCGCAAATTTATTG
This sequence comes from uncultured Alphaproteobacteria bacterium, assembly GCA_934273635.1. Lineage (GTDB taxonomy): Bacteria > Pseudomonadota > Alphaproteobacteria > RF32 > CAG-239 > Scatocola. The sequence goes on from CAKQSV010000019.1 coordinate 1,001, forward strand.
TGCCCACCCTAACCGCGCCAAAATTCTTTCTCAAACTGTTTCATGTGGTGATTTACGGCTTTATCTGCCTGTTGGCGTTTCGCAATGTTGATATGTCTAATCTTGAAATCAACAACAATCGCTATAACAACGAAATTTCAAAGCAAGGCGTTTACAGCCTGTTCAGCGCCTTTTGGAAGAACGAGATCGACTATAAAGACTTCTACCTCACCTTGGATGAGACTCAAAATCTTGACCTGTTGCAAAACAAATTTGCCGGTCGTAACGTGACTTTCATTGAGCCTAAAAAGAATATCTCGCGCCAAATCAACTCTTTCCGCCCTGAAAAACGCGCCAACGTCATCATTGTGCTGATGGAGAGTATGAGTGCCAAGTTTTTGGATGAGAATCGCAATTTTGAGTGGCAAAAGAGCATTACCCCGAACTTGAGCAAATTGTCTAAAGAAAGTTTGTTTTTCAGCAATACCTATGCCGTCGGCACGCGCTCGGTCAGAGGTATTGAGGCTCTGAATTTGTCGCTTCCGCCCCTGCCCGGAATGTCGGTTGTCCGCCGCGAGAACAATGAAAAACTCCACAGCCTTGGAATGATTTTCAAAGAAAAAGGCTATGACAACAAGTGGATTTATGGTGGCTACGGCTACTTTGACAACATGAACTACTTTATGGGCAACAACGGTTTTCAGGTGGTTGACCGCGCCGCGTGGGATAAATCCGACATAACTTTTACCAATGCTTGGGGCACCTGTGATGAAGACTTGTTCAACAAAATCATCACCGAGGCTGACAAATCTTATGCCGAAGACAAGCCGTTTTTGACCTTTGCGCTAACCATTTCCAACCACAGACCATACACCTATCCGGAAGGGCGCATTGACCTGCCATCCAAACAATCCGGTCGCGAAGGCGGCGTCAAATATGCCGATTACGCCGTTGGAAAATTCCTTGAGACAGCAAAAACCAAACCATGGTTTGACAACACTGTGTTTGTATTTGTGGCAGACCACACTGCCGGCGCTGCCGGTTCGGCCGAAATTGAGCTTGAAGATCATCATATTCCGATGATGATTTATGCCCCGAAATTTGTTAAGGCGCGCCGTGTTGACACGCCCGTCAGCCAAATTGACGCCTTGCCGACGCTGCTCGGACTGCTTGATTTCAGCTATGAGAGCCATTTTTACGGACAAGACGCCCTCAGCCCGACTTATGAGTCCCGCTATTTTGTCAGCAACTATCAAAAAGTTGGTTATGTTAAAAATAATATTGCCGTTATCCTCAAACCGGTGCGCCAATATTCGGTTATACCTGACAACGCCAATGCCACGCAATCCGCCGCTAATCTGGCCGAGGCTATTGCCTTTTATCAAACCGCCGATGACTGGAGCAACAATATGAGGAGCGCCAATGAAACTAAGTAGACCTTTGACCTTGGGTTTTGCCGCCCTATGTTTGGTTTTGGCGCTTGAAACCTTCACCAATACCGATGTTTGGTTGCAAAATTACTTTTACGACGCCGCCAATATGCAGTGGCTCATCAATCCTTTGCGCCATAAGGAATTAACTGTTTTTTTCTATGACGGACTGAAACGAGCGTTGATGATTTTTGCGGCGTGCTGCCTGCTCAATCTGTTGCTGTCGGTCAAAATCGGCACCTTGCGGCAATACAACCACTTTTGCGTGGTGATGCTCCTGAGCTTTATTCTGGTCCCCACCATTGTCGCCGGCGCCAAGTATTATACTAATGTTTATTGCCCCTACCAGCTTGATATTTATAACGGCGCTTATCCGTTTGTGCGCGTGCTTGAAAGTTATCCTTCTGACTTTGTGCAGACCAAAATCGGCAAATGTTTTCCGGCCGGACACGCCACTGCGGGCTTTGCCTTTATGGGGCTGTTTTATGCTTTTCACCAACGCGCCAACCGCCGCCTCGGACTGGCAATCGGTTTGGGCTTGGGTTGGATGGCCGGTATATATCAAATGTTGCGCGGACAACACTTTTTATCACACACGCTGTTTAGCATGATAGCCTCGTTTATGTTGATTATGGTTGCCGCAAAATTGACCGAACTGTTGGAGCATAAATTTCCACAACTCCTTCGCAAAGCATAAACCTTCTTTACTTTATTGTTTTTAGGTGTTATCACCAAGGCTGATAGCACTATGGAAAGTTATGCTCATGTTTAAAAACATCAAATTCACCAAGCCCAAACTCAAGTTCAAACGCTCGGCAGAAAGCCTGCGCCACCTGAGGGAAAACCTCAATAATTGCCTTGAGGAAGACTTACACATTAAAGTTAACAAGTCTATCAAAAAAGAGTTTTATCGCAAGCTGATTCATCTGAGTTCGCTTTGGATTCCCGCGCTGATATTCTTCACCCACAAAGGACTGGCGATTGTTTTGCTCTCCATCATTTTTTTGGGCGACGCCGCCTTAGAGTATGGCAACTACAAAAAATATCCGTGGGCGCGCAAAAGTTTTGGACTGATTTTCTTTAAGACACTGCGCCAAAAAGAACTCAACCGCAACATTTTTCAAGTCAGCGGCTCAATGTATGTGCTATTTTCGGCCATCATCTGCACCATGTTCTTCAGCAAAGAGATTGCCGTCATTTCTCTGACAATTATGCTCATTTCAGACACCTGCGCCGCCCTCTTTGGCAAGGCTTACGGCACACGACACCTTCGCAACAACAAAACTTTGGAAGGCACGACGGCGTTATTTGTCAGCTCGCTCTTAATTATGCTTATCTTCAATCCGATATATCCGGTCACCTATGCCGGAATTTTAGCCTGCTTTGCCGCGACTCTGGCTGAAATGTATGAAGATAAAATTGAAATCGACGACAATTTATCAATTCCGCTGTTTGTCGGCTTAGTTTTATCGGTTCTTGGATAAAAAATTCTCATTGAACTTTCGTAAATTAGACATATTTTAATATTTTTGTCATTTTTTACTTGATTTACACAAAAATATATGTTAGTAATATCTTCAATAACATATTATTAACATATTAAATTTTTTTCACTATGAGCAAGAAAAATATTAACGTTAAGAGAATTGATGTAACTGCAGTTAACGTAAAGCTTAACAACATGCAAGGAGTCAACAAGTCTGCAAGCGCGTTCCTCACCATACTTACCCTGACAAAAGTCAGTCCTAAGTACCAGATGTCCGCCAACGCACCGTTCCCTGCGATTGTAAAGCCGACTCTCGATGGTGGTCTCGCAATTTTTAATTGTGTTACCGCCAAGCAGGAGGTTATCCCGACAGATTCATACCGAGAGCCAACGCCGATAGGTAAGAGTTTCGAGTACAAAGGTCACATCTACGAGAAGAATCCCGTTCTTCCAGTATATTCGCTGAAAAAATAGTCATTCTTAGTTCTTTGTTTTAAATTTCTTAAATTACAAAATGTATTTAAGTGAATAAATTAAAAGCACCCTGTCGTGAGACACGGTGCTTTTCCTTTTTTTAACGCCTAAAAATTCTAGGCGTGAGAAGAAATCCAGCTGACCAAAGAATCTTTAGAGTTCAAACCGACTTTGGTATCAACCTGTTTGCCGTCCTTAAACAAGAACATGGTCGGAATGCTGCGGATTCCATATTGTGCGGCGGTGTTCGGCGCCTCATCAACGTTCATTTTGCAAATTTGCACCTTATTGCCGATTTCTTTAGAAACCTCTTCCAAAACCGGACCCAACTGACGGCACGGACCGCACCACTCCGCCCAAAAGTCCACCAACACCAAACCTTTAGACTTCAAAACTTCATTTTCGAACTGACTGTCAAGAATAGCTTTCATTATGATTCCCTTTCCTGCTTTAATTAAATATACCTTAAATATAATAGATAAAAAAATTTATTAAAGTATTATTTCTCAAAAATCAGACATCAATTTGCATAATCTGCGCCGTATCCGTCCACAAAATAAAGGCCTCGACCTTTTTGCGCGGATAAATGCGTTGCAAAAGCGCCTTATAAGCCGCCAACTGTTTAACATAAGCGGTCTGCACCTCATCGGGCGTTTGCGCTGCCGGACGATTCGTCTTAAAGTCAACGACCATAACTTTGTCCTCATCCACCACCAGACGGTCGAGCTGCGCCGCGATAATTTTACCGTCGACCTCGCCCATAATCGGCACCTCGGCGCGGGAATTGCGCCCGAACAGCGGCGCAAATTGCGGATTATTCAACAACGCCGCGACCTCGCTCTCAATCTTGTCAATTTGCGGCGGCGAAAACTCCGGCGCGTTTTTGAGCAAAAACTCCCGCATAACCGTCGTTTTGTCCTCGCCCTGAACATCTGGCAAAAACTGCAATAATTTATGAATCACCAAACCACGGCGATAGCGATTGTTATTTTCACCCAACAACGGCGAGAACAACGCGTCGTCATCATCGGTTTCATCCGGTTTTGACGGCGTGTAAGGCTTAGCCAACGGGCTTTCCGTCTCAGGCTCTACGTTTACCCAGTCAGGCACCGCCTCAGCTCGTGCGACCTCACCTTTGGGCTTTTGCGCCTTGGGTTCAATCTGTTGTGCGCTCTCATAAACCAAATTGTCGCCTTGTTTTTGCGCAATATCTGACAGTGTGTTTTTACAAAGATGATACCAACAGTCATCTTTGGGCTTTTTATTCTGACAATAGCCGCAAATACACAACCGATCTTCCGCGCGCGTTAATGCCACATACAACAAACGGCGATACTCTTCGGCGGCGTCTTGTTTGTCTCGCTCGATAATACGGTTGCAGTTGTCGTCATAATCATCGGCGCACAGCGGATAATAGAACACTTCGTCCCACAACATCCCCATGCCGCGTTTGGTATTCACCTGCCGCACCGTGTCGGGCAAAATCACCACCGGTGCCTGCAAACCCTTGGAGCCGTGCACCGTCATAATCCGCACCGCGTCGACATCGCTTTGCTCCAACTCGCGTTTAATCTCCACCTCGTCTTTGCCAATCCAACTGATAAAAGCCTGCAAGGTCGGAATATGCTCTTGCTCAAAATCAAGAGTGAGGTTCACAAACTCATCCAAACCGTCATCAACCTCAGCTCCCATACGTTCTTCAAACTTTTTGCGCCCCTGCATTTGGTTCAGCACCAACGAATACAGCTCGAACGGACGCACATAATCCGCTATGTTCAGCAAACTTTGCAACATTTCATAGCAACTTTGATAACGTTTATTATCTCCGAGTCTTGTCCATAACGACGCTTGCCCGCGGTTATAGCACAGTTCAAACAAGTCATCATCGTCAAGCCCGAACAGCGGCGATTTCAGTACCACGGCCAAGGTCAAATCATCGGTCGGCAGCAACAAAAAGTTGCCCAACGCAATCAAATCTTGCACCGCCACTTGCTCCGAGAGCTTAATCTTGTCCACGCCGGCAATATTCACGCCCGCCAGTTTGCACTCTCTGACCAACTCTTCCACAAACGCGTTGCGGCGTTGCACCAAAATCATAAAATCACGATAACGCAGCTTGCGCCCTTTTGAGGGCAAAAACTCCTCCGCCACCATCTTTTTAATCCGGTGCGCAATGTCTTTTGCCAAACGCGAGCTTGTGGTATTTGTAACCTTGCGTTCCACCGGCGGTCGCCACTCATCCGGATTTTCGTCTTTCTCAGCCTCAATCAACGGCCAAATCTCAACCTTACCGCCCTCCCCGTTGCGAAACGGAATATGCACCACGCTCTCGCCATCGGGAACCACGCCGCTCTTCGCCAACGAGTTGGCGAACACGGTGTTGACACTGTCGAGCACCGCCGCCGTTGAGCGAAACGAAACCTCCAGATTAACCTCGTCAAAATTGTGAGCTTTTTCTCTAAAATAGCGCCGCATACGCTCAAACTCACGCGGGTCTGCGCCCTGAAAACTATAAATCGACTGCTTGCGGTCGCCCACCACAAACACCGTGCGATTATCGCGCTCACCATCAAAAAACTCTTGCGTCAACGACTTAACGATTGCCCATTGGTTAGGAGACGTGTCCTGCGCCTCGTCAATCAAAACATTGTCGATACCGCCGTCCAGTTTGAACAGCACCCAGTCGGCAACCTCCTGATTTTCCAACAAGTTGCGCGTCAGCATAATCAGGTCGTCATAGTCCATTTTGGCATTTTGCTTTTTATAGCGTTGATAACCGCCAATCAGCTCCTCCGCGAGCAAAATAATGGCTTTGGTCGAGGCAAACACCTTTAGCCCCGCCATTTGGCTATGAACCTCTAAAATTCCCTCGGCAAGGCTCAACCCCGCCTCATTAAGCTCGGGATAAACCTCCAACGCCTTTTTGGTGCCGTACTTTGCCAACGGCTTGTGGTCTGCTTTGGTCAAAAACAAACCGGCAAACATCCCAAAATCCTCAGGCATCGGCTCATGCTCCAACACGCCATACAAATCATTGGCCTTGTCACGCTCTTTATCACTACCGGCCGCCCACGCCGCCGCAATCTGTCGCAGCTCGTCACGGTCAAGCCCGTTCAGCCAATGCAGAAGCAACTCGTCTTCGCTCTGCCCCTCCTCAATCTCAAGCCGTGCCGCCAATTCTCGGAGCAAATCTTCCTGATTAGGATATTGCCGAAACAACTTGATGATTTTGCCGGCGTTGTCGGTAATGGCTTGCATAATGTCCGGAAACGAAAACTCACTCACGTGCGCAGTCAAATACCCGATAGCTTGCGCCACCGCAGAAGATGCGTCCGTCTCCGCCGCTATCAACATATTGTTTTGCAACTTGTCCAACACCTCGCTTTTGGCGCGGTCGTCCATCACCTCAAAATAAGGCGAAACCGCCGCCTCAAGCGGAAAACGTTTCAAAATCTCCTGACAAAAACTGTGGATGGTCTGAATTTTCATCCCGCCGGGGGTATCCAACAACACCGCGAACAACTTGCGCGCCATGGCCTGCAACTGCGCGTAATCCTTATGACTTTCGGGCAACTTGCCTAACAATGCCACTAATTCTTTATCCAGTTCGTCATCAGCCGCCACCGCCCAAAAGCTCAAACGCTGCGCGATACGGGTGCTCATTTCCACCGCCGCCGCTTTGGTATAAGTCAAACACAAAATCTTCGCCGGCGCGACCCCGTTTAGCAACAAGCGCAACACGCGGTCAGACAATACCTTGGTTTTTCCCGTTCCTGCCGAAGCCTCCACCCACACCGAGCGTAACGGATTCGAGGCTTTTCGCTGTTGAGCAGAGGCCAACTCACCTCGCTGTTGTCTCTGTGTCATAAAATCCATATCCGCCATCATCTAATCCTCATCGGCAAAAGTAATTTCATCCATACGGCTGAGTTGCACATAATCAGAATATTTGGGCGCGATTTTCGGATTAGGTTTGCTGATATAAGAGGTGTCCTCAAAATCAAATATCGACGCCAACTCTCTGATACGCTCATAAGTGTTTTGCACCACCTCTTCCACATTGCCAAACACACCGCTTTCTTTTTTGCCCAACTGCCAATAAATCAAAGCCTTTGCCTGCGCGGCAGAAATTTTATCAAAACCGCCCTTTTCGGCAATAATCGCCTCAATCGGCAACTGCGGCGCATAAGAATTTTCAATCTCTTTGGTGGTTCGCGCTTGTCCGGTCTTATAGTCAATGATATTGATACCGCCGTCTTTCAACACATCCACCCTGTCGGCCTTGGCCGTAATCACAAATTCTCCGGCCGGCGCCTCAAAACTGTATTGTCCCTTAACTTCATTATAAACTTTAGCCACTTGCGGACGATAACCGCTCTCTTTTTTAACCAACCAGTCGACCGTCTTCAAAAAATTCGGCCACCAAAACGCGCGAATTTCTTCAGTAATCGCATTTGCCGCAAATTTTGCCGTACCGATTCTAATCAGCTCCTCACGAGCGTTAGGCGGAAAATCGCTGCTGTATTGATTGTTAAACTCCTCCAACACCGCGTGCACAATCGTGCCATAGTCGGCAAAGGTCAAACCTTGTTCCAAATCATCCAAGGGCTTAAGTTTCAAAATATATTTAGCAAAAATAATGTACGGATCACGCATCCAGTTTTCAACCGCGCTTGCCGGCAACTCGCGCGGACGAGCCGCCACCGGAGGCTTGGGCGCAGGGGGCAAAATCCGTCGCAACACCTGCGCCTTGTCCAAATATTCCGCCCACACCGCATATTTAGAACCGTCCAAGTCTTTAAGATTAATCCCCATAGCCTGCAACACAGTTTCCATCCGCATCAGCCACCGTGACTTGACCATCGGCGTACCCTGTACCCGTTCGGCACGAGTGATAAAAACTTCTCTTCCGCACAATAATGAGCAGAAATCAGCCGCCAACACCCCGATATTTTTCTCCGGCAACGGCAAACCAAAATCTTTTTTCATCGGACGAGACATCCACGGGTCGGCTTTTGCCGCCTGCGGCCAACTATTTTCATTAACCTCGCCGACAATCACCCTGTCAAAATGCTGCAACCGCGCCTCAATCGGTCCTAAAATTTTGAGTCTCGGGTGCGTGCCGTAACGACTGCGCACCGTCACGCCGGACATTAACGCCTCGAGCCAACCGGCATATTCTTTGGGACTGATTTTGCCCATAATTTTGGCATTATCCAACAAATCGGCCATAAAACGCGCGGCCGCCTCGCCGTCATCACCTTTCCACAAAATTTTGGCGCCGTTTTTTTCATTGGTTGTCGCCAATCTCTCCGCCACTTGCAAATGCGCCACCAACAAATCGCTCAATTCAACCGTATCTTGCTCAAACAACAAACTCAACGGTTCAATCGCTTTTTCCAATCGTGCCAAAACTTCGGGCTTATCGGTCACTGGTTTGCCACAACGCAGGCAAAACCGCTCAAACGCCCTCACTTTTCTTCGCACTTCAAAATAACTGTCGCCATTGGCGTATAACGGATATTTCATCAGCCCCAACAAAGCCACCGGCGCCGATTTTTGCTCCACCACCGTCACTATCTGCCGCAAAAAAATGCCGACCGGCGTCAAATGCAGCGGCTTACCGGCGGAATCATCCACCTTTATGTGCCAACGCTCCAATTCCGCCGCCACTCGCCGCGCCAAATTTCGGTCGGTGGTGACCAACGCCGCGGTCTTCTCAGGCTCGTCCAACACCTCGCGCATCATCAGCGCAATCGCCAACGCCTCCAACCGCACATCCGCGCATTGACAGCAATACATATTCTTAACCGCCTCATCATCAGCGCCGACTTTCTCCAACCGTCGCCACTTATCCGAGGTTTTCGCCGGACGCATAACTTCCGAAAGCAACACCTCACGCGGCAAATTCTCCGCCGGCACCAAATCTTCAACCTCCTGCCGATGAATTTGCAAATAATCCAACAACTGCTTAATCTCGTATTGCGGGTGCACTTCATCAACCAAATCCCAATCTTCGTCAGACAAGTTTCTATCCAACCCAAAGAGAATCACCTCGCCGTTGTCCAACGCCGCCACTGTTGACACCAGCTCCTTCATCAACGGAAAAGCTGCCGTGGTGCCCGCCGCGACAATTCGTTTTTGCGGTGGTTGCGCCTTCCACAGGTCTATTTGCACCTGCAACAGCTGGTTTTTATGAATAACGGCGTCCACCTTGCCTTGTTCTCGTAAAATCGCCGGCCAATAATCGGTGATAATCATCAAAAACTTTAAGGTTTCTTGCCAGTGCGTGGCATATTCCGCCGGCACAATCTCCCGCAACCGCTCAAAAGACAACTGTTGATTATACACCGCGTCAATCAGACTCGCCAAATCTTTGGCCAAAAAAGCGGCTTGCCCTGCCGGCATTTTTTCCAATCCATAGTCCGCAGGTTTTGCCATAATGATTTTTGCAAACAACATCAGTCTTTCAGTCGCGGGCATAACCGGCGATAGATTCTTCAAGCCCGCCGAGAGGTCAAAACCCTTAATCAGCAACTCTTCTTCCTCCACCTCGGATAAAGGTTGCATTTGTGGCAAAATGGTAGGCTTAAGCCCCTGCAACCGCACAAAAGCCTCGGTCAAAGACTTGCACGCGCGCCGATTCGGCAACAAAAACAACACCTCGGCCAAATCCAAGGGTTTGTCCCGATATTCATCTAAAAACTGTTCGGCCAACACATCCAAAAACGACTTTGTTGCCGGAATATTAAAAATCTTGCGTTTCATCATGCCTCAGAGTTTAACCGTCCCGCAAATTTAGTCAATAGAGATAAGCACAGCGATAAAAAAAACATTGTATTTTCTCCTCAAAACGACTACAAGAGACTCATCACATTAAAAATTTATTGGAATCATGATGACCACAATAGGACATTACGTTGGCAAAATCTCTCGTCAAGAGGCTTTACGCCTTGCAAATCACTATTTGCAGGAGCGGATTTATCATGGTTCAAAACTCAAAATCATCTATGAGCACGGCGTGCATATTTTCAACGTTGCCAAAATTGCCGAGAGCATTGCCTCGCACACGCACGGCGCCTTAGACCCCGAAACGGCTTACACTCTCGGTCTGCTCCACGACATCGGTCGTATCAAAGACGAGACCGTCACCAAAGTTCCGCACGGCATTGAGGGCTTTAACTATCTCGCCTCCATCGGACACCGAGACATTGCGCCAATTTGCATAACCCACAATTTTATTGATAAAAACATCAAACAGAGCGATTTTCCCACATATAGCCCCGAGCTGTTTGCCCAAACCCGAGATTACCTCTCCGGTATTGAATACAACGACTACGACCGCCTGATTCAGGTGGCGGATTTATTCTCCCGCGGCAAAGAGATTATGAGTATTAAACAACGGCTTGATAAAAACAAATCGTTCTATCATATTGAGAATTTGTCTTATGAGAGCAAGGCTTTTGAGTTGCGGGACTACTTTGACAACAAATACAACATTGACATCGAACAAATTGTCGCCGATCTGTTTGATATGCACAAACAGAGCTACCACTCATCTTGCGTTTTTGTCATTAAAAACAAATTTATCGAACTGCCAAGGTTCTCCCAACGCAAATATTACGAAAAATAATCTTCCGCAACTTTAGTGGCTTCGGGATCGCCCACATGAAACCACTTGCCCTGATGAATATAATATCCCAGGCGTCCGGCTTTCTGTAACCTGTCAAAAATCTCCACCAAGCGATAACACCCTTCCGGCTCGTCATCAAAAACCCGCGGATGACAAATCATCACCCCGCCATACAAATACGGCGCTTTAGTCACCGCGTCGCGCCGACGTTGCGGACAACCGTTTTCATCCAAGGCATAGTCACCGTTTTGCCCCACGCCATAAGCGTTTTCCAACGGCTGAAACATCAACATCATATCATATTTTTCGCCGTTCCAACGCTTTATCATCTCAGGCAGCAGAGGTGGAACGCCCTCATCGCTCCACAAAGCGTCGCTATTAATCACCACAAACGGCGCGCGTTTCATCTTGGGCAAAGCATGCTTGATACCGCCGCCGGTTTCAAGAGCTTCTTCCTCTTCCGAAAAAATAAAGTTCATCCCGCCGCGCGCGGTCAAATGCTCGCGAATCATCTCGCCTTTATAGCACAAATTAACCACACAATCCTTAATGCCCGCGGCTTTGATATGCTCAACATTATAATCAATCAAACACTTTCCGGCAACGCTCACCAATGGTTTGGGCTTATCTTCGGTCAAATGCAACATCCTTTTGCCGCGTCCGGCTGCCAAAATAAAGGCTTGTGAGATTTTTTCCATATTACAAACTCCTGATAAATGTGCTTAAGGCTCTGCCACGGTGCGAAATTTTGCTCTTTTCTTCGCCGTTCATCTCGGCAAAAGTGCGTCCATCGCCCTCGTCAGGCACAAAAATCGGGTCATAACCGAAACCGCCGTTGCCGTGCTTTTCTTCACTCAAATGCCCGTTGACCCGTCCTTCAAAAATTTTGCAACTCAAGTCTTTCGGGTCTGCCAAAGCAATCACACAACTAAAGTGCGCGGCGCGAGTCTTTTTGCCCGATTGCGACACTTCTTGCAACAACATCTCCATACCCTTGTCAAAATCGCGATTTGGCGCGTACCGAGCCGAATAAACCCCTGGGCGACCATCCAATGCGTCCACACACAAGCCGCTGTCGTCAGCCAAACAAAACTCACCCGAAAGTTTAGCCAACGCCACCGCCTTAAGGCGAGCGTTTTCCTCAAAGGTCGTACCCGTTTCTTCCACATCGGGCAGGTTCAAATCGACCGCCGACACCACCTCAATCCCAAACGGCGCCAACAATTCCGAAATTTCTTTAATCTTACCTTGATTATGCGAGGCAATCACTAATTTCTTCATCATTTTATTTAAGCCCCCAATACTTCGTGTTGTTTTGCCGTCAAAGTTTTAATACTCTGCTTAGCCAAAGCCAACAGCTCCAAAAACTCGCCCTCGGCAAAAGGCTCGCCCTCAGCCGTGCCCTGAATTTCAATAATCTTACCGCTTTCAGTCATCACAAAGTTCATATCGACTTGCGCCGCCGAGTCTTCTTCGTAGTCCACATCGGCAATTTTCTCACCCTCGTAAATATCGCACGACACCGCCGCCACAAATTCTCTGATAGGATTTTCGAGCAACTCCCCGCTGTCCAACATTTTTTGAATAGCCAGATACAACGCCACAAAACCGCCCGTAATTGAGGCCGTGCGCGTGCCGCCGTCAGCCTGAATCACATCACAGTCCACACAAAAAGAAACATCTTTCATCTTGCTCAAATCAACCGCCGCACGCAACGAGCGTCCGATAAGGCGTTGAATTTCCTGCGAGCGCCCCGAAGGCTTTTTCAGCTCACGCGGCGTGCGGGTTTGGGTGGCGCGGGGCAACATCCCGTATTCAGCCGTAATCCAGCCTTTTTCCTGACCTTTGAGCCACGACGGAACCTTATCTTCTTTGGTCACGTTACAAATCACATGAGTATTGCCGCACTTAATCAGGCACGAGCCCTCGGCATAAGGATTAAAATTCGGCACAATTTCAACTTCTCTGATTTGATTATTAGCGCGTCCGGAATGTCTCATCAATCTAACCTTTCTTCAATCATAACTGTTCTGTTTTTATACCGATTACCACACAAAATCAATGATTCTCTTTAAAAACAAAAACAGCCCTATTTGCTTTTACACAAAAGGGGCTGAATTTTACTTCTGCAAGCATCAAAATGTCAGCTTAAAAGAGAATTTAACAATATATATTCCCATGGCTGATACTTCTTCTGCTTTTTTACGAGTCTTACCGGTTTTCATATCAAACACAACATCCGGTGTCTTGCGACGCCAGTCCCATGCCCAATATTCACCGTCAAGCTCAGGCCAATTACTCTCACGCAACGACTGGTTTAATACCTCAAGATTGCGGCGCATTGCCTTAAGCTCACGCAGTTTCGGTCTTTTCATAGAGCAACGGTAGTTAGAATTATTTTCCAAACACAAACCTGTCTCATAAAAAGATTCCTGACGAAAGATAACTTCCGTTGAAGGGAAAAAGCCGATAAACGAATTTCCCGAAACTTTCAACACAATCGCGCGTAAACGTCTGGAAGCGATAAACTGATCCGAAATCAAATTGTCCTCATACCAAAACATCCCCGCGCGCAAATGCTTAAGATTTTCCTTAACGGGAGACAGCATTGTCAGGTCAACATCTTCAGACTTAAACAAGTTTTTAACAACGCTTACAGCACTCTTTACCTTACTGGTTAAAATATTTGTCATAATAATAAAAATAAATATAAATTAGTATCTATAATATACGTCTTTTCGCACGTTTCGTCAACGAGTTTTTTTCGCCTCTTTTCCCCTACTATCGTCATTGCACCCGCCCCTGAATCGTTATTGTATCCCCCATCATCGTCATTGCGAGTGTGGCTCGCCACCGAAGCAATCCATCCCCCGCCATCGTCATTGCGCCACCTCCTCGTGCGTCATTGCGAGTCAGCTCTGCTGACGAAGCAATCCAGTCCACCAATAGCATCCTTACCTTTGCCTCTTTGAATTTTTAGAGAGGCAAGATTGCTCAGTAAATGCGACAGCATTTGCGCTTAGCAATCTGGTGAGTTTAAAATCATGTTTGGATTTTTAATTGGGTGCACTAAACTCTAAGCCCTTCCCCAACTATAAACTCACCCCAACCCTCTCTAATAATTTAGAGAGGGAGTCTCCTCCCCGGTACGACAATCCATCCTTATTCCCCAACCTATCAGCCATAAAACCTCAACTTATAGACATAAAAAAATAAACCCACAAAATGTATTGAGAAAATTAAATTTCTATGTTATAGTGTACTTGGGTTTTGATACAGATTATTTGTACGAGGTGGACTGATGAACAGCATCTATTGTTCTTGTGCCTTTTGCGCACTGTTTTTGAGCATGCCCTCAACGGCGCATGCCAATATTGATACTTTGTTTCATGGTAGCGCATCTTCCGTAAAAATAGAATCAAACCCAAAATTCGATTCTGTGTCAAAACCCGTCTACCCCAAATATGCGAGTGTGAGTTTTTTACAATCGGAGACCAAGCTCGATTTTAATGGTGGAGAACCGTTGAAAGTGAGCGTGCGTTGCAAAATGGCGGGATATTACACCACCAAAGCCGAGTGTACCAAAAAAGGCTCCAAATATGGTCCAAAGTGTTCTGACGACAAGTCCTTATCCTTTACGGC
>CAKQSV010000020.1 GCA_934273635.1 uncultured Alphaproteobacteria bacterium
AAATGCACCGGAGCCATGAAACCGAGCAGGCTTTGCAGTGCCGAAAGTTCAATGAAGAGCGTTGCCGGTGCCGACGGTTACACTACCGGATGTTGCAACAGCAATCTTTACACCGCACTGTCGCCGGACGCTTGCACTAATAATTCAACCTCTCTAAATGATTCCTGTTATTATGATGGGAGCAAGAAATATCGTTGCTCGTGCGATAGGGCGCGTTATCCTTACAGCAATTCAGATAACACCACCTGCGGTTTGGGCGGGGAATTTGACGTTAGCGATGTTTGTGTCGCGCCCAATGCGCAAGGTCAAGACATCAGTTATTACAGCGGGTGTTGTCCGAACTCTTATCAAGAGTGCGACGCCAACAATCACGAAGTCGGGTTGGGTAAGAGCTGTCGTGTGCAAAGCAGCAAAGGCGTGGTGAACAGGTATGAAAGTTGCACCTGCGCCTCGCATTACGATACTGTTTGCTCGGACGGCAAGTTGATAAATGTGGATAATGTGTGCAAGCGCAATGGTCTGAACTACACCACCGAGAGCAACTGCGAAAGCCTGTGTACTAAGACTTCCGAGACTAATATTGACGACTATTTATATGGTAACGTATGGCACTGTTTGTATGAAAACGACGGCGCAACCTTAAAAGAAACCGATGAGGAGCTGAAAGGCAAGTTATGCCGAGGGATTTTAACCGTAGGCGCTAATTCCGGCGAATATGCCGATGATGCCTATAATGATTGCGAGGCGCAAGGGTATACCAAATCGGTCGATGACTGTTATGGCTCGGATGAGGTCAGCAGTGTCTATACTATTATCCATTGTCCGAGTGACAGCAGTAAGGTTTGGTGCAGTGAGAGCAAGTATTGCACGGGTTATGATGTGTCGACCGCGGCGGTGTGCAATGCGGGCGCCAATGTCAAATATTGCCTGAACTATGACGAGAGCAAAGGCATACGTTGCCGCTATCAGGAATCAACTTATAAAGATACTAACGGCAATACCGTGACCACCGATTGTAACAGTTGTTGGCGAGACGGTGTATATGTCGGTAATTGTCAAAATTATGATGATAGCGACAAGGGTGACAGCAACCACTGTTGCAAACTGGGTTATAAAATGGTGAACGGCAAGTGCGTGGTGAATATCTGCAACCGGACATTGTACCCTTATGAGCAAAACCCAGGGAGTGACCAAGGAAATTTGGAATATTGCTATCAGGGCGATCCGAGCGCGGCGTTGGGTTATCGGGCGTATTTTGGCTATAATGGTTGTAAGAGCGACGCAGCAAGTGGCGGGATGTGGATGCAAGATCCGAGCAATGCCCGCAAGTGCGTGTGCATCCGCAAAGATGAGCTTGGCACCGGTCGCACCTGGCTGCCGTTCAGTAATGATAAATATTTCAACACCAACAATGATTCGTCAGATAACTATACGCACATTGGTTTTTATAAAGGTGAGTACGGTGTCACCACCAGTTGCACCGATTCAACAGGAACCTACTTTGGCTATGAATCTTGCTATATCGGTCGCATCTCTGGGACTACCGAGGCTAACAAAGGCATGTGCCTGTCTAAGCCGGAAGACAACCGTTATTACCAGGGCTCAGATTGGAGCGGTGTTGTCAGAGGAGTTGTCAGTGCAGTTATCAAAATGGCGGGAGAACCGGCAATCGAATTTCCACCGTCAGTATACGGTCACCCTGAGTGTATCAACAAATACAGTCACTGCCAGTCATCGACCGGCGAAAAATTGGGTGATGATTCCGCCTGCGCGTTGGTGGTCGAGGGGTGCGATAATGGTAATGAGGAGCAGTGCAACGAGTGTTACAGTGTTGCCAACCTCACTAAAAATAGCAAAGGTTTATACACGGCGCACAATAAGTTTTTGCTGAAAATCTATTCTTTCGGCAACACGGGCTATAACCTTAAATTTGAGAAATGCCCGACCGGTTTCAAAATGACCGCTGGCGGCGGTATTTGCACCACATATTGCAGTCTTAACAAATTGTCAGGCTGTGAGACCGGATTTATCATGACCGAAGACGGCACCAGCTCCGGTAAAAAGATTGGCATTGTCTGGTACAAAAATGATGAGGTTGTCGATTTGATTGCTGCGGAAAATGCGCATTATTATAACTGGACAGATGGTATGGCTTATGCGGCGGACTATTATCCGCTCAAGAGCAGTGGCGACACCACTTTTGAGAATCATCCCCTGGTCGGTAAAGGCTTATGGGGCTTAAGAGATGATGAACAAGATATTGAGAGCGCGGTTTTTGTTTACCTTGAATTTGTTTATCAATTAGAGGGATACTCGATCGCCCCAGGTTGGTTGGCAAAACAAGATCCGAACAATCCCGACAAAGCATATTATAGAGATTATTGGATGGGTAATTTTACTGACTATAAAACCGTCACAAGACGAGCTCCGGTCTTGATTAGGTTGAAAATACAATAAATGGGAGGGCAGAGTGATGAAAACCATATTATACAGCAGCGTAATTGCGGGTTTGGCACTGTCTTCACCGGCTTGGGCGGCTTTAGTGCCCGAGGATAAGGCTGATTGCGAGAGCCTTGGCTACACAGTTGATTTTGACGAGTGCTTGGCGCAAAAAGCCATGCCGTTGCTGTGTCCGTTTTATTCGGTGAACAACAAAAAGGTGGCGTGCATTATTAACTCTTGCCGCGGTTATCCGCTCAAAGAAAGCGACTTCAGCCAGACGATGTCTGACGGTCAGCCGTTGAGCGCGCATATTGACGGAGATTTTATTCCCGAGCAGACGGAATCAGCCGCCGCGCTCGGGTGTCGTGCCGGTTGGGAAAAGTCGGGCGATAGCTTAAAAGAAGTTTGGTATTATAAAATAAAAAAATGCAAAGACAGCAGTCGTTTTCAAAATGACAAATGCGATGTGGGTTGCGACAAGGTCAATAAATATCCGTATTCGAGCCACCCCGGAGATTTGGCGGGCGAGGTTGATAACTGCGTTGACAAAGACGGCACGTGGTTTGGTTATAAGAGTTGCAACGATGGTTGGTATTTGAGCAACGGGCGTTGCGAGCTGTCAGAGTGCGAGATTGCAAATTATCCCTATATCAGTGATCCCAATCAAGATGAAGTCCGTGGCACGACGTCCACTTGTCGCATTGGCGGTAGCGTCTATTATCGTTTTGAGTCCTGCAACAGTGGGTTTACGCTCGCCGGCGGTGTATGCGCCAAAACCTGTAATGTTAATATCAGTGGTTGTCTGAAAAACACAAAAACCATTACTTTTGAGGCAAACGGCAAGAGCTATCAACAGCAATATTATGATTGGAAGTGCGATTTTTCAACCCCGCTTTGCAAAGTCGGTGATTATGCCGCGATTAATGATAAAATTGTGGGAATTATTTTTCATCTGCCGGAAAGTGAAAACGATAAAACCATGATTGTAGCTAATACCTCTTGGACTGGGGCGGTTTTCGCTCAAGGTGAAGCCGCGAGTTTTGATACGCCTATTGCATGGAACGGAGAAGACGGTAAAAACAATATAAATATTATCAAGGTTGTGCAACAAGCATATCCGAGCTATTCTTATCCGGCATTTGAACATTGTTACAACTATGCGCCGTCAAACGGCAGTTGCGGCATCGGACAAGATAATTTTTGCACTATTGGCGAGTGGTTCTTAGGCAATAGAAAAGAGTTGAATATAATGTATGAAAATAGATATTTGCTTTATAACATGACTAATGACGGGAGATATTTATCCGGACAAAAACTAACCTCACAAGAAGGTAGCAGCGGTTATTATTTTAAAATAGATTGGCTCGGCAGTGGTTGGGGTACCAAGAAAACCGATAGACAGGACCTAATCCCCATCACCTCGTTTTAACCTCCAACTGCACATTATTGCGCCCTATACCCCGATCGTCATTGCGTTCCTTAGCCGTATTCCTCCTCCGTCGTCATCGCGAGCGCAGCGTGGCGATCCAAGTGTAAAGTAGCCGCTTATTCCCTCTCTAAATTATTAGAGAGGGAAAGCGAGCTTGCGAGCAAGGGTGAGTTTAAAATAAAGGAAGGACTTCAAGTTGAGTGCGGTCAATTAAAAATACGAACATAACTTTAAACTCACCCGATTGCTAAGCGCAAATGCTATCGCATTTACTAAGCAATCTTGCCTCTCTAAAAATTCAGAGAGGCAAGTGTAAAAGTAGCCTTATAATCATACTGGATTACCACGGCGGTTCCCGCCTCGTAATGACGTAAAGCGTTAAAAATCGTCATTGCGAGACCGCAGAGCGGGCGAAGCAATCTACCCCTTTTCGTTCGTCATTGCGAGTCCACAGAGTGGACGAAGCAATCCAGTTGAAAAATATAGCAAAATCATAAAACTGGACTGCTTCGTTTGTTGCCAAACTCGCAGTGACGAGTGATGGAAGACTGCTTTGTTTGTAGCCAAATTCTCAGTGACGATGGAGAGAGGGGACTGTTTTGTTAGTCCCCCGTCTCGCCATGACAGTCGTGAGCCTATTCCGCAATAAGTTCCTTAACGCGCTCGGCCATTTTATCCAAAACATCAGACTTGGGCGTGTATTTCTCCTCAAACGGAGCGACGGTATCCCAACCCAAATCCTCATAAACTTTTTGGATATTATTAACCACGCCGGCTTTCCAACCATAGGAACCGAAAGCCATGGCGCGCTTGTTTTTGGGTTGCAAACCGTGCATATAAGTTACAAATGCGGCAACGCGCGGAAACAGCTGATTATTCAAGGTTGGGCTGCCGATAAGCACATATTTGGCGTCTAAAAAGTCAATCATAACTTCTGACACGCTTTTACCGCTCAAGCAGTGTTTAACCACCGGAATTCCCGCGTCTTGAATCACCGCCATGGCGGTTTCGGCCAATTTGGCGGTCGCGCCCCACATGGTGTCATAAACAATCACGGCTTTTCCCTCATTTTGCCCGCTTGCCCATTTGGCATAAAGCCCCAAAATGGTGTTGACTTCTTTTTCGCCCGACCAAATACACCCGTGCGACGGCGCAATCATCTCTACGTCAATCTCCAACTTGCAGGCGGTGTCCAAAGCCTTTTCTGCCTGCATGCCGTAGGGGAACAAAATGTTTGCATAATAGCTTTTAGCCTCCTGACAAACCACATCAAACGGCGCGTCCTTCACCCAGATTGAGTCAGAAGCATAATGTTGTCCGAACCCGTCGTTAGAAAGCAGCAACTTGTCTTCCTTAACATAAGTCATCATCGAGTCGGGCCAATGCAACATAGGGGTCGTCATAAACGCCAACGTGTGCTGTCCCAAAGAGAGCGTATCTCCGGTTTTAATAATTTGGTATTCCCAACCGGTGGTGTCAAAATGCGCTTCCAACGCCATTTTGCCGGCGGCGTTAGTCACAATCTTGGCTTGCGGCGCCAACTTCATCAGCTCAGGAATATTACCCGAGTGATCCATTTCAACATGGTTGACGACAATATAATCAATATTGCCAAAATCAATCACACTCTTAATTCTGGCAATATTTTCAGCTGACATATAAGCCTTAACGCCGTCAATCAGCGCGATTTTTTCATCCTTAATCAAATAAGCGTTATAAGTTGAGCCTTTAGGGGTGGTGTAGCCGTGAAACTCGCGCAAGTTCCAGTCTTTAACACCTGTCCAAAAGATATTCGGTCTGATTTCAATAGCGTTCATAATCTGCCCTTTCAAAAAAATATTGTCTCAAACTGCTTTTATACTTAATCATAAAAACAGGGTTGACAAGAATTTATTTTTAGTTATAAACAATAACGATAATCATTATTAATTTTAGGATATAAAATGAAATTTTCCAGACAACGCGAGGTTATTTTGCAAACGCTTCAAGAAAATGTGGTTCACCCGAACGCTGACTACATTTATCAAAAAGTGCGTCAAAAATTGCCGAACATCAGTCTGGCAACTGTTTATCGCAATCTGAAGCAACTGTCCGAACAAGGGGTTATCCGTAGTATTGAGGGCTTGGACGACACGGTGCACTTTGACCACAATATCGGCAAGCACCATCATTTTATTTGCACCCGCTGCAAAAAAATTTTTGATATTGATGATAGCGTTACCGCCGGTTTGGATGCCAAAATATTAGAAACTTATGGCGCTTGTGTCGAGACTTCTGATTTTACCTTCAAGGGCTTGTGCGAAGATTGCCGCCGAAACTAACTTTTTTTTCAACAGGAGAAACCATAATGGAACTTAAAGGCTCAAAAACCGAACAAAACTTAAAAGACGCTTTTGCCGGCGAATCAATGGCGCGCAACAAATATACCTACTATGCCTCAAAGGCTAAGAAAGAAGGCTATAACATCATCGCCGACAAGTTTGAGCAAACCGCCAACAACGAAAAAGAGCACGCCAAATTGTGGTTTAAGCTGTTGCATAACGGCGAAGTTCCGTCAACAATGGAAAATTTGAAGGATGCCGCCGCCGGTGAAAACTTTGAGTGGACGGATATGTACGAGCGTATGGCGCAAGAGGCCAAAGAAGAGGGCTTTACCAAAATCGCCGCCTTGTTCACTGCTGTTGGCAAAATTGAAAAAGGGCACGAAGAAAGATATAAAGCTCTGTTGGATGCCTTGTGCGAAGGTCGTGTTTTCTCTCGTCCGACCAAAGTCGTTTGGGAATGCGCAAACTGCGGCTGCCGTGTCGAAAGTCCCAAAGCGCCGGAAAAATGCCCCGTGTGCGACCACCCGCAAGCCTATTTCTTTGAACTGCAGGAAGAGTTTTAAGCTCAGCGGCTTTGTTTTTAATCCTCTCAGACGGTGGTTTGGGAGGATTTTTTTGTTGATTAAAAAAATCTTGTATAAAACTGCAAGAAAACAGCTTTATTTGTGATAATTCTGCTATAATGTCCCTAACGATAAGACGATAAAGGAGATTATACGATGAAAAAATTGTTTTTATTGAGCCTGATTGCTTTGGTGTCGGCTTGTTCCTCAGCCCCGCAAGAAACCTATCCTTACGGTATGAGCGAGGCGGAGTGGAATCAGTTGTCAATCAAAGACAAAACTAAAATCCGCCGCGATTTTTATTTTTATGAGCGCGGACAAATTAATTTTGTCAACCCTGATATGAATATTGAGGGCAAAAAAGAGTTGCCGAACGTTTATCAGAACAAAGCCACTAAAAAAGCCGCGCCGCAAGAAAACGCCGGAGAATAATTATGCCTCAGCAATACGCCGTTGTGGCTAATGAAGAAATTAATCCGCAGAAACTTGCCAAAGCGCAAGAGATTATTCGCAGACTGCAAGCAGAGCTGAAAACTCACATCCATAACGGCTCCGGTCCGTTTTTGGCCGCGGTTTATGACGAGCAGGGCAATCTGGTTGCCCAAACCGCCAACAGTGTGGTGACCGAGGGGTGCAGCAACAACCACGCTGAAATGAACGTGATTAAAGCCACGGAAAAAGCCCTTGAAACTTATGACTTGTCCTCGCGCCGCCTCAGCCTTTATGTGACGGCTGAGCCCTGTATGATGTGCTTGGGTGGCATTATGTGGTCGGGTATTAAAGAAGTTTATTACAGCGTGCCTTCCAAACGCGTGGAAGAAATCACCGGCTTTGACGAGGGGTTCAAACCCAACTGGTTTGATGAATTTAAACACCGCGGCATTGCCGTTTACGGCAATATTGAAGTTGAGCTCGGTGAAGATGTTTTGCGCGCTTATGTTGCAGAGGGTAAGACGGTTTATCAGCCGGAAAGATAGCTTTTTTATTCCGCAATGCTGCCGCCGACCATCGGCTGAACCACGCCGGTAGTGGTTGGAAACGACATTGGCAGGCAGTGCAAACGTCTGACCGCAAGGTAGGCGATTGCCTCCACATCGACGGCTACCGAGTCAAAGCCCCAATCTTCGGCGGTGCAGACCTCAATATCAGGCAAGCGTTGGCGTAAAAAGCGCATAAGCGTGGGGTTTTTTGCTCCGCCGCCGCAGACCATAATCTTTTTAGGAATTTCGTGCACATACATGAGTAACGAATAGCTGATAGATTCGGCGACAAATGCCGTGGCGGTGGCGGCGCCGTCTTCCAAGCTCAAACCTTCCAAATGTTCAAGTTTTTCCCGAAACTCCTCGCGATGGGTTGATTTTGGTGGGTACTGCGCAAAATATTTATGCCTCATCATTGCCACGACAATCTGCTCGTTGACCGTGCCGGTAATGGCAAGCTTGCCGTTATAATCCATATGCATGCCGGCGTGTTTCATTGTCCACTCGTCAATGGCGGCATTACCGGGGCCGCTGTTAAAGGCAGTCATTTCTCCAAACGAGCCCATCCACGCAATGCTTGATATACCTGAAATATCCACAACGGCAAACGGGCGTTCCTGTTTGGCGGTGATAGCGTTATAAAAAGTCACATCCAAAGGCGCGCCTTGTCCACCTGCGGCAATATCCGCCGCGTGAAAATTATACACAACCTTAACGCCGATCAGTTTTGCCAGCAAGGCGCCGTCGCCCAACTGATATATGTAGTGATTTTTTGGCTCATTACAGATTGTGTGCCCCTCAAGACCAATAACATCTGGGGTCACATCATACGTCTCGATATATTCCTTAACAACTTGCGCCCAAAACTCGGTCAGCTCTTTTTCAACCTTTGCCAACTGCGCCTGATTTTCGGGGGTGTTAGGCTTAATTCCACGAACCGAGCGGATTTTCTGGCGGATTTCTTCATCATAGGGGATAGTCATGGTATGACCGATTTCATAAACGTCAATACCGTCGGTCTTGATCAAAGCGACATCAACGCCGTCAACGGCTGATCCGCTCAAAATTCCCAAGGCGTTAAAAGTTCTGATTGTTTCCATAAAAACCCCGTTCTTCTCTTGCATTGTCAAAATTATATGCTAATATCGGTTAAAATTAAGTTATTATATTCGTTGAAGGAAAGGAAAAATGAGTAGTTTTAAGTCCGAATTTATGAACATTATGTCCGCGCGCGGTTTTTACAATCAATGCACTAACGAGAGCGGCTTTGACGAATATTTATACGAGTGTGAAAAAAGCGGCAAGCCCGCGGTGGGTTATCTTGGCTCCGACCCGACCGGCGATAGCCTGCATGTGGGGCATATTGTGCCTTTAATGATGATGCGCTGGTTTCAAAAATGCGGTCACAAACCGTTAACCTTGGTCGGTGGCGCCACGGCGCGTATTGGAGACCCGTCGGGCAAAGATAAACTGCGTCCGTTTTTGAGCGAAGAGACTTTGGCGCACAATATTATCGGGTTGAAGAAGTCTTTTTCTAAGTTTTTGAAATTTGGTGATGGCGCGTCCGATGCCATGATGGTTGATAACTGGGATTGGTTTAAGGATATCAACTATCTGGGCTTTCTGCGCGATGTCGGAACTTATTATTCCGTCAATCGTATGTTGACCATGGACAGCGTCAAATCAAGACTGGAACGCGAACAGCCGATGTCGTTTTTGGAATTTAACTATATGCTTTTGCAAGGTTATGATTTTTGTGAGTTGTACCAAAAATACGGTTGTCGCGCGCAGATTGCCGGCGCCGACCAATGGGGTAACATCACTTCGGGCACCGAGTTGGGACGTCGCCGCCACAATGTTGAACTGTTTGGCTTTACCAGCCCTATTATCACCGATTCTAATGGCAAAAAAATGGGCAAATCCGAGGGTAATGCGGTTTGGATTAATGAAGAAAAATTACCTTCTTACAACTATTACCAATACTTCCGCAATATCGGCGATGCCGAAGTTAAAATGTGCTTGAGCATTTTCACCGATCTGCCGATGGATGAGGTCAATCGCTTGTCGGCACTGCAAGATAAAGAGATTAACGAGGCCAAAAAGATTCTGGCGTTTGAGGCGACTAAAATCTGCCGTGGCGAGGCGGAGGCTCAAGCCGCGCAAGAAACCGCTGTTAAAACCTTTGAACAAGGAATGAGCGGGGATGATTTGCCGACAGTGACTTGCGCCGAAGGTACGGGTGTTTTGGATGCCTTTTTGCAACTTGGCTTTGTGTCTAGCAAAGGCGAAGCCCGCCGTTTGATTAAACAAGCCGGCTTAAAGTTGAACGATAAAGTCATCAGCGATGAGAACTATAAACTCTCCGCACAAGACATCTGCGATGGCAAAATCAAATTATCTCAGGGCAAAAAGAAACACGGACTCGTCACCTTGGGCTAATTCCTTCTCCGAATTATAATTGCGTACTCGTAATCCCTCCGTTCGTCATTGCGAGCGACAGCGTGGCGATCCAAGTGTAAAGTAGCAACTTATCCCCTCTCTAAATATTTAGAGAGGGTTAGGGTGAGTTTATAGTAAGGGAAGGACTAAAAAAATAAGGTACATAATTATAAACTCACCTCCGACAGCTAACGCTGTCACCTCAATTCCGACTAAGTTTCGCTGCGCGTCGGTTGCCCTAGCTAGCTCAACAAGTCTCATTGCGTCTCCTCAACAACAGTGCATCAAAGCACTGTTGTTTTCGGCCGCTCTAAATATTTAGCGAGGAGGGGCTGGATTACCACGTCCGTTCCAGACTCGTAATGACGATTCTGGAGTAACGAGCCACAAGTCGAAATGACAAACCTTTTATCATACCCAATCGACCATACAACCTCAACTTATGGACATAAAAAAATAAACCCACAAAATGTATTGAGAAAATTTTTTTTCTATGTTATAGTGTACTTGGGTTTTGATTCAAATATATTTTACGAGGTGTACGATGAAACGCTTTATGTTTTGCTGTGCGTGGTTTTTGGTGTCATTTTGGACAACATATCCGGCCTTTGCACATTTAGATTTTCAATCCGACACATTTTCCGTAAAGATAATTTCAAACCCAAATCCCAAGTTTGAATCAAAACCCGCATATACCAAATATGCGAGTGTGAGTTTTTTACAGTCGGACAGCAAGCTCGATTTTAAGTCGGGAGAGGTTGACGTTAAGACGCAATGCGCCTCAATGGGATATGTGATTCCGGTTTCTAAATGCACCGGAGCCATGAAACCGAGCAGGCTTTGCAGTGCCGAAAGTTCAATGAAGAGCGTTGCCGGTGCCGACGGTTACACTACCGGATGTTGCAACAGCAATCTTTACACCGCATTGTCGCCGGACGCTTGCACTAATAATTC
>CAKQSV010000021.1 GCA_934273635.1 uncultured Alphaproteobacteria bacterium
GAGGGAGTTCGAACCTCTCTTTTGAGCAAAAAAAAAGCCATCCTTACGGATGGCGATAATTGGTGGGCGCTGAGAGGCTGGAGAAAAGAAAACAACCCTGTGAGTTGTTTTCTGACGACAGGCGAAGTTTTGTTAGATTGCAAGACCCGCGACAGCCGGTTTTGCCAATCGTTACAAAACGAGTGACCGCAGCGAGTTAGCATTGCGATAACACGCAATGCTTATGAGCTAGAAGAACTCCCGAGGGAGTTCGAACCTCTCTTTTGAGCAAAAAAAAAGCCATCCTTACGGATGGCGATAATTGGTGGGCGCTGAGAGGTTCGAACTCCCGACCCTCTCGGTGTAAACGAGATGCTCTTCCAGCTGAGCTAAGCGCCCATCTTGTTTACGAAAGAGTTTATACACTCATAAAATAAATTAATCAAGCAAAAAATTCACAATTTTTCATTTTTTTTACAAAATCTCACATTTTCAAAAGGTTGCGCCTCTTGCTTTGCTCACAACCGCATTTTCACCCCATCTCGCCCCACCATCGACGCATACAAAAAAATAAGGCGAACCGATTTGCCCGCCTTATTGTCAATAACATACTGTATTATAAAACTGCTTACAAAAACGTAATTAGTTTACAGAATCCTGAAGAGCCTTACCTGCTTTGAACTTAGCTTGTTTACGAGCAGGAATATTGATTGTTGCACCTGTGCGAGGATTGCGGGCAGTTGTAGCCGAACGTTGAGAAACGGCAAAAGTACCGAAACCAACCAAACGAACTTCGTCACCGCTCTTCAAAGCACTGGAAACAGAAGACAAGAAAGCGTCCAAAGCTTTAGCAGAATCAGCTTTTGTCAAACCGGTTTCATTAGAAATGCTGGAAATCAATTCATTTTTATTCATTATCAAGGTCTCCCTCTAAAAATATTAAAGACTGTACGGTTAAGCAATGCTCAAGCATCACCACGAAAAAAATTTAAGCGTCAAAAATCCGCAAAGTCAAATAAAATAAAGAGTTTTTAGCCACAAAATGTGGAAAAAAGCCAATTTTTCAGCCAATTAAGCGCCTCTCGACCGATTTTTGCCCCTCAAAATCAGCCAAACGCACGGTTTTAAGCCGTTTACGACGCTTTTTGCGCCGATTCTTTTTTCAACCTCTATCGAGTCTCGCTACCACCGAAAACGCGCACAACCGGCACTTTTCGCTTGCTTTAAACTTAAAAATTTGTTAAGAATATTACCAAGACATTTTGCTGATAGGAGGTGTTGGTATGCTCAAAAACTTCTACATCTTCCGCAATGGCCAGAGCTCATATAACCTAGCCGGCAAATTGCAGGGACAAAGCAACAATTCGGTGCTCACAGACAAGGGCATAAATCAGGCCTTTGCCGCGGCAATGTTTCTCAAAGACAAAAGTATTGACATCATCGTCTCTAGCCCGCAACGACGCGCCAGACAAACCGGCAACATTGTCTCCAAACAAATTAAAGCTCCGATTTTTTATGACAGCCGCTTTGCGGAGGTTGACCTTGGTTCTGCCGACGGTCTGTCCTTAAACCGCCTGCCCAAAAAACACCAAACCACCCTACAAAAATGGCAACACGACAGCGCTCAACCGCGTTTTCAGCATGGCGAAAGCAAAGGCGAGCTCCGCCGCCGCGTATCAGATGCCCTGTCAGACTATGCCTCCGGCGATTATCAAAACGTTGCCGTCTCCAGTCACAATTTTTCCATTATGGAAGTTTTGCAAAGCCTGAATATCAACAAGTCTTCCGTTGACAATGGCGAGATTATTCACCTGCAATACGATGGGCAGAGTTGGAAACTGGTGCAAACCGCCAACTGATTATTCATAAACAAAGTGAGATTTATCCACGCCACAGATGGGGCACACCCAACTCTCGGGCAACTCCTCAAACGGTATTTCGCCGTCATAAACATAGCCGCACACGGTGCAAACCCAATGTTTTTCTTTGTTTTCCGTCATACAACCCTCCTTGTCTTGTCGACAGACCGCCACCACCGACGGCTTTAACTGTGAACGATAAAACTGATACGTTGCCGGAACCTCATCAAGATTATTTTGAGCCTCAATCACTTGTCCCAAAATCAGGGTGTTGCTCTCAAACTTTATGGTTTGGATAACTTCACAAACAAAAAACGCCAACCGAGTTGCCAACCTTGGCAACCCGTCATATAAATCATGAGGAACATAAAACCACTTGTCACGCTTGCGGCTACTATAAAACCCAAAATTAGCCACCACCTCGGGCGGCACACTCTGAGGCAGCACCGACAAAGAAAACGCGCGTGATTTTTCAATATCTTTCAGGGTTTGGCTTCCGTTATGGCATGAAACCGCCAAAATCAGCGGCAGACTGGCCACCTGCATAACGGCATCGACCAAACTGCCCGACAATCTGCCCTTGTTCTGAGCCCCTAAGACATATAACCCTTGTGTGATTTTATAAAAAGCGTCTGTGTCCATTTGTCATCCTCCGGCGCTTATCTATATAATCAGCCGCCGCAGGCTTACAACGGAACCTTAAAAAATTTTTTTAATAATGAGGAGGCGGAGTCTCTTCGTTAGTGGGTTTAACCACATCGGTATCCAGTACCGAAAGCAAATATTTGTTCTGCCGCAACAAATTGTCAATTTGCTGCCCCTGAGCAATAATCACCTGATTCAGATCATCCAAAACTTTTTCCTGATTGGCGATTGCCGTCTCAATATCAATTAAACGTTGCTCAATATCCATATTGCACCTAGTCTTGCGGATTGATTTTTGCATATAAAAATTGGTCGTGATATTTACCGTAAGCGTAGCGCGCGCCGACCATACGCCCCTCGCGAGCAAAGCCGCAACGTTCCGCCACCGCAGCAGAAGCCTTGTTCTCAGCATCACAGGTAATAATCAACCGGTGAATTCCACGGGCAAACAACTCGCGGCTCAACAAATTGACCACCTCGGTAATATAACCGTGCCCCGTGGCATTTTTATCCAAATAATAGCCAAACTCGGCATAACGGTGCATATACGACACGGTGTGAATCCCGCCGGCACCGACAAGTTTGCGAGTCGCCTTATCCAAAAACACATATTCAAAGGAGTCCTGCTGCTTAAAATTGTTCTCAAAAATATCGGTCACCGCCCGAACATCATCGACTCCGCGCGTATCATCCACCCAAAACAGATACGGACGCAAAAAATCGCGCGAAGAGTCAATCAGTTGCCACAACGGCTCGTCAAAAGCGTGCACACGCTGACAAACAATCACTTTGTCACCAACAATTTCAGTCGGAAGGGAGAATTTTTCAAACTTTTTAAGGCCGATATCTAACAAACTAGCCTCCTTTAAAATAAAAATGGTCGGAGTGACTGGACTCGAACCAGCGACCTCTACGTCCCGAACGTAGCGTTCTACCAGGCTGAACTACACTCCGACTAACGACTTCATACTAATAGCACACAAAAATAATTATGCAAGCATTTTATTGGATTTATTGCAAAAATATGTTTTATGACACAAAATCAATAAGATAAGATTTTTTCAATAAAAAATTTAAACAAAAAATTGACAAATTTATTTTTTTATGCTATATAATCGTCAATCTTTCGTTAGTAATTTTTATTTGGAGTGATAAAAATATGAAAAAATATTTAGTATTAGCAATGATGATGTTTGTTAGCGCCTGCGCCAGCGGTCCGATTTATGGCGATGAGGATTGCACCTATCACCGCACCCCGCGCAAAGACTACCGCGTTCAAGAAGTTCGCCCGCAGCCGGCACCGGCTCCGGTTGTTCGCGTTGCTCAGCCGCAAACTGTTCCTTGCTATCAGGCGGTTCAGCCTGTTGTTCAACAGCCTCAACCGTGCAACGGCTGCCGTCCGACAGTCAGAGAAACTCGCGAGCCGGTAGAAGTTGTGTACAAAAAAGTTATTTACACCACGACTTATGAGCCAAAAACCACTCAAAACGTTGTTTATGAGCGCGAGGCCGTTAAAAATGCCGAGGTTAAAGAAGTTGTTGTAAAACAGCAACCTGTTGTTAAAGAAATTGTCGTACAACAACCGGCTGTATCAAAAGTAATTGAAACCCAAGTTACTCAGGAACCGACCAAAATTTCAGTTGAAGAAGTAAAATAAGTTTCTGTCTTTCTCATTACATCCCAAAAAAAATCGGTCGTCCCCATGACCGATTTTTTTTGTGTGTCCAGCGCCTCCCTCCGTGACAAATCGTCTTGACTTTTACATCATCGCAGTTAAGGTGTAAATATTGGGGGATGTGTGATGAAAAAGTTTTTGATTTTATGTTTATTGGTTATTTCAGCAGCTTGTGCGACTAAAACTTATGACAAAGAATTTAAAAATCCGATATTTTACCAACCTTTAAGACCATTAAGCAATTCGAATGGTTATGCCTACCTAACACCAACATTTGTAGATTTCAAAACTCCCTTGGATAAAAATAAGACTGATTTATCAGGGGCATGTGACCTTATTGAAAATGAACAAGATCACATAACCCAGAAGTGTGTTGTTACGATATGGGGACAAAAATATACCCGCTACTACACCTATGTTATTAAAGATATGTTCTTGCCGACTTGCTTACGCATATTACAATATACGTATAAGAATCCACAAGATTTTCCCCAAGAAGAACTGGAGGCGGATAAATATTGTGTCACCCCACCTGACCAACAATTAGAATCGAATTGATTGAGCCATGCTTTTCGCCCAAAATTCAACCTTGACTTTTTAACGACAGATAACGGAAAATATGGAACACTATAACTTCAGTCCGACACAGTTATTAAAGTCAGATTCGGCGTTTTCATAGTTACGCCAATTTTCATACCCAAAATAAGAAAAACAGCGGATTTGGCGTTCATTTTCATGGTAACAATTCAGTTGTCGGTCACTTCCGCCGAGCTCCTTTCTGGAATCATGCGCCACACAGTGACATTGCTCACATTTTGCGGTCTCAATATAAAGCTGATACGAGCCGCATAATTCAACAACATATTTACCTTGCTTATCTAAAGAGAATAAATATTCATCACTGGCAATACGATGGCACGAGAAAACATCGTCATCTTTGGTGAATGAGCAATCAAAGTGCATATTTTCAGAAACACCGGTTTTTCGGTCGGTAATTGTGCCCGAACAACCTGCTGTACCGCAACTTAGGACAGCGCTCGGAAAGTCATACATCCCTTCCAACTCGAGACTTAAGGAATAAAACGTATTCTCTCCGTAATATAAATTTCGGTAAGACGCGTTATCGTGCTGTAATTCTTTAACTTTTTTTACAATAATATTATCGCACTGCCAATCTTGCGGCAAGGACCATGCCTCACCACAAGTAAGAAACATCATCAGCAAAAATAAAAAACTATTTTTCAAAAATTCTCAACCTTGTTTCTATACGTCTGAACCTTTTGTCCATATCCGGTTGCGTGATTTTATCATAGTTCATATAATATTGTCCAGTAGGATTTTTTTCAATGTCATGGCAAAATAGAAATGTTACATTAGAGTGTTTTCAAAGGAGAAGTACCGATGAAAACAGATATAGAAACAAAGTATGAATACATAAATCAATACCGTTTCCTTAATGTATACTAATTTGTGAAAGACCAGAAAATCAGCAAGGTGATTAAAATTATGAATCACCTTGCTTTTTTATCAATAAGAGGAATCAGTACACTCGGTTTTTATTTGTTGAATATACTCTTTTACAAGATTTTTAATCTGAGAGTGAGCATATTCGATTGCCATTGTATTATACATTGTTCCGGTATTATACTTTTCGGCAATGTCACTTTTTTGAATAAGATTATGGCTGTTATTGTAAATTTCTTTTACAAATCTATCAAAATCCTGTTCAACCTTGGTTTTGTTTTTTATATAATATTTTGCAAAAATCTGATGAGCAACCGATATTAAACAATCCGATGCTTCGTAAGTTGCATTATTCATATCTGCAGTAGAGGAAGCATCAGACATATCAATTTTGCACTCAGAAAAATTGTTTTCTATTTGTACGAGTTCATTTATTTGCGCATCCGTACATAATTGTTCATCAGCGTATGCGGAAAAAGACATAAACAAACAAAACAAAAAAGCATACTTCATTAATATTCCTTTCTTATTTGCCATTGTAGTACTGAGGATACTTACTGTTTATATAATAGTCAACTTTGTTTTTATAAAGTTTCTCAAATTCTAATGGGTTACTGTAATATGATTGGACTCTATTGTACCATCCATTTAAGTTATTAATATTTTGTTGAGGATGTCTATCCACACTGTTAAAATATCTAGACATTCTCTTCTGGGACAATAAATCATTAAAAGGAACAATTTCATCATCTCTTAAAGAATTTACAATATTAGTTAAAGGTTCTGAAATAATTGAAGAACCAGCAAAATTCGTTCCTTTATATTCATTACTAACGTAGGCTAAATCATATCCAGCCCCAGTTCCTTGATTAACTTCTTCATCAAAAACATTTCTTGCAATAGGCAAATTATTTAAGTTATTAATGCCATATCTTCGATAATACATTTCATCCATAATTTGTTTTGATTGTTCTGGTGTTAGTAATTTTACATTTTGAGGAAAATCAACACCTTTTTTTAATGGGCTATTCCAAGAATTATATTCATTTAGTGATGATTGCGTAATGCCATAATTTGTTGCGCCACCTAAATCATTAGTTCTATTAGAAAAGCCTCCTTCATGCTCAGCTGTTCCTTTATGTAAAATATTTCCAGAATTATCACTTTGGGAATAGTAGATGTCATCAAAACTAAACGGCAAATTATTCCCATCATTTGCTTGTGTGTTGTTTTGGGCAAATTGGGTGGTGGGCTGAGGTTGGGGCTGGTCTTGATT
>CAKQSV010000022.1 GCA_934273635.1 uncultured Alphaproteobacteria bacterium
AGTATGCCAAAACAAAAGCGCATATTCATAAGACACCTCTTGTATAAAACTAAATCAAAACCTACGACTCTAACTTATCACAAAAAATCAAATTACACAACAACTTTTTAACCTCATACTTTTTTCTGTCTATTACTCTCACTCTAAATCATCACAGGAACTATCACGCAAAAAAAATCCCCCGCCCACGGCAGAGGAATTACACTCAACACTAATACCAATCATAAAGCCTAAACAAATTCATCCACATCTTCAATAACCTCGTTATTCTCATAAAAATAACGCAGATACGGGTTATCAACCGCTTCTTCTTCCGGCGCCGAAATCGCCTGATTGGCGCCATAAATATTCACACTCTTGTTTTGATAAACCGAGGCGTTGTCATCATCATTATCAATCATCGCCTCCACGCTGACGCTAGGTTGCAGCACCGCGCCCAAAACGCCGTTTTCCACCACATTGCTCACCGGCTCCGAGACTAAATAACTTTCTTCAGACTGACTATCCGCACGCGCTTGAGCATAACCGCTACGTCCGCGGTTTTCTTCATTATTAACCGAAACATTATTGGAGGTATCAATATTTTCCACAAACGACTGACCACCGCTGCCGGCATCATAACCGCCCGCGCGTTGGCTATAAGCTAAAGACGTCGATACTCTTCTGGTTGACGTAATACTCATGGCTATTCTCCCACTTACACTTGCAGAATAGCACGTCTAATAAAAATATTCAATATTTTTCAAAAAGATAGTATCTTATTTTAATATTTTTGTAACAGTTTTTGCCTTTAACCTTTATTTTTTTGCTAAAATGCCAACATTGGATACATATAGCTCCCAACATCTTTACCATAATTATCCTGCATTGTTCCGTCATTGAAATTAATATTCCACACAAACCGATAAGAGACCTCACTAGCCGAAGAAAATCTACCGTTCAGCAACGCCGTATCTCCCAAAACATTATGCAAAATATAGCGGTTAGCAAACATGTATCGCGCCTCGCCCAAAACCGGCAAAAACCACTGCCCTTTTTGGCACATTTCCACCGAGATACACACTTCCGGCACATAAGAATTAACGGTCTCCGCCAACGGCAATGATACCTCCGGATGCGCCTGCTTATAAGCCATAATCAGCGCCGTATAATACTGCCCGTTGTTGCTGTCGCTGATGTTCAACGCATCATCCATCCCGCGATTAGGCACATTAGGCAAATCTTTCAAATCTTCGCTATTGCCGATTTGCCACGCTTTATTATACTGCTTGTCGGCAATCACCAATGTGCGGTCGTCATCCGCGCTCGGCAAATGCACAATCACCCCGATTTTAGTACCGTTAATTGTGGCATAATCCCCCACGCGGCAGGTTGATTTTGCCAACGGACAACGCCACTTCACATAGCCGTCTTTGGCGGTTTTGGTGCATTTGGCAACATTAATTTCGCAAGTATCATAACAAACGCTGTTCGCCTGTGTAAAACCGTTTTGCGCACAGGTTCCGCTATTCAAGACATTACCGTCCTTGTCTTTGTCCGAATATTTATAATAGGCGTTAGAACCGATAAAACACGACAATATCGCCCCGCGGTTTTGCGCCGTGTTCGGATTAACAATGTAAGGATAAGTTACCACATCGCAGTCATTAAATAAACACCGTCCGTTAGACAAACTCCAACCGTCATTACAACTTTCATATCCCCAATATTCCCCCTCGGCATTAACACAACTTCTGACCTTCCCCGGCAAAGTCCCCGGATGCACCGTAAACGGATAAACATTGACCGTATCGCACCCCTCGTCACAAATATTGTTCTGATAAGTCGCGCTGCTCTTACATTTGGCAATGCGATAATAGGTCACTGACTCGGCTTGCGTCCCTGTCACACACGCCTCCAAAGCTCCGTCAACATAGTCGTCAAAATTTCCCTTAGAAGGCATAGCCGCCACTTTCTCGCCATTATCACTCAAATAATAATAACCGTCACCGCCGGCATTTTTCAACAGCGGATAC
The DNA here is from genome assembly GCA_934273635.1 of uncultured Alphaproteobacteria bacterium. Lineage (GTDB taxonomy): Bacteria > Pseudomonadota > Alphaproteobacteria > RF32 > CAG-239 > Scatocola. The sequence goes on from CAKQSV010000022.1 coordinate 2,016, forward strand.
CCGCGGCACGACTTGTTCAAACAAATACATTTTTGCGACTTGACCGTGGCATACGGACAATAGAGCGGCAATCCGCCTGCTGCCTTGCACGCGCCCACATCTTGCGTATATCCCAAAGTCTCGCAGTCGGGCTTAAGCTCCTCCGCCTCGGCAAAAGAGACCGACACAACCCCCAACATCACCGCTGTCACAAACTTGTTCATCTCTTCCTCCCTGCCTAATAGCTAAATGTGGTCAAAAACGTATAGAGCTGCGAATTACTTTTGTTTCTGATGACTGAGGAATCACACCGCACAAACAAATACGCCACCGTGTCAGAATATTCTCTTGGTTGCCAAGCATGTATCGGAATACTCACACCCTCAGCCTCGCCTGTGCCCACCACATTATAACGCGCGCAATGTGAGCTGTCTCCGGGGTCTGTCGTCCACTTGCCCTTACCAAACCATTTATGGGTTTCATACCCCGCCGGCGCATACTCCTTCATATCCGCCATATATTTATCCCATGTACCGTACCGACCGGTCATATACGCATAAATCATTATCTGCCGTTGCGAGCGGTTATGCTCGGTCACAATACCGATTTTGGTACCAACCGCCTCGCCGTTGCTGTTGACCGTGCCATCCACAATCACATCGCTGATATTGCAGGCCGCCAAATTATCCAACGTGCAATATTTATAGCACGAACCATAACCGCCGCCGCCTTTGTGATAAGTTTTTGGGCAACTCTCCATCCCCAAATAAACATCTGTGTTGGCGCACGACAACACCGTCACCTTAAAATTACCGACTGCCGTCCACAAACCATTTGCGCCTTTTTTAAGGTTCACCGTATGATAACAGTTGTTGCAGGCAGCCTCCACGCCGGTCAGACAGCCCTCCACCACCATGGCGCAGGCAGAATCATCACCGAGTTTTTCGCCGGTTCGTGAGCGACAGTGCGTGTATTGGTTAATGCAATAAACCTTTGACGGGTCAGCAATCGCCAATGTCACATTAGGATATGAGTTCATCAAATTATCCGTTTCCGCCTCAATAATTTCATTAATAGCACCGTTGTATTGGAAAAAATAAGCATATTTCGTCCGCACACCATTACATCCGCCCGTCAAACACATACCCTTACTGGCATCAGTCGTCCCCAAACGGCGCCCCAAATAACAGCTTGAATAGCCATAATACGTTCCCTCTGAGTCCGTACACGAGTTTTGCGCCCCGTATGCGCCTTTGCCAAACCCGACACGACTGTAATTATTGGCAGTATCACGATTGGTAGCAAAAAAAGTTGAACTGTCAAACGGTAACGGACTGACTAAATTATTTTTTCTATCGCACACACACTTTCGCGCGTTTGTCTCATCTTGTTTCCAAACCCCGCCTTGAGACTGATCGCTGTTGCAAGACTCATAACCGTAATAAACATCATAATCGCCGCCGTCAGCCTTGCCCTGATAGCAAACTTTCAGCGCGCCCTGATCTTCTCCGGGGTTTTTATTAACATACGGATAAAGTGCCTGCCCAACACTGTTTTTCTGCACGGCGCAATCATTAACCACGCAAATTCCGTTCACCATCTTATAACCGCGCTTGCAGCATTTACGACTGTTACCGTCCAACCCCGTATCTAAATTAGAGCACTTAGACGAATCATAATGCCCCTCGCTCCAACACTTATTACACTCGTCTACCTGATACCGACACCGCGTCCCTTGGTCGTGCAAAGAACACTCCGTAAAGTTCGCCCCCACATTACAGGCCGATACGCCGTTAACGCTCCCCACGTCATAACCGGTACAATATTTACCGTCCAAACACCAAACTTTGCTCAAATCAGACGGACAACGCAACACCGTTTCCTTTGCATAACAATCATCCTCACTCTTCACAAATCCCTGAGCCGCACATTCATCAAGAGCATTGTCAATCAAACTGCCGACACTGGTTCCACTGGTGGCATAACCTCGGCATAACTTGCCTTTCAGCTCCTCATCGGTTTCTTTTAAGGTTGCGCCATCGTTTTCATACAAACAGTGCCATACGTTACCATATAAATAGTCGTCAATATTGGTTTCCGAAGTCTTGGTACACAGGCTTTCGCAGTTGCTCTCGGTGGTGTAGTTCAGACCGTTGCGCTTGCAAACATTATCCACATTTATCAACTTGCCGTCCGAGCAAACCGTGTCATAGTGCGAGGCGCAGGTGCAACTTTCATACCTGTTCACCACGCCTTTGCTGCTTTGCACACGACAGCTCTTGCCCAACCCGACTTCGTGATTGTTGGCGTCGCACTCTTGATAAGAGTTCGGACAACACCCGCTGTAATAACTGATGTTCTCGCCTTTGGCATTGGGCGCGACACAAACATCGCTAACGTCAAATTCCCCGCCCAAACCGCAGGTGGTGTTGTCTGAATTGCTGTAAGGATAACGCGCCCGATCGCACGAGCAACGATATTTTTTGCTCCCGTCATAATAGCAGAAATCATTAAGAGAAGTTGAATTATTAGTGCAAGCGTCCGGCGACAATGCGGTGTAAAGATTGCTGTTGCAACATCCG